>NZ_VCCD02000009.1:0-2001 GCF_006323185.2 Variovorax sp. KBS0712 | reverse complement strand
TCGGGCGCCTCGTGCTGACCGACGCACAGGGCGAGCACCACGTGGGCGTGACGCCCGTGCGCGCCTTTCCGCTGAGCGCGCCCAACGAGGGCGTGTCGCTCGTCGGCAGCGAAGGCCGCGAACTCGTGTGGGTCGACCGCGTCGACCAGCTGCCCGCGCCCACCCAGGCGCTGCTGACCGAAGAGCTCGCGGTGCGCGACTTCGCGCCCACCTTGCTGAAGCTGCACGGCGTGTCCAGCTTCGGCGTGCCCAGCACCTGGACCGTGAGCACCGACCGCGGCGACACCAGCTTCGTGCTCAAGGCCGAGGAAGACATCCGCCGGCTCGAGGGCGGCGCGCTGCTCATCGCGAGCGCGCACGGCGTGCAGTTCCGCATTCCCGACGCGAAGGCGCTGGATCGCGCGTCGCGCAAGCTGCTGGAGCGCTTTCTCTAGAAGCAGCGCAGAACAGGGCGGCCCGCAGCATCGATCGGCTGCGAAAATCGCGCATTTGCACTACAACGGCCCCGCCGTTGACGGACATGCCCCTGCACACCACCGCCCTAGTTCTCTTCTCCGGCGGCCAGGACTCGGCCACCTGCCTGGCCGAGGCCCTGTCCAAGTACCAGCGCGTCGAAACCCTGGGCTTCGACTACGGCCAGCGCCACCGCGTCGAACTCGACGTGCGCGGCACCGTGCTCGCCAAGATCCGCGAGCGCTTTCCCGAATGGGCGCCGCGCCTGGGCGAAGACCACGTGCTCACGCTGGCCGCGCTGGCGCAGCTCGGCGGCTCGTCGCTCACCGAAGAAGTCGCTTTCGCCATGCAGGCCGACGGCCTGCCCAACACCTTCGTGCCGGGGCGCAACCTGCTGTTCCTCACGCTGGCGGGCGCGCTGGCCTACCGGCGCGGGCTGCAGGTGATCGTCACCGGCGTGTGCGAAACCGACTTCTCGGGCTACCCCGACTGCCGCGACGACACCATGAAGGCCATGCAGCTGGCGCTGTCGCTCGGCCTGGAGCGCCGCCTCGTCATCGAGACGCCGCTCATGTGGATCGACAAGGCCGAGACCTGGGCGCTGGCCCACCGCCTTGGCGGCCAGCCGCTGGTCGACCTGATCGTGGAAGAAACCCACACCTGCTACCTCGGCGACCGCGAACACCGCCAGGCCTGGGGCTACGGCTGCGGCGAATGCCCGGCCTGCGATCTGCGCAAGAAGGGCTGGGAGCGTTACGTCGCTGCGGCCTGAGCCGCTGTAGAGGTATCGAGCCGGTAGCGCGCGCCGCCGGCTGCGCTTTCGTCCTGCGGCACCAGCGTCCACCGCTGGCCGTGGAAATCGCCCACCGCCGGCCGGTGCGCAATCGACACCATCGCACCGCCGCCCGCGCGCACCGTGTCGGCCAGCCGCTGGTAGAGCACGGCTTCGGCCGGTGCATCGAGCGCGCTGGTCACCTCGTCGGCGAAGAGCCACGCCGGCTTCTTCAACAACACCCGTGCGATCGCCAGCCGCTGCTGCTCGCCGCCCGAGAGCTTCTGGCTCCAGGCGTCGCTGTCGTCGAGCCGGTTCACCAGGTCGGGCAGCAGCGCATCGACCAGCGCCTGGCGCAGTTGGTCGTCGCTGAAGCCGGCGGCCGGGTGCGGGTAGGTCAGCGCCTCGCGCAGCTTGCCGTCGGGCAGATAGGGGCGTTGCGGCATGAAGACCGCGTCGGCCGGGGCCTGCACCTTGCCGCGTGCAAACGGCCAGATGCCCGCGAAGGCGCGGAACAGCGTCGACTTGCCGCTGCCCGAAGGGCCTTGCAGCAGCACGCTGTCGCCGGGGCGCACCGCCAGCGCGGCACCGGCCAGCAGCTGCGTGCCATTGGGCAGCGCGAGCGTGAGGTCGCTGGTGCCCAGCGCGGCGGCGCCTTCTTCGCGCTGCAGGGCGTCTTCGCGCGCGGCGTGGGCGCGCATCGCGTCGTCGAAGCTGATCAGGCGGTCGGTGGTGGTGCGCCAGTTCCTCGAGCTCGGTCAGCATCTGCGCCTGCT
>NZ_VCCD02000008.1:0-3618 GCF_006323185.2 Variovorax sp. KBS0712 | reverse complement strand
CGGCGCGTGGAGCGCAGTTTTTCGTCCGAGGGCGTGAAGCGGCGCGAAACCGTGTGGCTGCTGGTCGGGCGCTCGTCGATCCGCCAGCGCGAGCAGGAGTTCTCCGACCGCGGCTCGCTGGTGCGCGACCAGCGCTGGAACGCCGCGGGCGAGCCCCTGAGCGACGACAGCTACCACCTCAACGGCCAGCCGCGCAGCAAGGCCGTCTACAGCGGCGCCGGCAGCGAGCGCACGGTCGACGTGACCGAGTTCTACGACAGCGGCCAGCGCGCCGCACAGGGCCGCTACCTCGCGCCGGGGCGTGGCCGGCAGGTGCCCGTGGGCACGCACCAGCGCTTCAATGAAAAGGGCGAGCTGCTGGCCGAGTCGAGCTTCGACGACAAGGGCCGCGTGACGCGCGAACGCAGCTGGGACGAGAACGGCGAGCTGCAGCGCGACGACGAAGTCTTCGAAGACGGCTCGCGAAAAGCGTTCGCCCGCTAGGACGAACGCCCCTGGGCGGCATCAGTCCAGCTTGATGCCGGCCTGCTTGATGATCGGGCCCCAGCGCTTCGACTCCGCGCGCGACAGCGCCGCGAACTGCGCCGGCGTGCCGGGCATCGCTTCCATGCCGAAGTCGTCGAAGCGCTTTTGCACGGCCGGCGTGCTGAAGGCCTTGTTCAGGTCGCTGTTGAGCTTGTTCACCACCGCGGCGGGCAGGCCGGCCGGGCCGAGGATGCCCTGGAACGCGAACACCTCGGTGTTGGGCACGCCCACTTCGGCCAGCGTCGGCACGTCGGGCAGGCGCTTGCTGCGCGCGCCCGAGCCGATGGCCAGCACGCGCACCTTGTTGCCCTGCATGATCGGCAGGCCCGAGGCCAGGTCCAGGAACATGCACGGCACCTGGCCGCCCATCACGTCGGCCATGGCCGGCGCCGCGCCGCGGTACGGGATGTGGGTGATGAAGGTGCCGGTGCGCGCCTTGAACATTTCCATCGCCAGGTGGTGCGGCGAGCCGTTGCCCGGCGAGGCGTAGTTGACCTTGCCGGGGTTGGCCTTCACGTAGGCCAGGAACTCCTTGAAGGTCTTGGCCGGGAAGTCCGGGTGCACGACCAGCGCGAGCGGGAACTTGCCGATGGCGCCGATGTAGGTGAAGTCTTTCTCGGGGTTGAACGGCAGCTTGGTGAACAGGTGCTCGTTGAAGGCCAGCACGGCGTTGTCGGCCGACAGCACCGTGTAGCCGTCGGGCTTGCTCTTGGCGACCAGGTCGGCGCCGATGTTGGTCGACGCGCCGGGGCGGTTGTCGACCACGATCTGCTGGCCCAGCGTCTGGCGCATGGCCTCGGCCAGCACGCGCGCGATCACGTCGGTGCCGCCGCCCGCGGGGTACGGCACGACCCACTTGATGAGCTGCGCGGGGTAGTCCTGTGCGTGGGCGAAGGGGGCTGCGGCCACGGCGGCGCCGGAGGCGAGCGTGGCGAGAAGGGTGCGGCGATCCATGAGATCAATCTCCTGTTTTTTGTTCGGAAGCGGACAGCGATGGTACGGGCAGCGCGCGCAACGCGTCGGCCAGCGCGGCGCGGCAGCGCGCCTCGTCGCCGACCTGCTCGAACAGCAGCATCGACATCTGGCCGCGCTCGGTGAACTCGACCATGGCGCGCTCGGTGCCGCGGTCGGGGTAGAAGGTGGCGCGCCGCAGCTGGCCGCCAGGGTAGAAGCTGCGCACGAGGCCGCGCTCCTGGCCGTCGTCGTACGTGGCGTCGCGCAGCACCTGGCCGCCGGGCGCGAACTCGCGCGCGCGGCCGTGCATGTTGCCCTTGGCGTTGATGGTGTGCTCGCGCGCGAGCTTGCCCTTTTCATAGAAGCGCACCAGGCCCATGAAGACGCCGTTCTGCACCTGCTGCTCGCGCTGCAGCTCGCCGGTGCCGCGGTCCTTGCAGCGCATCAGGCCGGTCTTGCCGGCGGTGCTGTTGCCGTCGGCGGGGCTCACGCGCTGGCCGTTGAGCTCGCACTCCTGCTGCGCATGGACCGTCGGGGTACCCAGCAGCGCGGCCAATGCGATCGCGGCCGGGCCGAGGAGGGACGCGGCCGCCCGAGGCGCCCGAAGAGCGGGAACGGGCGGGCGCAGGGTCACTTGTCGTAGAGCGTGTCGAGCGAACGGAAACCCTTGACCTCGATCGGGTTGCCGAAGGGATCGCAGAAGAACATCGTCCACTGCTCGCCCGGCTGGCCTTCGAAGCGCACCTGCGGCTTCAGCACGAACTCGGTGCCGGCGGCTTCGAGGCGCCCGGCCAGCGCCTGCCAGTCGGGCAGCGCGAGCACGATGCCGAAGTGCGGCATGGGCACCATCGCATCGCCGACGCGGCCGGTGCGGGTGGTGGCGAAGGGCTCGCCCAGGTGCAGCGAGATCTGGTGGCCGAAGAAGTCGAAGTCGACCCAGGTGTCGGTGCTGCGGCCTTCGGCGCAGCCCAGCACGTCGCCGTAGAAGCGGCGAGCGCCGTCCAGGTCGCGCACGTGGAAGGCAAGGTGAAAGATGCTTTGCATGGTTTTGGATTATGGGCAGCGGTGCTGTGAGAATGCCGGACTTTCTTTCAATCATGGAGCTCGCCTTGCGGATACTCCGAGCCCTCGTCGCACCGCTGCGCCTGCTGTCGCGCGGCACCGACCGGCCGGCGCCCCAGCGCCTTCTTGCACGTCTGACCCGCCAGGCCTTCGCGGCCGTCGGTGGTTGTTTCATCGCGGTCGCGGCCCACGCCGCCGCCTGCCCGCCCTCGGCCATCGCGAGTCTCGAGAAGCCCGGCATCGGCCTGCGCAACGGCATCGACCGCGGCCTGCTGTGGCGCATCGAGCGCGACGGCCGCACCTCGTGGCTCTACGGCACCCTGCACCTGGGGCGCGGCGAATGGGTGCGTCCCGGGCCCACTGTGCAGAAGGCGCTGGCGCAGAGCGACACGCTCGCGCTGGAGCTCGACTCGCGCGACGACGCCACGGTGCGCGCCCTGAGCCAGCCGGCCGACCCGGCCGCGGTGGCGCGCGTGCTCAGCGGCGAACGCGCCCGCCGGCTCGAGCGCCAGAACGCCGAGGCCTGCGTGTCGCCGGGCTCGACCGCCCGGCTGCCGCCCATCCTGCAGGTGACGGCGCTGACCGCGCTGGCGGCGCGCGCCGACGGCCTGTATGCGGAGTTCGGCGTCGACGAGACGCTGGCCGTCTCGGCCCGCAACAGCAACAAGCCGATCGTCGCGCTCGAGAACGCGGCCGACCAGCTGCGCTGGCTGACCGGCGGCTCCGAGGCCGAGGAGGCCGAGCAGATCGACGCCATGCTCGACGAGCTCGAATCGGGCCGGCTGCGCGGCCAGCTCAAGACGCTGGCCGATGTCTGGGCGCGCAGCGACGCGGCCCGGCTGGCGCGCTACGCCGAGTGGTGCGAGTGCCTGAACACGCCGGCCGAGCAGCGCCTCATGAAGCGCCTGCTCGACGACCGCAACCCCGGGCTGGCCGACGGCATCGAGCGCCTGCTGCGCCTGCGCCTCGGTGAGCACCGGCGTCACGGTGAAGCCGCGCGCCGCCATCAGCGTGGGCAGGCCCTGCGCGCCGACCATGTGCAGCGCGCCGACCGCGGCGAAGGCGCTGCGCCCGCCC
>NZ_VCCD02000007.1:0-21040 GCF_006323185.2 Variovorax sp. KBS0712 | reverse complement strand
CAGCTCGGCCTCCAGCGTGGGCGTCCAGGCGTTGAGCCGGTCGGGGCGGTCGAAGGTGATCGAGGCGACGCGGTCGGTCACCGCGTACCTGAGTTCCGTGAATTCCAAGCGTGTCTCCGGTTCGTTGCTCGCCCTGTGTCGGGCATGGGCTCAGTATTCCGGCGCGCCCTGGCGGTGACAATGCTGCAATTTCGCTCACCGAAATCATGGCCACGCCCCGCTCCACCTCTACCCGGGCCGAAACGCAGTCGACCGGCACCTTCGTGCGCAGCACGCCGGGCAGCCATTCGCTCGAGCGCGGGCTGGCGTTGCTGCGCGCCTTCCGGCATGGGGTGGACGTGCTGACCAACGCCGAGCTGGCCGACCGCACGCAGCTGCCGCGGCCCACGGTGAGCCGGCTGACGCGCTCGCTGGTGGATGCGGGCTTTCTTGCCTACGACCTGGAGCAGCGCGGCTACCGGCTGACGGCCGCGTGCCTGAGTCTGGCCCTGTCGTTTCGCACCTCGGAGCAGACGCTGGCGCAGGCCCTGCCGCTGATGCGTGCGCTGGCCGAGGGCCGGCGCGTGAACGTGGGCCTGGCGGTGGCCGACCAGCTGGAGATGGTGTACCTGGACTCGGTGCGCTTCAGCCGGCTGGGCATCTTCCGGCGCATCCTGCCGGGCTCGCGCCTGCCGATCGCGAGCACGTCGCTGGGCTGCGCTTTCCTGGCGGGCATGCAGGCGACGGAACGCAAGGCCTTGCTGGGCCAGCTGCGCAAGGCGCATGGCAGCGACTGGCCCGCGCTGCAGCGGCAGGTGGATGCGGCCCTGCGTGCGGTGGACGCGCAAGGCTATTGCCACGCGAACTGGGCGCCGGGCATGACGGCGGTGGCGCTGCCGCTGCGTGCGCCGTCAGGCAGCCTCTATGCGATGAACGTGAGTTTTCCGACGACGGGCGAGGTGTCGGCGGACGCGCTACAGGCGCACGCTGATCTGCTGCTGCGCCTCGCGGCAGACCTGCGCAAGACGTGGGCGCGGTAGCGCGTCAGATCGCGACGAGCTGCCGCACGCCCTGCGCTTCCATGTCCTTGCCCAGGCCGCGCGCAATGACTTCGCCGCGCTCCATCACGAGGTAGTCGTCGGCCAGCTCCTGCGCGAAGTCGTAGTACTGCTCGCACAGCACGATGGCCATGTCGCCGCGGTCGGCCAGCATGCGGATGACGCGGCCGATGTCCTTGATGATGCTGGGCTGGATGCCCTCGGTGGGCTCGTCGAGGATCAGCAGCCTGGGCTTGGGCGCGAGGGCGCGGGCGATCGCCAGTTGCTGCTGCTGCCCGCCGGAGAGGTCGCCGCCTCTTCGGTTGATCATCTGCTTGAGCACGGGGAACAGCTCGAACAGCTCCGCAGGAATGGGCGTGCCGCCGCTCTTGTAGGCCAGGCCCATGCGCAGGTTCTCTTCCACCGTGAGCCGCGCGAAGATTTCGCGGCCCTGCGGGACGAAGCCGATGCCTGCCCTGGCCCTGTCGTAGGGCGTGGCCTTGTGGATCGGCTTGCCTTCGAGTTCGATGCTGCCGCTCTTGATGGGCACGAGGCCCATGAGCGACTTCAGCAGCGTGGTTTTGCCTACGCCGTTGCGGCCGAGCAATACCGTGACCTTGCCGAGCGTGGCCTGGAAGCTCACGTCTCTGAGGATGTGGGAGCCGCCGTAGTACTGGTGGATGTTCTTGACTGTCAGCATGGTGGGACGCCTTCCTTGGTCTTTATCGGGGGCACCCGGTGGGCGGCACGGCGCGGTCGGCCCCACTGTGCCGGCCCTTCGGGCTGCCCTGCGGTGCTCGCGTTTCGCGGGGTCTCGCAGAACTCGCTGCGCTCAAACAGCTGCGAGCCCTGATCCGCGAAACGCTGCGCTCCTCGGCGGCACAGAGGGGCCGCCCACGCCGCACCGCACACCGGGCTTCGTCGTGGCTTGATGGCTCTGCATGTTCCGCCTTGAATCAGGGAGCAGTGGCATGAGCGACGTCGTGCTTCAACTGCTCAACGTCGAGAGCGCCTATGGCCCGATCAAGGCCATCCGCGGCGTGAGCCTGAAGGTGCGCAAGGGCGAGATCGCGACGGTGCTTGGCTCCAACGGCGCGGGCAAGACGACGATCCTCAAGACCATCTCCGGCATCATCGATCCGCGCAAAGGCAGCATCGAGTTCCAGGGGCAGGACATCACGGCGAAAGACCCGGCCTTCATCGTGCAGCAGGGGCTGAGCCACGTGCCCGAAGGGCGCGAGGTGTTCCCGCTGCTGTCGGTGAAGGACAACCTGCTGATGGGCGCCTACACGCGCAAGGACCGCGACGGCGTGGCGCGGGACATCGAGACCGTCTTCACCTACTTCCCGATCCTGCGCGAGCGCGCCACGCAGGACGCCGGGCTGCTCTCGGGCGGGCAGCAGCAGATGCTGGCCATCTCGCGCGCCATCATGGCGGCGCCGCACCTCATTCTTCTGGACGAACCCAGCCTGGGCCTGAGCCCCAAGCTCACCAAGGAGATCTTCGAGATCGTGGTGCGCATCAACCGCGAGCGCGGCACCACCATCCTGCTGGTGGAGCAGAACGCGAACATGGCGCTCAATGCCGCCGACCACGGCTACGTGCTGGAGAACGGGCGCATCGTGATGGAAGACTCGTGCGAACGCCTGCGCGAGAAGGACGACATCAAGGAGTTCTACCTGGGTGTCAAGGACGACGGCGTGCGCGGCGAGCGGCGCTGGAAAAAGAAGAAGACCTGGAGGTAGCCGTCGCCATGCAAGGACTCTGGGATCTGCGAACCATCGAACCCGGCCACGACATCCTCGTGCCCGGCGACACGCTCTCGGCCATGTTCTGGAACGCCGTGCGCCAGCGCGGCGACAACATCTGGATGCGGCAAAAAGAGCTGGGCATCTGGCGCAGCTGGAGTTGGCGTCAGACGGCCGAGGCCGTGCGCGAGATCGCGGCCGGGCTGCAGGCCATCGGCTTCACGCGCGGCGAGTGCGCGTCCATTCTCTCGAACACCGTCATCGAGTGGGTGCTGGCCGACCTGGCCGTGCTCAGCTGCGGCGGCGTCTCCAACGGCATCTACCCGACCGACGCCGCCTCGCAGGTGCAGTACCTGTGCGAAGACTCGCGCACCACGGTGCTCTTCGTGGAAGACGACGAGCAGCTCGACAAGGCGCTCGAAGTGCGCGCCCGTCTGCCCGGCCTGCGCCGCGTGGTCGTGTTCGACATGGAAGGCCTGCGCGAGCTCGATGACCCGGGCGTGATGAGCCTCGATGCGCTGCGCGCCCTCGGCCGCACGCACCTGGCGGGCGATCCGCAGGCGGTGGAGCGCAGCGTGGCCGCGTGCCGGCCCGAAGACCTGGCCATTCTTGTCTACACCTCGGGCACCACCGGCAAGCCCAAGGGCGCCATGCACAGCCACGCGGGGCTGGTGTACACCGCGCGCGGCTACAACACGCTCATCGCGCAGGACGAGAAGGACGAGCGCATGTGCTTCCTGCCGCTGTGCCACATCGCCGAGCGCATGGGCGGCGAGTACTTCGCGATGTACACCGGCTCCATCCTCAACTTCGTCGAGAACCCCGAGACGGTGCCCGAGAACGTGCGCGAGATCGCGCCCACGGTGTTCACGGGCGTGCCGCGCGTGTGGGAGAAGTTCTATTCGGGCGTGATGATCGCGCTGAAGGAGGCCAGCCCGCTGCAGCAGGCCGCCTACCACTGGAGCATCGGCGTGGGCGAGACCATCGCCAACAGGGTGCTCGCGGGCCAGGAGATCGGCACGGGGCTGCGCCTGAAGTTCCGGCTCGCGCGGCTGCTGGCGCTGGACAACGCGCGCAAGCTCATCGGCATCCACCGCGCGCGCTTTCTCGTGACCGGCGCGGCGCCCATCTCGCCTGAGCTGGTCAAGTGGTACCTCGCGCTGGGCGTGCCCATGCTCGAGGTGTGGGGCATGACGGAGTCGTGCGGTGCTTCCACGGCCGTGCCCGTCACCCGCATCAAGCCCGGCTCCATCGGCCCGGCCACGGGCTACAACGAGGTGCGCATCGATCCGGCCACCAGCGAGATCCTGGTGCGCGGCCCCAATGTCTTCATGGGCTATTTGAATCTGCCGGAGAAGACCGCCGAGACCATCGACGCCGACGGGTGGCTGCACACGGGCGACGTGGGGGTGATGGACGAGGACGGGTATTTCCGCATCACCGACCGGATGAAAGACATCATCATCACGGCAGGCGGCAAGAACGTGACCCCGAGCGAGCTGGAGAACGAGCTCAAGTTCAGCCTCTACATCACCGATGCCGTGGTGATCGGCGACAAGAGGCCCTACCTCACGGTGATCGTCATGATCGACCAGGAGAACGTCGAGAAATTCGCGCAGGACCACGACGTGCCGTTCAGCAACTACGAGAGCCTGACACGCACGCAGGAAGTGCAGGACCTGATCCAGGGCGAGATCGATCGCGTCAACGCCAAGTTCGCGCGCGTCGAGCAGATCAAGAAGTTCTTCCTGCTCGAGACGCAGCTCAGCGCCGAGGACGAGGAGCTCACGCCCACGATGAAGCTCAAGCGCAAGCTGGTGCAGACCAAGTACGCGCAGCGCATCGACGCCATGTACCGCTGACCTCTTTTTTTGCCAACCCGAGGAGACAACGCTATGACGAAGCTCAAGACATTGACGACGCTGGCCGTGCTGGGCTTGATCGCGACGCTCGCGTCCGCGCAGCAGCAGGGCGTGAGCAAGGACGAGATCCGCATCGGCACGATTCAGGACCTGTCGGGTCCGCTGGCGGGCTTCGGCAAGCAGGCGCGCAACGGCATGCAGCTGCGCGTGGACGAACTCAACGAGCAGGGCACGCTCAACGGGCGCAAGCTCAAGCTCTTCGTCGAAGACTCGGGCTACGACCCGAAGAAGGCGGTGCTGGCGGCGCAGAAGCTGGTGAACCAGGAAAAGATCTTCATCATGGCCGGCCACATCGGCACGGCGCAGAACATGGCGGCGATGCCGGTGCAGTTCGACAAGAACGTCGTCAACTACATGCCGATCACGGCGGCGCGCGAAATGTACGAGCCGCTGAACCGGTTGAAGTATTCGTTCGCGGCCACCTACTACGACCAGATCCGCCTGGCGCTGCCCAAGATGATCAAGGACAAGGGCGCCAAGAAGGTCTGCACGATCTACCAGGACGACGAGTTCGGCCTCGAAGTGCAGCGTGGCGCCGAGGCCGGCCTGAAGGCCGCGGGCATGGAGCTGGCCGAGAAGACCTCGTTCAAGCGCGGCGCCACCGACTTCAGCTCGCAGGTCGCCAAGATGAAGGCCGCCAACTGCGACCTCGTGGTGCTCGGCACCATCATCCGCGAGACCATCGGCACGGTGGGCGAGTCGCGCAAGACCGGCTTCAACCCGACCTTCCTGGGCTCGAGCGCGGCCTACACCGACCTGATCCACAAGCTGGGCGGCAAGGCCATGGACGGCGTGTACGCCACCATGACGGTGCAGAACCCCTACACCGACGAGCAGTCGCAGCCGCTGCGCTTCTGGGCCAACAAGTACAAGACCAAGTTCAACGAAGACCCGACCGTGTTCTCGGTGTACGGCTACGTGATCATCGACTCGTTCATCAAGGCCGCCACCAAGGCCGGCCCGAACCTGACGACCGACAGTTTCATCAAGGCGATGGACAGCATCACCTTCGAGCCCGACATGTTCGGCAGCCCGAAGAGCACCTACACCGCCACCAAGCGCCTGGGCAACGACCAGTCGCGGCTGTCGCAGATCAAGGACGGCAAGTGGGTCGTCGTCTCCGACTACGTGACGCCGTAAACGAAGGTCGCCCCGGACTGGGGCGAGCGGCTATATTCCGCGAAATCCCCTTCGCGAGACTGCCGCCATGCCCCAGTACTGGTTGATGAAATCCGAGCCCGACGAGGTCTCGATCGACGATGCCCTCGCCGCGCCCGATGCCACCGTGGCGTGGACCGGCGTGCGCAACTACCAGGCGCGCAACTTCATGCGCGATGGCATGAAGGTCGGTGACGGCGTGCTGTTCTATCACTCGAGCTGCCCCGAGCCCGGCATTGCCGGCATCGCGCGCGTGGCCTCGGGCATCCAGCCCGATCCGACGCAGTTCGACCCGAAGTCGCCGTACTACGACGCCGGCGCGAAGAAGGAAGACCCGCGCTGGCTGCTGGTCGACGTGCAGGCGGTGCGCAAGACCCGGCTGCTGGCGCTGCCCGAGTTGCGCGCCAAGCCCGAGCTGGCCGACCTGGTCATCCTGCGCAAGGGCAACCGGCTGTCGATCACGCCGGTGGAGCCGGCGCACTGGAAGGTCATCGAGAAGATGCTGGCCTGAACCTGTTCAGGCGACTTTCGACAGGATCGGGAACAGCTTGCCGAGCCCGTCGGCCATCACTTCGACCGCGAGCGCCGCCAGGATCAGGCCCATCAGCCGCGTCATGATGTTGATGCCGGTCTTGCCGAGCACCCGCGCGATCGGCTGCGCGAGCGAAAAGGCCAGCGCGGTCGCCAGCGCCACCACCACGCCATAGCCGACCAGCACGGCCAGCTCCCACAGGTGCTGCGCCTTGTCGGCGTAGATCACCACGGTGGAGATCGCTGCCGGGCCGGTGAGCAGCGGGATGGTGAGCGGCACCACCGCGATGGAGGCGCCCATCGACGCCTTCACTTCGACCGCACGCAGCTCGTCGACGTTGGTCTTGCTCTCGGCCGGTTGCGCGTTGAGCATCGAGATCGAGCTCATGAGCAGCAGCAGCCCGCCGCCGA
Source organism: Variovorax sp. KBS0712 (assembly GCF_006323185.2). Lineage (NCBI taxonomy): Bacteria > Pseudomonadati > Pseudomonadota > Betaproteobacteria > Burkholderiales > Comamonadaceae > Variovorax > Variovorax sp. KBS0712. Next base: position 14,254 of record NZ_VCCD02000007.1, on the reverse strand, counting down.
CCTGGAAGCTCGCGATCGAGATGCCGAAGAAGGACAGCAGCTGCAGCCCGATGAGCGCGCTCACGGCAATGACCACGAAGGCGCTGAAGGCCGACATGCGCACCGTGCGCTTGCGCTGGGCGTCGGAGTAGTCCTGCGTGTAGTGGATGAAGAAGGGCACGATGGCCAGCGGGTTGACGATGGCCACCAGCGTGACCAGCGGCTTGATGAGGTCCATGGAGGTGCTCATGGCTCAGCGTCCTCCGGTCACGTCGAGCAGGGCCATGGTGGTGTAGCTGGCCTCGGGCGAGAGCAGCCACAGGATGGCGCCCGCGATTTCCTCGGGGCTGCCGGTGCGCTGCATCGGCACGGTGGGCGCGAGTTCGGCGGCGCGGTCGGGCATGCCGCCCGAGGCGTGGATCTCGGTGTCGATGAGGCCGGGGCGCACCGCGTTCACGCGGATGCCTTCGGTGGCCACTTCCTTGGCCAGGCCGATGGTCAGGGTGTCGATGGCGGCCTTGCTGGCCGCGTAGTCGACGTACTGGCCCGGCGAGCCCAGGCGCGCGGCGCCGCTGGAGATGTTGACGATGGCGCCGCCCGCGCCGCCGTACTTCGTGCTCATGCGTTTCACGGCCTCGCGCGCGCAGACGAAGCTGCCGATCACGTTGATGCGGAACATGCGCTCCAGCCGCGCCACGCTCATGGCGTCGACGCGCGCCTGCACGTCGACCACGCCGGCGTTGTTCACGAGCGCGGTGAGGCGCCCCAGCTTGGCGTCGACCTTCGCGAACATCGCGAGCACCTGGGCCTCGTCGCCGACGTCGGCCTGCACCGCCATGGCGGTGCCGCCGCCCGCGCGGATGGTGCGCACCACCTCGTCGGCGGCCAGCGAGTTGCTGGCGTAGTTCACGGCCACGGCGTAGCCGCGCTTCGCGGCGAGCAAGGCCGTGGCGGCACCAATGCCGCGTCCACCGCCGGTGATCAAGAGCACCTGGTCCAAATCCCACCTCCTGCAGAGAAACTGTGTGTCAGTTAAAACCGTTCGCTTGGATTACATCATCGAGGGCCCGCGCATCAGCGTGAGCGCCGCGCCGCCCCAAGCCAGCTCGCACCGCAGTGCGAAGCACGAAGGTTATTGAATGCACAAGACGATCGACTATTACTTTGCGCCACAGAGTCCGTGGACCTATCTGGGGCATACCCGCTTTGCCGCCATCGCCGCGGCCGCCGGCGCCACCGTGCGCGTGCGGCCCATCGACATGGGCAGCGTGTTCCCCGTGTCGGGCGGCCTGCCGCTGGGCAAGCGCGCACCGCAGCGCCAGGCCTACCGGCTGCTCGAGCTGGCGCGCTTCTCGAAGCACCTGGGCCTGCCGCTGAACCCGAAGCCGAAGTTCTTTCCGGTGGCCGGCGACGATGCGGCGCGGTTGATCATCGCGGTCGACCTGCACGACGGCACCGAGGCCGCGATGCGCATCAGTGCGGCGGTGTTTGCGGCCGTGTGGGTGCAGGAGCGGAACATCGGCGACCCGAACCTGCTCGAAGCCCTGGTCGCGGAATGCGGCCTGCCGGCCAAGCGCGCCGAGCAATCGCAGAGCCAGGCGGTGCAGGAGCGTTACGAGGCTTACACGCAGGAAGCGATCGACATCCAGGTGTTCGGCGCGCCGAGCTACGTGATCGACGGCGAGATCTTCTGGGGCCAGGACCGGCTCGATTTCGTCGAGCGGGCGCTGCGCGCTTGACGGCGCGCAAGCCGACCCGCTCTTTCTTTTTTCATTCCATCGTTTCAGGAGAACCCCATGGGCCAATTCATCGACCTCACCGCCAAGGATGGCTTCACCTTTCCCGCCTACGTGGCCGAGCCTGCGGGCACGCCGCGCGGCGCCGTGGTGGTGGTGCCGGAAATCTTCGGCGTGAACTCGCACATCCGCTCGGTGGCCGACGGCTACGCGGCCGACGGCTACCTGGCCGTGGCGCCGTCGACCTTCCACCGCGTCAAGCCCGGCGTCGAGCTGGGCTACAGCGACGACGACATGAAGACCGGCTTCGGCTACAAGACCGCGGTCGAGGCGCTGCCCGCGCCCGGCGTGCTGCAGGACCTCGAAGCCGCGATCGCCTACGCCTCGAAGGCGGGCAAGGTCGGCATCGTCGGCTACTGCTGGGGCGGCCTGCTGGTCTGGCGCGCCGCAGCCCTGCTGCCGGGCCTGGCCGCTGCCGCACCTTATTACGGTGGCGGCATGACGACGCCGGAAGAAAGCGCACGCCAGCCGAAGGTGCCGGTGCTCGCGCAGTTCGGCAACCGCGACCACTGGATTCCGCTGGACACCATCGAGGCCTTCAAGAAGGCGCACCCCGAGGTGCAAGTGCATGTCTACGAAGCCGACCACGGCTTCAACTGCGACCAGCGCGGCTCGTACAACGCCGAGGCGGCGAAGCCGGCGCGTGAACGCGTGCTGGCCTTCTTTGCCAAGCACGTCGGCTGATCCGGCACGTCCCAAGAAAAAAGCCCGGCAGTGCCGGGCTTTTTCATTTCTATTTCTTGGCGCCGACCCGCGTCTGCAGGAAATCGAGCAGCGCGCGCAGCGCCGCGCTGTTGTGGCGCCGCTGCAGGTAGGCGGCCGACAGCCACATGTCCTTGCGCGCATAGCCTTCGAGCACCGGCACCAACTCGCCGCTGTCGATGTGCGACTGCACGAGCAGCGAGGGCAGGTAGATCACGCCGAAGCCGCGCATCGCGACGCGGATCAGCGGCGCGCCCTCGGTGCAGTCCATGCGGCTCTTGACCTGCACGTCCAGCGGCTGGCCGTTGTCATCGAAGCGCCACACGGGCTGCGTGCCCAGCAGCGAATGGGTCAGCGCCTCGTGGTGGGCGAGCTCCTGCGGGTGCGCGGGCTTGCCGTGCTTCTTCCAGTAGACCGGCGAGGCGCAGACCACCATGTGGATGAGCCGCAGCTTGCGCACGATGAGGTTGGCGTCTTCGACCGGGCCGCTGCGGATGTCGACGTCGATGCCTTCCTCGGCGAGGTCGACGGTGCGGTTGGTCAGCTGCAGGCTGATGCTCACGTCGGGGTAGTGGCGCATGAAGTCGGCCAGCAGGTCGGGGAACTCGCCGTTGCCCATGCCGTGCGGCGCCGAGATGCGCAGCCGGCCGCCGGGCTGGCTGGCGCGCTCCTGCAGCTCGGCCTGGGTGAGCTCGACCATCTCGAGCATCGGCGTGCTGCGCTCCAGCAGCAGCTGGCCGGCGTCGGTGAGGCTGACGGAACGCGTGGAGCGGTTGAGCAGGCGCACGCCGAAGCGGGTCTCGAGTTCGGCGACGTACTTGCTGACCGTGGCCTTCGACATGTCGAGCCGCTTGGCGGCCTGGGAGAAGCTGCCGTGCGAGGCGACTTCCCGGAAGGTTTTGATCAGATCGAGACTGTCCATGTCAGTGAAACCCGTTGTTTTTCGCGAGGGAGCGCGGTGTGCCGATTCTCGGGGGTTTTGCCGGATAGGACCGGCGCGGGGTTCTGGTGTAAGCCGGAAGCAGTCAGGCGGTGTGCGCCCGGTTTTTTGCGTGCACGACTTTGTTGACTGATTGTTTCGCTACAGGAAACACCGTGTCTCTGAACCGAGTGTTTTCCCGAAGGAATTCCGGCTGACACTCGCCGCACAGGCGAGCCAACGTGCAAGCCTGGTGGACATCCCATCTAGCCGAACACAAGGAACAGACATGAAGACCTCGCACATTTTCGCAGCCGCCGCCCTGACCCTCCTGGCCGCCACCGGCGCCCAAGCCGAGACGTACCAAGGCGTGACCCAAGTGATCTCGTCCAAGAGCCGCGACGAAGTCAACGCCGAAGCCCAGCGCACCGCCGCAGCCCCGAACCAGAACGTCGTGCGTGGTTCGCGCGGCGCGGAAACCGTGGCCGTGTCGAAGGACCGTTCGATCGTCGAAGCCGAAGCCATCCGCACCGCCTACGCTCCCGACCAGAACGTGACCTCGGGTTCGCGCGTCAACAGCAAGGTCATCTCGACCATGGTGAACCCGATGGACGCACGCGTTCAAGCCCAGCAAGGTTCGGGCGCCGTCGCCAAGTAATTGGCCGCGAAGCCAGCCGCCTTTCGGGGCGGTCAGAGCTGACCAGAAAAAAGCCACGCATCTGCGTGGCTTTTTTCATGGGCGTTCAGCGCGTGCGGGCCAGGTAGCGCTTGCGCCAGAAGATCAGGACCAGCAGCACCGCGATGACCAGCATGGCCGACATCGCGATCCAGAAGCCGTCCGCCTTGTGCACCAGCGGGATGAACTCGAAGTTCATGCCGAAGATGCCCGCGATGAGGTTGAGCGGCAGGAAGATGGCGGTGAGCACGGTCAGCACCCGCATGATGTCGTTGGCCCGGTGGCCCTGGACGCTGAAGTGCATCTGCACGGCCGTCTCGGCGTTCTGCTCGAGCCGGTGCACGTGGTGCACCACGCGCTGGATGTGCTCCAGCACGTCGCGGCTGCGCACCATGATCAGGTCGCGCTCGCGCTGCGCGGTCTCGCCCTGCGGCACGGGCAGGGTTTCGAGCGAATCGATCCAGTCCTGCATGGCGGCGCGCTGGTCTTCGCAGATCTCGTCCAGCCGGTGCAGCGACTGGCGCGCCTCCATCAGCGCGCTCCAGTTGGTGAAGCGGCTGCGCGGGTCGATGAGCTCGGTCTGCCAGTGGTCGAGCTGCTTCGTGAGCTCGCGCCGCAGGTCGAGGTAGCCGTCGACGATCAGGTTGACGATGCGCAGCATCAGGTCGGCGGGGCTCGCCGGCAGGCGGGCCGAGGTGGCGCGCACGTCGAGCGCGGGCGTGCCGCGGTCGTCCGACGAGGCGGCCGCCAGCAGCCGGGCGGCGAAGGCGTCGCGCACCGTGCCGTCTTCGGGGTGCACCGAGAGCAGCACGCGGTCGAACACCGCGAAGCCGACGGGGCGGGTGTCGATGCGGCGCAGCACCGGCGGGCCGCCGCGCGACGGGCGTTGCGGCAGCGAAGGCTCGCTGGTGTTGCCGGTTTCAGCGCCGTTGCCCGTGGCCAGGCGGCGGAACACCAGCACGTCGTACAGCGAGGTGTAGTCGTAGTGCGAGGGCAGCTGGTCGTTGAGCAGGTCGGCCACGTGCAGGTCGACCAGCTGGGTCTGGCACAGCGTCTGCAGGATCTGCTGCACCTCGGGCTGGGCGGCGCGGAATTCGTCGCGCGTCAGCGAAATCCAGAGGTAGCTGGCGGCGGCGCAGGCGCCCGGCACGGCCAGCGGCGCCAGCGAGGCGTGCTCGCTGACCTGCGAGCGGCTGATTTCGAAGATGCGCATGGACACTCGCCCCCGGTGGTTCTGCTTCCACGCCAGAAGTGCCGTGGAGGTGCGGCAGGCATGCCGCAGTAGCTATTATTTTTGTAGCAACCGGGCGGCGTCAAGCGCGAAGTAGGTCAGCACGCCGTCGGCGCCGGCGCGCTTGAAGGCCAGCAGGCTTTCGAGCACCACGGCGTCGTGGTCGAGCCAGCCGTTCTGGGCGGCGGCCTTCAGCATGGCGTACTCGCCGCTCACCTGGTAGGCGAAGGTCGGCACGCGGAACTCGTCCTTCACGCGGCGCACGATGTCCAGGTAGGGCATACCGGGCTTCACCATGACCATGTCGGCGCCTTCGGCGATGTCGATGGCGACCTCGCGCAGGGCCTCGTCGCTGTTGCCGGGGTCCATCTGGTAGACCTTCTTGTTGCTCTTGCCGAGCGTGGCGGATGAGCCGACGGCGTCACGGAAGGGGCCGTAGAAGGCGCTGGCGTACTTGGCGCTGTAGGCCATGATGCGCGTGTGGATGTCGCCTCGGGCTTCGAGCGCGGTGCGGATCGCGCCGATGCGGCCGTCCATCATGTCGCTCGGCGCCACAATATCGACGCCAGCTTGCGATTGTGTGAGTGCCTGCTTCACCAGAACTTCAACGGTGGCGTCGTTGAGGATGTAGCCCGTCTCGTCCAACAGGCCGTCCTGGCCGTGGCTGGTGTAGGGGTCGAGCGCCACGTCGGTCATCACGCCCAGCTCGGGGAAGCGCGCCTTGAGCGCGGCCACCACGCGGGGAATCAGGCCGTCGGGGTTGAAGGCCTCGTCGCCCGCGGGCGTCTTGAGGCTGGCGTCGATCACCGGGAACAGCGCCATCACCGGGATGCCGGCCTGCACGCACTGCTCGGCCACGGGCAGCAGCAGGTCCAGGCTCAGGCGGTCCACGCCGGGCATCGAAGGCACGGCGTCGCGGCGCTTCTCGCCTTCCTGCACGAACACCGGGTAAATCAGGTCGTTCGTCGTCAGCGCATGCTCGCGCACCAGGTTGCGGGTGAAGGCATCGCGGCGCAGCCGTCGCGGGCGGCCGGCGGGGAACATCGCGAGCGGGGAAAATGGTGACGTCATATATCTAAAATTGTGCCTGAAGCGCGAAATCGCAGCCCAGCGCTGCTGGAGGCAAGTTGTCTGACAACTACGGAAATTAATAGAACTTAAGTTCTAGATTTTTGTTGTAAAAGTCAAAGAAACTGCCTCAATCGCTTGAAACCTTGTTTCGTCTTTGTTAAATTCTGAAGCGGGCGGCTTGCCGCTCCCCGCTTTTCCTCCCTGAGCGGGTGCCTTGATGTGTGACAGCAAAAGGGCTTCCCAGCCCGACGTGAAGACGTCGGGCTTTTTTTTGCCCGAAACCTTGGCAAAGGGCCCCGAAGAGGGGTCAGTGTGCAGCCACCACTAAACTGCCGCCATGCTCTGGGTCAAATCTCTTCACATTGTTTTCATTGCCAGCTGGTTTGCCGGGCTGTTCTATCTGCCGCGCATCTTCGTCAACCTGGCGATGGTGCCCCCCGAGTCGGTCGCGGAGCGTGAGCGCCTGCTGCTGATGGCGCGCAAGCTGCTGCGCTTCACCACCTTTCTGGCCGTGCCGGCGCTGGTGTTCGGCGCCTGGCTCTGGCTGGGCTACGGCATCGGGCGCGGCCCCGGCAACGGCTGGATGCACGCCAAGCTCGCCCTGGTGCTGGTGGCCATCGGCTACCACCATGGCTGCGGCGTGCTGCTGCGCCGTTTCGCGGCGGGCGGCAACCGTCGCAGCGACCGCTGGTACCGCTGGTTCAACGAGCTGCCCGTGCTGCTGCTGCTGGGCATCGTGATCCTGGTGGTGGTGAAGCCCTTCTGAGCCCGTGTCGACGGTGGACATGCCGCACAAGTCTGCCGCGCTCCCCCTGGCGCTGGCCTATGCGGCGCTGATCGTCTATGCCAGCCTGTACCCCTTCGCTGACTGGCGTGACCAAGGGATCGCGCCCTGGGCCTACCTGTCGGCGCCCTGGCCCAAGTACTGGACGGGTTTCGACTTCGGGGTGAATGTGGCGGGCTACGTGCCCTTCGGTTTTCTGTGTGCGCTGAGCGTGCTGCGCACGGGCAGCAGTCACAGTGTGTGGCGTGCGCTGTTGCGTGCCACGGCGGCGGGCGCGGCGATCGCGTTTGCCATGGAGACGCTGCAAAGTTATCTGCCGGCGCGCATTCCTTCCAACGTCGACCTGGGGTTGAACACCGCCGGCACGGTGCTCGGCGCGGTGCTGGCCGCGGCGCTGGAGCGGCTGGGTGCGATCGCGCACTGGAGCCGCGTGCGTTCGCAATGGTTCGTCGAGGACGCGCGCGGCGGGCTCGTGCTGCTCGCGCTCTGGCCCTTTGCCTTGCTGTTTCCCGCGGCGGTCACCTTCGGCCTCGGCCAGGTGTTCGAGCGGCTGGAGACGACGATTTCCGAGTGGCTGCTCGACACGCCCTTCATCGACTGGCTGCCGGTGCGCCAGTTCGAGCTGGAACCGTTGGTGCCGGCCGTGGAGCTGCTGTGTGTGATGCTCGGCGCGCTGGTGCCGTGCCTGCTGGGCTACTTGGTGGCGCGCAACGTGGTGCAGCGCGCGGTGCTGCTGCCGCTCATCCTGCTCGCGGGCGTCGCGGCCTCGGCCCTGTCGGCGGCCATGAGCTACGGCCCCGAGCATGCGTGGGCCTGGCTCGATCTGCCGGTGCAGGTCGGGCTGGCCGCGGCGGTGTTCGCGGGCGTGCTGCTGCTGTTCGCGCCGCGCCGCTTGTGCGGCGCACTGCTGCTCATGGGGCTCGTGCTGCAGCTGAGCCTGCTGAACCAGGCGCCCGAGAGCGCTTACTTTGCACAGACCCTGGCCACCTGGGAGCAGGGCCGCTTCATCCGCTTCCACGGCCTGGCCCAGTGGCTGGGCTGGGGCTGGCCTTTCGCGGTGCTGGTCTACGTGGTGGCTGCGCTGTCGCGGCGCCGCCGTCCCGCGCTGCCCTGAGCACGCTCATAAAATCGGTCGATGCCCAGCACCACTCCCGCCGCGCCGTCCGGCTACTACGGCCGCCACATCTTCTTCTGCCTGAACGAACGCAAGAACGGCGAAGACTCCTGCGCCCTGCACAACGCGCAGGAAGGCTTCGACCGCTGCAAGGCCAAGGTGAAGGAGCAGGGGCTCGCCGGGCCCGGCAAGGTGCGCGTCAACAAGGCCGGCTGCCTCGACCGCTGCGCGGGCGGGCCCGTCGCGGTGGTCTACCCCGAGGCGGTCTGGTACACCTTCGTGGACGCCGAGGACATCGACGAGATCGTCGAGTCGCACCTGAAGAGCGGCCAGGTCGTCGAGCGGCTGCTGCTGCCGCCCGACGTCGGCCGCTGAACTTTCCCGCGGACCCCGTGCTCGTACCGTGCACGTTGCCGGCATCGCCGGCCCAGCCAACCCCAGCGCCATGAACTCCCAGACCGAAAAAATCAGCCTCCAGGGCGCCGCGGGCGTGATCGAGGTGCAGCGCGATTTGCCTGCGGGCGACGCGCGCGGCATCGCAGTGATCGCCCATCCGCACCCGCTGTTCGGCGGCACGATGGACAACAAGGTCGTACAGACCTTGGCCCGCGCCTTCGTGTCCTGCGGCTGGACGGCCGTGCGCTTCAACTTCCGCGGCGTGGGTGGCAGCGAAGGCGTCCACGACGAAGGGCGCGGCGAGCTCGAGGACATGCTGCATGTCGTCGGCCAGCTCGCACCCGAGGGCCAGTTGGCCATCGCCGGTTTTTCCTTCGGTGCCTTCGTGGCCAGCTGCGCGGCCGAGAAGCTCTGGGCCGCACGCGACGTGCGGCAGTTGGTGCTGGTCGGCACGGCCGCCTCGCGTTTCTCGGTGGCCACGCTGCCGGCCGAAGCGCACGAGCGCGCGCTGGTGGTCCATGGCGAAGCCGACGACACCGTGCCTCTCGCCGCCGTGATGGACTGGGCGCGTCCCCAGTCACTCCCTGTCACGGTTATTCCGGGGGGCGGCCATTTCTTTCACGGACAATTGCCGCTGCTCAAAAGCCTGGTCGCCCGCCATCTGCGCGCGGGCACCGAATGAAAGCCTTGCAGGCTTGTCCTCGTCTCTTCTTATCTTCCCCATGAATCGTTTTTTCACTGCGCTTCGCGCACTGGTGCTGACCGCTGCTGCCTCGGTTGGCGTGATCGCCGCCGCCCAGATGCCGGCCCCGCCTGAAATCGCCGCGCGCAGCTACCTGCTGCTGGACGTGACCGCGAACCAGATCCTGGCGCAGAAGGACATCGACAGCCCCGTCGAGCCGGCCTCGCTCACCAAGCTGATGACCGCGTACGTCGCGTTCGACGCGCTGCGCGCCAAGAAGATCACGCTGACCCAGACCCTGCCGGTGAGCCCGCGCGCCTGGAAGATGCCCGGTTCGCGCATGTTCATCGACCCCAAGATGCAGGTGCCGGTGGAAGACCTGATCAAGGGCGTGATCGTGCAGTCGGGCAACGACGCCACGGTCGCGTTGGCCGAAGGCGTGGGCGGCACGGTGGAGCACTTCGTCGAGATGATGAACGCCCAGGCCAAGGTGCTGGGCATGAAGAACACCACCTACAAGAACCCCGAAGGCCTCACGGCGCCCGGCCACACGACCACGGCGCGCGACCTGAGCATCCTGGCCACGCGCCTGGTGCGCGACTTCCCCGAGGAAGCCAAGTACTACGCCATCAAGAAGTACCGCTACCCGGGCACCCCATCGACCAACGACACCAACCGCAACCTGCTGCTGTTCCGCGACCCGACCGTCGACGGCCTGAAGACCGGCCACACCGACGCCGCCGGCTACTGCATGATCGCCACCGCCAAGCGCGACTTCCCGAACCTGACCGGCGGCCGCCGCCTGCTGTCGATCGTGCTGGGGGCCAGCAGCGAAGCCGTGCGCGCCAACGAGTCGCAGAAGCTGCTGAACTGGGGTTACACGGCCTACGACGCCGTGCGCCTGTTCGACGCCGGTCAGCCCGCCGCCACGCCTGCCGTCTGGAAGGGCAAGGCCAACGTGCTGAAGCTGGGCCGCCCCGAGGCCATCGTGGTCGCCGTGCCGACCGGTTCCGCCAGCAAGATCAAGACGCAGGTGTCGCGCCCCGACCCGCTGGTCGCGCCGTTCACCAAGTACCAGGCCGTCGGCTCGCTCAAGGTCACGCTGGACGACCAGCCCCTGGCGGACGTGCCACTGGTCGCGCTGGAGCCGGTCGAGCAGGCCGGCGTCTTCGGCCGCGCCTGGGACGCTGTGCGTCTCTGGATCAAGTAAAAGGCGGGCAAAAAAGGCCTTGAAATGGGTGGTGGCGGGCGTCCAGGCGCCTGACATTGCCATTTCAGACCTGCCTGCTATACTCGTGGGCTTTTCGGAATTTTCCGAAGGGTTTCACGTTTTCGTTATTCCCGGCTTCCTTGAGTCACGACCAAGGGCGGTTTCACTACCAAAGTCGGGTTGTTTTGGGACTAATTCATTCATGCCAACCATCAATCAACTGGTGCGTCAGGGTCGAACGGTCGAAAAGATCAATTCGAAGAGCCCTGCCATGCAGAACTCGCCGCAACGTCGCGGTGTCTGCACCCGCGTTTACACCACGACGCCCAAGAAGCCCAACTCGGCGCTTCGTAAAGTTGCCAAGGTCCGTCTGACCAATGGCTTCGAAGTCATCTCCTACATCGGCGGCGAAGGCCACAACCTGCAAGAACACAGCGTCGTGCTGGTTCGCGGCGGTCGTGTCAAGGACTTGCCCGGTGTGCGTTACCACATCGTGCGCGGTTCGCTGGACCTGCAAGGCGTGAAAGACCGCAAGCAGTCGCGTTCCAAGTACGGCGCGAAGCGTCCCAAGAAGGCTTAAGCCTTCCTGTCAGAAAACAAGCGGTGTTCGATGGCCTTGGCGGGCTTGTCGAACGAAGTGACCCAATGTCGGGTCGAGTAAGTGAGAGTCCTGACTGGCTCTCGCGGTATCGGAAACGATGCCAACTGAAGCAAAGAGGTTAGAAAAATGCCACGTCGTCGCGAAGTCCCCAAACGTGAAATCCTGCCGGATCCCAAGTACGGCAATGTCGAGCTGTCCAAATTCATGAACGTGATCATGGAAGGCGGCAAGAAGGCTGTTGCCGAGCGCATCATCTACGGTGCCCTCGACTTCATCGAGAAGAAGAACCCGGACAAGGACCCCCTCGAAGCGTTCACCATTGCCATCAACAACGTGAAGCCGATGGTCGAAGTGAAGTCGCGCCGCGTCGGTGGTGCGAACTACCAGGTGCCGGTCGAAGTCCGCCCTGTCCGTCGCCTCGCCCTGTCGATGCGCTGGATCAAGGAAGCTGCCCGCAAGCGCGGTGAGAAGTCGATGGCCCTGCGTCTGGCCAACGAACTGATGGAAGCCACGGAAGGCCGTGGCGGTGCCATGAAGAAGCGCGACGAAGTGCACCGCATGGCAGAAGCCAACCGCGCCTTCAGCCACTTCCGCTTCTAAAAAACACACGTCTCTTGAGCGTTGGGGGTTGAGTACCGGGCGAAATCGCCCGTGCTCGACGCCCAGCGCTCAACGCATTTAAACCCGAAAGTACATCATGTCCCGCAAGACCCCCATCGAGCGCTACCGCAACATCGGTATCTCCGCGCACATCGACGCCGGCAAGACCACCACCACCGAACGTATCCTGTTCTACACGGGCGTGACCCACAAGCTCGGCGAAGTGCACGATGGCGCGGCAACGACCGACTGGATGGAGCAGGAACAAGAGCGCGGCATCACGATCACCTCGGCTGCCGTGACCTGCTTCTGGAAGGGCATGGACCACTCGCTGCCCGAGCACCGCATCAACATCATCGACACCCCCGGCCACGTGGACTTCACCATTGAAGTCGAGCGCTCGATGCGCGTGCTGGACGGTGCCGTCATGGTGTACGACTCGGTCGGCGGCGTGCAGCCCCAATCGGAAACCGTCTGGCGCCAGGCCAACAAGTACAAGGTGCCGCGTCTGGCGTTCGTCAACAAGATGGACCGCATCGGCGCCAACTTCTTCCGCGTTCGCCAGATGATGGTCGACCGCCTGAAGGCCAACCCCGTGCCGATCGTGATTCCGATCGGTGCCGAAGACAAGTTCCAGGGCGTGGTCGACCTGCGTCTGATGAAGGCGATCTTCTGGGACGAAGCCTCGCAAGGCATGAAGTTCGAAACGCGCGAGATCCCCGCCGAGCTGGTCGAGCTGGCCAAGGAATGGCGCGAGAAGATGGTCGAAAGCGCGGCCGAAGCTTCGGAAGAGCTGATGAACAAGTACCTTGAAGAAGGTGACCTGACGCTCGAAGAAATCACCCACGGTCTGCGCACGCGCACGATCGCCGGCGAAATCCAGCCGATGCTGTGCGGCAGCGCGTTCAAGAACAAGGGCGTGCAGCGCATGCTCGACGCCGTGATCGAACTGATGCCTTCGCCGCTGGACATTCCTCCGGTGCACGGCACGGACGACGACGAACAGGACGTGACCCGCAAGGCCGACGACGGCGAGAAGTTCTCGGCGCTGGCATTCAAGCTCATGACCGACCCCTACGTCGGCCAGCTGACCTTCGTGCGCGTGTACTCGGGCGTTCTGAGCAAGGGCGACACCGTCTACAACCCGGTCAAGGGCAAGAAAGAGCGTATCGGCCGTATCGTGCAGATGCACGCCAACGAACGTCTCGAAATCGAAGAAATCCGTGCCGGCGACATCGCCGCTTGCGTGGGCCTGAAGGACGTCACCACGGGCGAAACCCTGTGCGACCCGAACGCCATGATCACGCTGGAGCGCATGGAATTCCCCGAACCCGTGATCTCGCAGGCCGTCGAGCCCAAGACCAAGGCCGACCAGGAAAAGATGGGCATCGCCCTGCAGCGCCTGGCTTCGGAAGATCCGTCGTTCCGCGTGCGCACCGACGAAGAATCCGGCCAGACCATCATCTCCGGCATGGGCGAACTGCACCTCGAAATCATCGTGGACCGCATGAAGCGCGAATTCGGCGTGGAAGCCAACGTGGGCAAGCCGCAAGTGGCTTACCGCGAAACGATCCGCAAGACCGTCGAAGAAGCCGAAGGCAAGTTCGTTCGCCAGTCGGGTGGTAAGGGCCAGTACGGTCACGTCATCCTGAAGATCGAACCGCAGGAAGCCGGCAAGGGCTTCGAGTTCGTCGACGCCATCAAGGGCGGTGTGGTTCCTCGCGAATACATCCCCGCGGTGGAAAAGGGCGTTGTGGAAGCACTGACCCAAGGCGTGCTGGCGGGCTACCCCGTCGTCGACGTCAAGGTCACGCTGCACTTCGGTTCGTACCACGACGTGGACTCGAACGAAATGGCGTTCAAGATGGCCGCGATCTTCGGCTTCAAGGAAGGCGCCCGCAAGGCCAGCCCGGTCATCCTCGAGCCGATGATGGCCGTGGAAGTCGAAACGCCTGAAGACTACGCCGGCAACGTGATGGGCGACCTGTCCAGCCGTCGCGGCATGGTGCAGGGCATGGACGACATGATCGGTGGCGGCAAGCTCATCAAGGCTGAAGTCCCGCTGTCGGAAATGTTCGGCTACTCGACGACGCTGCGCTCGGCCACGCAAGGTCGCGCCACGTACACGATGGAGTTCAAGCACTACGCTGAAGCTCCGCGTAACGTCGCCGAAGCCATCGTGGCCGCTCGCTCGAAGTAAGTTTCAAGAATGTGGGACCGCGCAGTGCGCGGCCCTTCTTGTCTGCGATCCGGTGCCGCCCTGTTCCCGTGCGGGGCGAACCAGCAATCGGATGCAGACATAAAACCAACACACGGGACATGCTCTTTCAAGGATTGAAAAATGGCAAAAGGTAAATTCACCCGCACCAAGCCGCACGTGAACGTGGGCACGATCGGTCACGTTGACCACGGCAAGACCACGCTGACGGCTGCGATCGCCACCGTGCTGTCGGCCAAGTTCGGCGGCGAAGCCAAGGCTTACGACCAGATCGA
>NZ_VCCD02000006.1:0-147691 GCF_006323185.2 Variovorax sp. KBS0712 | reverse complement strand
GCCAGAAATAGGGTGAACAGGCCCTAGGCCGCGTCGACGTGCGCGGGCAGCGGCACGTCGCGCGTCGGCGACGCGTGGCCTGCCGGCTCAGCCAGGGTGTCTTTCATCGAGCCGTAGGTGCGCGCATAGACCCAGGTGAACTCGGCGCCCAGCAGGAAGATCTGCGCCGAGTAGTACACCCACACCAGCACCACCACCAGCGAGCCGGCCGCGCCGTAGCCCGAGGCCACGCTGCTCTTGCCGATGTACAGGCCGATGAGGTGCTTGCCCACGGTGAACAGCAGCGCCGTCACCGCCGCGCCCACCCACACGTCGCGCCACTGCACCTTGGCGCGCGGCATGATCTTGTAGATCATCGCGAAGATCACCGTGACCATCGCGAAGCTGAAGACGAAGTTCACCACCTGCGCCAGCGTGGCCCAGGCACCGAACATCGGCGACCACCACTTGCCCAGCGCAGCCAGCGCCGCGCTCGCCACCAGCGACACCATCAGCAGGAAGCCGATGCCCATGATCATGCTGAACGACAGCAGCCGCACGCGCAGCATGTTGAAGACGCCCTTGTTGCGGGTGCGCGCGGGAGCACGCCAGATGCGGTCAAGCGCGTCCTGCAGCTCGCCGAAGACGGTGGTCGCACCCACGATCAACAGCGCGATGCCGACCACCGTGGCCACGATGCCCTCGGTCGGCTTGTTGACCGCCTGCAGCATGCCCTGCACCGCCGCCGCGCCCTGCTCGCCCATCAGGCCCGAGAGCTGCGCAAAAATTTCGCCGCGCGCGGCCTCCTGCCCGAACACCAGGCCGGCCACCGCGATCACGATCAGCAGCAGCGGCGCGATCGAGAACACCGTGTAGTAGGCCAGCGCGGCGCCCATGCTCGGGGCGTAGTCGTTGGACCAGGAAGCGAAGGCGCGCCGGCAGAGATCGAAGAGTGCGCGAAGTCGAATGAGCATGGCGTCGGGTCCCGGTGAAGCAGTGCGCCTACGATAATCGTTCCACATGCATCCGTCCGCCCCCGCCGCGGCATCGCCGCCCGACCATCCCCAGCCCGCGTCGCCACGCGACCTTTTCGTTTCATTCACCTGGCTCGCGCTGCAGGGCTTCGGCGGCGTCCTCGCCATCGTCCAGCGCGAGATGGTCGAGAAGAAGAAATGGCTCACGCCCGACCAGTTCCTCGAAGACTGGGCCGTGGCCCAGGTGATGCCGGGGCCGAACGTGATCAACCTGGCGCTGATGATCGGCGACCGCTACTTCGGCCTGCGCGGCGCCGTGGCCGCGGTGGCGGGCATGCTCACCGTGCCGCTGTTCGTGATCCTCGCACTGGCCGTGCTCTACGCGCACTACGCCGCCAACCCGCAGGTGGCCGCCGCATTGCGCGGCATGGGCGCGGTGTCGGGCGGGCTCATCGCGGCCACGGGCATCAAGCTGATCCCGCAGCTGCGCAAGCACCCGCTGGGCTTTGCGACCTGCCTCGCGTTCGTGGCACTGGTGTTCGCGGCCATCGCGCTGCTGAAGATTCCGCTGGGATGGGTGCTGCTCGCGGTGGGCGGCGTGGCCTGCGTGTGGACCTGGAAGAAGATCGCGCCATGAATATCGTCATGCAATGGCACGACTGGCTGGCCCTCTTCGGCCAGTACCTGCTGCTGTCGCTGCTGTCGATCAGCGGCGCGATCACCACGGTGCCCGACATGCACCGCTACCTCGTGGCGCAGCACGGCTGGCTCACCGAGGCGCAGTTCACCTCCTCGGTCGCCATCGCCCAGGCCGCGCCCGGGCCCAACGTGCTGTTCGTCGCGCTGATGGGCTGGAACGTCGGGCTCAACGCGGGCGGCGGCATCGGCGCCGGGCCCATGGCCTGGCTGCTGGGCTTCTTCGGCCTGATGGTCACCATGGTCGGCATCATGCTGCCGAGCACCACCCTCACCTACGTCGCCACGCGCTGGGGCCACCGCAACCGCACGCGCCGCGAGGTGCGCGCCTTCAAGCAGGGCATGGCGCCGGTGGTGGTCGGGCTGCTCATCGCCACCGGCTGGGTGCTGGCCGGCGGCAACCAGTCGAGCGGCGTGCCGGCCTGGCACCTGTGGCTGCTCAGCGGCGTGGCCGCGCTGGTGGTCTGGCGC
The DNA here is from genome assembly GCF_006323185.2 of Variovorax sp. KBS0712. Classification (NCBI taxonomy): domain Bacteria; kingdom Pseudomonadati; phylum Pseudomonadota; class Betaproteobacteria; order Burkholderiales; family Comamonadaceae; genus Variovorax; species Variovorax sp. KBS0712. Next base: position 145,571 of record NZ_VCCD02000006.1, on the reverse strand, counting down.
ACGCGCATCCACCTGCTGTGGCTGCTGGGCTGCGGCGCGGCGCTGGGCGCGGTAGGCTTCGTTTGAGCCTTTTTCCTTTCTGCATACTTTTTCTTTCAGGAGCCCTCTGCCATGTCGCAACTTCGTCCGCTCGGCCGTTCCAGCCTTCGGGTGTCTCCCCTCGCCTTCGGTGGCAACGTGTTCGGCTGGACCGTCGACGAGGCGGCCTCGTTCAAGCTGCTCGACGCCTGGCTCGACGCCGGCTTCAACTTCGTCGACACGGCCGACGTCTACTCGGCCTGGGTGCCGGGCCATGTGGGCGGCGAGTCGGAAACGATCATCGGCAAGTGGCTCAAGCACAGCGGCAAGCGCAACCGCTTGGTACTGGCCACCAAGGTCGGCAAGCCGATGGGCGAAGGCAAGGTGGGCCTGTCGCCCAAATACATCCGCGAAGCCGTCGAGGCGTCGCTCAAGCGCCTGCAGACCGACTACATCGACCTGTACCAGTCGCACGACGACGATGCCAACACGCCGCTCGAAGACACGCTGGGCACCTTCGACGCGCTCATCAAGGAGGGCAAGGTGCGCGCCATCGGCGCCTCGAACTACACGGCGCCGCGGCTGGCCGAGGCGCTCGACGTGTCGGAGCGCCTGGGCATCGCGCGCTACGAGAGCCTGCAGCCGCTGTACAACCTGTACGACCGCGCGGTGTTCGAAGACGCCCTGGAGCCGCTGTGCCTCAAGCGCGAAGTGGGCGTGATCAACTTCTACGCGCTGGCGGCGGGCTTTCTCACCGGCAAGTACCGCACCGAGGCCGATGCGGCCAAGAGCGCACGCGGTGCCAACACCACCAAGAAGTACCTGAACCCGCGCGGCCTGCGCATCCTCGATGCGCTCGACAAGGTGGCCCAGCAGTACAACGCCAAGCCCGGCCAGGTCGCCATTGCCTGGCAGATCGCACGGCCCGGCGTGACCGCGCCGATCGCCAGCGCCACCTCGCTGGCGCAACTCGAAGAGCTGGTGGTGGCCACGCAACTCAAGCTGGACGCGGGCACCATCGACATGCTCGACCGGGCCAGCGCCGAGACGCCGGCCTGACGAGCCCCGGCTAGCCGTCGACCGGGTTCAGCGGCGTCGCCAGGATGCGCTGGTAGAACGCCACGTCGAGCCAGCGGCCGAACTTGAAGCCGGCCTGCAGCACGGTGCCTGAGTGCGTGAAGCCCAGGCGCTCGTGCAGCGCGATGCTGCCGGCGTTCGACGCGTCGATGGCGCCGACCATCACATGCACCTCGCGCGCGATCGCCTCGGCCACGATCGCCTCCATCAGCGTGCGACCCAGGCCCTCGCCGCGGTGCGCGGCATCGACGTACACCGAGTGCTCGACCGTGTACTTGTAGGCCGGAAAGGCGCGGAACGTGCCGTAGCTTGCGAAGCCCAGCAGCTTGCCGTTGTCGTCCACAGCGCCGATCACGGGAAAGCCGCCGGCGCGCTTGGCGGCGAACCACGTCACCATGTTCTCGGGCGTGCGCGGCTTGTAGTCGTACAGCGCGGTGGAGTTGACGATGGCCTCGTTCAGGATCGCCAGGATGGCGCCTGAATGGGCTTCTTCGGTGCAGGCGATGAGACGCATGGTGTTTCTCTGTCGTTCAATATAAGAGAATAATAATCTCATATGGGAAACACTTCACCTTCCACCCCCTCGCCGGCGCCGGCCGATGGCCACATCGACGCGCTCATCGCCACCCGGCTGCTGGCGCTGCGCCAGGCCCAGGGGCTCAGCCTCGCCGATCTGGCCGGGTTGTCGGGCGTGAGCAAGGCGATGATCTCCAAGGTCGAGCGCGCGCAGAGCAGCCCCACCGCCGTGCTGCTGGGCAAGCTGGCCGCCGGCCTCGGGGTCTCGCTGGCGCAGCTTCTCACCGAGGACAAGGCGCAGCCGCAACGGCTGCGCAAACGGGCTGCGCAGGAGGTCTGGCGCGACCCCGAGGCAGGCTACCTGCGCCGCCAGGTCGCCGAGCGCGGCGCGGGCAGCGGCGTGGAACTGGTGGAGGTCGAGCTGCCGCGCGCCGCGCAGGTCGGCTATCCGCGATGGAGCGGCACGCCGTACCGGCAGAGCCTGTGGATGCTCGAGGGCGCACTGCAGGTCGACTACGGCGACGAGCGCTTCGAGCTCGCCCCAGGCGACTGCCTCGACTTCGGCGTCGACCGGCCGCTGGTCTTCAAGGCGCTGGGGCCCACCGCCTGCCGCTACCTGCTGGTCGCCGTTCCCGATTGATTGAACGATTGCCTGACCGATGCGGTAGGCAAGCTCCCACACGCAGAGACGACTCAGGCCGGTCCGGGCCACGGGGCGCGTCGGGATACTGCAAGGCATCTCAGCTACCGGAGCCGCACGATGTCCTTTGCGCTTTACATGATCGGCTTTCTGATCTTCCTGGCCGGGGTCGCCTGGGGCGCCTCGGTGGCCGGCGTGCCCACGCTCTACATCGGCATCGGCGCGCTGATCCTGCTGGGCATCGGCGTCTTCAGCGCCGTGGCCCGCACGCGCAGCAAAGACCCGTCCTGAACGAGCCTGATCGCTTCACAGATCAGTTCACACAGGCTTCACGCCCGGCGCACATGGCGTCGCTAACTTCGCAGGCGCACCACACCCCGTGGTGCGCTTTGCAAGTCAGCCTCCCATGCACGCCTCTTCTTCCTGCCTCTTTTCTCCCCACGCACCTTCCTCGTCGGTCGCGCCCTGCCCCGCGCCGGCCTTCGTGAGCGACGCGGGTACGGCCTGCACCCAGGTCGACCTGCTCGTCATCGGCGCGAGCTTTGCCGGGCTGGCCTGCGCCCGCGCCGCCGCCAAGGCCGGCCTGCGCGTGATGGTGCTCGAGAAGAAGGCCGCCGCCGGCGCCAAGCTGCACACCACCGGGATCATCGTCAAGGACGCGGTCGACAGCGTGCCGTGGCTGGCCGAAGTGCCGCCCGCGCTGGTGCGCCGCATCGAAGGCGTGCGGCTGTACGCGCCCGACATGCACCACGTCGACCTGCACGCGCCCGGCTACTGGTTCTGGGCCACCGACGCGCCCGCGCTGCTCGACTGGATGGTGGAGTCCACCCGCGCCTGCGGCGTCGAGGTGCGCCTGGGCACGCTGTTCGAGCAGGCGCTGTGGGCGAACGGCCGCTGGGAGGTGCCGGTGGCGCAGGGCCCGTGCATCCGCGCGACCTACCTCGTGGGCGCCGACGGTCCGCATTCGCGCGTCGCCAAGGCGCTGGGCCTGTCGCGCAACACGCGCTTTCTCTACGGTGTGGAGCACGAGTACCAGGGCGCGCGCATAGCGCCCGACCTGCTGCACTGCTTCATCGACCGCCGGCTCGCGCCGGGCTACATCGGCTGGGCGCTCGACGGCGTGGGCGTGAGCCAGATCGGCCTGGCACGCCGCATGGGCCGCCACGACACGGGCGCGCTGCGGCTCGATCCGCTCTTGCGCAAGATCGCCGCCGTGGTGTCGCCCGGCGACGCGCCGCCGGTCGCCGTGCGCGCCGGGATGATTCCCTGCGGTGGCGTGTTGCCGGTGGTGGCACGCGAACGGGCGCTGCTGGTGGGCGATGCGGCGGGCATGGTGTCGCCCGTGACGGCCGGCGGCATCCACACGGCGCTGCAACACGGCGAGCGCGCCGGCGAGGCCGTGGCGCGCTTCGTGCGCGGCGAGGCGGACGACCCCGCGACGTGGTTCGTGCGCGGCTACCCGCGCTTTCTGATGAAGCGCACGCTGCGCTGGGCCTTCGACCACTTCCAGAGCGACTGGATGTTCAACCGCCTGCTCGGCACGGCGCCGATGCGGCGTGCGGCGGAACTGGTGTACTTCCACCGCAAGGGCAGCGGGCCGGTGGCCCGCTAGCCTGAGGTCAACCGCCGCGCTGGCGCATCGCCTCGTAGAGGCACACGCCGCTGGCCACCGACACGTTCAGGCTCTCGACCGCTCCGGCCATGGGAATGCTCACCAGCTCGTCGCAGGTCTTGCGCGTGAGCTGGCGCATGCCCTCGCCCTCGGCGCCCAGCACCAACGCCAGCGGGCGCTTGAAGTCGCTCTGGTAGATGGTGCCCGGTGCGTCGTCGCTGGTGCCCACGCACCAGATGCTGCGTTCCTTGAGCTCGTTGAGCGTACGCGCCAGGTTGGTCACCATGAAGTACGGCACGGTCTCGGCCGCGCCGCTCGCCACCTTGGCGACGGTGGCGTTGATGCCGGCCGCATGGTCCTTGGGCGCGATCACCGCATGGGCGCCGGCGCCATCGGCCACGCGCAGGCAGGCGCCGAGGTTGTGCGGATCGGTCACGCCATCGAGCACCAGCAGCAACGGGACGGTGCCGGCCTCTTCGAGGCCTTCGAGCAGCTCGTCGAGCGAATGGATCTGCGCGGCGGGCTCGACCCGCGCGACCACGCCCTGGTGGCCGTGGCTGCCGCTGAGCTTGGACAGCCGCAGGCCGTCGGCCTCGACCAGCCGGACGCCGGCTTCTTGCGCACGCGCAATGAACTGTTTCATGCGCGCATCGCGCCGGCTGGCGTCGAACATCACTTCGAGCACCGATTTCGGCGCGGTCTTGATGCGCACGCCCACGGCATGGAAGCCGAAGATCACTTTGGGAGAAGACATCCCCTGATTATCGAGGGCGCGGCGCCCTCGCCCTCAGGCCAGCGGCAAACCGCTGTTCGCGCGGGTACGGTCGTCGTGCAGTTCCTGCACCACCAGGGCGTTCATGTGCACCTTCAGCGTGTTGCCCACGCTGCCCAGGTACTGGCAGGCGGCGTACCCCTCGGCCGCCTTTTCGTAGCGCGCCACCCAGGCGTCGCGCGCGGGCAGCCGGTCGGGCGACACGGGCCAGACGCCCGGGCGCGGGCGCAGGTGTTCTGCGATGCCCACGCGCCAGGGCTTGGCGCTCAGGCGGGCGCGAAAGCAGTTCTGGTTGCGGCACATGCGCGCGTAGACCTTGTCGGCGCCCAGCGTCTGGAACACGTCGGTCACGGCGGCGTCGGACGGTGCGAAGACATCGTGCATGGCCAGCACGCGCAACCCGGCCGGCGTGCGGTACAGGCGCAGGTGCCAGTCGGGATGCTGGTGAATGAAGCGCTCGACACGCGCCCGCGCGCCCGCCAGCGGGTCGCTCTTGTCCTCGACCACGGGCAGGCCCTCTTTGTGGGCGCGCCAGAAGCCGAAGGCCGCCACCAGCATGAACGCGGCGACGCCCGCCATCGCCGAGCGCGTGGCGTAGCCCGCGACCATCGCACCGATGAACGCCGCGCCGATCACCGTCAGCCCACGTGCGCTGCCGCGCGCGCCCTGGTTCTCGAAGTCGACGTCGACGAACAGCACGTCGGGCGTGTTGAGGCAGCGCGCGCCGTAGCCGTTGCGGGTGACGACGCTGTCGCCCTGGCGTTCGACGATCTCCTCGCGGATCGGCACGCCCTCGGCGCCGTTGTAGGCCAGCTTGCGCTCGCGGCGCTCCAGCTTTTCGCCGTCGACCACGATGCGGTCATAGGCCTCGCGGGTGCGCTGGTCGGCATGGGCCTGCGCGGCCAGCGGGCTGTCGTCGGACCAGCCGAAGCGGCGCACCGTGACCTGCCGGCCGGCCACCCGCTCCTGGATGCGGCCTTCGGCCCAGAACTGGGGAACGATCACGGCCTCAGGCGCCCTTGAAATACGACCACGCCGCCGCCGCGATCAGCAGCACGACGATCACCGGCAGCCACTTGAAGCCGCCGCCCGTCACGCGGCCCGGCTCGGCCATCGGGTTCGCCGCCGGGCTCGACGGCAGGTGCCCGAAGTCGCCGGCGGCGGGGTTCTGGTGCGCCTCGACCAATTGCTTGGCCTCGGCCAGGCCCAGGCCCGTGGCCTCGCGCGTGAGGCGCACGGCCTCGACCTTCTGGCCCCGCGCCAGGGCCGCGAGCGCGGCGGCCGGCACGGCGGCGGGGCCGTTGCCCTGCATGCCGCTGCCCGTCTCGGCCACAGCCTCGCCCCGGCCCCAGTCGCCTTCCTGCCAGTCGGCCGGCGCGCCTGCGGCGACCGCGCCGCTGTTGGCATAGCGCTCGACGGCCTCCTTGGACGACTTGAGGTCCATGCCGGTGCGCTCGCGCACGATCTTGATGGCCTCGATCAGGTTGCCGCGCTCGAGGGCGGCGATGGCCTCGGGGGGAAGCTGGGTCATGAACTCTCCTCTGTGTTCGGGGAGCGCCGCGGAAGCCGGGCGCTGTCTGTCTTCTTGCGGGCTCAGGCCGCCTGCGCGACCGTCGATACGGGTGTTGTCTCGTTGAGCGCCACGCGCCCGGCCTCGATGGTGATGCGCCGCTCGCACTGCGAGGCGATGCCGCGGTCGTGCGTGACCAGCACCAGCGTGGTTCCCAGCTCGCGGTTCAGGTCGAACATGAGTTTCATGACCTGCTCGCCGGTGGCGAAGTCGAGGCTGCCGGTGGGCTCGTCGGCCAGCAGCAGGGCCGGCTGCACCACGAAGGCCCGCGCCAGCGCCACGCGCTGCTGCTCGCCGCCCGACAGCACCTTCGGGTAGTGGCCCAGGCGCTGGCCCAGCCCGACGCGGCCCAGCATCTCGGTGGCGGCCTTGCGCGCGTCCTTGCGGTTGGCCAGCTCCAGCGGCAGCATGACGTTCTCGAGCGCGCTCAGGTTGCCCAGCAGCTGGAAGCTCTGGAACACGAAGCCCACGCGCTGCGCGCGCAGCGCGGCGCGCTCGTCCTCGTCGATGGCGAAGATGTCGTCGCCCGCCAGCTTCACGGTGCCGCGCGTGGGCGTGTCCAGCCCGGCAATGATTGACAGCAAGGTGCTCTTGCCGGAGCCCGAGGCGCCGACGATGGCGGCGGTTTCCCGCGCGCCCAGGGTGAAATGGATGTCCTGCAGAATGTCCAGCGTGCCGGCCGAGTCGGTGACGGACTTGAAGACATGCTCGACGGCGACAATGGCATCAGACGGGGGTTGGGACATGAAAGGCTTTTCGTTTTGAATCGACGTGACTTTATCTTGACCACCGCCGCGCTCGGCAGCGCGGGGGCATGGACGGCTGCGGCAGCCCAGGCACAGACGGCATCGGCCGGCAAGCCGGTGATCCTGGTGCTCGGTGATTCGCTGAGCGCAGAGTACGGCCTCAAGCGCGGCGAAGGCTGGGTACCCTTGCTGGAAAAAAGGCTTGCGCAGCAGAAGATCGCAGCCTCGGTAGTCAACGCCAGCATCAGCGGCGACACCAGCTCCGGCGGTCGCGCCCGCTTCCCCGCCCTGCTGGCGCAGCACAAGCCCAGCCACGTGGTGCTGGAGCTGGGCGCCAACGACGCCCTGCGCGGCCTGCCGCTGTCGAACACCGAAGACAACCTGCTGCAGATCACCAAGGCCGCGCAGGCCGCGGGCGCGCGGGTGCTGATCGTCGGCATCCAGGTGCCGCCGAACTACGGCGGCGACTACACGCGGCGCTTCGAGGCCGTGTTCGCGAAGGTGGCGGGCGCGACGAAGTCGGCGCTGGTGCCGTTCCTGCTCAAGGGCGTGGCCGACGCGCCCGACGCCATGACGCTGTTCCAGTCCGACCGCATCCACCCGACCGCCGCGGCGCAGCCGCAGATCCTGGACAACGTCTGGCCGGAGCTGCGCAAGCTGCTGCCCAAGTAGCCTCGCCTCCTTGCGCGCGCCCCAAAGAAAAAGCCGCCGCAGGCCTGCGCCTGCAGCGGCTTTTCTGTTTTCAGGGGTGCCAGGAACGAGGGGTCATCCGTTCTTGGTCGGCAACTCGGGCGCCGTGGGGGGATCGCGTTCGAGCGATGCCACGTCGGTCTCCGGGTCTCCGGGGGCCAGCCCGTCGCTGCTCGGATTGAGCTTGCGGTTCGCCTTCTCCCGGAGCTTTTCTTCCTTCTTTTTCTTCTTGGCCAGCTCTTTCTGGCGCTTCTCGTAGCCGTAATTGGGTGTTGCCACTGCTTCTCCTTCAGGCGAGGCAGTCAGGGTGACTGCGCTTCAGCCTACTGTAAGCGATAACGGTGCAGTCTCAAGACGCGGCGCCGGCGGCCGTTTCGAACTCGAACACACCTTGCAAACCCGGGTAACGCTGGTGCATGAACCAGCCCATGGCCCCCGCGCCGGCCACCAGGGCCAGGACCGACGCGGCCACCATCCATCCGATGTGTTCGCCCATCGGCCAGAGAACGATCACGGCCAGCACCGGCAACAGCCCGGCGAGCGATGACAGCCACATCCAGCGCCTCGGGGCGGGCATGGGCGCCCAGGTCTGCGGGTCGATGCCGGCGTCGATGAACACCTCGGCGTCGAAGCGCAGGCGCGGCCTCGGCTGGGTGGCCAGGTGCAGCAACAACGCGCGCAGCAGCACGGCCCGGTTGCGAAAGCGAAGGACACGGCCGGTGTCGACGGTCAGCGCCAGCGGCAGCCGGATCTCCCTGGGTTCGCCACCCCGTGCCACCTGTTGGAACACCAGCCGCTTGGCGATGGCTTCGCTCGATACGAACTCGGTCTTCACGTCATGGAAACCCGCGCGCGCACGGCACACCTCGTGCCAACGCACCACCTGCGGCGATGCCGGATCGCCCCAGCACATGCCGTTCGCGTCGATCCGCAGCATCCCCTCGCCCACTCGGGGAAACTGGCGCAGCAAATACCAGATGCCGCCGCCCAGCGCGCCGAAGAGCAACAGTCCGAGCAGCAGGAGGATCGCTTCGTTGCCGCGCGCGTTGGACCAGTCCTCCTCCAACATGACGGCGGCGACGAGCCCTGCCGCGATCAACGCGAAAAGCGCCACGAAGCCACCGATGAAGAGTCGCGTGCCGCGCAGGTCGGGCACGCCTTCCAGCGGGCCGGACCGTGCAAGTGCCTCCAGCACCTGCGCGGGCACGTCCAGCACCCGCGACGCGACGGCGCGTGACGCGGGCGGCACCGCATCGCGCGCAGCCGGCGGCGCGACGCGCTGGCTCTTGCGGTGTTTCCTGCCCACTGCGCGCAACAGCGCCTACATCTGCAGCAGCGCCTGCTGCAGGTCGGCACGCAGGTCGTCCACATCCTCCAGGCCGACCGAGAAACGCACCAGCGTGCCCTTGTAGGGCCAGCGGGCCACGCTGGCGTCGCGCATCAGGCCGATGTCGTAGGGCACGACGAGGCTGATCGGGCCGCCCCACGAATAGCCGAGGCGGAAGAGCTTCAGGCTGTCGCAGAAGCGATCGACCTGCTCGGTGCTGAAGCGCTCGTCGAACACCACCGAGAACAGGCCCGCGGCCAGGTCGGTGGCGCCGCACAGCGCGCGCCAGTTGGCGTGGCCCGGCGAATCCTCGAGCGCGGGATGCAGCACCTGCGCGATCTCTTCGCAGCCGTTGAGCCAGCCGGCCAGCTCGCGCGCCGCGCGGTCGTGCGCGGCGTAGCGCAGCGCCATGCTCGGCAGCGAACGCAGCAGGGTCTCGACGTCGCCCACGCCGATGCCGAAGCCGGTGCGCATGTGGGTGAGCTTGAGCGCGCGGTGCAGGCGCTCGTCGCGCGTGACGACGCTGCCCATGAGCACGTCGCCGCCACCGCTCGGGTACTTGGTGAGCGCGTGCACCGACACGTCGACGCCCTGCCCCGTGCCGTTGAAATCGAAGGGCGCGAAGGCCAGGCCCGCGCCCCAGGTGTTGTCGAGCGCGGTCATCACGCCGCGCTCGCGGCAGACCTCGGCCAGCGCCGGTAGGTTGGGGAATTCCATCGTCACCGAGCCGGCCGCTTCGAGCCACACCAGCCGCGTGCGGTGCGAGAGCTTGGCTTCCAGGTCGGACGGATTCATCGCGTCGTACAGGCGGTGCGTGATGCCGAAGTTGGCGAGCTCGCCGGTGGCCAGCGCCTTGGTGGGGCCGTAGGCGTTGTCGGGAATCAGCACTTCGTCGCCAGTCTTGAGGAACGCGAACGAGACCAGCGAGATCGCGGCCAGCCCGCTGGGCACCAGCAGGCATTCGGTGCCGCCTTCGAGCGTGGCCAGGCGCTCCTCGAGCGTGAAGGTGGTGGGCGTGCCGTGCAGGCCGTAGGTGTAGCCGGCCTTGGTCTTCCAGTCGCGCGCGCGCATGGCGGCGACGTCGGCGAAGAACACGGTCGAGGCCTTGAACACGCCGGGCTGCGGCGCAGCGAAGGTGGCCGGCGGCGTATAGGGATGGTGGATCAGGGTCGTGGAAGGCTTGCTCATGTGCCGATGCTAGCGCCCCGCGAGGAACCCTCGACGGCCGTGACATTCTCCGTTCGATGTCGACGGCCTTGGCCGGATCGCACGCGCATTGCGGATAGAGTTGCCCCTCCGAAAATAAAGGGAGGATTTTCTCGATGCGTCATCTGCTCATCACCATCACGGCCGCTGCGGCCCTGTCCGCCTGCGGCGGCATGAAGAACCTGGATTCGAACGCGCTCGCGGGCGCCGGCGGCAGCGCCTTCAAGGCCATGTCGCTCACCGACGGCGACGTGCAGGCCCTGGCCAACCAGTCTTGCGCCGAGCTCGACAAGAGCTCCAAGGTCGCGCCCCCCGCCGATGCCTACAGCAAGCGTCTGGAGCGCGTGCGCCAGGGCCTGCCCACCACCATCGGCGGCCAGCCCGCCAGCTACAAGGTCTACCTCACGAAGGACGTGAACGCCTGGGCCATGGGCAACGGCTGCATCCGCGTCTACAGCGGCCTCATGGACCTCATGAACGACGACGAGCTGCGCGGCATCATCGGCCACGAGATCGGCCACGTCGCCCTGGGCCACAGCAAGAAGGCCATGCAGACCGCCTACGCCGTGTCGGCCGCGCGCGGCCTGGCCGGCGCCACCGGCAATGCGGCGATCACGCAGCTGTCGTCCTCGCAGATCGGCGACTTCGCCGAGAAGCTGGTCAACGCGCAGTTCTCGCAGTCGCAGGAAACCGACTCGGACAACTACGCCTTCGACCTGCTGACCACGCAGAAGCTCAAGCGCGAAGGCCTCGTCACCGCGTTCCAGAAGCTGGCCAAGCTCGACGGCGGCAAGAGCTCGATGCTCAGCTCGCACCCCGCTTCCGGCGACCGCGCGGCCAACATCCAGAAGCGCCTCGCAACGAGCAAGTAAGCAGTCTGGGCCGGGGCGGCTCCTCGGCGCACAATGCGCCGATGCTCACCCGCCCGCCCTTGCCGGGGCCCGTCGCGCCATGCAGCTGACGCGGCCCCCGTCCCCTCATCTGCGGCCCTTCCTGCGGCTGCTGTGGGCCTCGGCGCCCGAGGGCACACCCGACACACGCACCGGCGCACGCGAGCACGTGCTGCCCACGGGCGGCATGCACCTGGTGTTCCGGCTTTCGGGGCCGCCGCTGCGACTCTTCGACGACACACGCGACCTGCGCGGCCACACGGTCGGCCATGCCATCGTCGGCGGTGCGCGCGCCGCGTTCTACCTGCGCGATGTGTCGGTGGCGACACGTTCGGTCGGCACGCAATTGCACCCCGGTGCGGCCCGGCTGCTGCTCGGCGCACCTGAAGACGCCTTGGGCGGGCGCCACACGCCGCTCGACGCGCTGTGGGGCGAGCGCCAGACCGCCGAGGCGCTCGAACAACTGCATGCATCGTCCGACGACCCGGCCCGGCAACTGGACGCGTTCGAGGCCTTGCTGACCCGGCGCCTGGCCACTGCCGCCCTGCCCCGCACCAGCCCGCGCGGCCTGCACCCGGCCGTGGCCGCCTCGCTGGGGCAGATGACGCGCGACACGCCCGCGTCGATCGCCACGTTGGTGGCGCACAGCGGCTACAGCCACCGCCGCTTCATCGCCCTGTTCCGCGCGGCGGTCGGGCTCGCGCCCAAGGAATACGCCCGCGTGATGCGCTTTGACCGCGTGCTGGCGCTGGCCGCCGACGATCCCGCGCGCGCTTGGGCCGACATCGCGCTCGCCGCCGGCTACAGCGACCAGGCGCACCTGAGCCGCGAGTTCTCGGCACTGGCCGGCCTGTCGCCGCAGGCCTGGCGGCAGACGGGGGCAGCGTCGCCGCGTCATGTGCCGGCTGTCAGTGCGGCAGGTCAAATTCCTTCAAGACGCTAGCGCCGGGGCTGCGCAGAATCGGCGCCACGGTCCCCGTTTCAACACGCTATTCCAGAAAGAAAGGCAGGTCCCGCCATGGCCATCCACGAGCTGTTTCCGTACCTCTGCGTCGACAACGCCGCCGCCGCCGTCGACTTCTATTGCCACGTGTTCGAGGTGAAGGAAATCTTTCGACTGACAGAACCCAGCGGCCGCATCGGGCACGTCGAACTGGACTTTCACAACGGCGCGATCCTGATGATCTCGGACGAGTTCGCCGAGTTCAACATCCGCTCGCCCAAGGCGCTCGGCGGCAGCGCGGTCTCGCTGCACCTGCATGTGGACGATGCCGACGCGCTGGTCGCGCGCGCGGTCGCCGCGGGCGCCACGCTGGACATGGCACCGCAGGATCAGTTCTATGGGGAGCGTTCCGGCGTGTTCCGCGACCCCTTCGGTCACCGGTGGAACGTGGGGCACAGCATCGAGAAGCTGACGCCGGAGGAAATGCAGCGGCGCTACACCGCGATGTTCGACACCCCCGGCGGCGGCGGCAGCTGCAGCAGCAGCTGAGCGCGCCGGCCGGTGGTGCCAGGGCCGGTCGTCAGACCGACCACTTCTCGATCAGCTTCTCGGCGCCGAGCGAGTCGTAGCCCTCGAAGGGCTGGTGGATCCACGGGTTGGTGGCCAGGAACTCGACCGAGTAGTCGGGCGTGAAGGTCGACAGCGCCTTGGTCCAGATGACCGCGCTGCGCAGCTCGGTGATCGGCTGGTAGTTGTTGCGCAGCATGTCCATCACGGCGTGCAGCGTGTGGCCCGAATCGGCCAGGTCGTCCACCAGCAGCACCTTGCCGGCGATCTCGCCCTTGGGGGTGGTGATGTAGCGGGCGATGTCGAGATGGCCCTGGATCGTGCCGGCGTCGGCGCGGTAGGAGCTGGTCGACATGATCGCCAGCGGCTTGTCGAAGATGCGCGAGAGCACATCGCCCGGGCGCATGCCGCCGCGCGCCAGGCACAGGATGGTGTCGAACTCCCAGCCCGACTGGTGCACCTTGATCGCGAGCTTCTCGATCAGGTTGTGGTACTCGTCGTAGCTGACGTAGAGATGTTTGCCGTCTTCGGTCAACATGGTCTGGTTCGTTCCTGTTCAGTCTGCGAGATAAGGGTGGCGCATCATGATCGTGTGGTCGCGATCAGGGCTCGTGGACACCATGTGGATCGGCACGCCGGTGACCTGCTCGATGCGCTGCAGATACAGCCGCGCATTGACCGGCAGCTTGTCGTACTGCGTGACGCCCACGGTGCTTTCGGTCCAGCCTTCGAGCGTTTCGTAGATCGGCGTGCAGCGCTCGATCTCGTCCGCGCCCATCGGCAGGATGTCGGTGGTTTCGCCGTCGAGTTCGTAGCCGGTGCACAGCTCGAGCTTCTCGAGGCCGTCGAGCACGTCCAGCTTGGTGATGCACAGGCCCGACAGGCCGTTGACCTGCGCCGAACGCTTGAGCAGCGCGGCGTCGAACCAGCCGCAACGGCGGCTGCGGCCGGTGGTCACGCCCTTTTCGGCGCCCACGGTGCTCATGTGGTAGCCGGGGGTGCCCGGCGTGGCCCAGTCGAGCTCGGTGGGGAACGGACCGCCGCCCACGCGGGTGCAGTAGGCCTTGGTGATGCCCAGCACGTAGTGCAGCATGCCCGGGCCCACGCCCGAACCGGCGGCGGCGTTGCCGGCCACGCAGTTGCTCGAGGTGACGTACGGGTAGGTGCCGTGGTCGACGTCGAGCAGCGTGCCTTGCGCGCCTTCGAACAGCAGGTTGGCGCCGGCCTTGTGGGCGTCATTCAGCTCGCGCGACACGTCGGCCATCATGGGCTTGAGCAACGCAGCGTGGCGCATCGCCTCGTCGAACACGGTGTCGTAGTCGATGGCGGGCGCGCCCAGCACCTGGGTCAGCACGTGGTTGTGCAGCTCGAGCAGCACGCGCAGCTTGGCGGCGAAACGCTCGGGGTGCTTCAAATCTTGCACGCGCAGCGCACGGCGGGCGATCTTGTCTTCGTACGCCGGGCCGATGCCGCGGCCGGTGGTACCGATCTTCTCGATGCCGCCCTTTTCGCGGTAGGCCTCGCGCGCGATGTCCAGCGCGGCGTGGAACGGCAGGATCAGCGGGCAGGCCTCGCTGATGCGCAGGCGCGAACGCACTTCGACGCCGGCTTTCTCCAGGCCTTCGATTTCCTCGAACAGCTTGGCGGCCGACAGCACCACACCGTTGCCGATGTAGCACTTGACGCCGGGCCGCATGATGCCGCTCGGGATCAGGTGCAGCGCGGTCTTCACGCCGTTGATGACCAGCGTGTGGCCCGCGTTGTGGCCGCCCTGGAAACGGACCACGCCCTGGGCGCTTTCCGTCAGCCAGTCAACCAGCTTGCCCTTGCCTTCGTCGCCCCACTGGGTCCCGACGACGACCACGTTTCTTCCGGTGGTTACGCTCATGCTCGTTCCATTGCTTAAAAATTCAGATCGCTCGGACACTCCATTGGCCGGCCTGCTCGACGAGCTCGCGGTCGCAATGGAATTCATCGATTTCGCTGCCATGTCCGGGCAGCACGCAGACAACCGTTTCGCCGGCCTTGCGCAGTTGGGCGATGGCCTCGCGCAGGCCGGCCGCGTCGCTCCAGGGCGCACGGATGGCGGCGCGCAGCGGACGCGCCGGCAGCACGCCGACGAGTTCGCGCACATCGAGGCTGAAGCCGACGGCCGGACGGTTGCGACCGAACACGGCGCCCACCTCGTCGTAGCGGCCACCGCGCACCAGCGAGTCGGCCGCGCCCGGCACGTAGATGCCGAAACGCATGCCGCTGTAGTAGGCGTAGCCGCGCAGGTCGGCCAGGTCGAAGCTGATCTGGCGCCCTGCCGTGCCGTTCAGGCCAGCGGCGAGTTGCTTCAGGTCGGCCAGCGCCGCGGCCACAGTGGGCGTGCCCTTCAGGGCCTTGGCGGCCTCGTCGAGCACGGCCACATCGCCGTACAGGCCCACGAGGGCGCGCAGACCGTCGCGTGATGCGGCGGGGAAATCCTTGGTGAGCGCCTGCAGCTCGCTCGCGTCCTTGGCGGCCAGCGCGGCGTGCACGCGGGCGATCGCGGCGGCATCGACCGGCACGCCGGCGAACAGCGCGCGCACGATGCGGGCGTCGGCCAGGTCGACGATCACGCCGTCGCGCAGGCCGGCAGCGTCGAGGCAGTCGAGCGCCAGCAGCAGGGTTTCGGTGTCGGCTTCGAGGCCGGCGTGGCCGTAGATCTCGGCGCCGAACTGCAGCGGCTCGCGGGTGGCGTGCGGGCGGTCGGGCCGGGTGTGGACCACCGGACCGCAGTAGCACAGCCGGGCCACGCCGTCGCGGTTCAGCAGGTGGGCATCGATGCGCGCCACCTGGGGGGTGGTGTCGGCACGCAGGCCCATGCTGCGACCGGAGAGCTGGTCGACGAGCTTGAAGGTTTGGAGGTCGAGCGCCTCGCCGGTGCCCGAAAGCAGCGACTCCAGGTGCTCGAGCAGCGGCGGCATCACCAGCTCGTAGCCATAGCCACGGGCGGTATCGAGCAGCTGGCGTCGAAGTTCTTCGATGTGGCGCGCCTCGGAGGGCAGCACATCGGCAATGTGATCCGGGAGGACCCAGGCGGACATGGGGATCGGGGGCGTGGTTAAACCGGGATTCTACCGGGCCCGAGCTACCCCAGAACCCAGAGCAGTACCAAACCCAGCAGGATGCTGCAAAGACCGAAGAAACGCAGCTGGCCGTCGCGCAGCTGCAGCAGTTGGCTGAAGCCGCGCCGCCACCCGCCCGGCGAGACGAAAGGCAGGATGCCTTCGATCACCAGGACCAGCGCCAACGCGCTCCAGAAGGTGTCGGCGCTCACGGCTCCAGGCAGGACAGCGGAAACGGACGGCCTGTTGTTACTTGCGCGCCGAGCCGGAGCTCTGCATGGCGCGGAAGAAGTCCGAGGACGGGTCGAGCACCATCACGTCGCTCTTCTTGTTGAAGCTCTGCTTGTAGGCCTCGAGGCTGCGATAGAACTGGGCGAACTGCGGATCGCGGCCGAAGGCCTCGCTGTAGGTCGCGGCAGCCTGGGCATCGCCCTCGCCCTTGATCTTCTGGGCGTCGCGGTAGGCGTTGGCCACGATCACTTCGCGCTGACGGTCGGCGTCGGCGCGGATCTTCTCGCCTTCGGCCGTGCCGGTGGAACGCAGCTCGTTGGCCACGCGCTTGCGCTCGGCTTCCATGCGGCGGTAGACCGATTCGGTGATGGCTTCCACGTAGTCCACGCGGGTGATGCGCACGTCGACCACGTCGACGCCCCAGGGCTTGGCGCCCTTCACCACGGCCAGCACTTCGCGCTGCACGTCGGCCATCAGGGCTTCGCGGCGCACCGAGATCAGGTCGCGCACGGTGCGCTTGTTGATGTTTTCCTGGAAGGCGTTGCGCACCACACGGTTCAGCTGCATGGCGCCCGCGTTCTCGTCGAGGCCGACGTTGCGGATGTAGGCCTGCGGGTCGGAGATGCGCCAGCGCACGTACCAGTCGATCACCACGCGCTGCTTTTCAGCGGTGAGCATGGGCTCGGTGTCCAGGCTCGAGAGCGTCAGCAGGCGCTTGTCGATGTACGACACGTTCTGGAACGGCGGCGGCAGCTTGAAGTTCAGGCCGGGCTCGGTGATGACCTGCTTGATCTGGCCGAGGGCATAGACCACGCCGAACTGGCGCTGGTCGACCACGAAGAGGGTCGAGCTCAGCAGCACGAGCAGGACGAGGACCGAGGTGGCGATGAAACCGATTCTGTTCATGTTGTTCCGGGCCTTTCTCAGCGCACGTCGCGGTCACGCGAGCGGCCGTCACGGGCGCGCACGTCGGTGGTGGCGGGCGCCACCGGGATCACCGACGACTGGGTCGGTGCGGTGCCGGCCACGCTGGGGCTGGCGGCATCCACGGGCGTGGCTGTGTTGCCACCGCCTTGCTGCATCAGCTTGTCGAGCGGCAGGTACAGCAGGTTGGAGCCCTGCTTGCTGTCGACCAGCACCTTGGTCGTGCTGGCGTAGATCTGCTGCATGGCGTCGGTGTACATGCGGTCGCGCGTCACCTGCGGCGCCTTCTGGTACTCGGTCAGCACCGAGCTGAAGCGACCGGCGTCACCCTGTGCCTGCGCCACGATGCGGGCCTTGTAGGCCTCGGACTCTTCCTTCAGGCGCGACGAGGTACCGGTGGCCAGCGGCACGACGTTGTTGGCGTAAGCCTCTGCGTCGTTCTTGGCGCGCTCGCGTTCCTGGCCGGCCTTGAGCACGTCGTCGAAAGCGGCCTGCACCTGCTCGGGCGGACGCACGCCGCCCTGCTGCAGGTTGATGCCGACGACTTCGACACCGACCTTGTAGCGGTCGAGGATGGTCTGCATCAGCGCGCGCACGCGGGGTGCGATCTGGTCGCGCTCTTCGGCGAGCGCCGCGTCCATCTTCATCTTGCCGACCACTTCGCGCACGGAGCTCTCGGCCACCTGCACGATGGTTTCGGCGGGCGACTTGCTCTCGTAGAGCCAGGCGCGCGCATCGCTCAGGCGGTACTGCACGGCGAACTTGATTTCGACGATGTTCTCGTCTTCGGTCAGCATGGCCGATTCGCGCAGGCCGGTGGAACGCACGATGGCGTCGCGCCCCACGTCGGTGGAGCGGATCTGCGTGGTCACCACCACTTCGTGGCGTTGAATGGGGTATGGCAGGCGCCAGTTGAAGCCAGCGTTCACCGTCGACTTGTAGCGGCCGAATTGCGTGACCACGGCCTGCTGGCCTTCGTTCACGATGAAGAAGCCGGTGCCGAGCCAGATCAGGACCGCCACGGCGGCCACGAGGCCGATGCCGAAGCCGGCGTTCTTCATGTCGGGCTTGTAGCCGTTGCCGCCACCGCCGCCGGTGCCGTTGGGGCGATTGCCGCCACCCTTGCCACCGAAGAAACCGCCGAGCTTGCGATTGAGGTCGCGCCAGAGTTCGTCGAGGTCGGGCGGGCCCTGGTTCGGGCCCTGGCCGCGCGGGCGATTGCCGTTGCCGTTGTTGTTCTGGTTGCCGCTCGAAGGCGGCGGGATCGGGGCGCCGGGGGGATCGGCATCGGGCGGCCGGTTGCCGGCCGGGCGGTCGCCGCTGGAGGACGGCTCGTCGCCGCGACCCCATCGGCCATCGTTCAGATTGAACATGCCCAGAAACCCTCTCCGCGCTGGCTTTGCATTCATTCGCTTCGTTCTCGTGTCAGTGGCGGGATTGTGCCCAATCAAGGGGCCGCATCGTGCAATTCAGCGTCCGCCTCAGGGGTCATCGTATCGGCGACGGAACCCGACTGCCGGGCCAGCTCGGCCCGCAGCAGCGGCAGGCCTTCGCCGGTCCTGGCGCTGAGGAAGATGCGGGGAACCTGCACGCCGTCGATTTCCATCTCGTCCTGCAGATGCAGCGGATGTTGCGCGCTTTCAAGGGCGTCGAGCTTGTTGAACACCAGCAGTTGCGGCACGTCGCCCGCGCCGATGTCCTGGAGCACCGACTGGACCTCGGCCATCTGCTCCGGATAGTGCGGGTTGGAGGCGTCGATCACATGCAGCAGCAGGTCGGCATCGACCGCTTCCTGCAAGGTGGCCTTGAACGCGTCGACCAGGCCGTGCGGCAGGTCGCGGATGAAGCCCACCGTGTCGGAGATCGACACCTGCCGGCGCGCATCGCCCAGGTAGAGGTTGCGCGTGGTGGTGTCGAGCGTGGCGAACAGCTGGTCGGCCGCATAGGCGCGCGCCTTGACCATCGCATTGAAGATCGACGACTTGCCCGCGTTGGTGTAGCCGACGAGCGAGATGTTGAAGGTCTCGCGGCGCTCGCGCTGGCGGCGCTGCGTGCTGCGCTGCTTTTGCACCTTGGCCAGGCGCTCGCGCGTGCGCTTGATCGACTCGTTGATCATGCGGCGGTCGAGCTCGATCTGCTTTTCGCCGGGGCCGCCGCGCACACCCGCACCGCCGGTCTGGCGCTCCAGGTGGGACCAGCGACGGACCAGCCGCGTGCTCAGGTACTGCAGCCGGGCCAGCTCGACCTGCAGCTTGCCTTCATGCGAACGGGCGCGCTGGGCGAAGATCTCGAGGATGAGGAAGGTGCGGTCATAGACCGCGACATCGAGCTGGCGTTCGAGGTTGCGCTGCTGCGCAGGGCTCAGGGACTGGTCGAAGATGACCTCGCTCGCCCGGTGCATGGCGGCGAGCTCCTTGATCTCTTCGGCCTTGCCGCTGCCGACGAACAGCGCCGCATCGGGCGCCTTGCGCTTGCAGGCCAGGCGGGCGACGGGCGTCAGACCCGCGGTTTGTGCGAGCAGGCCGAGTTCTTCGAGCTCGCTGTCGAAATGGGGCAGCCCGAAATCGACACCGACGAGAACGGCGGCGCCTTCCTGGCGGGGGATCGAATCAGACAAGCGGAATCAGATATGGAAAAAGCGCGGCGGGGTTGCCGCCGCGCTCCGCGCGATCAGGCGGCGGCGTCGTCGTTCTCGTTGGCCGAGAAGTTGACGGCACGACCCGGCACGATGGTGGAAATGGCGTGCTTGTAGACCATTTGCGTCACTGTATTGCGAAGCAACACGACGTATTGATCGAAGGACTCGATCTGGCCTTGCAGCTTGATGCCGTTCACCAAATAAATGGAAACCGGCACATGCTCGCGACGCAAGGTGTTCAGAAACGGGTCTTGCAGAAGTTGCCCTTTATTGCTCACGATATTCTCCGTGTTCAAGAGTAGTTGTTGGAGAGATGACCTTAACACAGGGTTTCTGCGCCGCAGCAATCGGGGTCAAAAGCCTTGAGAAAATAACGGTTCTCAAAAGACGGAACTTCCGCTCCTGCTGCGGCTCAACGGCTGCCATCGGCAGCCAAGCGCCCTCAGCTGTCCTTGTCCACGAACGGATTCTGCGAGCTTTTGAACTGGATCCGCAAGGGCGTGCCCACGAGGTCGAATTCCTTGCGGAAACGCCCTTCCAGGAAACGCTTGTAGGCGTCGGTCACATGCTCCAGCGAATTGCCGTGAATGATGATCACGGGCGGATTCATGCCGCCCTGGTGCGCATAGCGCAGCTTGGGCCGGAACATGCCGCCGCGCTGGGGCGCCTGGAATTGCACCGCCTCCAGCAGCAGGCGCGTCAGCACCGGCGTCGACATCTTGCGCGTGGCCGACTTGTGGGCCTGCGCAATGGCCTGCCACACCGGGCCCAGGCCCTGGCGCTTGATGGCCGAGATGAAATGCAATGACGCGAACTTCAGAAACGGCAGGCGGGTTTCGATCTGCCGCTGGATCTGCTCGCGCTGGTAGCTGTCGACCGCGTCCCATTTGTTGATGGCGATCACCACGGCACGTCCGCTTTCGAGGATGTAGCCGGCGATGTGCGCGTCCTGGTCGGTCACGCCCTGCGTGGCGTCGAGCAGCAGCAGCACGACGTTGGCCGACTCGATGGCCTGCAGCGTCTTGACCACCGAGAACTTCTCGATCGCCTCGAAGACCCTGCCCTTGCGGCGCAGGCCGGCGGTGTCGATCAGCTCGAAGCGCTGGCCGTTGCGCTCGAACGGCACCGAGATGGCGTCGCGCGTCGTGCCGGGCATGTCGAAGGCCACCAGGCGCTCTTCGCCCAGCCAAGTGTTGATCAGCGTCGACTTGCCGACGTTGGGCCGGCCGGCCACGGCCAGCTTGATCGGCTTGTTGACGTCATCTTCGTCTTCCTCGTCGTCCGGATCGGCCAGGTTCAGCGGCGCGAGCGCCAGCTCGACCAGGTCGCGCATGCCCTGCCCGTGCGCCGCGGACACGCCGTGCACGTCGCCGAAGCCCAGCTCGTAGAAGTCGACCAGCTTGGTGCCGTCGTGCATGCCTTCGGCCTTGTTGGCCGCCAGCACGCAGGGCTTGCCCAGCCGGCGCAGCTCGTTGGCGATGTCGTGGTCTTGCGCCGAGAGGCCTTCGCGGGCATCGACCACGAAGATCACGACGTCGGCCTCGGCCACGGCCTGCCGCGTCTGCTTGGCCATTTCCTTGTAGATGCCGCTGCCGGCATCGGGCTCGAAGCCGCCGGTGTCGATCACGATGAACTCGTGCTTGCCCAGGCGGCCGTTGCCGTAGTGGCGGTCGCGCGTGAGGCCGGCGAAGTCGGCGACGATGGCGTCGCGCGTCTGGGTCAGGCGGTTGAAGAGCGTCGACTTGCCGACGTTGGGACGGCCGACCAGGGCCACGACCGGCTTCATGGCCGGCCTTTCGATGGCGCGGTTTTCATGGTCGGGCCTTGGAAGTAAGAGAAAGACAAAAAATGATTATTCAGGACGGTAGCCGAAGACACCACCCTTGGCGGTCACGACGACCACCGTGTTGCCGGCCAGCACCGGCGTCACGGTGATGGCCGAGCCATCGGGCGTGACACGGTTCAGCAGTGCACCGTCTTCGCGCGACACGAAGTGCAGCGTGCCGGTGCTCTCGCCGATGATCAGCGATCGGCCCACGGCCAGCGGCGCGGTCAGTTCGCGGTTCTTCAGGCGGCTCATCTGCCAGGCGCGCTCGCCGTCGGCGCGACGCCAGGCGGTGACGCTGCCATCCGATTCGGTGCCGTAGAGAAAACGCTCGTCGCCGCTCACGCCGTCGGCGCCCGAGGCCGGCTTGCTCCAGAGCAGCTGGCCACGCAGCGTGTCGACGCAACCGACGCTGGCGTAGTAGGCGCGTGCACAGACCGTGTCGCCGTAGCGGCTCACGCTGCCGGTCAGGTCGACCAGGCGTTCCACGTCGTTGGTGCCGCGCGGCGCAGCGATGGGGGCCTCCCAGCGCGAGCTGCCGTTGCCGGGGTTCATGCCGACGAGTCGGCCGCCCAGACCGGCGACCAGCGTGTCGCCGACCGCGATCAGCACGCCCGACTTGCGCAGCACGAGGTTTTCGCCCGGGCGCTGCTGCTGCCACAGGCGACGGCCGCTCTGGCCATCCCAGGCGCTGACGCTGCGGTCGGCGGTCTGCACGAAGACGCGGCGGCCGGCCACCAGCGGTGCGGTGAAGGCCTGGGCCGACAGGCGCTGCTTCCACAGCACCTTGCCGTTCTCGATGGCGACCACTTCGTTGTTGGTGGTGACCACGGCCGTCAGCGAGCCGTCGCTGCCGACACCGGCCGCCAGCGGCGCGCCGGCGCTGGCGCGCCAGGTTTCGCGACCGGCGCGGGCGTCGATGGCGACGACCGTGCCGTCGCTGCCGGCCACGGTCACGATGTCGCCGCTGACATCGGCGGTGAGCGGGAATTCGACGCCCGGAATCCGCACGTTCCAGGCCTGGCGCACGCCCATCAGGGACGGGTTGGCCGGCAGCTCGGCGGGCTTGGGCTTGCCGGAGCCCGAGCAGGCGGCCAGCAGCGCTACCAGAACAAGAGCAGAACCCGCGCGCAGGGCGGTCGATTCAGGCATGAAACGCTTGAAATTCATGAGGGTGTGCGATCAGGAGTTCTTGGGGACGGCGGGCGTCACGGTGACGGTCGGCGCCAGGGTCTTCGGGTCGACACCGACCGCGTTGAGCTTGATCTCGACCAGCCGGCGGTAGTCCGAGCCGGCGCCCAGGCCGGTCCAGGCCTTGCGGTACTCGGCCTGCGCCTCGTCGCGCTTGCCTTGCGCCATGTAGATGTCGCCCTTGCGGTCGGCCACCAGCGGTTCGAATTCGGTCGGCACCTTGCCGTCGAGTTGCTTGAGCGCGTCGTCGTAAGACTTGGCATCGAGCAGTTCGGCTGCGAGACGCAGCTTGGCGATGGCCTGGTAGCCCGGGTCGACGGCGTTCTGCGCAACCCAGCCCAGCGCCGCGCGCGAGCCATCGGCATTGCCCTTGTCGAACAGCGTCTTGGCGACCAGCAGACCGGCTTGCTGCGCGTAGGCGGTGCCTGCGAAGCGGTCCTTCATGTCGGTCATCACGCGCTGGATGCGCTCGACGTCGCCCGACTGCGTGCTGCGCTCGACCTCGTCATAAAGGGCCGCGGCCTGGGCAGCCTTGGTGCGCTGGTAGTACTGCCAGCCGTTCCAGGCCACGAAGGCGCCGGCGACGAGCAGCACGGCCCAGGTGATCAGGGTGCCGTAGGTGTTCCAGAAATGCTTGAGCTGGTCGAGCTGTTCCTGTTCTTCGAGGTCGAGATGGGTGGCCATGCGCTGTCAGAGGTTGGGAGCCGGCGATTGTAGGGTGGCGGCCCAGGTGGTCACTTCAGCAAGTGAACGGGCGGACTGCGCGACGCTGGCGTCGCGCAAGGCCTTGAGAGTCACTTCGCCGCGTGCAAGTTCATCGGCACCGAAGATCAACGCGTAGGTGGCGCCGCTGGCGTCCGCCTTGCGCATCTGCGCCTTGAAGCTCGCCAGGCCTTCGGCGGTGCTGGCGTGCATCTGCACGCGCACTCCGGTTTCGCGCAGCTGCTGCAAGGCGCGCAGCACGACGGGCATCGAAGCGGCGTCGGGCACGATGGCATAGACATCGGGCACCGGTGCCGGCACTTCGGCGCCCTGCTCTTTCAGCAGGTCGAGCACGCGCTCAACGCCGATGGCCCAGCCCACGGCGGGCGCCGGCTTGCCGCCGATCTGGGCGATCAGGTCGTCGTAGCGGCCGCCGGCGCACACCGTGCCCTGCGCGCCGAGGCGGTCGGTCACGAACTCGAACACCGTGAGGTTGTAGTAGTCGAGCCCGCGCACGAGGCGCGGGTTGATCGTGAAGGCGATGTCGTTGGCTTTGAGGATGGCCTGCAGCCCCTCGAAGTGGGCCAGCGATTCGGCACCGAGAAAGTCAATCAGCTTCGGCGCCGACTCGACCACCTCTTTCATGGCTGGGTTCTTCGTGTCGAGGATGCGCAGCGGGTTGCTGTGCAGGCGGCGCTTGCCGTCCTCGTCGAGCTTGTCGGCGTGCTGCTCGAAGTGGGCGATGAGCTGGGCGCGGTGCAGCGCACGCTCGGCCGGCTGGCCCAGGCTGTTGAGTTCCAGGCGCACATCGGTCAGGCCGATGGCCTTCCACAGCGCGGTGGCCAGCAGGATCAGTTCGGCGTCGACATCGGGGCCGGCGAAGCCAAGCGCCTCGGCGCCGATCTGGTGGAACTGGCGGAAGCGCCCGCGCTGCGGCTTTTCGCGGCGGAACATCGGGCCCGTGTACCAGAGGCGCTTGGGCCCTTCGTAGAGCATGTTGTGCTCGATCACGGCACGCACGAGGCCGGCCGTGTTCTCCGGGCGCATCGCCAGGTGCTCCGACTGCCCATGCTTGTCCGAACGGTCTTCGAAGGCGTACATCTCCTTCTCGACGATGTCCGTCACCTCGCCGATGCCGCGCACGAACAGCGCCGTGTGCTCCAGGATCGGGGTGCGGACGTTGCGGTACGCATAGCGCCCCATCAGGTCGCGCACGGTGGCTTCGAGCCACTCCCAGCGCGCCGATTCGGGCGGCAATATGTCGTTCATGCCTTTGACGGCATTCAGTTTTTCAGCCATGAGTCTGCGGAGGTGTCAGGCCAGGACAGCGTGTTCGCTGCCGAAGCGCTTTTCGATGTAGGTTTCGACGAGTTGGTGGAACTCGTTAGCGATATTGTCGCCGCGCAGCGTGAGGGCCTTTTCGCCGTCGATGAAGACCGGCGCGGCCGGTGCTTCGCCCGTGCCGGGCAGGCTGATGCCGATGTCGGCGTGCTTGCTCTCGCCAGGGCCGTTGACGATGCAGCCCATGACGGCCACCTTCAGCGTCTCGACACCGGGGTACTTCTTGCGCCAGACCGGCATCTGCAGGCGCAGGTAGTCGTCGATCTGCTTGGCCAGTTCCTGGAACGTGGTGCTCGTGGTGCGCCCGCAGCCCGGACAGGCCGTGACGCTCGGCACGAACACGCGCAGGCCCAGGGCCTGGAGAATTTCGTTGGCGATCAGCACTTCCTGCGTGCGCGACTCACCCGGCTGCGGCGTGAGCGACACGCGGATCGTGTCGCCGATGCCCTCTTGCAGCAGGATCGACAGCGCCGTGGCCGAGGCCACCGTGCCCTTGGTGCCCATGCCGGCTTCGGTCAGGCCCAGGTGCAACGGGTTGTCGCAGCGCTTCGCGAGTTCGCGGTAGACCGAGATCAGGTCCTGCACGCCGCTCACCTTGCACGACAGGATGACCTGGTTGCCGGCCATGCCCATCGACTCGGCGAGCTTGGCGGATTCGATGGCTGAAGTGATCAGCGCCTCGTACATCACCTGCTTGGCATCCCAGGGCTCGGCGCGCTGGCTGTTGGTGTCCATCAGGCTGGCGAGCAGCTCCTGGTCGAGGCTGCCCCAGTTCACGCCGATGCGCACCGGCTTGTTCCAGCGCATGGCCGCATCGATCATCTGGCCGAACTGCTTGTCCTTCTTGTCGCCCTTGCCCACGTTGCCGGGGTTGATGCGGTACTTGCTCAGCGCCTCGGCGCAGGCCGGATAGTCGGTGAGCAGGCGGTGGCCGTTGTAGTGGAAGTCGCCGATCAGCGGCACGTCGATGCCCATGCGGTCGAGCTGCTCGCGGATGTAGGGCACCTGAGCGGCGGCTTCGGGCGTGTTGACGGTGATGCGGACCATCTCGGAGCCCGCAATGGCGAGTTCCTTGACCTGGATCGCGGTGCCGATGGCATCGACCGTGTCGGTGTTGGTCATCGACTGCACGCGCGTGGGCGCGTCGCCCCCCACCGTGACGATGCGCGGGCCCCAGACCACGCTGGCCTGGCGCGAGCGGCGCGCCTTGGGCGCCGCCGATTCGATGGGTTGGGGAGTGCAGTCGGTTGTCACGATTTCACCTCGAAACGCGCCACGCCGCCGCCGCGGGTGACAGGCTTCAGATCGTAGGGCTTTCCGTTCACCTGCACATCGACGGCCGATGCGCGCCCGACCACCACGGACAGCGGCAGCGTGCCGGACAGGCCGACGGTCTCGCCGACCTACAGGCTGCGGCGCAGCAACTGCTTGCCGCCGGCTTCGGTGACGGTGATCCAGCACTCCTCGCGCGCCACGAAGACGAGCTGCTGGCTGCTGGCGGTGCTGGCGCTGGTGTTGGCGACGGCCGCGAGGGGCGCGGAGGCCGGGGCGGCTGGCGCGGCAGCCGCCACGCCGGCGACCGGTGCGGCGCCCACGGGGCCGGTCGGCGCCACGGCCTGCGTCGGCACGGGCTCCGAGACATCGGCCGGATCGGCGGGCGGCGGCATGGTCTCGCCCTCGTTCTTTGCGGTCAGCCGCGCGACGGAGGCGCCGATCTGGTCGAACGCCGATTGCGGCATCCAGAACAGCACGCCGGCGCCGATCAAGAGCAGCACCACGACCGTCAGCAGCGCGCGCGACGGCAGGCCGCCGGAGCGTCCACCGTTCCAGCGCGGCGTGTCGGACACGACGCGGGCATTCAGCGTGCGGTTGGTTTCGGCCAGCGGTGCGCGTTGTGCGCCCGGCAGCTTGGCAAGCACTGGCGCCGGATCGATGCGCAGTGCGCGGCACACGCTGCTGGCCAGGGCCCGGGCGAACACCGGGTCGGGCAGCGAGGCGATGTCGTCGGCCTCGAGTGCGATCAGCTTTTGCGGCGGCACCTTGAGCGCCGCGGCCACCATCTCGATGTGCAGGCCATGCGCTTCGCGCGCCTCGCGCAGCATGTCACCGGCCGTCTTGTGCGCGACGTCGCCTTCTGCCAGCGGCAGCGCCGCGGACGTCCCGAACTCCGAAACCCGTTCAGTCATTGAAATTCCCGCGCTCGTACGCCATTGCCTCCCGCGATTGAGGGAAACGTCGTTGCAGTTGACCGCCCAGCTGCGCGACAGCCTCGCGGTTGTTGAGCTTCCGTTCGATCTTGATGCCGAGCCAGAGCGTCTCGGCATTGGCCGAGGGGCTGTTGTTGACACGGCGGACGTAGAACTGCGCGCGCGACCATTCTTCGCGCTGCGCCAGCACCGAGGCCAGGTTGAAGCCGACCACCGGATTGCCGGCGTCGAGCTCGTAGGCCTGCAGGAGGCTGCGCTCGGCCTGCGGCCGCTGCCCGGCCTTGAGCTCGCAGACCCCCTGGGTCATGAGCGTCTTGGCGCGATCGGCATAGCTGGGCACGGCCAGTGCCGCGGCGAACTGCTGCGCGGCGTCGCCGTAGCGGTTCTGCTGGCACAGCAGCCATCCGTAGTTGTGGCGCGTGTTGGCGTCGCGCGGATTGATCGCGACCGCGCGGCGGAAGCTGTCTTCGGCCTGGCCGGCGTCGTCCAGCCGCATGTAGACCAGGCCCCGCAGGTTGTAGGCGTCGGCGTAGTTCGGGTCGATGGCCAGCACCTGCTTGAGTTCTTCGAGGGCGACCGAGGGCTGGCCGTGCTCGAAGTAGCCGGCCGCCAGCTCCATCCGCAGGCGGGCACGGCGACGGTTGTTTTCGTCGACGTCGGTCACGGCAGTGGTGCCGCTGTCGGCCCCACTGCCGACAAGCCCGGTGGTGGTGGTTCGCGTGTTGACGCAGCCCGCGAGAAGAAGCGCCACGGCGACGCTCGCGATTCCTGCGCTCAGCACTCGCTGCACGCTCGCGGTCGTCGTCGGAAAGGCCATGCTCATTGCGTCAATGCTCCTGGGGAACGGTGGTCTTGGGGGTCTTGGCGCGGGTCGGGTGCAGAACGACGGGACGCTCGGCCACCGCCGCACGGCGTTGGGCCATGCGTTCGGCCGCACGGGTGCGGTCTTTCACGTCGCCGGCGAGCTGTCCGCAGGCGGCGTCGATGTCGTCACCGCGCGTCTTGCGCACGGTGGTCACGAGGCCCGCTTCGCTCAGCGTGCGGGCAAAGGCCAGCACGCGCGGCTGCGGCGAGCGCAGCAGGCCCGACGCCGGGAACGGGTTGAACGGAATCAGGTTGAACTTGCACGAGACATCGTGCTTGCGCACGAGCTCGATCAGCTGGCGCGCATGCTCGGGCTGGTCGTTCACGCCGTCGAGCATGCAGTATTCGAAGGTGATGAAATCGCGCGGCGCATGCACGAGGTAGCGCTTGCAGGCCTCGAGCAGTTCGGCGATCGGGTACTTGCGATTGAGCGGCACGAGGTCGTCGCGCAGCGCATCGTTGGGCGCATGCAGCGAGACAGCCATGGCCACGGCGCAATCGGTGCCCAGGCGGTCGATCATCGGCACCACGCCGGAGGTCGACACCGTGACCCGGCGGCGCGACAGCCCGTAGGCGTTGTCGTCGAGCATGGTGCGCAAGGCGGGCACCAGCGCCGAGTAGTTCTGCAGCGGCTCGCCCATGCCCATCATCACCACGTTGGAGATGACGCGCTCGTCGCGCTTGAGGTGCTTGCGCAGGAAGTGCTCGGCGAACCAGAGCTGGGCGACGATTTCGCCCGTGGTGAGATTGCGGCTGAAGCCCTGATGCCCGGTCGAGCAAAAGCGGCAGCCCACGGCGCAACCGGCCTGCGACGACACGCACAGCGTGCCGCGATCGTCTTCGGGGATGAACACGGCCTCGACCGCATCGCCGCCGCCGACGTCGAACAGCCACTTGATCGTGCCGTCCTTGGATTCATGCTGCGTGAGGACCGACAGGGCCTCCACGCGCGCGGTGGTCGCGAGTTTCTCGCGCAGCGACTTCGCCAGATCGGTCATCTGGGTGAAGTCGCTGGCGCCACGCTGGTGGATCCAGCGGAACAGCTGCGTGGCGCGGAATTTTTTCTCGCCGAGTTTTTCGCAGAACGCAGCCAGCCCGTCGAGATCGAATTCGAGCAGATTGGCTGTGGTCATGAATTCAGGCGAGCAACGGCTTCAGCGTGCGTAGACGTTGAGGCCGGCGAAGAAGAACGACACTTCGTTGGCAGCCGTTTCGGGCGCGTCCGAGCCGTGAACGGCGTTGGCGTCGATGCTGTCGGCGAAGTCGGCGCGGATGGTGCCGGCGGCTGCCTTCTTGGGGTCCGTAGCGCCCATCAGGTCACGGTTCTTGGCGATGGCGTTCTCGCCTTCGAGCACTTGCACGAACACGGGGCCCGAGATCATGAACTCGACGAGGTCCTTGAAGAAGGGACGCTCCTTGTGCACCGAGTAGAACTGCTCTGCTTCGTTGCGCGACAGGTGAACCAGCTTGGCGGCGACGATCTTGAGGCCGGCAGCCTCGAAGCGGGAAACGATCTTGCCGATGACGTTCTTGGCGACGGCGTCGGGCTTGATGATGGAAAGGGTACGTTCGATAGCCATTGAAATGCTT
Source organism: Variovorax sp. KBS0712 (assembly GCF_006323185.2). Lineage (NCBI taxonomy): Bacteria > Pseudomonadati > Pseudomonadota > Betaproteobacteria > Burkholderiales > Comamonadaceae > Variovorax > Variovorax sp. KBS0712. The sequence goes on along the minus strand of NZ_VCCD02000006.1, from coordinate 116,392 downwards.
CCTGAGCTTTGATTTTGAAGTGTTTTGTCACAACTGCAACGAGTTTGTTTCGTGGCACGTCGACAAAGCCTCTGATTTTAACCGGCGCGACCTGCGGGATTGGTGAAAACCCCGCGAAAGGCCGCGCTGCGACGGCTGGCTTTCAGCGTCCGCGACGGCGTCCGCCGCCACCACCGCCAAAGCCACCACCGCCGCCTTGCGAGCCGCCGCCACCGCCGCGACGCCCCGGACCGCCGCGCTGTTCCTTGCGCTGGCGCGAGAAGCTGTCGGCGCCGATGTAGCCGAGCGAGGTCTTCATCGGATCGGGCTGGTTGGCAGCACCGCCACCACCACCGCCTGCCGAACGGTTGCCACCGCCCTGCCCTTGCCCCTGGCCGCCTTGGCGGTTGCCCGGACCGGCGTTGCCGCGGCGCCCCTGCTGCGGCGGGCCGCCATTGCCACCGCCTCGGTTGGGACCACCGCGTCCTCCGCGCTCACCGCGCGGCGGACGACCGTCGCCCAGCGGGCTCGGGATCGGCGCTTCGCCGCGCGCTTCACGCGGCTGGCCACCACCCATGCCGCCGTTGCGGTTGTTGTTGCCGCGACGCTTCTTATTGCGGCCGTTGCGACCGCCGCCCTCCGGCCCGCCGGGACCGCGCTGCGACGGACCCGCCGGTCGCGCCTGCGCACCGCCCGAGGCCTGGAACAGCGCCTGGATGTCGCGCTCGTCGAGCTCCATCCAGGCACCGCGCTTGAGACCGCGCGGCAGCACCATCGCGCCGTAGCGGATGCGGATCAGCCGGCTGACCGCATGGCCCACCGACTCGAACAGGCGGCGCACCTCGCGGTTGCGGCCTTCGGAAATGGTCACGCGGTACCAGCAGTTGGAGCCTTCACCGCCACCGTCTTCGATGGTGCCGAACTGCGCCATGCCGTCGTCCAGTCGCACGCCCTCGAGCAGCTTCTTCTTTTCTTCGCTGGTGAGCGCGCCCAGCACGCGCACCGCGTACTCGCGCTCCAAGCCGAAGCGCGGGTGCATGAGCTGGTTGGCCAGGTCGCCGGAGCTGCTGAACAGCAGCAGGCCTTCGGTGTTCAGGTCGAGCCGGCCGACCGACTGCCACTTGCCCTGCTGCAGACGCGGCAGCTTGCGGAACACCGTCGGGCGGTTCTGCGGATCGTCGTGCGTGACGACCTCGCCCACGGGCTTGTGGTACGCGATCACGCGCGGCGGCGGCGGTGCGATGCGGTAGCGGATCGGCTTGCCGTTGATCTTGACCTGGTCGCCGTACTGGATGCGCTGGCCGATGTGGGCCGGCTCGTTGTTGACCGAGATGCGCCCCTGCAGGATGAGTTGCTCCATCTCGAGACGCGAACCGAGGCCGGCCTGCGCCAACACCTTGTGCAGCTTGGGCGAATCGGCCTCGGGCAGCAGCACGCGCTTGAGCGGCGGCACCTCGGGGCTTTCTTCGTCGGCGTCGAACTGGCCGGAGATGACGTCGGCAAAACGGATCGGCTCGGTCGGCGGCGCATTGCGCTGCTCGCGCTCGGCGGCGCGACGGGCGCGGTCGAGGTCGTCTTCCTCTTCGTCGGGTTCGTCTTCCTCGTCGTCTTCGTCATCCCCGCGGTTGTCGTCCTCGTCCTCGTCGGACGCCTGAGGACGCTGTGCTTCGACCGGTGCCGGCTCGCTTTCCTCGGTCGCCGCTGGCGCAGCAACCACGGGTGCCACATCGGGCTCCACCGTCGCGGGGGCTTCGGCCGCGGGAGCGACTTCCGCCGCCCTCGCCAATTGCTCATCGGCAGCCGGAGCCTCGACCACCTTCTTCTTGCGGGGTGCACGCGGCTTCTTCGGCGCTTCCTCGGCCTCGGCCCCTGCCGGCGCTGCGGGCGCAGCGACGGATTCAACAGCAACTTCCGTCACCTTCTTGGGCGTGGCTGGCCGCTTCCGCTTCTTGACTTCGGGTTCGACCGGCAGCATCGCTGCGTCGTCGGTGTCGGATGAGCTCATGGGGTTTTTCCGGGAGAAACAGCGTGGGGGTCGTGGGGGTCGGTCTCGTCCGCTGCGGGGGACGGGACCTCAGATTCGGGTTCTTCGGGCGCGGCGGCCACTTCGGGTTCGGCGGACGGCTCACCGGCTTCTGGCTCGGACGCTGGTGGCGCCTCATCAACGGGCCCGTCGGCTTCGTCACCCTCGGTGATCGCCACCACCTCTTCGGCAAACTCCGCCGCATCGGTCGAAACGACCTCGGCCAGCTCCGCCGACTCGGGCGGCACATCGACCATGCCGAGTTCGGGCTGCACACCCTCTTCGACCGCAGGCACTGCAACCTCTGCAGATTCCGCAACCAACTCTTCCGCCGCGTCGACGTCGATCGGCAGCCCCGGCTGGTCGCCCGCAGCCTGCTGCAGCGCATCAACCAGCGCCGCCTGCTGCGCGGGCGTTTCCACCAGCGGCAGCTGGTCCAGCGAGGCCAGGCCCAGGTCGTCGAGGAACTGGCGGGTGGTCGCGTAGAGCGCGGGCCGGCCGACCGTTTCGCGGTGGCCGATCACCTCGACCCAGCCGCGGTCTTCGAGCTGCTTCAGGATCAGGGAGTTGATCGTGACGCCGCGGATGTCTTCCATGTCGCCGCGCGTGGCCGGCTGCCGGTAGGCAATGATGGCCAGCGTCTCAAGCGCGGCGCGCGTGTAGCGCGGCGGCTTCTCGGGATGCAGGCGATCGAGGGCATCGCGCATCTCGGGCCGGCTCTGGAAACGCCAGCCGCTGCCGACGCTCACCAGCTCCAGGCCGCGTTGCGCCCAGTCTTCCTGCAGTTCGAGCAACAGCACCTTGATCGTGTCCACGCCCAGCTCGTCGTCGAACAGCACGCGCATGTCGCGCACCGGCAGCGGCTGGCTCGAACAGATCAAGGCGGTTTCGAGAATGCGCTTGGCATCCGCCGTATTCATGGTTCGCGTTATCCGGAAAAAGGCGCCTGGCGACGCTTGTTCAGATGGATGGAAGGGGTAGGCGTTGCCGGCACGCGGCGAGTGCAACGCAAGGCCGGCCTCGGGTGGCCGGCGCGGCCCTCGGGCCGTCAGGCGCGATTGTAATCCAGCCCCCAGGTCTGCAAAGCCTGCGCCAGATCGGGCGGCGGCGGCGAACGGAACTCCATCGCCTGCTGCGTGACGGGATGCACGAACGCCAGCCGGAACGCATGCAGCGCCTGCCGCGACAGCCCCGCCGCGGGCGCGCCGCCATACAGCGCGTCGCCGACCAGCGGATGGCCGATCGACGCCATGTGCACACGGATCTGGTGGGTGCGGCCGGTTTCGAGCGTGCAGCGCACCGCGCAGCCGTCGGTGTGGCTGTCGAGCCGCTCGATCAGGGTGCGCGCGGTCTTGCCCGCGTGGCGCTCCAGGTCGACCACGGCCATGCGCAGCCGGTTGCGCGGATCGCGCCCGATCGGCGCATCGACCTGCCGCGCCGCCGCGCCTTCCCAGGCCTTGTGCCCCATCGCCAGGTACTGCCGCTTCACGTCGCGTGCGGCGATCAGCGCCACCATCGCGTCCATCGCGGCCCGTGTGCGCGCCACCACCATCAGGCCGCTGGTGTCGCGGTCGAGGCGGTGCACGATGCCCGCGCGCGGCAGCAGCACGGCCTTCGGGTCGAGCGCCAGCAGCCCGTTCAGCAGCGTGCCGCTCCAGTGGCCCGGCGCCGGATGCACCACGAGGCCGGCGGGTTTGTCGATGATTCGCAGGTGCTCGTCTTCGTGGACGGTGACCAGGTCCATCGCCTCGGGCCGGAAGGCCTGGCTCTGGGGCGTGGGCCGCAGCTCGATGCGCCCCGACTGGCCCGCGCGCACCGTGGCAGAAACCTTGGTGAGCGTGCGCCCTTGCAGCTCGACGGCGCCAGCTTCAATGAGTTGCTGAAGGTAACTGCGCGAAAACTCGGGCACCAGCGCAGCCAATGCGCGGTCGAGCCGCTGGCCGTGCTGCGCTTGGTCAATGGCGAAGGGACGCAGCTCGCTGGGCTCTGCGAGATCGGCGCCCTCTTCAGGTTCAGGCCCTTCCGGGGGATCGGTCAGGGGGTCGGTCGATATAATTGAGGGCAACTGTTTCACGAAAGCCGTATGTGATGTTTCGCGCCAAATTATCGGTCCCTGCCTGGATCGCGCTCAGCGCGGCGGCCCTTCTCGTCGCCGGCTGCGGTTCCACCACCAAGGAAGACAAGACCGCGAACTGGAGCCCCAACCGCATCTACTCGGAAGCCAAGGACGAAGTCGGCTCCGGCGCCTACGACAAGGCAGTGCCGCTGTACGAGAAGCTCGAAGGCCGTGCCGCCGGTACGCCGCTGGCCCAGCAGGCCCAGCTCGAAAAGGCCTACGCCCAGCACAAGGCCGGCGAAAAGGCCAACGCCATCGCCACGCTCGACCGCTTCATGAAGCTGCACCCGGCCAGCCCGGCGTTCGACTACGCGCTCTACCTGAAGGGCGTGATCAACTTCAACGACGACCTGGGCATGTTCGCGTTCCTGACGCGCCAGGACCTGTCCGAGCGCGACCAGAAGGCCGCCAAGGAATCGTTCGAATCCTTCCGCGACCTCGTGACGCGCTTTCCCGAGTCGCGCTACGCGCCCGACGCGCGCCAGCGCATGAACTACATCGTGAACTCGCTCGCGCAGTACGAAGTTCACGTGGCCCGCTATTACTACTCGCGTGGCGCCTACCTGGCGGCCATCAATCGGGCACAGATCGCGCTGTCCGACTACCGCGAAGTGCCGGCGCTCGAAGAAGCCCTGTACATCATGGTGAAGTCGTACGACGCGCTCGGCATGAAGGACCTGCGCGACGACGCACAACGCGTGCTGACCACCAACTACCCGCAGAGCACCTACCTGGCGAACGGTTTCAAGGGCAGCACCGACCCCTGGTGGAAGCTCTGGTAATCCAGCGCCTCCCGGTGGTAGATATCAATAGGGTTTCCTGAGCGCGTCGATCGCGCTCTCGAAATCCGCTTCGGTTTCCAGCCGGCGCATCGGCGGCAACGCCGCCAGCAGCCGCCGGCCATAGCCCATCGCCACGAGGCGCGTGTCGCAGATCGCGAGTACGCCGCTGTCGCTTTCACGGCGAATGAGGCGCCCCGCCCCCTGTTTCAATGCCACGGCCGCCTCGGGCAGCGAATAGTCGCTGAACGAGCTGCGCCCCTGCGCTTCGAGCCGCTGCGAGCGGGCCTCCACCAGCGGATCGTTGGGCGGCGGGAAAGGCAGCTTGTCGATCACGACGAACTGCAGGGCGTCGCCCGGCGCATCGAAGCCTTCCCAGAACGAGGCCGACGCCACCAGCACGCAGCCCGCGCGCCCGTTGCTCGCGCCTTCGCGGAAGCGGTCCATGAGCACGCGCTTGGGCAGCTCGCCCTGCACCAGCACCTCGGGCCGTGCTTCTGTCTGGAGCAGCTCGAACTGCTGGCGCATCGCATCGCCGATGGTGCGCAGCGCGCGCAGCGTGGTGGTGAGCACCAGCGTGCGACCACCGAGCTCCGCGGCGCCGTGCGCGGCCAGCTTGGCCACCTGCTGGCTGTGCGTGGGATCGTTGGGCTTCGGAAAGGCCCGCGGCACATAGATTGCTGCCTGCGAGGCGTAGTCGAAGGGGCTTTGCACGCGCAGCACTTCGGCGTCGCGCAGGCCGCAGGGTTCGGTGAACCAGCGCAGCGTCGGGTCGTCGCCCAGCGTGGCGGAGGTGAAGACCCAGGCCCGGCGGCTGTCTTCCTGCGGTGGCGGTGGGACGGCGCCGTGCTCGGGGTCTTCCTCGTCGTCGCCATAGGGCAGGTCGGGCTCCACAGGCTCGTCGGCCAGCTTGAGCACGCGCTTGCGCATCGCATCGGCGATGTCGAGCGGCGACTCGATCAGCCGCAGCTGCGTGCCCACGTCGACCCAGCGCACGGAGTCGAGTTCGCACGGCTGCGCGAAACGCGCCGTGCGCTTGGCGAGCTGTCGCGCGCGCTCGTGCAGGCGCACGAAGTCGGGCGAGATTTCGCTCACCGTGTCCAGCCCGTCGGCGGCCAGCACGAAGGCGTCCTGCAGGTCGTCGAGCGCGCCCTGCCAGGCCTCGGCATTCACGCCCTCCGGGGCCGGACCGATCCAGCGCAGCTTGGCGCCCGGCCACTGCTTGCCGACCACCAACCGCAACTCGCGCGCCGCGCGTTCGACCGCCGCCACCAGCTGCTGCCAGTCGACCAGCCCGCGCGCATGCTGCAGGCCGGCGCCGAGCATGTCGCGCGCGAAGTCGAGCGCCTGCCCGCTGCCGAGCTGCGCGCCCAGGAACTGCACGCCGGTTTCGTTGAGCTGGTGCGCCTCGTCGAACACGACGACGCTCACGGTCGGCAGCAACTCGGCCATGCCGGTCTCGCGCACCGCGAGGTCGGCAAAGAACAGGTGGTGGTTGATGACCACGATGTCGGCCGCCAGCGCCTCGCGCCGCGCCAGGTTGACGTGGCAGGCCTTGAACTGCGGGCATTGCGCGCCCAGGCAGTTCTCGCGCGTGGAGGTGATCAGCGGGATCAACGGCGAGCGCTCGTCGAGCCCCGGCAGTTCGGCGAGGTCGCCGGTGCGGGTGGCTTTCGACCACTGCTCGATCTTTGCCAACGTGCGCAGGCTGCCGCGCTCGGGCAGCGAGGCGTCGTGTCGGGCCATGTCGAGCCGGTGCAGGCACAGGTAGCTGCCCCGCCCTTTCAGCAGCGCCGTGCGTATCGGCAGTGCGAAGGCCTCGACGAGGCGCGGCAGGTCGCGGCCGAACAGCTGGTCCTGCAGGGTCTTGGTGGCGGTCGAGAGCAGCACGCGCTCGCCGCTCAGCAATGCGGGCACGAGGTACGAGAAAGTCTTGCCCACGCCCGTGCCGGCCTCGACCACGAGCATGCCGCCGTCGGAGATGGTGCGGGCCACGGCCATCGCCATCTCGGTCTGGCCGCCGCGTTCGCGGAACTGCTCGGCGGCCTGCGACAGCACCCCGTCCTGCGCGAACGCATCGCGCACCTGGTTTTCGAGCGGCGACGTCACGCCGGCTCTTTCGGGTCGAGCGCGTTCTCGAGCTGGGCGATCTGGTCGCGCAGGGCGAGGCGGCGCTTTTTCAGGCGGCGCATCAGCAGTTCGTCCTGCGGCACGCCGTCTTCCGAGAGCCGGTCAATGGTCGCGTCGAGGTCGGCATGCGCGATGCGCAGCTCGATCAGCTGACGGGAAAGGGAATGAAGATTGGAGTCCAACGGTGGGGGTGCGCGTGCCGCATGGGGCCGCGCGTGTTCATTCGATAATACGTCCTGACACGAACCCCAGAGAAGACAGAAAGCGCGCCTCTGGCGCCCCAGCGCTCATGACCCAAGGCTTTCGACTCGCCGCCGCCACCGGCCTCCACAAGGGGGATCGCCCCTACCAGCAGGACCAGGTGCTGTTGATGAGCCATCCCCGCACGCCGGGCTGTGTGCTCGGCGTCATCGCCGACGGCATGGGCGGGCGCAGCGGCGGGCGCAAGGCGTCCGACCAGGTGCTCATGACCGCGCGCCAGCTCTTCACCCGCTACAGCCCCGAGCGCGACGACCCCGCCGTCGTGCTGCGCCAGCTGCTCGAAGACGCCCACACGGTGATCAAGCTCACGGCGCTGTCGAGCGAGCAGGAACCGCACAGCACGCTGGCCGCCTTCCTGATGAACCCCAAGGGCGACTGCGCCTGGATCCACGCAGGCGACTCGCGCATCTATCACTTCAACGACGGTGCGCTGGTCAAGCGCACGCGCGACCATTCGTACGTGCAGGCGCTGGTCGATCGCGGCCAGATCAGCGAGGCCGAGGCCAACATCCATCCGCAGGGCAACATCCTGCTGGGTTGCCTGGGCATGACGACCACGCCGCCGCCCGTCGATCCGCACCACATCGCCAAGCTGCAGCCGGGCGACCTGCTGATGGCCTGCAGCGACGGCCTGTGGCACTACTTCTCGCCCGAGGAACTGGCCAGCGTGCTGTACGCGCAGCCGCCGCGCGATGCGGTGGAAATTCTGGTGGGAGAAGCGCGGCGCCGTGCGCGCGGCACGGGCGACAACATCTCGATCGCGGTGCTCAAGCTCGACCGGCTGCCCGCGGCGGTCTGAGCGCCCGCCCTCTTTCAAGGATCAGGGCGAGGAAGCCGCCGGTGCCGGTGGCAACGGTGCGCCGCGCGGCTTGGTGCGCTCGGCGTTCTGGCGTTCGCGGTTGGCGCGGTGTTCCGCCGCCCGCTTCTGCTTGTCCTCGAAGCGCGTGGTCGCGGCCGGCGCTTCGGCGCGGCGCTGGGCCGCCTTGGCCTGCTCGTCGGCATGGGCCTTCTGCTTGTTCTCGAACTGGCGCTGGCGCTCGGCGGCGTCGGCCGCGGTCGCGGCGCGGCTCGCGGCGTGGTCGGCGGCGCGCTGCTCACGCGCCTTCTGGTCTTCCTGCGACTTTTCGCGCTGTTCGCGCGAATCCTGCGGGCGCTGGGTGGCGGCCTTCTGGTCGAGCTTCTGCAGCTCGGCCGCGCCGCTGCGCTGGCGCTGGATGTCGTTGATCGCGGTTTCCTGTCGCTTGATGTGGTCGGTTTCCTTGCGACGGCGGCTGCGGCTTTCGCGCAGGCAGTCTTCGACCGCGAACTTCTTGTAGCAGGCCGCGCGCTCCTTCGCGTAGCGCGACTCGATGACCTCGCGCTCGGCCGCCAGGCGGCTGCGTTCGGCTTCGAGGTCAGCGTTGCCCGCCGCCGCGTTGGACTGGGCCCACAGCGGCAGGCTGGCCAAGGCCAGGAACAGGGCAAGAGCGGTTTTTTTCATGTGAGTCGGGTGTCGACGATGCGGCGTTCCAGGGCGAGGAATTCGCTCGACTGCATTTCGGTGAGCCGGGACACCGTGCGCGGAAACTCGTGCGCCAGCGGCCCCTCGGTGTACAACGCCTCGGGCGGAACCTCGGCCGACATGATGAGCTTGCAGCGCCGGTCGTACAAGACATCGACCAGCCAGGTGAAACGGCGTGCTTCCGAGGCCATGCGCACCGGCATGTGCGGCACGTCGGACAGCAGCACGGTGTGGAACTGGCTCGCGATCTCGAGGTAGTCGTTCTGCGAGCGCGGGCCGCCACACAACGTCTTGAAGTCGAACCACACCACGCCGCCGGCCTTGCGCAGCGCGCGGATCTCGCGCTGCTCGATGTGCAGGATCGGGTTTTCGTCGGCGGTTTCGGCCAGCTTGTCGAAGGCGTGGCGCATTTCCTTCTCGGCCGCCGCGTCGTTCGGCGTGAGGTACATGCGCAGCTGCTCCAGCGTGCGGCGCCGGTAGTCGGTGCCGTTGTCCACGCTCAGCACCTCGAGCTTCTGGTTGAGCAGTGCAATGGCGGGCAGGATGCGGTCGCGGTGCAGGCCGCCGGGGTACAGGTCGTCGGGCTTGAAGTTCGAGGTGGTGACAAAGCCCACGCCATTGTCGAACAGCGCCACGAGCAGCCGGTGCAGGATCATCGCGTCGGTGATGTCCGCGACATGGAACTCGTCGAAGCAGATCAGCTTGTAGCGCTTGGAGATACGCAGCCCCAGCTCGTCGAGCGGGTTCACGGTGCCCTGCAGGTCGCGCAGCTCGCGGTGCACCTCGCGCATGAACTCGTGGAAGTGCAGGCGCGTCTTGCGCCGCAGCGGCACGGCGTTGAAGAACAGGTCCATCAGGAAGCTCTTGCCGCGCCCCACGCCGCCGTACATGTAGACGCCGCGCGGCAGCTCCGGCCGGTTGATGAGCTTCTTCAGCGCATTGGAGCGCCGGGCCTTGTACTCGCCCCACTCGGTGGCGCAGCGGTCGAGCGCCTCGACGGCCGCCAGTTGTGCGGGATCGCTCTTGAACCCGCGTGCCGCGAGTTCCGCTTCGTAAGCCTGTTTGACGCTCAAGGGATCGGATCGCTTCAAAAATGGAGAGCCCCGACCGCCCCGCGAGGGTCGATCGGGGCCGGGTTCGCTCAAGAACCGGAGATCAGAAGTTGAGCGTGCGCTTGTCCACGGCCAGGGCCGCTTCCTTGGTGGCTTCCGACAGCGACGGGTGCGCATGGCAGATGCGCGCGATGTCTTCGGCGCTCGCCTTGAACTCCATTGCCACGACGGCTTCGGAGATCAGTTCGCTGGCCTGCGGGCCCACGATGTGCACGCCCAGGATCTCGTCCGTGGCGGCGTCGGCCAGGAACTTGACCATGCCGGTCGTGTCGCCCAGCGCGCGTGCGCGGCCGTTCGCCAGGAACGGGAAGGTGCCGGCCTTGTAGGCGCGGCCTGCGGCCTTGAGCTGCTGCTCGGTCTGGCCGACCCATGCGATCTCGGGGCTGGTGTAGATCACCCACGGCACGGTGTTGAAGTTCACGTGGCCGTGCTGGCCCGCGATGCGCTCCGCCACGGCCACGCCTTCTTCCTCGGCCTTGTGCGCCAGCATCGGGCCGCGCACCACGTCGCCGATGGCCCACACGTTGGGCAGGCTGGTCTTGCAGTCGTCGTCCACGGCGATGGCGCCGCGCTCGTCGAGCTTCAGGCCCACGGCTTCGGCGTTCAGGCCAATGGTGTTGGGCACGCGGCCGATCGAGACGATCAGCTTGTCGACTTCCAGCGTCTGGGCTTCGCCCTTGGCGTTGGTCCAGGCGACGCTCACGCCCTTCTTCGACGACTTGATCTCGCCGACCTTCACGCCGAGTTCGATCTTGAGCTTCTGCTTGTCGAAAGCCTTCTTGGCTTCCTTGGCGATCTGCTCGTCCACGGCGCCCAGGAAGGTCGGCAGTGCTTCGAGCACCGTGACCTCGGCACCGAGGCGGCGCCACACCGAGCCCATTTCGAGGCCGATGACGCCCGAGCCGATCAGGCCCAGCTTCTTGGGCACCGCGCCGATGCGCAGCGCGCCGTCGTTCGAGAGGATGTTTTCCTCGTCGAACGGCGTGCCCGGCAGCGCGCGGGCGTTGGAACCCGTGGCGATGATGATGTGCTTGCCGCTGATCGATTCTTCAGCGGCGCCCGCCACCTTGACCTCGTAGCCGGCTTCGTCCGCCTTCACGAACGAACCGCGGCCGTGGAAGAAGCTGATCTTGTTCTTCTTGAACAGGTACAGGATGCCGTCGTTGTTCTGCTTCACGACCTGGTCCTTGCGGGCCAGCATCTTGTCGATGTCCAGGCCGAGGCCTTCGACCTTGATGCCGTGATCCGCAAAGTGGTGGCCGGCCTGCTCGAAGTGCTCCGACGATTGCAGCAGCGCCTTCGAGGGAATGCAGCCGACGTTGGTGCAGGTGCCGCCCGGTGCGGGGCCGCCCTTGCCGTTTTTCCACTCGTCGATGCAGGCCACGTTGAAGCCGAGCTGCGCAGCGCGGATCGCCGCGATGTAGCCGCCAGGACCGCCGCCGATGACGACGACGTCGAATTGCTTGTTTGCCATCTGGTTCTTGCTCCCCGGATCAGATGTCGAACAGCAGGCGCGACGGATCTTCCAGCGCTTCCTTCATGGCGACCAGGCCCAGCACGGCTTCGCGGCCGTCGATGATGCGGTGGTCGTAGCTCATGGCGAGGTAGTTCATCGGGCGAACGACGATCTGGCCGTTTTCGACCACGGCGCGGTCCTTGGTGGCGTGCACGCCCAGGATGGCCGACTGGGGCGGGTTGATGATCGGGGTCGAGAGCATCGAGCCGAAGGTGCCGCCGTTGGAGATGGAGAACGTGCCGCCGGTCATTTCCTCGATGCCCAGCTTGCCGTCTTGGGCCTTCTTGCCGTACTCGGCGATCTTCTTCTCGATGTCGGCGAAGCTCATCTGGTCTGCATTGCGCAGGATGGGCACCACCAGGCCGCGCGGCGACCCGACGGCAATGCCGATGTCGAAGTAGCCGTGGTACAGGATGTCGTTGCCGTCGACCGAGGCGTTGAGCACCGGGTACTTCTTCAGCGCGTGCACCGCGGCCTTCACGAAGAAGCTCATGAAGCCGAGCTTCACGCCGTGTTCCTTGGTGAACGCGTCCTGGAACTTCTTGCGCAGGTCCATGACCGGGGCCATGTTCACTTCGTTGAAGGTGGTCAGGATGGCGTTGGTCGATTGCGACTGGATCAGGCGCTCGGCGATGCGCGCGCGCAGGCGGCTCATCGGCACGCGCTGTTCCGGACGCTCACCCAGGTCGGGTGCGGCGGGCGCGGCGACCTGTTGCAGCGCGGGCTTGGCAGCCGGTGCGGCGATGGTCGCGGCAGGCTTGGCGCCGGCAGCCACGGCGCCGAGCACGTCGCCCTTGGTCACGCGGCCGTCCTTGCCCGTGCCGGCCACATCGCTGGTCTTCAGGTTGTTGTCCGCCAGCAGCTTGGCAGCGGCGGGCATGGCGACGTCGGCCTTCGAACCGCCGGTGGCGGCGGCTGCCGCTGCGGGAGCAGCAGCGGCCGGTGCGGCGGCGGGGGCTGCTGCAGCAGCGGGTGCCGCGGCGGCGGCCTTGCCGTCGGTGTCGATCTTGGCGATCAGCTGCTCGGCCACCACGGTGGCGCCGTCGGGCTGAACGATCTCGACCAGCACGCCGGCCGAGGGTGCCGGCACTTCGAGCACGACCTTGTCGGTTTCGATCTCGATCAGGATTTCATCGACGGCGACGGCTTCGCCGGCTTTCTTCTTCCACGTGAGCATGGTGGCCTCGGCCACGGATTCGGAAAGCTGGGGGACTTTGACTTCTACGATAGACATTTGGAGTGAGCTCCGTTTTGTTCTTGAGGGTGTTCGTGTGAAAAGGGACGGTTCTTACTTGGTCAGCACGAAGCCCTTGAGCTTGCCAAATGCGCCATCGACCAGCGCCTTCTGCTGTTCCTGGTGCAGGTGCGAGTAGCCGACGGCCGGCGATGCCGAGGCGGCACGGCCGGAGTAGCCGAGCCTCTGGCCTTCCTGCATGTTTTCGTGGATGTAGTGCTGCACGAAGAACCAGGCGCCCTGGTTCTGCGGCTCGTCCTGGCACCACACGATGTCCACGAGGTTGGGGTACTTCTTGACCTCGGCGGCGAACGCCTTGTGCGGGAACGGGTAGAGCTGCTCGACGCGGATGATCGCCACGTCGTCGCTGCCCTGCTCTTCGCGCTTCTTGGCCAGGTCGTAGTAGACCTTGCCCGAGCAGGCGATCAGGCGCTTGACCTTCTCGGCCTTCAGACCCTTGCTGTCGGGGATGACGGTCTGGAAGCTGCCCTTGGTGAACTCGGACAGCGGCGAGGTCGCGTCCTTGTTGCGCAGCAGCGACTTGGGCGTGAGGATGATCAGCGGCTTGCGCAGGTTGCGCACCATCTGGCGGCGCAGGATGTGGAAGATCTGGCTGGCCGTGGTGGGCTGCACCACCTGCATGTTGGTGTCGGCGCTCAGCTGCATGAAGCGCTCCAGGCGTGCCGAGCTGTGCTCGGGGCCCTGGCCTTCGTAGCCGTGCGGCAGCATCATCGTGATGCCGTTGACGCGGCCCCACTTGACTTCGCCCGACGCGATGAACTGGTCGATCACCACTTGCGCGCCGTTCACGAAGTCGCCGAACTGGGCTTCCCAGATGACGAGCGTGTTGGGGTCGTTCGAGGCGTAGCCGTATTCGAAGGCCAGCACGGCTTCTTCGGACAGGATCGAGTCGATGACGACGAACGGGGCTTGGTTCTCGGCCACGTTCTGCAGCGGCGTGTAGGTGCCGGTGTCGAACTTCTCGCGGTTCTGGTCGTGCAGCACGGCGTGGCGGTGCGTGAACGTGCCGCGGCCCGAATCTTCACCCGACAGGCGCACCGGGTAGCCGCTGGCCACCAGCGAGGCGAAGGCCATGTGCTCGCCCATGCCCCAGTCGACGTTGACGTCGCCACGGCCCATGGCTGCGCGGTCGTCCAGCACCTTCTTCACGAGCGGGTGCACGGTGAAGTTTTCGGGCGCCTTGGTGATGCGTTCGGCCAGGCGCTTCCACTCGGCGGAGGGAATGGCGGTGTCGCCGGCGTCGGTCCACTTCTTGTTGAGGTACGGGCTCCAGTCGACGGCGTACTTGCTCTTGAAGTTGGTGAGCACGGGGTCGACGGTGTTCTTGCCTTCGTCGAAGGCGGCGCGCTGCGCCTTGACCATGTCGTCACCGAGCGTGTCGCCCAGGCCTTGCGCGGCCAGCTTGTCGGCGTACAGCTTGCGCGTGCCGGGGTGGGCCGCGATCTTCTTGTACATCAGCGGCTGGGTGAGCGACGGCGTGTCCTGCTCGTTGTGGCCCAGCTTGCGGAAGCAGATGATGTCGACGACCACGTCCTTCTGGAATTCCATGCGGAAATCAAGAGCGAACTGGGTGGCGAGCACCACGGCTTCGGGGTCGTCGCCGTTCACGTGCAGCACCGGCGCTTCGATCATCTTGACGATGTCCGAGCAGTACAGCGTCGAGCGGCTGTCGCGCGGGTCGCTGGTGGTGAAGCCGATCTGGTTGTTGATCACGATGTGCACCGTGCCGCCGGTGGAGTAGCCACGGGTTTCGGCCAGTGCCAGCGTTTCCATCACGACGCCCTGGCCTGCGAAGGCGGCGTCGCCGTGCACGATCACGGGCAGCACCTGCTTGCCCAGCGGGTCGCCGCGGCGGTCCATGCGGGCGCGCACCGAGCCTTCGACCACGGGGTTCACGATTTCCAGGTGCGAGGGGTTGAACGCCAGGCTCAGGTGGACCGGGCCGCCGGGGGTGGTCACGTCCGAGCTGAAGCCCTGGTGGTACTTGACGTCGCCGGAGGGCAGGTCTTCGGGGGCGGTGTGGTCGAACTCGGCGAACAGGTCGGCGGGCATCTTGCCCAGCGAGTTCACCAGCACGTTCAGGCGGCCGCGGTGGGCCATGCCGATCACGATTTCCTGCACGCCCTTGACGCCGGCCTGGTTGATCAGTTCGTCCATCGCGACGATGAAGCTTTCGCCGCCTTCGAGCGAGAAGCGCTTCTGGCCGACGTACTTGGTGTGCAGGAAACGCTCGAGGCCTTCGGCGGCCGTCAGGCGGTTGAGCACGTGCTTCTTCTGCTCGGCGCTGAGCTTGGGATTGGTGCGGGCGCTTTCGAGCTTCTGCTGCCACCAGCGCTTGTGGTTCTGGTCGGTGGTGTACATGTACTCGGCACCCATCGTGCCGCAGTACGTTTCACGCAAGGCATTGAGCAGGTCGCGCAGCGACATGGTCTCTTTGCCGAAGAAAGTGTTGCTGGTGTTGAACACCGTCTCGAGGTCGGCGTCGGCAAAACCGTAGAACGAGGGCTCGAGTTCCGGAATGGCGGGACGCTCGGCGCGCTTGAGCGGGTCGAGGTCGGCCCAGCGGGCGCCGACGTTGCGGTAGGCGGCAATCAGCTGCTGGACTGCCGTGCGCTTGCGGCCGAGCTCGGAGTCGGCGCCGCTGGCCTGCACGACACGGGTCGTGCCCTGCTTGGCCAGTTCGGCAAAGGCGTTGATGACCGGCAGGTGGGGGACGTCGCGGGCGCTGGTACCGTCGGCGGCGGGAACGTTCTGCAGGGCGTCGAAATACGTGCGCCAGTTGTCGGGAACGCTGCCGGGGTTGGCGAGGTAGTTTTCGTACATCTCCTCGACATAGGGCGCATTGCCGCCGAAGAGGTAGGTGTTGCCTTGATAGGCGGTGTACGCCGTGGGCGTAGAGGAATCGCTCATGATCCGCTGACCTTCGCTTCCCTGGAGGAAGCACGAGTTGGTTAAGAAACCTTCCGCGACACGGCTGGACCGATTGGCGGATGCGACTGTGGCTGGGGAAGGGCCTGAGTACCTTGGCATTGTGCCACGTCAACCATATGACGACAGAACGCGGCTGCGCAAGGCCCGCAACCCTACCCCGATTCGCGCCTGCGGTCAGGTGGCGGACAGTAACTGTTTGATCTGCTGGAGCGTGGCCGGATCGTCGATGGTGGTCAGGTCGCCCGGGTCGCGCTGCTCGCAGACGGCCTGGATCGCCCGGCGCAGCAGCTTGCCGCTGCGGGTCTTCGGCAGGCCGCTCACGAAGCGCACGCGCGCGGGCCGCGCCAGGGCGCCGAGCTGGTCGGCCACGACCTTCATGATCTCGCCCTCGAGCTGGAGCGCCGCATCGGCATCGGTCACGGCCAGGCCGTCTTTCGGCACGACGAAGGCCATCGCCACCTGCCCCTTGAGCGTGTCGGCCACGCCGACCACCGCCACCTCGGCCACGTTGGCATGGCCCGAGATGCTCTCCTCGATCTCGCGCGTGCCCAGCCGGTGGCCGGCCACGTTGATCACGTCGTCGGTGCGGCCCAGGATGTAGAAGTAGCCGTCGGCGTCGCGGATGCCCCAGTCGAAGGTCGAATAGACCATCTTGCCCGGCACGCTCTTCCAATAGGTGTTGACGAAGCGGGCGTCGTCCTTCCACACGGTCTGCATGAAACCGGGCGGCGTCGGGCCCTCGACCACGACCACGCCCTTCTCGTTCGCGCCGGTGAGTTCCTCGCCGGTCGACTCGTGCAGGATCTTGATGCGGTAGCCGTACATCGGCACGCCCGGGCTGCCGAACTTGCTGGGCTTGGCTTCCACGCCGTTGGCGATGGTGATCATCGGCCAGCCCGACTCGGTCTGCCAGTAGTTGTCGATGATCGGCACGCCCAGGCCGTCGCTGATCCAGCGCGCGGTCGGTTCGTCCAGCGGCTCGCCGGCCAGGAACAGCGCGCGCAGGGTCGACAGGTCGTACTTCTTGAGAAGCGCCGGGTCTTGTTTCTTGAGCACGCGCACGGCGGTGGGCGCGCTGAACATCACCGTCACCTTGTACTTCTCGACCAGGCGCCACCAGATGCCGCCGTCAGGCTGCTGGTCGAGGCCCTGCGTGGGCAGGCCCTCGTACATGATGGTGGCCATGCCCGCGATCAGCGGGCCGTAGACGATGTAGCTGTGGCCCACGACCCAGCCGATGTCGCTGGTCGAGAAGTAGGTTTCGCCGGGCCGGCCGTCGAAGATGTGCTTCATGCTCGCGGCCAGCGCCACGGCATAGCCGCCCACGTCGCGCTGCACGCCCTTGGGCTTGCCGGTGGTGCCGCTCGTGTAGATCGTGTAGCTGATGTCGGTCGAGGCCAGCCAGGTGCAAGGCACCTGCGCATCCAGGTGCTTGTGCCGCAGCTCGCCCGCCAGATGGTCACGCCCGGCCACCAGCGCCATCGCCGCCAGGCCGCGGTCGGTCAGCAGCACGGCCTCGGGCTTGTGCTTCGACAGGCGGATGGCCTCGTCGAGCAGCGGCTTGTACGCGATGACCTTGCCGCCGCGCGACCCGGCGTCGGCGCTCACGACCACCTTGGGCTCGGCGTCCTCGATGCGGGTGGCCAGCGAGCCGCTGGCGAAGCCGCCGAACACCACGCAATGGATGGCGCCGATGCGCGCGCAAGCCAGCATCGCGAAAGCGGCCTCGGGAATCATCGGCATGTAGATGAGCACGCGGTCGCCCTTGCCCACGCCCAGTTCGACGAGGCTGGCGGCGGTGCGCTGCACCTCGGCATGCAGCTCGGCGAAGCTGTAGCTTTTCTCGGTGCCGGTCTCGGTCGACACGAAGATCAGCGCCGGCTGGTCGCCCCGATCGGCTAGGTGCCGGTCGACGGCGTTGTGGCACAGGTTGGTGGTGCCGCCGACGAACCAGCGCGCGAACGGTGGCTGGCTGGCGTCGAGGATCTGCTGCGCGGGCGTGTGCCAGTCGATCAGCTTCGCCTGCTCGGCCCAGAAGGCCTCGGGCGCATCGACGGACTGGCGGTAGAACTCTTCATAGCGGCTCATCGGGATCTGTCTCCTGTTTTATGGATGCCGTTCCGGACTCGCGCCGAAACTGAATTCATAATTATGGGAGTCGATCTTGCGGGAAGCTGACAGCCGCGGCAATCCGGGCGACCCCCTTGCCGGGCCGCCCCTCAACAGCAATTCAGTAGATCAGCGGATCAGCGCCTGCAGGTCGCGGAACGCCGGATGCTCGGCGGTGCGCAGCCACTCGAAGCCGACCATCTCGGTGGTCACGAGCTCGGCGCCCGCGCCGGCCAGCCGGTCGAAGGCGGCGTCGCGGTTGCGCTCGGTGCGCGAGCTGCAGGCATCGGTGACGACCCACACGTCGAACTCGTCCTCGAGCAGGTCGAGCGCGGTCTGCAGCAGGCAGACATGGGCTTCGCAGCCGGCGATGACGATGGTGTTGCGCTCTTCGGCCGCGGCCGGGGGCTTCTGCAGGTGCTTGGGCAGGCTGCGGGCGTTGCCCTGCGGTGCCGCCTTGGCGGGCGGACGCAGCCATTCGCCGAGCCCCTCTTCCACGCCGCTGAAATGCATCTTGGCCAGCGTCTTGCGGCAGAAGGCGCGGATCTCGGGCAGGTTCTCGCCCAGCTTGGACGGGTTCTGCTCGGTACCCCAGACCGGCACGTCGACCCACTGCGCCATCTGGCCCAGGCGCGCCGCATTGCGCGCCGCCGCCTCGCCTTCGAAGATCGCCGGCATCAGCCGCGCCTGGTAATCGACCAGGACGAGTTGGGATTGCGTGGCGTCGAGCAGCATGGACTTCTTCTTTCAGGTATCGGTTGAACTGGGCTGAACCGTACCACCGAAAAGCGCGGGTTTCGCGGGATCGTCCGCCGTTGCCACTGGGGAAGATCGCTGCACCAACTGCGCGAGGTAGGTCTTGAACAGCGCATCGGCCGACTGCCTGAACATGCGGATGCGCCCCGTGTGCTGCATCAGCAGCAGGCCGACGCCATGCGCGAACAGCGCCGTGTTCTCCTGCTGCGCGAGGTCGGCATCGAGGCCCAAAGCGAGCAACGCCTCTTCACAGGGACGCAGGGCGTCGTAGAGGCGGTCGTTCAGTTCGTGGTCGAGCGCGTGCGTGAGCCCCCGGGGCCGCATGCCGTGCACCAGATAGAAGCCGAGGTCGAGGTCGCGCGGGTTTGCCGCGTAGAAGTCGAACCAGGCCTGGGCCTTGGCGGCCAGGGTCTGGTCGGGCCGGCGCTCGGACACCGCCACCTCGGCCACCGCGGCCTGCAGGCGCAGCAGCGACTCGTCGAGCAAGGCCGCGTAGATCGCCTCCTTGCTCTCGAAGTACGAATAGATGGCACCCGGCGTGTAGCCGGCTTTCTTGGCGATTTCCCGGATGCTCGCGCCCTCGATGCCCGCCTCGGCGAACACCGTTCGGGCGGCGTCGAGCACCAGGGCGCGGCGGGCGTCCGTGAGGGTCTGGCGGCGTTGGAGCTTGGCGTGCATGGGCGGGACTATAGCCCTCGATCTGGTCTCCGATCATTTTTTCGAACATTGATCTAAAAATTGAACAGTGTTTAAATCTCCGCGCCAAACGGTCCAAAAACCCCCACGAGCCCCTGGAGACAACACGCATGAATGCCCCGCCTTCCGACGCCCTCCTCATGTCCGGCGCCGACTACCGTGAATCGCTGCGCCGCTACACGCCCACCGTGTTCGTCGACGGCCGCCGCGTCGCCAGCGTGGCCGACGAGCCCGCCTTCCAGCCCGGCATCAACGCCATCGCCCTCACCTACGACCACGCGCTCAAGTCCGAGTACGCGCCGCTCATGACCGCCGTGCAGCACACCAGCGGCAAGCGCGTGAACCGCCTTTCGCACATCAACACCAGTTCGGGCGACCTGCTCAACAAGCTCGAGGCCGTGCGGCTGGTCTGCCAGGAAACCGGCTGCGCCCAGCGCTACCTGACGCACGACGCGCTCAACGCCATCGCCCAGGTGTCGGCGCGCATCGACGACGCGCGCGGCAGCACTGAACACACGGCCCGCTTCCACGACTACCTGCACCGCATCCAGGACCAGGACCTGACCCTGGGCGTCGCCATGACCGACGCCAAGGGCGATCGCAGCCGCCGGCCGCACGAGCAGGCGAACGTCGACAGCTACCTGCACGTGGTCGAGCGCAACGCGCGCGGCATCGTGATCTCGGGCACCAAGGCCATCGTGACTGGCGCACCCTATGTGCACGAACTGCTGGTCATGCCCTGCCGCAACATGGGCAAGGAAGACGCCGACTTCGCCGTCTGCTGCGCCGTGCCGCTCGATGCGCCCGGGCTCACCATCGTCGCGCGGCCGGCCGGGCGGCCCGGCGAGAAGCTCGAGCACGGCGATGCCCTGTTCAGCCGCAAGTACGGCCAGAGCACCGGCGTGTGCATGTTCGACCGCGTGTTCGTGCCGTGGGAGCGCGTGTTCTATGCCGGCGAATGGGAGCACTCGGGCCACCTGACCTACAGCTACGCCACGCACCACCGCCACAGCTGCATTGCGGCCCGCGCCGGCTTCGGCGACCTGCTGATCGGCGCCGGCGCGCTGATGTGCGAGGCCAATGGCTTCGACCCCGGCAAGGAAAGCCACCTGCGCGAGCAGATGGTCGAGCTCATCACCATCACCGAGAGCTTCTTTGCCTGCGGCGTGGCGGCCAGCGTCTACGGCAAGGCCGACGACCGCTGCGAGGTCTTCATGCCCGACCCGGTGTTCAGCAACATCGGCAAGCTGCTGCTGGCCACGAAGATCTACGACATGCACCGCATCGCGCACTACGTGAGCGGCGGCCTGATCGTCACCCTGCCCGGCCCGGACGAGGACCACAACCCCGAGACCGCGGCGCGGCTGTCCGACGTGCTGCGCGCCAACCCCGCCATTCCCTACGAACAGCGCATCGAGACGGCCCGCTTCATCGAAGACCTCACGGCCGGCTACCAGGGCGGCTGGTACAGCGTGATCAGCCTGCACGGCGGCGGCTCGCCGGCGGCGATGAAGCAGGAGATCTGGCGCAACTACCCAGTCGGCTCGAAGGTCGAGCTGGTCGAGCGCCTGCTCGAGCGCGGCATCGCGGCCGACGGCACACCGGCCGCCGCGCCGCACGACCCGCGCCGCGCCATCACGAAGAACCGCCAGCCCGGCAAGTGCTGCGACACCGGCTGCACCGTGCCGGGGCAGCCCGTGATGGTCGACCTGCCGGTTCCGGTGTCGCGCGCCTAGACTCCGGCGGATGCAGACCCTGTCGCTCCTGCGCCGCCGCCTCGCCCTGCTCCTCGGCGCCGCCTCGTTGCTGCTGCTCGCCGGCTGCAGCGGGTTGCGTGCCGCCGAGGCGCCGCTGGCCACCACACTGGAAAAGAGCAGTTGCACCCGCAGCGCCGACACGCTGATCGTGCTGCTGCCCGGCGCCTACTCGGCGCCCGAGGAGTTCGTACGCGAAGGCTTCATCGACGCACTGAACGAGAACCGGCTCGCGGTCGACACCCTGCGTGTCGACGCCCACATGGGCTACTACCGCAACAAGACCATCCTCGATCGGCTGGCGGAGGACGTGATCGCACCGGCGCGCCGCCAGGGCTACAAGGCAATCTGGATCGCAGGCATCTCGGTCGGCGGTTTCGGCGGGCTGCTGTATGCCCAGACGCACCCTGGCGATCTCGCCGGCCTGGTCGTGCTGGCGCCCTACCTGGGCGAACGCGTGCTGAGCCAGGACATCGCCAATGCCGGCGGCGTGGCGCGCTGGCGCGGCCCGCTCGAAGCACCACCCGGCAGCGACCCACGCACGCCCAGCGACACGCAGCTGTGGCAATGGCTGCGCGGCTACGTCGGCCACACACGCACCTTCGGCGACCGGCCGCCGCTGTACCTGGGCTACGCGCTCGACGACCGCTTCGCCTTCAGCCACCGGTTGCTGGTCGGGGCGTTGCCGGCGGAACGCGTGGTCACGACCGAAGGCGGGCACGACTGGCCTGAATGGCGGCGGCTCTGGCGCCGCCTGCTGCCAACGCTGCCACTGCCAGGCTGCCCCGGCTGAGGCGCCCTTCAGTTCGGCCGCAGGCGCAGCAGCTTGCCGTCGGACTCGTCGGTGAGCACGTAGAGCAGGCCGTCCGGCCCCTGCTTCACGTCGCGGATGCGGGCCCGGCCGTCGGCCAGCAGCTTGTGCTCGGCGACCACCTTGTCGTCCTTCAGTTCGATGCGGTCGAGATAGCCGAACTTCAGCGAGCCCACGAACAGGTTGCCCTTCCAGCCGGCGCCATAGCGGTCGCTGGTGAGGAAGGCCATGCCCGAGGGCGCGATCGACGGCACCCAGTAGTGCAGCGGCTGTTCCATGCCGTCCTTGCGGGTGATGCCGTCGCCGATCTTGCCGCCACCGTAGTTCTCGCCGTAGGTGATCACCGGCCAGCCGTGGTTGACGCCGGCGCGCGGGATGTTGATCTCGTCGCCGCCCTGCGGGCCGTGCTCCGTCATCCAGAAGCGGCCATCGGGCGCGAGCGTCGCGCCCTGGCTGTTGCGATGACCGTAGCTCCAGATCTCGGGCAACGCGCCCGGCTTGCCGACGAAGGGGTTGTCTTTCGGCACGCTGCCGTCCTTGGCGACGCGCACCACCTTGCCGTGGTGGTTGTCGAGCGTCTGCGCGTCGTCCTTGCGGCTGAAGCGGTCGCCGAGCGTGAGGAAAAGATTGCCATCGCGGGCCTCGACGATGCGGCAGCCGAAGTGCGCGCGGCTCGCGACCTTGGGCTTCTGGCTGAAGATGACCTGCAATGCTTCCAGCTTCGTGCCGTCGGCCGACAGGCGCGCGCGTGCGAGCGCGGTGCTGTTGGCCGATCCACTGCCCGGCTCGGGTTCCGAATAACAGAAGTACAGGGTGCGGTTCTGCGCGAAGCCGCTGTCAGCCAGTACGTCGAGCAGCCCGCCCTGCCCGCCCGCCGCGATGGGCGGCAGGCCCTGGATCGGCGCGCCCAGCTTGCCGTCGGCCGCCACCAGCCGCAGGCGCCCCGGCTTCTCGGTGACCACGAAACGGCCCTCCGGCAGGAAGGCCACGCCCCAGGGGTTCTCAAGACCGGAGGCGACGGTTTCGGCACGCACTTGCGCCATGGCCGCGCCAGCCAAGCCGCAACCGGCGAGCACCACGAGGCTTCCCAGGGAGCGACGAAAGGAGAAATTTCGCAAGTTCATGAAGATTTCCTGAATTTGAGGCCATCTTGACAACAAATGAAACGCACATACCGACTTTTAAGACCGCAAATTCATATCGACCGAGGCGTTTACATTCGAATCCTTATGCCGCATAAACGTTCACCGTTACATTTTTTCTTCCGCCGGATCGAAAAAGTCCATGTAAATCAATGGTTTACGCACGCCTTCAACAATTCAGATTAAATTGACATAACTGCGCGTCATCAATATCCTACGCGCCATGCGTTTTTTCGTCCTACCCGTATCCCTCCTGTTCGCCGTGGCCGTCCACGCCGCCCCCCCTCAACAGGATCGATCGGATGAGATGGACCGAATCCTTGCCGAACGCGGCCTGGTCGGCCAGTTCCATCAGGTTCGCCAGACCGTCGCAGAGCGCACGTCCGACCTCGTCGTGACCGCCATCGGTTTCCTCGGCGTTCCTTACCGCCGTGGCGGCAACACCGCCGAATCCGGCTTCGATTGCAGCGGCTTCGTCCGCGCCATGTACAACCAGACGGTGGGCCACGTGCTCCCGCGCCGCGCCGAAGAACAGGCCGCCGCCACCGAGAAGATCGACCGCAGCCAGCTCAAGCCCGGCGACCTCGTGTTCTTCAACACCATGCGCCGCACCTTCAGCCACGTCGGCATCTACGTCGGCGAAGGCAAGTTCATCCATTCCCCCCGCTCCGGTGCCCAGGTCCGTGTCGAAGACATGAACGGCAGCTACTGGCAGCGCCGCTTCGACGGCGCCCGCCGCGTGCTCAGCGGCCAGGGCGACGAGGTCAAGGCGGCAGCCATGGGCACCGCTAGCGACTGATTCGATTTCCCCGAATCCCGGACGAAAAAAATCCCGCCGCGGCGGGATTTTTTGTGGGCGCCAGTTCGGCGCCCTTCTTATATGTCGCTCAGGCCTTCTTCGCCGGCGGCAGGTCCGTGCAGGTGCCGTGCGCCACTTCGGCCGCCATGCCGATGCTTTCGCCCAGCGTCGGGTGCGGATGGATGGTCTTGCCGATGTCGATCTCGTCCGCGCCCATCTCGATGGCCAGCGCGATCTCGCCGATCATGTCGCCGGCATGCGTGCCGACGATGCCGCCACCCAGGATGCGGTGCGTCTCGGCGTCGAACAACAGCTTGGTGAAGCCTTCGTCGCGGCCGTTGGCGATGGCGCGGCCCGACGCGGTCCACGGGAAGTGGCCCTTCTTGACCTTGATGCCTTCGGCCTTGGCCTGGTCTTCGGTGAGACCGACCCATGCCACTTCGGGATCGGTGTAGGCCACGCTGGGGATCACGCGGGCGTTGAAGGCGGCGCTGGACAGCTCCTTGTCGCCCTTCTGCTCGCCGGCAATCACTTCAGCCGCCACGTGCGCCTCGTGCACCGCCTTGTGCGCCAGCATGGGCTGGCCCACGATGTCGCCGATGGCGAAGATGTGGGGCACGTTGGTGCGCATCTGGATGTCGACCGGAATGAAGCCGCGGTCGCTCACCGTGACGCCGGCCTTCTCGGCGCCGATCTTCTTGCCGTTCGGGCTGCGGCCCACGGCCTGCAGCACGAGGTCGTACACCTGCGGTTCCTTCGGCGCGTTCTCGCCCTCGAAGGTGACCTTGATGCCTTCTTTCGTGGCTTCGGCACCGACCGTCTTGGTCTTGAGCATGATGTTGTCGAAGCGCGGCGCGTTCATCTTCTGCCAGACCTTCACGAGGTCGCGGTCGGCGCCCTGCATGAGGCCGTCGAGCATCTCGACCACATCCAGGCGCGCGCCCAGCGTCGAATACACGGTGCCCATTTCGAGGCCGATGATGCCGCCGCCCAGCACCAGCATGCGCTTGGGGTCGGTGCCCATTTCGAGCGCGCCGGTCGAGTCGACCACGCGCGGGTCCTTCGGCATGAAGGGCAGGCTCACCGACTGCGAGCCGGCCGCGATGATCGCGTTGCGGAACTTGACGGTCTGCTTCTTGCCGGTGGTGTCCCAGCTCGTGCCGGAGGTCTCTTCGACTTCCAGGTGGTACGGGTCGATGAAGTTACCGACGCCGCGCAGCACCGTCACCTTGCGCATCTTGGCCATCGCCGTGAGGCCGCCGGTGAGCTTGCCCACCACCTTGTTCTTGTGGCCGAGCAGCTTGGCGCGATCGACCGTGGGCGCGGCGAAGCTCACGCCCAGGTCGGCGAAGTGCTTCACCTCGTCCATGACGGACGCCACGTGCAGCAGCGCCTTCGAGGGAATGCAGCCGACATTCAGGCACACGCCGCCGAGCGTGGCGTAGCGCTCGATCAGCACGACCTTCAGGCCGAGGTCGGCCGCGCGGAAGGCCGCCGAATAGCCGCCGGGGCCGGCGCCGAGCACGACCACGTCGCACTCGACATCGACCTTGCCGCCGTAGCTGGACACCACCACGGACGCTGTCGCGGCAGGGGCCGGTGCGGCCGCCTTGGGCGCAGGCGCAGCTGCCGCCGGTGCGGGTGCAGCAGCCGGCGCGGCCGCAGCGGCCCCGTCGACCTCGAGCGTCAGCACGACCGAGCCTTCCTTGACCTTGTCGCCCACCTTCACGGCCAGCGACTTCACCACGCCGGCGGCCGACGACGGGATTTCCATCGAGGCCTTGTCCGATTCGACCGTGATGAGCGACTGCTCGGCCTTGACCGTGTCGCCGACGTTGACCAGCACCTCGATCACCGCGACTTCGTCGAAGTCGCCGATGTCCGGCACCTTGATGTGTTGTTCGCTCATTTGGACACTTTCAGTTTGAGTGTGAGAACGTCGGCCGGCAGGGCCGAATTGCGATCGAATTCGCAGGCGGCGGCGATGCCCGCCTCCGCCACGTCGCGCGCGTTGCGCGACTTGTTGTCATAGGCCGCGTGCATGGCGCCGAGCGCGAAGCTGCGTCCCGAGCCAATGGCCCAGTACTGCTTGAACTCGAACACCTCGCGGTAGCTGTAGATGCCGTAGATGCCGCTCGGGTTGGCCAGCAGCATCGTGAACTGGCTCGACTCGTAGGGCTCGTGCTCGTCTTCCTTGGTCTGCATGAAGAACGAATCCTTCAGCACTGGATGCAGCTGCGTGAAGGTGTGAAACACCTCGTGCTTGCTGCCGAACTGCAGCGCCTCGCGCGGCTGGGCCGCCAGCGCATGCTGGAGTACCAGCTGGTGCGCGGCGGCGCCCGCCACCGCGAACAGGCTCTGGCCCGCGGCATCCTCGACGGTGAAGATCTTCTGGTTCGCTTCGGCGTTGTGCGACATGCGCGTGTCGCCGAAGGTCACCAGCGAGTCCGCCGCCATCGTGACCTGGCCGCCTTTGCGGACGGCCACTACGGTGGTCATAGCAGGATGCGGCGGTAGTCTGCGAGCACTTGCCCCAGGTAGGCGTTGAAACGCGCAGCCAGGGCGCCATCGATCACGCGGTGGTCGTACGACAGCGACAGCGGCAGCGTGAGACGCGGCACGAACTGCTTGCCGTCCCACACCGGCTTCATCTGGCCCTTGGAGAGGCCCAGGATGGCCACTTCGGGGGCGTTGATGATGGGCGTGAAGTGCGTGCCGCCGATGCCGCCGAGCGAGCTGATCGAGAAGCAGCCGCCCTGCATGTCGGCCGAGCCGAGCTTGCCGTCGCGCGCCTTCTTGGCGAGTTCGCCCATCTCGGCGCTGATCTGCAGGATGCCCTTCTTGTCGGCATCTTTCAGCACCGGCACCACGAGCCCGTTGGGCGTGTCGGCCGCGAAGCCGATGTTGTAGTACTGCTTGTAGACGAGCTGGTCGCCGTCCAGGCTGGTGTTGAAGTCGGGGAATTTCTTCAGCGCCGCGACCACCGCCTTGATCACGAAGGCGAGCATCGTGACCTTGATGCCCGACTTCTCGTTCTCCTTGTTGGTGGAGACGCGGAAGGCCTCGAGCTCGGTGATGTCGGCTTCGTCGTTGTTGGTGACGTGCGGGATCATCACCCAGTTGCGGTGCAGGTTCGCGCCGCTGAGCTTCTTGATGCGCGACAGGTCCTTGCGCTCGACAGTGCCGAACTTCGTGAAGTCGACCTTGGGCCACGGAATGAGGCCCAGCGCCGCGCCGTCACCACCACCTGCCGGCGCCTTGGCCGCCGAGGCCTTGGTGCTGGCCTGGCCGCTCATCACGGCCTTGGTGAAGTTCTGGACGTCTTCCTGCGTGATGCGGCCCTTGAGACCGGAACCCTTGACCTCTTCGAGCGGCACGCCGAGTTCGCGCGCAAACTTGCGCACCGAGGGCGAGGCGTGCGGCAGGCTGCCGGTGGGGGCCGACGTCGGCTGGTGGGCCGGGGCGGCTGCAGCAGGTGCTGCGGCGGCCGGCGCAGGTGCGGCGGCGGTTGCTGCAGCGGGCGCGGCAGCCGCAGCCTGTGCCGGCGCGGGTGCTGGTGCCGCGGCACCTGCGGCGCCTTCGAGCACCGCGATCAGATCGCCGATGTTGACGGTGTCGCCCACCTTGACCTTGAGTTCCTTCAGCACGCCGGCAGCCGACGACGGGATTTCCATCGAGGCCTTGTCCGACTCCACCGTGATCAGCGACTGCTCGGCGGCGATGGTGTCACCCACCTTCACCAGCAGCTCGATGACCGCGACGTCCTTGAAGTCGCCGATGTCCGGCACCTTGATGTCGACCGGGCCCGAAGCAACCGGCGCGGCTGCCGGTGCGGCAGCGGCCGGTGCAGGCGCTGCGGCAGCAGGCGCAGCGGCCGGCGCCGGGGCGGCGGCAGCCGCGCCCTCGGCCTCGACCACCAGCACCACCGAGCCTTCCTTGACCTTGTCGCCCACGGCGACCTTGATTTCCTTGACCACACCGGCCGTGGACGACGGGATTTCCATCGACGCCTTGTCCGATTCGACCGTGATGAGCGACTGTTCGGCCTTGACCGTGTCGCCCACCTTCACGAGCACCTCGATCACCGCGACTTCATCGAAATCGCCGATGTCCGGCACCTTCACTTCCACTGCTGCCATATCGTTGTCTCCCGCCGTCAGGCGCCGTTCGTTCGTTGGTTGTTGATGTTCAAGCGTAAAGCGGGTTGACCTTGTCGACATTGATGCCGTACTTCTTGATCGCTTCCACCACCTTGGCCACCGGCACGGTGCCATCTTCGCTCAGCGCCTTGAGCGCGGCCACGACGATGTAGTGACGATTGATCTCAAAGTGTTCGCGCAGCTTGGCGCGGAAGTCGCTGCGACCGAAACCGTCGGTGCCCAGCACCTTGTAGTTGCGGCCCTTCGGCACGAACGGACGGATCTGCTCGGCGTACGCCTTCATGTAATCGGTCGACGCAATCACCGGGCCGGTCGAAGCACCGAGCTGCTCGGCCACGAAGGGCACGCGCGGCGTCTGGTCGGGGTGCAGCAGGTTCCAGCGGTCGGCGTCCTGGCCGTCGCGGGTCAGCTCGTTGAAGCTCGGGCAGCTCCACACCGAAGCCGACACGCCCCACTCCTTCTCGAGCAGTTCCTGCGCCGCGAAGCTTTCGCGCAGGATGGTGCCGCTGCCCAGCAGTTGCACGGTCGGCGCTTCCTTGGCGCCCTTGGCGGCCTTGACCACCGGGCCCTGCTTGGACAGGTACATGCCCTTGATGATCTGCTCTTCGGTGCCGGGCTGCAGGCCGGGCATCGCGTAGTTTTCGTTCAGCAGCGTCAGGTAGTAGTAGACGTTGTCCTGCTTCTCGACCATGCGCTTCAAGCCGTGGTGAAGGATCACGCCGACTTCGTGCGCGAAGGTCGGGTCGTAGCTCACGCAGTTCGGGATGGTGTTGGCCAGGATGTGGCTGTGGCCGTCTTCGTGCTGCAGGCCTTCGCCGTTCAGCGTGGTGCGTCCCGAGGTGCCGCCCAGCAGGAAGCCGCGGGCCTGCATGTCGCCGGCCGCCCAGGCCAGGTCGCCGATGCGCTGGAAGCCGAACATCGAGTAGTACACGTAGAACGGCACCATGATGCGGTTGTTCGTGCTGTACGACGTGGCCGCCGCGATCCAGCTGGACATGCCGCCGGCTTCGTTGATGCCCTCTTGCAGGATCTGGCCGGCCTTGTCTTCCTTGTAGTACATGACCTGGTCCTTGTCGACCGGGGTGTACTGCTGACCGTGCGGGTTGTAGATGCCGATCTGGCGGAACAAACCTTCCATGCCGAAGGTGCGGGCCTCGTCCACCAGGATGGGCACGACGCGCGGGCCCAGGGCCTTGTCGCGCAGCAGCTGCGTGAGGAAGCGCACGTAGGCTTGCGTGGTCGAGATCTCGCGGCCTTCAGCCGTGGGCTCCATCACCGCCTTGAAGGTGTCGAGCGAGGGCACCGTGAAGCTCTCGTCGGCCTTGACGCGGCGGTGCGGCAGGTAGCCGCCCAGGGCCTTGCGGCGCTCGTGCAGGTAGCGCATTTCCGGCGTGTCGTCGGCCGGCTTGTAGAACGGCAGTTCGGCGATCTGGCTGTCGGGAATCGGGATGTTGAAGCGGTCGCGGAAGGCCTTGATGTCCTCGTCGCCGAGCTTCTTGGTCTGGTGGACCGTGTTCTTGCCTTCGCCGATCTTGCCCATGCCGAAGCCCTTGACGGTCTTGACGAGCAGCACCGAGGGCTGGCCCTTGTGGTTCTGGGCGGCGTGGAAGGCGGCGTACACCTTCTGCGAATCGTGGCCGCCGCGCTGCAGGTTCCAGACCTCGTCGTCGGTCAGGTGCTCGACCATCTTCAGCGTGCGCGGGTCGCGGCCGAAGAAGTTCTTGCGCACATAGGCGCCGTCGTTGGCCTTGAACGACTGGTAGTCGCCGTCGTTGCACTCCATCATGATCTTGCGCAGCGCGCCGTCATGGTCCTTCTCGAGCAGGGCGTCCCAGCCCTTGCCCCAGATCAGCTTGATGACGTTCCAGTTGGCGCCGCGGAACTCGCCTTCGAGCTCCTGGATGATCTTGCCGTTGCCGCGCACCGGGCCATCCAGGCGCTGCAGGTTGCAGTTGATGACGAAGATCAGGTTGTCGAGGTTCTCGCGCGCGGCCAGGCCGATGGCGCCCAGCGATTCGACTTCGTCCATTTCGCCGTCGCCGCAGAACACCCAGACCTTGCGGTTCTCGGTGTTGGCGATGCCGCGGGCGTGCAGGTACTTCAGGAAGCGCGCCTGGTAGATCGCCATCAGCGGGCCCAGGCCCATCGACACCGTGGGGAACTGCCAGAACTCGGGCATCAGCTTGGGGTGCGGGTAGCTCGACAGGCCCTTGCCGTCCACTTCCTGGCGGAAGTTGAGCAGCTGGTCTTCGGAGAGGCGGCCTTCCAGGTAGGCGCGGGCATAGATGCCGGGCGACACGTGGCCCTGGATGTACAGCAGGTCGCCGCCGTGGTTTTCGCTCTCGGCGTGCCAGAAGTGGTTGAAGCCGGCGCCGAACATGCTGGCCAGCGAGGCGAAGGAACCGATGTGGCCGCCCAGGTCACCGCCTTCGGGCGGGTGGATGCGGTTGGCCTTGACCACCATGGCCATGGCGTTCCAGCGCATGTAGGCGCGCAGGCGCTGTTCGATCTCGAGGTTGCCGGGGCTGCGGGCTTCCACGCCCGGCTCGATGGTGTTCACGTAGCCGGTGTTGGCCGAGAACGGCATGTCGACGCTGTTCTGGCGCGCATGTTCGAGCAGTTGTTCGAGCAGGAAGTGCGCCCGCTCGGGCCCTTCGCTCTGGATGACGGAAGACAGTGCATCCATCCATTCACGCGTCTCCTGGGCGTCCGCATCGTTTGCGGCCGAGCCGAACAGGTTCTCGGGATTTGCCGACATGCTTGTCTCTCCTTTTAGGGCTGTGGCTGTAATTTAGTGCGCTGGGCACCGAGCGCGCCGGAGTTTCTCATAGAAGTTTCCCTATTTCAAATAGTGCTTGTTGATTCCTTATTGTGAAATATCAAGGAAGCACGTCCCCGGCAGGGCCTCTTGCCCGCGAGGGCCATCACCTAAACTCCGCCCATGCCCCTTTCCTCCCCGCTCGCGGTCGCCCGCAGTGCCGTCAAAGCCTCGCCGCTGTCCTGGTGGCGCACGTGGTGGCGCAAGCAGACACCCGTGCTGCAGGACGCCGTCGCGATGCTCGCGCCGATGGCGGCCGTGCTGCTGTTTCTCGCGGCCATCGTGTCGGCGTTCTGGTACCTGCGCTCTGAAGAAGTCGAGCGCGAGCAGGAGTCGGTGCGACGCGATGTCGAGTACGCGCAACAGCGCATGCGACTTCGCCTGCTGGAGCGGCAGGAACAGCTGATGCGCATCGCGCGCGATGCCTCCAACCGCGAGATCGACCCGGTCGAGTTCACGAGCCGCGCCGAGTCGCTGGTGAGCCAGTTCCCCGAGCTGCAGACCATCAGCTGGATCGACGACCGCCGCCGCTTCAAGGCCGGCTATGCCGCGCCCAGCGTGCATCCGGCGCAACAGCACCTGATCGGCGACGTGCTGCGCCCCGGCGACATCGAAAGCAACTACGCCTTGGCGCGCGAGCTGCGCCAGCCGGTGTACTCGCAACCCGTGGCCGGCGGCGAACCGGCCGCGATGCTGCAGCTGCACATCCCGCTGTTCGACCAGGGCCTGTTCGCGGGCGTCGTGCTCGGCGAGTTCTCCATCGACGGCCTGCTGCGCTACGGCATGCCCTCCGAGGTGCAGGCGCGCTATGCCGTCTCGCTGCTCGACGCCAAGGGCAACGTCATCGCCGGCAACACCACGCCGCTGAAGAACAGCGGCACCCGCCTGCTGCCCTGGACCGAAGCCACCAACGAATACGAAGTGCCGGTGTCGCCCGTGGGCAATGCGCTGATGCTGCGCGCGCAGGCCTACCGCACCTCGCAGGGCGTGGTGGGCAACGGCCTCTTCTGGCTCGTGTGCGCCCTCAGCGTGATGACCAGCTGGATGCTGATCGGCACCTGGCGCCACACACGCCGCCGCCTGCAGGCGCAGCAGCGGCTGGTGGCCGAGACCAACTTCCGCCGTGCGATGGAAAACTCCATGCTGACCGGCATGCGCGTGCTCGACCTGCAAGGCCGCATCACCTACGTGAACGCCGCGTTCTGCGCCATGACGGGCTGGAGCGAAGACGAACTGGTCGGCCAGACGCCGCCCTTCCCGTACTGGCTCGAATCCGACCGCGAGGTGATGAACGAGCGCCTCGAAGAAGAACTGCACGGCCGCGCCCTGCCCGGCGGCTTCCAGGTGCGCGTGAAGCGCAAGAACGGCAGCGTGTTCAACGCGCGCCTGTATGTGTCGCCGCTGATCGACGCGCGCGGCCACCAGACCGGCTGGATGACGTCGATGACCGACATCACCGAACCGACGCGCATCCGCGAGCAGCTGTCCGCCTCGTACGAACGCTTCACCACCGTGCTCGAAGCACTCGACGCCGCCGTGTCGGTGGCGCCCATCGGCAGCGAAGAACTGCTGTTCGCCAACAAGCTGTACCGCCTGTGGTTCGGCTCCGATACCGTGGGCCACCTGGGCATGGTGGCGCAGGCCGGCGTGCCGCCGTCGAACGCGCACGACGAAGGCCTGGACGACGTCGACCCCTACGCCGGCCTGCCGATTGACACGCTCACCGCCGCCCAGACCGCGAACAACGAGATCTTCGTGCCGCACCTGGGCAAGTGGCTCGAGGTGCGCTCGCGCTACCTGACCTGGGTCGACGGCCGCCTGGCGCAGCTGGTGATCGCCACCGACATCACGCCGCGCCGCGACGCCGAAGAGCAGGCCGCCGCGCAGGCCGACAAGGCCCAGGCCGCGAGCCGCCTGATCACCATGGGCGAAATGGCCTCCAGCGTGGCGCACGAACTCAACCAGCCGCTCACAGCCATCGCCAACTACTGCAACGGGATGATGTCGCGCATCAAGGGCCAGACGATCGACAACGACGCCCTGCTCGCCGCGCTCGAGAAAACCTCGAAGCAGGCGCAGCGCGCGGGCCAGATCATCCAGCGCATCCGCTCCTTCGTGAAGCGCAGCGAGCCCAACCGCACTCCGGCCGACGTCGCCACCATGGTGAGCGAGGCGGTCGAACTCGCGGGCATCGAGCTGCGCCGGCGCAACGTGCGCCTGAACCACTACGTGGCCGCGCGGCTGCCGGTGGTGCGCGTCGACCCGATCCTCATCGAGCAGGTGATGGTCAACCTGCTGAAGAACGCGGCCGAATCCATCGACATCGCCGACCGCCCGCTGGCGCGCCGCAGCGTCGAGCTGCGCGTGCTGCCCAAGGTGATCGAGGGGCACAATGCCATCGAGTTCTCGGTGCAGGACACGGGCAAGGGACTCTCCCCCGAGGTCATGGACCGGCTCTACGAGGCCTTCTTCTCCACCAAGCCCGAGGGCATGGGCATCGGGCTCAACCTGTGCCGCACCATCGTCGAGTCACACCGCGGCCGGATGCAGGCGGAGAACATCTACAATGGCCCGGATGTGATCGGATGCCGTTTTTCCTTCTGGATTCCGGTGTTGGACGCTATCAGTTCCGTAGCAAGCGACGAGGCAAAGGTACCTGCATGAGTTTGATTCCGAAGAAGGGCACGGTCTATGTCGTCGATGACGACGAAGCCGTACGCGATTCGCTGCAATGGCTGCTCGAAGGCAAGGACTACAGAGTCCGCTGTTTCGAGTCCGCCGAATCCTTTCTCTCCCGATACGACCCGCGCGAAGTCGCCTGTCTGATCGTCGATATCCGCATGGCCGGCATGACCGGCCTCGAATTGCAGGATCGACTGATCGAACGGCGCTCTCCGTTGCCGATCGTGGTCATCACCGGCCACGGCGACGTGCCGATGGCGGTCGACAGCATGAAGAAGGGCGCGATGGATTTCATCCAGAAGCCCTTCAACGACGAAGAACTCGTGTCGCTGGTCGAGCGCATGCTCGAACACGCACGCGGCGCCTTCACGCAGCACCAGCAGTCGGCCAGCCGCGACGCACTGCTGTCCAAGCTCACGGGCCGCGAGGCGCAGGTGCTCGAGCGCATCGTCGCCGGCCGCCTGAACAAGCAGATCGCCGACGACCTGGGCATCAGCATCAAGACGGTGGAGGCGCACCGCGCCAACATCATGGAAAAGCTCAACGCCAACACCGTGGCCGATCTGCTCAAGATCGCGCTCGGGCAAGCGGCCCCAGCTGCCAAGGCCTCCTGAGCTGCAGCTATCCCTGCGATAGCCACGCACCTTCCCCACGCCTGCGCAAGCGGGCGTTTTTACTTGGAAAATCAAAACCGATGACCGCCCAACTGATCGACGGCAACGCCCTTGCCAAAACCATCCGCGCCGAGGTGTCCGGCCGCACCGCTGCGCTGAAGGCCCGCGGCGTGAACCCGGCCCTGTCCATCATCCTGGTGGGCAGCGATCCGGCGAGCCAGGTCTACACCAAGCACAAGGTCAACGACAGCACCGAGACCGGCCTCTCGGCCACGCTCGAGACCTACCCCGCCGACCTGAGCGAGGCCGACCTGCTGGCGCGCATCCGCGCCCTCAACGACGACCCGAAGGTGCACGGCATCCTCGTTCAGTTGCCGTTGCCCAAGCACATGGACAGCCAGAAGGTCATCGAGACCATCTCGCCCGCCAAGGACGTCGACGGCTTCCACGTGGCCAGCGCCGGCGCGCTGATGACCGGCGCTCCGGGCTTCTGGCCCTGCACGCCGCACGGCTGCATGAAGATGCTCGAATCGATCGGCTACGACCTGCGCGGCAAGCACGCGGTGGTCATCGGCCGCAGCAACATCGTCGGCAAGCCGATGGCCATGATGCTGCTGGCCAAGAGCGCCACCGTCACCATCTGCCACAGCGCCACGAAAGACCTGGGCGCCCTCACGCGCCAGGCCGACGTGGTCGTCGCCGCCGTGGGCAAGCTCGACCTGCTGACCGCCGACATGGTGAAGCCCGGCGCCGTCGTCATCGACGTGGGC
This sequence comes from Variovorax sp. KBS0712, assembly GCF_006323185.2. NCBI lineage: Bacteria > Pseudomonadati > Pseudomonadota > Betaproteobacteria > Burkholderiales > Comamonadaceae > Variovorax > Variovorax sp. KBS0712. Next base: position 81,678 of record NZ_VCCD02000006.1, on the reverse strand, counting down.
ATGAACCGCAAGGCGGACGGCAAGCTGGCCGGCGACGTCGATTTCGACGGCGTGAAGGAAGTGGCCGGCTGGATCACCCCCGTGCCCGGCGGCGTCGGCCCGATGACGCGCGCGATGCTGCTCGTCAACACCCTTGAAGCGGCCGAACGCGCCGCAAGATAAGAACCACCCCGTTGTTGGCTCACTGCGTGTAGCCGCCTCCCCCTCAAGGGGCACCACCGGCGGCCCGGCAAAGCGGGTTCCGCGGTGGTTCCCGAAATGGCTTCGCTACGCTCGCCCAGGATCTTTCACATGACCAATCCGCTCCTCGACTTCACCGACCTCCCCCTGTTCGACCGCATCAAGCCCGAACACGTGTCGCCCGCGGTCGACGCGCTGCTGGCCGATGCCGAGGCCGCGCTACAGACGGTGACGGCGCCCGAATTTCCGGCCGACTGGATCGCGATCTCCAAGGTGCTCGACGTGGCCTCCGAACGCTTCAGCCGCGCCTGGGGCGCTGTCGGCCACCTCAACGCCGTGGCCGACACGCCCGAGCTGCGCGCCGCCTACAACGAGGCCATGCCGCGCGTCACCGCCTTCTGGACCCGCCTGGGTTCCGACGAACGCCTGTACGCCAAGTACAAGGCCATCGACCCGGCCACGCTCAACCCCGAACAGCGCCAGGCGCACAAGAACGCCGTGCGCAACTTCGTGCTCGGCGGCGCCGAGCTGCAGGGCGAGGCCAAGCAGCGCTTTGCCGACATCCAGGAACGCCAGGCCGAACTGAGCCAGAAGTTCAGCGAAAACGCCCTCGACGCCACCGACGCCTTCGCGCACTACGCGCAGCTCGGTGAACTCGACGGTGTGCCCGAAGACGTGGTGAGCGCCGCGCGCGCGGCCGCCGAGGCCGAAGGCAAGAAAGGCTACAAGCTCACGCTCAAGATGCCGTGCTACCTGCCGGTGATGCAGTTCGCCAAGAGCAGCGCGCTGCGCGAAACCCTGTACCGCGCCTACGTCACGCGCGCCAGCGAACTCGGCGATCCGAAGTTCGACAACACCGCGCTCATCACCGAGATCCTCGCGCTGCGCGAGGAAGAATCGAAGCTGCTGGGCTACAAGAATTTCGGCGAACTCTCGGTCGTGCCCAAGATGGCCGAATCGCCCGAGCAGGTCGTCAAGTTCCTGCGCGACCTCGCCGCCAAGGCCAAGCCCTACGGCGAGCGCGACCTGGCCGACCTGCGCGCCTTCGCTGCCGAACAACTGAACCTCGTCGACCCGCAGGCCTGGGACTGGACCTACGTCGGCGAGAAGCTCAAGGAAGCGCGCTACGCCTTCAGCGAGCAGGAGGTGAAGCAGTACTTCCCCGCGCCCAAGGTGATGGCCGGCCTGTTCAAGATCGTCGAGACGCTGTTCGAGGTGTCGATCCGCCGCGACAACGCGCCCACCTGGCACCCGAGCGTCGAGTTCTACCGCATCGAGCGGGCCGGCCAGAAGGTCGGCCAGTTCTACCTCGACCCCTCCGCCCGCGCCGCCAAGCGCGGCGGCGCCTGGATGGACGACGTGCGCGCCCGCTGGCTGCGCCCCGACGACGGCGTGCTGCAGACGCCCATCGCGCAGCTGGTGTGCAACTTCGCCAGCGGCGTCGACGGCAAGCCACCACTGCTCACGCACGACGACGTGACCACCCTCTTCCACGAGTTCGGCCACGGCCTGCACCACATGCTCACGCAGGTGAACGAGCGCGACGTGTCGGGCATCAGCGGCGTCGAGTGGGACGCGGTCGAGCTGCCGAGCCAGTTCATGGAGAACTTCTGCTGGGAGTGGGACGTGCTCGCCCACATGACGGCCCACGTCGACACCGGCGAGCCGCTGCCGCGCGCCCTTTTCGACAAGATGACCGCCGCCAAGAACTTCCAGAGCGGGCTGCAGACGCTGCGCCAGATCGAGTTCTCGCTGTTCGACATGCTGCTGCACACCGAGCACCAGGCTGCGGCCGCCCCCCCGGGCGCCGTGATGGCGCTGCTCGGCCAGGTGCGCGCCGAGGTCGCCGTGATGCCCTCGCCGCCCTTCAGCCGCACGCCGAACACCTTCAGCCACATCTTCTCGGGCGGCTACGCGGCCGGCTACTACAGCTACAAGTGGGCCGAGGTGCTGAGCGCCGACGCCTACGCGGCCTTCGAGGAAACCGTGGGCGCCGACGGCGAACCCAACATCGAGACCGGCCGCCGATACCGCCAGGCCATCCTGGAGGCCGGCGGCAGCCGCAGCGCCATGGATTCGTTCAAGGCCTTCCGCGGCCGCGAGCCGCAGCTTGATGCGCTGCTGCGACATCAGGGCATGGCCCAGGCCCAGCCCGCTTGATACGGCGCTGAAGCTTGCGATACTCGGGAGATATGTATCCGACTTTTTACAAACTCCCGATGCGCGGCCTGATCGGCCTGGTCCTCGTGCTATCGACCGCCAGCGTGCTGGCGCAGGCGGTCTACCGCCAGGTCGACAAGAACGGCAAGGTCACGTTCTCGGACCAGCCCCCTGTCGTCACCAACGCACCGACGGGCGGGCCCCAGCCCGCCGGCGTCAACGCGCCGACGAACAGCGGGCTTCCCTACGAACTTCGCCAGGTGGCACAGCGCTACCCCGTCACGCTGTACAGCGGCGAGGGCTGCAGCCCCTGCAACGAGGCGCGCACGCTGCTCACCACGCGCGGCATTCCCTTCGAGGAACGCACCATCAAGAGCAACGAGGACGTCGACGCCCTGCAGCGCCTGAGCGGACAGAACGCGCTGCCGCTGCTGACCGTCGGGTCGCAGCAGCTCAAAGGCTTCTCGGATGTGGAATGGTCGCGCTACCTCGACGCGGCCGGCTATCCCAAGAGCAACAGCCTGCCCCCGGGCTACCGCCCGCCCGCCGCGCGTCCGCTCGTCGCGCAGCAGGCACCGGCGGCGGCCGCGCCCCGTGCGACCGACACGCCCCTGCAGCCGCCGAACCCCGCGCCGGCACCGCCCTCGAACGCACCGGGCCCGAACAACCCGGCCGGCATCAAGTTCTAGGAACGACGGGGGCCCCGCCCCCGTGCTCCCCGTGTTGCATCGCCGCCGTTCAGCCGGCGAACTGCAACGTCTTCACGCCCGACGCCGTGCCCAGCAGGCACACGTCGGCCTTCTGATGGGCGAAGACCCCCACCGTCACCACGCCAGGCCACTGGCTCACTTCGGATTCGAAGGCGCGCGGGTCGGTGATCCGCAGGCCGGTCACGTCGACGATGTGCTGGCCGTTGTCGGTCACCAGCGGCAGGCCGTCTTTCTCGCGCACCTGGGCGATGCCGCCCAGGCCGGCGAACTGGCGCATCACGCGGCGCACGGCCATCGGAATCACTTCCACCGGCAGCGGAAACGCGCCGAGCGTCTCGACCAGCTTGGAGGCGTCGGCGATGCAGACAAAGCGCTTGGACTGCGCCGCGACGATCTTCTCGCGCGTGAGCGCCGCGCCGCCGCCCTTCACCATGAAGCCCCGGTGGTCGATCTCGTCAGCGCCGTCGATGTAGACGGCCAGTTCTTCCACCCCGTTGCTGTCGAACACCGGGATGCCCAGTGCGCGCAGGCGCTCGGTGGACGCGACCGAACTGGAGACGGCGCCCTTGATCTCGTCCTTGATCGTGGCCAGCGCGTCGATGAACTTGTTGACCGTGGAGCCGGTGCCCACGCCGACGATCTCGCCCTTGACCACGTAGGCCAGCGCGGCAAGGCCGACCTGGGCCTTGAGTTCATCCTGGGAAAGAGGGGTTGGGGAGGCGGGTGCGGTCATCACGGAGAATCCTTGGCTCATTGAAGTCGAGAATTATCCGATGCCCCTGCTGTTGCCCTCTTCGCTCTATGGCCTGGCCCGCCCTTTTCTGTTCGGTTTCGACCCCGAGCACGCCCATGAAATCACCCTCGACGGCCTGGCCCGCACCCAGAACACGCCCTTGGCCTGCGCCTACGCGGCGACGCGCGTCGAAGACCCGATCCAGCTGGCAGGCCTGAATTTCCCCAACCGCGTCGGCCTGGCCGCCGGGCTGGACAAGAACGCGCGCTGCATCGACGCTTTCGCGGCCATGGGCTTCGGTTTCGTCGAGGTCGGCACGGTCACGCCCAAGGGCCAGCCCGGCAACCCGAAGCCGCGCATGTTCCGCCTGCCGCAGCGCGACGCGCTGATCAACCGCCTGGGCTTCAACAACGAAGGGCTCGACGCCTTCTTGGCCAACGTGCAGAAAGCACGCTTTCGCAAGCAGGCCGGCGGCGGCAAGTCGCCCATGCTGCTGGGCCTGAACATCGGCAAGAACGCAGCCACGCCGATCGAGCGCGCGGTGGACGACTACCTGGCCTGCCTGGACGGCGTCTACCCGCACGCGGACTACGTGACGATCAACATCTCCAGCCCCAACACGGCCAACCTGCGCTCGCTGCAGAGCGACGAGGCGCTCGACGCCCTGCTGGGCGCCGTGGCCGAGCGGCGCGAAGCGCTGGCCACGCGCCACGGCAAGCGCGCGCCGCTGTTCGTGAAGATCGCTCCCGACCTCGACGACGCGCAGGTCGCGGTGATTGCCGCCACGCTGCAGCGCCACGGCATGGACGGCGTGATCGCCACCAACACCACGCTCGCACGCGACGCCGTGGCCGGCCTGCCGCACGCGCAGGAAGCCGGCGGCCTCTCGGGCGCGCCGGTGCGCGAAGCCAGCAACCGCGTGATCGCGCAACTGCGCGCGGCGCTGGGCAAGGACTTTCCGATCATCGGGGTGGGCGGCATCCTGAGTGCGGCCGATGCCAAGGCCAAGATCGCCGCGGGCGCGGACGTGGTGCAGATCTACACCGGCCTGATCTATCGCGGCCCCGGGCTGGTCCGCGAAACGGCCCAGGCGCTGCAACGGGATCGTCGCAAGGCCTGAGCCGGTTCTTCTCTTTGCTGCCGGTGGCTCAGCGCATGCGCCAGAGCACCGGTGCAATGACCGTGGCCCAGCGCAGCAGCCGCTTCGGACGGATCACCGCCACGGCAGCGGCAGCGACCACCCCGGCGGCCACCGGGTGTTCGCGCGCAATGCGCAACGCGGTTGCCGCGGCCGATTCGTTGACGGGCTCGCCCGAGGCCGGCTGCGTCTCGCGACCGCCCTGCAGGGTGGCGATGCGTTCACGCTGACGCTCCATGCGGGCCAGCAGCTCCTCGCGCGTGGCGGGGCGCGGCGGACGCGGCGCTTCGTCGTCCAGCTCCGGGTCCTTGCCGAGATTGAAGCGGTCCTGGACCCAGGCCCAGTCACGCTCGAACTCCTGAAAGGTCGGAACGAAGCTGTTGGAGGCGTTGCTCAGGCTGCGCATCAGGCCGATGACGGCCGCCAGCCACAGCACCGCCCAGACACCGGCCACCACCCAGGCGGCGGTGACGCGGTACGGCGTGTCCCAGTAATGCACGACCACCGCCATCGAGAGCAACGCCACCGCGACGGTGGTCAGCCCCAGCACGGCGACGACCAGGACGAGGGTCAGCTTCAGACGCTGCTTCTCGTCCTCCCAGGCCATGCGCAGCAACTGCACCCGGTCCTCGGCCGCCAGCGCACCTTCGGCGGCGGCGATGCGCAACCGGCGGATGCGGGCATCGAGCCCGAACAGGGACAGCAGTCTCATGCGCCGCCTCCGCCCTCACCGGCCACAGTGTGGCGACGGCGAACGAAGGGATGGCGGTGCGCGCTCAGGCCGGTGCAGTGACGCTCAGCGGCGGCCAAGCAACAGGCCCACCAGCACGCCGACGGCCAGTGCGGCGCCGGCAACCTGCCAAGGTTCGTCGTGGGCGTAGGTGTTGGTGGCGGTGGCCGCCTGGCGCGCCTTCTTGGCGGCCAGCTTGCTCTTTTCGGAAGCCAGCTCGCGCGCGATGGCGAGCTTGGTGTCGATGCGTTGGCGCAGCGCCTTGATGTGGGGAACCGAATCCAGGTCCTTGCTGGCCAGCACGCCGCGCACGTCGCTTGCGATGTCTTCGGCTGCTGCTTCAAGATTGTTGGATGCACTCATTGGAATCTTTCCTCCGTGATGACACCGGCACCGCGCCGGCGGCTTCACGCCAGCATATGGCGTGCTGTCATGTTACAGGCTCGAAAGCCCCTCATGCGCGACAGATGTGCTCAGTTGTGCCCGAGTGCATGCATCAGGCCTCGGCGAGCAGGTACGCAACGTGCCGTCCGATGGCCAGGCAACTGGTGAGTCCGGGCGACTCGATGCCGAAGAGATGGACCAGCCCCGGCACCCCATGCGACGCCGGCCCCGCGATCACGAAATCGGCCGCGGGCGCGTCCGGCCCCGAGATCTTCGGGCGCATGCCCGCATAGCCCGGGATCAACGCCCCGTCGGGCAACGCCGGCCAGTACCTGCGCACCTCGTCGTAGAAGCGCTCGCCGCGCGCGGGATCGACCACGAGATCGTCGGCCGCCTCGACCCACTGCACGTCGGGCCCGAACTTGGCCTGCCCGCCGAGGTCGAGCGTCAGGTGCACGCCGAGCCCGCCCGGCTCCGGCACGGGATAGATGAGTCGGCCGAAAGGCGCGCGGCCCGCGAGCGTGAAATAGCTGCCCTTGGCGAAGTACTCGCGCGGCACCACCGACGCCGGCATGCCTTCGAAGCGCCGCGCCAGTGCCGGCGCGCCCAGCCCCGCGGCATTGACCACGGTGCGGCAGCGCAGGGCCGTGCCGTCGGCGGCGATCAGCACGACGGCGCCGCCCCCGCATTCGGCGCGTTCGACGGGCGACTTGAGCGCCAGCATGCCGCCTGCGTTCTCGAGGTCGCCGAGCAGGCCCAGCATCAGCGCGTGGCTGTCGACGATGCCCGTGCTCGGCGAATGCAGCGCGGCCACGCAATGCAGTTGCGGCTCCATGGCGTTGGCTTGCTGTGCGGTGAGCAGCACGAGGTCGTCCACGCCGTTGGCCGCGGCCTTCGCGCGGATCGCGTCGAGCTGCCCCACCTGTTCGGCCGAGGTCGCCACGATGAGCTTGCCGCAACGGCGGTGCGGCACGCTGCGCGCCTGCGCGTAGCTGTAGAGCGCGTCGCGTCCTTCCACGCACAGCGTCGCTTTCAACGAACCCTGCGGGTAGTAGATGCCCGCGTGGATCACCTCGCTGTTGCGCGAACTCGTTCCCGTGCCGATGGCCCCTTCGGACTCCAGCACCAGCACCTCCCGGCCCGCGAGCGCCAATGCGCGCGCCACGGCCAGACCCACCACGCCGGCACCGATGACGGCGCAATCGATTTCATCCATCGCGCGAGCTTAGCGCGGCGCGGCGGGCGTTCGGCCTACCTCGCGCTGGGCGGCGGCTCGGGGTCGGTGGGCTCGTCGGGCGCGTGCTCCGGCCCTTCGTCGGGCTCGACCGGCAGGTCGGGCGTGATCGGAGACGGAAGATCGGGTTGGGTGGCCATGGCTGCACTCCTTCGTTCCATCTCTTCGTTCTAGCGCGTTCTCACGCGCCTGCAAGCGGCCCGTGGCGGAAGGCGTCGTCGGTGCGCACCGACAAGGCCTTCGCCCAGGCACTCCAGCAACAGGGCCACGCACGCTGCTGTGTCCTCGCCCCTCCCACACCACACAGGGAGGATCACAGTGGACGATGCATGGCAGGGCCAGTCTAGGCATCGCCGTGCCTTCGCACATGAGCGAAGCGCCCTTTGGTGAGGGAGCCATGCGCCCTGCCCGGCGTGCATGCGAGCGTGACAAAGCGCCTGCCTGGGACCGCGTGCCCGGCGCGGCCCCCACGACCCGCTGGTCGCGTCGAAAAAACGCCGTCTGTCCGGCCTGAAAAAACCCGTGCCCGCAAAGCATTCGCGCCGCGGTCCGGCGGTGAATTGCGGACGAAATGACGGGCCCGCTGCATCGATGCCCGGACCCGGTTCGGGCCTTCCGGCCGGCGCGACAGAAATCAGCCGGGATCAATGCCGGTACCCATGGCGCGACCGCCTTTCCGAAATTCGCCGGCGATTGTCGCAATGCATCCCCGCGCTCCGTGCGCTGACAGAGGGGAAAGTACCTCGACCCCCATTGCCCTTTATTTCATTAAAACAATGGGCACCATTTGAATTTCAATGATCGCCGAGAATCACGAAAAAATTGCAGCGCAGACACCAGAAATTAGATGACAAGTAACATTTTTCATTAGATCTTTTAGGCCTTTTGAGAATTTTCAAATCCACCCTCAAGTTAACCAAAAGACGAAAAACCATTCCACAGAAGAAAAATATCTACCCCATTCAGAGTGCTCAACGCTCGAATGCCGATTCCTTCCAACTGTCTCAATTCGCGAAAAGTTTCTTGTCAATCGTCAAAACTTGTCTGATTCTAGAAATTTTCACCGAATTGATGCCGAAACTCAGACTCGCAGGTCTGCAGACATAGCGAAGAAGAATGGCCATTTTTTTGAATCGACGTTCCATCATGGCTTCCTACAGGGGTGACAAAACGCCCACTACAAATGGCCTTGGTACCTCAAATGTCATGGCTTAGGTAGTTCGATTCGGAAATATTTATATCAAAATGTAAACATGGAGAAAAGAGCCAAACAGAAGGCTCGCCAAGTTCATAGGATCGCGACAAACCAAGAACCAAATCCAATTGAAATCAATTCGATTCCTTCAATTGAATTTCCCATTCACAGTCTGCAGCCGGGTAATTGCATGGAAACCCACATTGCTTCGTCGCCGGAGGCCGCCGTGGCCTCGCTGGCCGCGCTGGGCGATCTGTTCGTGTCGCCGCCCGCGCGCACGGCGGCAGGCGAACGGCTCGGCGTCTCGCTGGCCCTCGAAGCCGGGTTCGCGCAGCGCTGGCTCGCCTCGCTGGGCACCACGGGGTACCTGCCGGACACGCTCTTCGTGGGTGCCTGGCTGCTGCTGCAATCGCGCTGGCTGGGCGCGGCCCTGCCGGGGTCTCACGGCATGCCGACGTCGCTGCCCGGCACCGCCAGCGCGTGGCTGACCCAGCTCGACCTCGACCGGCGGACCACGCCGCACACCGCCGACGCCCTGCCGCCCCTGCGGCTCGAAGCCCGGACAGAACTCCCCGCCAGCCTGCATCTGGACGTCGACGCGAGCCTGATGGACGGGCCCTGCGCCAGCCGCCTGCTCGCAGCCATCGCCGACACCGCCGCCGATCTGCTGGTGCATCCCGGTGCGGCACTCCACAACATCCGCGCCCTGCCCGACGCCGATCGCCGCGACCAGCTCGCCGCATGGGCCACGCCGCCCGCCGCGCCCGACCTGTCGCTCACCGTGCCCGCCGTGTTCGGCCGCCGGGCCGCGGCCATGCCCGACGCCGTGGCGCTGGTGGAAGGCGACGAAACGATGACCTACGCCGAGCTCGACGCGCGCAGCGACCGGCTCGCACGGCGCCTGCAGCAGTCGGGTGTGCAACCGGGCGACCCCGTCGGGATGGTGTTCGAGCGGTCGATGGCCGCCATCGTCGCCATGCTCGGCATCCTCAAGGCGGGCGCGGCCTATGTGCCGGTACCGACCGACTTCCCGCCCGAACGCGTCGCCACGATGTTCGACCAGGCCGGCATGACCCGGGTCGTGACGACCGAGGCGCTGGCCTCTCTCGTGCCGGCCCACTGCACCACCGTGCGGATCGACGCGCCCGAAGACGGCGCGGACGCGCCATGGACACCGCCGGCCTTCGACGGCGAATCGCTGGCGTACCTCATGTACACCTCGGGCTCGACCGGCGTACCCAAGGGCATCGAGATCGGCCATCGCGCCATCCTGCGGCTCGTTGTCGATGTCGACTACATCGAACTCGCACCCGGGCGCGCGATGCTGCATGCGGCGCCGCTCGCCTTCGACGCCTCGACGCTCGAGGTCTGGGGACCGTTGCTCAACGGCGGGCGCTGCGTGATCCACGGCGAACGGGTACCCACCGGCGCCGGCCTCGCGCGCACCATCGCCCGCCACGAGGTCCACACCGCCTGGCTCACGGCCTCGCTCTTCAACGCCGTGGTCGACGGCGATCCGCAGCACCTCGCTGGCCTGGCGCACCTGTTCACCGGCGGCGAGGCGCTGTCGGTACCCCATGTGCGGCGCGCGCTCGACGCACTCCCCGGGCTCACGCTCAGCAACGGCTACGGGCCGACCGAGTGCACGACCTTCGCGGCGACCCATCGCATCGAGCGCGCCGCGATCGCAGCGGGCCCGCGCTCGGTACCGCTCGGGCGCCCGATCAAGGACACCGTGCTGCGCGTGCTGAGCCCGACGCTCGAGCTGCTTCCCAGCGGACTCGTGGGCGAGCTGTGCATCGGCGGACACGGCCTGGCGCGCGGCTACCTGGGCCAGCCCGAACTCACGGCCGCGCGCTTCGTGCCCGATCCTTTCGGTGCGCCGGGCGAGCGGCTCTACCGCACCGGCGACCTCGCGCGCTGGCTGCCCGACGGCACCGTCGAATTCATCGGCCGCATCGACGGCCAGGTCAAGATCCACGGCCACCGCATCGAGACCGGTGAGGTCGAGGCGGCGATCCTCGCGCACCCCGCGGTGCAGTCCTGCGCGGTGGTCGCGCGGCCCGGTCGCGACGGCCAGTTGCGCCTGGTCGCCTACCTGGTCGCACGCACGCAGAAGCTGGCGTGGGACACGCTGCGCGCGCATCTGGCGGCCCGCCTGCCCGCGGTGATGCTTCCGTCGGCGCAGGTGTGGCTCGCGCAGCTCCCCGTCACGCCCAACGGCAAGCTCGACCGCAACGCCCTGCCCGAACCGGCCGCCGAGCGGCCCGAACTCGCGCAGCCTTTCGAGGCCGCGCGCGACGCGCTCGAGCAGCAGGTGTGCGATGCCTTCGCGCGCGCCCTGGGCATCGACAAGGCCGGGCGTCACGACAACTTCTTCGACCTGGGCGGCAGCTCGCTGCTGGTGCTGCAGGTGCTGGCGGACCTGCAGCGCGAAGGCGCGCCGCCGCTGTCGACCAACCTCTTCTTCCGCCACCCGACGCCAGGCGCCATCGCGGCGCAGTTGCAGTCGGCTGGCGAGGCGCCGCAGGCGCCGCAACCTGTGCCCGTGCGCGAGGACGCCGCCAGCGTCCCCGAGCCCATCGCTCTCATCGCCACCGCCGGTCGCTTCCCCGGCGCGGGCGATGTGGAGCAGTTCTGGGACAACCTCGTCGCCGGGCGCGACACCATCAGCTTCTTCGATGACGCCAGCCTGGACGCCGGCGTCGGCGAGTCGCTGCGCCGCGACCCGGCCTACGTGCGGGCGCGCGGCGTGATCGACGGCATCGAGGGCTTCGATGCCGCCTTCTTCGGCATCGGCCCGAAGGAAGCCGCGCTCATGGACCCGCAGCACCGCGTGTTCCTCGAGATCTGCTGGGAGTGCCTGGAGCGCGCGGGCTACGTGCCCGACGAAGCGCCGGGCCCGGTGGGCGTGTACGCGGGCACGTACAACGCCACCTACTTCCAGCGCCACGTCGCCTCGCGCCCCGACCTGGTGGAAGCCGTCGGCGAGTTCCAGGTGATGCTGGCCAACGAGAAGGACTACATCACCACCCGCGTGGCCAACCGGCTCAACCTGCGCGGGCCGGCGGTGAGCGTCAACACCGCGTGCTCGACCTCGCTGGTCGCGGTGGCCCAGGCCTTCCATGCGCTGCGCACGGGCCAGTGCTACATGGCGCTGGCGGGCGGTGCCTCGGTCACCTGCCCGCCGCGCAGCGGCTACCTCTACAACGAGGGCTCGATGCTCTCGCCCGACGGCCACACGCGCAGCTTCGACGCGCAGGCCAAGGGCACCGTGTTCAGCGACGGCGCCGCCGTGGTGCTGCTCAAGCGGCTGTCCGATGCGCAGGCCGACGGCGACACCGTCTATGCCGTGCTGCGTAGCGCCTGCGTCAACAACGACGGCGGCGCCAAGGCCAGCTTCACCGCGCCCAGCGTGGACGGCCAGGCGGCGGTGATCCGCGCCGCGCTGGCCGCGGCGGACGTGGACGCACGCAGCATTTCCTACGTGGAAGCGCACGGCACCGCCACGCCGATGGGCGACCCGGTCGAGGTCGAGGCGCTGGCCGTCGCGTACGCCGAGCACACCGACGCGCGGGGCTACTGCACGCTGGGCTCGCTCAAGAGCAACGTGGGCCACATGGTCACGGCGGCGGGTGCCGCCGGCCTCATCAAGACGGCGCTGTCGCTGCACCACGAACTGATTCCGCCCACCGCGCACTTCACGGCGCCGAACCCGGCGATCGACTTCGCGCGCACGCCGTTCCACGTCAGCAACCAGCTGCAGCCGTGGCCGCGGGCCGACCTGCCGCGCCGCGCGGGGGTCAGCTCGTTCGGTGTCGGGGGCACCAACGCGCACGTCGTGCTCGAGGAAGCGCCGGCGCGTCAGGCACGCACCACGCAGCCGAGCGTCCATGTGCTGGCGCTGTCGGCCCGCTCGGAGGCCGCGCTGGCGGTCGCGACGCAGCGGCTCGCGACGCACCTGGAGGAACAGCCCGGGCTTTGCCTGGCCGACGCGGCGTTCACCCTGTGCGTCGGCCGCAAGGCCCATGCCTTCCGCCGCGCCGTGGTGGCCGGCGATGCGGCGCAGGCCATCGAGGCCTTGCGCTCGGAGAACACGGCGTGGCGCGTGAGCGACCGGATCGCCGAGCGCGCGCCGCAGCCCGTGCTGATGTTCCCGGGCCAGGGCGCGCAGTACCCGGGCATGGGCCGCGCGCTGCATGCCGGCGACCCGGTGTTCGCGGCCGCGTTCGACAACTGCCTGCGCGCCTTCGAAGGCGCACTGGACTTCGACCTGCGCGAGCGCCTGTTCGCAGACGACCCGCAGGCGCTCGCGCCGACGGCCGTCACGCAGCCCGCGCTCTTCACGCTCGAGTACGCGCTTGCGCGGCGGCTGCTGTCGCTGGGCCTGCGCCCGCACGCGCTGATCGGCCACAGCGTCGGCGAATTCGTCGCGGCCGTGATCGCCGGCGTGATGCGCCTGGAAGATGCGGCCCGGCTCATTGCCCGCCGTGGCGCACTCATGCAGGCACAGCCCGCGGGGACGATGCTGTCGGTGCGGCTCGGTGCGGACGCGCTGGCCCCGCGGCTCGCGTCCTCGCCCCAGGTCTCGCTCGCCGCGGAGAACGCACCCGGCGCCTGCGTGGCCGCCGGCCCCACCGAGGCCATCGCCGAACTCCAGGCCGCGCTCGAAGCCGAGGGCGTCGCCTGCCGGCTGCTGCAGACCTCGCACGCCTTTCACTCCGCCATGATGGACGCCGCGGTGGCGCCCTTCGAGGCGCTCGTGGGCCAGGTGGCGCTGCACGCACCGCAGATCCCCATCTACTCCACGTTCACCGGCCACCTGCTCGAAGACGCGCAGGCCATGAGCCCGGCCTACTGGTCGCAGCACCTGCGCAGCACCGTGCGCTTCTCGTCGGCGCTGCAGAGCGCGGCGGACGACGCCACCCATCCGGTGTTCGTGGAGGTCGGCCCCCGCAACACGCTGGCCGCACTGGTGCGCCAGCACCGCCTGCCAGGGCTTGCTCCGGCGTCGAAGGCCGGCGCCGTGGCGGTGTCGCTGCTGCACGGCGAGCCGGCCGACGAGACCCGGACCTTGCGCCTGGCCGCCGCGCGCCTGTGGACCTGCGGCGCCGAGGTCGATCTCGCCCTGCTGGCACCGCGCGCCGGCGCCCGGCGCGTGTGCCTGCCCACCTACCCGTTCGAACGCAAGCGTCTCTGGGTCGACATCGCGCCCACCGCGCCGGTGTCGCCGGCCCTTGCGCCCGCCCTGCCTGTTTCATTGGAGCCGATCGTGACCGCTGCAGCGCCCTCGCCTGACCTTCCTCTGCCTTCTTCCCCGCCGTCCGAGGCGTCGCGCGCGGCGTCGGTCGACAGCCGATTGCGGGCCCTGTTCGAAGACATCTCGGGCATCGACATGGCCCAGGCCGAGGGCCAGGCCCCGTTCGGCGAGATCGGGATGGACTCGCTCACGCTGACCCAGGCCGCCACGCAGATCAAGAAACGCTTCAAGGTCGAGCTGAGCTTCCGTCAGCTGATGGAGAACTACCGCAGTTTCGACGCACTGGCCGCGTACCTGCTGCAGAGCCTGCCGCCCGAGGCCGAGCCGGTGGCTGTGCCCGCCACGCCCACCGTGCCTGCGGCCTCCGCCGTGCAGGCGTCCATGCCAGCCACAGGGCTCCCGCAGCCCACCGGCCTGCTGAACCAGGTGATCGCGCAGCAGATGGAGCTGATGCGCCAGCAGCTCGCGCTCCTGTCCGGCGCCGCCGCGCCAGTGGCGGTGGCAGCGATGCCCGTGTCGGCCGAGGCCGCACCCGCCGCGCAGCCGCAGCCGCCCGCCGAAGCCCCGCTTCGCTACGACGTCAACAAGGCCTTCGGCGCCATCGCCCGCATCCACACCCAGCGCACCGCCGAACCCAGCGCGCGGCAGAAGGCGCGGCTGGCGACCTTCGTGCGGCGCTATGTCGAGCGCACGCCAAAGAGCAAGCGCTTCACCGAGGACAACCGCGCCCACATGGCCGATCCGCGCGTGGTCAACGGCTTCCGTCCGCTGACCAAGGAGATCACTTACCAGATCGTGATCGAACGCTCCAAAGGTTCCAGGCTCTGGGACCTCGACGGCAACGAGTACGTCGACGCGCTCAACGGCTTCGGGCTGAACCTGTTCGGCTGGCAACCCGACTTCGTGCAGGACGCCGTGCGCGCCCAGCTCGACGCGGGCTACGAGATCGGACCGCAGCATCCGCTCGCGGCCGACGTGACCCGCCTCATCTGCGAACTCACGGGCAGCGAGCGCGCCGGCCTGTGCAACACCGGCTCCGAGGCCGTGATGGCGGCGCTGCGCATCGCGCGCACCGTCACCGGGCGCAGCACGGTGGTGGCCTTCACGGGCTCGTATCACGGCACCTTCGACGAAGTGCTGGTGCGCGCCGGCAAGGGCGGCAAGGGCCTGTCGGCCGCGCCGGGCGTGATGAGCGGCATGTTCGGCGACATCCGCGTGCTCGACTACGGCACGCCCGAGGCGCTGGCCTTCATCCGCGACAACGCCGCGGACCTGGCGGCCGTGCTGGTCGAGCCGGTGCAAAGCCGCCGCCCCGACTTCCAGCCGCGCGAGTTCCTGCACGACGTGCGCGACGTCACCGCGAAGAACGGCTGCTGCCTCATCTTCGACGAGGTTATCACCGGCTTTCGCAGCGCGCTGGGCGGCGCGCAGGAACTGTTCGGCGTGCGCGCCGACCTGGCCACCTACGGCAAGGTGATCGGCGGCGGCTTTCCGGTCGGCGTGATCGCCGGCAAGCGCGAGTTCATGGACGCGCTCGACGGCGGCGCCTGGCAGTACGGCGACGACTCGATCCCGGGCGTGGGCGTGACCTACTTCGCCGGCACCTTCGTGCGCCACCCGCTCGCGCTCGCGGCGGCCAAGGCCTCGCTCACGCACCTGAAGGAGGCCGGGCCCGCGCTGCAGGCCGGGCTCACCGCCAGCACGACCGCCATGGCCACGGAGCTCTCGGGCTGGTGCCAGGAGGTCGGCGCGCCGATCGAGATCCGCCATTTCGCCTCGCTGTGGCGCGTGAGCTGGCTCGAAGACCAGCCGCTGCAGGACCTGCTGTTCGCCATGATGCGCAGCCGCGGCGTGCACATCCTGGACAACTTCCCGTGCTTCCTCACGAGCGCGCACAGCGCCGAGGACATCGCCTTCCTGCAGCGCGCCTTCAAGGAATCGGTCGCCGAGATGCAGGAATCCGGCTTCCTTCCGCGCCGCGCTCCCGCCCCCACCCGCTTCGACGCGCGCAAGCCCGTCGAGGACGGCAGCGTGCTGGCCCGCGACAGCGATGGCCAGCCGTACTGGTACGTACCCGAAGACGCCGCCTTGCACGAGCGCCTCATCAACGGAAAGGCCGCAGCATGAACGCCGCACTCAAGCCCACCGCGAGCGGTGGCCTCGTCGAATGCATCATCGCGACCACCGAGTCGCAGCGCGAAATCTGGCTCGGCGCCACGCTGAGCCCCGAGGCCTCGATGGCCTACAACGAGTCGGTCGTGCTGCGCCTGCGCGGCGCGCTGGACGGTGACGCCTTGGCGCGCGCCACCGACCGGCTGCTCGAGCGCCACCAGGCGCTGCGCGCCACGATCTCGCCGGACGGCACCTTCATGCTGGTCAGCCCGCCGGTCGGGAACCAGCTGGTGCGCCACGACCTGGGCGGGCTGGCGCCCGAAGCCCTCGCCCAGGCGCTGCACGCGGCCCACGACGAGGCGGTCTGCACGCCGTTCTCGCTCGAACACGGCCCGCTGTTCCGGGCGGTGCTGTACCGCCTGGGCGATGACGAGCACGAGCTCGTGATGTCGGCGCACCACGTGGTCTGCGACGGCTGGTCGTGGGCGGTCATCACCGAGCAGCTGGGCCACCTCTATGCCGAGGAAACCGGCATCGGGCTCAAGCTCAAGGCCGCGCCGCTCTTCGCGGACTTCGCCGCCGAGGAAGCCGTCGCGGCCGCGAGCCCCGACATGCAGGCGCACATCGACTACTGGCTGGAGCGCTTCGCGGGCAACACGCAGCCCGTGCTCGACCTGCCGCTGGACCGCCCCCGTCCGGCCGCGCGCACCTTCAACTCGCGCCGCGCCGAGCGCCTGCTCGACCGGCGCGTGGTCGGCGCCGTGCGCATCGCGAGCACCAAGGCCGGCGTCAGCCTGTTCACGGGCCTGCTCAGCGGCTTCGTCGCGACGCTGCACCGCCTCACGGGGCAGGAAGACATCGTCGTCGGCATCCCGACCTCGGGCCAGCTCGCGCACGACGTGCCCGGCCTGGTCGGCCATTGCGTGAACCTGCTGCCGCTGCGCATCGCCGCGCACCCGGCCATGCGCTTCGACGCGCTGATGGACGAATGCAGCACCGCCGTGCTCGACGCGTTCGATCACCAGGCCCTGACCTATGGCGCGCTGCTGGGCCAGCTGTCGCTCGAGCGCGACCCGAGCCGCCTGCCGCTGGTGAGCGTGACCTTCAACGTCGATCCCGACGTGGCGAGCAGCGCGCAGGCCTTCACCACGCTCGACGTGGTGCAGGACACCATCGCCCGCCGCTACGAGAACTTCGAACTCTTCGTGAACCTGCGCCCGCACGCCGGCAGCCTGCAGGTCGAGGCGCAATACAACACCGACCTGTTCGACGACGTGAGCGTGCAGCGCTGGCTCGACATGTTCGAGTGCGTGCTGCAGTCGGCCGCGCACAAGCCCGACGACACCATCGGCGGGCTCGACGTGCTGTCCGCCGGCGCCGCGCGTGCGCTGCTGGCGCTGCAGCCCGCGCGCGTGCGCTGCTGCGCGGCGCGCCGCTGGCGCATGCCGGCTTCGTGGCGCGCGTGCCGCAGCAGCCGCTCCGCCCGGCGGTGCGCGACGGCGCGCGCAGCTGCAGCTACGGCGAGCTCGACGCACTGTCCAACCGCCTGGCGCGTGCATTGCGCGCGCGCGGCGTGGGCCGCGGCCAGCGCGTGGGGCTGTGCCTGGAACGCAGCCTGGAGATGGTCGTCGCCATGCTGGGCATTCTCAAGGCGGGGGCGTCCTACGTGCCGATGGACACCTCATTTCCGCAGGCGCGGCTGGACCATTACGCCAGCGACGCCACCCTCAGCCTGATGCTGACCTCGTCCGACATCGCGGTGGCGCCGCGCGACTGGCGCGCCGACGCCGACCAGCGCGTCTTCGAGATCGATCGCGACACCGCCTGGCGCCAGCTGTCGGGCGAAGCGCTGCCGCCGAGCAGCGACGACCCCGGGTCCGAAGACGCCGCGTATGTGATCTACACCTCCGGCTCGACCGGCCTGCCCAAGGGCGTCATCGCGCACCACCGGGGCGTGGCGCACCTGCTGCAGTGGATGCAGCGCGAATCGGGCATCGGCCCGTCCGACCGCATCGCCGCCGTCACCACGCTGTCGTTCGACATGGCCGTGCCCGACCTGCTGCTGCCGCTGGCGGCCGGCGCCGAACTCGTGATGGTGCAGCGCGAGGTCGCCATGGACGGCAACCGCCTGTCGCAGGCGCTCGACGACGAACAGATCACGCTGCTGCAGGCCACGCCCGGCATGTGGCAGCTGCTGCTCGATGCCCAGTGGGCCGGCGGCACGCCCGGTTTTCGCGGCTGGACCGGCGGCGAGGCGCTGCGCCCGAGCATGGCGCTGGCGCTGTGCGAGCGCATGGAAGGCCTGTGGAACGGCTACGGCCCGACCGAGACGACGGTGTACTCCACGGCCTGGCATGTGCGTCCCGAAGAGATCGCCTCGCGCGGCATCTCGATCGGCAGGCCCGTCGACAACACCGAGATCTGGATCCTCGACGCCGACCTGCAGCCCTGCCCGATCGGCGTGCCTGGCGAAATCTGCATCGCGGGCGAAGGCGTGGCGCTGGGCTACCTCGACCGCCCCGCGCTGACCGCCGAGCGCTTCGTCACGGTGCGCATCTTCGGTGCCACGAAGAAGGTCTACCGCTCCGGCGACCGCGGCCGCTGGCGCAACGACGGGCTGCTCGACCACCTCGGGCGACTCGACTTCCAGGTCAAGGTGCGCGGCTACCGCATCGAGCCCGGCGAGATCGAGGTGCGCTGCTGCGAAGTGGCCGGCGTCTCGCGCAGCGTGGTCGTGGCCCGCGAGGACAACCCCGGCGACGTGCGCCTGGTGGCCTACCTGGCGCTGCTGCCCGGCGGCGGCTTCGACCTCGATGTACTGATGGTGCACCTGCGCAAGCACCTGCCGGCCTTCATGCTGCCGCAGCACGTGGTGACGCTCGACGCCCTGCCCACGCTGGCCAACGGCAAGGTCGACCGCGTCTCGCTGCCGCCGCCGCAGGCGGTGGCGCGCAACGAGGTGCGGCGCGGCGCCGGTCCGCGCAACGCGCACGAGCGCAAGGTGCTCGCGGTCATGGAGAAGGTGCTGAGCCTGCCGGGCCTGGACATGCACGACAACTTCTTCACCATGGGCGGCCACTCGCTGCTGGCCGCGCGGCTCACCACGCTGCTGAGCCGCGAGTTCCAGGTCACGCTGCCGCTGCGCGCGCTGTTCGAGGCGCCCACGGCCGAGAAGCTGACCGCGGTCATCGAGGCGCTGCAGGGCGCGGGCGTCGGCCTGCAGGCGCCCATTGCCTGCCACCCGGATCGCCGCAGCGCGCCGCTCACGCCCTCGCAGGAACGCATCCGCTTCATGGAGCAGCTGTACACGGGCCGGTCGGTCTACAACGCACCCTCGGCCCAGCGGCTCACCGGCAAGCTCGACGCCGCGCGCTTCGAAGGCGCGCTGCGCGAAATGATCCGCCGCCAGCCGTCGCTGCGCACGCGCATCGGCTTCGACGAGGACACGGGTCGCCCGATCCAGTCGATCGCAGAGTCGGTGGAATTCGCCCTGCCGCTGGTCGACCTGCGCGGCCTGCCCGCGGACCAGCGCGAGGCCGAGCTGGTCGAGCAGATGCAGGAGCTGGCAGACCGGCCGCTCGACATCCACAGCGCACCGATGATGCGCGCGACCCTGTTCCAGCTCGACGACAACGAACACGTCTTCCTGTTCGTGCCGCATCACCTGATCTGGGACGGCTGGTCCTTCGACCTGATGCAGCGCGAACTGGGCGCGTTCTACGACGCCGCCGAACGCGGCCGGCCCCACAACCTGCCCGCGCTCGCCACCACCCACGGCGACTACGCCGAGTGGCTCGAGAAGTGGCTGACCGAGCCTGCCTGCGAGGAGCAGCTCGCGTTCTGGCGCGGCCGGCTCGCAAGCGCCAGGGCCGTGCGCCCGCCCCGCACCGACATGCCGCGCCGCGCGGGCAAGAGCGGCCAGGGCGGCGCGCACTGGATCCACATCGACCTGCAGAGCACGCAGCGGCTGCGCGAGGTGGCGCGCGACATGGACGTGACGCTCAGCATGCTGACCTTCGGCATCTACGCGCTGACCATGGCCCAGGCGACCGGCAACGAAGCCATCGTCATCGCGAACCCGGTGCGCGGGCGCCAGCAGGCCGAGACGGAAGACGTCATGGGCTTCTTCAACAACGTGCTGCCGGTCTCGCTCGCGGTCGACATGGCGCTGCCGCTGCCCGACTTCATGCGCTACGTGAAGCAGGAGCTGCTGTCGATGATGAACCACCAGCAGGTGCCCTTCGAGCGCCTGATGGCCGAGCCCGGCTATGCGGGACAGATCAAGGCCTCGGGGCCCTACCAGGCGATGTTCTCGTTCCAGGACGCCCGCGAGCGCGCGCGCACCGTCGGCAGCCTGCAGACCCGCCAGGTGCACGTGATGCAGCACGGCGCCACCGACGACGTCGGCGTGTGGCTGATGGACAAGCCGCACGGCCTGGAAGGCGCGCTGCTCTACAACGCCGACGTCTACCTGCGCGAGACCGGCGCCCAGTTGCGCGAGCGTTATCTCGAGGTGCTGGGCCGCGTCGCCGACCACCCGAACGCCACGCTCGCGGAGATCGCCAGCGCCGAAGGCTCGGCCAGCGCGCGCTATCTGCGCAAGCTGGCGGCCGACGATGCGGACAAGGGCGCGCCGGCCGAGCCCCTCAACGGCGACGAGCGCGAGGCGAAGCGGGGCCTGCTCAGCCCCGAGCACGCCCAGCTGGCCCAGATCTGGGCCGACGTGATCGGCATCGACGTCGACGAGATCCGCGCCAGCGACAACTTCTTCGACCTCGGCGGCGACTCGCTGCTGGTGCTGCGCGCCGTGCAGCAGGCGACGCAGACGCTGGGGCACCGCGTGGAGCCGCGCCGCTACCTGTTCGAGAACCTCGGGCAGATCGCGTCCTCGGCGCATGGCACGCCGCACGGCGTGCCTTCGGACCTCGCCGACCTGGCCGCCGGCACGGCCGCGCATGCACAGCGCGGCGGGCTGCTCGGCGCACTCGGCAGCTGGCTGCGCAAGGGGTGACCATGACCGGCGCCGCCAACGCACTGTCCATCGACGCACCGGTCTGCCGGTACGTCGAGCTGGACAGCTTCACCGACACCCTGCCCGCCCAGGTGCTGTCGGAAGAAGAGCGCGCACGCGCCGAGAACCTGCGCTTTCCCGTCGACCGGCAGCGCTTCGTGGCGGCCCATGTCGCGCTGCGCCAGGCGCTGTGCGCGTACACGGGCCTGGCGCCCGACGCACTGACGCTGGCCACCGGCGCCTTCGGCAAGCCGTCGCTCGCGGGCCACCCGCGCACCCAGTTCTCGCTGAGCCACAGCCAGGGCCTGGCGCTGATCGCCATCGGCGGGCGCGGCCCGCTGGGCGCCGACGTCGAGCTGCTGCGCCCGATGCCGGACGCTGACGACCTGGCGGCGGCGCATTTCACGCGGCGCGAACAGGAGGCACTGGCCGCCCTGCCCGCCGACGAACGCGACCGCGCCTTCCTGACCTGCTGGACCCGCAAGGAAGCCTGCCTGAAGGCCATCGGCGTGGGCCTGCTGGTGTCGCCGCAGAGTTTCGACGTGGGCCTGGCCCCGGACAGCCGCAGCGTCGAGCTGCCGGTGGCCGGCCGCATCCTCGTGCTGGCGCTGGGGCCGGCGCCCGCGCGGGCGGACAGCGTGGGTTCGCTCGCCGAATGGCGCCATACCGAAGCCCGCGCGCGACCCTCGCAGGCCGACCCCGAAGGCCGCCGCATGCGCCCCCTGAATCCGCGCAAGGGGATGAGCGAAGCGCGATGCGCAGGGGGTGTCGCATGACCCTCTTCACGCCCCTCATGTTCGGACCGGCCTCGCGCCAGGTCTTCGGCGCGTTCCACGCGGCCGACGACGTCCGGGGCGAGCCCACCGCGGTGCTGCTGTGCCCGCCCTTCGGGCAGGAGGGCCTGCGCACCCACCGCTTCTTCAAGGTGCTGGCCGAACGCCTCGCGCGCGCCGGCATCGCCACGCTGCGCTTCGACTTCTACGGCTCCGGCGACTCGCCGGGCGACGAGAGCGAGGGCGAGCTCGACGGCTGGCGCCGCGACCTGTGCGCGGCGCACGAGGAACTGCGGCGGCACGCACCCCATGCCGCCATCGTGTGGATCGGCGCGCGGCTGGGCGCCACCCTGGCCGTGCTGGCCGCGCGCAACGGGCGCTGCGACCCGGCGCGGCTGGTGCTCTGGGAGCCGGTGATCGACGGGCCGGGCTACGCGCGCCTGCTGCGCGAACGGCACGTCGAGGCGATCGACACGACCTTCTGCATTCCCGACCTGTCCTGGCGCCGTCACCTCGCGCGGGACCCGGACGCACTGCCCGAGGAGGCGCTGGGCGTGCGTCTCTCGCCGGCGCTGCAGGCGCAGCTGCGCGCCCTCACGCCGCAGTCGCTGCCGCTCACGGCCCTGCACGACACCCTGGTGCTGGCCCCGCCCGACGACACGTCCACCGCGCAATGGGCGGCCGAGCAGCAGTCGCGCCACATGCCGGTGCGCCTGGCTTACCTGAGCCACCCGCTGGACTGGACGTCCGACCCCTTTCCCCACAGCGCGATGGTGCCGGCCGATGCGCTCAACCGCCTGCAGGGAGCCATCCATGAATGACATGACGCAGACCCCGGTGTGCTTCGGCCCCGGCAACGCACTGATGGGCATGCTCACCCTTCCCGCGCAGCGCGTGCCGGCGCCCGTCGCCTGCCTGATGTTCAACATGGGCGCGAACCACCGCGTGGGGCCGCGTCGCATCAACGTGAAGCTGGCGCACCTCCTGGCCGCGCGCGGCGTGGGCAGCCTGCGCTTCGACCTGGGCGGCATCGGCGACAGCGAGGCGCTGGACACCGGGCCCGACCTGCAGACGCGCGCGGTGCACAGCCTGCAGGCCGCCATGGACCTCGTGCAACGCATGCAGGGCATCGGCCAGTTCGCGACCGTGGCCATGTGCTCGGGCGTGGAGCACGCCATGTCGGCCGCCGCGGTGGACGCGCGCATGGTGGCGCTCTCGCTGTTCGACGGCTTTGCTTTCCCCCAGCGGCGCACGCGCTGGGAGCTCACGGTGCGCCGCGCGCTCGCGGCGCCGCTGCACCCGTCGTTCCCGGGCAAGGCGCGGCGCTGGGTGCTGCGCCATCTGCCGGGCAGCACGGTGGGCAAGCCGCTGCCGGGCTACTTCGTGGACCGGCGGCCGCCCAACGTCAACGCGATCTGGTTCGAAGCCACGATGAAGCGGCTGGTCGAACGCGAGGTGGCGGTGCAGCTGCTGTATTCGGGGTCGCTGCATGTCTGCGACCGCGACCGCGACCAGCTCGGCGCCCTGCGCCGCGAACCGTTCATGCAGGGCCTGCAGTACGAGTTCATGCGGGACGTGGACCACACCGTCTGCACGGTGAAGGGCCAGCAGCTCTTCCTGCAGTCCGTCGGCGACTGGGTCGTCGAGCACTGCCTGGCCACCGGCAGCCCGCAGCGGCAGGACCGCCCGGCGACAGGCACACCGCGCGCGATCCCGGCCACCCTCGCCGCGCCCTGAAACAACAACCGAAGCCAAGGAGATTGCCATGACATCCGCAACCCCAGCGAACCCGCGCGGCGAGCGCCTCCTCGCCACCGAGGGCGCCCGCGCCCTTCCCGGTGGCCGCTTCCGGTCGCGTGCCATGGCGCTGCTGCTGTCGCTCGGCTTGTGCGGCTGCGCACCCGGCTTCGGCACGCCGGGCCCGCTGCAGTCGGCCGACGGCACGGCCGGCGGCAGGATCGCGGCCATCACGCCGGAGCTGGTCCGCGCGCAACTCGCCGGCAACACGGGCATCCCGCCCGACGTGAAGGCGCTGTTCGGCCGGCCCGCGCCCTACACCATCGGGCCGGGGGACGTGGTGGGCATCACCGTCTACAACAATCCCGAGCTGCAGCCCAACCTGGGCGCGGTGATCGCGCAGCAGAGCGACCCGACCGGCGTCACCGTGGCGCCGGGCTTCATCGTCGATGCCGCGGGCGAGATCAGCTTTCCCTACATCGGCCGCACCCGGCTGCAGGGCCTGACGGAAAGCGGTGCGTCCGAGCTGATCGCCAAGCGCATCGGCAGCATCATCAAGGCACCGCTGGTGAGCGTGCGCATCCAGTCGTTCCGCAGCCAGCGCGCCTATGTCGAGGGCGAGGTCCGCACGCCGGGGCTGCAGATCTTCACGGACATCCCGATGACGCTGTCCGAGGCGCTCAACCGCGCGGGCAGCATCACCGCCGGGGGCGACCGTTCGCATGTGACGCTCACGCGCGGCGACCGCACGGTGGTCATCGACCTGATGCAGCTCAAGCGCTTCGGCGCCGACGCCAACAACATCCCGCTGCGCAACGGCGACATCGTGTACGTCGGCAGCCGGGACGACAGCCGCATCTACGTGATGGGCGAGATCCTGCGCCCCTCGGCGCTGCTGATGCGCAACGGCCGCATGAGCCTGAACGAGGCCCTCGGCGATGCGGGCGGGCCCGACCTGCTCACGGCCGACCCCGGGCAGATCTACGTGATCCGAAACTCGCCGCAGACGCCCGACACGCCGCAGATCTTCAGCCTGAACGCGAAGAACCCGGCCGCGCTCGCCCTGGCCGACCGCTTCGAGCTGCGGCCGCGCGACGTCGTCTATGTCGACCGCGTGCCGCTGGTCTCGTGGAACCGGGTCGCCAACCTGATCCTTCCCGCCGCCCAGGTGATCAACCTCGCGCGCGACACCGCCCGCAGCAGGTAGCTCTGCGCAGCGCCCCGGCCCGAACACGACAAAGAAGGTGAAGCCCATGAATGCGCGTTGGTACCCCCCGCTTCCCGCACCGTACAGCCCGGAACCCGAGCGCCCGCACTCGCGGTTCAAGGAATACGTCGATCTGATGCTGGACAACCGATGGCTGATTGCCTCGGTCACCGCCGCGGTGTTGGTGCTGGGCGCGGGCTACGCGCTCTTCGGGCCGCGCGTGTACGAAGCGAACGTGCTGATCCAGCTCGAGGATGCCGAACGCTCGCCCGGCGGCGCGGGCGATGCCGCGGTCAACGGCGTGGGCGTGAAGACGCCGACCTCGGGCGAGGCCGAGATCCTGAAGTCGCGCATGGTGCTCGGCCAGGCGATCGAGAACACCAAG
This sequence comes from Variovorax sp. KBS0712, assembly GCF_006323185.2. Lineage (NCBI taxonomy): Bacteria > Pseudomonadati > Pseudomonadota > Betaproteobacteria > Burkholderiales > Comamonadaceae > Variovorax > Variovorax sp. KBS0712. Next base: position 56,729 of record NZ_VCCD02000006.1, on the reverse strand, counting down.
CTGTTCATCAAGGCACGGCCGCACTACATCCCGGTCGTGGGCGCCTTCATCGCACGGCATTCGAAGACGCTGTCCAGGCCGGGCTTCCTCGGCATGCGCGGCTATGTGTCGGGCACCGAGCGGATCGCGGTCGCGCAGATGGACGTGCCGCCGGCCCTCGAGGGCAAGAAGTTCCTGCTGACCGCCGGCAAGGACGGCACCTACACCCTGACGCACCCCGACCTCGACACCCCGCTGCACGGCCGGGTCGGCGAGCCGCAGGACAGCTCGGTGCCGGGCGGCACGGTCCACCTGCTCGTGGCCTCGATCGACGCCCGGCCCGGCGGCGCCTTCGAGCTGACGCGGCATTCCACGCAGCTCACCATGCTCGAGCTGCAGCGCGAGCTGCGCGTGATCGAGAAGGGCAAGCAGTCCAGCGTGATCGACGTGAGCTGGCAGACCGACGATCGCGAGCACCTGGCAAACCTGCTCAACGAAGTGGCGCGCCTGTACATGCGCCAGAACATCGACCAGAAGACCGCGCAGGCCGAGCGCACGCTGAACTTCCTGGGCACCGAGCTGCCCAAGTTCAAGCAGCAGCTGGAACAGTCCGAAGAGGCCTACAACCAGTACCGCAACCAGAACGGAACCATCAGCCTGGACGACGAGGCGCGCAACGCGCTGTCGCAGAACGTCGACCTGCAGGCCAAGCTGCTCGACGCGCGCCAGAAGCGCCTGGACCTGGCAAGCCGCTTCACCAGCCAGCACCCGATGCTGATCACGCTCGACGCGCAGATCGCCTCGTTGCGCAAGGAGCTGGGCGGCGTGGACAACCGCATCCGCCGCATGCCGATGCTGCAGCAGAACTCGCTGCGCATGCAGCGCGACATCAAGGTCAACACCGAGCTCTATTCGTCGCTCTTGAACAGCTCGCTGCAGATGCGCCTGGCCCGCGAAGGCCGCATCGGCAACGTGCGCGTGCTCGACCAGGCACTGTCGCCCGAGAAGCCGGTGCGGCCCAAGGCGGTGATCGTGATGGCGCTGGCGCTGGTCGTGGGGCTGTTCCTGGGCGCGGTCACGTCGGTGCTTCGCAAGGTGCTCAAGAACACGGTCGCCACCCCCGACGAGATCGAGATGCGCACCGGCCTGAACGTCTACAGCACGATCGCACTCAGCACGCGGCAGGGCACGCTCGACCGCGCCATCCGCCAGGGCAAGCCCGGCGTGAAGCTGCTGGCGGCCTCGCATCCGGACGACCCGGCGCTCGAAGGCGTGCGCAGGCTGCGCACCGCGCTGGGCTTCCTGATGGCGGGCGCGCAGAACAACCGCATCCTGCTGACCAGCGCCACGCCGGGTGCGGGCAAGACCTTCCTGTCGGCGAACTTCTCGGCCGTGCTGGCGGCCTCCGGCAGGCGCGTGCTGCTGATCGACGCCGACATGCGCCGCGGCAAGCTGGCGAGCCAGTTCGGGCTCAAGGCGACCACCGGCCTGTCGGAGCTGATCGCCGGCACCGCCACGCTCGCGCAAGCGGTGCATGCGCAGGTGCTGCCGCACCTGGACGTGATCACCACCGGCAAGCTGCCGCTCGATCCGGCCACGATGATGGGTTCCACTGCGTTCACGCGGTTGCTGGAGACCCTCTCGGCGCTGTACGACGCCGTGGTCATCGATGCCCCGCCGATCCTGCTGGCGACCGAGACCGTGGCGATGTCACCGGACGTGGGCACCCTGATGCTCGTGGCCCGCGCCGGCGACAGCGAGCTGGGCGACCTGGTGGAGAGCGCGAAGCGGCTGGCGCACGTGGGCGCGGCGTTCCACGGCGTGGTGCTCAACGCGCAGGACGCGCGGCAACGCCACAACGCCTACGGCTACGACTACGGGCCCTACGGCCTGCCGCCGAACATCTATCCGCCCGCGCTGGGGCACACCCCCCGCGCCGAACCGGAGCGCGCGACATCATGAGCACGCACCTTTCACGCACGCCGCACCGCAGCACCGCCGCGCGCCCCGTGCCGGTGGGCGGCTCGCGGCTCCTGCAGGCCGCCAAGCGCGCCATGGACATCCTCCTGGCGGGCGCCTTCTTCCTGTTCCTGGGCTGGGCCTACGCGCTGATCGCCCTCGGCGTGCTGCTGACCTCGGGCGGCCCGGCCATCTACGTGCAGCCGCGCTACGGCCGCGACGGGCGGATCTTCCGCTTCTACAAGTTCCGCACCATGGCGCCCGACGCCGATGCCCTGCTGGCCCGCCACCTGCGCGAGAACGACGCGGCGCGGCGCGAATGGGAGAAGTTCCAGAAGCTCGAGCACGACCCGCGGATCACCCGCTTCGGCGCCTTCCTGCGCCGCTACAGCATTGACGAGTTTCCGCAATTCTGGAACGTGCTCAAGGGCGACATGAGCATGGTCGGCCCGCGCCCCTGCATGTTTGCGCAGAAGGAGCTCTACGGCCCGTACTGGGCGTACTACTGCGCCGTGCGCCCGGGCATCACGGGCCTGTGGCAGATCAGCGGACGCAACGAGGTGAGCTACCGCCGCCGCGCGGCCATGGACGCCGAGTACGTCGCCACGCTGTCGCTGCTGCGCGACGTGGTGATCCTGCTGAAGACCTTCCGCGTCGTGCTCGGGGCGCGCGGTTCGCGCTGAAACCCGCAGTCCCCTCTTCCTTCACTGAAAGAACGCCATGCGAATCTATGTTGCAGGTCATCGCGGAATGGTCGGCCAGACGCTCACGAGGCGCCTGGGCGAACTCGGCCACGAGGTCGTGACGCGCAGCCACGCCGAGCTCGACCTGCTCGACCAGGCGGCCGTTGCGCGCTTCTTCGCGACCGAGCGCATCGACCAGGTCTACGTGGCGGCGGCCAAGGTCGGCGGCATCCACGCCAACATGACCTACCCCGCGCAGTTCATCTACGAGAACCTGCTGATCGCGGCGAACCTCACGCACCAGGCCTTTCTCGCCGGCGTCAAGCGGCTGCTGTTCCTCGGCTCGAGCTGCATCTACCCGCGCCTGGCCGAACAGCCGATCCGCGAAGAGGCCCTGCTCACCGGCAAGCTCGAGCCCACCAACGAGCCCTACGCGATCGCCAAGATCGCGGGCATCAAGCTGTGCGAGAGCTACAACCGGCAGTACGGCGCCACGCACGGCGTCGACTTCCGCAGCGTGATGCCGAGCAACCTCTACGGCCCCGGCGACAACTACCACCTGGAGAACAGCCACGTGGTGCCGGCGCTGATCCAGCGCTTTCACCTGGCCAAGATCAGCCGCACGCCGAGCGTGCTGATCTGGGGCAGCGGCCGGGCACGGCGCGAATTCCTCTACGTGGACGACATGGTCGAAGGCTGCCTGGACGTGATGAACCTGTCGCGCGCCGCCTACGACCAGCACACCGATCCGATGCGCGGCCACATCAACCTCGGCACGGGCGAGGACGTCTCGATCGCCGAGCTGGTGGAGCACATCCGCGAGGTCGTGGGCTACGAGGGCAGCATCCACTACGACCTGGCCCAGCCCGACGGCGCACCGCGCAAGCTGCTGGACGTGTCGCGCGCGGCCAGCTTCGGGTGGCGTGCCACGGTGCCGCTGGCCGAAGGGCTGCGCCGCACCTATGCGGACTACCAGACCGCGCGCCGGACCGCCGCTGAGGCCGAGCACGCCTGAAGCAGAAACGGACCTCGCCATGAGAACCCTCGTCTTCTGGTCCGGCATCGTCTGCGCCGCACTGTGCGGGCTGATCGATCCTGTCTGGGGCTACGGGGTGGTGTTCGTGCTGACGGTGGTGCAGCTGTCGATGCTGGGCACCGCCAGCGACAGCGTGTTCCTGCTGATCCATTACACGGCGGTTCTCATCTACTTCTCGCTGGCGCCGGCGATGCAGATCGCGACCGACACCGACTTCTGGGAGGTCGGCATCGTCGGCCAGGCCGCGCACACGCAGGGGCTGATGCTCGTGCTGCTGTACATGGCCGGCGTGGAAGCCGCACGGCTGGGCCTGCCCGAGCCGCCCGCCGCGCCCCGGCCGGCGCAGCGCGCGCTCATTGCCGGCGTCGCCCACCCCTTCCTGCTGCTGGCCTGCCTGGAGGTGGCGTTCGCCATGCTCTTCCTGCGCCCCGACATGAACTTCACGGCGCGCGGCGTGATTTCCGAAGAGGAGGCCGCGCCGGTCCAGTACATCGTCTATTCCACGCTGCCCAAGCTCATGGTGTTGCTGTGCTGCGTGGCACTCGCGATCCACGCCACGCGCCAGCGCACGCTGTGGGCCTGGTGCGTCGCGGGCCTCGCGTTCGCGCTGGCCGCCATCGCCGCGAACCCGGTCAACACGGCGCGCCAGGTCATCCTGATCGGGCTGCTGCCGCTGCTCATCCATGCCCTGGGGCGGCGCCACCGGTGGACGCTCGCCATCGTGATCTTCGGCGCCATCGCGGGCCTGGGCCCGGTGCTGAACCTGATCTCGCGGGACGCCATGTGGGGCGCGGAGCTGGCGTCGTACCCCTTCAGCCAGGACTTCGACGCGATGTTCGTCGTCGCGGGCATCCTGGAGCGTGCGCCCTCGCCCGATCTGGGCTACGGGCGCTACCTGCTCTCGGCCTTCTCCTTCATCCTGCCGCGCGAACTGAAGATGTTCCCGGGCTACGACCCGCTCGGCTGGCCGGCCGTGCTGGGCAACTTCTCGCAGAGCAACCTGTCGCTGCCGCCCTTCACCACCGCCTACTTCGACTTCGGCCTGGCGGGCCCGGCCCTGCTGGGCTTCGCGGTCTCGGCGCTCTTTCGCGTCGTCGACAAGGCCGTCGATCCGCAACGCACGCTGACGACCGGCTACCTGTGCGCGCTGGTGCTGCTGGCGGCCTACGTGCCGTTCCTGCGCGGACCGATCCTGGGCTGGGGACCGTTCGCCGTCTCGGGGCTGGTCGCGGCCGTCGTCGCCGGCAGCCTCGCGGCGTGGTTCCGCAGGCCCGCCCCCCGACCGGCACGCGCCAGCCTGCCGACCGCATGAGAACGCACGCACCCGGGAGCGACCATGGCCACCTACCTCTTCTACGACACCATCCGGCTCAACGCGTCGGCGGGCGGGGTGCTGAACGTGTCCGAGGTGCTGCTCGAGAGCATGCGCGATGCGCCGGAGCACGAGGTGCAGCCGGTCAGCGAGCGCCATCCGCACCTGTACGCGGCCGCGCGGCGGCTGAAGATCAGCCGCTTCATCCTCGACACGCTGCTCTACAACGTCCACCTGCTGCGCGGGTGGCTGCGCGGGGAGCGCGTGTACTCGCTGTTCCCGAACTACTTCCTGCCGTTCTCGCTGCTGGCGCCCTTCGGCCGCCATCGGGATTCGATTGTGGTGGTGCACGACGTGCAGTACAAGTCGTACCCGCAGTACTTCACCGCGCGCAAGCGCCTGTGGCTCGACTGGAACCTGCACCGCGTCGCGCGCAGCGCCGCCGACGTGGTCTTCATCAGCCGCAGCAGCCAGGAAGATTTCGAGCGGCACTTCGGACGCTGCGCGCACCCGGCGGTGATCTTCAATCCCGTGGATGCGGGCGCCGCCAGGGAGCGCGCCGACAGCACGGCCGCGCCCGGCGGGCGCTACCTGATCGCGGCCTACCACTACTACCCGCACAAGAACTTCGAAGGCATCCTGAAGCTCTTCGTGCGCATGAAGCGCCAGGGCCTGATCGACTACCTCGACATCACCGGCAACGGCGCCAGGGAGGTCGAACGCATGATCTCGGCCATGGCGCCCGCGTTCCGCGCCTGCGTGCGGCACCGGGGGCTGGTGTCGCGGGACGAGCTCCTGCGGCTGTACCGGGGCGCGACGGCCTTCATCTCGCTGTCCACCTTCGAGGGCTTCAACCTGTCGGCCGCCGAGGCGGCCACGCTGGGCGTGCCGCTGCTGCTCTCGGACCTTCCGGTGCACCGGGAGCTCTTCGCGGGCTACGCGTTCTTCATCGGCAATGAATTCGTCGGCCTCGGCAGCATCGAGCGCTACCTGGCCGCCCACCAGCGCACGCGCCCCGCATGGTCGCTCTCGCGGGCCTGCACGCCGGGCGCGGTGGCCGCGAGCTACCTCACGCTGAAGCGCGGCGACGCGTCGCTGGCGAGGGCCACGCCATGACGAACCGCGCACAGTCCCTGCTTCGCACGCTCGCGCTGCTGGCGCTCGGGCTGGCCGGATGGGCGCAGCCCGCCGTCGCCACACCGCCCGAAACGCCGGGCGCACCGGGCTTCGGCGTGATGGTGCATTACCTGCCCGACAAGCAGTCCATCGCCGGCATCGGGCGCTTCGACGTCGACGCCTTCGCCGCTTCGCTCGCGGAGATGCGCGCCAGCCATCTCATCCTCACGCTCGGGCAGAACAACGGCCAGTTCATCGCGCCGAACGCCGCCCTCGAAGCGCTGTGCCCGCGCAGCGCCGCGCACCGTTCACCGCGCGACCTGCCGATGGAGATCGGCCGCGCGCTGCGCCGCCACGGCATCGCGCTGATCCTCTACCTGCCGTTCCGCGCGCCGCAAGGGGATGCCTACCTGATGGAGTGCCTGGGCGATGTCTCCGAACAGCTGCCACCGCCGCAGCGCTTCATCGCGGCCTGGTCGACCGTGATCGAGCACTGGTCGCAGCGCTACGGCGCGCTCGCCACGGGCTGGTGGTTCGACGGCGTCTACAACACGACGGGCATGACGACGCGCGACTGGGACCGGTTCTGCGCGGCCGCGCGCAGCGGCGCCCCCACCCGGTGGCTGGCCTTCAATGCCGGCGAGGGGGCGGCGCGCTTCAGCCTCAAGAGCGCGCCGTGCCAGAACCTCATGGCGGGCGAGTACCTGCAGCCCGCCGCACGCCTGGCCTCGCCGCCCTCCGAACTCCGGCTGCATGTGCTGACGCCGCTGGGCGCCTCCTGGGCCCAGCCGAGCGCACCGCGCTTCTCGGCCGCGCAGCTGCGCAGCTGGATCGGCGACGCGAACGCGCGGGGCGGAATGCTCACGCTCGACATGCCGCTGGACGCCGACTTCCACTTTCTTCCCGCCCACGTCGCGCTGGTACGCAGCGCCACCGCGCCGCGGCCCTGACCCGTACCAACCCGCTTGCCCGACCATGGACCACGCCCTCCCCTTCATCGTTGTGGAAGACCGCCAGAACACGGCCCTGCGCCTGTGCTGCGAATCCGCGGCCATGGCGCAGGAGCCGCTGGTCGTCCTGTCGGACACCGACGCCGGCCCGGCGTACGAACGCTTCTGCCAGGCCTACGTGCACCTGTCGAGCAACACGCCGGCGTTCGAGAAGATCTGCTTCCGGCGCTACTTCCTCCTGGCGAACCATCTCGCAGCGCACCCCGATTGCCGCGCCTTCGTGCTGATCGACAGCGACGTGCTGCTGTTTCAAGGCGTCGGCGCGCACATTGCACGCCTGGTGGGCAAGGCCGACTTTTCCGGCTCCAGCATCCTGCCCACGGACGGCTGGAACCCCTGCCAGATCTCGCCGCACGTGAGCTACTGGACGGCGGCCGGCCTACAGGACTTCGTCGCCTGCCTCCTGCGCATGTACAGCACGCCCGCGGGCCTGCACCAGCTGCGCGAGATCGCCGAGCGCTTCGCGACCCGCAGCGTGCGCGGCGGGGTGTCCGACATGACGCTGCTGTACCTGTGGGCACAGGCCAGCGGCAACACCGTGCCGATCAACCGGGTGTTCGACGGCCAGGTGATCGACCACAACGTCAACGGCGGCACCAACCACTTCGTGCGCGAGTTCCGCGTGCGCGGCGGCGCCAAGCGCCTGGCCTTCATCGACGGCCAGCCCTGCCTGCAGACGCCGGCGGGCGACACGGTGCGCGTGCTCGCGCTGCACTTCCAGGGCGCCGCCAAGCTGGCGATGCAGCCCGCGCTGCATCGCCGCGTGTACACGGTCGCAGCGCTGACCTGGGCACTGCAGATGGCGCGCCGGGCCAAGAACAACGCGCACCGGATCGCGTCGCGCGCGCGCCGCATGGCCGACACCCTGGGCTTTGCGGATGCGCCAACACCGAAGCACCCCGCGGACGGGAGCACGCCATGAAGCACGCCGCCGGCACCTCGTTCGCCCTGCCCGGCGCCCGCTTGGCGCAGCGCCTGGGCCTGGGGGCGCTCGCGTCGCGGCTGTATGTGTACCTGTCGGGTTTCCTGGCGATCTTCCTGATCGCGGCGCAGGTGGCGCCCGCGCGCTTCGGCGAGTACTCCGTTTACCAGTCGGTGCTCGAAGTGGCGCTGGTCGTGGGCACGCTGGGCAGTTCGCTGCTGTTCTCGCGCAATGCCGCGAGCGTGCCGCCCCGGGTGACGCGCGGCGACCTGGTGCGCACGCTGGCGATCGGGCTGCCGCTGGCCGCACTGCTCGCGGCCGGCGTCGTGGGCGCGCAGCGCCTGCCGGTGGCCGGTGCGCCCTTCATGCTGATCGTGCTGTCGCTCGCGGTCTTCGCCTTCAACAGCCTGCGCCTGTCGTACAGCCGGGGCCTGGGCCATGCGGGCCTGCTCAACCTGGAGTCGGGCGTGCGCGCGACCGTGCTGGTGCTGGGCGTGGCGACGCTCGCTGCGCTCGGCCTGGAGATCGGCGTGGCGCACCTGCTCGCCATCAATCTGCTGGCCTTGGTGCTCGTGGGCGCGGCCATCTTCCTGCCGGCGAACGGCGCGGCGCCGCCGGCCGGGCCGCCCGTGCTGGCGCTCGCGTCGCAGGCCAGCGCCACGGTGTATGCGCTGCTGACCTTCCTGCTGCGCAAGTCAGACCTGCTGCTGGTGGCGCTCTTCATGCCGCTGGGCTATGTGGGCGCGTTCAAGCTGGCCTTTCTGCTTGCGGAGGCGCCCTCGCAGTTCGTGCAGGCCTTTCTCGTCACGAAGACGCCGGCGATGCTGGACGCCAACGCGGCCAACCTGACGATCGAGAAGCTGCGGCTGGCACGGCATTCGTTCCTGCTCGGCTGCGTGCTCTTCGTGGGGCTGGCGGGCCTGATGGCGGTGGCCGCGCCGCTGCTCAAGCTCGGCCCCGAGGCGCGCGACATCTTCGTGTGCATCGCGCCGTACTTCCTGCTGAGGACCTACACGGTCCATCACGAAACGATGCTCTCGCTGAACGCCACGATGGGCTCGCTCGGATGGTGGACGCTGCTGGAGTTCGCGCTGCGGCTGGCCTCGTATGGCGTCGTGATCGCGCTCTTTCCGGACAAGCCGCACTACGTCTTCTTCATCGCCTTCGTCACCGACTTCGTGCTGTACGAGCTGCGCATGCGCGCGCTGTTCGGTTTCTTTCCGATCGTGCGCCTGCTGCGCCCGGTCATGGGGAGGTCGCCGTGAAGATCCTGCTGTACTCGATGAACTTCGCGCCCGAGCTGGCCGGCATCGGCAAGTACTCGGGCGAGATGGCCGACTGGCTCCAGGCCCAGGGCCATGACGTGCGCGTGATCGCGGCGCCGCCCTTCTTCCCGCACTGGGCGGTGTTCGAGGGCCATTCGGCCTGGGCCTATCGCAAGACCACCGGGCGCAACGGCCTCACGGTCTGGCGCGCGCCCACCTGGGTGCCTTCGCAGCCGCGTGCGCTGGCGCGCGTGGCACACCTGTGCTCGTTCATGCTGTCGAGCATGCCGCTGCTGCTGGCGCAGGCACGCTGGAAGCCCGACCTTGTGTTCGTCGTGGAGCCGCCTCTTTTCTGCGCGCCCGCGGTGCTGTGCTTCGCGAAGCTGCTCGGCATCAGGTCGTGGCTGCACATCCAGGACTTCGAAGTCGATGCGGCGTTCGGCCTGGGCCTCGTGCGCGGCGCGGGCATGCGGCGCGTCGCGCTGTCGCTCGAACGATGGCTGCTGTCGAGGTTCGACCGCGTCTCGACCATCTCGGCGGCCATGGTCGACAAGGCCAGGAGCAAGGGCATCTGCGAAGGCCGGCTGGTTCTCTTTCCGAACTGGGTGGACATCTCGGCGATCCGCCCCGCTCCCCGCGTGGCCAGCGGCTACAGGACCGAACTGGGCATTGCGCCTGATGCCGTGGTCGTGCTCTATGCGGGCAGCCTGGGCGCCAAGCAGGGCATCGAACTGCTGGCCGAGGCCGCGGGCCTGCTGGCCGACCGGCGGAACATTCACTTCGTCATCTGCGGCAACGGCCCGAGCCGCGGCCCGCTGATGTCGGCCTGCGCCGGCCTGGACCGCGTGCACTTTCTCGACCTGCAGCCCGCTGAACGGCTCAACGAATTGCTGGGCATGGCCGACATCCACGTGCTGCCGCAGCGCGCCGATGCCGCCGACCTCGTGATGCCCTCGAAGCTGGCCGGCATGTTCGCGAGCGGCAAGGCCGTGATCGCCACGGCGCACCCGGGCACCGAACTCGCCCGCGTGGTCGCGGACCGTGGCGTCGTGGTGCCCCCGGGCGATGCGGCCGTGCTGGCCGACGCGATCGCGCAGCTCGCGTGCTCGCCGGGCCTGCGCCAGGCGCTCGGTGCGGCGGGCCGCGCGTTCGCGCAGACGGAACTCGACCAGGACGCCATCCTGTCGCGCCTCGAACAAGAGCTGCTTCGCTGCGTGGCGGACCGAGGCACGGCCACGCCATCCCCACTGCGCGAGTCCCAACCATGACCCACTCAAAGATTCTCGTGACGGGTGGCGCCGGCTTCGTCGGAAGCCACGCCTGCGTGGCGTTGATCGCGGCCGGCTACCTGCCGGTGGTGCTGGACACGCTGGTCAACAGCGACCCGCGTTCGCTGGAGCGCGTGGCACGCATCTGCGGCGTGCAGCCGCAGCTCGTGCGCGGCGACGTGCGCGACGCGGCGGTGCTCGACCGCGTGTTCGCCGAGCACGGGGTCGACGCGGTGCTGCATCTGGCGGGGCTGAAGGCGGTCAGCCGCTCGGTGAGCGACCCGCTCGGCTACTACGACGTCAACGTGGCGGGCAGCCTCGCGCTGGCGCGTGCCATGGAGCGTGCCGGCGTGCGCACGCTGATCTTCTCGTCCTCGGCCACGGTCTACGGCGACATCCCGCGCTCGCCGATACGGGAAAGCGCGTCGTACGCGGCCGTCAACCCCTACGGGCGCTCCAAGGTGATGGTGGAGCGCATGCTCGCGGACCTCGCGCGCTCCGATCCGCGCTGGGGCATCGCGTGCCTGCGTTTCTTCAACCCGATCGGCGCGCACGAGAGCGGCCTGCTGGGCGAACACCCGCAGGGACCGCCCGACAACCTGGTGCCGTATGTCTCGCAGGTCGCGGTGGGCGAGCGCGGGCACGTCGTCGTGCACGGCAACGACTACGAGACGCACGACGGCACCGGTGTGCGCGACTACGTGCACGTGATGGACGTGGCCGAAGGCCATGTGGCGGCCCTGCGGTACGCGACGCTGCATCGGGGCCTGCTCACGGTGAACCTGGGCACGGGGCACGGCGCCTCGGTGCTCGACGTGATCGCGGCCTTCGAACGCGCATGCGGGCACCGCATCGCGGTGCACATCGGTCCGCGCCGTCCCGGCGACGCCCCGGCCTACTGGGCGGACGTGCAGCACGCCCAGGACCGGCTGGGCTGGCGCGCGCAGCGCAGCCTGGACCAGATGTGCGCCGACAGCTGGCGCTGGCAGCTGGCGAACCCGCGCGGCTTCGACGAACCGGTGCCGGGCTTCCCGGTCCGCGCCGCCGACGGCGCCGCACCGACCGCCGTTCCTCACTCACTTCAACCGGGGCAAGAACATGGCTGAAAACACGCTCACACCCTCTGGCGACCCCACCCCCGCCGTGATGGCGCCGCGCCGCCCGGGCCCGTCCGCCCCCGTGTGCGCGCCCGCCGCGAGGCTGTGGCCGGACTTCATGACGGGCCAGGAAAAATCGCCGGTGCGCGTGCTGCTCATCGACGACGACGAGTACATGCGCCGGGTGATCGCCCAGGAGTTGCTGTCGGACCTGCGCATCCAGCTCGAAGGCCAGGCCGACAGCATCCGCGAGGGGCGCAAGCTCTTGGCCACGCATGCGTTCGACGTGCTGATGGTCGACCTGCGGCTCAGCGACGGCATGGGCTTCGAGCTGATCGCCGAGGCGCGCCGCCACCATGGCAACGGCGAGATCATCGTGATCTCCGCGCTCGAGGACGATGCCCACGTGCTGCGCGCCTTCGAGCTGGGCGCCACGGGCTATCTGCTGAAGAACGCCTGGCTGCAGAGCTTCGCCGACGCGGTGCTGCATGTGGTGAACGGCGGCGCCGTCATCACGCCGCGGCTCGCGCGGCGCCTGCTGCACCGCCTGAACCACCAGCCCCGCGAGCCGCAGCCCGCCGACGACGCATCGCCGCTGCGCGACACGACGCTGACACCGCGCGAGAGCCAGGTCCTTCGCCACGTGGCGTCGGGCTACGTCTCGGCGGAGATCGGCGCCAAGCTCGGCATCACCGGCCAGACGGTCAACGTGCACATCAAGAGCATCTACAAGAAGCTGCATGTGCATTCGCGCGCCCAGGCGGTGAACCTCGCCGTCCACACGGGCCTGATCTGAGCGGCACGCCCTCGAAGCGATCCGGTTCGTCACCCACTGCACACACAAAGGCTGGTCACCATGAACACCCCCACCATTCATCCCGTGGTCCTGTGCGGCGGCAGCGGCACGCGGCTGTGGCCGCTGTCGCGCAAGGCCTTTCCCAAGCAGTTCGCACCGATCGTGGGCAACAAGAGCCTGCTGCACCTCACGCTCGAACGGCTCGCGACCCTGAACCGGACGATCACCTGCGTCGCGTCGGAAGAGCACCGCTTCCTGGTGCGCGAGGCGATCGAGAACGCGCACGCGCAGGGCCGCCAGATCCTCGAGCCCGTGCCCCGCAACACGGCCGCCGCCATGGCCGCGGCCGCGCTGCTGGCCGAGCCCGACGACCTGCTGCTCTTTGCGCCCGCGGACCACCACATTCCCGACGTGGCGCTGTTCGAGGCCACGATGCGCAGCGGCGTCGAAGCAGCGCTGGCAGGCAAGATCGTCACCTTCGGCATCGCGCCCAGCTTTCCGAGCACGGCCTACGGGTACATCGAGGCGGCCGGGGCCACGGGCCATGGCCCCAGCCACGCGGTGGCGCGCTTCGTCGAGAAGCCGACGGCGGCGGTGGCACAAACGCTGATCCTGCAAGGCAACTACTGCTGGAACGCGGGCATCTTCCTGGTCCAGGCACGCACGCTGGTCGCGGCACTGCGCACGCATGCGCCCGACATCCTCGCCACCTGCGAACGCGCGACCGCCGCGGTGTCGGTCGACGGCAGCTTCGTGCGGCTGGACCGCGAGGCCTTCGAAGGCTGCCGCAGCGACAGCATCGACTACGCGGTGCTCGAAAAGCACGCCGACGTCGCGGTGGTGCGCTTCGAGGGTGCCTGGAGCGACGTGGGCAGCTGGAACGCCGTGGCCCAGCTGCACCCGGCCGACGAGGCGGGCAACCGCGTGAGCGGCGCGGGCAGCGTGCTGAATTCGCGCAACACCTTCGTGCATGCGCCGCACCGGCCCGTGGTAGCGCTCGGCACCGAGGACCTGATCATCGTGGACACGCCGGACGCGGTGCTGGTCGCGGGCGCGGACTGCGCCGAACAGGTGGCCGAGGTGGTGCGTATGCTGGCGCGCGAGGGCACGGTCGAGGCCACCGAGCATCGCCGCGTGGTGCGGCCCTGGGGCGCCTACGACAGCATCGACACCGGCGAGCGCTTCCAGGTGAAGCACCTGACCGTCAAGCCCGGCGGCAAGCTGTCGCTGCAGATGCACCACCACCGCGCCGAGCACTGGATCGTCGTCAAGGGCACGGCCAAGGCCACGCGCGGCGGCGAGGTGCTGCTGGTGCGGGAGAACGAGTCGATCTACCTGCCCTCGGGCACCATCCACCGGCTGGAGAACCCCGGCAAGACGATGCTGGAAGTGATCGAGGTGCAGACCGGCAGCTACCTCGGCGAAGACGACATCGTGCGCTTCGACGACACCTACGGCCGCTGCCCCGCGGCCGAGAAGCGCGAGGCACTCGCGTTGCAAGCGGCCCTGCAGCCCACGGCCGAACGCGGCGTCGATGCGCCGGCCTGACCCGTCCCTTCCCTTCCTCTCACCTCATTGAAGCCATGAAAAAACGTGCTGTCGTCACTGGCATTACCGGACAGGACGGGGCGTACCTGGCCGAGCTGCTGCTGGGCAAGGGCTACACCGTCTACGGAACCTTCCGCCGAACCAGTTCGGTGAACTTCTGGCGCATCGAGTCGCTCGGCATCCAGGACCATCCGGAGCTTCATCTCGTGGAGTACGACCTGACGGACCTGGGCAGTTCGATCACGCTCATTCGCGATGCGCAGCCCGACGAGGTCTACAACCTGGCGGCGCAGAGCTACGTGGGCGCGAGCTTCAACCAGCCCGAAGCCACCACGAACATCAACGGACTGGGCACCCTCCACCTGCTCGACGCGATCCGCCTGACGGACCGCGGCATCAGGTACTACCAGGCCTCGACGTCGGAGATGTTCGGCAACGTCCAGGCCATTCCGCAGAAGGAAAACACGCCCTTCTATCCCCGCAGCCCGTATGGCGTCTCCAAGCTCTTCGCCCACTGGATGACGATGAACTACCGCGAGAGCTACGGGCTCTTCGCTTGCTGCGGCATCCTCTTCAACCACGAGAGTCCGTTGCGCGGCCGCGAATTCGTGACACGCAAGGTCACCGACGCGGCGGCCAAGATCCGGCTCGGCAAGCTCGATGTACTCACGCTGGGCAACATGGACGCCAAGCGCGACTGGGGCTATGCGAAGGAATACGTCGATGGCATGTGGCGCATGCTGCAGGCCGACAAGCCGGACAACTACGTGCTCGCCACCAACCGCACGGAAACCGTGCGGGATTTCGTCGACATGGCCTTCAGGGCCGCGGGCTACGAACTCCGGTTCGAAGGATCGGCGCAGGAAGAGGTCGCCATCGACCGCGAGACCGGCAAGGTCCTCGTGAGGATCGACCCGAAGTTCTATCGCCCGGCGGAGGTGGAACTGCTCATCGGCGATGCGTCGCATGCCAGGAGGACGCTGGGCTGGGAGCCGCGGACGACGCTGGAGGAGCTGTGCGCGATGATGGTGGAGGCCGACTTGCAGCGAAACCGCGAAGGCCGGTCCTTCTGAGCGCAGCGGCGGGTCGGGCCACATGGCTGCACCATCTTGAATTGCACCGAGATTTACACAGGACAAACGAAAACGGCACCTGATGGTGCCGTCTGTCGTAGGTCTGAAATGGTGGGCGGTGGAGGCTTCGAACCTCCGACCCCAGCAGTGTGAATGCTGTGCTCTACCCCTGAGCTAACCGCCCTGAGACACTGCTTTTGAGTTCAGTGTCTTGAACACGTATCGCGTTGTGCGAAGCCTCAGATTATGCCATAGCTTTTCAGCTGTTTTGGCGAAATAAAGTTTTTCCGCCGCTGGATTTGTCGAGTTGCGACAACACGGCCTCGTGCGCGCTGAGTTCATGCTCGGCCGCCGCGATCACCGGCAGCTCGAACTGGCTCAGGTCGATGGCCACGACCGTCGTGCCCTGCGCGGGTTCGTTCGAGGCCACGTCGATCAGCAGGGCGTCCTGCCCGCGCGTGAGGTTGATGTAGACGTCGGCGAGCAGCTGCGCGTCGAGCTTGGCGCCGTGGAAGGTGCGGTTCGAGCGGTCGACACCGAAGCGGTCGCACAGCGCGTCGAGCGAATTGCGCTTGCCCGGGTAGACCAGCTTGGCCATGGCCAGCGTGTCGGTCACTTCGCTCACGAAGGTCTTGAGCGGCGGCAGGCCGGCGCGCTCGAATTCCTTGTTGAGGAAGCCGACGTCGAAGGCCGCGTTGTGGATGATCAGCTCGGCGTCGCGCAGGTACTCGATGATGTCCTTGCCCAGCGTGGCGAACTTCGGCTTGTCGCGCAGGAAGTCGGTGGTCAGCCCGTGGACCTTGAGCGCGTCCTCGTGGCTCTCGCGCTCGGGGTTGAAGTAGATGTGCAGGTCGTTGCCGGTGAGCTTGCGCGCGAACAGCTCCACGCAGCCCAGCTCGATGATGCGGTCGCCGTTCTCCGCAGACAGGCCCGTGGTTTCCGTATCGAGAACGATCTGGCGACTCATGCGTGCCCCCTGTCTCGGCACTTCGTGTCCTCGCCGCCCCCCGAGGGGGTGCGAGCTTGCTTGGGGCGGCCCGGCGCTGCGCTCATCAGTGGTTTTCCTTGGCGTGGTTGATCGAGTACTTCGGAATCTCGATCGTCACATTCTCCTGCGCCAGGATCGACTGGCAACTCAGGCGCGACTGCGGCTCCAGGCCCCAGGCACGGTCGAGCAAATCTTCTTCGCCCTCTTCCGCTTCGTTCAGCGAGTCGAAGCCCGCGCGCACGATCACGTGGCAGGTGGTGCAGGCGCAGCTCATCTCGCAGGCGTGCTCGATGTTGATGTCGTGGTCGAGCAGGGCCTCGCAGATCGAGGTGCCGGCCGGCGCGGTGATCTCGGCGCCTTGCGGGCAGTACTCGGGATGCGGGTAGATCTTGATCGTGGGCATGAAATGGTTCTGTCTACAGGGATTCGACCTTGCGGCCTGCGAGCGCGCGTGCAATGCCCGCGTTCATGCGCTGGGCGGCGAAGGCCTCGGTGTCGTTGGCCAGCGCCTTCGTAGCGGCTTCGATCACGGCGGCTTCGTTGCTGCTCTTGGCAACGTCGCGCAGCCGTGCCATCGAAGCGTCGATGGCGGCGCGTTCCTCGTTGCTCAGCAGATCGCCGTCGGCATCGAGCGCGCTCTGCGTCGCCAGCAGCATGCGGTCGGCATCGACGCGCGATTCGACCAGCGCACGGGCCTGCATGTCCTGCTGAGCGGTGGAGAAGCTCTCCTGCAGCATGGTCGCGATCTGGTCGTCCGACAGGCCGTACGAGGGCTTGACCGCCACGCTGGCCTCGACGCCGCTGCCCTGCTCCTTGGCACTCACGCTCAGCAGGCCGTCGGCGTCGACGGTGAAGGTCACGCGAATGCGCGCCGCACCGGCCGCCATCGGCGGGATCCCGCGCAGCGTGAAGCGTGCGAGGCTGCGGCAGTCGGACACCAAGTCGCGCTCGCCCTGCACCACGTGCAGCGCCAGCGCCGTCTGGCCGTCCTGGTAGGTCGTGAAGTCCTGCGCCATCGCGGTCGGGATGGTCTGGTTGCGCGGCACAATGCGCTCGACCAGGCCGCCCATGGTCTCGATGCCGAGCGACAGCGGGATCACGTCGAGCAGCAGCAGTTCGCCCGCGCCGTTGTTGCCGGCGAGCTGGTTGGCCTGGATCGCGGCGCCGAGCGCCACGACCTCGTCGGGGTTCAGGTTGATCAACGGCTCGCGGCCGAAATACGCAGCCACTGCGCTGCGGATCTGCGGCATGCGCGTGGAGCCGCCGACGAGCACGATGCCCTGCAATTCCTCGGGCTTGAGCTTCGCGTCGCGCAACGCCTTGCGCACGGCCGCAAGGGTGCGGTCGGTGAGCGCCTGCGTGGCGGCAAAGAACTGCGCGCGGGTCAGCGTGAACTCGGCATGGCCGCCCGCCAGCGCGGCGCTGAAGAGGGTCGAGTCGGCATCGGTCAGTGCTTCCTTGGCGGCGCGTGCGGCCACGAGCAGCGCGGCGCGGTCGTTGTCGCTGCCGGCCTGGCGGCCGGTCTGCGCGAGCACGAAGTCGGCGATGGCATGGTCGTAGTCGTCGCCGCCCAGGGCCGAATCGCCCCCCGTCGCGATCACTTCGAACACGCCCTGCGTGAGCCGCAGGATCGAGATGTCGAAGGTGCCGCCGCCCAGGTCGTAGACCGCGTAGACGCCTTCGCTCGCGTTGTCCAGGCCGTAGGCAATGGCGGCGGCGGTCGGCTCGCTGATGAGGCGCAGCACGTTCAGGCCCGCGAGCTGCGCCGCGTCCTTGGTCGCCTGGCGCTGGCCTTCGTCGAAGTACGCCGGCACTGTGATGACGGCGCCGTAGAGCTCGTCGTCGAAGGTGTCTTCGGCGCGGTAGCGCAGCGTGGCCAGGATTTCGGCGCTGATCTCGACGGGCGACTTCTCGCCGGCCGAGGTCTGCACCTTGACCATGCCGCCGTCGTCACCGCCGATGCGGTACGACATGGCATCGCGGTTCGCGATGTCGGCCAGGCCGCGGCCCATGAGCCGCTTGACCGAGGTGATGGTGTTGGCGGGGTCCTGCGCGCGCGCGGCCACGGCGTCGAAGCCGATCTGGCGGCGGTCGCCGTCGAGGTAGCGCACGGCCGAGGGCAGCAGCACGCGGCCCTGGTCGTCGGGCAGGCACTCGGCCACGCCGTTGCGCACCGAGGCCACCAGCGAATGCGTGGTGCCCAGGTCGATGCCCACGGCGATCCGGCGCTGGTGCGGGTCGGGCGCCTGGCCGGGTTCGGAAATCTGAAGAAGAGCCATAAGGGCCTATTGTCCCAACTGATCGATTTTGGTTTCGACGTCCTGCCCGAAGCGCTCAATGAACATGAGGGCTCTCACCTGCTGCACGGCGCCGGGGTAGTCGCCCTTTTCGTCGATCAGCCAGTCGAGCGACGAGAGTGCGCGGGCGCGCGTGGTTTCGACGTCCGCCTGCAGCAGTTCGACGGCGGCGATGTCGCGGGCGTCGTCGAGCGCTTCGCGCCACTCCATCTGCTGCATGAGGAAAGCGCCCGGCATCGCGGTGTTGTTCTCCGCGTTCAACGGCGCGCCGTTGAGCTCGCAGAGATAGCTCGCGCGACGGATCGGGTCCTTGAGGCGCTGGTAGGCCTCGTTGATGCGCACCGACCACTGCATGGCCACGCGCTGCGCGGCGGCGCCCTGCGCGGCGAAGCGGTCCGGGTGCGCCTCGCGCTGCAGCTCCTTCCAGCGCGCGTCGAGCACGGCGCGGTCCTGCGCGAAGGTCGCCGGGACGGCGAACAGTTGGAAGTCGGTGTCGTTCAGATTCATGGCAAGAAAAAACCGCCAGCACATGACATGGTGGCGGCTGTGGTCGCGGTCAGCGACGACGCATCAGATGCGAAAACTTTCGCCGCAGCCGCAGCGATCACGTTCGTTCGGGTTGATGAACTTGAAGCCCTCGTTCAGGCCTTCGCGCACGAAGTCGAGCTGCGTGCCGTCGATGTAGGCCAGGCTCTTCGGGTCGACCAGCACCTTCACGCCGTGGTCTTCGAACACCACGTCTTCAGGCGTGAACTCGTCGACGTACTCGAGCTTGTAGGCCAGGCCCGAGCAGCCGGTGGTCTTCACGCCCAGCCGCACGCCCACGCCCTTGCCCCGTTTGCCGAGGTAGCGGGTGACGTGGCGCGCAGCGGCTTCGGTCAGCGTGACGGCCATCTCAGTGAACAGCAGCTTCGGCGGTCGACTCGGGGGTCTTGGCGCCGTGCTTCGCCTTGTAGTCGCTCACGGCCGCCTTGATGGCGTCTTCCGCGAGGATCGAGCAGTGGATCTTGACCGGCGGCAGCGCCAGTTCTTCGGCGATCTGCGCGTTCTTGAGGGCTGCCGCTTCGTCGAGCGTCTTGCCCTTGACCCATTCGGTCACGAGCGACGACGAGGCGATGGCCGAGCCGCAGCCGTAGGTCTTGAAGCGTGCGTCTTCGATCACGCCGGTTTCGGGGTTGACCTTGATCTGCAGCTTCATCACGTCGCCGCAGGCCGGTGCGCCGACCATGCCGGTGCCTACCGAGTCGTCGCCCTTTTCGAAGGAACCGACGTTGCGGGGATTTTCGTAGTGGTCGATGACCTTGGAAGAATATGCCATGGTGTACCTCTCAAACTTTGTTCAATCGTGGAGCCTTGGGCTGGCCTGGGTCAGTGGGCCGACCACTGGATCGTGCTGATGTCGACGCCGTCCTGGAACATCTCCCACAGGGGGCTCAGCTCGCGCAGCTTGGCGACGTTGTGCTTGATGGTCGAGATGGCGTAGTCGATTTCTTCTTCGGTCGTGAAACGGCCGATGGTCATGCGCAGGCTGCTGTGGGCCAGCTCGTCGCTGCGGCCCAGGGCGCGCAGCACATAGCTGGGCTCCAGGCTGGCCGAGGTGCAGGCCGAACCCGACGACACCGCCAGGCCCTTGATGCCCATGATCAGCGACTCGCCTTCGACGTAGTTGAAGCTCATGTTCAGGTTGTGCGGCACACGGCGCTCGAGGTCGCCGTTGATGAAGACCTGTTCGACATCCTTCAGGCCGTCGAGCAGGCGCTTTTGCAGGCGCGCCGCATGGGCGATGTCGTCCTTCATCTCGAGCTTGGCGATGCGGTAGGCCTCGCCCATGCCGACGATCTGGTGCGTGGGCAGCGTGCCCGAGCGCATGCCGCGCTCATGGCCACCGCCGTGCATCTGCGCTTCGAGGCGGATGCGCGGCTTGCGGCGCACGTACAGCGCGCCGATGCCCTTGGGGCCGTAGGTCTTGTGCGACGCCAGGCTCATCAGGTCGATGGGCAGCTTCGTGATGTCGATGTCGATCTTGCCGGTGGCCTGGGCCGAGTCGACGTGGAAGATCACGCCCTTTTCGCGGCAGGCATTGCCCAGCGCGACCACGTCCTGGATCACGCCGATTTCGTTGTTCACGAACAGCACGCTGGCCAGGATGGTGTCGGGGCGGATGGCCGCCTTGAACTTGTCGAGATCGACAAGGCCGTTTTCCTCGACGTCGAGGTAGGTCACTTCGAAGCCCTGGCGCTCGAGTTCGCGCATGGTGTCGAGCACGGCCTTGTGCTCGGTCTTCAGGGTGATCAGGTGCTTGCCCTTGCCCTTGTAGAAGTGGGCCGCGCCCTTGAGCGCCAGGTTGATCGACTCGGTGGCGCCCGACGACCAGACGATTTCACGCGGGTCGGCGTTGATCAGGTCGGCCACCTGGCCGCGCGCCTTCTCGACCGCCTCTTCGGCTTCCCAGCCCCAGGCGTGGCTGCGCGATGCCGGGTTGCCGAAATGTTCGCGCAACCAGGGAATCATGGCGTCGACCACACGCGGGTCGACCGGCGTGGTGGCGCCGTAATCGAGATAGATCGGAAAATGAGGAGTGACGTCCATGGCTGGCTCGGGCTGGCGTGGGGGGTTGTGTTCTGGGATCAGGGCAAACTCAGGGCGATGCCCGAAGGCATCGCCGGACTCATCGGGGTCAGGACTTCGCGAAGACGTTGCCGAGGGCGAAGACCGAATTCGGTGCGTTCACGCGGATGGGCTTGACCACCGGCTGGGCCGAGATGGCGCGCTTGACGACCGGCTTGTTCTCGATCTGCACGCCCTTGGCGATCTGGTCGTCGACCAGCTTCTGCAGCGTGACGGAGTCGAGGAACTCGACCATGCGCTGGTTCAGCGAGGCCCAGAGCTCGTGCGTCATGCAGCGGCCCTGCTCACCGAGGCAGTTTTCCTTGCCGCCGCACTGGGTGGCATCGATCGGCTCGTCGACGGACACGATGATGTCGGCGACCGTGATGTCCGCCGCCTTGCGTCCGAGGCTGTAGCCGCCGCCGGGGCCGCGGGTCGACTCGACCAGCTCGTGGCGGCGCAGTTTGCCGAACAGCTGTTCGAGGTACGACAACGAAATCTGCTGCCGCTGGCTGATCGCAGCCAGCGTGACCGGACCGGTGTTCTGACGCAACGCCAGATCGATCATTGCTGTGACCGCAAAACGGCCTTTGGTAGTGAGACGCATCGCAAGCTCCTTCAAGTGCTTACCGTTGAAATGACACCACAGCCTTGGGCCGCGGTGACTTCGTCTCCGCCCTGCCCGACCCCGACGCTGGTGAACCAGCCGGTAGGAGTCGGTCCTTCATCGCGAAGTTCTTTGTTGTTGAGTATTTCGGTCAAGTATAGCAGAAGCCCCTGAGATCTGCTCGGGTAAACCCCAGCGCGGCTCGCTTGAAGAAAGCGAACTTATGACCTAACCGAAATCAGGACGCCAAACCGGCGATGTTGTCGCCGCCCGACGCCCCAAACGCCTGCTCGCGCAGCAGCGCCAGCTGGTCGCGCACCCGGGCCGCTTTTTCGAACTCGAGGTTGCGGGCGTGCTCCAGCATCTGCTTTTCGAGCCGCTTGATTTCCCGGGCAATGTCCTTCTCGCTCATGTCCTCGACCTTGGCGCGTTCCAGGTCGAGTTTGGCCATTTCCTTGCCCGTCTTTTCGCTGTAGACGCCGTCGATCAGGTCGCGCACCTGCTTCACGATGCTGCGCGGCGTGATGCCGTTCGCCTCGTTGTGGGCGATCTGCCGGTTGCGGCGGCGCTCGGTCTCGCCCATGGCCTTCTTCATCGACTCGGTCATCCGGTCGGCATAAAGAATGGCCTTGCCGTTCAGGTTGCGCGCCGCGCGGCCGATGGTCTGGATCAGCGAGCGCTCCGCGCGCAGGAAGCCTTCCTTGTCGGCATCGAGGATCGCCACCAGCGACACCTCGGGAATGTCCAGCCCCTCGCGCAGCAGGTTGATGCCCACCAGCACGTCGAAGGTGCCCAGGCGCAGGTCGCGCAGGATCTCGACCCGCTCGACCGTGTCGACGTCGCTGTGCAGGTAGCGCACCTTCACGCCGTTGTCGCTCAGGTAGTCGGTGAGCTGCTCGGCCATGCGCTTGGTCAGCGTGGTGATCAGCACGCGCTCGTTCTTCTCGACTCGGATGCGGATCTCGCCCAGCACGTCGTCGACCTGGTGCGTGGCGGGACGCACCTCGACCTCGGGGTCGATCAGCCCGGTCGGCCGCACCAGCTGCTCGACGACGTTGCCGGCGTGGTCCTTCTCGTACTGCGCGGGCGTGGCCGACACGAAGATGCACTGGCGCACCCGCTGTTCGAACTCCTCGAGCTTGAGCGGCCGGTTGTCCAGCGCGCTCGGCAGCCGAAAGCCGTATTCGACCAGCGTGACCTTGCGCGCCCGGTCGCCGTTGTACATGGCACTGAGCTGGCCCATCATCTGATGGCTCTCGTCGAGGAACATCAACGAGTCCTTCGGCATGTAGTCGGTGAGCGTCGCCGGCGGGTCGCCAGGCTCCGCGCCCGAAAGGTGCCGCGTGTAATTCTCGATACCCTTGCAGTGGCCGATCTCGGCCAGCATTTCCAGGTCGAAGCGCGTGCGCTGCTCCAGCCGCTGCGCCTCGACCAGCTTGCCGGAGCCGGTCAGCTCCTTGAGCCGGCCGGCCAGCTCGATCTTGATGGTTTCCACCGCCGCCAGCACCTTGTCGCGCGGCGTCACGTAGTGGCTCGACGGGTACACCGTGAAGCGCGGCACCTTCTGGCGGATGCGCCCGGTGAGCGGGTCGAACAGCTGCAGCGACTCGATCTCGTCGTCGAACAGCTCGAAGCGGATCGCCAGCTCGCTGTGCTCGGCCGGAAACACGTCGATGGTGTCGCCGCGCACCCGGAACGTGCCGCGCGCAAAGTCCTGCTCGTTGCGCGTGTACTGCATGCGGATGAGCCGCGAGATCAGGTCGCGCTGGCCGACCTTGTCGCCCACGCGGGCAATCAGCCGCATCTCCATGTAGTCCTCGGGCGTGCCGATGCCGTAGATGGCGCTCACCGTGGCCACGATGACCGTGTCGCGCCGCTCCAGCACGCTCTTGGTGGCCGACAGGCGCATCTGCTCGATGTGCTCGTTGATCGAGGAGTCCTTCTCGATGAACAGGTCGCGCTGCGGCACGTAGGCCTCGGGCTGGTAGTAGTCGTAGTAGCTCACGAAGTACTCGACGGCGTTCTTCGGGAAGAACTCGCGGAATTCGCTGTACAGCTGCGCCGCCAGTGTCTTGTTGGGCGCGAACACGATGGCCGGGCGCCCCAGGCGGGCGATCACGTTGGCCATGGTGAAGGTCTTGCCCGAGCCGGTCACGCCCAGCAGGGTCTGGAACACCTCGCCGTCGAGCACCCCGGCCACCAGGCCGTCGATGGCCGCGGGCTGGTCACCCGCCGGCGGATAGGGCTGGAACAGCTCGAACGGCGAATCGGGGTAGCGGATGAATTCGCCCTGCTTCGCCGGCCCGATGGGGTCGAGTTTCTTCAGGTCTGCTATGGCTTCGGTGTTCTCTGGCATGGCTGTTCCCGACAGGTGGCGTGGCGCCGGTAAAATTCAAGGCAACCGGAAAGGATAAAGCCTCCTCCGGTTGCCAGCGAAGCTTTCATCCCAAAGGACCTTTCCATGTCTATGTTCACCGCGGTCGAAATGGCGCCGCGCGACCCGATCCTCGGCCTCAACGAGCAATTTGCAGCCGACACCAACCCCCACAAGGTCAATCTCGGCGTCGGCGTGTATTACGACGACAACGGCAAGCTGCCCCTGCTCCAGTGCGTGCAGGCCGCAGAGCAGAACATGATGAAGGCCCCCTCGGCCCGAGGCTACCTGCCGATCGACGGCATCGTGGCCTACGACAACGCCGTCAAGGGCCTGGTCTTCGGCCCCGAGAGCGAGCCCGTCACCTCCGGCCGCGTGGCCACCATCCAGGCCATCGGCGGCACCGGCGGCCTGAAGGTCGGCGCCGACTTCCTCAAGAAGCTCAACCCCAACGCCACCGTGCTGATCAGCGACCCGAGCTGGGAAAACCACCGCGCGCTGTTCACCAACGCCGGCTTCACGGTCGAGAGCTACCCCTACTACGACGCTGCCCAGCGCGGCATCAACTTCGACGGCATGCTGGCCGCCCTGAACGCGGCACCGGCCGGCACCATCGTCGTGCTGCACGCCTGCTGCCACAACCCGACCGGCTACGACATCACGCCCGCGCAGTGGGACCAGGTGGTCGCCGCCGTCAAGGCCAAGGGCCTCGTGCCCTTCCTCGACATGGCCTACCAGGGCTTCGGCTACGGCCTGAAGGAAGACGGCGCGGCCGTCGCCAAGTTCGTCGACGCCGGCCTGACCTTCTTCGTGTCGACCTCGTTCTCCAAGAGCTTCAGCCTGTACGGCGAGCGCGTCGGCGCCCTGTCGGTGCTGTGCGAGAACAAGGAAGAAGCCGGCCGCGTGCTGTCGCAACTCAAGATCGCCATCCGCACCAACTACAGCAACCCGCCGATCCACGGCGGCGCCGTGGTGGCCGCGGTGCTGGGCACCCCCGAGCTGCGCGCCCTGTGGGAAAAGGAACTGGGCGAGATGCGCGTGCGCATCAAGGCCATGCGCCAGAAGCTGGTCGACGGCCTGAAGGCCGCCGGCGTGAAGGAAGACATGAGCTTCATCACCACCCAGATCGGCATGTTCAGCTACTCGGGCCTGACCAAGGACCAGATGGTCCGCCTGCGCAACGAGTTCGGCGTGTACGGCACCGACACCGGCCGCATGTGCGTCGCCGCGCTCAACAGCAAGAACATCGACTACGTCTGCGCGTCGATTGCGAAGGTCATCTAGGTGACAACCGGGTGTGAGTGAATCGACTTTTTGACGATTCGTTCACATTCGGCCACAGAAGGCGAATCCAGCCCGCTCCGGGCTAGGGTTCGGCCCCCTGCGCCGCGGCAAATGCACTGATATATTGCACTGCAACATCCACTCAAAGACCCGCGATGCTCTATCAACTCTACGAAGCCCAGCGTTCCCTGATGGAGCCCTTCTCGGACTTCGCCCAGGCCGCCTCCAAGCTCTACGGTCCCGGCGCCGTCTGGAGCCAACTGCCGATGGCACAGCGCATGGCCGCCGGCTATGACCTGCTGTACCGGCTGGGCAAGGACTACGAGAAGCCCGAGTTCAACATCAAGTCCGTCAAGGTCGACGGCGAAGAGGTCGTGATCCAGGAGGCCGTCGAGCTCGACAAGCCCTTCTGCGAACTGCGCCGCTTCAAGCGCTTCACCGACGAACCGCACATCCTCAAGACGCTCAAGAGCCAGCCCGTGGTGCTGATCGTGGCGCCGCTGTCGGGCCACTACGCCACGCTCTTGCGCGACACCGTGCGCACCATGCTGCAGGACCACAAGGTCTACATCACCGACTGGAAGAACGCGCGCCTGGTGCCGCTGTCGGATGGCGAGTTCCACCTCGACGACTACATCAACTACGTGCAGGAGTTCATCCGCCGCCTGCAGGCCGAGTACGGCAACTGCCACGTCGTGAGCGTGTGCCAGCCCACCGTGCCGGTGCTGGCGGCCGTGTCGCTCATGGCCAGCCGCGGCGAGCCGCTGCCCCTCACGATGACCATGATGGGCGGCCCGATCGACGCGCGCAAATCGCCCACGGCCGTGAACAACCTCGCGACCAACAAGAGCTTCGAGTGGTTCGAGAACAACGTGATCTACCGCGTGCCACAAGGCTTCCCTGGCGCGGGCCGCAAGGTCTACCCGGGCTTCCTGCAGCACACGGGCTTCGTGGCCATGAACCCCGACCGCCACGCCAGCAGCCACTACGACTACTTCAAGGACCTGATCAAGGGTGACGACGCCAGCGCCGAAGCCCATCGCAAGTTCTACGACGAGTACAACGCCGTGCTCGACATGGACGCGGACTACTACCTGGAGACCATCCGCACCGTGTTCCAGGACTTCGACCTGGTCAACGGCACCTGGGACGTGAAGAGCCCCGCCGGCCAGGTGGAGCGCGTGCGTCCGCAGGACATCCACGCCACCGCGCTGCTCACCGTCGAAGGCGAACTCGACGACATCTCCGGCTCGGGCCAGACCCAGGCCGCGCACAGCCTGTGCACCGGCATCGCCGATGCCAAGCGCGAGCACTACGAGGTCAAGGGCGCGGGCCACTACGGCATCTTCAGCGGCCGCCGCTGGCGCGACCTGGTCTACCCGAAGGTGCGCAACTTCATCGCCGCCAGCGACGAACCCCAGCGCCGCGCCGGTGCCCGCGAAGAGCTGCCGGCCGAAGACCGCATCAAGCCGGGCCAGAAGCTGAAGGCCGTGGCCACCGCGGCGGCCCGCAAGACGCCGGTCGCCGCCAAGAAGGCGGTCGCTGTGAAGGCCGCGCCGGCCGCCAAGAAGCCGGCCGCGGCCAAGAAGCCCCGCGCCAGCGCCGCGCGCTGAGCCGCGCGCATCACCCACCGTGAACGGGCTGGCCGCACGCATCAACGATGTACTGCCTCAAACGCAGTGCACACGGTGCGGCTACCCCGATTGCGCGGGCTACGCGCAGGCCATCGCCGACGGCGAGGCCGACATCAACCAGTGCCCGCCCGGCGGTGCCGAAGGCATCGAGCGCCTCGCACTGCTCACGGGCCGCGGCGCGCGGCCGCTCGATCCGCAGTTCGGCACCGAAGGCCCGCGCGCCATGGCCGTCATCGATGAGGCCTGGTGCATCGGCTGCACGCTCTGCCTCGACGCCTGCCCGACCGACGCGATCATCGGCATCCACAAGCGCATGCACACGGTGATCGAGGCGCACTGCACGGGGTGCGAGCTGTGCATTCCGGTGTGCCCGGTCGATTGCATCTCGCTCGAGATTGAAACCCCTGGCCGCAGCGGCTGGCAGGCGTGGTCGCAGGCACAAGCCGAGGCCGCCCTGCAGCGCTACAAGCTGCACGCCCAACATCGCGACACCGCGAAGCGCGAGGCCGAACCCGCACCTGCCGCTGCCGAACCGCAAGCCGCCGACACGCGCAAGCGCTCGATCGTCGAAGCCGCCCTCGCGCGCGCCCGGGCCGCCGCCGAACAACGCCAGGCCGCCACCAAACCATGACCCTCGACACCCTGCTGATCTACGCCGTCGCCTCGCTTGCCCTGGCGGTGATCCCCGGTCCGACCATGCTGCTGGCGCTGTCCAACGGCATCGACGGCGGCATGCGCCGCGCCAGCTGGGGCATCGCGGGCGCGTCGCTGGGCAGCGTCTCTCTGATCGCGGTCGTGGCGCTCGGGCTGGGCTCGCTGCTCGCGGCCTCGGAATGGCTCTTCAACGCGATCCGTGTCGCGGGCGTGGCCTACCTGGTGTGGCTCGGCATCAAGCTGTGGCGCAGCGAGGCGACCGACCTGGGCGCGGCACTGGCCAAGTCGGCCGTCGAGGTCCGTCCGCACGGGCGCATCGCCCTCGTGCGCAGCCTGATGGTGGCGCTGTCGAACCCGAAGACAGTGCTGTTCTTCGCCGCCTTCCTGCCCCAGTTCATCGACACCGCCAAGCCCCAGGGCATGCAGTACCTGGTGCTGGGCGCGATCTTCGTGGTGCTCGACACCTGCGTGATGCTGGCCTATGCCGGCGCCGGCACGCAGGCCGTGCGCTGGCTCTCGCGCCGCGGCCTCAAGGTGCTCAACCGCAGCTGCGCGGTCGGCATGTGGCTGCTGGCCGCCACCCTCGCCTTCTGGCGCCGCCCGGCCTGAGCATCGTCGAACTCAGCCCTTCTGCGGGCGCTTGAACAGCAACAGCAGCACGCCCGCCAGCACCACGCCCACGGCGTACCACTCGAAGCGCGTGACCGTCTCGTGGGCGATCCACACGCCCAGCAGCATCGCGATCACCGGGTTGACGAAGGTGTAGCTCGCCGCCAGCCCGGCCGGCGCCTGTGCGAGAAGCACCATGTAGGCGTTGAACGCGATCAGCGAGCCGAACACCACGAGGTAGACCCAAGCCCCCAGCGCCACCGGCTGCGGCGGCCAACTCATCGTTTCGCCCGACGCCGCGGCCAGCACCATCAGCACCACGCCGCCGCACAGCATCTCGCTCGCGAAGCCCATCGCGCCGGGTGCCAGCGGCAGCTTGCGCTGGCCTCAGCACGCTGCCGAGCGACCAGCAGATGCAGGCCACGCAGATCGCCACCAGCCCCTCGGGCGAGGCCTTGAAGCCGCTGCCCTGCGTGAGCATCAGCACGCCGACCAGCCCCAGCGCGATGCCCGCCGCTTCGAGCCGCGCCGGCTTCACGCCCCAGATCAGGTTCAAGAGCGCAATCAACAACGGAATGACGGCGATGAACGCCACCACCAGCCCCGAG
The DNA here is from genome assembly GCF_006323185.2 of Variovorax sp. KBS0712. Lineage (NCBI taxonomy): Bacteria > Pseudomonadati > Pseudomonadota > Betaproteobacteria > Burkholderiales > Comamonadaceae > Variovorax > Variovorax sp. KBS0712. The sequence goes on along the minus strand of NZ_VCCD02000006.1, from coordinate 28,003 downwards.
CCGATCGACACCTCGGCCAGGGCCGTGCCACCCATGCCGCCGCCGAGCATCAGCGCACCGACGACCAGCGCATTGCGCCACTGCAGGCGCGTCGGCCAGGGCGTGCCGCGCCAGCGCATCCACGCCGCCAGCAACACGCCCGCAACCAGGAAGCGCGAGCCCATCTGCAGGAACGGCGGAAAGCTGATCAGCGCGTACTTGATGGCCAGGTAGGTCGAGCCCCAGACCACCCAGGTGGCGGCCAGGCACAGCCACAGCAGCGGCGTCAGCCGGGGGCGCGAGGAGGAAGCGGCAGGCGCGGCCTGCGCGGGCGTGGCGAGTGTCGACATATCGAGGGTGTCTCTTCTTGGTATCGGATGCCCGTCATGGTATGAAAGCCACCGCCCGGCAGCCATGCGAATTTCATGGTTCTGCTCGCACCGCACCGTCGAATTAAAGGACTTCCATGGACTTCACCTTGACCCCCACGCTGGACGCCCACGACACCCGCATCCTGGCCGAACTGCAGGCCGACGCGCGCCTGAGCATGGCCGAGCTGGGCCGCCGCGTGCACCTGAGCCAGCCGGCCGTGACCGAGCGCGTGAAAAAGCTGGAAGCCGCCGGCGTCATCACCGGCTACCGCGCCACCGTGAACCTCACACGGCTGGGCTACGGCATCCGGGGGATCATCCGCGTCGGGCGCGCCGACTACGACCTCGTGGTGAAGCTGGTGCAGGAGACGCCCGAATGCGTCAATGCCTACAACGTGACCGGCGAGGACAGCTGGATCCTCGAGATCGCCGTGATCGACGTGCCGCACCTCGATGCGGTGCTCGCCAAGTTCTGCATCCTGACCGAGACCGCGACCTCGATCATCCTGAACCCGGCGCGCGAGCACCAGCCGATGCTGCCGCCGCAGCGCGCCGACGTGAAGCCGCCGGTGCGCAAGGCGCTCAGCGCGTAGCGGCGAGCGCGTTGAAAGCCGTCACCACTTCGGGCGGCGCCTGCACCATCTCGACCAGCACGCCCTCGCCCGAGATCGGGAACTCGTCGTTGGCCTTGGGGTGCAGGAAGCAGATGTCGAAACCGGCCGCGCCCTTGCGGATGCCGCCCGGCGCAAAGCGCACGCCCTGCGCCGTGAGCCATTCGACGGCCTTGGGCAGGTCGTCGATCCACAGGCCGACATGGTTCAGCGGCGTGGTGTGCACCGCCGGTTTCCTCTCGGGGTCCAGCGGCTGCATCAGGTCGACCTCGACCTTGAACGGGCCGCTGCCCATCGAACAGATGTCTTCGTCGACGTTCTCGCGCTCGCTGCGGAAGGTGCCCGTCACCTCGAGCCCCAGCATGTCGACCCACAGCTTCTGCAGGCGCAGCTTGTCGGGGCCACCGATGGCGATCTGCTGGATGCCCAGCACCTTGAAGGGACGCGGCGTGGTCATGCGCAGCCGCCTTCTTCCGCCTGCTCCTGCGTGCGATGCGAGCGCAGGCCGAGCTTGCGCAGCAGCTGCACGTCGGCGTCGACGTCGGGGTTGCCGGTGACCAGCAGCTTGTCGCCGTAGAAGATCGAGTTGGCGCCGGCCATGAAGCACAGGGCCTGCACCGCCTCGCCCATCTGCTGGCGGCCGGCCGACAGGCGCACGCGCGCGGTCGGCATCGTGATGCGCGCCACGGCGATCATGCGCACGAAGTCGAAGGGATCGACCGGCTCCGAATCGGCCAGCGGCGTGCCGGGCACGCGCACCAGGCTGTTGATCGGCACCGACTCCGGGTACGGGTCCATGTTCGCGAGTTGCGCGATCAGCCCGGCGCGGTGCACCGGCTGCTCGCCCATGCCCACGATGCCGCCGCAACACACGCTGATGCCGGCGCTGCGCACGGCCGCCAGCGTGTCCAGGCGGTCCTGGTAGGTGCGCGTGTCGACCACGTCGGTGTAGTACTCGGGCGCGGTGTCCAGGTTGTGGTTGTAGTAATCGAGGCCCGCGGCCTTGAGCTGCTGCGCGTGGTGCGGCTCCAGCATGCCCAGCGTGGCGCAGGTCTGCAGGCCCAGGCCCTTCACGGCCTCGACCAGCACCGCCACCTTCTCGACGTCACGGTCCTTGGGCGCGCGCCAGGCGGCGCCCATGCAAAAGCGCGTGGCGCCGGCGTCCTTGGCGGCCTGCGCGGCGCGCACCACCTCGTCGACCTCCATGAGTTTTTGCGCCTTCACGCCGGTGTCGAACTCGGCCGACTGCGGGCAGTAGCCGCAGTTCTCGGGGCAGCCGCCGGTCTTCACCGACAGCAGCGTGGCCAGCTCGATGTCGCCTTCGGGGAAATGCCGGCGGTGCACGGTCTGCGCCTCGAACAGCAGTTCCATGAAAGGCTTGTCGAGCAGCGCCTGGATGGCCTCCACGGACCAGGGGCCCTGGGGCGTCGCCACGGCCTTGGCCGGGCGGTGCAGCGTGATTGCTGCCTGTTGCAGGTCGTTGGCACCCATCAGTTGAACTCCAGAATGATTTGGTCGACGGCGAGCGATTCGCCCTTGGCCGCCGAGATCTTGCCCACCACGCCATCCTGCGTGGCGAACAGCACGTTTTCCATCTTCATGGCCTCGATCACGGCCAGCTTCTCGCCGGCCTGGACCTGCTGCCCCGGCTGCACCGACACCTCGACCAACAGGCCCGGCATCGGCGACATCAGGAACTTGCTGAGGTCGGGCGGCGCCTTGTAGGGCATCAGCTCGAGCAGGCGCGCGCCCAGCGGCGACAGCACCATGGTCTCGATCTGCGTGCCGTCGTGCGACACGCGCAGCGCCAGCGGGTTCTTGCCCGCGCCGCGCTCCACCTGCGCCGTGAAGGGCTTGCCGTTGGCCGTGCCCTGCACGCGCACCGCGCCGAGCGCGAAGTCGCTCTCGATCTGGTAGCGCTTGTCGCCCACCGTGACGGCGCTGGCGCCGGTCTTGCCCTGGAAGTCGCTCACCGACACCGCGTGGTGCACGTGCTTGCCCTCGGGTCCCAGCTCGACCACCACGAACTGCTCGCCCACCTTCACGCCGTGGCCCGCGAGCTGCCCGCTGATGCCCGAGGCGCGCGCGCGGTAGCGGCGGTTGACGAAGGCGGCCAGCGCCACCAGGAACGCCGGGTCGGCGTGCGGCACGTCTTCCGCATGGAAGCCCTTGCCGTAGTGCTCGGCGATAAAGCCGGTGTTGAAATCGCCCGCCACGAACTTCGGATGCGCCAGCAGTGCAGCCTGGAACGGGATGTTGCTGCTGATGCCGCGGATCACGAAGCCGTTGAGCGCCTCGCGCATCAAGGCGATCGCCTCGTTGCGGTCCTTGCCGTGCACGATGAGCTTGGCGATCATCGAGTCGTAGTACATCGGGATCTCGCCGCCGTCGTACACGCCGGTGTCCACGCGCACGCCGTGCAGGTGGCCGGTGTCGCTCGCGAACATGCTCTCGGCCGGCGGCTGGAACTTCACCAGCCGGCCCGTCGAGGGCAGGAAGTTGCGGAACGGGTCTTCGGCGTTGATGCGGCACTCGATGGCCCAGCCGTCGCGCTTCACGTCGGCCTGCGCCAGCGGCAGCTTCTCGCCGGCCGCCACGCGGATCATCAGCTCGACCAGGTCCAGGCCGGTGATGCACTCCGTCACTGGGTGCTCCACCTGCAGGCGCGTGTTCATCTCCAGAAAGTAGAAGCTCTGGTCCTTGCCGACCACGAACTCCACCGTGCCCGCGCTCTGGTACTTCACGGCCTTGGCCAGTGCCACGGCCTGCTCGCCCATCGCCTTGCGCGTGGCGTCGGTGATGAAGGGCGACGGCGCCTCCTCGATCACCTTCTGGTGACGGCGCTGAATGGAGCACTCGCGCTCGTTCAGGTAGATGACGTTGCCGTGCGAGTCGCCCAGCACCTGGATCTCGATGTGGCGCGGCTCCTCGACGAACTTCTCGATGAACACGCGGTCGTCGCCGAAGCTGTTACGCGCCTCGTTGCGGCACGAGGTGAAGCCTTCGAAGGCTTCCTTGTCGTTGAAGGCCACGCGCAGGCCCTTGCCGCCGCCGCCGGCCGAGGCCTTGATCATCACCGGGTAGCCGATGTCCTTGGCGATCTCGACGGCACGCTCGGCCGTTTCGATGGCGTCGTTCCAGCCGGGAATGGTGTTGACCTGGGCTTCGTTCGCCAGCTTCTTCGAGGCGATCTTGTCGCCCATGGCCGCGATCGAATAGTGCTTCGGGCCGATGAAGGCAATGCCCTCTTCCTCGACCTTGCGCGCAAAGGCTTCGTTCTCCGACAGGAAGCCGTAGCCCGGGTGCACGGCCTGGGCGCCCGTTTTCTTGCAGGCCGCGATGATGCGGTCGGCCTGCAGGTAGCTCTCACGGCTGGGCGCGGCGCCGATGTGCACGGCCTCGTCGGCCAGCTCGACGTGGCGGGCTTCCTTGTCGGCGTCGGAGTAGACGGCCACCGTGAGGATGCCCATCTTCTTGGCCGTTTGAATCACGCGGCAGGCGATTTCACCGCGGTTGGCAATCAGGATCTTCTTGAACATGTTCTTCTTTCTCCGTGCGGCTCAGAGCGGAATGTTTCCGTGCTTGCGCCACGGGTTCTCGAGCTTCTTCTCGCGCAGCATCACGAGCGAACGGCAGATGCGCTTGCGCGTCTCGTGCGGCAGGATCACGTCGTCGATGTAGCCGCGCGCGCCGGCCACGTACGGGTTGGCGAAGCGGGCCTTGTACTCGGCCTCGCGGGCGGCGAGCTTCTCGGGGTCGTTCTTGTCTTCGCGGAAGATGATCTCCACCGCGCCCTTGGCGCCCATCACCGCGATCTCGGCGCGCGGCCAGGCCAGGTTGACGTCGCCGCGCAGGTGCTTGGAAGCCATCACGTCGTACGCGCCGCCGTAGGCCTTGCGCGTGATGACGGTGATCTTGGGCACCGTGCACTCCGCGTACGCGTACAGCAGCTTGGCGCCGTGCTTGATGATGCCGCCGTACTCCTGGCCGGTGCCGGGCATGAAACCGGGCACGTCGACGAAGGTGATGACGGGGATGTTGAAGGCATCGCAAAAGCGCACGAAGCGCGCCGCCTTGATGCTGCTCTTGATGTCCAGGCAGCCCGCCAGCACCAGCGGCTGGTTGGCCACGATGCCGACCGTCTGGCCTTCCATGCGCGCGAAGCCGATCACGATGTTCTTCGCGTAGTCGGGCTGCAGCTCGAAGAAATCGCCGTCGTCCACCACCTTCAGGATCAGTTCCTTGATGTCGTAGGGCTTGTTCGGGTTGTCGGGCACCAGCGTGTCCAGCGAGTAGTCGGGCCGGTCGGCCGGGTCGCCCTGGCCGTCGTTGCCCAGGCGCACCGGCGGCTTCTCGCGGTTGTTCAGCGGCAGGTAGTTGTACAGGCGGCGCAGCATCATCAGCGCCTCGACGTCGTTCTCGAACGCCATGTCGGCCACGCCGCTGCGCGTGGTGTGGGTGATGGCGCCGCCCAGTTCCTCGGCCGTCACGCTCTCGTGCGTCACGGTCTTCACCACCTCGGGGCCGGTGACGAACATGTAGCTCGAATCCTTCACCATGAAGATGAAGTCGGTCATGGCGGGCGAATACACCGCGCCGCCCGCGCACGGGCCCATGATCATGCTGATCTGCGGCACCACGCCCGAGGCCATCACGTTGCGCTGGAACACGTCGGCATAGCCGCCCAGCGACGCCACGCCTTCCTGGATGCGGGCGCCGCCCGAATCGTTCAGGCCGATGACCGGTGCGCCGACCTTCATGGCCTGGTCCATCACCTTGCAGATCTTCTCGGCGTGGGCTTCGCTGAGCGCGCCGCCGAAGACCGTGAAGTCCTGGCTGAACACGAACACGAGGCGGCCGTTGATCATGCCGTAGCCCGTGACCACGCCGTCGCCGGGGATCTTCTGCTCGGCCATGCCGAAGTCGACCGAGCGGTGCTCGACGAACATGTCCCACTCTTCAAACGTGCCGTCGTCGAGCAGCAGCTCGATGCGCTCGCGCGCCGTGAGCTTGCCCTTGGCGTGCTGCGCGTCGATGCGCTTCTGCCCGCCGCCGAGTCGCGCCTGGGCGCGCTTCTTTTCGAGTTGTTCGATCAGTTCTTGCATGGTGTGCTTCCGAAGCTGTGGTTCTGGATTGCTGGGAGAGTCTTGTGGAGGCCGGGGTGTCACACCCGGGCAGTGATGGCGGCCGCGGCGAGCAGCTGGCGCGCCGCCGTCGAGGCCGGCAGGCTGCCTTGCGCCACCTGCTGCGTGAGCTGCGGCAGCAGCTCGCGCACCTGCGCATGGTGGCGAAACGCCTGCTTGAGCCCGGCGTCGATGCGTTCCCACATCCACGCGGTGGCCTGTTTTTCGCGGCGCTTGGCGAGCTTGCCGTTGGCGGTCTGCAGCGCCTTGAATTCGAGCACGGCGTCCCAGAAGGCGTCGACGCCGGTGCCGGCGAGCGCACTGAGCTGCAGCACCTTGGGCAGCCAGAAGCGCCGCTCCACGCCGCTGTGCGCGTCGTGCACCGCGTGCGCATGGTCGGGGTTGCCCTGGTGGCCGAAGAGGCGCAGCGCCGAAGTGATCTGGGCCTGCGCGCGCGTGGCGGCGTCGCGGTCGATGTCGGCCTTGTTGATGGCGACCAGGTCGGCCAGCTCCATCACGCCCTTCTTGATCGCCTGCAGGTCGTCGCCCGCGTTGGGCAGCTGCAGCAGCACGAACATGTCGGTCATGCCGGCCACGGCGGTTTCGCTCTGGCCCACGCCCACGGTCTCGACGATCACGATGTCGTAGCCCGCGGCCTCGCAGACCAGCATGGCCTCGCGCGTCTTCTCGGCCACGCCGCCGAGCGTGCCGCTCGAGGGGCTGGGCCGGATGTAGGCGCGCTCGTGCACCGACAGGCGCTCCATGCGAGTCTTGTCGCCCAGGATGGAGCCGCCCGACACGGTGGACGACGGGTCGATGGTGAGCACCGCCACGCGGTGGCCCTTGCCGATCAGCAGCAGGCCCAGCGTTTCGATGAAGGTCGACTTGCCCACGCCGGGCACGCCCGAGATGCCCAGGCGAAACGAGGCGCCGGTGCGCGGCAGCAAGGCCGTGAGCAGTTCGTCGGCCTGCGCGCGGTGGTCGGCGCGCGTCGATTCGAGCAGCGTGATCGCCTTGGCGATGGCACGGCGCTGCGCCATGCCCGGCGCATCGGCGAGCGCGCGTTCGAGCGCGCCGACGGTGTTCAGCACGCGGCCTCCGACGCCACGCGCCAACGGTAGTGCAGGTCGACGCCCTCCTCGCCTTCGAGCACGAAGCCGTGCCGCTGGTAGAAGCGGTTGGCGTCGCTCTTCACGAGCGCGGTGAGCTTGATGTCCAGCTGCTGTTCGCGCGCCTGCGCCTTGGCCCAGCGCAGCGCCCATTCGCCGATGCCGCGCCCCTGGAAGCCGGTGCGCAGGTACAGGTGATCGAGGCGCAGCGCATCCGCGTCCTCGGGCTTGAGCGTGATGAAGCCCAGGCGCTGCTCACCGTCGAGCACGATGTGGTGCATGTACGGGACCACGAAACCGGCCGACAGGCGCTCGCGCGAGCGCGTGAGGTCGAAGCGGCCGACACGCTCCAGGCTCGGACGCATCGCATCGATGCGCACGGCCAGCATGTCTTCGAAATCGCTGGAATCCACGGGCTGCAGCGACAGCCGCGACAAGAGATCGCCCACGTCGCTTCGTCTCAGACTGCGACGGCCGCGCGGATCTGCTCCAGCACGTCCTTGGCGCTGGCCGGGATGGGCGTGCCCGGGCCGTAGATGCCCTTGACGCCGGCTTCGTACAGGAAGTCGTAGTCCTGGCGCGGAATCACGCCGCCGACGAAGACGATGATGTCGTCCGCGCCCTGCTTGCGCAGTTCTTCGATGATGGCCGGCACAAGCGTCTTGTGGCCGGCGGCGAGCGTGCTCACGCCCACGGCATGCACGTCGTTCTCGATGGCCTGGCGCGCGCACTCTTCGGGCGTCTGGAACAGCGGGCCCATGTCGACGTCGAAGCCCAGGTCGGCGAACGCGGTGGCCACCACCTTCGCGCCGCGGTCGTGCCCGTCTTGGCCCAGCTTGGAAATCATCACGCGCGGGCGGCGGCCCTGCGCTTCGGCGAACGCGTTGATCTCGGTCTTGAGGTTTTCCCAGCCTTCGGCCGAGTCGTAGGCGGCAGCGTACACACCGGTCACCTTCTGCGTGTCGGCGCGATGGCGGCCGAAGGATTTTTCGAGGGCGTCGGAAATCTCGCCGACGGTGGCGCGGGCGCGCACCGCGTCGATGCTCAGCGCCAGCAGGTTGCCGGTGTTGCTTTCGGCGGCGTCGGTGAGCGCGTCGAGCGCGGCCTGCACCTTGGCGTTGTCGCGCGACGCGCGGATGCTCTGCAGGCGCGCCACCTGCTGCTCGCGCACCTTGACGTTGTCGATCGACAGGCTGTCGATCGCGTCTTCGTTCTTGAGCTTGTACTTGTTGACGCCGACGATCACGTCCTTGCCCGAGTCGATGCGCGCCTGCTTCTCGGCGGCGGCGGCCTCGATCTTGAGCTTGGCCCAGCCGCTGTCCACGGCCTTGGTCATGCCACCCATCGCCTCGACCTCTTCGATGATGGTCCAGGCGGCGTCGGCCATGTCCTGCGTGAGCTTCTCCATCATGTAGCTGCCGGCCCAGGGGTCGATCACGTTCGTGATGTGCGTCTCTTCCTGGATGATGAGCTGCGTGTTGCGCGCGATGCGGGCGCTGAACTCGGTGGGCAGCGCAATGGCTTCGTCGAGCGCGTTGGTGTGCAGGCTCTGCGTGCCGCCGAACACCGCGGCCATCGCCTCGATGGTGGTGCGCACCACGTTGTTGTACGGGTCCTGCTCGGTGAGCGACCAGCCAGACGTTTGGCAGTGCGTGCGCAGCATCAGGCTCTTGGGGTTCTTGGGGTTGAACTCCTTCATGATGCGGCACCACAAGAGGCGCGCCGCGCGCATCTTGGCCACTTCGAGGTAGAAGTTCATGCCGATGGCCCAGAAGAAGCTCAGGCGGCCGGCAAAGCCGTCGACGTCCAGGCCCTTGGCCAGCGCGGTCTTCACGTACTCCTTGCCGTCGGCCAGCGTGAACGCGAGCTCCAGCGCCTGGTTGGCGCCGGCTTCCTGCATGTGATAGCCGCTGATCGAGATCGAGTTGAACTTCGGCATCTTCTGCGCCGTGTACTCGATGATGTCGCCAATGATCCGCATGCTCGGCGCCGGCGGAAAGATGTACGTGTTGCGGACCATGAACTCCTTGAGGATGTCGTTCTGGATGGTTCCGCTCAGTTGATCTTGCGCCACGCCCTGCTCTTCGGCCGCGACCACGTAGCCCGCGAGCACCGGCAGCACGGCGCCGTTCATGGTCATCGAGACACTCACCTTGTCGAGCGGGATCTGGTCGAACAGGATCTTCATGTCCTCGACCGAATCGATCGCCACGCCGGCCTTGCCGACGTCGCCAGTCACGCGCGGGTGGTCGCTGTCGTAGCCGCGGTGGGTGGCCAGGTCGAAGGCCACGCTCACGCCCTGCCCGCCGGCGGCCAGGGCCTTGCGGTAGAACGCGTTCGATTCTTCGGCGGTGGAGAAGCCGGCGTACTGGCGGATGGTCCAGGGGCGCACCGCGTACATGGTGGCTTGCGGGCCGCGCAGGTAGGGCTCGAAGCCGGGCAGCGTGTCGGTGTACTTCAGGCCTTGCAGGTCGGCCGCGGTGTACAGCGGCTTCACGCTGATGCCGTCAGGCGTGATCCAGTTCAGCGCATTCACGTCGCCGCCGGGCGCCGACTTGGCGGCGGACTTGGCCCAGGCGTCGAGGTCGGCCGGCTTGTAGGTGGGTTCGGGTGTGCTGCTGCTCATGGAAGGCGCCGCTCCAGGCGGTGGTCTGACGGGATTCGCAAGGTCGCTTGCACGGATTTGCAAGCCGTTCACAAGTCTAACCCATCTGTAATTATTAATTCAAACGCGATTTTGAAGTACAGTTCAGCCCATGTCCGCCGTCACCCTGACCCCCCGCGCCCTCTATGAAGAGGTGGCCGAGCTCCTGCGCCAACGGATCTTCCGCCGCGAGCTGGAGCCGGGCAGCTGGATCGACGAGCTCAAGCTGGCCGAGGAATACGGCATCAGCCGCACGCCCCTGCGCGAGGCGCTGAAGGTGCTGGCCGCCGAAGGGCTGGTGACGATGAAGGTGCGCCGCGGCGCGTACGTCACCGAGGTGTCGGAGCAGGACCTGGCCGACGTGTACCACCTGCTCTCGCTGCTGGAGAGCGACGCCGCCGGCGTGGTGGCCGAGCGCGCCACCGACGCCCAGCGCGCCGAGCTGAAGGCGCTGCACGCCGAGCTGGAAGCCGCCGCCGCCCCCGGCAAGGAAGACCGCGAGCACTTCTTTGCGGTGAACGAGCGCTTCCACATGAGCCTGCTGGCCATCGCCAACAACAAGTGGCGCGACCAGATGGTGGCCGACCTGCGCAAGGTGATGAAGCTCAATCGTCACAACTCGCTGCTGAAGGCGGGGCGCATTGCCGAATCGCTGGCGGAGCACCGCGCGGTGATGGCGGCCATCGAGGCGCGCGACGCCGCCACGGCCATGGCTCGCATGCGCGAGCACTTCCTCAACGGCCTAGAAGCCGCAGTCTGAGTTCCCCCAGGCTGCGCGCACTTCGTGTCGCTTCGCCAATCCCCTTCGGGGGCGACGCCTGCGGCCCGGCAGAGCCGGTTCCGCGGCGTCTCACGAAGGTGACCGGCGCCCTTCGGGCGCGGTCTAACCCCTTTTTCAGCCCAGTGTGAGAGTGCCTGCCTCTGTCGCGATGCGCTGGGCGATTTCCAGCATGCGCGGGGCGACACGGCTGAGCATGGCCTCCCTCGGCAGCAGGTAGGCGGGGCCGCCGCAGCTCACGCCGTAGCGTTCGCCGCGCGGGCCTTCGAGCGCAAAGCCCAGGGCGTGGATCTGGGGGTTCCATTCGCCGAAGGAGGTGCAGTAGCCCAGGCGGGCGTGCTCTTCGAGGCTGGCGATGAGGCGCGGCTCGATGGCGTGCCAGTTCTCACCGGTTTCGAGGCGGATCTGCTCCAGCAATGCCGACTGCTCGGGCCCGGGCAAGGCGCCGATGTAGGCGCGGCCGGAGGCCGAGGTGGCGATGGACATGCGCGAGCCGACGTCGATGCGGGAGCTGATGAGCGCCGAGCGCGGGCGCAGCGAATCGATGACCAGCATGTCCAGGTCGTCGCGCACCGCCATGTGGATGCTGGCGCCCGACAGTTCGGCCAGGTTGCTCAGATGGGGACGCGCCAGCGCCCTCAGGTCGAAATTGCGCAGGTAGCGGCTGCTCATGTCAAGCAACACCGGCCCCAGGCTGAAACGCTCGCTGTCTTGCGACTGCCGCAGATACCCCGCCCCCACCAACGTCGCCGTGAGGCGCGACACCGTGGCCTTCGGAATGCCGGTGGTGTCGGCCAATTCCCGGTTTCCGACGGGCGCTGCCGCCATCCCGATGACCTTCAGCAGCGACAACCCCCTGGCAAGCGCACTGACTTCTTCCTTGCTGCCTGCAGCTTCACTCATAAGACAGAACCTTTTTCTTGTTTCCCTGACCGCCTTATTCTTGAGCAAAAACAGGTGCTTCGCTCACACTTGTTGTTGCATTGTCATGAAACTGTGTTCCATCGAGCGTCAACTTCGCTCAATTGTGTTGACTGTCTACAAAGTCGGGGCGACGAGGCCGGAATTCAGGCGGCCTGTGCGGCAGGTTCGTGCGCCAGCGCCATCACTTCGTGCGGCGGGCGGGTCTTCAGGCGGTGGTCGCTCCAGACCTGGCGCCAGCGGCGCGCGCCGGGCAGGCCGTTGCGCAGACCCAGCATGTGACGCGCGATCGACCACCAGTTGGTGCCGTGTTCGGCCGCCTCGCGGACCATGTAGTCGCACATCCGCGCCTCGATGTCCTCGCGCGTGAGCGTCTGCGGGGCGTCGCCGTAGAACTCGGCGTCCCATTCGGCCAGCCACCAGGGGTTGTGGTACGCCTCGCGGCCGATCATGGCGCCGTCGAGCAGCCGCAGGTGCTCGTGCACCTGCGCGTTGGTGGCGATGCCGCCGTTGATCGAAAACTGCAGCGCCGGAAAGTCGTGCTTCAGGCGGTGCACCAGCGCATAGCGCAGCGGCGGAATCTCGCGGTTCTGCTTCGGGCTCAGGCCCTGCAGCCAGGCGTTGCGCGCATGCACGATGAACGTGCCGCAGCCGGCCTCGCTCACCGCACCGACGAAGTCGCGCACGAACTCGTAGCTCTCGATCTTGTCGATGCCGATACGGTGCTTCACCGTGACCGGCACATCGATCACGTCGACCATCGCCTTCACGCAATCGGCCACCAACTGCGGCTCGTTCATGAGGCAGGCCCCGAACGCGCCGCGCTGCACGCGCTCGCTCGGGCAGCCGCAGTTCAGGTTGATCTCGTCGTAGCCCCACTCCTCGCCGAGCTTCGCGCAGTGCGCGAGGTCGTGCGGCTCGCTGCCGCCGAGCTGCAGCGCGACGGGGTGTTCTTCTTCATGAAAGCGCAGGTGGCGCGGCACGTCGCCGTGGATCAGCGCGCCGGTGGTCACCATCTCCGTGTAGAGCAGCGCGTGGCGTGTCATGAGGCGATGGAAAACGCGGCAATGCCTGTCGGTCCAATCCATCATGGGCGCGACGGAGATGATTTTTTCTTTCAGATTCAAGGACTTGTCGTTCATACGCGGGGCGCTCGCTCGGGGGCGTAGTTTCTCACGCGACGGTTTTTGGCGAGCCGCCCGCCCGGTAGTTCCCCGGCGTCACGCCGAAGCAGCGGCGGAACCAGCGCGAGAAATGCGCCTGGTCGGCAAAGCCGCATTGCGCGGCCACCTCGGCGGGCGCATGGCCCTCGCGCAGCAGCACCTTGGCGCGGGCGATGCGCGCCAGCCGCGCGTACTGCGCCGGCGCCATGCCGACCGCCGCGCGGAACAGGCGATGGAAATGCTCGCGCGACACGCCGAGCCGTTCGGCGAGCGACGTGGGTTCGATGCGGCAGATGTCCTCGGTCGCGAGCAGGTCGCACACGGCCTCGACGCGCGCATCGCCCGCGGCCCGTGCGACCGCCACGAGCGGGTCGGTCGTCTGCGTGCGGAAGATGCCGTCGAGCAGCGCGCCGATGCGCGCACCGTCCTTCGCCGATGCCGCCTGCGCGAGCGCATCGACGCTCGCCTCGTCGCGCCAGACGTCCTGCCGCAACAACCCGCGCCGACTATTCGGCCACTCCATTCGCGCCGCCACCCAGGCGTGCGGCACATACAGCATCACCATGCGAAAGCCCTGCGCGCTCACGCCGGCCGTGTGCAGCGCGAACGGCGGCATCAGCACCAGCTCGCCAGCCTGTGCCGAACGGGGCGCGCCCGCACAGACGAACTCGCAGCGGCCTTCGACGATCGCGCCCACGCTCCACTCCGCATGCCAGTGCAGCGCGAAGTGCGCCTTGGGATCGCCCGCAAACATCACCTCGACCGGCGTGCCGTCGGCCAGCGGCAGGCCGATCACATGCGAGGTCGTCGGGGCGGGAAGCGTCATGACCCGCCGAGGGTAGCGCAGCCGTCCACCGGAGGCAGCGCTCTCCTCACACCGCGATCGCGCCGCGCACCGTGAGGCCCATCCAGCCCGCGCTGGCCTGCGTCGCCTGCACGGGGCCGAGCAGCGCGAGTTCCTCGACCGGATGCTCGTGAAAGCGCAGCGTGGCCTCGCCCTGCACCCAGCCGGTTTCGACACGGTCGATGATGTCGGCGCGCAGGTAGCGCGGCACCGTCACGCTGCCTGCTTGCGTCAGGTCGGGCCAGCCGATGGCGCCGATGGTGGGCGCGGCCAGGAAGCCGAGCGGCCCGCTCGCCTCGCCCGACAGCGTGACCGAGGCATCGACGAGTCGACGCTCCTTCACGCTGAGGCTCGCGCCGAGCCGGCTGCCGGCGGCCATCGGCGCGGCGGCCGGATGGATCAGCGGCAGGCTGCGCGTGAGCCAGGTCTGGCCGATCTTCTTGGGCCAGCCCTGCAGCCAGCCGCGCAGCATCGAGATGTCCTGGTCGACGTAGATGAGCGGGCAGTAGAAGCAGCGGCGCGATGTGTCGCCGCGCGCCGGTTCGATCTCGAGCACCACGATGGTCTCGCGGTACTGCGCGTACACGGGGTCGAGCATTTCGCGCCCGTCGTCGCCGCACGATTGCCAGTCGGCGAAGTGCACGCAGCCATGGCCCGTGGCCACGCCGACCTCTGGCGGCACCAGCGCCGCGCCGTGTGCGGCATCGAACGAGAAGTCCACGTTGACCAGCCACCCGGCGTAGTGCCACGGCGGCGCCTGCACGAGCGCGCTGCGGCCCGAGGCGGTGAAGGGTGGAGCGAAGGAAGACGAAGAAGAAGGCGACATCAAACAACCTGTCGTGACGGAGTCAAAGAAGCCCCGCAAGATAGGCACGCCCCGCGCCCGCGTCTTGTACGCCAGTGATGCAATGCACAAACAGCGCTTTCGCGTGCGCGGGGGACGCCATGTGGCGGCGTTGTCCGACTCCGGCCCGCCCTCGCCTCGTGACAATGGACCGGCCCGGCAGACCCGCGCCACAAGCGCAGACGAGCCGACGCATTTCATTTCCAGGCTACGCACCGATGACCCGCATCTACCTCATAGAAGACAACCCCCTGATCGCCACCACCCTGACCGATGGACTGAGGGAATTCTCCGGATGCGAAGTCGTCGCCACCGCCAGCAGCAGCGATGAAGCCATCGACTGGCTCGATGCGAACCCCGACGCCTGGGACGCCGCCGTGATCGACGTGTTCCTCGCGCAAGGCAACGGCCTGACCGTGGCCAACCACCTGAGGGAACGCAAGTCGCCCGCGCAGCGCACCGTGGTGTTCATGAACCACGCGACCTCAGAGGTGCGTGAAGGCGCGCTGTCGGCAGGCGTCGATGCGGTGTTCGACAAGTCACTGCAGCTCGAAGACTTCTACGACTTCTGCCGCACGCTCGGCATTGCGCCGCGCCGTTAGTCGTTCAGACGTTGGCCGCCCGAATTGATTCGGCCAGCAGCCCCAGCCCTTCTTCAAAAACCGCCTCCGGAATGGTGAGCGGAAACAGGAAGCGCACCACGTTGCCGTGCACGCCGCAGGTCAACAGCAGCAGGCCGCGCTCGAGCCCCGCCGCATGCACGCGCTTCGTGAACTCGGCGTCGGGCTCGCCGCTGTGCGGATCGCGAAACTCCACCGCCACCATCGCGCCCAGACCGCGCACGTCGCAGATGCGCGGCACCTCGGTGCGCAGCGCCGCGAGGCACGCCGTCAATCGCTCGCCGAGCATGCGGGCACGTGCGACCAGCCCTTCGTCCTCGATGACACGCATCGTCTCCAGCGCCGCGGCCACCGCCAGCGGGTTGCCCGCGTAGGTGCCGCCGAGGCTGCCGACGCGCGTGGCGTCCATGAGTTCGGCGCGCCCCGTGAGCGCCGACAGCGGAAAGCCGCCGGCCAGGCTCTTGGCGGTCGTGACCAGGTCGGCCTCGATGCCGTAGTGCTCCAGCGCAAACAGCTTGCCGGTGCGCCCGAAGCCAGTCTGGATTTCGTCGACGACCAGCAGGATGCCGTGGCGGTCGCACTCCGCACGCAGGTGTTCCATGAGTGCGGGCGGCGCCACGTAGAAACCGCCCTCTCCCTGCACCAGCTCGATGACGATCGCGGCCACGCGCTGCGGATCGACGTCGGTCTTGAACAGCCGCTCGAGTGCCGCGATGCTGTCGTCCACCGTCACGCCCAGCGGCGCGGCGGGGAACGGCACATGCCACACGTCGCCCGGCATCGGGCCGAAGCCCGCCTTGTACGGCGCGACCTTGCCGGTGAGCGCCATGCCCATGAAGGTGCGGCCGTGGAAGGCGCCCGAGAACGCCACCACGCCGCTGCGGCCGGTGGCAGCGCGCGCCACCTTCATCGCGTTCTCGATGGCCTCGGCGCCGGTCGTGAAGAGCGCACTCTTCTTCGCGCTGGGGCCGGGCACCACGCGGTTCAGCTGCTCGCACAGCGCCACGTATTCCTCGTAGGGCGTGACGTGGAAGCAGGTGTGGTGAAAGTCGTCGAGCTGCGCGCGCACGGCGTCCACGATGCGCGGGTGGCGATGACCGGTGGCAAGCGTGGCGATGCCGCTGGCAAAGTCGACAAAGCGCCGGCCTTCCACGTCCCACAGCTCGGCGTTGTCGGCGCAGGCGGTGAAGTGCGGCGTGAGCGTGCCGATGCCCTGCGCACAGGCGGCGTTCTTGCGGGCCTGCAGGCTCGCGTTGGTCGTGACTTGGGTGAGCATGAAGAAAAAATAGAAAGAGAAGAGACGGAAATCAGCCGCGCATCAAGTGCTCGGCCAGCGCGCGAAAGGCGGGCATCGAGGTCGGCAGGTGCGCGTTGGCGGCCAGCGGGTGCGAGGCGAAACGCGCCACCACCATCTCGGCCTCGGGGTCGATATGCAGCGCCTGGCCGTGGATGCCTTGCGCGGTGAAGGTGCGGCGCGCGTCGTGCGCCACCCACCACATGTTGCGATAGCTCCAGCCGGCCAGCCGCGTGTAGCCCGCGAGCGCAAAGCGCGCCGGATCGGCGCCGCGGCGGATGTCGGCCACCACGGCCTCGGGCACGATCTGCATGCCGTTGAACGCGCCGCCCAGCCGCATCATTTCGCCCAGCCGCGCAAGGTCGCGCAGGCCGGTGCACAGGCCACCGCCCGCGAACTCGGCCCCCTGCCCGTCCACGGCAAAGGCCGCGTCCTGCTCGGCGCCCAGGCGCGACCAGATGCGCTCGCCCAGCACCCGCGCCAGCGGCTGGCCCGCCACGCGGCTGATGAGCCAACCCAGCACGTCGGTGTTCACCGTGCGGTAGGCAAAGGCCTCTCCGTGCGTGCCCTGCCCCTGCACGGTCTGCAGGAACTGGCGGTAGCCCTCAGCGCCCACATAGCCCGCGGGACGCGGCAGCAGTTGGCCGGCGCGCGCATGCTTCCACACGCCGGCGTCGGGGTCGGTGTAGTCCTCCGAGTAGTCGATGCCCGTCGTCATGTCCATCACCTGGCGCACGGTGGCGTGGCCGAAGGCGCTCGTCGCCAGCTCGGGGATGTAGTGCCGCACCTGTGCATGCTCATCGAGCACACCCTCGGCCGCGAGCATCGCGCCGACCGTGCCGACGACCGACTTGGTGACCGACATCGCCATGTGCTGCCCGTGCTCGTCGAGCGCGCCGAAGTAGCGCTCGTAGACGATGCGCCCGCGGTGCAGCACCACCGCGCCGTCGGCACAGATCGTTGTGAGCGCACTGCGCCAGTCGGTGCGCGAGCCGTCGGCGGGCAAGGTGAAGGCCAGCGTGTCGAGCTCCGGCCGCTCGGCGCGCGGCAGCACCGACACCGGCCCAGTGCCGCGCGACACGTTGCGCGTCGGCTGCAGCTCGCGCAGGTGCGAGAAGGCCCAGCGGTTCTCGGGGACCTGGAAGATCGGGCGTTCGCGCGGGCGCTGCACCGCGGTGCCGGCGGTGGAAAAACCATCGCGCCAGCCGTCGGCCAGCGCGGCATCGGGAGCCGTCGTTTCTTGGGGGGTCATAAAAGGGTGTCGTGGCTCATTCGCCGAGCGCATCCAGGTCGCCCATCACACGGCGCTCCAGGATGTCGCTGGCACGGCTCAGGTGGGCGTGCATGTGCTTCGCGGCGACTTCGAGCTTGTTCTCTTCGACCGCGTCGAGGATCTGCAGGTGCTCGCGGCACGACTTGCGCAGCAGGTCGATGTTCACGAGCGGGTAGTCCGACAAGTCGGAGATGCGGCGCAGCCGGTTCTGCTGCTTCACGGCATCGAGGATGAAGCGGTTGCCCGAGGCGTTGGCCAGCAGCTCGTGGAACTGCGCGTTGGCCTCGAAGAACTCCATCCACGAATGGCGCGAGGCGTGCGTCAGCAAGGTCTGCTGCTGTTCGCGGCAGGCCAGCAGCCGCTCGTGTTCGACCTTGAAGCCCGGCTCGCGCAGCGCCGCACATTCCACCACCAGGCGAAAGCGGTAGCTCTCG
The DNA here is from genome assembly GCF_006323185.2 of Variovorax sp. KBS0712. Classification (NCBI taxonomy): domain Bacteria; kingdom Pseudomonadati; phylum Pseudomonadota; class Betaproteobacteria; order Burkholderiales; family Comamonadaceae; genus Variovorax; species Variovorax sp. KBS0712. Next base: position 9,995 of record NZ_VCCD02000006.1, on the reverse strand, counting down.
CGCTCGCTCTCGACCGAGTCGAGGGTTTCAGTGAACTCCCAGCGCTGGTAGTGGCGACCGCGCAGCACGCCGTCCTGCAGCAGCGTGGTCATCACGTTGCGCAGCAGCGGGCGCGGCACGCCGTAGGTCTGGGCCAGCTCGAGTTCGTTGACGCGCGTCGGCAGCTTGCCCGCGAGGCGGTCGCGCAGCACGCGGTAATAGAGCGTCTTCTCTTCGTCTTCCGGCATCTCGCGGCGCGCGCGGTCGAGCGCCTCGCGGTCGGCCACCAGCGTGTAGCCGCGGTTGGGCACGTGCGCCAGCAGCGCACGCTCGTGCAAGAGACGCAGCGCGGCGCGCACCGGCGTGCGCGAAATGCCGAGCCGGCCCGCGAGGTCGGTCTCGGTCATGTGGCGGCCGTTCTCGTAGCCGCCGGCCAGGGCCTGGTCGAGGATGTAGCGGCTCACGCGCTGGGTGAGCGGCAGGACCGACTTGTTGTCCATCTGCGTCTGCATCTGCTGCTGCGGGGCCATCCATGGGTCTCCTGAAACACGGGCTGGGTGCCGATCATCGCGGGTCTTTTGTATTTTGACCCCAAAAACCATGTACATCTCGCGCCAAAAATACAATTTGGATTTCAAGATCGGCCCCACGCCGACCCGGACGACGGGTCGTTTCCTCAAGGAGAAAAACACCGTGGCTTCCGCCGATACCCTGACAACGCCACCCGGTTCGCTCGACGCGTTCTGGATGCCCTTCACGCCCAACCGCAAGTTCAAGCAAGCGCCGCGCCTCATCGTCGGCAGCGAGGGCCTGTACTACGACCTGGCCGACGGCCGCCGCGTGCTCGACGCCATCGCCGGCCTGTGGTGCGTGAACGCCGGGCACCGCAACCCGCGGGTCAGCGCGGCGATGAAGGCGCAGATCGACGTGCTCGACTACGCCTCCAACTTCCAGATCGGCCACCCCGCCGCCTTCACGCTGGCGCAGCGCCTCACGCAGATGGCGCCGGCCGGCATGGACCACGTGTTCTTCACCAACTCGGGCTCGGAGTCGGTCGACACCGCGCTGAAGATCGCCGTGGCCTACCACCGGGCGCGCGGCGACGCGGGCCGCTACCGGCTCATCGGGCGCGAGCGCTCGTACCACGGCGTGGGCTTCGGCGGCATCTCGGTGGGCGGCATCGGGCGCCAGCGCAGCACCTTCGGGCCGCTGCTCAACGGCGTGGACCACCTGCCGCACACGCTCGACCTGGCGCGCAACGCCTTCTCGCGCGGCGAGCCGCCGCACGGCATCGACAAGGCCGACGCGCTCGAAGCGCTGGTCTCGCTGCACGACGCCTCGACCATCGCCGCCGTGATCGTCGAGCCCGTGGCCGGCTCCACCGGCGTGCTGCCGCCGCCGCGCGGCTACCTGAAGCGCCTGCGCGAGATCTGCGACAGGCACGGCATCCTGCTGATCTTCGACGAGGTCATCACCGGCTTCGGGCGCGTGGGCAGCAACTTCGCGTCCGACCTGTTCGGTGTGACGCCCGACCTCATCACCACCGCCAAGGGCCTGACCAACGGCGCCGTGCCCATGGGCGCGGTGCTCATGCGCGGCGCGGTGCACGACGCCTTCATGCACGGCAGCGTGAGCGCCGTCGAGCTGTCGCACGGCTACACCTACTCGGGCCATCCGCTGGCCTGCGCCGCCGCCATGGCCACGCTCGACGCCTACACCGAAGACGGCCTCATCGCCCGCGCCGCCGAGTTGTCGCCCTACTTCGAAGACGGCCTGCACAGCCTGCGCGGCCTGCCGGGTGTGATCGACGTGCGCAATGTCGGCCTCTTGGCCGGCATCGAGCTGCAAGGCTGGGCCTCGGGCCCCGGCACGCATGCGCAGGCCGTGGCGCAACATTGCCTGGACGAAAGCGGCGTGCTGGTGCGCTCGGTGGGCGACACCATTGCGCTGTCGCCGCCGTTCACGCTGGAGCGCCGGCACATCGACCAGATCATCGACAGCCTGCGCGCCGCCATCGCGCAGACCGCACAAGCCACCGACACCGCGGCCTGAGCACCTCAGGCCGCATCGCACACACAAGACAAGCCCCGGAGACAAGACACACCATGGACATCGAATCGTTCCCCCTGTACGACATCGAAGGCGACGCACAGCAGCGCGGGCGCCAGTACGGCCGCGCCGCCGGCGACCGCATCGACCTGAGCCTGCGCACCTACCGCGCCGCCTTCGAGCGCGTGGGCCTGAGCTGGGAGCGCACGCGCGCGCTGGCGCGCCGCTTCATGCCGATGGTCGAGGCCTTCGACGCCGGCATGCTGCGCGAGATCGAGGGCGTGGGTGAAGGCGCAGGCGTGCCGGCCGAGGACATCGTGGCGCTCAACGCGCGCAGCGAAATGCTCTACGCCTTCCAGCAGCTCGAAGCCACCGAGCCGCCCGACGGCTGCACCGGCGTGGTCGTCATGCCCTCGGCCGCGCGCGACGGCAAGCTCATCCATGCGCAGAACTGGGACTGGCGCGTCGAGAGCCTCGAACTCGGCGTGGTGCTGCGCATCCAGCCGGACGAAGGCCCGGCCATGCTCACCTTCGCCGAGGCCGGCACGCTGGCGCGCGCGGGGCTCAACAGCGCGGGCATCGCCGTCACCGGCAACTTCATCAAGGCCGACAACGACGGCAAGCAGCAAGGCGTGCCGCTGGCGCTGATCCGCCGCGGCATCCTGCAGTCGACGCTGTACGCCAACGCACTGGGCGTGGTGTGCCGCAGCGCGCGCTCGATCTCCAACAACATGATCATCACGCACGCCGAGGGCGAGGCCGTGAGCCTGGAGACCTGCCCCGAGCAGGTGTTCTGGCAACAGCCCGAAGGCGGCATCCTGGTGCACGCCAACCACTTCAAGACCCCGGCCGCGCTGGCGCGCGTGGTCGACCGCAGCCTGGAGACCACGCCCGATTCGCTCTACCGCGACCGCCGCGTGACCGAGGCGCTGCACAACAAGCGCGCGGCCGGTCTGCTCACCGAGCAGGACGTGCTCGACGCATTGCAGGACCGCTTCGGCGCGCCGCGCGCCGTGTGCCGCAGCCCGAGCGCAGGCCCCGGCGGTGCTTCGTCGGCCACCGTGGCGACCATCGTCATGGACCCGGCGGCACGAAAGATGCGCATCGCGCCGGCGCCCTTCAAGGCGCACCGCTTCACCGAGTATTCCCTCTGATCCGCCCGCCCCGCCCAGCCATCGCCAGGAGTGTTGCCATGAACCTGCCCACGCCCCCGTCCCTCCCTCCCGCTGCGCGCGCCGCTGCCGCACTGGCCCTCGGTCTCGGCCTGGCCGCCAGCGCGGCCTTCGCCCAGGCCCCGGCCGGCCAGACGATGCGGATCCAGATCAACTCCGACATCCGCTCCACCGACCCCGGCGGCAACCGCGACGACAACACCGACAACGTGCTCATCCACGTGGTCGAAGGCCTGGTCGCGCTGCGCGAAGACACCTCGGTCGGCCCGATGCTCGCGAGCAAGGTCGACACCTCGGCCGACGGCCTGACCTACACCTTCACCCTGCGCGACGGCGTGAAGTTCCAAAACGGCGCGGTGCTCACGGCCGACGACGTGGTGTGGAGCTGGCAGCGCTACCTCAAGCCCACCAGCGGCTGGCGCTGCCTGCCCGAGTTCGACGGCAAGGGCATGACCAAGGTGCTCGCGGTGGAAGCGCCCACGCCGAAGACGGTGGTGTTCAAGATCGAGCGCCCGAGCGCGCTGTTTCTCACCATGATGGCGCGCCCCGACTGCGGCGGCGCCGCCATCCTGCACCGCAGCTCGCTGGGCGCGGACGGCCAGTGGAAGGAGCCCGTGGGCACCGGCCCCTACAAGATCAAGGAGTGGAAGCGCGGCCAGTACATCGAGCTCACGCGCTTCGACGGCTACACCTCGCGCCCCGAAGCCCGCGACGGCCTCACGGGCGGCAAGAAGGCCGAGATCGAGAACCTGCGCTTCGTCGTCATTCCCGACTCGGCCGCGGCCAAGGCGGCGCTGTACAGCGGCGGCATCGACGCCTTCATCAGCCCCAGCCCGGCCGACGTGGTCGAGATGCGCGGGCGCAGCGACGTGCGCGTCGACACCACGCCGGTCATGACCATGGTGGCGCTGCTCCTGCAGACCACCGACCCGCTGCTGAAGGACGTGCGCATCCGCCGTGCGCTGGCACTGGCACTCGACACGCCCGAGATCGCCAAGTCGGTCACCGAGGGCCTGTCGGCCGTCAACAACTCGGTCGTGCCCTCGTCCAGCCCGTTCTACAGCCCCGTGCAGGCCGGCGGCTACAAGCGCGACATCGCCGGTGCCAAGAAGCTGCTGGCCGAAGCCGGCTACCGCGGCCAGCCGATCAAGCTCGTCGCCAACAAGCGCTACGAGGCGCTGTACTCGGCCGCCGTGCTGGTGCAGGCCATGGCCTCCGAAGCCGGCATCAACATCGAACTCGAAGTGCTCGACTGGGCCACGCAGCTCGACCGCTACACCAAGGGCCAGTACCAGAGCATGGCCTTCATCTACTCGGCGCGCATCGACCCCTCGCTCAACTACGAGATGGTGTCCGGCGACAAGGCCACGCAGCCGCGCAAGGTGTGGGACAGCGCCGCCGCGCAGACGCGGCTCACCGAAAGCATGGTCTCGCGCGACAAGGCGCGCCGCCAGGTGCTGTTCGACGAGCTGCACAAGCAGATGCTGCAGGACGTGCCGATGGTCGTGCTCTTCAACGCCAGCGACGCCACCGCCATGCGCAAGAGCGTGACCGGCTTCAAGGGCTGGGCGCCGGCCAAGCCGCGGTTCTGGAACGTCCGGCTCGACGCGCGCGGCTGACGGGGCGCCGCCGCCATGCTTGCCTACCTCTTGCGCCGGATCGCCATGACGATCCCGACGCTGCTGCTGGTGTCGATTGCCGTCTTCACGCTCATGCGGCTGATTCCGGGCGACCCGGTGCAGCTCATGCTCGGCGAAGGCGCCGACCCCGCGCAGCTCGAACTCGCCCGCCAGCAGATGGGGCTGGACCAGCCCCTGGTCACCCAGTACGTCGTGTGGCTGCGCCACGCGCTCACCGGCGACCTGGGCGTGTCGACCACCAACGGCCTGGCCGTGCTGCCGCTGATCTGGGAGCGCTTTCACGTGAGCGCAGTGATCGTGCTCACCGCCGTGGCGCTGGCCTCGCTGATCGCCGTGCCCGCTGGCCTCGTCGCCGCCTGGCGCAAGGACCGGCCGACCGACCTCGCCATCATCGGCGCGGCCACGCTGATGCTGTCGGTGCCGAGCTTCTGGCTCGGCCTGCTGCTGTTGATGTTCTTCGGCCAGTACCTGCACTGGCTGCCGGTGGTGGGCTACGTGCCCATGTCGGAAGACTTCTCGCAGGGCCTGCTGTACGTCATCCTGCCGATCGTCACGCTGGTGCTGGTCGAGACCGGCGTGCTCACGCGCATGTCGCGCGCCAGTACCATCGAGGTGCTGCGGCTCGAGTACGTGACGCACGCGCGCGCCAAGGGCGTGCCCGAGTCGCAGGTGCTGCGCCGCCACGTGCTGCCCAACGCCTTCAACCCCACGCTCACCATGATCGGCCTCATCCTGGGCCATCTGCTGAGCGGCATCGCGGTGCTCGAAACGGTGTTCACCCTGCCCGGCCTGGGCCGCCTGATGATCGATTCGATCTTCGCGCGCGACTACCCGGTGCTGCAGGGCTGCCTGCTGTTCACGGCCTGCATCTACGTGGTCATCAACCTGATCGTGGACATGTGCTATCCCCTCTTCGATCCCCGGGTGTCGGTGCAGTGAAAAAGCTCAAGACCCATACCCTCGTGGGCGGCGTGCTCATCAGCGTGCTGCTGGTCCTGGCACTGGTGGCCGCGCTGTGGACACCCTACAACCCGCTGGGCATCGACCTGCGCGGCAAGCTGCAGCCGCCGTCGATGGCGCACTGGCTGGGCACCGACGAGTTCGGGCGCGACGTGGCCAGCCGCGCCATGCGCGCGGCCTCCACCAGCTGCCTCATCGCGCTGCTCACGGTGGCGCTGGCCACCGCTGTCGGCCTCGTGGTGGGCGTGCTCGCCGGCTTCGTGCGCGGCTGGACCGACCGCGTGCTCATGGCCTTCAACGACACGCTGCTGGCCTTTCCGGGCCTGCTGCTGGCGCTGGGCGTGATGGTGATCGTGGGCGCCAACCAGTGGGGCATCGTGCTCGCGCTGAGCATGGCCTACGCGCCCTCGGTGGTGCGCGTGGTGCGCGGCACCGTGCTGTCGCTGCGCGAGCGCGAGTACGTCGAGGCCTCGCGCATGATCGGCAACGGCGAGATCTACACCATGTGGCGCCACATCCTGCCCAACTGCGTGGCGCCCGTCGCCGTGCTGGCCACCAGCATGTTCGGCTGGGTGCTGCTGTCGGAAAGCGCCCTGAGCTTCCTCGGCCTGGGCGTGCCGCCGCCCGCGCCCACCTGGGGCAACATGCTCTCCAGCGCACGCCCCTACATGGCCTCGGCCGTGTGGCTGTGCCTGGTGCCAGGCCTGTGCATCGCGCTCACGCTGCTGGGCATCAACCTCCTGGGCGAATCGCTGCGCGACCGGCTCGACCCGCGCACGGAGAAGTCATGACCCATCCCTCTACTTCCGCAGCGCCCGTGCTCTCGGTGCGGCACCTGAAGATCGACCTGCACGGCGGCGCCCAGACACTGGTGCACGACCTCTCATTCGACGTGCGCCCCGGCGAGTTCCTTGCCGTGGTGGGCGAATCGGGCAGCGGCAAGACCATGGCCGCGCGCGCCATCCTGCAGCTGCTGCCGCCCGGCATCGCGCAAAGCGGCGGGCAGATCGTGTTCGACGGCGAAGACCTGAGCACGCGGGACGTGAAGGCCATGCGCCCCATCCGCGGGCCCGGCATCGGCATGGTGTTCCAGGAACCGATGGTCTCGCTCAACCCGGTGCACCGCATCGGCGAGCAGATGGCCGAGGGCCTGCGCATGCACACGAAGCTGTCGGCCACCGAGATTCGCGCGCGCTGCCTCGACATGCTGCGCCGCGTGCAGATCGCCGACCCCGAGCGTTGCCTGCACGCCTACCCGCACGAGTTCTCGGGCGGCATGCGCCAGCGCATCATGCTGGCCAGCGTGATGCTGCTCCAGCCGCGCCTGCTGATTGCCGACGAGCCGACCACCGCGCTCGACACGCTGAGCCAGCGCGAAGTGCTCGACCTCATGGTCGGCCTCGCGAAGGACCAGGGCACGGCCGTGATGCTCATCACGCACAACCTCGGGCTCGTCGGGCGCTATGCGCAGCGCGCCATCGTGCTGGAAAAAGGCAAGCTGGTGGAGACCGGCGACGTGCCCGCCATCCTCGTCGACCCGAAGCAGCCCTACACCCGCAAGCTGGTCGACGCCCTGCCGCGTCGCCAGGCCGCGAAGCCGGCCCCGGCCGCGGCGCAGCAACCGCTGGTGCAGGTGCGCGGCCTGTGCGTGAGCTACCCCGGCGCGCGCGCCGGCTTCTTCAAGCGTCATGCGCCGGTGCAGGTCATCGACAAGCTCGACCTGGACATCCACCCCGGCGAGATGGTCGCGCTGGTGGGCGGCAGCGGCTCGGGCAAGACCACGTTGGGCCGCGCCATCCTGCGGCTCGCGCCGTCGCACGCGGGGCAGATCCTGTTTCGCGGCGACGACGTGCGCAGCGCCGACCGCGCCGCGCCGCCAGCTGCATGCGCAACAGCAGCAGGAATTGCAAGGGCGACTGGTCGCAAGCTTCGCCGAACTGGCGAAAGAATGCGGTGCGCGACAGGTTCACCCGACGCGCCATCTCGGCCACGCTCCAGTCGCGCGCGGGCGATTGCAGGATGTCGGCCAGCAGCGGCGCAAAGCCGCGCTTGCGCAGCAGCGTCCACAGGCCCTGTGCATGCACTTCGCTGTGCGCCACGTGCCGAAGGCCATAGAAGAACAGCAGGCCCGCGAGCCGGTCCATCGCCACCGAGGGCTCGGCGCCCACGCGCAAGGCCTCGCTGCGCATCAGGTCGAACAGCGTGCCCGCCGAGGCCATGGCCAGGTCGCCCGCGCGCAGCACCAGGCAATCGGGAAAGGCGCTGGCGATCACGTCGCGAAACGGCCCGTCGAAGGAAAAGAAGCCACAGGCCAGGCCGGTTTCGCCGAGGGCGGCGCTGCCCGACAAGGGTTGCATCTGCCGCGGCGCACAGTCGATGCCGGGGTCGGCATAGGGCGAGAGAAAGTGCGGCACGTCGCGCATCAGGAACACGCCATCGCGCGGCGACAGCTGTACCGACGCGCGCCCCGGCATGTGCAGCCAGCAGCGCCCCTCGAGGATCAGGTGAAAGCTGGCCCGCGCACGCCCCGCCGTCGAGGCGCGCCAGCGACCGCAGTACTGGCCGACATGAAACAGCGTGGCGTTCCATTCGAGGCTGCCCAGCAGCCAGTCGACCACGCGGTCGACCTGTGCGTCCGCGCCGGCATCGGCGGTATCGACGGAAGGAACGCAGGCATCGAACTGTCGTACGAAAGACATAGGGGCCCGAGTGTGGCCGAGCACCCGGGCGGAACCAAAGAACGAATCGGCGTGAGCTTATGCCTGGGCGATGATGGCACCGGGCCAGCAACGGCGGGGGGGCGTATGGCAAGCGCTCATCCCACGACGACCTCGAAGCCTCAGACGCGTATCGCCTCAGGCGCCTGCGCGCCGCGCATGTCCGGCACCGCCGCCATCAAGGCCCGCGTGTAGGCGTGCTTCGGCGCGTCGAGCACCTCGCTCGCGCTGCCCTGCTCCACCAACCGCCCGCGCTGCATCACGCCCACGTCGTCGCACATGTGGCGGATCACCGCGAGGTTGTGGCTGATCAGCAGGTAGGTCAGGCCGAACTCGTCCTGCAGGTCGCGCATGAGGTTCAGCACCTGGGCCTGCACCGAGACGTCGAGCGACGAGGTCGGTTCGTCGCAGACGATGAACTCGGGCTGGCTGGCCAGCGCCCGTGCGATGGCGATGCGCTGGCGCTGGCCGCCGGAGAACTGGTGCGGGTAACGCCGCCCGTCGTCGGGCGACATGCGCACGCGGCGCAGCGCCTGGGCGACGCGCTCGGCGGTTTCGTCGGCGCTGGCGGCCAGGCCCAGCACCTCCACCGGCTCGGCGATGAGCCGGTCCACGCGCCAGCGCGGGTTGAGGCTGGCATGCGGGTCCTGGAAGATCATCTGGAAGCGCCGCCGCAGCGCGGCCGTCTGCGCGGCGTCGCCCCAGCGGTCGATGCCGTCGAAATGCACGCTGCCGGCCGTGGGCCGCGTGAGGCCGGCGATCATGCGCGCCACGGTCGACTTGCCCGAGCCCGACTCGCCGACCAGCCCGAAGGTGCGGCCGCGCGCGATGTCGAAGCTCACGCCGTCGACCGCGTGCAGCACTTTCTTCGGCTGGCGTGCGAGCGTGCGGACGAACCAGCCGGCCGAAAGATCGAATTCGCGCGACAGGCCCTGCACGCGGATCAGCGGCGCGCTGTCGGCCGGCGCCGCCACGGTCTCGATCTGCGCAGGCGGCAGCGCGGCAGCCACCGCGATGTCCGCGCCGATCTCCGGCACCGGCAGCCGATGCAGCCTGTCGTGCACCGAAGGAATGGCGGCCATCAGCGCGCGCGTGTACGGCTCGCGCGGGTGGTCGAGCACCTGGCGCACCGGGCCGGTCTCGAGCACGCGACCCTGGTACATCACCATCACGCGGTCGGCCGCCTCGGCGATCACGCCCATGTCGTGCGTGATGAGCATCGCGGCCGTGCCGCGCTCGCGGCAGACGCGCCGGAACACGCGGATCACCTGCGCCTGCACCGACACGTCGAGCGCGGTGGTGGGCTCGTCGGCAATCAGCAGCTGCGGCTCGGCGCACAGCGCGAGCGCAATCGCCACGCGCTGGCGCATGCCGCCCGAGAACTGGTGCGGGTACTGGTCGATGCGGCTTTCGGGGTCGGGAATCTCCACATCGGCCAGCAGCGCCAGCGCGCGCCGGCGCGCCTCCTGCTCGCTCAC
>NZ_VCCD02000005.1:0-428274 GCF_006323185.2 Variovorax sp. KBS0712 | reverse complement strand
GTGGCTGCCCGCGATGGCGGGCATCGAGTGGCAGTTGATGTGGATGCTGTAGCCGTGCCGCGCATGCGCTTCGTCGATGGCCTGGGCCACCGCCGCGTGGTACGGGCGCCAGCACTGGTCGATGCGCTGGCGCACCTCGGCCACCGTGAGCGGCCGGTCGTAGATCGGCAGGCCTTCGTCGGTGAGCTTCCAGATCAGGCCCTTGCCCAGGCGCACTTTCGACAGCACGCGCGGGTCGCTCGACACCGGGTCGGTCCACGGGCCGTCGAGCATGGTGGTGTCGACCTCGGTCATGTCGCGGTTGGCGTCGAGGTAGCTGCGCGGAAAGTGCGCCTCGATCCAGGCGGCACCCATGTCGCTCGCGAAGTCGTAGAGCTTCTCGACGTGGGTGTCCTCGGCCCGGCGCAGCGTGGCGAGCTCGCACACGGGCCGGAAGTCCTCGGGGTAGACGGTGCCGCTGTGCGGGGAGTCCAGCACCAGCGGGGTGTGCCCGGCGACGCTGGTCACCTGGGCGCGGGTTTGAATCAGTTTCAGGACTGGATGCATAGGCGGTGTCGGTCAGTCCAATCGGATGCGCGCGAAGGCGGCCACCTTCTTCATCTTCTCGATCTCGCTCGCGATCTGCTTCGTGAACTCGGCCGGCGTGGTGCCCGAGGCGTACAGCCCCTGCAATGCCAGGCGCTCGCGCACCGCGGGGTCCTTCAGCGCCGTGGCCACGGCCTGCTGCATGCGCAGCACCAGCTCGGCGGGCGTGCCGGCGGGCGCGATCATGCCGAACCACGAGGGGTCGTTGCTGGCCGCGTAGCCCAGTTCGCCGTAGGTCGGCACTTCGGGCAGCACGTCGAGGCGGCCGCTCCAGGACACGGCCAGCGCCTTCAGCTTGCCGGCCTTCACGTGCGGCAGCGACGAGGCCACCTGGTCGAAGTACACCGGCACCTGGCCCGCGAGCACGTCGTTGATGGCCGGGCCCGCACCGCGGTAGGGGATGTGCACCATCGAGGTTCCGGTGCTGCTCTTGAACAGCTCGCCCCACATGTGGCCGATGGTGCCGTTGCCCGGCGAGGCGTACGACACCTTGCCCGGGTTGGCCTTCAGGTACTTCACGAGTTCCGCGAAGCTGCCGACCGGCAGCACGGCCGGGTTGATGACGATCACGCCCGGCGCCTTCACCAGCTCGGTCACGGCGGCGAAGCCCTTGATCGGGTCGTAGGGCAGCTTCTGGTACACGGCCGGGTTCACGCCGTGCGTGGACAGCGTGGCCACGCCGAAGCTCAGGCCGTCGGGCGTGGCGCGCGCCAGCTCGGCCATGCCGATCGAGCCGCCCGCGCCGGCGCGGTTGTCGATCACCACGGGCTGCTGGAGGATCTTGGCCAGGGGCTCGGAGAGCACGCGGGCCGTGATGTCGGTGGCGCCGCCGGGCGGGAAGGGCACGACGAGGCGGATCGGCTTGCCTTGGGCAAAGGATATTCCTGGGGCGAAAGAAACGGCAGCCAGGGTGGAGAGGAAATGACGACGTTGCATGAGGGTTCTTCCAATGGAACGATGAGTGAATGTGCAAAGCTGCAGCTCACCTGAAGCAAAGGATATACCCGATATCATTCCAATCTGGAATGACTTGATGGGCTCCCCCATGCCGCTGCGACGCCTCAACCCGCCCCTGAACCTGCTGCGCGCCTTCTCCACCGTGGTGCGCTTCGGTGGCGTGTCGCGTGCGGCCGAGGCGCTGCACCTCACGCAGGGCGCGGTGAGCAAGCAGGTGCAGGAGCTCGAGCGCTGGATCGGCGCGCCGCTGTTCGAGCGCAGCCGCAAGCGCCTGGCGCTCACGCCCGCCGGCGAGCGCTACGAAAAGGCCGTGCGCGCCCTGCTGGCGCAGCTGGAGGCGGCCACGCTGGAGCTCATCACCAGCGGCGACGGCGGCGGCGCGCTGCACCTGTCGACCCTGCCCACCTTCGGCGCCAAGTGGCTGATTCCGCGCCTGCCCGACTTCCAGCAACGCCACCCGCAGATCACCCTGCATTTCGTGCCCTTCGTGCATGGCTACGACTTCGAGCGGCCCGAGCTCGACTGCGCCATCCTGTTCGGCGACGGCCACTGGCCCGGCGCGCGCTCGCACTACCTGGCGGGGCAGGACGTGGCGCTGATCGCCCCGCGCGCCGCGCAGGCCGAGGCCGCCATCCGCACGCCGCAGGACGTGGCGCGCTGCACCCTGCTGCGCCATGTGAGCGTGCCGCAGTCGTGGCTGCACTGGAGCGAGGCGCACGGCGTGCGCGGGCTCGACCCGCTGGCCGGCCTGCAGTTCGACCAGTTCCAGACCATGATCCGCGCCGTCATGGCCGGCATGGGCGTGGCGCTGGTGCCGCGCTGCCTGGTGCAGGACGAGATCACGTCGGGGCTGGTGGAAGAGCCGCTGCCCGACGGCGGCTACCGGGGCAGCGAGGGCTACTGGTTCTGCTACCCCGAGGGGCGCGGCCAGCTGGCCACGCTGGACCATTTCCGCCACTGGCTGCTGGCCGAAGTCGACCGCAGCGGGGAAGCGACGGCGCAGCCGCCGGTCGCGCAGAACTGAGGAGTGGCTACTCGGGTTTGGCGCCCGAAGCCTTCACCGCCGCACCCCAGAGCCCGATCTCGTTCGCCACGAAACGGTCGAATTCGGCGCCGCTCGTGGGCGCCGGCTCGGAGCCCCGGTCGCGGATGAAGCGCGCCATCTGCTCGCTCTTGAGGATGTCGGTCACTTCCTGGTTCAGCCGCGCCACGATCTCGGGCGGCGTGCCGCGCGGTGCCATCAGGCCGAGCCAGCCGACGGCTTCGAAGTTCTTCGTGCCGGCCACGCCGCTCTCGCGCACGGTGGGCACCTCGGGCAGTTGCGACGAGCGCGTGGCCGACGTCACCGCCAGCGCAACCGCCTTGCCCGCCTTGATGTGCGGCAGCGCGGCCGTCACCGAGTCGACCATCAGCGGCACCTGGTTGCCCAGGAAGTCCGCCTGCGCCGGCCCACTGCCCCGGTACGGAATGTGCGTGATGAACACATGCGCCGCCGACTTGACCATCTCGCCCGACAGGTGCTGCGTGCCGCCGATGCCGGCGCTCGCGTAGCTGAGCTTGCCGGGCTCGGCCTTGGCGCGCGCCGTGAGCTCGGCCAGCGTGCGGATGCCGCTTTCGGGCGTGGCCAGGAACACCAGCGGCACCTTCGCGATGAGCGAGATGCCGACCAGGTCCTTGCGCGGGTCGAAGCCCGGCTTGGCATAGAGCGTCTGGTTCACCGCCATCGCGCTGCCCGCCACCACCAGCGTGTAGCCATCGGGCGGCGCGCGCACCACGAACTCGGTGCCGATGTTGCTGCCCGCGCCCGCCTTGTTGTCGACGATCACGGGCTGGCCCAGCCGCTTGCCGAGCTGTTCGGCGAGTGCGCGGGCAAAGATGTCGGTGGCCTGTCCCGGTGGGAAAGGCACGACCAGCTTGACGGGCTTGTCAGGCCACGCGGCGGCCTGGGCCAGGCCCGCACCGCCCAGCAGCATCGCTGCAGCCAGCGCGGTGGCGAGGTGTCTGCGCTGCATGCGTCGTCAGGCCGCGTCGGGCGCCGAGAGGTGCTTGCCCACGATGCCCGCGAGCTCGAACATCGTCACCTGGTCCTTGCCGAACACGGGTTTCAGCTTGGCGTCGGCGTTGATCGCGCGCTTGTTGGTCGCGTCCTGCAGGTTGTTGGCCTTGATGTAGTCCCACAGCTTCTTGATGACCTCGGTGCGCGCCACCGGTTCGGCGCCGATCACCGCGGCCAGCGAGTCGCTGGGCTTGAGGCCCGCGCCCGGCTTGCGCGGCTTGGCCGCCTTCTTCTCGGCCGGTGCCTTCTTGGCGGCGGGCGTCTTCTTCGCCGCGACCTTCTTGGCCGCCGCGGTCTTCGCGGCCGGCTTGCCGAAGGTCTTGCGCGGCGGGAACTTGCTGCCGCCTTCGCGCGGTGCGAATTCGAAGGTCACCTTGCCTTCTTCGGCGTTCCACGTGAGGAAGGCCTTGAAGGCGCGGCGCGTGCGCATCGACACGAACTTGTCGAGCAGGTCGGTCTTGCCGGTGGCGAGCAGCTTTTCCATCTGGTCGCGCTCGACCGGCTGCTGCAGGATGATCTTGCCGGTCTTGAAGGTGCAGCTCGGGGTCGGCTGCTCGTTCGTCGGCACCGACTTCTCGCAGACGTAGTTGCTGCCGTGATCGAACACCGGCGCGCCGCAGACCGGGCACGGGCCCACGGTGTCCTGCTGGCTGAAGTCGACGATCTCGCCGCTGTCTTCGTTCTTGTCGTCGCCGAAGTCGAACTCGAGCTTCCAGTTCTTGGCTTCTTCCCCGTCGTACTTGAGGATGATCTCGGCCGTGAAGGGCCAGCCCGCCTTGGAGCGGAAGCCCTCCAGCGGGCCGATGTGCTTGTTGGCCAGCAGCTGCTCGGCCTCGGCCACCTCGAAGGTGCGCCCGGCCGGCGACTTGCCGAACGAGAAGCCGCAGGCGTCCTCGCCCGTGCCGCTCTTGCCGGTGCAGCCGTAGCGGCGGTAGTTTTCCTTCACCACGCCGCCGCAGTTCGGGCAGGGCGTGGCGAGCGTGGCGTAGTCGCCGGGCACGGTGTCGCGGTCGTACTCCTTGGCCTTCTTGACGATGTGCTCCGTCATCTCGGCGATCTCGCGCATGAAGGCGTCGCGGCTCAGGGCGCCCTTCTCCATCTGCGCCAGCTTGTATTCCCACTCGCCCGTGAGCTCGGCCTTGGAGAGTTCTTCCACGCCCAGGCCGCGCAGCAGCGTCATGAGCTGGAAGGCCTTGGCGGTCGGGATCAGCTCGCGGCCTTCGCGCAGCATGTACTTCTCGGCGATCAGCCCTTCGATGGTGGCCGCGCGCGTCGCTGGCGTGCCCAGGCCCTTTTCCTGCATGGCCTCGCGCAGCTCGTCGTCGTCGATGGTCTTGCCGGCGCCTTCCATGGCGCCCAGCAGCGTGGCTTCCGAATAGCGCGCGGGCGGGCGCGTCTTCAGGCCCTTGAGGTCGGCCGACTCGTTCTGCACGATCTCGCCCGGCTTCACCGGCACGAGGCGCTTGCCGTCCTTGTCGTCTTCCTTCTCGTCGTCCTGGGCTTCCTTGCCGTAGATGGCGAGCCAGCCCGGCTTCACCAGCACCTTGCCGTCGGTGCGGAAGGGGTACTTCTTGCCGTTCTGTTCCACCGTGCTGATGCGCGTGGTCACCTGGTGCTCTGCGCTCGGGAAGAACACCGACAGGAAGCGGCGCACCACGAAGTCGTACAGCTTCTGCTCGGCTTCGCTCAGGCCGCTCGGGGCCTGCAGCGTCGGAATGATGGCGAAGTGATCCGACACCTTGGCGTTGTCGAAGATGCGCTTGTTGGGCTTGACGTAGTTGCCGTCGACCGCCTGCTGCGCGAACGGCGCCAGGTGCTTCATGCCGCTGCCGGCGAGCATCTCCATGGTCTGCTTGACCACCGGCAGATAGTCTTCCGGCAGCGCGCGCGAATCGGTACGCGGGTAGGTCAGCGCCTTGTGGCGTTCGTACAGGCTCTGGGCCAGCGCGAGCGTGGTCTTGGCGCTGAAGCCGAAGCGGCCGTTGGCCTCGCGCTGCAGCGAGGTCAGGTCGAACAGCGCGGGCGAGGCCTGCGTGGTGGGCTTGCTCTCTTCGGTGACGGTGGCGGGCTTGCCGCGCGAGGCGTCGGCGATGGCGCGGGCTTCCTGCTCGGACCACACGCGGTCGGCGCGCTGCTCGGCATCGGGCTCGCCGTTGGCCAGCAGTGGCGCGTTGGCCTTCTTCCAGTCGGGGTTGAACCACTTGCCCGGGTACTGGCCGGCCTCGGCCGCGAAGCTGCCGTGGATTTCCCAGTACTCGCGCGAGACGAACTTGCGGATCTGCTCCTCGCGCTCCACCACCACCGACAGCGTGGGCGTCTGCACGCGGCCCACGGTCGTGAGGAAGAAGCCGCCGTCACGCGAATTGAATGCCGTCATGGCGCGCGTGCCGTTGATGCCCACCAGCCAGTCGGCCTCGGAGCGCGAACGCGCGGCGTCGGCCAGGCCCTGCATCTGCTTTTCGGTGCGCAGCGCGTCGAAGCCGTCGCGGATCGCCTGCGGCGTCATCGACTGCAGCCACAGCCGCTTCACCGGCTTGCCCAGCGGGCTCTTGCCGCCGGCGTACTGCTCGATGAGGCGGAAGATCAGCTCGCCCTCGCGGCCCGCGTCGCAGGCGTTGATGAGCTGCGTCACGTCCTTGCGCTTGGCCTGCTTGACCACGGCGTTCAGGCGCGTCTTGGTCTTGTCGACCGGCTTGAGGTCGAAGTGCGGCGGGATCACCGGCAGGTTGGCGAAGCTCCACTTGCCGCGCTTGACGTCGAATTCCTCCGGGGCCTGGATCTCGACCAGGTGGCCCACGGCGCTGGTCACGACGTAGGTGTCGTTCTCGAAATGCTCGTCATGTTTGTCGAACTTGCCGGCCACCGGCGTGAGGGCCCGGACGATGTCCTGGGCCACCGACGGCTTTTCTGCGATTACCAAAGTCTTTGTCATCTGAGGGCTCTCTATACTCTGCGGCTTCCGCGTGCGCACGCGCGCACACGCATGTGTGCATATTCAACCTAACAGACTTCGGCGATGCCTTCCAAATCCCCACTTTCCGCCGGCCGCGACAAGGAAGCCGCCCCCGTGACCGAGCCCGAGGCGCGGTCCGCCGCCACGCGCTCCGGTGGCCGGCGCATCCAGATGCGCCGCTCGGACGTCCACGGCAACGGCGTGTTCGCCCTGCAGGACCTGGCCGAAGGTGAAACCCTGATCGAATACAAGGGCGAGGTCATCAGCTGGAAAGAGGCGCTGCGCCGCCATCCGCACGATCCGACCCAGCCGAACCACACTTTCTACTTCCACATCGACGACGGCCGCGTGATCGACGGCAACGTGAAGGGCAACGACGCGCGCTGGATCAATCACTCGTGCGAGCCGAACTGCGAGGCCGACGAAGTCGATGGGCGCGTTTATATCAAGGCCCTGAGAAACATCGCCGCCGGCGAGGAACTGAACTACGACTACGGCCTGATCATCGACGAGCCGTACACCGAGAAGCTGCTGTCCGAGTTCCCGTGCTGGTGCGGCTCCGAGATGTGCCGCGGCACGCTGCTGACGCCCAAGGACGAGGACGAGGAAAAAGACAAGAAGAAAAAGAAGAAGGCCAAGAAAAAGGCCGAGAAGAAGAAGGCCGAGGCCAAGGAAGCGAAGAAGGCTGAAAAGAAAGCCGAGAAGAAAAAAGCGGACAAGAAGGCCGACAAGAAAAAGGCCGACGGCAAGAAGAAGTCCAAGGGCGACGCCCCGGCCGCCGCCGGAGACTGACGATGGCCACGACGCCGGCCAGCGCCTGGTTCGAAGACCGGATCGCCGCGACGGTCGCGCCGCTGCTGCCCGGCTTCGCGGTCGAGGCCGTGGCCGAAATCGATTCCACCAACACCGAGCTGATGCGCCGCGCGCGCGCCGGCCGCACTGACCCCGTGCTGCTCGTGGCCGAGCGCCAGACGGCCGGGCGCGGTCGCCTCGGCCGCCCGTGGCAGAGCGCGCAGCAGCCCGAGGCGCCCGCCTCCCTCACCTTTTCGCTGGGCATGCCGCTGGCGCCGGCCGACTGGTCGGGCCTGTCGCTGGCCGTGGGCGTGAGCGTGGCCGAAAGCCTCGACCCGACGGGCGCTCACCAGGTCGGCCTGAAGTGGCCCAACGACATCTGGGTGAACGACCGCAAGCTGGTCGGCATCCTCATCGAAACGGCGATGCCGCAGACGGCCCGGCCCGATGCCGCGCGCTATCTCGTGGTGGGCATCGGCATCAACATCGGCCCGCGCGAGGGCGACGGCATGCGCACGCCGCCGGCCTGGCTGCGCCAGTGGCAGCCCGACGCGTCCGCGCCCGAGGTGCTGCTGTCGCTGGCCGAGCCGCTGGTGCGCAGCGTGCTTGCCTTCGAGGCGCAGGGCTTCGCGCCTTTTGCCGAACGCTTTGCGGCGCGCGACGTGCTGCGCGGGCGCGAGGTGACGCTCAGCGACGGCACCGCCGGCCTGTGCGAAGGCGTGGCCTGGGGCGGCGAGCTGCAGGTGCGCACCGACGCCGGCCTGCAACTGATCTCGAGCGACGAAGTGAGCGTGCGCCCGCGCGGCATGTCGTTCTGAGCGAGGGCATGAAGCTGCGCCTGGTCCTCATCGCCCTGCTCGCCGCCAACGCGGGCTACTGGCTGTGGACGCGCGGCGACCTGGCCGGCTTCGGGCTGGCGCCGGCGGCGCTCGACGAGCGCGAGCCGCAGCGCATGGCGCGGCAGATCCACCCCGAGTGGTTGCAGATCCGCAAGGAAGCCAAGCCTTCGGGCACGCCGGCGCCCTGAGCGGATCAGGCAGCAGCCGCGCGCGCGAACATGCGCCGCGCCTTGGCCAAGGCGGCCTGCAGCTTTTCTTCAGACGGCGGCTCGTGCGAGCTCGAGCTCAGGCCGAATTTTTTTCCTGCGATTTCCTGCACCGCGACCAGGATGCCGCCCAGCACGGCCGGATCGGTCTCGGTGTCGAGCGCCTGGCGCAAGGGCTCGAGCGCCTTGGGCGCAGCGCTGCGGCGGTTGAACACGATCTGCATCAGCGCGCTCGCGGCCCATCGGCGGTTTGCGGCGACGGCGTCGTGCGCGAGCAGCGGCACCACCTTGGCGATGTCCGTCGTGCCGCCGAGCCAGCCGATCACCCACAGCCCCTTGCAGCGCAGCTCGTCGTGCGGCGACGCGAGCGCGGCGCGCGCGAGGGCCGCGGTCTCTTTCAGGCGCCGGCCCTTGCGGTACTTGAAGCCGCCGAGCATCTGCAGCACCGTGGCCTGCATCGCAGGGTCGGGCTCTTGGTCGAACCGCGCGAGCAGATGGTCCTCGGCCGCGTCGCCGCGCTCGCCGAACTTGCGACACAGCCAGTCGTAGAGTTCGCTGTCCATGCCGGTGTCGTGCAGCAGCGTGTAGTGGAAGGCGAGCGCCTCGGCTGAATCCTGTTCCAGCAGATCGGCGCCGAAGTCGAACATGTCCGACACGTCGGTGTCGAGGCGGATTTCCAGGAAGCGTTGGCGCAGCGTGTCGAGCGGATTCATTCCGACGGGGCCTCCTCGAAGCGCACGGTGAAGAGCGCGCCCGGCGGATGTTTGCCGGGGTGCGCGTCTTCGAGCTTGACCTGTGCGCGGTGCTGGTTGGCGATCTCGCGCACGATCGGCAGGCCCAGCCCGGAACCGTCGGCCTCGTTGCCGAGCACGCGGTAGAAGGGCTCGAACACCAGCTCGCGGTCGGCCTCGGCGATGCCGGGGCCGTTGTCCTCCACCTGCACCAGCTGCACGTGGCCGAAGGGGTCGGCCAGCACGCGGGCGGTGATCACGCCGGGGCGCTCGGGTGTCGAGGGCGTGTAGTTGAGCGCGTTGTCGACCAGGTTGCGCACCAGCTCCTTGAGCAGCGTCGGGTTGCCGTCGACCATCACGCCGGGCGCGCCGGCCTGGACGCCGTCGTAGCCGAGGTCGATGCGCTTTTCGATCGCGCGCGGCACGGCCTCGCGCACCACCTCGATGGTCAGCCGCGCGAGGTCACAGGGCTGGCAGTGCGTCATGGCGCTGGTGCCCTCGGCGCGCGCCAGCGACAGCAGCTGGTTCACCGTGTGGGTGGCGCGCACGCTGGCGCGGCCGATCTGCTTGAGCGACTGCTTGAGCTCGTCGGCGTTGGCGCCCTCGCGCTGCGCCAGGTCGGCCTGCATGCGCAGGCCTGCCAGCGGCGTCTTGAGCTGGTGGGCGGCGTCGGCCAGGAAGCGCTTCTGCGTGAAGATGGAGTCGTTGAGCTTGTCGAGCAGCTCGTTCACCGACGACACCAGCGGCACCACCTCGAGCGGCACCGAGGACTCGTCGAGCGGGCTCAGGTCGCCCGGGCGGCGCTCGCGGATGCGCGCCTCGACCACCGACAGCGGCTTGATGCCGCGCACCAGCGCCAGCCAGATCAGCAGCACCGCCAGCGGCAGGATCGCGAACTGCGGCAGCAGCACGCCCTTGATGATCTCGGTGGCGAGCACCGCCTGCTTCTCGCGCGTCTCGGCCAGCTGCAGCAGCGAGGGCGGCACCTCTTCGCTGCCGCTGGGAATCCACAGCGAGGCCACGCGCACCGGCTGGCCGTGCACCGTGCTGTTGTGCAGCAGGACCACGTTGGTGCCGGGCGGGTCGTCCACGTTGGGCTGCGGCAGGTCGCGCTCGCCGTGCAGCAGCGTGCCGTGGCCGTCGAGCAGCTGGTAGTAGATGTGGCCGGCGTCGTCGGCACGCAGGATCTCGCGCGCCGACTGCGACAGCACGAAGTGCGTCTGCCCCTGCTTCACCGTGACCAGCTCGGCCAGCACCTTCACGTTGTGCTCCAGCGCGCGGTCGAAGGGCGCGTTGGCGATGCCCTGCGCCACCAGCCAGGTCACGCCGATGCTCACCGGCACGAGCAGCAGCAGCGGCGTGAGCATCCAGTCGAGGATCTCGCCGAACAGGGAGCGCTGGGCGCGCTGGAAGAGCTTCAAGGGAGTTCCTGGCAAGACGAAAGAACGCGGGCGAGCGTGAACTAGTACTGCGATTCGCAGGTGTGACGTTTCATTGACAAGGTGTGACTGGTTGTAGCCTTGACGTGCAGTTTCTGCAATTCAAAAACATCAGGGAGAAATCATGAAGCAAAAGACCGTGGGCGGCTGCCCCAAGCCGCTCTGGATGGCCGCGACCGTGTTGGCCGCCAGCGTGGGTGTGACTGCATGCGGCGGTGGAGGTGGCGGGGGCGGCGGTGGCATGCCGATGCTGCCGATCGCACCGGTTCCGGCGCCCGCACCTGCGCCCTCCCCAGCCCCGGCGCCCGCGCCCGCACCGGCCGAGAACCGCGCCGCCGTGCCGGGCTCCGAGCCGTCGCCCTCGCTGAGCGCGCCGCAGCCCGGCTCCACCGCCGCGGTGGGCAACGACAGCGAAGGCATCTACGCGGGCGTGCGAGGCATTGCCTTCGTCGGCACCAACGGTTCGTTGGCAGGCAGCTTCCTCGGGGGCACGATGTGGGGTTCGCTGAAGGTCACGGGGCTCGACTGGTCGTTCAACCCGGACACCGAGTTGTATGTTCCGCCCAACGCATATCCGGTGACGGGCTCGGGCACCTTCACGCCGAAGAAGTCGGTGGATGGCACCTACGCCTACGACAACCGCAGGCCGTCCGATGTCGGCCCGCTGGCCTACACGATCGAGAACGCGCTGGCGGTGTCGCAGGCGAGCATGACCGGCACGTGGTCCAACACCGACAGCAGCCCGAGCCTGGGCGTGACGGTGCAGGTCGACGGCCAGGGCGTGTTCACCGGCAGCACGAGCGGCGTGCAGATCGGCCAGTGCACGCTCTCGGGCACCGTCGTCCTGGCGCAGCCCGGCTCGGCCAAGAACATGTACAGCCTCACGCTGAAGGCCGTGAATGCCGCCACGGCCAGCACCAACGATTGCAAGCTCACCCCCGCCGCCACCGGCAGCTATGCCGGGCCGGCCATCATCGGGCTGGTGCCGGCGGGCGTGTACGACAGCAACGGCTACTTCCGCAGCCTCATGTTCCTGATCCGTTCGAACACCGGCGCCACGCTGCTCGTCAATCTGCGCAAGCAGCCCTGACGGCATTGAGCGCGGGCGGGGCACGCTCAACCGGGAATCTTCTCGAGGCAGTAGCCCAGCCCGCGCACCGTCGCGATGCGCACCGGTCCCTTCTCGATCTTCTTGCGCAGGCGGTGGATGTAGACCTCGATGGCGTTGATGCTCACCTCTTCGCCCCATTCGCACAGCCGGTCCACCAGCTGGTCCTTGCTGACCAGCCGGCCGGCGCGCTGCAGCAGCACCTCGAGCAGGCCCAGTTCGCGCGCCGACAGCTCGATCATCTTGCCGTCGATGGTCGCCACGCGGCCGGCCTGGTCGTAGACCAGCGGACCGTGGCGGATCGCGTTGCTGGTGGCGCCCATGCCGCGCCGCGTGAGGGCGCGCACGCGCGCCTCGAGCTCCTGCAGGCTGAAGGGCTTGGCCATGTAGTCGTCGGCGCCGTGGTCCAGGCCCTTGACGCGCTCTTCCACGCTGTCGGCCGCCGTGAGCACCAGCACCGGCAGCTGCGAGCCGCGCGCGCGCAGGCGCTTGAGGATCTCGATGCCGTGCAGGCTGGGCAGCCCGAGGTCGAGGATCAGCAGGTCGAACTCGCTGTGGGTCATGAGCGCGGTGTCGGCCTGCGAGCCGTTGGCCACGTGATCGACCGCCGCGCCCGAGGTGCGCAGGCTGCGCAGCAGGGCATCGGCCAGCACCTGGTCGTCTTCGGCAATCAGTATTCGCATGAGCCACCTCCGGCGGATTCAGGCGCCATGCCGGCGCAGTTCACATTTGTCTCAACGCGAGTCTAGCCCGCTGTATAGGCTTCGAGTCCGATGGTTACCACGGTGGCGATCTCGTCGCCCACGCTGGCGCGGAACTCGCGCTCGGTCTGCGTCACGGCGCGGCGGAAGGCGTCCAGCCAGGCCAGCCCGTCGGCCGTGAACAGCACGCGCCGCGCGCGCGCATCGAGCGGGTCGGGCCCGCGCGTGACCAGCCCCCAGGCCTCGCACTGGTCGACCAGCGTGCCCATGGCCTGCTTGGTCATGCCGGCGCGCTCGGCCAGCTCGGTCAGGCGCGAGCCCTCGCGCGCCAGGTGCCGCGTGATGTGGATGTGCGCCGCGCTCACCTGCGCGCGCGCCGCCAGGTTCGACAGCGCCAGCGGCACGTCGATGTCGTGCGCCATTAGCGCCAGCACGCGCTCGTCGAAGCGGCGCATCGCGTGGCCCAGCAGGCGGCCCAGGTGGGTCTGGCGCCAGGCGTCGGGATCGGTGGGAAAGGCGGGGTCGGCCATGGTCTCAGATGGTAAGGCAAACTGACTTTAAAGTGGGTTTGCGAAACGCCATGAGCCCCTACACTACTGTTCAAGCATCCAGCCTGTGGTTAAAAGCAGATGGATGAACCCCGACACAAATCGTTGATATTCAAGGAGATTTCCACATGGACGCAGTCGTCAAGGGCGCAAGCATCTCGGTCGCCAACAGTGAAAAGGCCAAGGCCCTGCAGGCCGCGCTGGCCCAGATCGAAAAGCAGTTCGGCAAGGGCACGATCATGCGCCTGGGCGAAGGCGAGGCGCTGGAAGACATCCAGGTGGTCTCCACCGGCTCGCTGGGCCTGGACATCGCCCTGGGCGTCGGCGGCCTGCCCCGTGGCCGCGTCGTTGAAATCTACGGCCCGGAATCCTCGGGCAAGACCACGCTCACCCTGCAGGTGATCGCCTCCATGCAGAAGCAGGCCGGCACCTGCGCCTTCGTCGACGCCGAGCACGCGCTCGACGTGCAGTACGCCCAGAAGCTCGGCGTGAACCTGTCCGACCTGCTGATCAGCCAGCCCGACACCGGCGAACAAGCGCTCGAAATCGTCGACTCGCTGGTGCGCTCGGGTGCCGTCGACCTGATCGTGGTCGACTCGGTCGCCGCGCTCACGCCCAAGGCTGAAATCGAAGGCGAAATGGGCGACTCGCTGCCGGGTCTCCAGGCCCGCCTCATGAGCCAGGCGCTGCGCAAGCTCACGGCCACGATCAAGAAGACCAACTGCATGGTCATCTTCATCAACCAGATCCGCATGAAGATCGGCGTGATGTTCGGCTCGCCCGAAACCACCACCGGCGGCAATGCGCTGAAGTTCTACGCCTCGGTGCGCCTGGACATCCGCCGCATCGGCACCATCAAGAAGGGCGACGAGGCCATCGGCAACGAAACCAAGGTGAAGGTGGTGAAGAACAAGGTGTCGCCCCCGTTCAAGACGGCCGAGTTCGACATCCTGTTCGGCGAAGGCATCAGCCGCGAGGGCGAGATCATCGATATGGGCGTGAACGCCAAGATCATCGACAAGTCGGGCGCCTGGTACGCCTACAACGGCGAGAAGATCGGCCAGGGCCGCGACAACGCCCGCGAGTTCCTGCGCGAGAACCCCGACCTGTCGCGCGAGATCGAGAACAAGGTGCGCGAATCGCTGGGCATTCCGCTGCTCGCGGCCGACGCCGGCAGCGAACCCGAGAAGGCCGAGAAGCCCGCCAAGGCATCGAAGGCCGACAAGGCGGCGGAGTAAGTGAGACGAAGCGGCCTTCGCGTGTTGCGTGGGCCGCCTGAGCGACCCACCACCCCCGAATGGCCTTCAGCGCCCCCTCCCTCAAAGGCCGCGCCCTGCGCCTCCTGAGCCAGCGCGAGCATTCGCGCGCGGAGCTGGAGCGCAAGCTCGCGAAGCACGAGGAAGAGCCCGGCACGCTGGCGAAGGCGCTCGACGAGCTGGCCGCCAAGGACTTCATCAGCGAGCCGCGCGTCGTCGCCTCGGTGCTGCACCAGCGCGCCGCCCGTTCGGGCGCGTTGCGCGTGAAGCAGGAACTGCAGGCCAAGGGCATCGCGCCCGAAGCCATCGCGCAGGCGGTGGCCGGCTTGCAGGAGACCGAAGTCGAGCGCGCCACGGCCCTGTGGCGCCGCCGCTTCGATGCGCCGCCGGCCGATGCCAAAGAGCGCGCAAAGCAGATGCGATTCCTGATGGCGCGCGGTTTCTCGGGCGCCGTCGTGTCCAAGGTGCTCAGGAGCGACTTCGATGACCCAAGCGACGACCCCAACGGCGAATGAAGGCGACGCGGCCCTGTCCCGCGTCATCACCCAGCGCGTGCACTGCGAATGGCGCGACGCCTATGCGCTCGCGTCCGACCCGAAGCGATTGCCCGACTGGGCCAGCGGCCTCGCGAAGAGCGCGTTGGTGCCGCACGGCGACCACTGGATCGTGCGCACGCCCGAAAGCGGCGAGGCCCGCATGCGCTTTGCGCCGCCCAACGACCTGGGCGTGCTCGACCACTGGGTGGCGCCCGAAGGCGTGCCCGAGGTCTACCTGCCGTTTCGCGTGATCGGCGTG
The DNA here is from genome assembly GCF_006323185.2 of Variovorax sp. KBS0712. Taxonomy (NCBI): domain Bacteria; kingdom Pseudomonadati; phylum Pseudomonadota; class Betaproteobacteria; order Burkholderiales; family Comamonadaceae; genus Variovorax; species Variovorax sp. KBS0712. Next base: position 413,308 of record NZ_VCCD02000005.1, on the reverse strand, counting down.
GCGCCCGGCGTGTGCGAGCTGCAGTTCACGCTGCTGCGCCAGCCGCACATGGACGATGCGGCCTTTGCACGCGACGCCGGATGGATCGCGCGCGACCTGCAGGCCCTGCGCCGCCTGCTCGAGGCGGGATGAGCCCGCCTGGCTTACTCGGTGGCCGTGACGTCGTCGGCCAGCGGGTTCTCGGCCTTGTACGCGGCGATGTCGCGCACGTTCTTCTGCACCGCCACCGCGCCGAACAGGCTCAGCAGGAAGGCCATGGCGTAGAAGCCCTTTTCGCTCGCGGCCAGCGAGGCGTTGAACAGGCCCACGGCCAGCAGGCCCACCGACAGCAGCAGCGAGACCCAGCACAGGCCGAAGTAGATGCCGGTGACCGAGATGCCCTCGAGCCGGTCGCGCACCGTCTTTTGCAGCGACACGGCCGAGAACAGGCCGTACATGAGGATGGTGAAGTAGTAGCCCTTCTCGTTGAGCTGCATCGCGGCATTCCACAGCCCGAGCAGGTACACGATGGCGCCGATGATCAGCGCGGCCCAGGATGCGGCGACGAATGCGCCGGTCGGTTTCTGAAACTTGACGGTTCCCATGACGATCCTCCTCGTTGTTGTGTGGCGCGATTATGGTGCGGGAAGGCGGTGGCATGATCGCCAGCGACCTGCCTCGCAGGAGGCGGCTTTCCAGAAAAACCGGAGGAACCCTTCATGTCGTCGCAACCCGCCCACCCGCAGTCACTCGTTCGCACCGGCGCCAAGGCCGGCTTCGCCTTCGCCGGCTCGGCCATCAAGGGCGCGCTGATCGGCCTGTTTCTCGGCGGCGGCGTGTTCTTCTACTACCTGACCCAGCTGCAGGGCCCGGGCATCCCGGCGGCGCGGGCCGGTGGCGCGGGCGCCATCCTGGCGCTGATCATGTCGCCGCCGCTGCTGGTGGCCGTGCTGCTGTCGCTGTTCGTCGGCGTGTACTTCCTGCTCGGCGTGCAGCGGGGCCGCGCCCGCGCGATGCAGCACCTGGTCGCGGCGCGCGGCGAGGCCGTGTCGCAGCGCCTGGGTGACGCCATCGCGGGCCGCATCGAAGCCATGCCGCGCACCCACGGCGGCCTGCAGCGCGTGGCCGACTGGCTCTCGCCCGACGCCCTGTGCCAGCAGCTCGCACCGGTGCTCGGCGAAGGCCGGGCCGTGCGCGCGGTGGTCGGCTTCGTGCTGGGCCGCCTGCCCCTGAGCGACATGCTGGCCGAGTGGCAGCAGGAACGTGCCGCGCACGGGGCGACGACGCCGGCGACGGGCGAAGACCCGGCCCTGCGCGCCCTGCTCACGCGCCGCATCCACGAGGTGCTGCAGGACATGGCGACGCCCTCGCGCAAGCTCTTCTACATCGCGCTGGCCGCGCAGGCCGTCCTCCTGGGCATAGGGTTGTGGCTCGTGCGCTGAGCCCGACCGTCTTCCTCGGTCTTGAGGCGTGCAGCCGTTGCGGCGCTGACGCCTCGGCGACAATCGGCGCCCGCGCGGGCCTTGCGGTGTGCGCGGCATCCATGCCTCCCTGTCTGCCCCACTCCCCGCTTTCATGATCGTCCGGAAACGCCCGTCCGGGCTCAAGCTGTTTCTGTCCTGGCGGGGCTCCGTCCTGCCGCGCATCGCCGCGGCGCTGACGCTCAACGTGATCGTGGCCATCGTCGTCACGGTGCTGCATGGGCGCTTCGGCTCCATCAAGATCCCGCTCGGCACCGTGCCCTTCGCGCTGCTCGGCCTGCCGCTGGCGATCTTCCTGGGCTTTCGCAACACCGCGGCCTACGACCGTTTCTGGGAAGCGCGCAAGCTCTGGGGCGAAGTGATCCTGCGTTCGCGCAATCTGGCGCGTCAGTGCCAGAGCCTCATCGACGGCGATGCGCCGGTGAACGCCGGCGCCGACACCGTCCGCCGCCTGGACGACCTGCGCGTGCGCATGACCCTGCGCGCCGCGGCCTTTGCCCATGCGCTGCGCCACCAGCTGCGCGGCACCGACGCGGCAACTGACACCCAACCTTTCCTGCGCGAGGCGGAGTGGCAGGGCCTGATGCAGGTCGCCAACCGGCCGCATGCGCTGCTGATGCACATGGGCGCCGACCTGCGCGAAGCGCTGCGCGCGCGGCGCATCGACCCGGCGCTGGCGGCGGGCGTCGACGGCACGCTGTCGGCGCTGAGCGCGGCGGCCGCATCGTGCGAGCGCATCCTCAGCACGCCCATTCCCTTTTCGTACACGCTGCTGCTGCACCGCACGGCGTACCTGTACTGCTACCTGCTGCCCTTCGGGCTGGTGGACTCGGTCGGGTTCATGACGCCGGTGGTGGTTCTGATCGTGGCCTACACCTTCTTCGGCCTGGACGCGCTCGGCGACGAGATCGAGGAGCCCTTCGGCACCGAGTCGAACGACCTGCCGCTCGAGGCGCTGTGCCGCACGCTCGAGATCGACCTGTGCCAGTCGGTGGGCGCCCCGGCGCCGGCGCCGCTGGTGCCGGTCGACTACTTCCTGCGCTGACACCCGCCGCGCGTGCGGTGCCGGCTTTTCCTTTCCCTGCCTGACGAAAGAAAGACGTTTTGTCCCCCATGCCGCACGAAGACCGCATCCGCCTGCCCGCCCTGCGCAGCAGGATCACCACCGCCGAGGCCGCCGCCGAATGGATCCGCGACGGCATGGTGGTCGGCATGAGCGGGTTCACGCGGGCCGGCGACGCCAAGGCCGTGCCGCTGGCGCTCGCGGCCCGCGCGCGCCGCGCGCCGATGAAGATCACGCTGATGACGGGCGCCTCGCTCGGCGGCGACGTGGACCGCCAGCTCACCGAGGCCGGCGCCATCAGCCGGCGCATGCCGTTCCAGGTCGACACCGTGCTGCGCCAGGCGATCAACCGCGGCGAGGTGATGTTCATCGACCACCACCTGTCGGAAACGGTCGAGATGCTGCGCACGCGTCAGATTCCGCCGATCGATATCGCGATCATCGAGGCGGTGGCCATCACCGAGACCGGCGCGCTGGTGCCGAGCACCTCGATCGGCAACAGCGCGAGCTTCGCGATCCTGGCCGACAAGGTGATCGTCGAGATCAACACCTCGCAGTCGACCGCGCTCGAAGGGCTGCACGACATCTTCATTCCCAAGCACCGCCCGCAGCGCGAGCCGATGCCGCTGGTGGCACCGCACGACCGCATCGGCACCAGTGCCATCGAGATCCCGCCCGAGAAGATCCTGGGCATCGTCATCACCGACAAGGCCGACAGCACCTCGACCGTGCTGCCGGCGGACGCCGAGACCGCGGCCATCGCGGCGCACCTGGTGGCGTTCTTCGAGCGCGAGGTGGCGCAGGGCCGGCTCACCGAGCGGCTGCTGCCGCTGCAGGCCGGCATCGGCACGGTCGCCAACGCGGTGATGTCGGGGCTGGGCGCGGGGCCGTTCGAGCACCTCACGATGTATTCGGAGGTGCTGCAGGACTCGACCTTCGACCTGTTCGACGCCGGCAAGCTCGACTTCGCCTCGGGCTCGTCGATCACGCTGTCGCCCGCGAAGGCGCGGCAGGTGTTCGGCGACCTGGCGCGCTACAAGGACCGGCTGGTGCTGCGGCCGCAGGAGGTGAGCAACCACCCGGAGATCATCCGGCGGCTGGGCATCATCGCGCTGAACACGGCGCTGGAGGCCGACATCTACGGCAACGTCAACTCGACCCACGTGCTGGGCACGCACATGATGAACGGCATCGGCGGCTCGGGCGACTTCGCGCGCAACGCCTACCTGTCGATCTTCGCGACCAAGTCGGTCGCCAAGCAGGGCGCGGTGTCGAGCATCGTGCCGATGGTGTCGCACGTGGACCATGCGCCGCAGGACGTCGACATCCTGGTCACCGAGGTGGGCCTGGCCGACCTGCGCGGGCTGGCACCGCGCGAGCGGGCGGCGGCGATCATCGCCAACTGCGCGGCCGAGCCGTACCGCGCGATGCTGCAGGATTACTACACGCGTGCCGTGGCGACCTGCGGCGGCCACACGCCGCACCGGCTGGAAGAGGCGTTTTCATGGCACGTGCGCTACCGCGACACGGGCACGATGCGGGCCGACTGAAAGCAAAAAGGCCGGTCCTTGCGGGCCGGCCTTTCTCTTGTCAGTGTTTGACGTGGCTCAGAGCGCCAGCATCAGTTTGAGGTTCTGCACCGCGGCGCCGCTGGCGCCCTTGCCCAGGTTGTCCAGGCGCGCGATCACCACGGCGTGGCGGTGGTCCTCGTTCGGGAACACGCGGATCTCGAGCTGGTTGGTGTCGTTGAGCGCCAGCGCGTCGAGCTTGCCGTTCTCGGTCGGCGGCAGCACCTTCACGAACTGCTCGGGCGTGTTGCTCCGGGCGTAGTGCGCGGCCAGGGCGTCCTGCAGGTCGCCGGCCTTGGGCTTGCCGGGCAGCAGGTCCAGGTGCAGCGGCAACTGCACCAGCATGCCCTGCTTGAAATTGCCCACCGACGGAATGAAGACCGGGCGGCGCGTGAGGCCGGTGTAGGTCATGATTTCGGGGATGTGCTTGTGCTTCAGGCCCAGCGCGTAGGTCTCGAACAGCGGCGCCTTGCCGCCCTCGTAGTCCTCGATCATCGTGCGGCCGCCGCCGGAGTAGCCGCTCACCGAAGGCAGCGACACCGGGAAGTCGGTCGGCAGCAGGCCCGCGTCGACCAGCGGGCGCACCATGGCGATGGCGCCGGTGGCGTAGCAGCCGGGGTTGCCCACGCGGTCGGCCTGGGCCACGGCCTGCCAGTGGCCTTCGACGAGTTCGGGGAAGCCGAAGACCCAGCCCGGCGCGATGCGGTGGGCGGTCGAGGCGTCGATGATCTTGGGCTTCTTGCCCGGGAGCTGGTCGATCAGCGCGACCGACTCGCGCGCCGCGTCGTCGTGCAGGCACAGCACCACGAGGTCGACGCCGGCCATCAGCTCGCGCTTGGCGGCCACGTCCTTGCGCAGCTCGGGCGCGATGCTCACGAGCTCGATCTGCGGCATCGTCTGCAGCCGCTCGCGAATTTGCAGGCCGGTGGTGCCGGCTTCGCCGTCGATGAAAACCTTGGCCATATCGGAGTATGCGTAGGGTGGCTAGAAGAAAGTACGTATTGACCGCAACCGCGCATCAAGTATTGGTGCGGCGCACCATGATACAGTCCGCGGTTGTTCGCCGCCCCCAGCCGTCAGGCTGCCGTCGCCCGCGAACAACAGAGCAGAAACAACAGTCTCACTCCCGATCTCCCGTTCTCAACCTCCTCCTTCCGAGAGACATCCCTCATGAAGATTCACGAGTACCAAGGCAAGGAAATCCTTGCCAAGTTCGGCGTGCCGGTGCCGCGCGGCATCCCGGCCTATACGGTTCAGGAGGCGGTCGAGGCCGCCCAGAAGCTTGGAGGCCCGGTCTGGGTCGTCAAGGCCCAGATCCACGCGGGTGGCCGCGGCAAGGGCGGTGGCGTCAAGGTCGCCAAGTCGATCGAAGACGTCAAGAAGCTGGCTGGCGAGATCCTCGGCATGCAGCTCAAGACCCACCAGACCGGTCCTGAAGGCCAGAAGGTGCGTCGCCTCTACATCGAAGACGGCGCCGACATCAACAAGGAATACTACATTTCGGCCGTGACCGACCGCGCCACCCAGAAGGTGGCCTTCATCGCTTCGAGCGAAGGCGGCATGGACATCGAGGAAGTGGCCCATTCCACCCCCGAGAAGATCATCACGGTCTACGCCGACCCCAAGGACGGCCTGACCGACGCGCAAGCCAAGGAAATCGCCGACGGCATCGGCATGCCGGCCGATTCGACCGCCCAGACGGTCGACATCCTGAAGAAGCTCTACACCTGCTACATGGAGACGGACGCCTCGCTGGTCGAGATCAACCCGCTCAACCGTGACAGCAAGGGTAACGTCGTCGCCCTGGACGCCAAGTTCAACTTCGACAGCAACGCGCTGTTCCGCCACCCCGAAATCGTGGCCCTGCGCGACCTGGACGAAGAAGACGCGGCCGAAGTCGAAGCCTCCAAGTTCGACCTCGCCTACATCTCGCTGGACGGCAACATCGGCTGCCTGGTGAACGGTGCCGGCCTGGCCATGGCCACCATGGACACCATCAAGCTGTTCGGCGGCGAGCCGGCCAACTTCCTGGACGTGGGCGGCGGTGCCACCCCCGAGAAGGTCACGGAAGCCTTCAAGATCATGCTGAAGAACAAGAACGTGGAAGCCATCCTCGTGAACATCTTCGGCGGCATCATGAAGTGCGACACCATCGCCACCGGCGTGATCGCAGCCTGCAAGGCCGTGAACCTGCAAGTGCCGCTGGTCGTGCGCATGAAGGGCACCAACGAAGTCGAAGGCAAGAAGCTGCTGGCCGAGTCGGGCCTGCCGATCATCAGCGCCGACACCATGGCGGACGCGGCCCAGAAGGTCGTGGCAGCAGTCAAGAAGGCCTAAGGAACAAGTCATGTCGATCTACATCAACAAAGACACCAAAGTCATCACGCAAGGCATCACCGGCAAGACCGGCCAGTTCCACACCGAGAAGTGCCAGGAATACGCGAACGGCAAGAACGCCTTCGTGGCCGGCGTGAACCCGAAGAAGGCCGGCGAGTCGATCTTCAACATCCCGATCTTCGGTTCGGTGAAGGAAGCCGCCACGCAGACCGGCGCCACCGTGTCGGTGATCTACGTGCCGCCGGCAGGCGCCGCGGCCGCCATCTGGGAAGCTGTCGAAGCCGACTTGGACATGGCGATCTGCATCACCGAAGGCATCCCGGTTCGCGACATGCTCGAAGTGCGCAACAAGATGAAGGCCAAGGAAGCGGCCGGCGGCAAGAAGACCTTGCTGCTGGGCCCGAACTGCCCTGGCCTGATCACGCCCGACGAAATCAAGATCGGCATCATGCCCGGCCACATCCACCGCAAGGGCCGCATCGGCGTGGTCTCGCGCTCGGGCACGCTGACGTACGAAGCCGTGGCTCAACTGACGGAAATCGGCCTGGGCCAATCGTCGGCAGTCGGCATCGGCGGCGACCCGATCAACGGCCTGAAGCACATCGACGTGATGAAGGCCTTCAATGACGATCCGGACACCGACGCCGTCATCATGATCGGCGAAATCGGCGGCCCCGACGAGGCTGACGCAGCCCGCTGGTGCAAGGACAACATGAAGAAGCCGGTCGTCGGCTTCATCGCCGGTGTCACCGCCCCTCCCGGCAAGCGCATGGGCCACGCCGGCGCGCTGATCTCGGGCGGCGCCGACACGGCCGAAGCCAAGCTCGCCATCATGGAAGAGTGCGGCTTCACCGTGACGCGCAACTTCTCGGAGTTGGCCAAGCTGCTCAAGGGCAAGCTGTAAAAAGCACACGCACCGCTGGCGGCATTCCCGCCGCTCGCATTACCACGCAGAAATGAAAAAGCGCCCGCATTGAGTTGCGGGCGCTTTTTTAACTACAACACAGTGGAATCAGAGACATGGAACTTCTTCAAAGCACGGACTTCTGGATCGGTCTGATCAAGATCGTCTGGATCAACATCATCCTCTCGGGCGACAACGCCGTCGTCATCGCCATGGCGGCGCGATCGCTGCCGCCCGCGCAACAGAAAAAAGCCGTGCTGTTCGGCTCGGGCGCGGCCGTCGTGCTGCGCATCGTGCTGACGGTGGTGGCGGCCAAGCTGTTGGCGCTGCCCTACCTGCAGATCATCGGCGGCGCCCTGCTGCTGTGGATCGGCCTGCAGCTGCTCAGCGAGGAAGACGAAGGCGACGGCGAGTCCAAGGAATACGGCAGCATGTTCGCGGCCGTGCGGACCATCCTGCTGGCCGACCTGGTGATGAGTCTGGACAACGTGATCGCCGTGGCGGCCGCCGCGCAAGGCAGCATGGTGCTGCTGGTGTTGGGCCTGGCCATCAGCATCCCCTTGGTGATTTTCGGCAGCACGCTCATGATCAAGCTCATGGAACGCTTCCCGATCATCGTCATGCTGGGCGCCGCGCTGATCGGCTGGGTCGGCGGCGAGACCATCGTGAGCGACGTGTCGCTGCACGAGGCGCTGGCGGCCAACCCCTGGATGCACTACGTGGGCGCGATCGCCGGCGCGGTGCTTGTCGTGGCCCTGGGCCGCTTCCTGCAACGGCGCGCACGCGCTGCTGCGCACTGATCCCTTAAAAAGCGAGCGCTGACAAACGATGGCAGGTGTTGGCGTTTCCCTTTTCTCCAGTCGACCGGCGCTGAGCTGGGAGTTTGCGGCGCTGACCGATGTCGGGCGCCTGCGCGCCCACAACGAAGACGCGGTGCATGTGGATCCGGCCCTCGGCCTGGCGTTGCTGGCCGATGGCATGGGCGGTTACAAGGGCGGCGAGGTGGCCAGTGCCATGGCCATTTCGCTGATGCACGCGAGCTTCGGGCGCTGGTTCGCCCAGGCCGGCATGCAGGCGCCGGCCCGCGTGGTCCGGCGTGCGCTGCAGGCGGCCACCGACGAGGCCAACGGCGCCATCCTCCAGGCGGGCATCACCCACGAAGAACTGCGGGGCATGGGCACGACCCTGGTGCTGGCGGCGTTCCGTCCGCAGCGCGTGGTGGTCGGCCACATCGGCGACTCGCGCTGCTACCGCCTGCGCAACAACAAGCTGGAGCAGCTCACGCGCGACCATTCGCTGCGCCAGCAGCAGCTCGACGCGGGTGCCATCACGCCCGAAGAAGCCCTGAACTCCCCCACCCGCAACCTCGTGACGCGGGCCGTGGGCGTGGAAGCCCAGGTGTTGCTGGAGATGCACGAGCACAGCGCCAGGCCTAGCGACCTGTACATGCTGTGCTCCGACGGGCTCAGCGAGATGGTGCCGGATGCGCAGCTTTTCACGCTTTTGAGCCGTGATCTGGGGCTGAAGGAGATGGCTTCACTTTTGGTTGCAATTTCAAACGACAATGGCGGACGGGATAACATTTCAGTTGTTCTGGCCAAGGCGGGCGTCAGCGAAGCGACCCGCGGGGCCATGTAGCAGCCAACCCAGGCGGCGGACCGTTTGCGCCGCCTGACGGTGCTGGATCTTTGCAAACGGGGAGTAATCGGCCATGCCGAAGATGATCATTTCGGTCGATGGCGTCGTCATCGGCCAAGTGGCGCTCGCCAAGAACCGCACGACGTTGGGCCGGCGCGCCTACAACGACATCGTGATCGACAATCTCGCCGTCAGCGGCGAGCATGCCGTGCTGCACATGAGCGGCGGCGAAGTCGAAATTGAAGATCTCAACAGCACCAACGGCACCTACGTCAATGCGCTGGCCGTCCAGAAGCAGGCGCTCCAGGACAACGACGTCATCGAGGTCGGCGGCTGCCGCATCCATTTCCGCTCGCACAGCAACCTCATGGCCGGCCCTGGCTCCGTGCGGGCCTCGCTCTCCGAGTATTCGGCGCCGATGCCGCTCTCGTCGGCACCCACCGAATCGGGCGCGCTGGTCGAGCTGGGCGTGCCCGTGCTGCGCGTGCTCTCGGGCGCCAACGAAGGCCAGGACGTCCCGCTGCAGAAGGTGGTCACCACCATCGGCAAGCCCGGCGTCGCCGTGGCCGTCGTCACCCGCCGCCGCCAGGGCTACGTGGCGGCCACCGTCGTCGGCAGCGTCACGCTCAACGGCGCCCCGCTGGGCGCCGAAGCCGTCGCGCTGCAGGAAGGCGACGTGCTCGAACTCGGCGGCGCCTCGCGCATGCAGTTCGTCCGGATCTGAGCCGGCCCGGACGCCCTGCTCCGTTCCCCGTTTTCTCGCCGGCAGGCATTTGTTGTCCAAGGCTGACCAGCCATGAGCGCAGCGCCGGGCCGCCCCAAGCAAGCTCGCACCGCAGTGCGAAGCACGGAGGTACGTCAATGAGCGCATTGCGGCGGCACTGGCCGCGCATCGCCATCACGCTGCTGCCGGTGCTGCTGGCGTTGCTTCATGCCACCGGCGTTTGGCGGCTGGGCGTGATCGAGCACCTGGACCACCTGATCTACGACGCCCGCCTGCGCGCCACCATGCCGGGCACGCCCGACACGCGGGTCGTGATCGTCGATGTCGACGACGCCAGCCTGGCGCGCGAAGGCCAGTGGCCCTGGCCGCGCGACAAGATCGCCAGCCTCACGACGGAACTGCTGGCCCGCCAGCACGTGGCCGTGCTCGGCTTCGACGTGATGTTTCTCGAGCCCGATCGCAGCTCCGGCCTCGGGCGCCTGAAGGAGATCGCAGCCGGGCCATTGAGCGGCGTGCCGGGCCTGGCTGCCGAAATCGACCAGCTCGCGCCGACCCTCGACCACGACGCCACACTGGCCCAGGCCCTGCGCGGCCAGCCCGTGGCGCTGGGCTACTACTTCACCCGCACCGAACAGCCCAGCGCCAAGGGGCTGCTGCCGGCGACGCCCGTGCTGCCGCCCGACGCCTTTCCGCCCCATGCTTCCTTCGTCACGCTCTGGAACGGCTTCGGCGCCAGCCTGCCGGTGCTGGGGCGCGCGGCGCCGGTCGCGGGGTTCCTGAACACCCTGGTCGGTGACGGCAGCGACGACGGCGTGATCCGTAGCGTGCCGCTCATCGCCCGCTACGAAGGCGAGCATGCGTCGCCCGGGCACTACGAGTCGCTGGCGCTGGCGGTGTACCGGCTGGCGAACGGCTCGCCGCCGGTGCGGCCGGCGCTCGTGGCCGGCGACGGCAACTTTCCGCGCCTGCAGGCGCTGGTGCTGGGGTCGCTGCGCATCCCGGTCGACCAGAGTGCCAGCCTGCAGGTGCCGTTTCGCGGCCCCGGCGGGCCGCGCGCAGGATCGTTCCGCTACGTGGCCGCTGCCGACGTGCTCGAGGGCCGACTGGCGCCGGGCGAACTCAAGGACAAGATCGTGCTGCTCGGCGCCACCGCGCCCGGCTTGCAGGACCTGCGCGCCACCCCGGTCGGCGCGGCGTTCCCGGGCGTCGAAGTGCACGCCAACATCGTCTCGGGCCTGCTCGACCGGCGCCTGCTGGCCGTGCCCGACTACGCGCCGGGTTATGAAGTGCTGACCGTGCTGGCGGCGGGGCTGCTGCTCGCGTTCGGGCTGTCGCTGCTGTCCGCATCGCGCGCCGTGCTGCTCGGCGCGGGCGTGGTCGCCGCGCTGGTCGGCCTCAACACCTGGCTCTACGTCGGGCACAGCCTCGTGCTCCCGCTGGCGTCGGCGCTCGTCATGGTGGCGCTGGCCTTCGCGCTCAACATGAGCTGGGGCTATTTCGTCGAATCGCGCGCGCGGCGCGGGCTGGTGCGGCTCTTCGGCACCTACGTGCCGCCGCAGCTGGTCGACGAAATGCTCGTGCGCCCCGGCCGCTACAGCATGCGCGCCGAGAGCAAGGAAATGACCGTGATGTTCTGCGACATGCGCGACTTCACGCGCTTGTCAGAGCAGATGGCTCCGGCCGAGCTGCAGGCCTTCCTGAACACCGTCTTCAGCCGGCTGACCGAGGTGATCAGCGCGCACCGCGGCACCGTCGACAAATACATGGGCGACTGCGTCATGGCCTTCTGGGGCGCGCCCATCGACACGCCCGGCCATGCCGCGCTCGCCGTGCAGGCGGCGATCGACATGGCCGCCGCCGTGCACGACATCAACCGCCAGCACCGCGCCAACGGCCGCCCCGAAATCAGCGCCGGCATCGGCCTGAACAGCGGCCTCATGAGCGTCGGCGACATGGGCTCGACCGCGCGCCGCAGCTATACCGTGGTCGGCGACGCGGTCAATCTCGCGTCCCGGCTGGAGGGCCTGAGCGGACACTACGGGGTCGAGATCGTGGCCAGCGGCGCCACCCGCGAGGCGGCGCCCGGGTTCGTCTGGCAGGAACTCGACAGCGTGCGCGTCAAGGGCAAGGCCCAGGCCGTCGCCATCTACACCCCGCTCGTGCCGGAAGCTGCGGCCGAGTCGCAGGACACACGGCAGCAACTCGACCGCTGGAGCCAGGTGCTTGCCGCCTACCGCCGGCAGGATTGGGCGCTGGGCCGGAACTTGCTGGCTCCCCTGCTCGCCGCGGATGCGAAAAAAGTCCTTTACCAGCTCTACGCCCAGCGTTTAGCCTCGATGGCGCTTCGCCCGCAGGACCCGGACTGGGACGGCGCCACCCGGTTCGACACCAAATGACGACAGACGCATACAAGGGGTCTTCCACAATGCAGGTTCGCGTGCTGGGTTGCTCGGGCGCCATCGCCAAGGACTGCCGCACCACCTCGTTCCTGGTCGATGCGGACCTGCTCGTGGACGCCGGCACGGGCGTCGGCGACCTCACCCTCGACGAGATGGCCGCCATCGACGACGTGGTGCTCACCCACTCGCACCTCGACCACATCGCCGCCCTGCCCCTGATGCTCGACGCCGTCGGCAGCCGCCGCGCCCGGCCCCTGCGCGTGCATGCATTGGCCGCCACCATCGACGCGCTTCGGGCGCATGTATTCAACAACGTCATCTGGCCGAATTTCGAACGCATTCCCAGCCCCGAATCGCCCTTCGTGAGCTTCCACGAGATCACGGTCGGGCAACGCCTCGAGCTGGGCAGCGACGCCCCCAAGCTGATCGAGGTGCTGCCGGCCGTCCACACCGTGCCGGCCTGCGGCTTCGCCATCCGCCGGGCGGAAGGCGGCGCCCACTGGGTCTTCAGCGGCGACACCGAGCGCAACCCGCCGTTTTGGGAGCGCATCAACGCGATCGACGTGGCGATGCTGGTCATCGAGACCGCCTTCAGCTCCCGCGAGGAGGCTTTGGCCGAACGCAGCCTGCACCTGTCGCCGGTGGCGCTGGCGCACGAGCTGGCGCAGATCGATCCGGGCAAGCAATACCCGATCTACATCACCCACACCAAGCCCGCAGAGACCGAAGAAATCATGAGCCAGATCGAGATGCTGGCGGGTCGGGAGGTGGCCGGGTTGGCGCAGCGGGACATCCGCTGGCTCAAGGCGGATGGGGTGCTGACCTTCTGACAGGGCCTGGTCGGGCATGACAAATTTGTCGACACAATCGGCATCTGAGTGCGAGTTGTGTCACATCATGTAACCATCTTGTAACCAAAGTCGGCCCGATCGAGGGCTGCAGGGTGGGGAAACCGGGTGGCACGGATGCTGCGGAAGTGATCCCGCTCCGGGCTGGTTCCCGGGCTTTACAAACCAACCTGGAGTTAATGAATGAACCGTCGTTCTATCGCACGCAATGTGCAAAAGGGTTTCACCCTGATCGAATTGATGATCGTTGTGGCGATCATCGGTATCTTGGCTGCCATCGCCATTCCCCAATATCAGACGTACGTGGCCAAATCGCAAGTTGCGCGCGTCATGTCTGAAGTTGCCTCGCTGCGCACTGCGGCAGAGGCTTGCATCTTGGATGGCAAGCTGACGGTTGTTGCGTCGACTGCTACGCCTACCAATACTGAGTGCAATCTCGGCTCGACCGCGAGCAATCTGCTGGGTGCTGGAGTTGAAATTAGCAAGGGCCTTAAAGCCGACCTTGGCAGTGCCACCAATAACGGTTCGCTCATTGCCACTTTCGGCGGCAATGCAGCTGCGGCAATCAGCACGAAGACGCTGACTTGGACGCGCCTCTCTGCTTCGGGCACGTGGTCTTGCTCGACCACCGTTGAGTCGAAGTACCGCCCCGCTGGCTGCGCGTCCAGCACGGCTGCTACCAGTGGCGGCACCGGTGGCGGCAGCGGCACTACTCAGTAACACTACCTCGCTTTCCGATCTAGCAAATGAAAGAGCGCCCTTTAGGGCGCTCTTTTCACGTCATGCGTAAAAAGACTCGCATCTGTCTTTACGTCGTGCTCATCAGTGCGATCTTTCTCCCCTGGTTCGCATGGGAGACAGATCGCAACATGGTCAGACGCTGGGCTTATCCAATCACAGGGCATTTGTCCGCACTTTCGACTCGATGCGATGCCCATGCTCCCAGTTGGCTTCAAGAGTTGGCCCGCCAGTTGCCCACCCGGCTTGACTCTCCCGCAAATCAGCTCGTGTTCGTCGACAAGGCTGGCAGTCGATCGGGATGTGTCAACGGTTGGGAGCGCTATCCCCTTGTCAGCCAACGCGTGACACCTGGCTCCAACTTTCGCTTGGCCAGCTTGTCAAAGATCGTCACCTTTTTTGGCGTGGTTCATGGTCAAGCAGATTGGCTGAACCAGCCGCTGGCAGCCGTGCTGGACCTGGGTCCTCCTTTTCGAGACCCGCACATTGCGCAGATACAGATCCGCCATCTCCTGAATCATTCCGCCGGCTTCGACCGCATGCGCGCCGAGGACCCGATGGTCATCAACGACAAAAAGCCTTGGTGTCCCGGCCAGGTGCAAGAGCTGGCACAGGCGCAGCTTCAATTCACACCGGGCTCTCGCCATGCCTATTCGAACTTGGGCTACTGTTTGGCTGCAGTCGCTTATGAACGGCACGCGGGCCGCAGCTTATGGAGCGCGTTGGAGCAGGACATGCGCTTGTCGCAATACGGCATCGGCTACATGGATCAAGCGGACTCGCCGCTCGCATACAACTTCATGCACAACGAGTTGCACGGGCCAGAGTTTGTCGAGCATTTCGACTGGCAAGCGCTTCGTGCTCCGATGGGCATGACAGGCAGCGCAGAAGGACTGGCGCGCTTCATTGCTGACAATCGCCCACTGCTGGACCGTTCGCGCGGCATGCATGACTCCAGCATCCCCTGCAACGAAACCGTGCCCGAGAGTTGCCAAGATGGATTTCTTGAGCGGCGCCGTGTCGGTGACCAGCAGGTCTGGCTACAGCGAGGCTATCTGTACGGCATGTCGGCTCTTTTCTTGTCCGATGATGCCGGGAACTTCATTGTGTGGCTGGGCGCTGGTGACGTCGGGCAGCCATTGCGTGCTTCCGAATTTATCGAACGGGCTTTTCTCAAAGGCTTCCATTGAGGATGCAACGACGCCCACTTTTCATCGTGAAGGCAGTCGGCTTGATGCAACTGCTTGCACTGCTCCTGCCTATGCTGCCAGGCGTGGTGGCTGCGCAATGGCTCCAGCTCTACAGGCCGTGGTTCTGGGCGGAATTTCTGGTGCTGGTCGCGTTGACTCGTGGCCGGCCTTGGCTTTTCGCACTTGGATTAGCGCTGCTTTGGTCGGCAGATTTCCTGTTCATATTCGCCCAAATCAATCTATCGTCCAGCTATGCCGATGTGTTGGATTTGCTGAGCTACATCCCGCACACGAACGTGACCTGGATCATGGCCGGCATTGCGGGACTGTTTGTCCTGTTGCTATGGGGGGGGCTGTGCGTGCAGGTCCACCAGCGAGCGTCTCCGGGCCATGGGATGCTGCTTTGGGCGATCGCGTTGCTCGGCCTTGCACTGCTATGGCCGACGCGCAATGGCTTTGAGCACAGCGAAGGCAAGATCTATGGGGTCCGCACGACCAAGCTGGCAGGTTCGTGGGTGCTGGACAGCCAATTTCTCCGTGACACCTTTTCTTTCTACGAGGAAGGATATGCGGACGACCTGGGCAAGTTCGTCAAGCTGGGCGCTGACAGGTCGGCCGTCAAGAAGGTGCTGGGCAACGACGTACCTCCAGACAAGCTGCTTGTGATTGTTGTGGAGTCCTGGGGGCTTGCCCACGACAAGGCAGAAAACCAGTTCTGGCAGGACCTATGGAACTCCCCCGCGTGGGCACACGAAGGTGGAAGGCTGGAGTTCATGGGGGCAACCCTGCAAGGCGAGTTCCGGGAATTGTGTGGGCTGTTCCCGCATACGCTTCGGATTGACGTGGTTCCTCAAGCCAACGACTGCCTTCCTCGTCAACTACAAAGCCAAGGCTGGCAAACGCAAGCGTTTCATGGCGCTTCATCGAAAATGTATCGCCGCGATCAGTGGTATCCAGAAATTGGCTTTGAGCACAGCTACTTCATGCAGCAGTTGATGCTCGGGAGTTCAATGTGCGCCAACATTCCTGGGGTTTGTGATTACAGCATCGCTCCGCGCGTAGTAGACAGCCTGCGACGCAACGGCAAGCAGTTCACCTACTGGATGACCCTCAATTCCCATACACCGTATCGCGAGTCGGATCTCAGCAATCCGAAAGTGAAAGATCAGGTGTGCCCTTTCCTCAAGCTCGATGGAGCGCGTTGTGCCCATGCTGCACTGCTGTACGACTTCATGCACGTGCTCAAAGCCCAATTGGAGCATGCCCCCATCCCTGGTCTTCAGGTAGTTCTTGTCGGTGATCACTCGCCCAAGTTCTTCGACGCTCAATCGCGAGAGCAGTTCGACGAGACAGCCGTGCCGTACGTCAGCATCAGGGTGCCGCGCCAATTGGCAACGGAACCCAGCGCTGACTGAAGGACTCATTCACCGCCGAGCATGCATGGCTGGAGGCACGACTCCAGGGGCCACCCAGCACCAGCGTCACACGTCGAGTCGCGGTTGAGGAGCGCATGGCGCTCAGCGAGATCAACTCCTGGCCGCCGTGTCTTGCTGCAGCCAGCTGGGATTTATCGAGGCCATGCGCGCGACCTCTTGCACCACACCATCAATCCACGGTCGGCACCTCCCGCCAATTGAGTAGCCGCAACCCCAACGCTCCAGGCAATTTGATGGGGTTGTTCTGCATGTTCCCCTTCACATCCCCGCTGACAAGCCGTGTGGAACCATCGACGCCAAGGAACCGCACGTCGTTCACCGCCGCACCCGCTGCCGCATATGCAATGAGGTTGCCGTTGGCATCCACCAACGCCGATCTGCCCGTACCGAAGTCGATTGCATAGACGCGGCTGGTACCCGAGGGGGCGCAGGCATCGCCTGCGGTCTGCAGCGTGGAGAACGCCACCACGCCGCTGTACGAGGTCGACGCATTGACTGCGCGCCAGCCCACTCTGTTGGTCACGCCCAAGTCGGTGTACCAGCCGCGGCTGGTCGCCGTCAGCGCAATGCCTTGCGTCAAGTCGGTCACCGCCTGCAGGTTGCTGCGTGCGATGGGGAAGTTGCCAGTGCTGACCGGAGTGAACGCGTTGGCTGTGCCGTCGATGAGGGCGTAGTAGCTCTGCTCTTGGGCGGACTGAATGTCGCTGGCATCGAGCAAGCGGCCGGTGCCCACCAGCACGTAGCGCTTTTTCGTCAATGGCTGGATCTCGATCAACGGCTGCGTGGTGATCGGCTGCGCTTGTGGTGTCGTCGCGCCATCGGTGAGGTTGGCAATGAGGGTGGGGGCGGGGTAGGAGGTTGTGGCGGTTTTGGCAGCGGTGAGATCAAAGCGCCAGAGCTGTCCGTTGAGATCTCCCGCATACACGGCATCGGCGGTGCCATCCGAAAAGTCCTGCACATAAGCCGACGCCTGTGCCATGCCTTCAGAAGCCGTCGGGGTACTGATCTTCTGGATGAGCTGGCCGTTGGTCGGGTTCACGATGTAGAGGTGGCTGCTCGTTCCGCCGCCGTTGTAGCCGCTGGTGAAGATCACCACCCAGCCGTGCTTTCGCGTCTTGACGACCACGGGTGCGCCGAAGCTGTAGCCCATGTCGGCATCGGTGAATTCCCAGAGCACCTTGGACGCGACGTTGGTCTCGGTGTTCATGCCTGCCGGGTTGGTCACGTCGAGGGCGTAGAAGCCCTTGCCCCCTTTGCCCAGTCCACCGATCAGGACGGTGCGCCAATCAGAAGTGGCCGCGCTCGTCGTGGTGAAAGTGCCGCCGGCGCTATTGAAATCGATGTCGAAAGTGGAAGGCGTGGCATCGACGAAGAAGCGGTGCTGGTAGTACGGGTTGCCCAGTTGCGACAGCAATCCGTCCGCATCGCTGGAGGCGGCCTTCGCAAAGAGGAAGCTCGGCACATAGGCGAATTGTTCCTTGCCGGCATCTGTGCCGGTCAGCGCACCGTTGAAGGCATGGACCATGCCGTCGTTTGCGCCGGCATACACCATCACCGGTCGATTCCTCCAGGTCGTCTTGAAGGCGGCATAGCCAGGATTGACCGAATCGGAATAGGGAAGCGCCGGAGGGCCCGCCGGTGTTACCTTGGCGTTCACGATATCTCCTAGCAGCAGGTCGCGCTGCCGGTAAGCCTTGCTGGCGTCGGTGGCGGTGCGCTCGTTGGCACGGTCCCCGCGCAGCCAGTTGACGTAGTTCTCCGCGTCGTTGCCGGTGACGTAGCTGGTGTTCAGCAGCGCCTGTTGGTCTGCCGACAGGCTGGCATAGCGGAAGGGCACGCCGGCGGTGGCGCCGCGCGTCACGATGTTGCGGCTGTCGTTCCATCCGGTGCCAGCGAGCTGCGCTTCGAGCTTGGTCTTGCTTTCCCAGACCAAGGTTGCAGAGGGGTTGCCGCTGCTATCGAAAGTGAGCCGGCTGGCGCTGAGAAGACCGGTCCAGTTCTTCGAGTCGTATTGGGCCGCATAGGAGGCTGCGCCAGTAGACGACACCTGCGCGCTCGAGAGCGAGAACGAGGTGGTATAGGCCGAGATCTCGTTCGAGATCCGCTCAAACGCCTGCTTCAGGCCCGCCACCATGGTGTCGGGTTGTCCTGCGGCGAAGTAGTTGTCGGGACGAGGCACTGTCACCGGGGTGTTTCGAGCGTCCGTCAGGGTGTCGCCACTTGTCGACCACCAGTCCAGCGGGATGGTCCCGGCGAAGGTGTAAGGATCGAAATCGGCTGGCAATTTCTTCTGGTTCAGACCACCGAACTTCGCGGCCAGGTAGAACTTGTTATTCCGGGAGAAGGGCTGTTCCAGAACGTCGACCCAATAGGTCTGTACGGTCTGCTTGCCGATCAGATCAGGGCGAATGTCCTTGGTATTGGCCTCGAAGGCCAAGCCGGCCATGTAGTCGGTCGAGTAGCTCGAACCCGTGGCGGCGGTCGCCTTGCCGGTTCCCATACCCTGCAGAAATTTGGCATTGTTCGTCGATTTGACTGCGTCGAACATGGTGTCCGCGCTTACCTCTGTGGGCATGGTTGGCTCATGGTCTGTCAGCGAATTGCCCGGAACGTTCTTGTCCCGATGGGTGTAGATATCGCCGATACCCAGAACGAAATTGCGTTGGCAGCTGTACTGGACGGGGTCTGCAGCCCTCCAGTCGGTGATCGCCGGAAAACCATCCAGGTAGGTCGTCTTCGTGGCCTTGCTGGCGCCAGCCATGGAGGTCCACGACGGCACACTCTCCAAGCCACGGAAATACCGCAAGGCGGCGTAATACAGTTCGTTGACGGGGTCGATGCCCTTGTAGTCGCCCGGTATGAGCTGGCCGAACTTGTTGAGGTAGTTCATCACCCCACTGTCGGCAATGGTCACGCGTTCGGTCACTTCAGTCGCGCTGGCAGCGGTTGTGGCCGTGGCGTCCGCAGCATCCGGGTTGCGTACCATTTGGCCTGTGTCGGCCGCCCATTCCTTGTTGGTGTTGTCTCTCGGAGCTTGGCCCGGCTCAGGGTGGGTCGGCCCCACGAATTTCTGTCGCGCGCGCAGCACACCGCCATCGCGGTATTCATTGCTGTCGTTCAGGTAGCCCAGGGCGCTGAAGCGCATCTTGTCTGCGTACTGCTGGATCAAACCCTCCGGCTTCCATCCGTCGCGGTACTGCTTGCAGTTGGCTTCGAGGCCCACGGTAGCATCGCAGACCTTCGCGCGCATGGTGTAGTTCTGCGTCGAGGCTGCGCCCACCGCGGAAGAAAACAGCGAGTAGTTGTTCTGCCCGGGCGGCTGCCAATTGAGGCGAATCACGGCCGAGCCAGTCTGATCAAAATACTTGAGCTCCAGATCGTAGCTCTGGCCGGCGACAAGACTGATAGTCCCTTCGCGATTTTCGGCGCCGTGTGAAGTCCAGTCATCGATCAACAAGGTGCCGTTGACCTTTAGCACTACGCCGTCGTCGGCGTACGTCTGGAACTTATAGGTCCCCGTGGCGGGGGCAATACCCGAGTAGGTGTAGATCGCGGTGAAATTGTCATTCGGTACGCCGTTTCCGGGACCGGTCTTGCTACCCCAGCTGTTGTCGATCGTGTCGTTGCTGTTTGTCCACCGGAGCGTGTCGGGTGTCGGGGTCTGGCTCACGCCCGCGTAGTACTGCCCGCGCACACCATTGGTCGTGACCAACTGCATGGCGAAGCCCCGGCCGTTGACGATGACCCGCATCGTCTTGGCATTCGCGAAGGGGGTCGCGCCGGCAGCCTCGGTCAACGGCAGCCGACCCTCGGTACGGGCGTCCTGATTGCGCTCCGGGAAATAGCTGCCTTGGCCGGAATGCCAACCCTTTTCGACGATGGTCTCGGTCGGCGTGTCCACGACGCGGCGTCCACCCGTCATCGCCCAGCGGAAGGGATCGATGGCCGTGAGGGTCGCCCAGTTGAGAAAGTTGCCGCTCCACTTTCCATTGCAGATCCGGTTCGTGGTGACGCTCACGGGCTGGAAATAGCTGGAGTCACCCTTGTCGAGGGGAATCACAGTGCCGCCATCGGTCGTCACCTGGGTGGTGTTCTTCTTGTACTCGTAGCACTTCAAAGGATCGAAGTAGCCCAGGAAGTTCCGCGTGCTGGTGTAGTCAGCGACATGCGCAACGCGCGTTGCGGTGGGGTACTCCACCGACAGGCTGAGTGCCAGGTTGCCGGGCACTTCCGACGTGGAAAAGATCGGCTGGTTTGCCAGTGCCGTCGCCGAGATGGCTGGCAGATGGGTGGTGACAAGCGCCAGTGCCAGTACGCTGCACGAGAGGGCGCGCAGCCGGGGGTATCGAGTCAAGGCAATCATGAAGGGGTCCCGGGGCTGGTTATTGTTCAGGCTTGGCGAAAGAGGCTTGCAGGAACACTTGCGTGTCGCGGGGGCCGGTTACGCGCATGCTCAAGCGATAGGTGGTCGAAGGAGGTGGCGGGAGGCGCGTTCCCATTTCCTGGCTGCTGCCTCCACGAACGTCATTCGCCGCGGGCGGAAAAACGCAACCCCCTGGGCCTTGCGTGCCGGGTGACGAGGCTGCATTGCACAGGCGGTCGATCACGTAGCGGATCTTGACCTTCGCGTCGGTGTTCTCGATGTCGTTGGAGGCCACGCCGACGGTATCGAACACTGAGTCGCTCAGCAGTGCAGTGGGCACACCCCGGTCATTGGTTGCGAGCGTCGTCGCACTGTAATTCGCCGATTTCAGATTGCTGTTGCGGGTGGCTGCCGCAGTCAATGCGCCACTGCCGCTGAATGTGTTCAACACCGTGGCGATGGCCTGTTCGCCTTGATTGACCAAGTCACGCTTGAAGGCAAGATTGCCCGCGCTGGCGAGCGAGGTGTTCATGGAGCGAATCACAGCCACGCCGCCTGCGAGCAGGATGACCAGCACGACCAGCGCGAAGAGCAAAACCACACCGCGTTGGCGTGAGCGGCGCGAGAACGATCGATTTCTCATCATCATGATGTAGGCAGCAGGAGCATGTTGCGAAGCGGCACGGTGAACTCCACCACGCGGTGGCGGAAATGCAGGCCGTCTCCGGAGATCGCGTACGACTCGTTGAGCGTGTCGGGCAGGTCGTCGAACAGCGTCAAGCTGCTTTTCGACACGACGTCCTTTTCGTAGTTGGTGCTTCTCAGCACCATGGCCACACGGACCGCCAGAATGCGGCGGACCTTGGCGGGCGTACTCATCATCTGTGTGATGTTGTAGGCCGCATCGTCGGGCGCCACCCAGGCATCGTTCGTTAGGTCGAAGTTGCCGTCTTCGTTCTTGTCGATGGCGTAGACCGCACGCAGTGCGACAACGCCATCGGCAATGCCCTGCTGTGCCTGTTCATCGCGTTTGGCTGCGGTGTCGCCTCCCGCGGTTTGCATGAGGTCGTAGCTCACCAGTGTTCGATCGGCGTTAACGCCGAACATCCGCAATTGCAGGTTGTCCGCGGACAGGTTGCCGATGGGCGTGAAGAAGGACGTGCCACCTGCGATGAGGGTGGCCAGACTGGTGTCCGCACCGCTCGTGGTGTAGTAAGTGCCGCCCAGCGGCAGGTTGTCGTTGCCGGATGAATCGGCGAACGCCGGATCGGCGTGCACTTGCTGGACAAGGCAGTCGTCGGTGCCGCTGCGGCTGAGCAGGCCGATGTCGCCTTCTCGCAGTCCGATGGTGTTGTCCAGTCGCAGCTTGTTGGACGCACTACCCGCAGAAAGCACCGGGCGTGCAATGTCGCCGGCCGACGAGTTGCCGCTCATGACCATCAGCACGTCGGAGCCCGAAGCGGGGCGGTAGATCAGCACGGGGGCGACGCGCACTGTCTGGGGAAAGCCCGCAAACGGCGCAGGAAATGCCGTGGTACGGGGTAAGACGGCAGTGCTGTCGTCGCGCTTGATATTCAGCCGACAGCCAAAGACGCCTAGGTCCCATGCCTGCGTGAAGCCCGAGCCCGCGCTGCGCAGCGCGCGGTCCAGCACATAGGCGACGTAGTTGCCTGATTGGTTGGCGTCGTTGACAGAAGTGGTGCTGCGCTTCTGGCTTTCGCCCACGATGACCATGCTGGTTACCGCCAGCGTGACCACCAAACCGATGGCCATGGCGACCAGAAGCTCAATCAGCGTGACGCCGCCGTTGCGCCGGCGACCATCCAAGTTCGCGCCCTTCATGGCAGCACCACCCGTGTCGTGAGTTGGCTCTTGGCACTGGCGCCGGGGGATTGCCACTTGATGGTCACGTCTGCTTGGCGTCCGGTCACCGAATACTCCCCCTCGCCGCCGGGAAGTCCGCTCTGGGTGGTCGCGGCTACCTTGGCCTTCCACGCGGTCACGACGTCTGCAGGCACCGTGGGCGCGCGGCGCAACCACATCTCGTTGACGAGCTCATTGGCCAGCAAGGCCGCGCGGTTGCGGTCTTCGGTGTCCATCGACAGCTGGATGGCACGGGACTGCAAGCCGACGAGGCCCAAGATGCCGACCGAAAAAATGAGAACGGCCATCAACACTTCGATCAGGGCCACGCCCCGTTGATGTTTCGAGTAGCGAGGCATGGTCATGCGGGACACCCGTCAGGATTGGCATCGGACATCGTCTTCTTGGGGTCGCACATGCGCACCTGCCCGCCGAGTGTCACGAGAACGCGCAAGGGGCGGTCGGCGCCTTCGAGCGCGATGTCGTAGGCGGGCGGTGTTGCGATGTCGACGCTGCAGCTCTCCCCGCCCGTCAGGGTCGTGAGCGCGGTGCTGGCGTTGGCCACCATTCGACCGACGGAGTTGAAGCACACGGCCGCAGGGCCGGTGATCGTCACGCCAGCACCAACGTCGGTCAGGACACCCGAGGAAACGAACGCGCTGCTTTCGCCGGCAATCGAGGGCAGGGCGCGAACCGTCCAATGGTTGCCGTCAGCCTTTGCCGTGAATGCAGGGCTGGCGGAGGTGGATTTGCTGTCGGTCAACGCGAAGACGACTTGGCGGCTGCGTCGAAGCGACTCGCTCTGTGCTTCGCGCAGGCCATTCTGAAGCGCCTCACCGACGGCCCGCACTTTGCTGTTGCGTACCCACTCCATCATCGACGGCGCGGCCAGCATCATGAGAATGGCCAGCAAGGTCACGGTGACTAGGAGTTCGATCAACGTGAAGCCTAGGTTCCCATGCTGATCGGCGCTCCGTCCGCTTGTGTGCATCAGCATTGTCCCTTTCTCAACACCCAGGCGGAGGCACAGGTATTCCAGCCCGAAACGCCCGTGATGGTCGTCGAGCGGCTGTCCGCTTGGTCGATTCTGTAGACGAAGCCGCTGGTGCTGCCGCTGCCAGTGGCCTCGAGCACATAGGTGGTAGCGGTGGGCGTGCCGGTCTTGCAGGCCAGCGTGAAGGTGCCGGCCTTTCGCTTGGATGCATCCACCGCGCAGGGCGCGGTGACAGCGGTGGCGCCGGTGCCGACGGTTTCGTAGGTCCGGTTGTCCTGAAAGTGGCGCTCCATATTGGCGCGCATGGTCGCTAGGCCATTGGTGGCGTCCACGATCTGGCCGCGCAATACGTATTCGCGATAGCTTGGAATGGCAATGGCCGCCAGGATGCCGATGATGGCTATGGTGATCATCACTTCGATGAGCGTGAAACCGGAGGCGCGACGCAGGTGGGAGGATGTCGATTGCAAAGTCGTACCTTTCGGAAAGAGGGCCCCGTTCCGGCGCCTTGCTCGGATGCACGAGCGAATAGATTTGGAAACAATTGGTGAAGAATTGTCTTTATTTGTTGGCGATTGAGAATTCCGCCCGTCCTCGACGGCCTGCCGCTTGTCGGGTCCAGCGGTCATCGATGCGGCGAGCCGAGGTGCGTTTGGCGGCCAAGGACGGGCGCGTCCAATGACCTTCGCCGCGGCCTCTGTCCCATCTCCTTCGCGCGATCACGCGAGTCGGATCCTTGGTGCGTGTCTGGTGGCATTCCCGTTCTTGTGCCCGTTCGTCGCAGGTCCCTCTGCCGGCGCTTGGCAACTGTTCGCCTCCGGCCTGTGTGCTGCGCTGTTCTTGTTCTTGTCTCCGGCTTGCGGCTCGATGTCCCGGGGGTTGATGGCTTGGCTGGGCTTGTGCGTCGCCGCCGTCGCGTTGTCGGGCCCAGGCGCCGTGGATGCCAGGTTGCTGGCCTGCGCCGTGCTGGCGGCCATCGGGGTGTCAGCCTTGACGGGGGCTGCTCTGGTTCGAATGCCCCTCGCCCGGGAGGCGCTGGCCTGGGGCGTGCTGGCTGCCGCGGTCATCAACGCCGTTCTCGGCCTGCTCCAGTACTTCGACCTTGCCGAGACGCTCCTTCCTTGGGTCACCTCCCCGACGGCGGGCCGAGCCTGGGGGACCTTGCGTCAGCGCAACCAATTTGCCACGCTGATCAGCCTCGGGCTTGTGGCCGCGCTGTGGCTCCATGCGGCTCGCAAATCGCGGCGCGAGCCAGTGCTGGTAAGCGGTGTCGGCGTGCTCCTTCTGGTTGCGACGGCTGCTTCGGGCTCGCGCACCGGTCTGCTGCAAATCGTGCTGATTGCTGGCGGGGCCAGCCTTGTGGCGTGGCGGCAGCGCCGTACGGAGCGCCAGTCTGGAACGTTCAGCTTGCCGCATCCTCTCGCGCTGTTGTCCATGCTCCCGCTCTACTTCGCCGCGAACTGGTTGCTGCCCCGGTTGGCAGCCAGCGGGAGCGCGAACGTCCTTGCTTCAGCTGGCGCCCTGGTCCAGCGTCTGGAACCCGCTGCTCTCGGGGGTGACAGCCGCGTGACGCTGTGGCGTAACGTGCTTTCGCTCATCAGCGAGCGCCCCCTCACCGGCTGGGGCTGGGGCGAACTCAGCTTCGCGCACTTCGCCACGCTGTACAACGGCCCGCGTTTCCCCGTGATCCTCGACAACGCCCACAACCTGCCGCTGCACCTCGCGGTCGAGCTGGGCATTCCGGCGGCGCTGCTCATCTGCGGCGGCTTTCTGTGGATAGTGGGTGCGGCGAAGCCGTGGCGCGAGCGCGATCCCTTGCGGCTGATGGCCTGGGGCCTGCTCGGCGTCATCCTCGTGCACAGCCTGCTCGAGTACCCGCTCTGGTACGGCCCGTTCCAGCTGGTGTTCGGCCTGTGCCTCGGCATCCTGTGGCCGGCGTCGCCCAAGCGCCCGGAAGCGAGCGGCAGAAAGCGCGCCGCATTCGCAGCCGCCGCGGCCTGGGTCGTCGTCATCGGCTACGCCGCCTGGGACTACACCCGCATCAGCCAGATCTACCTGCCGCGCGAGGCCCGCATGCCGGCCTATCGCGACGACACGCTCGCCAAGCTCCAGGGCTCCTGGCTGTTCTCACGCCAAGTGGATTTCGCCGAGGTGACGCTGACAGCCGTCACGCCGGCGAATGCCGCGCACATGCACGAACTGGCCGGGCGCGTGCTGCATTTTTCGCCCGAGCCGCGCGTCATCGTGAAGTTGATCGAAAGCGCCGAGTTGCTGGGCCGCGATGCCGAGGCGCATGCGTGGGCCGAGCGCTTCCGGGTGGCGTTCCCGGCCGCGTTCGCCCGCTGGCTGGACAACCGCCCGGACGACGCGCCCGAGCTGTAGCCGCTGGATTTCAGCCCGCAGTCGCGACGTAGCTGCCCGACTTCCCGCCGTGCTTCTCCAGCACATGCACGTCGGTGATCCGCATCCCGCGGTCCACGGCCTTGCACATGTCGTAGATGGTGAGCAGCGCGACCTGCACGGCGGTCAGGGCTTCCATTTCCACGCCGGTCGGGCCGACGGTCTCGACGGTCGCGGTGCAGGCCACCTGCGGCGCCTGGCCGCCCTCGGCGAGCGCGAAGGCCACGGCCACGCGGGTCAGCGCCAGCGGGTGGCACAGCGGGATCAGGTCGCTGGTCTTCTTGGCCGCCTGGATGCCGGCGATGCGCGCGATGCCCAGCACGTCGCCCTTCTTGGCGGTGCCCGATTCGATCAGCGCCAGCGTCGCGGGCTGCATCTCGATGCGGCCGGTGGCCACGGCCACGCGGTGGGTGGCGGGCTTGGCCGCCACGTCGACCATGTGGGCCTGGCCCTGGGCGTCAAAATGGGTGAGGGTGCTCATCGGTGAACGTTCGTTTTGAAGATGCATCATACGAGCCCGAGCCACAGACGAGGAATGCCGCGCTTGACTCCCTCTCCCCACAAGAAAACCCGCCCGACGCCCCTCCGGCATGCGGTGTGCGCTACCTTTTTGATAGCTTCCCAGGTGCTGCTGCCGGCCCCCGCGCTGGCGCAGGTGCAGCAGATCCTGCCGGGCCTCGGTGACGGCGGCGAGATGACGGCCAGCGCCGAGCGCCGGCTGGGCGACCAGATCGTGCGCGAGCTGTACCGCGACACCGACTACATCGACGACCCGGTGATCGCCGCCTACGTGCAGGACATCTGGCAGCGGCTGCTGGCCGCCGCGCGCTCGCGCGGCGAGCTCACGCCCGAGCTCGACGAGCGTTTCGCCTGGACCATCCTGCTGGGGCGCGACCGCAACATCAACGCCTTCGCGCTGCCGGGCGGCTACCTCGGGCTGAACCTGGGGCTGCTGGCCGCGGTCGGCAGCCGCGACGAGCTGGCGACGGTGCTCGGGCACGAGCTGTCGCACGTCACGCAGCGCCACATCTCGCGCATCATGAGCAAGCAGGGCAAGCAGATGCCCCTGATGATCGCCGGCCTGATCCTCGGGATGATCGCCGCCAGCAAGAGCCGCAACGCCGACGCCGGCCAGGCGGTGATCATGGGCAGCCAGGCGCTGTTCATGCAGAACCAGCTGAGCTTCTCGCGCGACATGGAGCGCGAGGCCGACCGCATCGGCTTCGGCGTGATGACGCAGGCGGGCTTTGCGCCGCAGGGTGCTGCGGCGATGTTCGAGAAGCTGCAGTACGCCTCGCGCCTGAACGACAACGGCTCGTACCCCTACCTGCGCAGCCACCCGCTGACGACCGAGCGCATCTCGGACATGCAGGGCCGGTTCCAGTTCCGCGCCGAAGCGGCGCCGCCGGTGGTGCCGCTGGTCATGGACCACGCCATGGTCGCCTCGCGCGCCCGCGTGCTCACGCGCCCGGGCGTCGACGTGCTGCGGCTGTGGGTCAATGCGGCGTCGAGCGGCGAGTTCGCGGGCAGTTCACCCGCCCAGCAGGCGGGCACGCTCTACGCGGCGGCGATGGCGGCCAAGGAGCTGCGCGATTTCAAGGCGGCGCGCGCGCTGGCCGAGCGGCTCGTGGCCCGCACGGCCGACGATGCGGCCGCGAGCAAGCAGGCGCGCTGGCTGCAGGCCGAGATCGAACTCGCGGCCGGCGGCGCTTCTCGCGCGGCGGCACTGCTCGACGCCAAGTCGAAGGAGCGGCCCGAGATGATCCTCGCAGCCGAAGCGGCGATCGCCCAGCGCCAGCCTGCGCCGATGGTGCCCGTGCTGCGCGACTGGGTGGTCGTCCATCCGCGCGATGCCACGGCCTGGCGCACGCTGGCCAATTTGTACGGGGCGCAGAACGACACGCTGCGCGCCATTCGTGCCGATGCCGAGGCCAACGTGGCGATCCTCGACTACCCGGCGGCGCGCGACCGCTTCAAGGCGGCACAGGAGCTGGTCCGCAAGTCGGGTGCGCCCATCGACCACTACGAGGCATCGATCATCGACACGCGCGCACGCGCCGTCGACGTGCTGGTCAAGCAGCAGGCCGAGGAGCCGCCGCTGAAGTAGTGAAGCGACGAGGGGCGGCGCTCAGCGCCGGGAGGACAGCAGCCCGCCCAGCGCGCTCTCGATGAGCAGCCCGAGCAGCGAGTAGATCAGCGAGCCCAGCAGCGCGGCGAGGAAGCCGTTCACATGGAAGCCGCCGAGCAGGCCCGATGCGGCCCAGAACAGCAGGGCGTTGATCACGAACAGGAACAGCCCGAGCGTGACGATGGTGACCGGCAGCGTCAGGATCACCAGCACGGGCCGCACGACCATGTTGAGCAGGCCGATCACGGCGGCCGCGAGCAGCGCCGAACCGAAACTCTGGACCTGGACGCCGCTGTAGAGGTAGGCGACCGCGAGCAGCGCGACGGCGCTGAGCAGCCATTTGAGGAGGATGCGCATGCGTCGCAGGATACCCCACGGACCTGCACAAAAGAACAAGCCCCGCTGCGTTGCCGCAGCGGGGCTTGTGTCGGTTCGGAGGGCGTGCGGCCTTGATCAGGCTTACTCGGCCAGCTCGTTGGCCAGCACCAGCAGCGCGCCCATGCCCATCACGGCGCCGGGAAAGGCCCAGCCCGATTGCTTGGCCGGGGTCTGGTCGGGCGTGACCGGTTCCAGGTCGACGCCGATCTTCGGGCGGCGCGCATCGACCACGTGGGTGGCCGCGTGCTCGCGCTTGAGTTGCTGCGTCAGGTCGGTCAGCGGGCCCTTGGCCAGCACCGCCGTCACCTGGCCGCCGTTGCGTTCGAGCAGCGGCAGCATCTGCGCCTGCACCTTGCTGAACCACTTGGCGCGCCAGTTCTCGCGCGCGCTGTGGCTCACCCACTTGCTGATCCGGTGTGTCATGCGCGGCGCGCAGGCCACGAGCACCCAATGGCGCGCCACGACGTTGTCGGCATCCGGCGCCAGTTCGGCGAACTGCTCGCTGGCATAGACGGCGTCGTCGACGTAAAGAATGATCTTTTCCATGAGTGCTCTCCTTTGATAGTTAGAGTGACAGAGACCGGATTGATGCAAGAAGTTTCAGTGCGGGGCGTTTATCGTTCAACGAACGCTCAGTGGGCCGGGGTGGCGGGGGCCGGCTTGCGCGAAGCCACCCACTTGCCGATCGCCAGCACCAGCAGCGCACCGATGATGCCGGCGGCGTACTTGATGGTGTCGGTCTGCGGCACCTTCGGCACCCAGGTCCAGTTGGCGGGGTTCGCCAGGGCCGGGTCGGACACGGCCATCGTGCCGGCGATCCAGCCCAGCAGCATGCCGCCCAACGTGATGATCATCGGGAAGCGGTCCATCAGCTTGATGACCAGCTGGCTGCCCCAGACGATGATCGGGATGCTCACGAGCAGACCGAAGATCACCAGCGGCATCTGGTGGCCGTCGCCCGCGCCTTGTGCGGCACCGGCGATGGCGATCACGTTGTCCACGCTCATGACCAGGTCGGCCACGATCACGGTCTTCACGGCGCCCCAGAGGCGGTCGCTGCCGGCGATGTTGCCGTGCGCGTCGTCATGGTCGGGGGCCAGCAGTTTCACGCCGATCCACAGCAGCAGGATCGCGCCCACCAGCTTCAGGAACGGAATCGCGAGCAGCGTGAGCGCGAAGAAGATCAGGATCACGCGCAGCACGATGGCGCCGGCGGTACCCCACAGGATGCCCTGGGTGCGTTGCGCGGGCGGCAGCTTGCGACAGGCCAGCGCGATGACGACGGCGTTGTCGCCGCCCAAAAGAATGTCGATCATGATGATCTGACCGACCGCGACCCAGAATTCCGGGGCCATGAACTGTTCCATAGATTCCTCTTTGTCTTGGCGCCACGCCCGCAGCTCCCTGATGGGGACCACGACGGGCAGCGGCATGCCGATGCGTTTCGATTCACCCTGCGCGGGTGCGGTCGAAAGCGGGGGAGCGAAGGCCGGGTGACACCGGGGACTTGCGAACGCTTCGACCAAACCTGCGCAGGTTCAAATCGAAGGTCTCGCTCGACAACAGCAAGCGCGCCGACCTGCGTCCGCGCGTGTGTCGCCCGACAGGCCGGAAGTGTTGTGCTTCGTATTGACGACCTGACGATTCACGCTGCCCGGGGACAGCGATCGGGAGCTACTCCCCTTCGTGGGCGGGATTAGAGCATTGAAGACCGCGCCGAGGCAACCAAAAGTTTTCTTTACATTTAAGGGCAAAGGTCCGGAGGGGCGCATGCAGCGGGCACTTGATGCTCCATTTTTGGGAGCGCCTATGGCCCTAGGAAGGAGCGGGACATTGCGGGACTATGATCGCCGCTCGCTGTTTTTTCACTCTCCATGGCCGCCATCCACATCACCGACATCGAGGCCGCCATCAACCACTGGCGCGAGAAGTCTCCCTCGCCCGACGGCATCACGCTGGCGCCCGAGCTGCGCGCGCTGGCCGAGGTCTACGCGCTCATGGTCTTCCACCACGAAGACGAGGTCGACGAGGTCGGCTTTCCCGCCAAGGCCTGGGCCGCGTGGCTCGACTGGTACCACAGCACGCCCGACACGCCCTGCATCGCGATCTGCTCGACCAGCCAGGGCGACGACGAGTGCAAGGGCTGCGGACGCACCTTCGACGAGGTGCAGTACTGGCCGGCCATGACGCCGGTCGAAAAGCGCGTCACTTGGCGCCGCATCACCATGGAAGACTCGGCCTGGCGCTTCAACCGCTATGCCGAGCGCGCACGCGAAGCCGAGCCGACCGCTGCAGAGACCGAGTTCGACCCGGACGACGAGAAGAACTGGGCCCCCTGACCATGCGCCGCCTCGCGCAAGCCCCCAACCTCGCGATCGCGACCGTGTGGGCGCACGCCTTGCGCGAGGAGGGCGTGGCCGCGACGGTGCAGCGCGAATTCCTCGGCGCGGTCATGGGCCAGCTGCCGCCCGACCAGTGCCTGCCCGAGATCTGGATCGACGACGAATCGCAGTACGAGCTCGCGAAGCGCCTGCTGCACGAACTGCAGAACCGCCCGCAACGCAGCTGGCTGTGCGTGTGCGGCGAGCAGGTCGAAGGCGGTTTCGAGCAGTGCTGGCAGTGCGGCGAGATGATGCCGGCGGCCTAGCCGCCCGGGCGCATTACTTCCAGCGCAGCAGCTCGACGTCGATGCTGTGGGTGCCGTCACCCAGCGTCAGCGTGCTTTCCTGGATCGTCGCCTGCAGCTGCATGCTGCGCTGCGCCAGCCTGGCGAGCGCCTGCGAGGCCTCGGTCGGCACGCGGTAGACCTTCAGGTTCTGCGGGCGCGTGAGCTTGCTCTCGATGCCGCGCCACCAGATCTCGGCCGCGTGGTTGAAGCAGTAGACGATCACCTCGTCCGCCTTGCCGCAGGCCTTGATGATGGGCTTGTCTTCCGGCTGGCCGACCTCGATCCAGATCTTGGTCTGGCCCGTGAAGTCGCGCAGCCACACGTCGGGCTCCTCGACGTTCGACAGGCCCGCGCCGAAGGCCAGCGTGCCGTCGCCATTGCAGATGTCCTGCAGCTGGTGCGCGTTGAGCGCGAGCGCGACCAGCCGGATCATCATCCGCTCGTCGGTCTCGCTGGGGTGGCGCGCCAGGGTCAGCGCATGGTCGGCGTAGTAGCCGTGGTCGATGTCGGCCACCGCGAGGGTGGCCTTGAAGATGGTGGATTTGAGAGCCATGGGTGCGCGAGTGTATGCGCGCGCCCCTCCGGCCTCAGAACGCCAGCGACGCCTGCAGGTACAGCGTGCGCGGCTGGCCCACGTACTTGCCGCCGTTGTTGTCGACCGAACGGTTGTAGTAGCGGCGGTCGAACAGGTTCTTCACGCCCACGGCCAGCTTCAGGTGGCTCAGCGAGGGGCCGAAGTCGTAGGCCGCGCGCAGGTTCACCGTGCCGTAGCCCGGGATGTCGCCCAGCCGCCCGCTCGGGTCTTCCACGGTGATGTACTTCGCGCCGTCGTCCGGCGAGCCCGGCGAACGCTGCTTGGATTGCGCGTAGAGGTCGGCGTTGAGCGTCCACGGCCCGCGCTCGTAGCGCGCGCCGAGCGTCGCGACATGGCGCGAGTAGAAGGGCAGGTCGCGCCCCGCGAACGCGCCGGCCTTCGAGGTGGCCTGCGTGTACGTATAGGTGCCCGACACCGACAGCCCCTTGAGCGCGTCGCTCAGGCTGCCCAGGTCGTAGCGCAGCGCCGACTCCAGCCCGCGGTGGCGCGTGGCGCCCAGGTCGGTCCACTGGCCGACGTCGCCGGTGATGGAGCGCGCCAGTTGCAGCTCCTTGTCGAAGTTGATGTTGAACAGCGTCAGCTCGCCGCTCCACGATTCGCCCTTGTACTTGGTGCCGATCTCGTAGGTCTTGGCCTTTTCGGGGTGCAGGCTGGTGGTCGACTGCGCGAGCTGGGCGTACTGCTGCGGCCCGAACGACACGCCGGCATTGGCGAACAGCGTCCAGCGCTCGCTCATGCGGTAGAGCACCGACAGCGTGGGCAGCACCTCGTTGGAATCGATCTTCGGGTAGATCGCGTTGGTGATGCGGTTGTTGGCCACCGTGAACACGTCGTTGTGCGAGCGGAAGGACTCGTAGCGCACGCCGGGCGTGACCGTCCAGTTGCCGAAGTCGATGCGGTCGTCGATGTAGAACGCGTGCGCGGTCGTGCCGCCCTTGCTGGTCTGGTACGCGGGCTGCGCGAGCGCGTAGGCGTCGAAGCTCGGCGCCGGCCGGTAGTAGCTGCTGCGCGTGGCCACCTCGGAGGCCTCTTCCTTCAGGTAGCGCGCGCCGATGCTGATCTCCTGCACCACGCTGCCCGAGTCGATCAGGCGCGAGTAGCGCGGCTCGAAGGCGTAGGTCTTGTAGTTGCGCGGCGCGGTGGTCAGGCGGCGCCGGTTGGCGTTGGCGCCCGTGCCTTCCTGCTCGAGGTAGCTGCTGCGGTACGAGTCCGTGTAGTAGGTCAGCATCTCGAACTTGTTCACGCCGTCGTTGTGCGTGTACTTGAGCGAGCCGTCGGTGCGGCGGCCCGTGAACTCGTCGTAGGGGCGGTCCGACTGGAACGGGTTGGCCGCGAACTGCGCCGTCGTCAGGCCGCCGGGCATGCGCCCCTTGCCTTCGAAGTGGTGCAGCGAGATCGCGATGTCGTCGGTCTTCGAGATTCGGTAGGCGCCCTTGAGCATCAGGTCGTCGATGCGGGTCTTGTCGTTGCTCTGGCGAAAGCCGTCCCCGTGCGTACCCGAATAAAGCAGTGCCAGCCCCAGGCCGTTCTCGTTGGTGCCGCCGATGAACAGGCTGGGCGTGCTCTTGGTGCCGCCGCCGTGGCCGGCGCTCTCCACGCCCACGCCGATTTCGCCTGCGAACTGCTTGGGGATCGAGCGCGTCACGAAGTTGATGATGCCGCCCACGTTCTGGGGGCCGTAGCGCACCGAGCCCGCGCCGCGCACCACGTCGACGGCCTCGAGGCTGCCCAGCGACACCGGGGCCAGCGACAGCTGCGGCTGGCCGTAGGGCGCGTAGGCCAGCGGCACGCCGTCCAGCAGCACGGTCGAGCGCGGCGACAGCCGCGAGGTCAGGCCGCGCACGCCCACGTTGAGCGAGATGTCGCTGCCGCCGGTGCCGTTGCTCTCCTGCACCTGCACGCCGGGCACCTGGCGCAGCACGTCGCGCACGCTGACCGAGCCGCTTTCCTGGATCTGCTGGCGCTCGACGATGCTGCGCGCGCCGGCGTGCTCGAGCACCTTGGTCTCGGTGGGCGTGCCGAGCCAGTCGCCGGTGACGGTGATGGCCTCGAGCGACTTCGACGGCTCGGCGTCGGCCGCGAAGCTGTGCAGGCTCAGGGGCAGCAGGGCCAGGGCGATGGCGGTCTTTTTGTGCGGGAACAAGGGGAGTCCTCCTCGATGTATTTGTGATGGATGAAGGGATGGGATGTGTGTGTCGTTCAGGGCGCCGTGCCGCGCGACAGCGCCTGGCTGCGGGCGGCCGCAGCCACGGCGCGCCGGCGCCACCAGAGCCACACGCCGCTCAGGCCGAGGCCGGTCAGCGCCAGGCCCAGCAGCGCGGTGACCGCCTGGTGCACCACGCCGCCGAGCACGCCGGTGTGCAGCGGATAGATCACGGCCACCGCGCCGTTGCCGGTGTCCATGTCCTGCCAGCGGCGCACGCCGAGCAGCTCGCCCGTGACCGGATGCACCCACACCGAGCCGATGCCGTTCGGGTGCGGGTCGTCGGCGAGCCGGAAGCGCACGCGCAGCGGCCGGTCCGCGCGGCCGGGCACCTGCACGTAGCCGATGGGCTGGCCGGGGAACACGGCCTGCGCGCGGGCGACGAGGTCGTCGAGCGGCAGGCGAGGGCCGGTGGAAGTGCCCTTGGGCACGACGGGTGCCTTGACAGGCGTCTGTCCGAGCGCGGTCGAGATGAAGCCGCCCAGCGGTCGCCAGGCCATGTAGGCGCCGGTGAAGACCGACACCGCGATCAGCAGTCCGAGCACGGCGCCGCCCGTGCGGTGCAGGTCGAACAGCCCGCGCAGCAGGCCGCGGTCCAGCACGATGCGCAGCGAGGGCGGCCAGCGCGCCGGCCACCACAGCACCACGCCGGTGACCAGCAGGAACAGGTACGCCAGCGCGGCGATGGCGAGGATGCCCTTGCCCGTGTCTTCCAGCAGCAGGCTGCTGTGCAGCTCGAACAGCAGGTTGTAGGCGCCTTCGTGCGTGCCGCGGCGGCCCTGTTCGGCGCCGGTGGCGGGGTCGAGGTAGAGCGTGCCGTCCCACGGGCCGCGCACCAGCACCCAGAGCGTGTCGCCGGGCTGGCGCGGCGGGCGCAGCGTGAGGTTGGTGTCGGGGCCGAACTCGGCGAGCAGGCGCTGGCGCAGGGGCTCCAGCGGCGCGGGGGCCGCACTGCTGTTGCTGTGCGCGACGAAGAGCTCAGGATGCGCCGCGCGGTCGAGCGGCAGCGCCACCACCAGCACGGCGCCCAGCAGCGCCGTGAGGGCGAGCAGCGGCCCGAGCGTGAGGCCGATCCATCGGTGGAGCGTGAGCCAGAGGCGTCTCAGTGGGGCGCGCCGCATGAACAACGGGGACGTCGAGGCGTCCCGTCAGGGTTGTCGGCTGGCGTGCCCCAAACGGGGCACGTTGGCTGGGAGGTATCGATGGGCGAACGAGGCGCACCGGCCGTGGGCGGCACGGGCCGGCGGATCGTCGCGGGGGAAGCCTAAATTCTACGGGCCAGCTCGGCGGCCTTGCCGGTGTAGCTGGCCGGCGTCATGGCCAGGAGGCGGGTTTTTTCCTCTTCAGGAATGGCCAGCGAGCGGATCAGCCCGTGCAGCGCCTCGGCCGTCACGGTCTTGCCGCGCGTGACTTCCTTGAGCTGTTCGTAGGCGCCCTGCACGCCGAAGCGGCGCATCACGGTCTGGATCGGCTCGGCCAGCACTTCCCACGAGGCCTCGAGGTCGTCGGCCAGCGCTTCCTGGTTGATCTCGAGCTTGCCCAGGCCGGTGGCCAGGCTCGCGTAGGCCAGCGTGGCGTAGCCGAAGGCCACGCCGATGTTGCGCAGCACCGTGCTGTCGGTCAGGTCGCGCTGCCAGCGGCTGATGGGCAGCTTCTCGCTCAGGTGGCGCAGCACCGCGTTGGCCAGGCCCAGGTTGCCCTCGGCGTTCTCGAAGTCGATCGGGTTGACCTTGTGCGGCATGGTCGACGAGCCGATCTCGCCCTTCTTCAGGCGCTGCTTGAAGTAGCCCAGGCTCACGTAGCCCCAGATGTCGCGCGAGAAGTCGACCAGGATCGTGTTGACGCGCGCCACGGCGTCGAACAGTTCGGCCATGTAGTCGTGCGGCTCGATCTGGATGCTGTACGGCTGGAAGCTCAGGCCCAGGCCCAGCGGCGCGGGCGTCTCGACGACCTTGCGGCTGAAGGCTTCCCAGTCGAACTCGGGCCAGGCGGCCAGGTGGGCGTTGTAGTTGCCGACCGCGCCGTTCATCTTGCCCAGCAGCTGCACGGCGGCGATTTGTGCGCGGGCCTTGGTCAGGCGCACCGCCACGTTGGCGATTTCCTTGCCGACGGTGGTCGGGCTGGCGGTCTGGCCGTGGGTGCGCGAGAGCATCGACACGTCGGCGAACTGGTGCGCCATTTCGCGCAGCTTGGCGATCAGGCCGTCGATGGCCGGCAGCACCACGGTGTCGCGCGCGGCCTGGATCTGCAGGGCGTGGCTGGTGTTGTTGATGTCTTCGCTGGTGCAGGCGAAATGCACGAACTCGGCGGCGGCCAGCAGCTCCGGCCGGGCTTCGAACTTCGACTTGATCCAGTATTCGACGGCCTTCACGTCGTGGTTGGTGGTCTTCTCGATGTCCTTGATGGCCAGGGCGTCGGCCTCGGAGAAGTGCGACACCAGCCCCATCAGGTACTTGCGGGCGCCGCCCGTGAGGGGCTTGAACTCGGCAAAGCCGCAGTCGGACAGCGCGATGAACCAGGCCACCTCCACCTGCACGCGACGGTGCATATAGCCCTGTTCGCTCATCAGCGGGCGCAAGGCCGCGAGTTTGGCCGCATAGCGGCCGTCAAGGGGGGAGAGGGCGGAGACGGTGGAAAAGCTCATGCCCGAATTTTAGGCGGCCGCCGGGTGGCCGCGCCGCGGGGGAATTCGGGCGCCGTCTTTTTCCCTTCACCTAAAATGCCTGCGAACAAACGTTAACAAGCGATGGGGAGAGAGCCTTCATGAAACTGATCGGATCCGCCGCCAGCCCGTATGTGCGCAAGGTGCGCGTGGTGCTGGCCGAAAAGCGGCTCGACTACCAGTTCGTGATCGAAGACGTCTGGTCCGCAGACACCACGATCGCCCATTCGAACCCGCTGGGCAAGGTGCCGTGCCTGATCATGGAAGGCGGCGAGGCGATGTTCGACTCGCGCGTCATCGTCGAATACATCGACACCCTGTCGCCCGTGGGCAAGCTCATTCCGCAGCAAAGCCGCGAGCGCGCCGAGGTCAAGACCTGGGAAGCGCTGGCCGACGGCGTCATGGACGCCGGCGTGCTCTGGCGCCTCGAAGCCACCTGGACCGGCCGCGCCGACGGCGAGCGCAGCGCCGCCTGGATCGAGCGCCAGCGCGCCAAGGTCCACGCCGGCGTGGCCGCCATGGCCAAGGGCCTGGGCGACAAGCCCTTCTGCAGCGGCATCCACCTGAGCCTGTCCGACATCGCGGTCGGCTGCGCGCTGGGCTGGCTGGGGCTGCGTTTTCCCGAGATCGACTGGCGCGGCGACCACGCCAACCTGGCCAAGTTGTACGACAAGCTCATGCTGCGGCCGAGCTTCATCGACACCCAGCCCTGAAACGACAAAGCGCCCCGCGGGGCGCTTTTTTCTTGGGGCCGTTCGGGCCACCGCGTACAGGAAGGCCGAGGGGGGCGCTGCGTCATCGCGGGCCCCGCTTTCGGCGGGAAGACAAAAATGCTGCGAGGCGCCCCGACACGAAGGAGGGAGGGAGGAGGAGAAGAATCGCCTCGGGATTTCAACCGGACGGCAGGCGCCCGGAAGACCTCGCAACAT
Organism: Variovorax sp. KBS0712; assembly: GCF_006323185.2. NCBI lineage: Bacteria > Pseudomonadati > Pseudomonadota > Betaproteobacteria > Burkholderiales > Comamonadaceae > Variovorax > Variovorax sp. KBS0712. Next base: position 375,820 of record NZ_VCCD02000005.1, on the reverse strand, counting down.
GAAAACCTGTGGGCCTTGGCCGCCCACGCTCAAGTATGAGCGCGGTGCCGCCGCACGGTTCCCGTTCGAGTGGTAAACGTTTGTGACTCAAAGTTCACATTGCAGGGCCGGTCAGTCGCCGCTGGGGGCGAGCTGTTTCTCGATCACCTGGATGAAGCCGTTCTCATCGGGCGCCGTCATGCTCGACCACGCCTGCACCACCTTGCCGTCGCGCCCGATCAGGTACTTGTAGAAGTTCCACTTCGGCGTCGTGCCCGAGGCCTGCGCGAGCTGCTTGAACAGCGGGTTGGCGTCGGTGCCGCGCACCGACGACTTGGCGAACATCGGGAATTTCACGCCGAAGGTGCTTTCGCAGAAGTCGGCGATTTCCTTGTTGGAGCCCGATTCCTGGGAGAAATCGTTCGACGGGAAGCCCAGCACCACCAGGCCGCGGGCGCGGTACTTCATGTCCAGCGCCTCCAGCCCCTTGTACTGCGGGGTGAAGCCGCAAAAACTGGCCGTGTTGACCACCAGGACCACTTTTCCGGAGTACTGGCACAGGTTCTGGGGCTTTTCATCCTGCAGCCGCGGGAAGCTGTGCTGCAGGATCGCCGGGCACCCGGCGCCGCCGCCCACCGCGGGCGCAGCAGGGGCGGCGGGGGCCGTCTGGGCACTCGCCGACAGGGCGGCGGACAGGCCCGCCACGAGGGAAAAGGCCGTGGCGCAACGTCGCAGCATCGACAATCGGGCGGGGGTTCGCATGACGGGCTCCTGGATCGAAAAGGGGGGTGTGCATCTATGGCGCGGGCGCGCGCGTAAGCACATCATCGCGCGTCTGTCACGGGCGCGCCAAACGGCCCGACTAAAATCGGCGGCCATTGAAAGACTTTGATGCTCTACCCGGAACTCTTCAGACAACTCGAATCCGTCCGCTGGGACATGGACAAGGACATCCCCTGGCAGTCGTTCGACGCTTCCTTGCTGACTGAAGAGCAGGCGCAGACCATCAAGATGAATGCCATCACCGAGTGGTCGGCGCTGCCGGCCACCGAGATGTTCCTGCGCGACAACCGGCACGATAGCGACTTTTCGGCGTTCATGTCGATCTGGTTCTTCGAAGAGCAGAAGCACTCGCTGGTGCTCATGGAGTACCTGAAGCGCTTCAGCCCGCAGCACGCGCCCACCGAACAGGAGCTGCACGAGGTGCGCTTCGACTTCGACCCGGCGCCCCCGCTCGAAACCCTCATGCTGCACTTCTGCGGCGAGATCCGCCTGAACCACTGGTACCGCCGCGCCGCCCAGTGGCACACCGAGCCGGTCATCAAGCACATCTACACCACGCTGAGCCAGGACGAAGCCCGCCATGGCGGCGCCTACCTGCGCTACATGAAGCGCGCCATGGAAAAGTTCGGCGACGAAGCCCGCGCCGCCTTCACCAAGGTCGGCGTGCTCATGGCCAGCGCGCGCCGCACCGCCCAGGCGCTGCACCCGACCAACCTGCACGTGAACAAGGCGCTGTTCCCGAACGACACCATCCAGAGCCGCATGCCCGATCCCGACTGGCTCGAGCACTGGCTGGACAAGCAGATCAAGTTCGACGCCGGCTGGGAAACCAAGGTCGGCGAGCGCATCCTGCACAACCTGAGCCTGCTGATGAACCGCAGCTTCAAGACCGTGCAGGAGCTGAACCGCTACCGCAAGGAAGTCTCGGCCACGCTAGGCCCCAAGCCCGAGTACCAGGGCGCCTGAGCCGCCCCCGCGACCCGACAAATCGCCCCGCATGCCGGGGCGATTTTTTTTGGGCGCGAGCTGTCACAACGCGGCGACCTCAAACGTCTAATCGGGCATGGACGACCCGACCCTCACCTTCGACAGCCACCGCCGCCGCCTCCAGGGCATCGCCTACCGCATGCTCGGCTCCGTTGCCGAGGCCGAAGAGGTGGTGCAGGACGCCTGGCTGCGCTGGCACGAGGCCGACAAGGCCAGTTTCGACAGCGCCGAAGCCTGGCTCGTGACCGTCGTCACGCGCCTGTCGATCGACCGGCTGCGCAGCGCCAAGGTCCAGCGCGAGCACTACATCGGCCCGTGGATGCCCGAGCCCACCCTCACCGGGTCGCCCGACACGCCCGAGGAAACGCTAGCGCGCGTCGACAACATCTCCGTCGCCTTCCTGGCCGTGCTCGAGCGCCTGGCGCCCGAGGCGCGCGCCGCCTTCCTCATGCGCGAGGTGTTCGACGCCGACTACGACGAGATCGCCCAGACCCTGGGCAAGAGCGAGGCCGCCTGCCGCCAGCTGGTGCACCGCGCCAAGACCCAGGTGCAGGAGGCCCGCCCGCGCTTCCAGGTGTCGCGCGAGACCCACCAGCGCCTGCTGCGCGCCTTCGCCGACGCGGCTGCGCGCGGCAGCATGCAGGACCTGAAGGCGCTGATGGCGGAAGACGTCGAACTCATCGGCGACGGCGGCGGCAAGGTGCAGACCTTCAGCAAGATCCTGCGCGGCAGCCAGCGGCTGGCGCAGCTGTACTTCTCGCTCTGGCGCCGCATGGGCGCCGGCGTGCGCATGGAGCTGGTCGAGCTCAACGGCGAGCCCGGCATGCTGCGCTTTCTCGACGGCGAACTCGAATCGGCCCAGACCTTCGAGATCGAGGGCGAGCGCATCGTGCGCATCCGCGCCCAGCGCAACCCCGACAAGCTGGCGCGCATCGCCCAGCTGTTCGCGGCCAAACGGGGCGCCTGAAGAAAAAATTCGGGCGGCCTGTCACAGGGCCGGTGGCTGGCGCGTCTTCAGGGTGTAGCAAGCAGATTTCGCTGTTTTCCTTCAACCACCCTGGAGTACATCTCATGAGCCAAGCTCCCGCCCTCCGTCTCGCCTGGACCAAGTTCGCCCCCAAGTCCTTCCAGGCCATGATCGCCGTCAACGGCAGCTTCGAGTCGAGCACGCTCGGCAAGGTGCTGATCGACCTCGTCTTTGCCCGCGTCTCGCAGATCAACGGCTGCGCCTACTGCCTGGACATGCACGTGCGCGACCTGCGCGTGCAGGGCGAAGACTGGCAGCGCATCAACAGCCTCGCCACCTGGCGCGAGGTGAGCCTCTTCAACGAACGTGAGCGTGCGGCACTCGACTGGGCCGAAACGCTCACGCGCCTGGCCGACCACCACGCCGATCGCGATGCCGAGTTCGAAGCCCTGAAGGCCGTGTTCAGCGACCAGGAAATCGTCGAGCTCTCGCTCGCCGTGGCGCAGATCAACGCCTGGAACCGCCTCGGCGTGGGCCTGCGTTCGCAGGTCGTGGCCAAGGCGATGCCCTGAACCTCAGCGCCGCTCGACCACCATCGGCGCGATGCGCAGGTTGTCGCGCAGCTGCGTGACGGCCTCGCCCGCCGCATTGCGCGACGGGAACGGACCGGCCTGCAGGCGGTGCGTGCCGGCTTCGCTGAACACGCGCAGCTGCGGTGCCAGCGTGGGCAGGCCGCGCGCGGCCTGGCTTCTCAGGGTCTCGGCGCCGTCGCGTTCACGGAACGCGCCGAGCTGCACCCAGAAACCGGCGGCAGCGGAAGAGGGCGCCGATGGCGCCGATGACGTGGCCGGCGCGGCGAGCGGGGCCAGCGGCGCAAGGTCGGTCACCACCATCGCCTCGCGCGGCCCGGCCGGGGCCTCGGGTTCCGACGGTGCCGCGGCCATCACCGGCGTCTGCGGTGCCACGGGCATCGTCGCGGCGGGGGCTGCAGCGGCGGTCATCGCGACCGGCGCGACCCAGGCCGATGGCACGGCCACTGGCGCCGCCGCCACCCGGACGGGCGCAGGCGCAGGCGCAGGCGCCGCGGCATAGGCCGTGCCCGCATCGCGGCGCCAGGCGCCGGTGCGGATGTCCTCGTTGGTGATGCGCTCGATCTCCACCGGCGCCACGCCGCGCAGCAGGTCGAGCTTCAGCGCCGCCGTGTAGCTCAGGTCGATCACGCGGCCGTCCACGAAGGGGCCGCGGTCGTTCACGCGCACGATCACCTCGCGGCCGTTGGCCGGGTTGCGCACGCGCACGTAGCTCGGCAGCGGCAGCGTCTTGTGCGCGGCCGTCATGGCGTACATGTCGTAAGGCTCGCCGCTGGCGGTCGAGGCTGCATGGAACTTGCGGCCGTACCACGAGGCGATGCCCGATTCGCGGAACGGCCGGTCGTCGGTGATCGGCACGTAGCCGCGACCCAGCACCGTGTACGGCTTGCTGGTGCCGCCGCTGCTGCGGATCGCCTCGATGCGGGGTTCGGCATCGGGCACGCGGTCGAGGTCCGACGGGATGTTGCTGCCGGGGCCGTCGCGGCCACTGGCGACGCCGCCGCCACTGCTGCGCGGTCCGCTGGCGCAGCCGGCCAGCACGAGCGCCGCGGCCAGGGCACAGGCCGTCAGCGTGCGGGAGGCGAGGGCGCGGTCAGCCAAAGACCGCCTTCCACAAGGCCAGCATGGCGTCGCGTTCGGCGCTCAGGGCGGGCGGCGTGACCTGCGTGGGCTCTTCGTTCAGGCGTGCGGTGTGCTGCACGCGGCGCAGCTCGCGGTAGGCGGTGGCGGCGTTGCGGCCCACGCCTTCGGGCAGCAGCCCGGCCTGTTCGGCGCGCAGCAGCAGCGCGATGTTGCCCAGGTTGGGAATCAGCTCGGGGTGCGCGCCCGAAGCCGACAGCACCAGGAACTGCACCGCGAACTCGGCATCGACCATGCCGCCGGGGCTGTGCTTCACGTCGAAGCGGTCGGCCTTCACGGGACGGGCGCCGCGCAGCTTGTTGCGCATGCCGATGATCTCGGCCTTCAGCGCCTCGCGGTCGCGCGGCGCCACCAGCACGGCCTCGCGCACCTGGTCGAAGCGCGCGCCCAGCTCGGCGCCGTGGTCGGCGCTGCCCAGCACGAAGCGCGCGCGCGTCATGGCCTGGTGCTCCCAGGTCCACGCGGTGTTGCTGCCGCGACCGAGCTGGTACTTTTCGTAGGCCTCGAAGCTGGTGGTGAGCAGGCCCGAGTTGCCGTTGGGCCGCAGTGCGGTGTCGATCTCGAACAGGTCGCCCTCGCGCGTCTTCACCGTGAGCCAGTTGATGAGCTTGCGCACGTAGGCCGCATAGACCTCGCCGGCGCGCTCGTCGTCGTCGTCGTAGACGAACACGATGTCCAGGTCGCTGCCGTAGCCCAGCTCTTTGCCGCCCAGTTTCCCGTAGCCGATGATCGCGAACTGCGGCACCTCGCGGTGCCGGTTGCGCACGTGCGGCCAGCACCAGCGCGCGGTCACGCGCAGCGTGGTGTCGGCCAGCGCGCTCAGGTCGTCGGCCACCTGCTCGACGGTGATGCGGCCATCGACGTCGCGCGCCAGCGTGCGGAACACCTCGGCGTGGTGGGCGTGGCGCAGCAGGTTCAGCAAACGCTCTTCGTCGGCCTCGCCGGTGCGGGTGAGCGAGGTGTGGCGCGCTTCGAGTTCGCGCTCGAATTCGTCGGCGATGAAGCGGCCCGAGAGCATTTCGTCGCTCGCGAGCTCGTCGATCACGCCCGGGTGCTGCATGAGGTAGCGCGCCGGCCATTTCGCGGCGCCCAGCAGGCGCAGCAGGCGCTCCTGCACGGCGGGGCGTTCGACCAGCAGCGCCAGGTAGCTCTCGCGGCGCATCAGCGGCTCGATCCAGTCGGCCCAGCGCATGGCGGCATCGACGTGGCGCGGCGTCTGTCCCGCGCCCTCGCCGTCGGGCTCCTTCAGCCACTGGCCGGTGCGTTGCACCAGCTGGCGCAGGCGGCCCCGGGTTTCCTCGCGCAGGGCGAGCACGCGCGGCGTCTCGCACCAGTCGCGGATGCGCTCGGCGAACACGGGCGGCAGGTCGTCGAGCAGGTCGACCAGGTCGGCGGGCGCCGCGGCCTTCTTGCCGTTGCACTTGCCGTTGCAGGGCTTCTCGCCGCCCAGCAGCTTGTCGAACTCCTGGGCCACGAACTCGCGGTGCGTGTCGAGCTGTTCGAGGAAGGGGCAGCAGTCGGCGTAGCCCATCGACTGCGCGATCCAGCGCAGGTCGTCGTCGTTGACCGGCAGCACATGGGTCTGCTGGTCGTCCAGGTACTGGATGCGGTGCTCCACGCGGCGCAGGAACTCGTAGGCCGCGGCCAGCGTGTCGGCCGTGTCCTGCGGCATGAGGTTGGCGCGCGCCAGCCGTTGCAGCGCGTCGAGCGTGGGGCGCGTGCGCAGCTCGGGAAACTGGCCGCCGCGCACCACCTGCAGCAGCTGCACGGTGAATTCGATTTCGCGGATGCCGCCGCGCGAGAGCTTCACGTCGTTGGCGCGCTCGGGGCGTCCGGCGCTGCGGCGCGCCGACTGCTCGCGGATCTGGCGGTGCAGGATGCGCAGCGAGTCGAACACGCTGTAGTCGAGGTAGCGGCGGAACACGAAGGGCAGCACCACGTTGCGCAGCGCCTGGGCCTGGCCGCCGAGCACCACGGCGCGCGGCGCGACCACGCGGCTCTTCATCCAGGCAAAGCGCTCCCATTCGCGGCCCTGCACCTGGAAATATTCTTCGAGTGCGTCGAGCGAGACCACGCTCGGCCCCGAGTTGCCGTTGGGCCGCAGCGCCAGGTCGACGCGGAACACGAAGCCGTGCTCGGTCACGTCGCCCACCAGCGCATAGATGCGCTTCACGGCCCGCGCAAAGTATTCCTGGTTCGACAGCTTGCCGCGCCCGTCGGCATCGCCGGCCGTGTCGCCGTCCACGTCGTACAGGTAGATGAGGTCGATGTCGCTGGACACATTGAGCTCGCGCGCGCCGAGCTTGCCCATGCCGATCACCCACAGCTGCGAGCGCTGGCCTTCGGGGCCGAGCGGCGCGCCGTGCTGGGCGTCGAGTTCATGGCAGGCGTCCTGGCAGGCGATGTCCAGGGCCAGTTCGGCCAGCTCGGTCACGGCGGTGGTCACCACCGCGAGCGGGGCCTGCTGGTCGCAGTCGAGTGTGACCAGACGTTCCATCGTGAGCTGGCGCACGATGCGCAACGCATCGCCCACGGCCACGCCGCGTGCGCGCAGGGCGTCGTAGGCGACGGTCATCGATTCGCGCCGGGGCTCGCCGGGCGGCAGCAATTCGAGCTCGGCCGCATAGCGGCGGCGCAGCCGCTGGACGAATCGGGAACTGGAAGAAAACGCGGAAGGCGTCGGATTGGATGGCAACTGATTCACACTGGTGTGGGTTGGCGCGGAACCCGGCTCTAGGCTGGCGGTCATAATTCCCGACACAGCGCGATCCTCAATGAACGACACGGCGTCTTCCCCTTCACGTCTGCTCCAAATCACCGCTGTGACAGCGCGCTGGCTATTGGGTCTGCTCTTCGCTGCGTGGCTTCTGCTGGCGCTGTCAGTCGTGGTCCTGCACGCGTGGATTGTGCCGCGAATCGGCGATTTTCGCGGTGCACTCGAGGCGCAGGCTAGCAAGGCCATCGGTGTCCCGGTGCGCATCGGCGCCATCACCGCCCGCTCCGAAGGGCTATTTCCGGCCTTCGAATTGCGCGACGTGGTGCTGCAGGACGCAGACCAACGCGAGGCCCTTCGCCTCGTGCGGGTGGTGGCGAGCGTGTCGCCGCGGTCGCTGTGGCGCCTGAATTTCGAGCAGCTCTATATCGAGGGCCCGCAGCTCGACGTGCGCCGCGACACTCAGGGAAAACTCCATGTGGCTGGATTGCACATGGAGACCGACACGACCGGAGAAACCCGCGCCGCCGACTGGTTTTTCGCGCAGCGCGAGTTCGTCATCGAAGGCGGCACCGTGCGCTGGACCGACGAGCAGCGCGGCGCCGAACCCCTGCTGCTGACCGACGTGCGCTTCGTGTCCCGCAACGGTGCGCGCCGCCACGGCCTGCGGCTGGACGCCACGCCGCCGGCCGGCTGGGGCGAGCGCTTCACGCTGCGCGGCCAGTTCCGCCAGCCGCTGCTGTCGCTGCGCAGCGGCCACTGGCAGACCTGGGACGGCCAGCTCTATGCCGACCTGCCCTACATCGACGTCACGCGCCTGGGCCAGTACGTCTCGCTCGACGCGCGCATCCGCGAAGGCAACGGCGCGCTGCGCCTGTGGGCCGACGTGGACGACGGGCGCATCGTCGGCGGCGCGGCCGACCTGGGGCTGAACCGCATCGACGCCTCGCTCGGCAAGGGGCTGCAGCCGCTGGTGCTGCGCGCCGTCACCGGCCGGCTGGCGGGACAGATGAACGCGGACACCTTCGAGTTCTCGACCACCGCATTGCAGTTCGACACCGTCGACGGCCTGCGCTGGCCCGGCGGCAACCTGTGGCTGCAGCACACGCCGGCCAAGGGCCGTACGCCCGAGCACGGCGCGCTGAAGGCCGACCGGCTCGACCTCGCGGCGCTGGCGCTCATCGCCGACCGCCTGCCGCTGGGCGAGGCCACGCACCGCGTGCTGGGCGCCTACGCGCCGCGCGGGCTGGTCGAGCGCATCGACATGAACTGGCAGGGCGCGCCCGACGCGATCGCGCGCTACCAGGCCAAGGGCCGGGTCAGCGGCCTGCGCGTCGCCTCGCAGCCGGCGCCGGCCGCCACCGCCCAGCACCCCGGCGCCGGCCGGCACGCCCGCCGCGCCGCCGCGCGTGCACCCCGGCACCCCCGGCCTCAGCGGCGCCACGCTCGACTTCGACGCCAGCCACACCGGCGGCACCGCCACGCTGGCCATGGCCAAGGGCACGCTCGAGTTCCCCGGCGTGTTCGAAGACCCGGTGATCCCCATCGACCGGCTCTCGACCCAGCTGCAGTGGAAGCTCGACAACGGCGCCATGCAGGTGCAGGTGTCGAAGCTGCGCTTCGCCAACGCCGACGCCGAGGGCGAGGCCGAAGCCCACTGGCGCACCAGCGACCCGGCCACCTCGAGCAGCCGCGCGCAGCACCCCGGCGTGCTCGACCTGCAGGGCAAGCTCACGCGCGCCGACGGCACCCGCGTGTTCCGCTACCTGCCGCTCGACATTCCGCAGCACACGCGCGACTACGTGCGCGAGTCGGTCGTCAAGGGCACCGCCAGCACGGTCGATTTCCGTGTGCGCGGCGACCTGCACGACATGCCCTTCATGGACCCGAAGCAGGGCGAGTTCCGCATCGCGGCCAAGGTGTCGGACGTGCACTACGCCTACGTGCCGCCCTCGCTCGCGGCCTCCGCCGCCGCGCCCGCGACCCCGGCGTCGCGCACCGGCCCGCCCGCCGCGCCGCCGCCCGTGTGGCCGGCGCTCACCGGCGTGTCGGGCGAGCTGGTGTTCGAGCGCGCGGGCATGCTGGTGCGCAATGCGCGCGGGCGCATTGCCGGCGCGCCCGGCGTCGAGGTCACGAAGGCCGAGGCGCAGATCGCCGACATGTCACACCACGCCGCGCTGCTGCGCGTCGATGCGCAGGCCAAGGGCCCGCTGGGCGAGGTGCTGCGCGCCGGCGCGCCGCTGGCCGGCGAGGCCGGGCCCTTCCTGCAGCGCGCGCGCGCCACCGGCTCGGCCGACTACAAGCTGCGCCTCGATCTCCCGCTGGAAAACGTCAACAGCACCAAGGTGCAGGCCACCGTGACGCTGGCCGACAACGAGCTGCAGGTGGTGCCCGAGGCGCCGCCGTTCACGCAGGCGCGCGGCACGCTCAACTTCACCGACACCGGCTTCTCGCTGGCCGGCGTGCAGGCCCGCCTGCTGGGCGGCGAGGTGCGCGTCGAAGGCAAGGGCCGCTTCAGCGGGCCGCAGCGCGAACTGGCGCTGAAGGCGCAGGGCACGGCCAGCGCCGAAGGCCTGCGCGGCGCGCGCGAGGTCGACTGGCTCGCGCGCCTGGCCAAGCACGCCACCGGCAGCGCGCCCTACGCCGCCACCTTCTCGATGCGTGACGACACGCCCGAGTTCTCGCTCACCAGCAGCCTGCAGGGGCTGGCGCTGGCGCTGCCCACGCCGCTGGTCAAGACGGCCGAAGAGCTGATGCCGCTGCGCATCGAGAAGAAGGTGCTGGCGCGCGACGCCCGCCGCGCCACGCAGGACCAGCTGACGCTCGAGCTCGGCCGCGTCGGTTCGGTGCAGTACGTGCGCGAGCTGTCGGCCAACGGCCAGGCGCACGTGCTGCGCGGCGGCATCGGCATCGGGCTGGCGCCCGGCGAGACGGCACTGCCGCCCGACCGCGGCGTGTTCGCCAACGTCAACGTGGCCAAGCTCGACATGGGCGCCTGGCAGACGCTGGTGGGCACCGCCGCGGTGGTCGGCGGCGGCGAGCGCGCCGACGATCCCGACCTGGCCTACCTGCCCACGCGCATCGCGGTGCGCGCGCAGCAGCTGGGCATCGCGGGGCGCACCCTGCACAACGTGGTGCTCGGCGGCACGCGCGAAGGCGCGCTGTGGCGCGCCAATGTCGACGCCTCCGAGCTCAGCGGCTACGCCGAGTACAGCCACAGCCAGGCCGGCCGGCTCTATGCGCGGCTCGCGCGCCTGAAGATCGCGCCGGCCGAGGCCACGCAGGTCGAGACCCTGCTCGACGAGCAACCCGGCACCCTGCCGGCGCTGGACATCGTGGTCGACGACTTCGAGCTGCTCGGCAAGCGCCTGGGCCGCGCCGAGATCGACGCCGTCAACCGCGGCGGGCGTGAATGGCTGCTCAACAAGCTCGCCTTCAGCGTGCCCGAGGCCACCTTCACCGCCAAGGGCACCTGGGCCGCGCCGGCGGGCGGCGGCGCAAGCGCCGGCCAGCGCCGCACCACGGCCATGAACTTCAAGCTCGACATCGCCGACGCCGGCGACCTGCTCACGCGCTTCGGCATGCCGGGCGTGCTGCGCCGCGGCAAGGGGCGGCTCGAGGGCGAGGTGAACTGGCGCGGCTCGCCGTTCTCTCTCGACTACCCCAGCCTGGGCGGCCAGCTGCAGGTCGACGTGGAGCAGGGCCAGTTCCTCAAGGCCGACCCGGGCCTGGCCAAGCTGCTGGGCGTGCTGAGCCTGCAGGCGCTGCCGCGCCGGCTCACGCTCGACTTCCGCGACGTGTTCAGCCAGGGCTTCGCCTTCGACTTCATCCGCGGCGACGCAAAGATCAACAAGGGCATCGCCAGCACCAACAACCTGCAGATGAAGGGCGTGAACGCCGCCGCGCTCATGGACGGCTCGGCCGACATCGTGCGCGAGACGCAGAACCTGCGCGTCGTGGTGGTGCCCGAGATCAACGCCGGCACGGCCGCGCTGGTGGCCACGGCCATCAACCCGGCCATCGGCCTGGGCACCTTCCTCGCGCAGTGGGTGCTGAGCAAGCCGCTCGCGGCAGCCGCCACGCAGGAGTTCCACGTCGAAGGCACCTGGGCCGACCCCAAGATCGCCAAGGTGCCGCGCTCGCTGCAGCTGCTGCCCGGCCTGCCGGGTGGATCGACATCCACGGGCGCCAGCGAAGGCAAGAAAACGGAGACCACGCAATGAAAGTCGCAGCCATCCAGATGGTGTCCGCCATCGCCCGCGAAGCCAACCTCGTGCGCGCCCATGCGCTGCTCGGGCAGGCGGCGCGCGACGGCGCCGAGCTTGCGGTGCTGCCCGAGTATTTCTGCATGATGGGCGCGCGCGACACCGACAAGCTCGGCCTGCGCGAAACTGCCGGCGCCGGCACGGTGCAGGGCTTCCTGGCCGACGCGGCGCGCGAGTTCGGCCTGTGGATCGTGGGCGGCACGCTGCCCATCGAGAGCGACGACGCCGACCACGTCTTCAACAGCTCGCTGGCCTTCTCGCCCGAAGGAAAGTGCGTGGCGCGCTACGACAAGATCCACCTGTTCTTCTTCGACAACGGCACCGAGCGCTACGACGAGCGCCGCGTCATCGCGCCCGGCGCGCAGCCCGTGGTGTTCGAGCTGCCCTCGCGCGACGGCCACGCCTGGCGCGTGGGCATGAGCGTGTGCTACGACCTGCGCTTTCCCGAGCTGTACCGCGCGCTGGCGGGGCAGGGCGCTGACCTGCTGCTGGTGCCCAGCGCCTTCACGCGCACGACCGGCGCCGCGCACTGGGAGGTGCTGCTGCGCGCGCGCGCCATCGAGAACCTGGCCTGGGTGGTCGCGCCCGCGCAGGGCGGCACGCACGAGAACGGCCGCCAGACCTGGGGCCAGTCGCTCGTCATCGACCCCTGGGGCACGGTGGTGGCGCAGCAGGCCGCCGAAGAGGGCGTGGTGCTGTTCGACCTCGACGCCCGGCAGGTCGAGCGCACGCGCGCCCAGCTGCCCGCGCTGTCGCACCGCGTGCTCGCCTGACGATGGCCGACGAGGCGCTCGAGGTTTCCGCACCGCCGCAGCGCCGGGCCTGGGTCGTCGCCTTCGCGCGCCTGCGCTCGCTGTGGAAGCGCTGGTTCCTCTGGCTGCTGCTGGCGGTGCTGGTGTCGGCGCTGCTGGTCACCGTCGTGTGGCTGGCCGGCCGGCATGAGGTCGAGCAGGTGCAGGCGGCATTGGAGCGCGACACCGCCGACGCCGTCGTCGACCTGCGCAGCGGCCTGCAGCGCAACGCCCAGAGCCTGCGCGCCACGCTCGCGCCGGGCATGGAGCGCACGCACTGGGCCGACCGCGCGGCGGCGCAGCTGCGCGAGCACCGCGAATGGCTGCGGCTCGAGTGGCGCGATGCGCAGCTGCAACCCATCGAGGCCGTGAACACGCCCTACCGCACGCGCATCCTCGAAGAGAGCAACCGCGGTCCCGCGCAGGCCGACGTGGCGCAGGCCTGCGCCACCGCGCGCAAGGCCGGTGCGCCCGCCTATTCGCCCAGCCACTACGTGCCCGTGGCCGGCGGCGGCGGCGTCGAGGTGATGGAGCTGTGCCTGCCGATGGACGCCGGTGACTACCTGGTGGCCAGCTATTCGCTGCGCGACACGCTGGTCGAGCTGGTCGGCCCCACGCTCACGCGCGGGCAGGAGGTCGCCTTCACCGAGGCCGACGGCACGCGGCTGGTGGCGCTGGGCACCTCGCGGCGCATCGGCACGCGCGTGTTCACCTCGCAGCAGCGCATCGACCTGCCGGGCGCCTCACTCATGCTGCGCGTGGACGGCTGGCGCGCCGCGCCCGACCTGTTCCCGAACATGCTCACGGCGCTGGTCACGGCGATCTCGATCGCGCTCGTGTCGGTGCTGATCCTGCTGGCGCGCGACACCCGCCGCCGCCTGCGCGCCGAGCGCGACCTGGCCGACGCGCTGGCCTTTCGCAAGGCGATGGAAGACTCGGTCATCACCGGCCTGCGCGCGCGCGACCTGCAGGGGCGCATCACCTACGTCAACCCGGCCTTCTGCGAAATGGTCGGGTTCACGCCCGAAGAGCTCATGGCCGACAGCGTCGAGGCGCCCTACTGGCCGACCGAGCTGGCGCACGAGTACCACCTACGCCAGACGCGCCGCTTCGCGGGCGGCCTGCCGCCGCGCGAGGGCTTCGAGTCGGTCTTCATGCGCAAGGACGGCACGCGTTTTCCGGTGCTCATCTTCGAGGCGCCGCTGATCAACGCGCACAAGGTGCAGACCGGCTGGATGAGCGCCTTCATCGACGTGAGCGAGCAGCGCCGTGTCGAGGAACTCTCGCGCGCCAGCCAGGAGCGCCTGCAGGCCAGCGCGCGGCTGGCCACCGTGGGCGAGATGGCCTCGCTGCTGAGCCACGAGCTCACCCAGCCGCTGGCCGCCATCGCCAGCTACGCCACCGGCTCGCTCAACCTGATCGGGCCCGAGGCGCGCGGCGAGCAGGCCGAGGTGGCCATGGCCGTGAAGCGCATCGCCGAGCAGGCCGACCGCGCGGGCCAGGTGATCCGCAGCGTGCACGACTTCGTGCGCCGGCGCGACCGCATGCGCGAGGCCGTGGCGCCGCAGGCGCTCATCGACGCCGTGCTGCCGCTGGTGCGCTTGCAGGCGCGCAAGCTCGACGTGACGATCGAGATCGTGTGCGAAGAGCGCCTGCCCGCCGTGGTGTGCGACCGCACGCTGGTCGAGCAGGTGCTGCTGAACCTGGCGCGCAACGCCATGCAGGCCATGGACGGCGCCGACCACGCGCCCGGCAGCCGCGTGCTGCGCCTGCGCGTGGCGCGCGCCCTGCCGGTGGGCGCCACCGTGCCGGCCGACGGCCGGCGCTGGCTCGAGTTCTCCGTGGCCGACCTGGGCTGCGGCATCAGCGAGGAGGTGGCGGCGCGCCTGTTCACGCCCTTCTTCACCACGCGCCCCGACGGCATGGGCCTGGGCCTGAGCCTGTGCCGCACCGTGGTGGAGCAGCACGGCGGCGCGCTGATGTTCGAGCCCAACCGCCCCCGGGGCACCGTCTTCAGGTTTACCCTTCCCGCTGCGGGATAGCCGCCTTTTTCTCTTCTTCGTTTTCTCTGTTCCGCTGGACCTCATGGCATGCAACCGCTGATCGATGGCTTGATCTTTATCGTGGACGACGACGCCAGCGTGCGCGAGGCGCTGGCCTGGCTGCTGCGTTCGCGCCGCCTGGCCAGCGAGCACTTCGGCAGCGCCGAGGCCTTCGAGCAGTACCTGGACGAGGCGCCGCTGCCCGACCAGCCGCGCTGCCTGCTGCTGGACGTGCGCATGCCCGGCATGAGCGGGCTGGTGCTGTTTGACCGGCTGGCCGAACGCGGCCTGCTGGCCGAGATGCCGGTGATCTTCCTGACCGGCCATGCCGACGTGCCCACCGCCGTCGAGGCGGTCAAGCGCGGGGCCTTCGACTTCTGCGAGAAGCCGTTCTCGGACAACGCGCTGGTCGACCGCATCGAGCAGGCGCTGGGCATGTCGCAGCGCGCGCTCGAGGTGCAGCGCGTGCGCCGCGGCCTGGCCGACCGCATCGCCGAGCTGACCGACCGCGAGCGCGACGTGATGCGCCTCGTGGTCGAGGGCCTGCCGAACAAGCTCATCGCCGACCAGCTCGCGATCAGCGTGCGCACGGTGGAGGTCCACCGGGCGCGCGTGTTCGAGAAGATGGAAGTGAAGTCGGCGGTGGAGCTGGCCAACCGCCTGCGCGACCTCTAGCCCGCACCGCAGGTCGGGCCTCAGCTGTGCACGTGCTGCGCCGCGCCGTCGCGCGTGGCCATCTCCAGCATGCTGCGGCCGTCAACGATGCCGACGACGTTGCCGTCCTCGCCCAGCCCGGCAATCGCGCCCTCGAACACGCAGAACAGCACGCAGCCGCCGTCGGAGCGCGGCTGGTGGATGTCGCCGGCGGGCTCGTGCATGTAGTCGCCGGGGCGGCCGATGTCGTTGCGCTCGTAGTAGATGTCGCCCTCGAGCACGATCACTTCGATGGCGCCCAGGTGATGGTGGACCGGTGCCTCGGTGCCGGGATCGACCTTCAGCAGGCAGGTGAAGCCGCCGCTGCGCCGGTTGATGCTCAGCAGCTTGTAGGCCACGCCGGGCATGACCCACGGCTTCCACGGATAGCGCTCGAGCTTCTGGAAATGCGGGTACGGCAGCGTGATGCGCGCATGGGCGGCGCTGGCGGGCGGCGTGGCTTTCAGGGCGGTCAGGGTCATGGTGTCTCCGTGGGTGATGCGGCCGGGATCGGCCTGCGAAGCCAGTCTAGGAGCGGCTTCTCACGCCATGGCCTGTTGGCCCGAACGAAGCACGGGATGTCGAAAGTGGCGCGCTTTTGCGCAAGTTGCTGCGCGGTTCAGCGCATGCGGCGGTAGGCGCCCGGCGCCACGCCGAGGAAGGCGCGGAAGCGCGTGGAGAAGTACGCGGGGCTGCCAAAGCCCATGCGCTTGGCGACGGCCTCGATGGGCAGGTCGCTGGTGCGCAGCAGTTCGGCGGCGCCTTCCAGGCGGCGGCGCAGCAGGTACTGGTAGGGCGCCATGCCGCTGGCCGCCTTGAAGCTGCGGATGAAGTGGTCCTGCGACAGGTGCACCAGCGCGGCCAGGTCGGCCAGGCTCAGCGGCGTGGCCAGGTGCGCGTCGATGTGCTCGGTCACCCGGCGCAACTGCTGTGGGGTCAGGGCCGGCTGCCGGCGCGCGCCCTCCGTGTGCAGCAGCGCACCGCGGCCCGACGCGGAGTGGCGTCGCACGAGGTGATGGGCCAGCAGGTGCTGGCTCTGCGAGAGCAGCAAGGAATCGGGGCTCAGGGGCACGGCGCCGTACAGCTCCACCTCGCTCACCAGCATCTGGAAGAAGCCTTGCAGCCACGGGTCGCGGATCGCGAAGAAGGGGTCGATCTCCACCGCCGGCCCGAGGCCTTCCTCGGCGGCGACGCGCGCGATCAGCGCCTGGCCGATGTACAGGTGCACCACGCCGCAACGCCCGCCGATCTCCCATTCGGTGCCGTCGCAGGGGATGAAGCTCACGCTGCCTAGCCGCGAGCGCGAGGCGACGAGCTTGCCGCGCTCGTACTTGCGCACCGCCGTGCTGCCGTTCTCGTGCAGCACCAGCACGTGATGCGCCGCGCCGTGGAAGGGCAGCCAGCACGCGTCCTGCTGCCAGCGGGCGGCGAACAGCTGGTCGCCGCCTGTCACGAGGTAGTTCGGGCGCGCGCCGGTGCCCTCGGCAATGATGTCCGGCGCGAAATGGGATGCGACGTGCGATGGGGCCGGCGCGAAGGCGTTCATCGGAGTTTCCTCTCGTGTCCGCCCGGCGCGCGGTGCGCGCGCCGCGTGCAGGCCGCGCGATGTTAGGGCCGGCGGTGCCGTGCCCTCATGCGGGATTTCCTCACGGTGCCGCGCGCCGTGCGCGCAGCACCTGCGCTCAGATCTTCTCGGCGACGAAGATTTCGACGCGGCGGTTCTGCGCGCGGCCGGCGGCCGTGCCGTTGTCCGCCAGCGGCTCGCGCGAGCCGCGGCCGTCGGTGGTGATCACGGTGGTCGACACGCCGCGGCCCACCAGGTGGTTGCGCACGCTGTCGGCGCGGCTCACCGAGAGGCGTTCGTTGCCTTCCTCGCTGCCCGTGCTGTCGGTGTGGCCGACCACGCGCAGGCTGGCGGTGGTGGCGCTCTTCAGGCCTTCGGCGACCTTGTCCAGCACCTGCGCCAGGTTGCGCTTGACGTTGGCGCGGCCGGTGTCGAACGAGAGTTCATTCGGAATCACGACGTGAAGCTGGTTGTCGGCGGTCTGCGAGATCACCACGCCGGTGCCCTTGGTGGAGCTTTCGAGCTCGGCCTTCAGCGCGTCCAGGCGGGCGGTCCAGCTGTTGGCCGGTGCGGCCTGCTGTGCGGCCGGTGCTTCGGCCGGCGGGGTCGACGATGCGCACCCCGCGATGAACAACACAGCGGCCATCGCCGCACTAGACACAACAAACTTCCTCATGAATTTTCCCTCTGCTTGGACCAATGAAAACGGGTGCGGGAACCGGCCGTTCGATGCGGCGGCCGGTTTCCCGCTGGGGCTGCGATCAGCCGCGCGGTGCGCGCTCGCCCACGTAGATCTCGACGCGGCGGTTCTGTGCCCGGCCGGCGTCGCTGTTGTTGTCGGCCACCGGCTCATGCGAGCCACGGCCTTCGATGCGGAACGCCGCGGCGCTCACGCCGCGTGCCACCAGGTAGTCGCGCGTGCTGGCGGCGCGGTCCACCGACAGCGGGTTGTTGATGGCGTCCGAGCCGGTGCTGTCGGTGTGGCCGATGATGCGCACCTCGGCGTTCGGGTTGTTGCGCAGGCCGTTGGCGAACTGGTCGAGCACGGGCGCGAAGTTCGACTTGATGTTGGAGCGGCCCACGTCGAACGACACGTCGCTCGGAATGGCGAGCTTGAGCTCGTTGTTCGCCGTCTGCGTCACGGCCACGCCGGTGCCCTGGGTGGCGGCTTCCATCTGGCGCTTCTGGTTTTCCATGCGCTGCGACCACAGGTAGCCGCCGAGTGCGCCGGCCGCCGCACCGACCACCGCGCCCGTGCCGATGGCACCGCGGTTGCCGCCGGTGGCCGAGCCGATGGCGGCGCCGCCGAGCGCGCCGATGCCGGCACCGATGCCGGTGTTGCGCTGGGTGTCGGTCATTCCGCCGGCACAGCCGGACAAAACGAGGGCAGCTGCGGTGGTTGCAAGAACGAACTTTTTCATGGCGATCCCTTTCAAGGTTGAATCAAGCGGGCCACAGCTTAGCCCCCGGCGGGTATGCGATGGTACGTGCTCAAAGCCCTACGGAAAATAAGAAAACTTTCGCCATCGCCCGTGAATGCTGCGATGATTGCTACTAAAGTTGTAGCAATAGGGTGCTTGTCCGACAGTGGGCCGCGCCGTGTGGCTACACGAGCAATTCACACTTTGGGCGGCGAATCCTTGTCCTCACGCTCGGCGTCGGGGTCGTCATGCAATTCACCCTTGTTGCGCCCGGAAAACATGGTCCACCAGATGATCAAGATCAGGACGAGTCCCGCGGCGAGGGCTTCAAGCAGAATCAAACCCATGAGAAATGGACTCCAGTGGCTGGTCGGGCTTGCGATCGTAGCAACGCTTGCCGGCTGTTCCCTCGGCCCCCGCGCCCCCGACACCCCCACCCGACCCACCGTCACCCCGCCGCGCGACCTCGGTCCGCTGACCGGATCGCTCGCGCATCCGAAAAGCCGCTGGGTGCCCGTGGGCTGGTCCGAGCTGCCGGGCTTCAGCGAAGACCCGCTGCACGAGGCATGGATCGCGCTGCTGGCCAACTGCGCGCGCCCCAACGCCGCCTTCGCGCCGCTGTGCCGCGAGGTGCGCCAGCTGGCCATCGCCACGCCCGAAGAGCAGCGCCGCTGGATGACCGACCGGCTGCAGCCCTACCGCGTCGAATCGCTCGCGGGCCAGAGCGAAGGCAAGCTCACCAGCTACTACGAGCCCGTGTACGAAGCCTCGCGCGTGCCCTCGGCCGGCTTCAGCGTGCCGCTGTACCAGGCGCCCGACGGCCTCGTGCCCAAGCGCCCCTGGTTCACGCGCCAGGAAATCGAGACCCTGCCCGAGGCCCAGGCCGCGCTGCGCGGTCGCGAGATCGCCTGGATGGCCGACCCCATCGACGCGCTGATGCTGCACATCCAGGGCTCGGGCCGCTTGCGCATCACCGAGGCCAACGGCTACCAGCACACCGTGCGCGTGGCCTATGCGGCCACCAACGAGCAGCCGTATCGCAGCGTGCAGCAGTGGTTGATGAGCCAGGGCGTCGCCAAGGTCGGCAAGTGGCCCGACGACACCAAGGCCTGGGTGGCGCAGAACCCGCAGCGCGTGTCGCAGCTGCTGTGGAGCAATCCGCGCTACGTGTTCTTCCGCGAAGAGACGATGAGCGAGCTCGACGCCGCCTTCGGCCCGCGCGGCGCGCAGGGCGTGCCGCTGACGGCAGGGCGCTCCATCGCGGTCGATCGCGAGAGCATTCCCTACGGCACGCCGGTGTGGCTCGCCTCGAACGGCCCGACCGCGCAGCTGCAGAAGCTGGTGGTGGCGCAGGACACCGGCAGCGCCATCCTGGGCGCCGTGCGCGCCGACTACTTCGCCGGCACCGGCGCCGAGGCCGGACGGCTGGCCGCGAGCGTGAACCAGCCGCTGCGGCTGTGGGCGTTGTGGCCGAGGCAGTTGCCGGCGCCCTGAGGGGCGCAGCGTCCGCGCTGCCATGTGTGGCGCGGGCGTGAAGGTTTTTTGACGAAATCTCGCCGTACCCCAACCAGCGGCCGAGCGTTTCACAGGCATGTCATGCGAAGTGCCTAACTTCGCGGGCTGGTTTCAATCCCAACCCACGAAAGATATTGCGCATGACCGCAAACACCCGCACGGACGCCAACGGCGTCGATCTCGACGATGTCGGCACCAACGATTCCCCGAACCCGTCCTTCACCGACCTGGTCGCGTCGCGCCTGAGCCGCCGCCATCTGTTCGGCCTGGGCGTCGGTACCGCCGGCACCGCACTGCTGCAGGCCTGCGGCGGCGGCAGCGGTGGTGGCACCGCGTTCCCGATCCTTCCGCCCGCACCGGCCCCCGCGCCGGCGCCGGCTCCCGTCCCGGCCCCCTCGCCGATGAAGCTGGGCTTCAACGCCGTCGCGAAGAGCCTCGACGACGTGGTCACTGTGCCCGCCGGCTACACCGCCAGCGTGCTCTATCGCCTGGGCGATCCGATCGCCGCCGGCGTGGCCGCGTACAAGAACGACGGCACCGACGATCCAGTCACCTACGATCGTCGTGCCGGCGACCACCACGACGGCATGACCTTCTTCGGCATGAACGCGAGCAACAAGTGGGACGCGGCCAACCCTTCGCGCGGTCTGCTGGTGATGAACCATGAAGCCATCACGCCGCTGTTTCTGCATCCCAAGGGGCAGACCATCTCCGGTACCGCTGTGGCTGCGGTTCGCACCAGCACTGACGAAGTGCTGCGCGAGTTCTACCTGCACGGCGTGAGCGTGATCGAGGTCAACAAGAGCGGCAACGCCTGGAGCTACAAGCAGGATTCGAGCTTGAACCGCCGCGTCCACACGCTGACGGAAATGACCTTCTCAGGCCCGGCCGCCAAGACCGACTACCTGAAGACCAAGTACTCGACCGACGGCAGCAAGACCCGCGGCACGCTCAACAACTGCGCCAACGGCACCACGCCCTGGGGCACGTACCTGACCTGCGAAGAGAACTGGGCGGGCTACTTCCGCCGCATCACGGCCAACGACGATGCCAAGCGCAGCGTCAAGGAGCTGGCTTCCTTCAAGCGCTACGGTATCGGATCGAAAAACTCCAACGGTGTCGACACCGCGACGGGGCGTGAACTGTGGGCCACGCCGACGCCTGACACCAGCGATGACCTCTACGGCCGCTGGAACACCGAGGTCCTTGGCGCCTCCGCCGTCGCCGACTACCGCAACGGCCACAACACCTACGGCTGGGTGGTCGAGATCGATCCGTTCAACCCGACGAGCACGCCGAAGAAGCGCACCGCCCTCGGCCGCTTCGGCCACGAAGGCGCCTGCCTCGGCCCGGTCGTGGTCGGCAAGCCGCTGGTCTGGTACATGGGCGACGACTCGCGCAACGAGTACATCTACAAGTTCGTCTCTACCAAGAACTGGGACGCGGCCGACATCGGCGGCGGCATCGCCGCGGGCGACAAGTACATGGATGACGGCCGCCTCTACGTGGCCAAGTTCAACGCCGACGGCACGGGCGTGTGGCTCGAGTTGAAGCTCGGCGTGAACGGCATCACCTCCAGCAATTCGACCTACGCCTTCGCCGATGCCGCCGACGTCGTGACCAACGCCCGCCTGGCCGCCGACGCCGCGGGCGCGACCAAGATGGACCGCCCCGAGTGGGCCGCCGTCAATCCGAAGACCGGCGATGTCTACGTGACGCTGACCAACACCAATGCCAGCGCGCGCCCGATCGGCAGCACCGACGCGGCCAACCCTCGCTTCTACAACGACAAGAAGGGCGCGGCCGACCAGAAGGGCAACCCCAACGGTCACATCGTGCGCTTTGCGGACGACAACGCCGACCCGACCTCGCTGAGCTTCAAGTGGGACGTGTACCTCTTTGGCGCGCGCTCGACGGCCTCGGCCGACGTCAATCTCTCGCAGCTCACGGCCGACAACGACCTGTCCAGCCCCGATGGCATGTGGTTCAGCCAGGCCGCGCCCGGCCTGCTGTGGCTCGAGACCGACGACGGCGCCTACACCGACGTCACCAACTGCATGCTGCTGGCGGCTCTGCCTGGCAAGGTGGGCGACGGCGGCGCGAAGGCGATCACCAACGTCGACGGCGCCACCACCCGCACGCAGAACACCTTCGTGGGCAAGGCGCCCGGCACGGATGGTCTGCGCCGTTTTCTGGTCGGTCCGAAGGACTGCGAGATCACCGGCATCGCCGAATCGGGCGACGGTCGCGCGCTGTTCGTGAACATTCAGCACCCCGGTGAAGACACGAAAGATGTCGCGGTGCCGAACAGCCACTGGCCGGACGGCGGCACGTCCCGCCCGCGCTCGGCCACCGTGGTCATCACCAAGAACGACGGCGGCCTGATCGGCCTGTAACCGCCCTCAACCCCCTTCGGGAAACACCGTGGAACCGGCTCTGCCGGGCCACTGGTGTTGCCCCCGGCGAGGGGGTTGGCGCAGCGACACGAAGTGCGCGAAGCCTGGGGGAGTACCAACTACAACGGCGCTGCTGGCAACGGCAGCGCCGTTTTGTATCTCACCTGCTTGAGCGCAAAGCTCGAGCGAATCTTCTCGATCCCTGGAATCGGCGTGAGCTGCTCCATGATGAAGCGCTCCAGCGCCGCCATGTCGGCCACGGCGATGCGGATCAGGTAGTCGCTGTCGCCGGTCATCAGGTAGCACTCCATCACCTCGTCGTGCTCGGCGATGCGCTGCTCGAAGTCGGCCAGCGACTGCTTGCTCTGCGTGGTCAGGCTGATCGAGATGAACACGTTGAGCCCCAGGCCCAGCGCCTTGGCGTTTGCCAGCGCCACGTAGCGGTCGATCACGCCGCTGGTCTCCAGCACCTTCACGCGCGCCAGGCAGGGCGAGGGCGACAGGTGCACGCGGCGCGCCAGTTCGACGTTCGACAGGGCGCCGTCGCGTTGCAGCTCGTCGAGAATGCGCAGGTCGATGGCGTCGAGTTCCATGAAATTCCGTGAAGCGCTTGGGTCGCGGCATTTTATGCTTGCGAATAGCCATGAAGTCGCAGGTGCCGGTAGCTAATTTTCCGCAAGGCGGCTTAAAGTGCTGGCATGAACGCCCCGATCTCCGCCGACCAGATGCGCGCCCTGTTGCTCGACACGCCGCCGTCGCACGACCCCGACCCCGAAGAGACCGCCGAATGGCGCGACGCCTTCCTGGCGCTGGCGCAGACGCAAGGTCCGCAGCGCGCGCGCCAGATGCTGGCCGAGCTGGCGCGCCTGGCGCGGCAGCAGCGCATCGGCTGGCAGCCCGAGCTGGCCACGCCGTACGTCAACACCATCGCCGCGGCCGACCAGCCGCCGTTCCCGGGTGACCTTGCCGTCGAGGAAAAGCTCGCCTCGCTCATGCGCTGGAACGCGCTCGCCATGGTGGCCAAGGCCAACCAGGCGTATGGCGAACTCGGCGGCCACATCGCCAGCTATGCGAGCGCGGCCGACCTGTTCGAAACCGGCTTCAACCACTTCTTCCATGCACGCAGCCCGGCGCACCGCGGCGACCTCGTGTTCTTCCAGCCGCACAGCGCGCCCGGCGTGTATGCGCGGGCGTACCTGGAAGGACGCCTGAGCGAAGAAGACCTGAACCACTACCGCCAGGAACTCACCGCACCGGCCTTCACCGACGGCAGCGGCGCGCGCGGCCTGTGCAGCTACCCGCACCCGTACCTGATGCCGGACTTCTGGCAGTTCCCCACCGGCTCGATGGGCATCGGCCCCATCAGCTCGATCTACCACGCGCGCTTCATGCGCTACCTCACGCACCGCAACCTGCTGAACTGCGAAGGCCGCAAGGTCTGGGGCGTGTTCGGCGACGGCGAGATGGACGAGCCCGAATCGATGAGCGCGCTGACGCTCGCCGCGCGCGAAAAGCTCGACAACCTCGTGTGGGTCGTCAACTGCAACCTGCAGCGCCTCGATGGCCCGGTGCGCGGCAACGGCCGCATCATCGACGAGCTCGAGAAGCTCTTCGCCGGCGCTGGCTGGAACGTCGTCAAGCTCGTGTGGGGCAGCGACTGGGACGGCCTGTTCGCGCAGGACGTGAGCGGCGCGCTCGCGCGCGTGTTCGCCGAAACCGTCGACGGCCAGATGCAGACCTTCGCCGCGAAGGACGGCCGCTTCAACCGCGACAACTTCTTCGGCCAGAACCCCGAGCTCGCGCGCCTGGCCGAAGGCATGACCGACGAGCAGATCGACCGCCTGAAGCGCGGCGGCCACGACCTCGTGAAGATCCACGCCGCCTACGCCGCCGCTGCTGCGCACAAGGGCCAGCCCACCGTCATCCTGGCCCACACCAAGAAGGGCTACGGCATGGGCAGCGCCGCGCAGGGCAAGATGACCACGCACTCGCACAAGAAGATGGGCGACGTCGACTTGCTCGAGTTCCGCGACCGCTTCAACCTGCCGCTCACCGACGCGCAGGCCACCGCGATGGACTTCTACCGCCCGGCCGAAGACAGCGCCGAGATGCGCTACCTGCGCCAGCACCGAGAAGCGCTCGGCGGCGCCATGCCGCGCCGCGAGACCGCCTGCGACGTCGTGCCCAAGCCCGACATCGCGGCCTACGCGCAGTTCGCCACGGCCGCCGCGGGCAAGGAGATGAGCACCACCATGGCCTTCGTGCGCATGCTGGGCAACCTCATGAAGGACAAGGCGCTGGGCCCGCGCATCGTGCCCATCGTGGCCGACGAGGCGCGCACCTTCGGCATGGCCAACCTGTTCAAGCAGGTCGGCATCTATTCGAGCGTGGGCCAGCGCTATGCGCCGGAAGACATCGGCTCGGTGCTGAGCTACCGCGAAGCCACCGACGGCCAGATCCTCGAAGAGGGCATCAGCGAAGCCGGCGCCATCGCCAGCTGGACGGCCGCGGCCACCAGCTACAGCGTGCATGGCCTGGCGATGCTGCCGTTCTACATCTACTACTCGATGTTCGGCTTCCAGCGCGTGGGCGACGCCATCTGGGCGGCGGCCGACCAGCGCGCGCGCGGCTTTTTGCTGGGCGCCACGTCGGGCCGCACCACGCTCGGCGGCGAAGGCCTGCAGCACCAGGACGGCAGCAGCCACCTCGTGGCCGCGACGATTCCCAACTGCAAGGCCTACGACCCGGCCTTCGCGGGCGAGATGGCCGTCATCGTCGACGCGGGCATCCGCGAGATGATGGTCGAGCAGCAGGACGTGTTCTATTACGTCACGCTCATGAACGAGAACTACGCACAGCCCGATCTGCCGGCCGGCGCCGAGGCCGACATCCTGCGCGGCTGCTACCGCTTCGGCACGTATGCGCCGGCATCGGGCAAGGCGAAGCAAAGCGTCACGCTGCTGGGCTCGGGCGCGATCCTCACCGAGGTCATCAAGGCCGCGCAGCAGCTGGCCGACGAAGGCATCGCGGCCGAGGTGTTCAGCGTCACGAGCTGGAGCGAACTCGCGCGCGACGGCCAGGCCTGCGAGCAGCGCGCGCTGGCCGGCGAGAAAGACGCCGGCACGCCCTTCGTCGCGCAGCAGCTCGGCAAAGGCGGCAAGGCCCCGATCGTGGCCGCCACCGACTACGTGCGCGCTTTGCCCGAGAGCGTGCGTGCCTTCCTGCCAGAAGGTCGCCGCTACCTCACGCTGGGCACCGACGGCTTCGGTCGCAGCGACACGCGCGCCGCGCTGCGCGGTTTCTTCGGCGTGGACGCAGCGAGCATCGCGCGGGCCGCGCGGCACGCGCTCGGCGCCTGACGCCAGCGCGGCCATGCGGCGTGACGGTGCGGTGCCTGCGTTAGAGTCGCAGGCCCCACCGCCCTCCCGCGCCCATGACCCCCCGTTTCCAGTCCCTTGCCCCCGCCGTCCGCCTGGCCGACCAGGTGGCGGAAGCGCTCGTGGCCGAGGTGCGCAGCGGGCGCCTGTCGGAAGGCGACCGGCTGCCCACCGAGACCGCGTTGGCCACGCAGTTCGGCGTGAGCCGCACGGTGGTGCGCGAGGCGGTGTCGCGGCTGAAGTCGCTCGGGCTGGTCGATTCGCGACAGGGCAGCGGCGTGTACGTGCGCGCTGCTGGCGTGGAGCCGCTGCGCTTCGAGATGCCGCATGTGGCCTCGCGCGAAGCGGTGGTGCAGATGGTCGAGCTGCGCCGCGCGCTCGAGGCCGAGGTGGCCGCGCTCGCGGCCGAGCGCCGCACGCCCGAGGACATGCTGCGCATCCGCGACGCCATCGATGCGTTGCACGCGGCGGTGTCGATGGGTGGCAACGGGGCCGACGAGGACGTGCGCTTTCACCGCGCCATCGCCGAGGCCGCGCGCAACCCCTTCCTCATCGGGACGCTGCAGTACCTGCGGCAGTTCCTGCATGGCGCCACCCGCGTCACGCGCGCCAACGAGGCGCGCCGTGCCGACTTCGTGCGCGAAGTGGCGCAGGAGCACGCGCGCATCGTCGAGGCCATCGACGCCGGCGACCCGCTGGCCGCGCGCGAAGCCGCCAAGGCCCACATGGACAACGCCATCCGCCGCATCGAGCAGGCCGACCCGGCCTTCTGGCAGCAGGAAGGCGCCCAGCTCGCCCGACCCCTGGTCGAAGGCTGGCCTGCGGGCAAGTAAGCCCACGCTTACGGTTTTCTGAAGAGGGCAAAATGTGCGGGTTATCCCGTATCCGGGAGCTTGTCTTAAATTTGTATGATGACCTGACAAGTAAGGGGCGACCGCGCCGCAGGGTGACGGGACGGCCCCGTTTTTTCATCCAGCGGACTCCCTCCCAATGACTTCCACCCTCCAGGCCGGCGCGCCCCTCGCGGCTGACGCGCCCGACGCCGCGCTCGAAAAACGCGCCTACGCCAAGGTGTTCTGGCGCCTCGTGCCCTTCCTGATGCTGTGCTACGTGGTCGCGTACCTCGACCGCGTGAACGTCGGCTTCGCCAAGCTGCAGATGGGCGCGGACCTCGGCTTCAGCGAAACCGTGTTCGGCCTGGGCGCCGGCATCTTCTTCCTGGGCTACTTCCTGTTCGAGGTGCCCAGCAACCTGCTGCTCAACCGCGTGGGTGCACGCGTGTGGATCGCGCGGATCATGATCACCTGGGGCCTGCTGTCGGCCTGCTTCGTGTTCGTGGAAACGCCGACCAGCTTCTACATCCTGCGCTTCCTGCTCGGCGTGGCCGAGGCGGGCTTCTACCCCGGCGTGATCCTGTACCTGACGCACTGGTACCCGTCGCACCGGCGCGCGCGGATCATCGCGGTGTTCATGTCGGCGATTCCCGTGGCGGGCATCTTCGGCAACCCGCTGTCGGGCTGGATCATGGACGCCTTCCATGGCGTGTCGTCGATGCATGGCTGGCAGTGGATGTTCATCATCGAAGCCATTCCCGCCGTGCTGGTGGGCGTGATGGTGCTGTTTTACCTGGACAACGGCATCAAGCACGCGCGCTGGCTCTCGCCTGAAGAGAAGCAGCTGCTGCAGCGCGAGGTCGACCGCGACCAGGCGCACGGCGCCAAGGGCCCGCATTCGGTGGGCGCGATGTTCCGTGACGCGCGCGTGTGGTGGATGGCGCTCATCTACTTCGCCTTCGTCATGGGCCAGTACGCGCTGACCTTCTGGCTGCCCACGCTGGTCAAGGCCACGGGCGTGCAGGGCAACTTCAACATCGGCCTGCTCAGTGCCATTCCGTTCCTGTGCGCGATCGTCGCGATGAACCTGTTCGGCCGCAGTGCCGACGCGCGCCGCGAGCGCCGCTGGCACCTGATCATCCCCGCGATGATGGGCGCCGTGGGCTTCACGGTCGCGGCCTCGTACACGCAGAACACGGTCGTGTCGCTGACCTTCCTGTCGCTCGCCGCGGCCGGCGTGCTCACCTGCGCACCGCTGTTCTGGTCGCTGCCCACCGCCTTCCTCTCGGGCACGGCGGCGGCAGCCGGCATCGCGGTCATCAACTCGGTGGGCAACCTCGCGGGCTTCGTGAGCCCGTACCTCATCGGCTACCTGAAGGACCTCACGGGCAGCACGCAGATCGGCATGTACGTGCTGGCCGGCGCGCTGGTGCTCGGCGCCATCGGCGTGTGGCTCACCCCGAAGCAACTGGTCAACCGCTGATCGAAGGACGCACGACATGACTTCTTCTTCCAGCAACACCCCCGTCGTTGGCCTCGTGGGCCTGGGCGCCATGGGCAGCGGCATGGCGCAATCGCTGCGCCGCGCGGGCCATGCGCCGCATGTGTTCGACGTGCGCCCCGGCGTCGCCGAAGCCTTCGCGCGCGAAGGCGGCACCGCCTGCGACACGCTGGCCGCGCTCGGCGCGCAGTGCGACATCGTGGTCAGCGTGGTCGTCAACGCGGCGCAGACCGAATCGGTGCTGTTCGGCGACGGCACCACGCCCGGCTGCGCGGCATCGATGAAGCCCGGCAGCCTGTTCGTGATGTGCTCCACCGTCGACCCGAACTGGTCGGTGGCGCTCGAAGCGCGCCTGGCGCAGCAGGGCATCCTGTACCTCGACGCACCGATCTCCGGCGGCGCCGCCAAGGCCGCCAGCGGCCAGATGACGATGATGACCGCCGGCACGCCCGCCGCCTACGAGAAGGCCGGCGCCATGCTCGACGCGATGGCCGCCAAGGTCTACCGCCTGGGCGATTCGGCCGGCGCGGGCAGCAAGGTGAAGGTCATCAACCAGCTGCTGGCCGGCGTGCACATCGCCGCCGCGGCCGAGGCCATGGCGCTGGGCCTGCGCGAAGGCGTGAACCCCGACGCGCTGTACGAGGTCATCACCCACAGCGCCGGCAACAGCTGGATGTTCGAGAACCGCATGGCCCACGTGCTGGCGGGCGACTACACGCCGCTGTCGGCCGTCGACATCTTCGTGAAGGACCTGGGCCTGGTGCTCGACGTGGCGCGCGCCAGCAAGTTTCCGCTGCCGCTGTCGTCCACCGCGCACCAGATGTTCATGCAGGCCTCCACGGCCGGCTTCGCGCGCGAGGACGACAGCGCGGTCATCAAGATCTTCCCGGGCATCGAACTGCCTGCTGCGAAAGAATCGAAAAAATAGCATCGAGCGCCAGCGCTCCACCGACCCAGGAAAGACACACACCATGAACGTTCTCATCACCGGCGGCTGCGGCTTCCTCGGCGCCCGCCTCGCCCGCACCCTGCTCGCCGGCGGCCCGCTCGCACTGGCCGGCGGCCAGCCTCAAGACATCGCACGCATCACGCTCGCCGACCGCGTGCCGCCGCCCGCCGATCTCGCGGCCGACGCGCGCATCCAGTTCGTGCAGGGCGATCTCTACGAACAGGCTGCCAACGGTGCATTGCCGCTGGCCGACACCGACGCCGTGTTCCACCTCGCCGCCGCCGTGAGCGGCGAGTGCGAGGCCGACTTCGACCTCGGCATGCGCAGCAACCTGGACACCACGCGCGCCCTGCTCGACGCCTGCCGCAGCGCGGGCCATGCGCCCGTGTTCGTGTTCTCCAGCTCCGTCGCCGTGTTCGGCGATTCGCCCGAGCAGCGCCTGCCCGCGGTGATCGAAGACACCACGCTGCCCACGCCGCAGAACAGCTATGGCATCCAGAAGTTCATCGGCGAGCAGCTGGTGGCCGACTACACGCGCAAGGGCTTCGTGCAGGGCCGCAACGTGCGGCTCATGACGGTGTCGGTGCGCCCGGGCCGCCCGAACGGCGCAGCCTCCAGCTTCCTGAGCGGCATGCTGCGCGAGCCGCTGGCCGGCGTGCGCGCGCGCTGCCCCGTGGCGCCCGAGACGCCGGTCGCGCTGGCCTCGCCCGGCAACACCGTCGCGGGCATCGTGCGCGCGGCCACCGCCGGCGCCGCCGAATGGGGCGCGCGCACCGCCGTCAACCTGCCCGCGCTGACCACCACCGTGCGCGAGATGGCGCAGGCGCTCGAGCGCATCGCCGGCACCGAGGCCACCGCCCTCATCGACTGGGAACCCGACGCCGCCATCGCGAAGATCGTCACCAGCTGGCCCAGCCGCATCCACGCGGCGCGCGCCGAGGCGCTGGGCCTGAAGGCCGACGCCAGCTTCGACGCCATCCTGCGCGACTACGTGCGCGAGAACGCGCAGGCGGTCACGCTGGCGCTGAAGGGCTGAGCGATGGCGAAGCTCGTGCTCGGCTGCATCGCCGACGACTTCACCGGCGCCACCGACCTGGCCAACAACCTCGTGCGCGCCGGCATGCGCGTGGTGCAGACCATCGGCGTGCCCGCCGGCCCGCTCGATGCGGACGTGGATGCGGTCGTGGTCGCGCTCAAGTCGCGCACCATCGCGCCGGCCGAGGCCATCGCGCAGTCGCTCGATGCGCTGCGCTGGCTGCAGGCGCAGGGCGCGCAGCAGATCTACTTCAAGTACTGCTCCACCTTCGACAGCACGGCGCAGGGCAACATCGGCCCCGTGACCGAGGCGCTGATGGACGCGCTGCAATGCGACTTCACCATTGCCACGCCTGCCTTCCCCGACAACAAGCGCACCGTGTTCAAGGGCTACCTGTTCGCGGGCGACGTGCTGCTCAACGAGAGCGGCATGCAGAACCATCCGCTCACGCCGATGACCGACCCGAACCTCGTGCGCGTGCTGCAGGCGCAGTGCACGCGCAAGGTGGGCCTCATCGACCACGCGGTGGTCGCACGCGGCGCAGCGGCCATCGAAGAACGCATCGCGCAGCTGAAGGCCGAGGGCGTGTCGATCGCCATCGTCGACGCGGTCTCGAACGACGACCTACTGCGCATGGGCCCGGCGCTCGCGAAGCTGCCGCTGCTCACGGCGGGCTCGGGCGTGGCCATCGGCCTGCCGGCCAACTTCGGCCTCGCGCCGTCGTCGCAGGCCAGCGCGCTGCCGAAGGCCGGCGGCAAGACCGCGGTGGTCTCGGGCAGCTGCTCGCTCGCCACCAACCGGCAGGTGCTCGACTTCATCCAGCGCGGCGGCGCGGCCATGGCCATCGACCCGCTGCGCATCGCGGCGGGCGTCGATGTGGCCGCCGAAGTGCTGGCCTGGGCCGCACCGCTGATCGACCGGGGCCCCGTGCTCGTCTACTCGACCGCCGAAGCCGGTGCCGTGAAGTCGGTGCAGGGGCGGCTCGGCGTGGAAGAAGCCGGTGCGATGGTCGAACGCACCATCGCCGCCATTGCGCGCGGCCTGGTCGAGCGCGGCGTGCACCAGCTGGTGGTGGCCGGCGGCGAGACCTCGGGCGCCTGCGTGCAGGCGCTGGGCATTGCGCAGATGCAGATCGGTCCGCAGATCGACCCCGGCGTGCCGTGGTGCCATGCGCGCTGCGACGCGGCGCCCGAAGCCGGGCTGCACATCACGCTGAAGTCGGGCAACTTCGGCAGCGACGATTTCTTCACCAAAGCTTTTACAGTGCTCGCATGACCGAGAACGAAGCCCGCGACGAAATCTGCCGCGTCGGCCGCAGCCTGTTCGAGCGCGGCTACGTGCACGCCACGGCCGGCAACATCAGCGTGCGGCTGGACGACGGTTTTCTCATCACGCCGACCGACGCCTGCCTGGGCTTTCTCGACCCAGCGCGGCTCGCACGGCTCGATGCGCAGGGCGTGCAGACCGGCGGCGACCGCGCCAGCAAGACCATCGCGCTGCACACGCGCATCTACGCCGCCGCGCGCGGCTTCGACGCCGCCACGGCCTGCGTGATCCACACGCACAGCACGCACTGCGTCGCCCTGACCCTGGGCAACCCGCAGGCCGAACTGCTGCCCGCGCTCACGCCCTACTTCGTGATGAAGGTCGGCCATGTGCCGGTCATCCCGTACCACCGCCCCGGTGCGCCCGAAGCGGCCGAACAGGTGGCACACACCATCGCGCGCTACGGCGCGGCCGGCACGCCGATCCGCGCGGCGATGCTCGCGCGCCTGGGCCCCAACGTCTGGCACGAGACGCCGGCCGCCGCGATGGCCGTGCTCGAAGAGCTGGAAGAAACCGCCCGCCTGCAGATGCTCACGCAGGCCACCCGGCCCGCACCGCTCGCCCCCGACCAGATCGATGAACTGCGCCGCACTTTCGGTGCGCGCTGGTAGTACAAACACCCCATGCCCCAATTCGCCGCCAACCTCTCGATGCTCTATCCGGAGCTCGCATTTCTCGACCGCTTCGACGCCGCCGCGAAAGACGGCTTCCAGGCCGTCGAGTACCTCTTCCCCTACGACTTCAGCAAGGAAGAGATCGTCGCGCGCCTGAAGCACAACGGCCTGCAGCAGGTGCTGTTCAACGGCCCGCCCGGCGACTGGGCCGGCGGCGAACGCGGCCTGGCCTGCCTGCCGGGGCGCGAGGGCGAGTTCCGCGAAGGCATTGCGAAAGCCATCGACTACGCCGTGGCGCTCGACTGCCCGCGCATCCACGTCATGGCCGGCCTCGTGCCCGACAACCTCACGCGCGAGGCGGCAGAGGCCGTCTATGTCGGGAACCTGCGCTGGGCCGCGGCCGAGGCCGCGAAGGCCGGGCGCGACGTGCTGATCGAGCCGATCAACACGCGCGACATTCCGCGCTTCTTTCTCAACCGCCAGGACCACGCGCACCAGATCGTCGAGACCGTGGGCGCCGCCAACCTCAAGGTGCAGATGGACCTGTACCACTGCCAGATCGTCGAAGGCGACGTGGCGATGAAGCTGCGCCAGTACCTGCCGACCGGCCGCGTCGGCCACCTGCAGATCGCGGGCGTGCCCGAGCGCCACGAGCCCGATGTGGGCGAGCAGAACTACGACTACCTCTTCGGCGTGATCGACGAGGTTTCGGCGCAGTGTGGCTGGCAAGGCTGGGTCGGTTGCGAATACCGCCCGCGCCGCGGCATGGAGCCCGGCGGCACCTCGGCCGGCCTGGGCTGGCTGCGCGACTGGCGCCAGCGCGCATGACGACGACGACGCTCGAAGCGCTGCGCATTCCGGCGCCGCTGCGGGGCTTTGCTGCAGCGGGCGATGCGCAGGTCTTCGACGTCACGATCGACGGCGACAAGGTCGCGGCCATCGCGCCCAGCGCCTCGCAGACGCAAGCGCGCGGCACGCTGCTGAGCGCGCTCGTCGAGGCGCACGCGCACATCGACAAGAACTTCATCGTGCAGGACGTCGGCGCCGCGCAGGGCGACCTGTTCACCGCCATCGAACGCATGGGCCGCCACCGCGCGAGCTGGACCGGCGCTTCGCTGCGCCTGCGCATGGAGCGCGCGCTGCACGAGGCCTGGCGCGCCGGCACGCGCGCGCTGCGCACGCACCTGGACTGGGTCGAGCCCGAGCCGCCGGCCGCGCTGGCCGTGTTCGAGGCGCTGCGCGAAGAATGGGCCGGCCGCATCGAGCTGCAGTTCGTCGCGCTCGTGCCGCTCGACGTGTTCGCCGACCCCGCCGCCGGCGAGCGCATCGCGCGCGACGTGAAGCGCGCGGGCGGTTCGCTGGGCGCTTTCATCTACCGCAACGACGGCCTCTTCGCCAAGCTGGGCCGCGTGTTCGACCTCGCGCAGCAGCACGGGCTGGGGCTCGACTTCCATGTCGACGAAGGCCTGGACACCGACGCCAGCGGCCTGCGCAGCATCGCGCAGCTGGTGCGCGCGCGCGACTTCAAGGGCCGCGTGGTCTGCGGCCACGCCTGCTCGCTCTCGGTGCAGGACGACGCGGTGGCCGCCGAAACGCTCACGCTGTGCGCCGGCGCGGGGCTGCACCTCGTCGCGCTGCCGACCACCAACCTCTACCTGCAGGGCGCGTGGGACCGCACGCCCGTGGCGCGCGGCATCACGCGCATCCGCGAGGCCGCGGCGCACGGCCTGCGCGCGAGCCTGGCCACCGACAACGTGCAGGACGCCTTCTATCCCTACGGCAGCTACGACCTGCTCGAGACCTTCGGCCTGGGCGTGCAGATGGCGCACCTCGCGCCCGCCGCCGACTGGCTCGACACCATCACCGTGAACCCCGCGAAGGCGCTGGGTCTCGCGTGGGACGGCCGCATCGCGCCGGGCTGCCCGGCCGACCTGGTGGTGCTGGCCGCCACCGACGAACACGAACTCATCGGCCCGCGCGGACGGCAACGCACCGTCTACCGCGCAGGCCGGGCACTGGAGAACACACCATGAGCATGGGCAAGCCGATGGCCAACTATGCCGCCGCCAAGCGCGTCGGCGATTTCGTCTTCATGAGCGGCGTGGTCGCCGTCGACCCGGCCACGCGCCGCGCGGTGGCCGGTTACGACGCCATTCCCGAAGCCGCGCGCACCGCGCTGCAGGGTGTGGGCTACGCCACGGGCCAGATGTCGGTCGACGTCTTCGAGGCGCCCATCGTGGCGCAGAGCTGGTTCGTGCTGGAGCGCATCCGCCAGATCGCCGCCGAGCACGGCGGCACCATGGAAGACGTGGTGAAGCTGGTGCAGTACTTCCGCCATCTGCCGCACTACGCCTTCTACAACCGCGTGCGCGGCCTGTTCTATCCGGGCGAGCCGCCGGTGAGCACGGTGGTCGAGGTGTCGCGCTTCCTGCCGGGCGACGAGGTGCTCGTCGAGGTGGAAGCCACCATGTACCTGCCGCAGCGCGCGGCTACTTGACGCCCGCGCCCTTGAGCAGGAACTCCGTCACCTGCTCGATCAGGTAGCGCCGGTCCTTGTCCTCGCCCTGCTGCGCCGTGTTGCGGTAGTAGGCGGCCTGCGTGGCGTGGTCGGCGTAGAACTGCGTCACGGCCCAGATGTGGAACAGCACCAGCATCGGGTCGGCTTTGTCCATCAAGCCCTGGTTCATCCAGTTCTGGATCACGGCGGCGGCCTGGTCGGTGCGCTGCTTGCTCGTGTCCATCATGCTGTTGATGACGGGCGCGCCGCGCATCATCTCGGCGGTGAAGATGCGCGAGCGCAGCGGGTGCTCGAACGAGAACATCATCTTGCGCTGGATCAGGTCGCCCAGCACCTTGCGCGGGCCGAAGGCCTCGTCGCTGAAGCCGAACACCACGATCCAGTCGGTCAGGATGTCCTGCAGCACCTGGCGGTACAGCGCCTCCTTGCTCTCGATGTAGTAGTGCAGCTGCGCCTTCGACAGGCCCGCCTTGTCGGCGATGGCCTGCGTCGACGCGCCGGCCAGCCCTTCGCTGGCGAACACCTCGATGGCGGCTTGGTTGATGAGGCCCAGCACCTGCGTGTACTTGCGCGATCGCCCGCGCGTGGCGGGGGCTTCGCTGTCGGTGTCCGTCACGCTCACAGCTGCAGCACCAGGTCGGGGCCCTTGGCGCGCGAGCAGCACAGCGCCACCTTGGTGCGTCGTTCGGTGCCCGTGAG
Source organism: Variovorax sp. KBS0712 (assembly GCF_006323185.2). Classification (NCBI taxonomy): domain Bacteria; kingdom Pseudomonadati; phylum Pseudomonadota; class Betaproteobacteria; order Burkholderiales; family Comamonadaceae; genus Variovorax; species Variovorax sp. KBS0712. The sequence continues at coordinate 341,121 of NZ_VCCD02000005.1, read as the reverse complement.
GCAGAAATCGCGGTGCTCGGCGCCTTCGCCGTCGCCCTCGACCACGCAGGTGCCGCAAAGGCCCTGCTGGCACGACACGGGGATATCGATGCCGACTTCGTGCAGCGCATCGACCGCGGTCTGGTCGGCCGCCACCGGCACCTCGATGCCGCGCCGCGCCAGCTTCAGCGTGAAGGGCAGGCCGGTGGTGGCGGCGGCCGTGCCCGTGGGCGCGGCGAAGTACTCGGTGTGCAGTGCATCTTCGGGCCAGTGCGCGGCGGCCTCGCGCACCGCCTGCATGAAGCCGCCGGGGCCGCACACGTACAGGTGGGTGTCGGGCGCGCGCTCGGCCAGCAGCGCGCGCAGGTCGATGCGTTGCGTCGCATCGCCCTGGTCCAGGTGCAGCTTCAGGTGCTGCGCCAGCGCGGGCGCGTGCAGCGCCTCGGCAAAGGCCAGGTGCTCCTCGCTGCGCGCGAACACGCACAGCGTGAAATCGGCGCCGCGCGCGGCCAGCGCCTGCGCCATGGCCAGCAGCGGCGTCATGCCGATGCCGCCGGCCAGCAGCAGGTGGCGGCGGGCTTCGGCGCGCAGCGGGAAGGTGTTGCGCGGTGCGCTGATCGCAATGAGGTCGCCCTCGCGCACGCGCTCGTGCATCGAGGCCGAGCCGCCGCGGCTGGCGTGCTCGCGCTTCACGCCGATCACGTAGCCGCCGGTGCCCGAGGGCGCGCGCGCCAGCGAGTACTGGCGCGAGAAGCCGCCGGGCATGTGCACGTCGATGTGCGCGCCGGCCTCGTAGCCGGGCAGTGCGCGGCCCCACGGGTGCGTCAGCTCGAAGGCCAGGATTTCCGGCGTCTGCCGCGAGATGCGTTCGACACGGACGGTCAGCGTGCGTTCGAGGCTCATGGTGTGTGTCTCCCTGCGTGTCTACTGGATGTTGTGCAGCGTGCGCGCCACGCGCGCGATGAAATGGGTGCGGTCGCTGTCGGTGACGGCGTTCATGTCGTGCAGCTGCAGCCACGTCACCTTGCAGCGCCACGCGAACAGCGCGCGCAGCGCGCGCGTGAACAACCGCCGCCCCGGGTCGCCGATGGCCATCACGAACCAGCGCGGCGAGCCGCCGGTGGTTACCACGGTGAGCCGGCGGATGTGCCGCATGCCCGACTTCGCGAGCTGCCCCTTGCGCTCGGCGGGCAGGAAGGCCACGCCCGGCAGCCACACACGCTCGAGCCAGCCCTTGAGCATGGACGGCGGTCCATGGAACCAGGTGGGGTAGACGAACACCAGGTGCTCGGCCCACAGCAGCGCTTCGACGTGGGGTTTCACGCGTTCGCGGATCAGTTCGGGGTTGTCGAGGTAGGCGATGCGCTCTTCGCGTGTCAGCGTCGGGTCGAAGCCCTCGGCGTACAGGTCGATGGCCTTGACGGGGTGTCGCGGCGTGAGGGCCTCGAGGGCGGTGCGGTACAGCGCGTGGTTGAAGCTGTCAGGGTTCGGATGGCAATGGACGACGAGCGTTTTCATGTTCGGGCCGGTTCGCCTGTTCGGCGAGACGGGGTCAGAGCCCAAGGAGTGAAAGGCCGCGCAGTGCCTTATGGCAACCCAGGCGCCGGCATCTGACCCCGGCGCAAGCCCCGCGCGACCCACGGGAAAAAACGAAGCGAATTACTTGCCGGTGAGCTTCTTGCGGATGTCGACGCCGACGCCCTTGTTGACGAACTGCGTGGTCGCGACCTTCGACAGGTCGATCTCGCCCGGCTTGTACAGGCCGGCCTTGACCATCTTCTCGTAGAAGTCCTTCACGCGTGCTTCGTCCATGGCGCCGATGCCCTTGGTGAGCGAGTCGCCGCTGTCGATGATGCCCATCTTCTTGATGAGGTCGATGGAGCCCTGCAGCGCGGCCGGCGTGGCGTCGGGGTTGGTCTTGGCGATGAGTTCGTTGGCGGCCTTGTTGTCGCCGTACAGGTAGTTGTTCCAGCCGACGATCGAGGCCTCGATGAACTTGCGCACCGTCTCGGGCTTGGTCTTGATGAGGTCGGCGCGGGTCTCGATGGTGGTGGCGTAGGTCGAGAAGCCGTGGTCGGCCAGCAGGTGCACCACCGGGTCGAAGCCGGCCTGGGCCTTGATCGACAGCGGCTCCGAGATGGCGTAGCCCTGCTGGATGGATTTCTTGTCGGCCAGGAACGGGCCCACGTTGAAGGTGTAGGGCTTGAGCTGCGCGTCCTTGAAGCCGTGCTCCGACTTCATCCACTGCCAGAAGCTGAACTGGCCGTCCTTGCCGATGAAGGCCACGGGCGCCTTGGTCATGTCCTTGAAGGTGTCGTAGCCCTGGCCCGGGTGGGCGAACATGGCCTGCGGGTCTTTCTGGAAGATGGCCGCGACCACCACGGTGGGCACGCCGTTCTTCACGTTGTCGAAGGACTGCAGCAGGTTGCCGGTCATGAGGAAGTCGACCTTGCCGGCTGGCAGCATGGGCCGGTTGTTGACCATCGGGCCGCCCTGCATGATTTCCACGTCGAGCCCGTACTTCTTGTAGGTGCCGTCCACCAGCGCCTGGTAGAAGCCGCCGTGGCCGGCCTGCGCCTTCCAGTTGGTGGCGAACACCACTTTGTCCTGGGCCTGTGCGGCGAAGGCGGCGCCTGCGAGGGCCAGGCCGAAGGCCAGCGGCCGAAGAGAGAAAGCGGGGATGCGCATGGGGACGGACTCCTGTGGAGGTTGGGGTGGGGACGGGATGCGAAGACTAATTGTTTCTCAGCGCTCGACGGCCATGTCGGGCGTCCAGCCGCGCGTCTTGCCGGGGTTCATCAGGCCCATCGGGTCGCTGCGCTTCTTGAACTCGATCTGCTGCGTGTCGATGGTCTTCATGCCGCCGTCCTCGATGGTGAAGACGTGCGGGTTGAAGATCTGCGCGCCGCCCTGCGACTCGATCTCGCGCATCACCTCGTACTGGTGGGCCTCGCCCTTCCAGCGCACGAGCAGGATGCCGAAGGTGCCGCATTCGCCGTTGGCGCGCGCGAAGTCCTGGTGCTGCAGCACGTCGTCGCCGAAGATCTGCATGTGGCGCTCGACCACGGCCGGGTCGAAGGGCTGGGCGTAGGCCACCTGCAGGTAGGTCCAGCTGCGGTCGGCCTTCAGCGCCTGCAGCGTCGTGTGGTTGAAGGCGCACTCGTAGGCCGGCGGCAGGCCCTCGGCCTGCAGCTCGGCCTCGGTGCCGGCCACCGACAGGGTGCCGCCGTGCGCCGCCGCGAGCGCGCGGAACTCGGCCATCGAGTCGGGCGAGACCATGGTGAACACCGCGTGCCGGTCGGGCGGAAAGCGATCGCCCATGGCCGTGTAGTAGGGCGAGAAGCGCGCCTCCACGGTCGACAGCAGGAAGATGTCCAGCGAGGGCGCCTGCGCGGCGATGCCGAAGTCGAGCGCGCCGCGGTAGGTGTCGAACAGCGCCGTGCAGTGCACCCAGTCGACCGCCGGGCTCAGCGCCACTTCCACGTCGAGGATCACGCCGTTGGTGCCGTAGGCATGGTGCACCTGCTGGATCTCGTCGCCCACCAGCTCGATGACGCGCGGCTCGCGCTCCACCGTCATCACGCGCGCGCGCAGCAGGTTGCCGGGGTCGCGCAGGATGCCGTGGCGGAATGAGCCGATGCCGCCGAAGCCGCCCGCGATGAAGCCGCCGATGCTGGCCACGTGCCAGGTCGAGGGCCACATGCGCAGCGCCTGCCCGGTCTCGCGCGCGGCCAGGTCGATGTCGTGCATGCGCGCGCCGGCCTCGACGCGGATGCGGCCGTCGGCCAGGTCGAGCACGCGGCACATCTGCGTCACGTCGAGCACGAGCCCGCCTTCGAGCGGCACGCACTGGCCGTAGTTGCCGGTGCCGCCGGCGCGCACGGTGAGCGGCAGCTTCCATTTGGCCGCCACGGCCGCGGCCTGGCGCACGTCGTCCTCGGTGCTGACCTTGACCACGAGGTCGGCCACGCAGCCCGCGAGCTGCGCCGTGAGGATCGGGCTGTACCAGTAGAAGTCCTTCGAAAGCTGCTTGCGCTGGCTGGGCGTGGCGATCACGTTCAGGCCGTGCAGCTCGTCGCGCACGGCGTCCCAGTCGACGGTGGACAGCGGGGTTCTAGCGTTCACGGCGCATTTCGCTTTCATGCCAGTGGCCGAGCACGAGGCGCGACAGGGCGGCGAACACGATGAAGATCACGATGCCAAGCAGCGACACCAGCAGCAGCGCCGCGAACATCATCGGGATCTCGGTGCGGAAGCTCGATTCGAGGATGCGCGAGGCCAGCCCCGTTTCCTTGCCCGCCGTGCCGGCCGTGAACTCGGCCACCACCGCGCCGATCAGGCTCAGGCCGCCGGCGATCTTCAGGCCCGCCATGAAGTACGGCAGCGCGCTGGGCGCCAGCAGGTAGCGGAAGGTCTGCCAGGGCGAGGCCTTGTACAGCTGGAACAGGTCGCGCAGGTTGCTGTCGGCGCTCTTCAGGCCGATGACGGTGTTCGACAGGATAGGGAAGAAGGCCACGATCCAGGCGCACAGCAAGAGCGCCGCGGTGGTGCTCGACACGTAGATCAAGATGAGCGGCGCGATCGCGATGATCGGCGTCACCTGCAGGATCACGGCGATCGGGAACAGGCCGATTTCCACCCACTTGAACAGCGCGAAGGCAATCGCCAGCAGCACGCCGCCGACGATGGCGGCGCCCAGCGCGAGCAGCGTGAGCTTCACCGTGAACCACAGCGCGCCCGAGAGCGAACCCCAGTTGTCGAACAGCGTGCGCAGGATCAGCGAAGGCGCGGGCAGGATGTAGTGCGGGATGTCGTTGGCGCGCACCATCCATTCCCACACCAGCAGCAGCGCGGCGACGATGACGACCGGGACGACGATGCGCAGCGTGGCCTCGCGCCGGCGCAGCTTGTCTTCGTGCGCGCGCAGCGTCTCGGCGGACGGCGTGGCTTCGTTGGTGTCGAGGGGCATCACGGTTTCAATGGTCGATGTCGAGGCCATGGAGCGCTCCGTGCAGAGATTGCGAAACAGCCGTGCAGTGCGCGTTGTAGCGGCTGGAGGTGCGGAAGGCCTCGCCGCGCGGGTAAGGCTCGTCGATGGCGATCTCGTCGATCACGCGGCCCGGGCGCGCCGCCATCACGACGATGCGGTTCGACAAATACACCGACTCGTACACGCTGTGCGTGACGAACACGATCGAGAAGCGGTGCTCGCGCCAGATGGCCAGCAGGTCGTTGTTGAGCTTGATGCGCGTCATCTCGTCGAGCGCGGCAAAGGGCTCGTCCATGAGCAGCAGGCGCGGGTGCGTGACCAGCGCGCGCGCGATCGACACGCGCATCTTCATGCCGCCCGAGAGCTCGCGTGGGTACACGTCGGCAAAGCGCGAGAGGCCGACCAGCTCCAGCACGTGCTGCACCACCGGCGCGGCTTCGTCGCGGCTCATGCCCGCGAGCTTGAGCGGCAGCCAGACGTTGTCGAACACCTTGGTCCAGGGCATGAGCGTGGGCTCCTGGAACACGAAGCCCAGGTCGCGGTCGCTCTTGCTGTCCTTGGCGCTGCCGGTGTTGGCGCCCGACCATTGCATGTCGCCCGAGCTGATGCGGGTGAGCCCGGCAATCAGCCGCAGCGCGGTGCTCTTGCCGCAGCCCGAGGGGCCCAGGAAGCTGACGAAGTCGTGCTCGCCGATGTCGAGCGTCATGCCCTGCAGGGCGAGCGTGCCATTGGCAAAACGCTTGCCGACGTTGCGCAGGCGGACCAGAGGCGGCGTGGATGGCGTGGTGCTTTCCATGGGACTCCTTGGCGTCAGCGCCAGGCCGGAACGTTGGCCAGGCGCGAGAGCGGGAAGCGGTCGATCTCGTGCAGCAGCTCGACGAAGCGTTGGCCCACGTGGTCGAGCACCGCGGCGCCCTTCTCGGCGCTGGCGCGGGTGGCGTCGCCGGCGGCGCCGGCCGGGTTGATGTCGTGCATCTGCCAGCCGAGCTTGCCGCTGGGCGTGATCGACAGGAACTTGTTCTCGGCCGCCAGCTGCTCGGTCATGGAGCCGAAGTTCTGGAATTGATCCTTGCGCACGTAGTCGGGCGTGAGGTGCAGCATCACCGAGCTCTCGAGGTCGCCGGCGTGGATGCCGTGCTTGCCTTCGTGCGCGGTGAACAGGCCCTCGGGCAGGCCCAGCGTGTACCAGTTGGCGGCCACGACCATCATGTCGTGCTCTTCGCGCAGGTCGCGCGCCACGATGTCCATGACGCTCATCTGGCCGCCGTGGCTGTTGTAGAGCACCAGCTTGCGCACGCCGGCCTTGGCGACGCAGGCGCCGACGTCCTTCCACAGCGAGATCAGCGTGTTCGCCGACACCGTGAGCGTGCCCGGGTAGCGCGAGTGCTCGTTGCTCTTGCCGTAGGGCACGGTGGGCAGAAACAGCACCGGCAGGTCGTCGGGCAGGTAGGGCAGGCTGGCGCGCACCATGCCGTCGATGGTGGCGGTGTCGGTCGACATCGGCAAATGGGGGCCGTGCTGTTCGGTCGCCCCCACCGGCAGCACGGCGATCAGCCGTTCGCGGTCGAGGCGGGAGAACTCTTCACTGGTCAGGTCGGACCAGAAGCGGCTGCGCAAGGGGGGGTGATTCATCGGGGTGTACCTCGTGGCGGGCGGACGGGATGATGGGCTAAATTATCCATACGGTCAAAAAAGACTGGCTATCCGTGGATACCCGTTGATATTTATCAAGCAAACCGCATGCCATCAAATTTACACGGACGGTCAAAAGTCGAGCCGTCCGGGCGCCCGGCGCCCCGGGGTCACCAGCGCATGCGCAGCCCCAGTTGCCCCTGCACGCCGGTCTGCTCGGTGATGCCGATGGCGCTGGTGTAGGCCAGGCCGCCGTAGACCGACAGCGTCTTGTTCACCTGCCCGACGATGCCGCCGCCCACTTCGAGGGCGCTCGCGTTGCGGCGGTTGGCGACCCGATCGCTCGGCCCGAAGTAGATCGCGTTGCTGCCGCTGAAGGTGTGCCACAGGTTGAGCTTCAGGTAGGGCTTCCAGACGCCGCCGCCCGCCTCGAAGCGGCCTTCGAGCCGCGCGCCGAGCCGGCCGGTGACGGCGTTGTCGCGCTCGAAGCGCACGCGCGCGAGGCCGTCGTCGAAGTCGTCGAGCGAACTGCGTTGCCAGATGAGCTGCACCTGCGGCTGCAGCGTGACGGTGTCGCTCAGCGCCAGCGGGTAGCCGGCCTCCAGCGATGCGGTCACGCTGGTGCCGTGCGGGCGGCCGCCGCGCCCCAAGGTGGAGCGCGCATCGGCCTTGTAGCGCGTGGCCAGCAGCACGGCGTCGCTGTACCAGCCGCTGCGCGCGATGCGCGCTCCAGTAGGCGCCCAGGCTGTAGCCCTCGACGGTGAGCCGGCCGGCCGCCTCGTTGGTGGCGCCGCCGGCCACGCCGCTCGCGTGGCCGCTGGCCCGCGTGTAGCCGCCCAGCACGCCGACGCGGTGGCGTCCGCCCGCGCCGTCGGTGGTCGCCAGAAAGTCGTGGCCCAGCTGCAGGCCGCTGACGCTGCCGTCGAACTGCGGATTCGCATCGCCGCGCAGGCGCTGCCGCGTGCTTTCGCCGAACACGCGGCCCCACGAGGCCTGCCGGCCTTCACCGTCCGCGAGCAGTTGCGCATCGCCCTGCCGGTCGTGGAAGGTGCCCAGCTGCGCCAGCCCGAGGCGGCGCACGGCGATCGGCAGGGCGCTGTACAGCGGCACCTCGGGCCGGTAGAGCTTGACCTGCTCCACCGTCGCGGGTGAGCCCGACTCGGCGATCACCTCGGCGGCTTCTTCCAGCGAGCCCACCACGGTGCCGCCCACGAGGTAGCCGTTGTTGCGCAGGTACCAGTTGTCGCGGTTGCCGCCTGTCGCGCCACCGCGGAACAGCCGGTAGTTGTAGGCACCGGCCTCCACCGCATGGGTCAGCGAGAACGCGTGGTCGGCCGTGGTGCCGCCGTTGACGGCCTGCACCACCAGGATGCCGTCGGCCAGCGTGGGCGCGCCCAGGCCGCCGCGGTTCACCACGCGCAGGCCGGTGGACCCCGTGGCCGCGCCGCCGTCGATCACCAGCTTGTCCGAGGGTGCGTTGTCGCCCGCCAGCACGGTGTTGACCTGCAGCAGTGCGCCGCTGCCGCCCACGTAGTTGCCGCGCACCGTGAAGGCGCCGAAACCGACGCCGTCGTTCGGGCCGGGCAGCAGCGTGCCCTGGTTGGTGACGTTGCCCGCGAAGGTGCCGGTGCCGGCCACGGTGGTGCCGGGCAACACCGCGATGACCGGGCTGGTCAGCGTGGCGGGCAGGGTGAAGCGGCCGGACTCGACGCGGATCGAATCCGAGAAGCTCGCGTCGGTCTGCCACGACCACGCGGTGCCGCGCATCGTCAGGTGCTGGAAGTTGCGGAAGGCGTTGTCGACCGTGCCGCTGCCTTCGAGAAAGGTGCTGGCCGTCTTGCCGACGCCGCCGTCGGCGCCACCCTTGATGACCGAGCCGGTCTGCAATATCAACGTGCCGTTGCCGAGCGCGCCCATGTAGATCGCGTCGGTGCTGGCGGTGCCGCCGTGGCCTTCGATGGTGCCGGCGTTGACCATCACGTCGTTGCCGTTCTGGCCGCGGTAGCCGTAGCCGTTGGCGCTCGAGAGCGTGGCGCCGGCCCGGTTCTCCACGCGCGAGAAGAAGCTGCCGCCGAGCGTGTTCGCATGCACCGCGTCGGCGCCGCCCGCCGGCGAGTTGGCGCCCGTGGTGGCGATGCTGCCGGTGTTCACCAGCAGGTTGGCCACGAGGTTGCCGCCCTGCAGGTACACGCCCTTGGCCGAGGTGCCGATGGTCGAGATGCTGCCGTTGTTGACCACCGTGTTGCCCGGGCCCAGCAACGAGATACCGTGCGAGCTGAGGCCCGTGGTGCCGATGCTGCCGTTGTTGGTGATGAGGGTGCGCGTGCTGCTGTTCGACGTCACCAGGATGCCCGCGGTGCCGCTGCTCGTGGTGCTCAGGGTGCCGTTGTTGGTCAGCGTGTTGTCGTTGCCCGTGGCGACCATCGCCGCGCGCGCCGAGCCCGAGCCGCCCGACACCGTGATCGTGCCGTTGTTGGTGATGGTGCTCGCATCGCGCACCAGCAGCGCCTGCGTGGCGTTGGTGGTCAGCGTGGCGCCGCTGTTCACGGTGATGGTGACGCCGGTGCTGCCCGGCGTGGCGATCACGCTGGGCGATACGGTCGTGGTGCCGTCGCAGACCACCGTGTCGCCGGTGACCGGCGTGGCGGTGGGGCCGCAGGCCGCGTGCGCGGCGCCGCCTGCGAGCCCTGCAAGGGCGGCCGCGAGCCAGGGAAGGGGGGATGCCGGATGACGGCGGGGAAAAGAAAACCGAGAAAAGTGGGAAAACCGGGGGCCTCGCTCCATGCGCATGTCGTCTGCTCCTTCTTGTTTTTCATGAGGCCGTGGGGGCCTGGAGCGGCGGATTATTCAGTGCAATTGCCCTTCTGGAAACCGACGAACTTCCGTACTCACCGGGTCGGTCCCGATGGCGCGCCGACTTGAATGCGGCCCTTGTTGAGCCTATAACTCAAGCATGGTCTCTTGCTCGTCGCAAGACGGAAAGGAGGCGCCGTGAAAAGACGCATCTATTGGCTGTTGCCGGACCTGGCGAGTGCCAGGCAGGCGATGCACGATCTGCTGCAGGCGCGTGTCGACATCGCGCACCTGCATTTCGCCGCACGCGAAGGCCAGGACATGGCCGGGCTCCATGCGGCCAACGTCTGGCAGACCTCCGACCTCGTTCACGCCGCCAAGACCGGTTGGGTGCTCGGCACCGCCTGCGGCGTGGTCGTCGGGCTGCTGGCCGCGCTGCTGTTCCCCGTGTTCGGCGACGAGCCCGAATGGGCCGTGGCCGTGGGCCTGGCGCTGCTGGGCGGCGTGGTGGGCGCGTGGTCGGCCACCATGGTCGGCGTGTCGATCCCGAGCCCGCGGCTGGCGCGCTTCGAAAGCGCCATCGCGCAGGGCCAGGTCCTGTTGATGGTCGACCTGCCGCCGTCGCGCGTGCGCGAGGTCGAGGCGATGCTGGAGGCCACGCACCCCGAGGCCCGCTTCGAGGGCGAAGAGCCGCGGATCCCGGCGATCCGCTGAAGCCGCCGCGCATGCGATCCCCGGAACCCCCGATGGCCACCCCAGGGAGCGCAGCACATGACCATCGCCGTCGTCCTGTTGCTCATCGTGGGGGCCTCGGTGGCGTTCCACCTCGTCAACCCGTGGTGGACGACGCCGCTGGCCTCCAACTGGCAGCGCATGGACGACACGCTGACCATCACGCTGGTCATCACGGGCCTGTTCTTCGTCGTCATCAACGTGTTCCTCGCCTACACCGTGGTGCGCTTTCGCCACCGCGAAGGGCGCCGCGTGGCGCCGCATGCGCCTGAGAACAAGACGCTCGAGCGCTGGCTGATCGGCGCCACCACCGTCGGCATCATGGCGCTGCTGGCGCCCGGCCTCGTGGTGTACGCGAACTACGTGCGCACGCCGCATGACGCGCGCGTGCTCGAGGTGCTGGGCCAGCAGTGGCAGTGGCGCTTCCGCCTGCCGGGCGCGGACGGCAAGCTGGGCGCGACCGATGCGCGCTTCGTCAGCGCCGGCAATCCGTTCGGGCTCGACCCGGCCGACGCGGCGGGGCGGGACGACCTGCTGGTCCCCGGCGACGAGGTGCACCTGCCGATCGGCCAGCCGGTGCTGGTGCTGATGCGCTCCCACGACGTGCTGCACGACTTCTTTGTGCCCCCCATCCGCGCCCGCATGAACATCGTGCCGGGGCAGGTGAGCCGCTTCTGGTTCACGCCGACCGTCGCGGGCCGCTACGAGGCGCTGTGCGCGCAGCTGTGCGGCGTGGGCCATCCGAACATGCGCGGCTTCGTGGTGGTGGAGGACGCGGCGGCCTACGACGCCTGGCGCACGGCGCTGCCGACCTTCGGCGCGATGCAGCTGGCGCAAGCGGCCAAGGCGACGCAGGCTGCCCAGGCACCGGCCGGCGGTGGCGGCCGCGTCGACCAGGGCCGCGCGCTGGCCGACGCCAAGGGCTGCGTGGCCTGCCACACCGTCGACGGCAGCGCGCGCGTGGGGCCGACCTGGAAGGGCCTGTACGGCAAGAACGAGTCGATGGCCGACGGCAGCACGGCGCGGGTCGATGAGGCTTATCTGCGCAGCTTCATCCGCGACCCGCAGGCGCGCCACGTGAAGGGCTTCCCGCCGGTGATGCCGAAGATCGACCTGAGCGACGAGGAACTGGCCGCGCTGGTGGCCTACATCCAGAGTCTGGGCAGCCCGCCGGCGCAGGCTGCCACCGAACAGAAGGCCGCGCGATGACCGACGCTGCTGTGCTCACTCATGCCGATGACCATGACGACGACGCCGGCCACCCGGCGCCACAGGGCTTCCTGCGCCGCTACGTCTGGAGCCAGGACCACAAGGTGATCGCCGTGCAGTACGCCTGCACCGCCATCGCGGTGGGCGTGGTCGGGCTGGTGCTGTCCAACCTGATGCGGCTGCAGCTGGGCTTTCCGGGCCAGTTCGAGTTCATCAACGCCGAGCGCTACTACCAGTTCGTGACCATGCACGGAATGATCATGGTGATCTACCTGCTCACGGCGCTGTTCCTCGGCGGCTTCGGCAACTACCTGATCCCGCTCATGGTGGGGGCGCGCGACATGGTGTTTCCCTACCTCAACATGCTGAGCTTCTGGGTCTACCTGCTGTCGGTGGTGGTGCTGATGGCGAGCTTCTTCGTCGCGGGCGGCCCCACCGGCGCGGGCTGGACGCTGTACCCGCCGCAGTCGATCCTGCCTGGCACGCCGGGCCACGGCGGCGGCATCGTGCTGATGCTGGTGTCGCTGCTGATCTTCATCGTGGCCACCACCATGGGCGGCCTGAACTACGCGACCACCGTGCTGCAGGCGCGCTGCCGGGGCATGACGCTGCTGCGCATGCCGCTCACGGTGTGGGGCATCTTCGTGGCCACGGTGCTGGCGCTGCTGGGCTTTCCGGCGCTGTTCGTCAGCGGCGTGATGCTGCTGCTCGACCGCACGATGGGCACCAGCTTCTTCATGCCGGCGCTGGTGTCGATGGGGCAGGTCACGGGCTACAAGGGCGGCAGCCCGCTGCTGTTCCAGCACCTGTTCTGGTTCTTCGGCCATCCCGAGGTCTACATCGTGGCGCTGCCGGCCTTCGGCATCGTGTCGGACCTGATCAGCGTGCACGCGCGCAAGCGCATCTTCGGCTACCGCACGATGGTGTGGGCCATCGTGGCCATCGGCGGGCTCAGCGTGGTGGTGTGGGCGCACCACATGTTCGTGAGCGGCATGAACCCGTACTTCGGCTTCTTCTTCGCGACCACCACGCTGGTCATCGCGGTGCCCACCGCGATCAAGGTCTACAACTGGCTGCTCACGCTGTGGCGCGGCGACATCCACCTGTCGGTGCCGATGCTGTTCGCGCTGGCCTTCATGTGCACCTTCGTCATCGGCGGGCTCACGGGCCTGTTCCTGGGCAACGTGAGCGTGGACATCCCGCTGTCGGGCACCTACTTCGTGGTGGCGCACTTCCACATGGTGATGGGCGTGGCGCCGCTCCTGGTGGTGTTCGGCGGCATCTACCACTGGTTCCCCAAGATCACCGGGCGCATGCTGGACGACCGGATCGGCCGGCTGCACTTCTGGATCACCTTCCTGGGCACCTACGCGATCTATTTCCCGATGCACTACCTCGGTGTGCTGGGCATGCCGCGGCGCTACTACAACTTCGACGGCTACAAGTTCATTCCGCCGTCGGCCTTCAGCCTGAATGAATTCATCACCGTGGTCGCGCTGGTGGTCGGCGCGGCGCAGCTGCTCTTCATCGCCAACCTGGCCTGGAGCGCCTGGCGTGGCCGGCCGGCCGGCGCCAATCCGTGGCGCGCCGCCTCGCTCGAATGGCAGACACCCGAAACGCCGCCCGGCCACGGCAACTGGGGGCCGCGGCTGCCCGTGGCCTACCGCTGGGCCTACGCCTACGGCGTGCCGGGCGCGGCGGAAGACTTCATCGCGCAGAACGCGCCGCCGCAGGCCAGCGACGACGAGAACGACGTGCCGGTGCGCGGCGCGCGGGGAGCCCCGGCATGAACGCGGACGCCGCCCTGCGCCTGCGCGGCCTGCCGCGTGACGTTCGGCTGCGCGACGCGCACGCGAGCGCAGCGGGAATCGGCCTGTGGGTCTTCATGGGCGTGGTCACCGCGCTGTTCTCCCTCTTCACCGTGGCCTACGTGATGCGCATGAGCAGCGGCGACGCGGTCGCGCTCGCGCTGCCGTGGCAGCTGTGGCTCAGCTCGGCGCTGCTGGCGGCGGGCAGCGTGGCGCTGGAAGCCGCCTCGCGCCGCGTGGACCCGGTGCGCATGCGCCGCCTGCTGCTGGCCGGCGGCCTGTGCGCGGTGGGCTTCCTGTGCGTGCAGCTGTGGGCCTGGGCCGCGATGGCGCACGCGCAGGTGCTGCCGGCCGGCAACCCGTCGGGCAGCTTCTTCTACCTGCTGACCGCCATGCACGGGCTGCACCTGGCGGGCGGGCTGGTCGGGTGGGCGATGGCGGCGCGCGTCGCGTGGGCCGATCCCGCCCGGGCCGGATGGCGCATCGCGCTGTGCGCGCGCTACTGGCACTTCATGCTGGCCGTGTGGCTGGCACTGTTCGCGCTGCTGGGGTGGGTGACGCCGGAGGTGGCGCGCGTCCTCTGCGGCACGGCGTGAGGAGGCTTCGCATGAACCCCACCACCGCAACCCTCACCGGCTCCGCCGTCGCCGCGAGCGGCTGGCGCGGGCTGGTGGCCGACTGGTCGTCCGACCGCCAGGCCTTCCAGGTCTCGTGGGGCAAGGCGATGATGTGGATCTTCCTGCTGAGCGACATCTTCATCTTCAGCTGCTTCCTCACGGGCTACATGACGGTGCGCGTCTCGACCACCGCGGCGTGGCCGAACCCGAGCGAGGTGTTCGCGCTGCACGTGGGCGGGGCCGACGTGCCGCTCCTGCTGATCGCGATCATGACCTTCGTGCTCATCAGCAGCAGCGGCACGATGGCGATGGCGGTCAACTTCGCCTACCGCGGCGACCGCGTGAACGCCGCCACGCTGATGCTCGTGACCGCCACCTTCGGCGAGCTCTTCGTGGGCATGCAGGCCTTCGAGTGGTCCAAGCTGATCCTCGAGGAGGGTGTGCGGCCCTGGGGCAACCCGATGGGCGCGGCGCAGTTCGGCGCGGCTTTCTTCATGATCACGGGCTTCCACGGGCTGCACGTGTCGGCCGGCGTGGTGCTGCTGTTCACGGTGGCCTTCAAGCTGATGCGCGGCGACTACGACAAGGCCGGCAACTACCAGGTGGTCGAGATCGTGGGCCTGTACTGGCACTTCGTCGACCTGGTGTGGGTCTTCATCTTCGCGCTGTTCTATCTCTGGTGAGGACCATCATCATGAACACCACCCACGCCACCACCGGCCAGCAGCACCCGATCGGCCTGTACCTGAAGATCTGGGGGCTCCTGTTCGTGCTCAGCGCGATGTCGTACATGGTCGACTACTTCCATGTGCAGAGCTACCTGCGCTGGGGCCTGATCATCGTCTTCATGCTGCTCAAGGCCGGGCTCATCGTCGCGGTCTTCATGCACATGGCGTGGGAGCGGATGGCGCTGGTCTACGCGATCCTGCTGCCGCCGCTGTGCCTTTTGGTGCTGGTCGGGCTGATGGCGGCGGAGGCCGACCACACCTTCCTCGCGCGGCTGGCGTTCTTCCGCTGACGGCCCTGCTCAGCGCCGCACCACGAAGCGCGTGATCACCGGCGGCGACTCGCCCAGGTGGAAGGCCAGCCGGCGCTCGCGCAGCGCCATGTCGGCGGCCGTGGCGCGGTTGAAGCGGCGCAGGTGGTCGGTCCACGACTCGTCCACGATCTGCTCCACGTAGCGCTCGGGCTGCGCGATGTCGTGCAGCAGCTCCCAGCCGATGGCGCCCTGGCCCAGGCGCGCGCGCCGGGTCTGCTGCATCACGAGGTGGAAGGCCGCGGCGCGCGACGGGTCGATCAGGTACTCGACCGTGATCACCACGCGCCCGTCTTCCTGCGGCGCCTCGGCCGGCGGGCCGGTGGCCCAGCCCGCCTGGGCCGGGCGCACGTCGTCCTCGCCGCTCACATCGGTCACCCAGCGCATGGCCGCGAGCATCAGCAGCGTGCCGCTCACGGCGGCGATGGCCAGGCTCAGCTTCAGCGACGTGACGGTGGCCACCTGGCCCCACAGCGCCGCGCCGATCGCGCTCGCGCCCATGATCGCCATCTGGTAGGTCGACATGCCGCGCGCGCGCACCCAGTCGGGCAGCGCCAGCTGGGCCGACACCGACAGCGAGTTGGCCACCGTGATCCACGCCATGCCGCCGAAGAACATCGCCGGCACCGCGACCCAGGCGTTGGGCGCCACGGCCATCACGGCGGTGGCGGCCGACTGCAGCATGGCGCCGCGCAGCACCAGCTGGTCGCGCCCCAGCGCCTGGCGCAGCCGCGGCAGGAAGAGCACCGCGATGATCGCGCCCGTGCCCATGGCGGCCAGCAGCAGCGTGAAGGTGCCGGCGCCGCCGCCCTGGAGGTTGCGCGCCAGCAGCGGCAGCAGCGCCAGCAGCGCCGTCGAATGGAAGAAGAACAGCGATACGCGCGTGAGCACCGCCCGCATGCGCTGCGACTGGCGCACGAACTGCACGCCCACGCGCATCGCGCTGATGAGCTTCTCGCGCCCCAGCGGGTTGGGCGTGTGCTCACGGCGCCAGCGCAGCACCACGAAGCCCGAGGCCACCGACAGCACGGCGTTCAACGCGAACACCCACACGCTGCCCGCGCTCGCGATCAGCATGCCGGCCGTGAGCGGGCCGACGATGCGCGAGGCGTTCATGGCGATGCCGTTCAGGCCCAGGGCCGCCGGCAGTTGTTGGCGCGGCACCAGCTCGGGCACGATGGCCGAGAACACCGGCCAGCGCAGCGCCAGCCCGATGCCGTTGGCGAAGGTGAGCGCCAGCAGCAGCGGCGCGGTCATCACGTCGAGCGCGATGGCGGCGCACAGCACCACGGCGGTGCCGGCCAGCCAGAACTGCGTGGCCACCAGCCAGCGCCGGCGGTCGAGGATGTCGGCCAGCGCGCCGCTCGGAAGACCGAGCAGGAACACCGGCAGAGTGGAGGCCGACTGCACCAGCGCGACCCAGATCGGCGAGGTGGTCAGCGAGGTCATCATCCACGCCGCCGCCACGTCGTTCATCCACATGCAGATGTTGGCGATGAGCCAGGTGCTCCACAGCATGCGGAACACGGGGAGCTTCAGGGGCTCGAGCGCCGCGAGGTTCGAGGGCTGCGGCCGGGCCGGCGGGAGGGGTGTCTCTTCGGGGGATATGGGCGGCATGTCGCGCTATTGTGGCGCGAGGCGGCGCGCCTAGCCCCGGTCGCTGCGCGCGAGACGGTGTTCGAGACGGCGAAGCAAGGTCGTCAGCACCAGCGTCATCACCCAGTACACCACCGAGATCGCCAGGTACGGCTCCCAGTAGCGCGCATAGGCGCCGGCCACGGTGCGCGCGGCGTAGGCCAGCTCGGCCAGGCCGATGGCCGACACCAGCGAGGTGTCCTTGAGCAGCGCGATCGCGTTGTTGCCCAGCGGCGGCAGCATGCGGCGAAAGGCCTGCGGAAGCACCACGTAGCGCATCACCTGCGCGGGGCTCAGGCCCAGCGAGCGGCCGGCGTCGAACTGCCCGCGCGAGATCGACTGGATGCCGGCGCGGAACACTTCGGAGATGTAGGCCGCCGAGTTCAGCGTGAGCGCGACCACGCCCGAGATCAGCGCGCCGTGCTCCTGCTTGAGCGTGCGCGCGAGTTCGCCGTCGATCAGGATGCCCGTGCTCGGGTGGATGAACACCGGCATCACCGCGAAGTGGATGAGCAGGATCTGCACGAACAGCGGCGTGCCCCGGAAGAAGCTCACGTACACCGTGGCCGGCCAGCGCAGCAGCAGGCGCGTGAGCCAGGTCCACGGCGCGTGGCGCGCCTGCGCCAGCCGCGCCAGCGCCAGGCACAGGCCCCAGCTCGCGCCCAGCAGCACGCAGACCACGGTCATGCGCAGCGTCATCCAGGCGCCCTGCCAGAACAGGTCCTTGTATTCCACGAGGATGTCCCAGCGGAACCATCCGAAAAGCAGCACTGGTTGTTCCATGCTTGCGTCCTCAACTCTCTGTCTATCTGTCGGTCAGCGAAAAAACGAAACGGCCGCGTGAGGGCGGCCGTGTTCAGGAAAATGCCGTGCGGCTCAGCGCACGTTCGGGTCCTTGTTGAACCACTTCTTGTAGATCGTCACGTAGCTGCCGTCGGCGCGGATGGCCGCCAGGCCGGCCGACAGCTTGTCGAGCAGCGCCTTGTCGCCCTTCTTCACGACGATGCCGAAGCCTTCTTCGGGAAAGGACTTGTCGTCCAGCGTCTTCAGTTCGGGGTGCTGTGCCACGCGGTAGGCGATCACGCCGTTGTCGCCCATGGCGGCATCGACGCCGCCGCCGGCCAGCTCGGAAATGATGAGCGGCGTGCTCTCGAAGCGGCGGATGTTGGGGCTGGTCTTGCCGAACTCGCGCGAGGCGATGTCGTCGGCGGTGGAGGCGCTGACCACGGCGATCTTCTTGCCCGTGAGGTCCTTCAGCGAGGCCACGGTGCTGTTCTTCGGCAGCGCGATCAGCTGGCGGGCCGCGAAGTACGGCGGCGTGAAGTCGTAGCTCTGCTTGCGCTTCTCGTTGATGGTGACGCCCGAGATCACGAGGTCGACGTCGCCGTTGTTCAGCGCGCCGAAGATGCCGGTGAAGGGCGTGTTGACGATCTTGATCTTCAGGCCCTGCTGCTTGGCGATGGCATTGATGATGTCGATGTCGAAGCCGACGATCTGCTTGTCCTTGTTCTCGAAGGCAAACGGCGCGTAGGTGGCGCTGGAGGCCACGGTGAGTTCGCGGTTCTGGGCCTGGGCACCGAAGGCGAGCGTGGCGGCAGCGAGGCCGAGGGCCAGGGCACGGCGTAGAGAGTTCATTCGGGGTCCTTGTGTCTTGCCGCCCGGCGGGAAGCGGTGGGCGAGCATTTTAGGCGGTCGCTATCGGGACCCCTTGCCGCCTATCGGGCGAACAGGAGGTAGAGCGCGACGGCAACCACGGCCACGACAGCGATCACCTTGCCCGCGCGGGGCGAGCCGGAGGCGCCCGTGGAACTCCACGTCACGCTGCGGGTGCGTACGGTCTTCGTGCGCCCGCCGCTGCTGCGTTCCGTGCGGACGAGCGCGTCGGCCACGACCTGCCGGCCTTCCGGCGAGACCGCGGACATCGGCGATGCAAGCGCCTGCAGCTGCGCCGGCGTCAGCACGCCGGTGCGCACGGCCCAGGCGAGCGTGGCGGCCGGGGAGGCGGGCGCTGCCCATTCGGGTTCCTGTGCGGGCAGCAGGCTGAGGGCCTGTGCATGTTGCGCGGGGTCGACCAGCTGCAGCGCCTGCAGTTGATCAAGGGCGCTCTCGGTCACGCCGTCTTCCAGGCGGTTCGCCATGAGGCTGATCTCGAACAGCACCCAGGCCGGCGCCTGGCCGCTGACCATGGCCACGGCGTTCGCCACGGTGCGGTGCGCCTCGTCTTGCGCGCCGGGTGCGGCGCGGCTGCGCAGGCCGGGCAGGGCCTCCGCCGCGACGATGCCCTTGGCGGCCGCCCAGCCCAGCGCTTCGCTCGGGGTGCGCAGCGGCGTGTTGGGCAGGTCGGGGTGCGCGAGCGCCTGCGCGTGTTCGGCGTCGGTCAGCAGGCCCAGGGTGTGCAGGTGCGACAGGGCCCGTGGGCCAGCTTCTTCGGAATTCATGGGCCCCAGTGTCCCAGAGGTCTCGCGAAGGGCCGCGCCGCCGGCCCGGCGCTCCCAGCCTGTGCGTTACTTCTCGGTGCGCGTCCAAATTTGGGCATCGACTCGATACACAACGCATCAATTAGTTAACACATATAACAATAAGGAACTATTAAGAACAATTGCTCAGGGAAGAAGGTATGCCATTGGTTTTGGGCGTCATGGGGCTCCCTCAGGTCGAGGTCGAGCTCCTGCGGATCATCGTTCGCCTCAGCTCCAATCTCCGGTCGTTGTGGACGGTCAGCGAGTCGCAGCCCTGCGACCTGTTGCTGGTGGACGGCGATGCGCCCGCCGCCGAGCGGCAGACGCCGGCCGCGCGCTTCGTGGTGCCGATGGTGGCGCGCGGCGAGGCCGTGGCCGCCGCGCCCGCGCGCCGCACGCTGGCACGTCCCATCTATGCGGAAGAGCTGGTCGCGCTGCTCAATCAGGTCGCGCCCAGCGGGGCCTCGGGCGACGCGGCGCGCGCCATGGTGCGCTCGATCCGCGCGCGCGCCTCGCTGATCCGCTGGCCCTCGCAGGTGACCCTGCAGCGCCATCCGATCTACGTGCGGCTGGCGGCGGCCCTGTCCAAGAGCGCGCAGTCGGCCGAAAGCCTGAGCGTGCTGGGCCGCATCGACGTGCAGGAGTGCAGCACCTTCCTCGGCCTGCTGGAGGAGGAAGGCGCACTGACCTGGTCGGAGGAAGCCCGCGCGCCGCGCCCCTCGGGGGCCGGCGCCGGCGGCGAGGCCGCGCAGCACAAGCGGGGCCTGCTCTCGCGCATCCGCCGACGCCTCGGGTTGGCCTGAACGGGGCGCCGGCATGAGGGACTTCAAGCTCGTCTTCACGGGCCCGATGGGCGTGGGCAAGACCACGGCCATCGCGGCCATCAGCGAGACCGCGCCGATCGCCACCGAGGTCGCCAACGCCGACACCTCGGTCGCCAAGGCCACCACCACGGTGGGGCTCGACTTCGGCCAGGTGACGCTGGACAACGGCGACCGGCTGCGCCTGTACGGCACGCCGGGCCAGAGCCGCTTCGACTTCATGTGGAAGATCCTGGTGCGCGACGCGCTGGGCCTGGCGATCCTGCTGGACAACAGCCGCCCCGACCCGATGGCCGACCTGGCCCAGTACCTGGACGGCTTCGCCGGCGCGCTCGAGCGCATGCCCTGCGCCGTGGGCGTGAGCCGCCTGCCGTCGCACCCCACCCCCACGCTGGACGACTACGCGCAGGCCCTGGCGGCGCGCGGGCTGGTGCTGCCGCTGCTGGCGGTCGACCCGCGCCGCAAGGACGACGTGGTCGCGCTGATCGAGACGCTGCTGATGCAGATCGAAGTGCTCGACGAGGAGGCCACGCCATGAAGATCCCCCACGCCCTGAAGCTGCGCGCCGCAGTCGAGGCCCGCCGCGTGCTCGACGAGGTCACGGGCATCGCCTCGGTGGTGATCGCCACGCCCGATGGCTTCGAGATCGCCAGCGTCGCGCGGCGCGACGTCGAGCCCGCACGCATCGCCGCCATGGCCAGCTCGATCGCCGCCATCGGCGCGGTGGTGTCGCAGGAGGCGCGCCTGGGTCGCTGCACCTGCATCACGGTCGCGACCGACAACGGCTTTGCGCTCGTCAGCCCGGTGCACAGCGGCGAGACCTCGCTGGTGGTGAACGTCATCGCCGACGCCGACGCGGTGCTCGCGCAGGCGATGTACCGCACGGCGGCCTGCGTGCGGGCGCTCGAGGCGCCGCAGCCCTAGGCCTCACCCACGAATTCACGGGCGGGGACGGATTGGCATGCGACGTCTCCACCCTCTTTTTTCATTCGCATGAATTTCACTCACAGGACTTACTGACATGGCCTCGATCCAGACCAGCCTCGACACCCTCCTGACCGCCGACGGCGCCCTGTGCGCTGCCGTGGTCGATTCCGCCAGCGGCATGATGCTGGGCGCCGCCGGCTCCGGCGTGGACCTCGAAGTGGCCGCCGCCGGCAACACCGAAGTGATGCGTGCCAAGCTCAAGACGATGCGCGCGCTGGGCCTGAGCGACACCATCGAAGACATCCTCATCACGCTGGGCAAGCAGTACCACCTGCTGCGCCCGATGGCGCAGAAGGAAGGCGTGTTCATCTACTTCGTGCTCGACAAGGCGAAGTCGAACCTGGCGCTGGCCCGCCGCAAGCTGCAGGACGTCGAGAAGGACATCACCTTCTAATCAGTCCGCCAAGGCGCATCGCCGTCGGGCCGGCTCCCTCGCGGGAGGCGGCCCTTTTCTTTTTTTGGGGCGGCTACTTCGCCAGGTGCCCCAGCGGCAGCGCGCTGTTGGCCTTCACCTCGCCCAGCGAGAAGCTGGTGTGCAGGTCCTTCACGTTCGGCAGGTTCATGAGGTTCTGCCGCGCGAAGGCCGAGAAACCGTTCAGGTCCTGCGCCACCACCTGCAGCTCGAAGGTGCCGGTGCCGCTGATGTAGTGGCAGGCCACCACCTCGGGCATCTTGCGGATCGCGTCTTCGAGCTTGCGCGTGGCTTCGTGGGTCACGCGCTCGGTGTCCACGCGCACGAAAGCGAGCACGCCCAGCCCGATCTTGTGGCGGTCGATCTCGGCGCGGTAGCCCTTGATGAAGCCGGCGTCTTCCAGCGCCCGCACGCGGCGCCAGCAGGGCGCCGCCGACAGGCCCACGCGCTGCGCCAGCTCGGCGTTCGTGAGGCGGCCATCGGTCTGCAGTTCTTGCAGGATAGCTAGGTCGAACTTGTCAATGCTTTCCATAGGGGTGGATGTTAAGCAAGATTCTTTCTGAAAGTCGTTTTTTCGAGGCAAAAAACGCAAACACCTGTCGCAGACCCCGGCATACACTTTGCGTCACCATGGGCTTGCGCCCTACCGGGCACAGACCCACACCCCTCAGCCAGGCCCACAAAGCCCTGCCAATACGGAGACAGAGAACATGAACGCCCCGCTGCCCGAGCACATTCGCCGCGCGCTAGAAACCGTCACGCTCGACGACAAATACAGCCTCGACTACGGGCGCGCCTTCATGAGTGGCGTGCAGGCCCTGGTCAAGCTGCCGATGCTGCAACGCCTGCGCGACAAGCAGGTCGGCAAGAACACCGCCGGCTTCATCAGCGGCTACCGCGGCTCCCCGCTCGGCGGCTACGACCAGGCGCTGTGGAAGGCCAGCAAGTTCCTCAAGGAACAGAACATCGTCTTCCAGCCCGGCGTGAACGAAGAGCTCGCGGCCACGGCGCTGTGGGGCACGCAGCAACTGGGCTTCTCGCCCCAGGGCACCAACAAGTTCGACGGCGTCTTCGGCATCTGGTACGGCAAGGGCCCGGGCGTGGACCGCTGCTCCGACGTGTTCAAGCACGCCAACATGGCCGGCACCACCGCCTGGGGCGGCGTGATCGCGGTGGCCGGCGACGACCACATCTCCAAGAGCAGCACGGCCGCGCACCAGAGCGACCACATCTTCAAGGCCTGCGGCACGCCGGTGTTCTTCCCGGCCAACGTGCAGGAAATCCTCGACCTGGGCATCCACGCCTTCGCGCTGAGCCGTTTCTCGGGCGTGTGGTCGGGCATGAAGACGATCCAGGAGATCGTCGAGTCCAGCGCCACGGCCATGATCGACCCCGAGCGCGTCGACATCGTCATTCCCACCGACTTCGAGATGCCGCCCGGCGGCCTGCACATCCGCTGGCCCGACCATGCGCTGGAGCAGGAAGCCCGGCTCATGCACTACAAGTGGTACGCCGCGCTGGCCTACATCCGCGCCAACCGCCTGAACCACAACGTGATCGAAGGCCCGAACGACCGCTTCGGCATCATGGCCAGCGGCAAGGCCTACAACGACACGCGCCAGGCGCTCATCGACCTGGGCCTGGACGACGCGGCCTGCCGCCAGCTGGGCATCCGCCTGCACAAGGTGGGCGTGGTGTGGCCGCTCGAAGCGCAGCTCACGCGCGAATTCGCCACCGGCCTGCAGGAAATCCTGGTGGTCGAGGAAAAGCGCCAGGTCATCGAATACCAGCTCAAGGAAGAGCTCTACAACTGGCGCTCCGACGTGCGCCCCAACGTGGTCGGCAAGTTCGACGAAGGCGCCAGCTCCACGGACGACGGCTACTCCGGCGGCGAATGGTCGATGCCCAACCCGACCTCGCACACGCTGCTGCGCGCCAACGCCGACCTGAACCCGGCGCTCATCGCCAAGGCCATCGCCGCGCGCCTGAAGAAGACCGGCCTGCTGGCTGCCGCCGGCGCCGACATGGCCGCCCGCATCGACGCGCAGCTGGCCATCCTCGAGGCCAAGGAGCGCGCGATGGTGGTGCAGCAGGCCTCCACCAGCGTGGCCGACGCCACGCGCCAGCCCTGGTTCTGCTCGGGCTGCCCGCACAACACCAGCACCGTCGTGCCTGAAGGCTCGCGCGCGATGGGCGGCATCGGCTGCCACTTCATGGCGACCTGGATGGACCGCTCCACCATCGGCTTCACGCAGATGGGCGGCGAGGGCGTGCCATGGGTCGGCCAGCAGCCCTTCACGACCGACCAGCACATCTTCGCCAACCTGGGCGACGGCACGTACTTCCACAGCGGCCTGCTGGCCATCCGCCAGAGCATCGCGGCGGGCGTGAACATCACCTACAAGATCCTCTACAACGACGCGGTCGCCATGACCGGCGGCCAGCAGGTCGGCGAGCGCCCTGAGGGCCACTCGGTGCTGCAGATTGCCGAGAGCCTGCACGCCGAAGGCGCCAAGAAGGTCGTCATCGTCACCGACGAGCCCGAGAAGTACGAGGGCGTCTCGATTCCGGGCGACCACGTGCAGGTGAAGCACCGCGACCTGCTCGACGACATCCAGCGCGAGTTCCGCGCCATGGCCGGCACCACGGCCATCATCTACGACCAGACCTGCGCCACCGAGAAGCGCCGCCGCCGCAAGCGCGGCACGGCCGTCGATCCGGCCAAGCGCGTGGTCATCAACGAGCTGGTCTGCGAAGGCTGCGGCGACTGCAGCGTGCAGAGCAACTGCCTCTCGGTGGAGCCGCTGGAGACCGAATTCGGCCGCAAGCGCACCATCAACCAGAGCAGCTGCAACAAGGACATGAGCTGCCTGAAGGGCTTCTGCCCGAGCTTCGTCACCGTCGAGGGCGGCCAGCTCAAGAAGAAGGGCAAGAACAAGGCGGCCACGCCGGCCGAGTTCGGCCTGCTGGCCGAGCCCGCCATTCCGTCGCTCGCGGGCGGCAAGGTCTGGGGTGTGGTGGTGGCCGGCGTTGGCGGCACGGGCGTGATCACCATCGGCCAGCTGCTGGGCATGGCCGCGCACATCGAGGCCAAGGGCATCGTCACGCAGGACGCGGCGGGCCTGGCGCAAAAGGGCGGCGCCACCTGGAGCCACGTGCTCATCGGCGACACGCAGGACGACATCCGCACCACCCGCGTGGGCACCGCAGCGGCCGACCTGATCCTGGCCTGCGACCCGCTCGTCACGATCAACGCCGAGACCATGGCGCGCATGCGCGAAGGGCGCACGCACGTGGCGCTCAACAGCCACAGCGCGCCCACGGCTGCCTTCGTGCGCAACGCCAACTGGCAGAACCCCGAAGACGCCTGCGCCGCTGAAATTGCACGCGCCGTGGGCATCGACGGCCTGGGCGCCTTCGACGCCGATGCCGCCGCCACCGCGCTGATGGGCGACACCATCTACGTCAACCCGATGATCCTGGGCTACGCCTGGCAGAAGGGCTGGGTGCCGCTGGCGCACGAGTCGCTGATGCGCGCCATCGAGCTGAACGCCGTGGCCATCGAGAACAACAAGACCGCCTTCGAGTGGGGCCGCCAGGCCGCCGTGCGTCCGGACGAGCTGCAAAAGCGCGTGCGCCCGGGCCAGGTCATCGAGTTCAAGAAGCGCGAGACGGTCGAGGCCCTCGTCGCTCGTCGCGCCGAATTCCTGACCGGCTACCAGAACGCCGCCTACGCCGAGGAATACAAGGCCTTCGTCGGCCGCGTGCAGCAGGTCGAGTCGGCCGTCGGCAAGAGCACGGGCCTGGCCGAAACGGTGGCGCGCTACCTGTTCAAGCTCATGGCCTACAAGGACGAGTACGAAGTCGCCCGCCTGCACACCGACCGCACCTTCCTGGACCGCGTCGAGGGCATGTTCGAAGGCGACTACAAGCTCAACTACCACCTGGCGCCGCCGCTGCTGGCCAAGAAGAACACCAAGGGCCAGCTGCAGAAGCAGAAGTTCGGCCCCTGGATGCTCACGGGCTTCCGCTTCCTGGCGAAGCTCAAGGGCCTGCGCGGCACGGCGCTCGACGTCTTCGGCCGCACCGAAGAGCGCAAGACCGAGCGCGCCCTCATCGGCGAGTACCGCGCCAGCATCGAGGAAGTGCTCAAGGGCCTGCGCGCCGACAACCACGCGCTGGCGCTGGAGATCGCGAGCCTGCCCGAGCAGATCCGCGGCTACGGCCACGTCAAGGAGCGCAACCTCGCGGCGGCCCGCACCCGCTGGACCGAGCTGATGGGCAAGTGGCGCAACCCCCAGGTGCAGCGCGCGGCGGCCTGATCCGCCAGGCCCGTTTCCCCTGACAAAGAGCGCCCCTGCGGCGCTCTTTGCTATTTAAACCATAGCTGAAAGCCCTCGGGGGTGCGCCGGATAAGGGCGCGAAACGGCCATCCGCGCCGAATACAATGCCCGACTGCGCGCGGCCTCCCCCGCCGAGCCTTTGACTTGCGGCCCGCATCCCTCGTGGGCGCGGAACCGCGGGCCCGGCCCGCGCATCTGAAGTCTTTTTCTTCTCTCTTCCCTCTGCTGGAGACTCTCTTGTTCATTTCCTCTGCTTTCGCTCAAACCGCGCCCGCAGCCGCCGGTGGTGGCGACATGTTGTCTTCGCTGGGCAGCATGCTGCCGCTGGTGCTGATGTTCGTGGTGCTGTATTTCGTCATGATCCGCCCGCAAATGAAGCGCCAGAAAGAGGCCCGCGCCATGATCGAAGCCCTGGCCAAGGGTGACGAAGTCGCCACGGCCGGCGGCGTGCTCGGCAAGATCACCTCGCTGAACGACCAGTACCTCGGCCTGGAAATCGCCAACGGCGTCGAGATCAAGATCCAGCGCAGCGCGGTGGTCCAGGTGCTGCCCAAGGGCGCCGTCAAGCAATAAAAGCGTGAGCTGAACCTTGCGCTTCAGGGCGCAGGGCCCCAAGTCACGCCGTGTTCCATTTCTGAAACGCTTGTGAAAAGCGCCTTCTCATGAACCGTTACCCGGTCTGGAAGTACACGATCATCGTGATCGTGCTGCTCGTGGGGCTCATCTACGCCCTGCCCAATTTCTTCGGCGAGGCGCCCGCGGTGCAGGTGTCCGCGGCCAAGACGACCGTCAAGGTCGATGCCGCCACCCAGACCCGGGTCGAGGAGGCGCTGAAGGCGGCCGGCCTGACGCCCGACCTGGTGACGCTGGACGCTGGTTCGCTGCGCGCCCGCTTCACCACCACCGACGACCAGCTCAAGGCGCGCGACGTCGTGCAGCGCGCCCTGGTGCCCGACGCCAGCGATCCGCCCTACACGGTGGCGCTGAACCTGCTGTCGCGCTCGCCCAAGTGGCTCACGTCGCTGCATGCGTTCCCGATGTACCTGGGCCTGGACCTGCGCGGCGGCGTCGACTTCCTGCTGCAGGTCGACATGAAGGGCGCCATCGACAAGAAGGCCGAATCGTTCGCGAGCGACCTGCGCACCACCTTCCGCGACAAGAGCATCCGCGGCACCCAGGTCAGCCGCAACGGCCAGACCGTCGAGGTGACCTTCCGCGACGCGGCCTCGCTCGAGACCGCCAAGCGCCTGATCGTGGACCAGTTCCCCGACCTCAGCACCACCGACACGCAAGACGGCACCAACTGGCGCCTGACCGCCACCATCAAGCCCGAGGCGGCCCGCCGCCTGCAGGACGCCGCGCTCAAGCAGAACATCACGACCCTGCACAACCGGATCAACGAACTCGGCGTGGCCGAGCCGGTGATCCAGCAGCAGGGCCTGGACCGCATCGTCGTGCAGCTGCCCGGCGTGCAGGACACGGCCAAGGCCAAGGAAATCCTGGGCCGCACCGCCACGCTCGAAATGCGCATGGTGGACGAAAGCTCCGAAGGCCGCGCGGCCGAACTGAGCGGCGCGCCCGTGCCCTTCGGCTCCGAGAAATTCCTCGACCGCGGTGGCCGCCCGGTGATCGTGAAGAAGCAGGTGCTCGTCACCGGCGAGAACCTCACCGACGCCCAGCCCGGCTTCGACCAGCAGAGCAACCAGCCCAAGGTCGACCTGACCATGGACGCCAAGGGCGGTCGCATCATGCGTGACGTCAGCCGCGAGAACTACAAGAAGCGCATGGCCATGCTGATCTTCGAGAAGGGCAAGGGCGAAGTGCTCACGGCCCCGTCGATCAACGGCGAACTGGGCAACCGCTTCCAGGTCTCGGGTTCGATGACGGTGGCCGAAGCCAGCGACCTGGCCCTGCTGCTGCGCGCCGGCTCGCTGGCCGCGCCCATGGAGATCATCCAGGAGCGCACGATCGGCCCGACGCTCGGCGCCGACAACATCGAAAAAGGCTTCAAGAGCGTGATGTACGGCTTCCTGGCCATCATGGTCTTCATGTGTGCCTACTACGCGCTGTTCGGCCTGTTCTCGTCGATCGCGCTGGCCGTGAACCTGATGCTGCTGGTCGCCATTCTCTCGATGCTGCAGGCCACGCTCACGCTGCCCGGCATCGCGGCCATGGCGCTGGCCATCGGCGTGGCCATCGACTCCAACGTGCTGATCAACGAGCGCGTGCGCGAAGAATTGCGCAACGGCGCCTCGCCGCAGGCCGCCATCCACGCGGGCTACGACCGCGCCTGGGGCACGATTCTCGACTCCAACGTGACCACGCTGATCGCGGGCATCGCGCTGCTGGCCTTCGGCTCGGGCCCGGTGCGCGGCTTCGCGGTGGTGCACTGCATCGGCATCGTCACCTCGATGTTCTCCGCCGTGTTCTTCTCGCGTGGCCTCGTGAACTTCTGGTACGGCCAGAAGAAGAAGCTCAAGTCTGTGTCGATCGGCACCGTCTGGCGGCCCAAGACCGACGGCACGGCCGTGGTCGACACCAAGTAACGGCCGAGGACCATCGCCATGGAATTCTTCCGCATCCACAAGACCATCCCGTTCATGCGCCATGCCCTGGTGCTGAACATCATTTCCTTCGCGACCTTTGCGCTGGCGCTGTTCTTCCTGTTCCACCGCGGACTGCACCTGTCGGTGGAGTTCACCGGCGGCACGGTGATGGAAGTGGCCTACGAGCAATCGGCCGACATCGGCAAGGTGCGCGAGGCCGTCACCAAGCTCGGATATCCCGAAGTGCAGGTGCAGAACTACGGCACCTCGCGCGACGTGCAGATCCGCCTGCCCACCCAGAAGGGCATGAGCTCCGACCAGCAGAGCGCGCAGGTCATGCAGGCGCTGAAGTCGGTCGACCCGTCGGCCACGCAGCGCGGCATCGAGGTCGTCGGGCCGCAGGTCGGCGACGAGCTGACCTCCAACGGCATCAAGGCGCTGGCCATGGTGGTGATCGGCATCATGATCTACCTGGCGTTCCGCTTCGAGTGGAAGTTCGCGCTGTCCACCGTGCTGGCCAACCTGCACGACGTGGTGATCATCCTGGGCTTCTTCGCCTTCTTCCAGTGGGAGTTCTCGCTGGCGGTGCTGGCGGCGGTGTTGGCGGTGCTGGGCTACTCGGTGAACGAGTCGGTCGTGATCTTCGACCGCGTGCGCGAGAACTTCCGCCGTTACCGCAAGATGACGACCACCGAAGTCATCGATAACGCGATCACCTCGACCATCAGCCGCACGATCATCACCCACGGCTCCACGCAACTCGTGGTGCTGTCGATGTTCTTCTTCGGCGGCCCCACGCTGCACTACTTTGCGCTGGCGCTGACCATCGGCATCTGCTTCGGCATCTACTCATCGTGCTTCGTGGCCGCCGCGATCGCGATGTGGCTGGGCGTGAAGCGCGAGGACCTGATCAAGGGCCCGCCGGTCAAGCGCGACGGCGACTCCGGCGGCGACGACCCGAACGCCGGCGCCGTCGTCTGAGGGATACTTCGGCGCCAGCTTCGCGTCACCCGCACTTGTGCGGTGGCGCATCCCGATGCAAGCTCGGGGCTGTCGCCGATGAACCGTTCTCTCCGGCCTTTCCGATCCATCAATGAGCACTGCGCGGTCCGCTTCTTCCCTGCAGCTCGCACGCGAGGCGCGTGAGCGTTTCGTGGCGGCCACGGAAGGTGCGATCGCTCCGCTGGCCCAGGCCATTCGCGACCGGCTGACCGCGGTGGCCTCCGATGTCGGCAGCGCGCGCACCATGCAGGAAAGCCGCGACGACCTCGTGGCGTTCCAGGGCCATGCCTCGCAGTGGGTGTCGCTGGCGCAGACCGGCTGGCGCAAGGCGCTGGGCACGGGCCCGGTGGGTGCCACTTCGTCGGCCCCCGCGGCGCTGCGGCTGGAGCTCATCGGCGACGAGGTGGTCGAGAGCAACATCCTCGCCTCGCGCCTGGCACAGACCATCCACGACAAGGCCAGCTTCGAACTCAGCGACCTGCGCCTGCGCATCCAGCACCTCGAAGGCACGCACGAGTTCGACGCCCGGGACGTGCTGAAACCCGAGACCCTGGCCAAGCTGCTGGTGGAGCAGTGGCTGGCCGCCGGCCTGAGCCGCGAGGCCTGGGGCCGCGTGCAGGGCACGGCG
The DNA here is from genome assembly GCF_006323185.2 of Variovorax sp. KBS0712. Taxonomy (NCBI): domain Bacteria; kingdom Pseudomonadati; phylum Pseudomonadota; class Betaproteobacteria; order Burkholderiales; family Comamonadaceae; genus Variovorax; species Variovorax sp. KBS0712. The sequence goes on along the minus strand of NZ_VCCD02000005.1, from coordinate 311,492 downwards.
CAGCAGGCCCTGGCGGATGTGGTCGTGAAGGCCTACGAAAGCGCCAACGCCTTCCTGATCGCGCAGGGCGTGATGCCCGAAATCGACCTCAAGAGCTTCGTGCGCCGCACGGGCGATTCGGGCGGCGGCCCGTCGTCCATGGGCATGCCGGTGTCGTCGAGCATGCCGATGGGGCAGGGCGCGCCGGCGGGTGCGGCGGTGCCGCACGGCCAGCAGCCATCGCAGCAGCAGCAGCGTCCGGGCTTCGCTTTCCAGGCCTCGCATGCGGCGTCCGTGCCGTCGTCGGGGCCGGCCTCCAGCTCGATGATGGGCAGCTCGCCGCTCGCCTTCGCGCGGCAGCGCGCGCAGACCGCGCTGCTGAGCCTCAAGCGCTTTGTCGCCGCGCGCATCGGCGGCGAGGCCGGCGCCTCGCAACCGGGCGGGGGCACGACCGGCACAGGTGGCGGCGTGGCCGCGCCCCGCGTGTTTTCACGCACCTTTGCCGGCGCCATCGCCGATGCCGAGGTCGCCTACCGCATGGCGGCCACGCAGTACATCGATGGCGGCGGCGAGCAGGCCACGCTGATCCAGCAGACCGCCGTCGACCTGCGCCGGCGCACCGCCGAACTCAAGAAGCGCGCGCCCACCACGGCCGACAAGGCCACGGTCGAGATCGTGGCGCTGATGTTCCAGGCCATCCTCGCGGAAGAACGCATTCCGTTCTCCGCCCGCGTGTGGTTCGCGCGGCTGCAGATGCCCGTGCTGCGCGTGGCCATCGCCGAGCCCGAATTCTTCGGCACCCTGCAGCACCCCGCGCGCATGCTGATCGACCGCATGGGCTCGTGCGTGATGGGTTTCGACGCCGCCGCCATCACCGGCAGCGCGCTCGAAAACGAGATCAAGCGCGTGGTGCAGGTGATCGAGCAGTACCCCGAGACCGGCCAGCGCGTGTTCAAGCTGGTGTTCGACGAGTTCGTCGCTTTTCTCAGCCGCTACCTCACGCAGAGCGACGCCACGCAGCGCGTCATGAGCGTGGCGCAGCAGGTCGAGCAGAAGGAGACGATGGCGATCCAGTACACCATCGAGTTGCGCAAGATGCTCAACGACATGCCGGTGCGCGACGAGATCCGCGAGTTCCTGTTCAAGGTCTGGGCCGAGGTGCTGGCCATCGCCGCGCTGCGCTACGGCGCACAGGGCGAGCACACCGTGATGCTCAAGCGCGTGGCCTCCGAGCTGGTCTGGGCCGCGAGCGCCAAGCCCAACCGCGCCGACCGCGCCCGCGTGATCCAGGACCTGCCGCAGCTGCTGCAGCGCCTGCGTCAGGGCATGGACCTGCTGGGCATCGTCGGTGAGCCGCAGGAAGGACACATCAAGACCATCGGCGCCACGCTCACCGACGCCTTCATGTCGAAGACCGAGGCCATTCCCCAGGCCAAGATCGAGGCCATGGCCGAGCGGCTGGCGCACCTGGAAGACTTCGTGACCGACGACGGCAGCGCCGCCAGCCTGCCGCTGGACGCGCAGAGCATCGAGCTGCTGCTCGGCGTGGACGCGACCGCGATCGAGGTCATTTCCGACACCGCCGGCGTCAAGGTGGCCGAGGACATGCTCGCGTGGACCCACGAGCTGCAGGTCGGCAACTGGTTCATGCTGGACCACAACGACCGCGTCACGCAGGTCCAGTTCGTCTGGCGCAGCGACCGCAAGCAGCTGCACCTGTTCGCCTCGGCCGACGGCCGTAGCTTCCTCATCCAGGCCGGACGGCTGGCGATGTACCTGCAGGCCGGCCTGCTGGTGCCGGCCGAGGAAGAGACGCTCACCGCGCGCGCCACGCGAGAGGCGCTGGCGAAGCTTGACGCGAATCCCGAGCGACTGCTGAACTAGTCAGCCGCGCGGCTGTTCTCGTCTGTGGGGAAGTGCGCGCAGCTCGGAGGCGAGCTCAGTGTGCCGTACGGCCTTCGCGGCTCTCGCAAAGCTCGTCGAGCACCAGCGCATCGGGCTCGATGCCGGTGCTCCAGTGCACCATCAGCACGATGATCTTGAGTTCGTCCAATGCCACCGGGTCACCCGGTGCGGCCATCGCGCGCTCGACGACGATCTCGCGCAGGCCGCAGGGCAGCACGTTCGACAGTTCGAGAAAGCGGATGAAGCCGAGGCACTCGGCGCCGAGGTGCTCCTGTTCCGACGGCGAGTACACGCGCATCGACTGGCTCGACTGGGGCAGCGCCGCATCGGGCGCGCCGCCCAGCGTGACGCGGGCAGTGGTGATGGCGTTGTCGTCATCGCCTTCACTGGCCTGGTGCTCAAACTGCAGGCCTTGCGTGGCAAGGCTCAGGCCGTCGAGCCACTGCAGGGCGTCGCGTATTTCGTCCGCCTCGAAACCGTGCGCACTGAGCTTGCGGCCCAGCTGTTCGGGTTCGGGGCAGGCATCGCCGCGCCAGTAGTTTTCATACACAAACACGAGCACTTCGAACATGGGCCCAATATAGCCGAGGAATCTGTCGTGTGTCCCCAGGCTTTCGTGCACTTCGTGCGTCAGCCGACGGCTGCTCTTTGAAACAGGCCGCCGGGCAACCGCGAGACATGCCCGTCGAGCTCGAGCTCGAGCATCTTCGCCTGCAGCTGGGCCGCGCTCCAGCCGGTGCGTGCGCTCAGCGCATCGAGGCTCACCGGGTCGAAGCCGAGGGCATCGAGCAGCGGATGCTCCGGGGCCGGCGAAGGCGTGTCGGTGGAAGGCGTGCGAGCGGCCGGTGCCAGCGGCGGAAGCTCTTCGAGGATGTCGTTCACCGACTCGACCAGCTTTGCGCCCTGGCGGATCAGCGCGTGGCAGCCGCGCGATTGCGGCGAGTGGATCGAGCCCGGGATCGCGAACACTTCCTTGCCCTGCTCCGACGTGAGCCGCGCGGTGATGAGCGAGCCCGAGGCCAGTGCCGCCTCGACCACCAGCGTGCCGCGCGCCAGGCCCGCGATGAGGCGGTTGCGCTTGGGAAAGTTCTGCGTGAGCGGCGGCGTGCCCAACGGCAGCTCGCTCACGATCAGCCCCTGCAGCGTGATGCGGTGCGCCAGGTCGCGGTGCCGCGCGGGGTACACGCGGTCCAGGCCGGTGCCGACCACCGCCACCGTGGCGAGTACCGGTGCGTCGCCCGCCGCGTCGAGCGCGCCCAGGTGCGCCGCGCCGTCGATGCCGAGCGCCAGCCCCGAGACCACGGGCAGGCCCGCTTCGCCCAGCGCCCGTGCGAAGGCGCGCGCATGGCTGGCGCCCTGCGGCGTGGGGTTGCGGCTGCCGACCACGGCAAGGCTGCGGCCGAGTTGCGTGAGGTCGAAGGCGGCGGCGCCGAGCACGTAGAGCATCAACGGCGGGTCGACCATTTCGAGCAGCGAACCCGGGTAGCCGGCGTCGCCGAGCGTCACGACGCGGCGCGTGATGGCGCCGCCGGTGGGGTCGTCTGCGGGGTGCAGCCATTGCCAGGTCTGGTCGACCTGCGCCTGCAGGCCGGAGGGCGGCTGCTTGAGCGCGGCGGCCTGGGCGGTGCTGACGACTTCGCACAGCGTTGCCTCGGGCTGCGCGAAGATCGCGTCAGGCAGCCCGAAGGCCGCGAGCAGGCGGCGTGCGGCGCCGTCGCCGACGCCTGGGGTCAGTGAAAGTCGCAGCCAGCCTGCGAGTTCTGCGCGTTCCAAACGAGTGTGCGAGAAAGAAGCCTCAGGCGCGTGTCAGGGATTGACGAGGAAGTCGCCGGCGCGGGGAGTGTCGTTGATTTCGAGCACGAGTGCGTACGAGACTTTCTCGAAGGTGCGGAACACCATCAGCAGGCCGATGCGTTCGTTCGGCAGCTTGATGGTTTCCTTGCGTGCGCCGGTGCGGTCGAGGATGGTCTCGCCGTTCTTCAAGATGGCCAGCACATGGCCGTTGTCGACGCCGTCGCGCGTGCCCTTGTTGATGGCCACGACCTGGTTCTGCGCCGCGTACTGCACGGCATTGCCGTAGACCGACACGATACGGCCATCCACCTGGGTGGAGGGCGCGCGCGGTGCGTAGCTCAGCAGCTGGCGCGGCGGCTCGGGCAGCAGGCGGTCGCCGGCGCGCATTTCCTCGCGCGACGCAATGATGTCGATGCTGGCCGGCACGACCGTGATGACGTCCTTGTCGCCGGTCGTCTCGATGGTGGTCGATTCGCCGCGCTGCAGCTGCGCCTTGCCCAGGTACTGCGCCTCGTAGCCGAGGATCTCGCCGGTGCCGGGGTCTTTCAGCGGCGTGGCGCTGCGGAAGATGCGGTAGTGCTGCACCGGGCCCGGCTTCTCGACCAGCGGCGATTCGGCATTGCCGCGCGCATAGGCGCGGTCGCCGCGCGACAGCAGCACGCGGCTGTCGTTGCCGGCCACGATGCGCGGCGCGGCGTCGAGCGTGTTGGCATCGACCACGATGGGTTCGCTGAGGAAGGGCTCGATCAGGCTCGGGTTGAGCGTGGGCAGGGCCATGCCCGCGAGCGAGTCGAAGCGCGTGCGCGGCGACAGCTTGATGGTGCCGCCGTCGACACCGCCCACGCTGCGGCGGGTGGTCAGGCGCGCGCGGCCGCCGCTCTTGTCCAGGTACAGCACCTGGCCCGGGTAGATGCGGTGCGGGTCCTGGATCTCGTTGATGTTCATGCCCCACAGCTCCGGCCAGCGCCAGGGGCGCAGCAGGTACAGGCGCGAGATGGCCCAGAGCGTGTCACCGGGCTTGACGGTGTACTCGTCGGGCGCCTTCGGCGACAGCTCGCTCAGCGGCACGCCGGCCTGGGCGGTCTGCTGGGCGGTGGCGCGCTGCTGGGGCGTGACCGGGTAGGTCGTCTGCGCCCAGGCCGCCGTGGCGCCGCAACTGCCGGCCACTGCCAGGGCGGCCGTCCAGAAGGCAAAAAGGGTCGGGCGCTGGTGTTCGGTGGAGCTGGGCTGTGTCATGTCTGGATGGGTGAGCGCACGAAGTATCGTGGCGCATACGAATCTCACAATTTGCTACGAATTCTGCGCCCGAAGCCCTTGCAAGGGCAACGTTTTCGCGCCAATGCGCCGCGACGCGTCGCGGAATTGGCGAAAATAGCCACAACTTCCCCCCGATTTCATGGCCAAACGAATCATTCTGAGTTACCCCGACAAGCGCCTGCACACGGTGGCCAAGCCGGTGCAGGGCGTGGACGCGCGCATCAAGACGCTGGTCGCCGACATGCTGGAAACCATGTACGACGCGAGCGGCATCGGCCTGGCCGCGACCCAGATCGACGTGCACGAGCGCGTGGTCGTGATCGACGTCTCCGAAGAGCGCAACGAGCCGATCGTGCTCATCAACCCCGAAATCACCTGGGCCAGCGACGAAAAAGTGCTGAATGAAGAGGGCTGTCTCTCGGTGCCCGGCATCTACGACGGCGTGATGCGTTCCACCTCGGTGAAGGTCCAGGCGCTCGACGCCGACGGCAACACCCACACCATCGAGGCCGACGGCCTGCTGGCCGTGTGCATTCAGCACGAGCTCGACCACCTCATGGGCAAGGTGTTCGTCGAATACCTGTCGCCCCTGAAGCGCAACCGCATCAAGAGCAAGCTCCTCAAGCAGCAGCGCGAGGACATGAAAGAAGCACGGGCATGAGCCACCGGGCTGCGTGGTCCTCGCTGGCCGCCGCCGGACTGTTGTTCCTGGCGGGTTGCGTCAGCGAACCCACGCGCATCCAGCCCGGCACCTCCGCCGCCGAAACCCTGCAGCGCCTGGGCGCGCCCACCGGTCGCTACCCGCTCAACGGCGGCGGCGAGCGCCTGCAGTATTCGCGCATGCCGGCCGGCTTCGAGGTGGTCGACATCGACCTCGACGCCTCCGGCAAGGTCGTCTCGGTGACCCAGGTGCTGACCGAGGCGCGCTTCGGCCACGACATCCAGGTCGACCGCTGGCGCCAGAACGAGGTGCTGGCCTTCTACGGCAAGCCCTACGAAATCAGCCGCGTCAGCTCCTTCGACGGCACCGTCTGGACCTGGCGCTACAAGGCCATCAACGAGCGCCGCATGCTCTATATCTACATTGACCCCACCGGCGTGGTGCGCCGGTACCACACGGGGGATGACCTCGAATTCGAACGGATCCGGGATTGAGCGCGTTGAAAGTCGTTTTTGCGGGCACGCCCGAGTTCGCGCGCGTCGCCCTGGAGGCCATCGCCGCCGCCGGCCATGACATCGTCGGCGTGATGAGCCAGCCCGACCGGCCCGCCGGTCGCGGCATGAAGCTGCAGGCGTCGCCCGTCAAGCAGTGCGCCGTGACCCACAACTGGCCCGTGGCCCAGCCGCGCAGCCTGCGGCTCGACGGCAAGTACCCCGACGAGGCCACGGCCGCGCGCGACACGCTGCTCGCGTGGCAGCCCGACGTGATGGTGGTCGCGGCCTACGGGCTGATCCTGCCGCAGTGGGTGCTCGACCTGCCGACGCACGGCTGCCTCAACATCCACGCCAGCCTGCTGCCGCGCTGGCGCGGCGCGGCGCCGATCCACCGCGCCATCGAGGCCGGCGACGCACAGACCGGCATCACCATCATGCAGATGGACGCGGGCCTGGACACCGGCGACATGCTGCTGCGCGAGGCGATCGACATCGCACCCGGCGAGAACACCGCCCGCCTGCACGACCGCCTGGCCGCGCTCGGCGGCCGCATGGTGGTCGAGGCGCTGGCGCAGATCGGGCAACTCAACCGCACGCCGCAGCCCACCGAAGGCATCACCTACGCCCACAAGGTCGAGAAGCACGAAGCGCTGATCGACTGGACGCAGCCGGCCGCGGCCATCGTGCGCCGCGTGCTGGCCTTCGATCCGTTCCCCGGTGCCAACAGTCCGCTCGGCGGCGAGACGGTCAAGCTCTGGGCCGCGCACGTGGCGCCCGGCCCTGCAGGCGCCGCGCCCGGCACCGTCGTCTCGGCCGACGCTACCGGTGTCGCCGTGGCGGCCGCCGATGCGACCGTGGTGCTCACCGAACTGCAACGCCCGGGCGGCAAGCGCCTGCCCGCGGCCGATTTCCTGCGCGGCTTCGACCTGAAGGCCGGCCAGGTCTTCGGCTGATGTTCCTCTCGCCCACGCTGCGCCGCCAGCCCGAGTTCCGCGCCGGCATGCGCGACATGGCCTCGGCCGCGCTCGGCATCGGCGCCTGGGGCCTGATGACCGGCGTGGCCATGGTCAAGTCGGACATGAGCGTGCTCGAGGCCGTGGCGATGACCCTGTTCGTCTACGCCGGCAGCTCGCAGCTGGCCGCCATCCCGCTGCTGGCCGCGGGCGCGCCGGCCTGGGTGATCCTGGCGACGGGCTTCTGCGTCAACCTGCGCTTCGTGGTGTTCAGCCTGCACCTGCGGCCTTACCTCATGCACATGCCGCGCTGGCGCCGCCTGCTGCACGGCTACCTGACGGCCGACCTGAGCTACGCGCTCTTCACGAAGCAGTACACGGCCCCGCCGACCACGTCCGTCGAGCGGCTGTCGCAAGAGGCCTACCTCACCGGCAACTACTTCGTGACCTGGTGCGCGTGGATGGGCATGAGCCTGCTGGGCATCGCGCTGGCCAATTTCATTCCGCAGACCTGGGGCCTGGGCTTTGCAGGCGTGCTGAGCCTGGTGGCCATCGTCTGCTCGATGGCGACGACGCGGCTGCGCGTGCTGGCCGCCCTCATCGCGGGCGCCACGGCGGTCGCGGCCTACGCGCTGCCGCTCAAGCTCAACATCGTGGTCGCGATCGGCGTGGCCGTGCTGCTGTGCTTCTGGCTCGAAAAGCAGTTCGGGCTCGACCCCGACGCGGAGGACGACAAGTGAGCGGCGGCACCGACTGGTGGTCTTTGGCCGTGATCGCCGGCCTCGCCGGCGTCACCGTGCTCACGCGCTGCTTCTTCTTCATCCTCGACCGGCCCTGGGGCCTGCCCGAGTGGGCGCACCGCGCGCTGCACTACGCGCCGGCCGCCGCGCTGGCCGGCGTGATCGCGCCCGAGATCGTGATGACGCAGGGCCACCTGATCACCACGCTGCACGACGCCCGCCTCTACGCGGCGATCGTCGGCGGCGCCTACTACTTCTGGCGGCGCGGCGTGCTCGGCACGATGCTGGCCGGCATGGCCGTCTACCTGCCCCTGCACCTCGGCCTGGGCTGGTGATCGGCTCAGACTAGTCGAGCTTCACGCCGGCGGTCTTGATGATGTTGCCCCAGCGCTCGCTTTCTGCGCGCGAGAGCTTGTAGAAGTCCTGCGGCGTGCCGGGCAGCGCCTCGAAGCCGAACTCCGCAAACAGCTTCACCACCTTCGGTGCCTTCATCGCCTTGTGCAGCTCGGTGTTGATGCGCGCCACGGCCTCGGGCGGCATGCCGGCCGGGCCGATCAGGCCGTGGAAGGCGTAGGCGTTGACGTCGCTGAAGCCGGCCTCGACGAAGGTCGGCACCTCGGGCAACGCACTGGCGCGCTGCGGCAGCGCGATGGCCAGCACGCGCACCTTGCCCGACTTGATGATCGGCAGGCCCGAGGCCAGGTCGAGCATCATCGTCGGCACCTGGCCGCCCATCACGTCGGTCATGGCGGGCGCGGCGCCCTTGTACGGCACGTGGGTGATCGTGAGGCCCGCCTTCTGCTTGAACAGCTCCATCGCCATGTGGTGCGGCGAGCCGTTGCCGGGCGAGGCGTAGCTCACCTTGTCGGGGTTGGCCTTCACGTAGCGCACGAACTCGGCCACGTTCTTCGCGGGAAAGTCGGGGTGCACGACCAGCGCCACCGGGAAGCGCCCGATGGTGCCGATGTAGGTGAAGTCGGTCGCCGGCTTGTAGGGCAGCTTGGCGAACATGTGCTCGTTGAACAGCAGCGCCGCGTTTTCGGCCTGCATGATCGTGTAGCCGTCGGGCTTGGCCTGCATCATCACCGACACGCCGATGTTGGTCGACGCGCCGGGGCGGTTGTCGATGATCAGCGGCTGGCCGAGCGAGGGCTGCATGGCCTCGGCCAGCGAGCGCGCGAGGTTGTCGGTGCCGCCGCCGGCCACGTAGGGCACGATCCATTTCACGGGCTGACTCGGGTAGGCCGCCAGTTGCGCCGACGCGAAGGGTGCGGCGGCGAGCGCGAGGGTCGCGGCCAGCAGGGGAAGGAAGCGTTTCATCGTTTGTTGTCTCCGTTGCTTTGTTGAAAAAGGGGGCGGCTCAGGTGCCGCGCAGGACCTGCCAGAGCTCGCGGTCGCGCTCGGCGGTCCACACGACCGGGTGCTCGATGCCGCGCAGCTCGTCGTACGCGCGCGAGACGTCGAAGGGCAGCACGTGCTGGAACACCGGCCAGCCGCCGAAGTGCGGCGTCATGGCCGCCTCGGCGCGCGCGAAGCATCCCTTGAGCGTCTCGCCCGCGGCGATGCCCGCGCGCACTCTGTCGAGCAGCGTCGAGAGAAAGTCTTTCGTGAGCCCGATCGCCTCGGCGCAGGCGGCTTCGCCTTGCAGCACCGCGCCGCGCCCGGGCACCAGCACGCGCGGTTGCAGCGCGCGCACCGCGTCGAGCGTGCCGGCCCAGTCGCCGATGTAGGCGTCGCCCGCGTACACGCCGCAGTGGTTCTCGACCACGTCGCCCGCAAACAGCACGCCGCTGTCGGGCAGCCAGGCCACGGTGTCGCCGCCCGAATGGCCGCGGCCCAGCGCCATGAGCCGCAGTTCACGGCCACCGCCGAGCGGCAGCGTCATCTCGCGCTCGAAGACCGTGGTCGGGAAGGTCAGGCCCGGAATCTCTTCCACGCCCGCGAACAGGCGAGGAAAGCGGCCGACTTCCGATTCGAAGTCGGCCTGGCCGCGCGTGCGGATCCAGTCGAGCGTGCCGTTGCTGGCGACGATCTCCTGCACCTCGTCGAAGGCGCTCGCGCCCATCACGCGCACCGCGTGGTAGTGCGTGAGCACGATGGTGCGGATCGGCTTGTCGGTCACGCTGCGGATCGCCGCGAGAAAGTCGCGCGCCATGCGCGGCGTGGGGCGGGTGTCGATCAGCACCACCTGCTCGTCGCCGACGACGAAGCCGCAGTTGGGATCGAAGTCGCTGATGTAGCCGTAGGCGCCAGGGGCGAGTTCCTGCAGCCGGGGCTTCTGCTCGCGGGTGTCGGAGGCGGAAGCGAAAGAGACGGTGGCGGTCATGGAGGTGTTGTCGTGGTCGTGGGGATGTCGTCGTCGGCCTCGGCCGCCGCGCGGATGCAGGCGAGCAGCACGGCCTGGTCGGCGCACTGGTTGGCCAGCAGCAGCACGAGGCGGGCGTTGAGGTCGGCGCTCTGCGCCTCGGTGCGGCCTTCGTGCGCAGCCAGCAGCGCGGCGTAGAAGCCGTCGGGGTCGGGGATGCGGGGCTCGGTGATCATGAGGACGAAGCGGGGAGTGCGAGCGCCGTGCGGACGGCGGCGGTGACCGTGTCGGGGGTGGGTTGCACAAGGAGCGCAGCGCGGTAGGCATCGGGGCGCACGAGCACGAAGCCGCCCGCTGCACTGGGGTCGATGCCGAGGTGGCGTGCCAGCGTCTCGTCGGCCTGCAAGGTAGGCAGGCCGCTGTCGCCGCCGACGGCCAGCAGGCGCAGCGGCAGTGCGGCCGTGGCATCGCTCGCGGCCTGCGCCTGTGCGCGCGTCGGCGCGAACCACAGGCCCAGGCACTGCGTGCCCTCGGCCAGCAGCTGCATCAGCGTGGTCTGGCGCCCGTCGGCCCAGCGCAGCGGCAGGTTCTGCACCGTGCGCCCGCCTTCGGGCAGCAGCGGCGCGGCGGGGTAGTCGTTGGAGACCGACATGCGGCCCGTGTTGACCAGCGCCCGCGCGAAGGTGTGGCGCTTGGCCAGCGCCACCACGGCGCGGCGCAGCGTGTGCTCGGCCGGCGAGCGCGGCGCGAGGAAGCGCGCCGATCGGCTCGTGACCGTCAGGTTCTCCTGCGCGGCCGGACGGCGCTCGGCGTCGTAGCTGTCGAGCAGCGCATCGCCGGCCCTCCCTTGCGCGACCAGCGCGAGCTTCCAGCCGAGGTTGGCCGCGTCCTGGATGCCGGTGTTGCCGCCGCGCGCGCCGAAGGGGCTCACCACGTGCGCGGCATCGCCGATGAAGCACACGCGGCCGTGGCGAAAGCGCTCCAGCAGGTGGTCGCGGTAGCCGTACGGGCCGATCCACACGAACTCGAAGGCCACGTCGGGCCCGAGCTGTTCGCGCAGCCGCGCGCCGGCCACCTCGGGGCGGCTGATCTCGGCCGGGTCGCAGTCTTCTGGCATCTGGTAGTCGATGCGCCACACGCCGTCGGCCATCAGGTGCTGCCACACGCCGCGGCCTTCGTTGAAGGGCGCATCGACCCAGGTCCAGCGCTCAGTGGGCAACGGTTTTTCGAAGCGCACGTCGCTGATGCACCAGCGGTCGGTGCTGCGCGAGGCGTGCGAAGCCACGCCGAGCTGCGTGCGGATCGGGCTGTTTGCGCCCGTGGCGTCGATCAGGTGGTCGGCCTCGATCGTGTAGCTGCCGGCGGGCGTCTCGATGTCGATGCGCACGCCGTCGGCCAGCGGCTCGACGCGCGTCACGCGGCTCTTCCAGCGCAGGTCGGTCACGCCGAGTTCGAGGAGGCGATCGACCAGGAACCACTCGATGTAGAACTGCTGCAGGTTGATGAACGGCGGCTGCGTCGAGACGCTGTTGGCCTGCAGGTTGAAGTTGTAGACCTCTTCGTCGCCCGAGAAGGTGCGCCCGAACGACCAGGTGACGCCCTTGGCCGCGATGCGTTCGCAGATGCCCAGGCGCGCGAAGATCTCCAGGCTCTTTTGCGCATAGCAGATGCCGCGCGACGAGGCGCCGCGCACGCCCACGGTGTCGTCCTCGTCGAGCAGCACGGCGCGCACGCCGCGTTGCGCGAGGTCGCAGGCCAGCGTGAGGCCCGAGGGGCCGGCGCCGACGATCACGACCGGGTGGCGCACGACGGTCGTGCCGTTCAGCTCGGGCGGTGGCGTGAAGGGCCAGACCGGCAACTCGTAGGCCGGTGCGAATGCAAAGTTTTCCATGGCTCTTCTACAGCGCGTGTGCGAACTCGGCGATGGCGTCGGCCGCCTGCGGAATCAGCTCGGGTTGGCCCGCCAGGTAGTGGTTGCCGCCGACGATGTCGACGTTGCGGATGCGCGCGCCGCCCGCGGCCATCCAGGCGTCGCGCGTGCTCGGGAAGGTCGACTGGTCGCCGGTGTAGGTCAGCAGCAGTTGGGGCACCGTGGTGCGCGCGAGGTTGGTGGGCCCGTCGGCCTGCGAGCGCGACGACCACTGCGAGAGGAAGGCGGTGAGCGAGGTGGTGCGGCCCATCGCGTTGGCCGCATAGTTCACCTGCCGCGCATCGCCCCAGACGCTGCCGGGCAGGCGCGCGTTCGCATCGAGCGACAGGTCGACGCAGCGCGGATCGGCGTGCGTGCGGTAGACGACGAAGGTCTGGTCGCGCGGCGCGCCGGGTGTGCCGCGCAGCAGCGCGAGGCGTTCGAGGCACCACTGCTCGATGCGGTCCAGCCGCGCCTTCTGCGCCGCGCTGAAACGTGCGAGAAAGTCGGCCTCGTAGGGCACGCGGTGGCGCGGGTCGTACATGTCGAGCTCGGGGTCGACCGAGAGCGGGTCGTGCTCGTCGGTGACCGAGGGGTCGATCCAGTCGCGCATGAGCCGCGTGCGGCCCAGGTGTGCGGCGCACAGCGCGAGGCCGTCCACGGGCGGCAGGTCACTGGGGTGCAGATGGGTCGGGTCGCCGTCGGGCAGGTGCGTGGCCGTGAGCTGCTCGGCCTGCGCCTGGTAGAAGGCCGAGAGCGCGGCGCCGCCCGAGTTACCGACCAGGAACACCTTCTCGTAGCCGGCCGCGCGCAGGTACTGCACGCCGGCGCCCAGGTCCTGAATCGCACGCTCCATCAGCAGCACCGTGTCGTTGCCGACGAAGCGCGAGTTCAGGCCCATGCAGCAGATGCCGCGCTCGGCCAGCGGGCCGATGAGGTAGTGGCCCATGAAGTTGCTGGTCGGGTGCATCACGATGGCCGCGATCTTCTTGGGCCCCGGCGGCGCGCGGAAGGCGCCGTAGATGCGCGGGCGCAGCAGCTGCAGGCCCGACTGGCTGTCCATGGCCGCGCCTGGCTTCACGTCGATGACGGCGAGTTGCAGCTCAGACATGCGACGCGCCTTTCGCTGCGCGAAGCGCCGCCTTGCGCGCGGTCCACGCGTCGAGGTCGGCATGGGCATGGCGCGCGTGCGCGTCCATCTCGGTTTGCGGCACGGTCGGCGTGGTGAGTTCCACGCGGATGCCGTTGGGATCGAAGAAGTAGATCGACTCGATGATGTGGTGGTCGGTCACGCCCAGCACCTCGACGCCCGCGCCTTCGAGCCGCGCCTTGGCGGCCAGCAGGTCGGCCACCGAGTCGACGCGCAGCGCGATGTGGTTCACCCACGAAGGCGTGTTGGGCGAGGGCAGCGCGGCGGTGTCGTCGCCCAGGTCAAAGAAGGCGATGTACGCGCCGTCGCGCATCTGGAAAAAGATGTGCACGTAGGGGCAGTACTCGCCCGTGCTCGGCACGTGGTCGTTCTTGATGACGTGGGCCAGCGGCAGGCCCAGCAGGTCTTCGTAGAAGTGGCGGGTTTCCTCGCTGTCGCGGCAGCGCCAGGCGAAATGGTGCAGCCCGCGAATGGGTGGGGGCGCCGTGGGGGTGGCGGTCGTCGGCATGTCGTGTCTCCGTTGAGGCCGCGATTGGGCAATGCCGCGTCTTATGATGCAATCGAAATTAATTCATCGATTGATGAAATAACCATATATATGAACCTCACCCTGCGCCAGCTGCGCGCCTTCGCCGCCGTGGCCGAAACCGGCAGCTTCACCACCGCCGCCGGGCAGCTGCACCTCACGCAGTCGGCGCTCAGCGTGCTGGTGCGCGAGCTCGAGCGCGAGATGGGCGTGCAGCTGCTCGACCGCAACACGCGGCGCGTGCAGCTGTCGGAGGCGGGGCGCGAGTTCCTGCCGTCGGTGCACCGGCTGCTCGGCGACCTCACGAGCGCGGTCGCGGGCGTGACCGATTTGCGTGACAAGAAGAAAGGGCTGTTGCGGCTTGCAGCGCCGCAGCTCATGGCCTGCACGCTGATGCCGCGCGTGATCGCCGCCTACCGCGAGGCGTACCCCGACGTGGACGTGCGCCTGGCCGACACGCTGCCCGAGCACCTGCTGCTGGGCGTGGCGGCCGGCGACGTCGAGCTGGCCGTGGGCCAGGACGTGGCGGTGGACGCCGCCGCCATCGAACGCCGCACGCTGTTCCGCGACCGCCACTGGCTGATCTGCCCGCCCGGCCACGCCTTTGCCAAGCGCCGCAAGGTGCGCTGGCACGAGCTGGGGCCCTACACCTTCATCGCGCCCACGCGCGACTTCCGCCAGCGCGTGCTGCCCGAGCTGGGGGCCGAGGAGCGCGCCTTCCTGATGCGGCCGGGCGCGCAGGAGGTGTCGTACATGACCACCGCGCTGGGCATGGTGGCCTCGGGGCTGGGGCTGACCGTGTGCCCGACCTACTCGGCGTCGCTGGTGCGCGCGCACGGGCTGCAGATGGTGCGGCTCGAGTCGCCCGACTTCCACCGCGAGGTCTGCGTGTACAGCGCGGCGCGGCGCTCGCTGTCGCCCGCGGCGGCGAGCTTCGTCGGCATCCTGGAGCAGTTCGCGACCGCGCAGCCGAAGGCCTGAAAAAGCATCGGCGCCCCGCAAGAGACGCGCAGGGGCGCCAGAGGGCGAAAACTACAATGCGGGCAGTCCCGTCTTTCACCATCCTCAGACCCATGAACGTCATTCGATTCACCGACCTCTGTGCGCAAGGCAAGGCCGCCGGCCAGCGCGTCTTCATCCGTGCCGACCTCAACGTGCCGCAGGACGATGCCGGCCGCATCACCGAAGACACGCGCATCCGCGCCTCCGTGCCCTGCATCCAGCTGGCGCTCGATGCCGGCGCGGCCGTGATGGTCACCTCGCACCTGGGTCGCCCGACCGAAGGCGAGTTCAAGCCCGAAGACTCGCTGGCGCCCGTCGCCCAGCGCCTGGGCGAGCTGCTGGGCCGTGAGGTTCCGCTGGTGGCCAACTGGGTCGACGGCGTCGACGTCAAGCCCGGCCAGGTCGTGCTGCTGGAGAACTGCCGCGTCAACAAGGGTGAGAAGAAGAACGACGAAGCGCTGGCCCGCAAGCTGGCCGCGCTCACCGACATCTACGTGAACGACGCCTTCGGCACCGCCCACCGCGCCGAAGCCACCACCTACGGCATCGCCCAGTTCGCCAAGGTGGCCGCGGCCGGCCCGCTGCTGGCGGCCGAGATCGACGCCATCACCAAGGCACTGGCCCAGCCCAAGCGCCCGCTGGTCGCCATCGTGGCGGGCTCGAAGGTCAGCACCAAGCTCACCATCCTCAAGAGCCTGTCGGCCAACGTCGACCAGCTGATCGTCGGCGGCGGCATCGCCAACACCTTCATGCTGGCCGCGGGCCTGTCGATCGGCAAGTCGCTGGCCGAGCCCGACCTGCTCGACCAGGCCAAGGCCGTCATCGACGCCATGCGTGCGCGCGGCGCCGACGTGCCGATTCCGGTCGACGTGGTCACGGCCAAGACCTTCGCGGCCGACGCACCCGCCACCGTCAAGGCCGCCACCGACGTGGCCGAGGACGACCTGATCCTGGACATCGGCCCGAAGACGGCCGCCATCCTGGCCGCGCAGCTGCGCGAAGCCGGCACCATCGTCTGGAACGGCCCCGTGGGCGTGTTCGAGTTCGACGCCTTCGCGGGCGGCACGAAGGCCATCGCGCAAGCCATTGCCGAAAGCAGCGCCTTCTCGATCGCCGGCGGCGGCGACACCCTGGCGGCCATCGCCAAGTACGGCATCGAAAAGCAGGTCGGTTACATCTCGACCGGCGGCGGTGCCTTCCTCGAGGTGCTGGAGGGCAAGACCCTGCCGGCCTTCGAGATCCTGGCCAAGCGCGCGGCGGGCTGATTCCGGCGGCGGTCCGGCCACGGGAGGGAAATCCCCCGTGGCGACTGACTTCCGTTCGACACACAAAGTGTATACAGTAGCGAATACAAAACGGAGACCCCCTTCATGAGCTCGGACCGCATCCCCCGCCACGCCACCAAGATCGTCGCCACCCTCGGCCCCGCCTCCAGCACGCCGGAATTGCTGGAACAGATGATCCTGGCCAAGGTCAGCGTGGTGCGGCTGAACTTCAGCCACGGCACGGCGCAGGACCACATCGACCGCGCCACCATGGTGCGTGAGGCGGCCCGCAAGGCCGGCCGGGAAGTGGCCATCATGGCCGACCTGCAGGGTCCGAAGATCCGCGTCGGCAAGTTCGCGCAGGGCAAGATCTGGCTGGAGCCGGGCGCCAAGTTCGTGCTCGACGCCTCGCGCACCGAGCTGGGCGACGTCGACGCTGTGGGCCTCGACTACAAGGACCTGCCGCGCGACGTGAAGCCCGGCGACAAGCTGCTGCTGAACGACGGCCTGATCGTGCTCACGGTCGACGGCGTCAAGGGCGAAGCGGTGCACACTACCGTCAAGCTGGGCGGCGAGCTGTCGAACAACAAGGGCATCAACAAGCAGGGCGGCGGCCTCACGGCGCCCGCGCTGACGGCCAAGGACATGGAAGACATCAAGACCGCGATGAGCTTCCAGGCCGACTACGTGGCCGTGAGCTTCCCCAAGAACGCCACCGACATGGAAATGGCGCGCCAGCTGTGCAACGTGGCGGCCGCCGAGTACGGCCACAAGCCCGGCATGATCGCCAAGATCGAGCGTGCCGAGGCCATTCCGAAGCTGGAAGAAATCCTGCGCGCCAGCGACGGCATCATGGTCGCCCGCGGCGACCTCGCCGTGGAAGTGGGCAACGCCGCCGTGCCGGCGCTGCAGAAAAAGATGATCCGCATGGCGCGCGACATGGACAAGGTGGTCATCACCGCGACCCAGATGATGGAGTCGATGATCACCAACCCCGTGCCCACCCGCGCCGAGGTGAGCGACGTGGCCAACGCCGTGCTCGACGGCACCGACGCCGTGATGCTCTCCGCTGAAACCGCCTCGGGCCGCTACCCGCTCGAGACCGTCCAGGAAATGAGCCGCATCTGCGAAGCCGCCGAGGCCGCCGAAGACAAGACGCTCGACGCCGACTTCAGCGGCAAGACCTACAGCCGCATCGACCAGTCGATCGCGATGGGCGCGCTGTTCACGGCGCACCACCTGGGCGCCAAGGCCATCGTGGCGCTGACCGAGTCGGGCTCGACCATCCTGTGGATGAGCCGCCACCGCGCGCACATTCCCATGTACGCCCTGACCTCGCGCCTGGCCACGCAGCGCAAGCTGGCGCTGTACCGCAACGTGCGCCCGCTGCTCATGGATTCGGAAAGCGACCGCGACACCGCGCTGCGCCAAGCTGAGAGCCATCTGAAGAAGCGCGGCATCGTGCAAAGCGGCGATGTGTACGCCATCACCTGCGGCGAGCCGATGGGCGCGCCGGGCGGCACCAACATGCTCAAGATCTGCCGCGCGAGCTGAGATCGTTCGCAGCAAAGCAAAGGCCGGCACATGCCGGCCTTTTTCATTGCGCCGTCTGGTTCAGCCGTTGCGGAACAGGAAGCTGTAGGCGTTCAGCGCGGGCACACCGCCCAGGTGCGCATACAGCACCTTCGAGCCCGCCGGGAATTCGCCCAGCCGCACCTTCTCGATCATCCCGTGCATCGACTTGCCCTCGTACACCGGGTCGGTCAGCATGCCCTCGAAGCGCGCGCTCAACCGGATCGCCTCCAGCGTGCCTTCGTTCGGCAGCCCGTACTCGGGCCCGCCGAAGCGGCGGTCGAGCACCACGTCCTTCTCCGTGATGTCGCGGCCCAGCTCGACCAGCTCGACCAGCTCGGCCGTGTTCCTGGCGATGCGCAGGATCTGCTCGTAGGTCTGCTGCGGCTTGGCCGAGGCGTCGATGCCGATCACGCGGTCGGCCCGGCCGTCGGCCGCGAAGCCCACCACCATGCCGGCTTGCGTGCTGCCCGTGACCGAGCAGACCACGATGTAGTCGAACTTGAAGCCGAGCTCGGCCTCTTGCTGGCGCACTTCCTCGGCAAAGCCCACGAAGCCCAGGCCGCCGCGCGGGTGCTCCGAGCAGCCCGCCGGGATCGGGAAGGGCTTGCCGCCGGCCGCGCGCACGTCGGCCATCGCCTGTTCCCAGCTCTGGCGGATGCCGATGTCGAAGCCCGCCGCGTCCAGCCGCACGTCGGCGCCGAGGATGCGCGACATCTCGATGTTGCCGACCCGGTCGTACACCGCGTCGGAGTAGCTGACCCAGTTCTCCTGCACCAGCACGCACTTCAGGCCCAGATGCGCGGCCACGGCCGCCACCTGGCGCGTCTGGTTCGACTGGATGCCGCCGATCGACACCAGCGTGTCGTAGCCGCCTTCAAGCGCCTCGGGGATCAGGTACTCCAGCTTGCGCGTCTTGTTGCCGCCGAAGGCCAGGCCGCTGTTGCAGTCCTCGCGCTTGGCGTAGAGGTCGACCTTGCCGCCCAGGTGGGCGCTCAGGCGCTTCAGCGGCTGGATCGGCGTGGGGCCGAAGGTCAGGGCGTGGCGGGGGAATTTCTTCAGGTTCATCGACGCAGCTCCAAAAGCGGTGAGGGTTGAAGCTGTCGATCGTAGGAAGAAGGCTTTGCAATGTGCTTGCGAAGTTGGCTGGCTTCGTCGCTCAAAAGAAGGCAGGATCGCCATACAGAAGGCTTTTCATCCGGAAAGGAAGCCATGAGCACAACAAAGTTGCGGGCCCCGACGGAGCTCGACCGCACCGACCGCGCCATCCTGCGCGCCCTGCAGCGCGACGCCTCGGTGTCGAACGTGGCGCTGGCCGCCAAGGTGAACCTCAGCGCGCCGGCCTGCCTGCGGCGGGTCGAGCGGCTGCGGGCCGCGGGCTTCATCAAGGGCGTGGTCGCCCTGCTGGACCCCGACGCGCTCGAGGTCGGCATGCTTGTGATGATCGGCGTGGTGCTCGACCGCTCCACGCCCGACTCCTTCGCCGATTTCGAGAAGGCGGCGCAGAAGGTGTCGGGCTGCCTCGAATGCCACGTCGTCACGGGCGAATTCGACTACTTCATGCTCGTGCGCACCCGCGACAACGACAGCTTCAACCGCCTGCACGCCGAGCAGCTGCTGTACCTGCCGGGCGTGCGGCAGATCCGGACCTTCGTGGTGCTCAAGCAGGTGCTGTCGACCACGCAGTTGCCGATCTGAAAAAGTTGAAAAAGAGCTGCGCGCCAGTACCCGTGGCGCCCGGGGTGGCGTCGGCCCTGTCCCACAAGGGGGCTCGGTAGAATCGGGGTAGTTTTCTCCCGACTTTCCGCCTTCTCTTTTTCCCGTCTTTTTCTATTCCCACGAGGTATTTCCCATGGCACTCGTCTCGATGCGCGAACTGCTGGACCACGCCGCCGCCAACGGCTACGGCATTCCGGCCTTCAACGTCAACAACCTCGAACAGGTCCAGGCCGTCATGGAGGCTGCCAAGGAAACCGGCGCGCCCGTCATCCTGCAGGCCAGCGCCGGCGCCCGCAAATACGCGGGTGAAGCCTTCATCAAGCACCTGATCCAGGCCGCCATCGAGCAGTACCCGAACATCCCGCTGGTGATGCACCAGGACCACGGCCAGAGCCCGGCCATCTGCCAGGGCGCCATCGACCTGGGCTTCTCGTCCGTGATGATGGACGGCTCGCTGCACGAAGACGGCAAGACGCCCGCCTCGTTCGACTACAACGTCGACGTGACCCGCAAGGTGGTCGAGCTGGCCCACAAGGTCGGCGTCACGGTCGAAGGCGAGCTGGGTTGCCTGGGCTCGCTCGAAACCGGCATGGCCGGTGAAGAAGACGGCATCGGCGCCGAAGGCGTGCTCGACCACGCGTCGCTGCTCACCGACCCCGAAGAAGCCGCGCAGTTCGTGAAGGCCACGCAGCTGGACGCGCTGGCCATCGCCATCGGCACCAGCCACGGCGCCTACAAGTTCACGCGCAAGCCCACGGGCGACATCCTGTCGATCCAGCGCGTGAAGGAAATCCACGCCCGCCTGCCCAACACCCACCTGGTGATGCACGGCTCGTCGTCGGTGCCGCAAGACCTGCTGGAAATCATCCGCAAATACGGCGGCAACATGAAGGAAACCTACGGCGTGCCCGTCGAGGAAATCCAGGAAGCCATCAAGTACGGCGTGCGCAAGATCAACATCGACACCGACATCCGCCTGGCGATGACCGGCGCGGTGCGCAAGTTCCTGGCCGAGAACCCCGAGAAGTTCGACGCCCGCGAGTGGCTCAAGCCCGCGCGCGAAGCCGCCAAGCAGATCTGCAAGCAGCGCTACATCGAATTCGGCTGCGAAGGCCAGGGCGCCAAGATCAAGGGCGACACGCTGCAGGTCGTTGCCGCCAAGTACGCCAAGGGCGACCTGGCGCAGCAAGTCATCTAACGAAGACCGACTGCGCGCCGCAGGCCACCGCTCGCGGTGGCTTTTTTCTGCGCGCACAATCCGCTTTTCCCGTCACCGTTTCCCAGCCGAGCATCCGTCCATGACCACCGTTCACACCTCTTCCATCCAGAGCCTGCCCCTGCTTGCGCGCGGCAAGGTGCGCGACAACTACGCCGTCGGCGAAGACCGCATCCTGATGGTCGCGAGCGACCGGCTCAGCGCCTTCGACGTGATCATGGGCGAGCCCATCCCCGGCAAGGGCGAGATCCTCACCAAGATGGCGCTGTGGTGGTTCGACCGCCTGGGCGCGCTGTGCCCCAATCACCTGACGGGCGAAGCGCCCGAGAGCGTGGTGCAGCCCGACGAGGTGGCGCAGGTCACGGGCCGCTCGATGCTGGTCAAGCGCCTGCGTCCGATCCCGGTCGAGGCCGTGGTGCGCGGCTACCTGGCCGGCAGCGGCTGGAAGGAATACCAGGACAACCGCGCCGTCTGCGGCGTGCCGCTGCCCGAGGGCCTGACCAACGCCAGCAAGCTGCCGCGCCCGATCTTCACGCCCGCAGCCAAGGCCGCGGCTGGCGAGCACGACGAGAACATCAGCTACGAGCGCGTGGTCGAGGTCGTCGGCCCCAAGCTGGCCCAGCAGATCCGCGAGGTCAGCATCGCCATCTACGAGGCGGCGGCCCAGATCGCGCTCGCCAAGGGGATGATCATTGCCGACACCAAGTTCGAGTTCGGCCTGGACGAGAACGACACGCTGGTGCTGATGGACGAGGTGCTCACGCCCGACAGCTCGCGCTACTGGCCGGTCGAGGGCTACGAGGCCGCGCTGGCCGCCGGCACCAACCCGCCGAGCTACGACAAGCAGTTCGTGCGCGACTGGCTCGAAGCCACCAAGATCAACGGCAAGCCCTGGGACAAGACGCCCCCGGCGCCGCGCCTGCCGGCCGAAGTCATCGAGAAGACGGCCGCCAAGTACCGCGAGGCGCTGGACCGCCTCACCCACGGCTGACCTGATTCAGGTCGCTCTTTCCCCATGGCTCACGGCGCTGTGCACGCCCCCGATGCATCAAGGGGAGTGAGCCTTTCGCGAGACACCGCGGAACCGGCTTCGCCGGGCCGCAGGTGTCGCCCCCGGTGAGGGGGTTGGCGTAGCGACACGAAGTGCGCGAAGCCTGGGGGAGTTCCTACCTGTTGCCGCTGCTGAGCAGCGCGACCGTGCGGCCGCTGCCATCGAGCAGCGCGAGCCGCCCCGGCGCCAGCCGGTAGCTGGCCGTGTTCTGCAGCGCCGACAGGAACTGCGCCTCGTTGGCGCCGCGCACCGGGTCCGCGCAGGCCATGCGGGTCGCGGCCATCTGGCCGAGCTTGAGCGACACGCCCGCGCGCGTGAACGATCCCGTGACGCGGTTGCAGCCGCCTGAACCACTGACCCGTCCGCTGTTGCGATCGAACTGCAGCTGCGCATCGCCGCCGGGCGCGATGGGCTCGTCGCCCAGCTGCACCAGGCGCCACACCGGCCCTTCGATCGGCTCGTCGAGGCTGATGCCGCTGCCGCAACCGGTCAGGGCGGTCAGCAGCAGCGCGGCCGAGGCAACGGCGGGGAGCGCGGTACGGCGGGCGAAGGAACGCATGGCCAATTTTCCTTTTCAATCTGCAACAAGTTAAAACCGGCGCCATCGTATGCGACGCCGTGGCCGGTGCGAAGACAGGCCCGATGGCGCATCCGGGCTTCTTCAGGCCCCGAGGGCCGCCAGGGCCACGCCGCCCGCGAGGCGCGCCTCGACGCAGCGGCGCACGCTGGCCGGCGTGCCGTCCTGCGCCAGCAGCGCGGGCCACTCGGCCTGGGCCTGGCGCACCGTGTCGCGCGCGATGGCCATCAGGCGCGCCGGCCGCAGCAGCCCGGCCGCGCGCAGCAGCGCCTCCAGCGCCGCCCCGTCGAAGGCGCGCAGCGTGGCGTCGATGGCGCGGTTGACGCCGTAGTCGCGCGCCGGCACGTCCTCGAAGAAGGCGGCCACGCAGACTGGGTCGTACAGCGGCGCGAGCACCGGCGCCACGCCGTCGGGGTAGCGCAGCGCCCAGTTCTTCAGGTGCGCGTCGCTGTTGCCCAGCAGGATGAAAGCGACCAGGCGGCGCACGCACTCGCGCACGTCGGCCACTGGGTTCGGCGACAGGCGGTCGAGCACGCGCAGCATGGCGGGCCAGTCGGTGGCCAGGCCGCGGCCGTACTTCTGGCGCGGCTCGTACTGCAGCACCTGCGCGAACTCTTCCATGTGGATGCGCCCGCCCTCGGGCGTGCGGTCGAAGCGGCGCACCGCCAGGATCTGCGCGAAGGGCACCTGCTCGGGCAGGTCGGCGTCGGCGCGGTCGATCACGTGGGCCTGCGCGCAGTCGAGCCCGAGCGCGCCGCACAGGCGGTAGCCGGTGTATTCGTTGGCGACCAGGTCGGGGTGGCGCGTGCTCGGCAGCTTGAGGATGAACGAGCCCGCCGCGCCGTGGCGCTTGACCACGTAGCGCCGCCCGTCCTGCACCGCCGAGAACTTGGTCACCACGCCGGGGATGGCGGCGGCGTCTTCCACGGGCATCTCGACGAAGCCGGGTTCGAGCACGTCGAGCCCCAGCGCCGTGTGCCAGTGGCGCACGGTGTCGGGAATGCCCTCGGACGTGGGCACGGGCTCGACCTCGAGCGCGCCCATGAGGTCGTGGCCGGCGGCGGCCAGCAGCTCGAACTCGTCGTCGGCTGCGCAACCGCGCTGCTGCGCGAGGCGCTCGCGGTTGTGGCCCTCGGGCAGCAGGTTCTGGAAGTAGCTGGGCCAGCGGCCGTCGCTGCGCGAGACGCGGGCGTCGCGCGCCGACGCCAGGATCGCCCGCGTGGCGGTCTCGTCGGCGCCGCGGTACGCGAGGGACAGCGTGGGCCGGCCCGCATCGGCGATGTAGGCCTCGTCGAAGGACACGCGCAGGATGTCGCCGTACTGCGAGAGGTAACCGATGGCGCGCCGCCCGCCACCGGGCAGGTGCAAGTGCATCCGCAGGTAGCGGATGCCCGTGTTGAAGGCGGCGCGCGTGCTCACCGCCTCACCGGCTCTCGTCGGCCAGGCTCTGCGCGATGGACGGCGGCGCGCCCACGCCCGCCGGCTGGCCGAGCAGGCGGCCGCCCGAGCGCACGAAGTCTTCGAGTTGCGGGCGCAGGCTGGCGGGCACGGGCATCAGCTCGAGCCCCAGCACGCGCGCCATTTCGAGCAGCGTCGACAGGCGCGGATCGATCTGCCCGCTTTCGATGCGCTGCACCGTCATGCGCGACAGCC
This sequence comes from Variovorax sp. KBS0712, assembly GCF_006323185.2. Lineage (NCBI taxonomy): Bacteria > Pseudomonadati > Pseudomonadota > Betaproteobacteria > Burkholderiales > Comamonadaceae > Variovorax > Variovorax sp. KBS0712. Next base: position 287,764 of record NZ_VCCD02000005.1, on the reverse strand, counting down.
CGGCGCGCGTGGCCAGCGCCTCCTGGCTCAGGCCGCCGGCCTTGCGGGCTTTTTCGAGTTCTTCGGTCAGTTGGAGCATTGCAATACGCTTCTATCGGAAATTGAGTAGCAATGCTATCTATATGAGGTGGTGGCGGCAACAAAAAAAGCGACCCACAGGTCGCTTTTTTGTTCAATTGCGCACTGAAAGGCGCAATGCGTCGTTCAGCCGCTCAGCTCAGCACCACGCTGCTCAGGCGGCGACGGTACGTCGCAACGACCGGATCGTCCGGCGGAATCTGCCCGTCGGCGACCTTCACCTTCGGCGGCTCGATCACGTCGAGGATCGCGATGTAGGTCTTGCGCGCGAGGTCTTCGCTCCAGGTCTTGTCGCGCATGAGGATGTCGAGCAGTTCGTCCATCGCGTCGGTCCAGCGCTGGGCAGCCATCAGCAGGCGAGCGCGGTTGAAGCGGGCGTCGAAGTCGCGCTTGTTGGCCGCGATCTTGTCGTCGAAGTCGCCCAGCGTCGGCGCCGAGCCGGTGACCGGTGCGGCGAAATCGATGGCGTCCATCCAGCGCTGCAGCGAATCGAAGCGGCGCACCAGCGTGGTCTTGGCGATCACCGGGGCAAAGGCGACCTTGGCGTCGTCCACGCGGCCTTCCTGCAGCAGCAGCTTGATGTAGTCGAAGCGCGCGTCGTCGTTGGCCGGGTCGGTGGCCACCGCGTGCTGCAGCTTCTCGAGCGCGCCCAGGGTGTCGCCCTCGGCCAGCGCTTCCTGCGCGGCGGCGCCTTCCGACGCCGCTTCGGCCTCGTCCGCGCCCGGCACGTGCTTGTCGAGGAATTCGCGGATCTTCTCGGCCGGAATGGCGCCCACGAAGCCGTCCACCGGCTGGCCGTCCTTGAACATCACGCAGAACGGGATGCTGCGCACGCCGAACATCTCGGACAGCTGCGAGGAAATCTGCGGCACCTTGTCGGCGTCCAGCTTGGCCAGCGTGAAGCGGCCGGCGTACTCGGTTTCGAGCTTTTCGAGCACCGGGCCGAGCTGTTTGCAGGGGCCGCACCATTCGGCCCAGATGTCCAGCAGCACCGGCGTGGCGACCGAGCCTTCGATCAGCTCGGCCTGGAAATTTTCGAGAGTGATGTCGATCATCGGGAACAGCTGGGGGTGAAACGTAAAATTGAAACCATGAACGAAACCATTCAGGTCGGTGTAGTGATGGGCTCGAACTCCGATTGGGAGACGATGCGCCACGCGGTCGAGATTCTCCAGCAATTCGGAATCAGCCACGAAGCGAAGGTGGTCTCGGCCCACCGGATGCCCGATGCGCTGTTCGCGTACGCCGAAAGCGCCGCCGGGCGCGGGCTCACGGCGATCGTCGCCGGGGCGGGCGGCGCGGCCCACTTGCCGGGCATGCTGGCGTCGAAAACCACGGTGCCGGTGCTCGGCGTGCCGGTGGCCAGCCGCCACCTGCAGGGCGTCGATTCCCTCTACAGCATCGTGCAGATGCCCAAGGGCGTGCCCGTGGCCACCTTTGCCATCGGCACCGCCGGCGCGGCCAACGCGGCGCTGTTCGCCGTGGCGATGCTGGCGGTGAACAACCCGGCGCTGCGCGCCCAACTCGACGCCTTCCGCACGGCCCAGACCGCCGCCGCGGAGGCCATGGTGCTGCCGCCGCCCGAAGCGGGCGCGGCGGTGTCGCCCTTCTCGCCGCAAGGCGGGGGTGCGCTGTGAGCACCGGCCATTCGGGTGACCTGCCCATCCTCCCGGGCGCCACGCTCGGCGTGCTCGGCGGCGGCCAGCTCGGGCGCATGTTCGCGCACGCGGCCCAGCGCATGGGCTACTTCACTGCGGTGCTCGACCCCGACGCCGACAGCCCCGCCGGCCGCGTGAGCCACCACCACATCCACACCGACTACGCCGACGTCGACGGCCTGGCCCGCCTCGCCGGCCTGGCCGACGCGGTGACCACCGAGTTCGAGAACGTGCCCGCGCCCTCGCTGGAGCACCTGGCGGTGGCGCGGCCGGTGTCGCCCGCCGCCTCGGCCATCGCCATCGCGCAGGACCGCATCGCCGAGAAGGCGCACTTCACGCGCTGCGGCGTGCCCTGCGCGCCCTACGCCGTCATCGAGACGGCGGAGCAACTGGCCGCCGTCGATGACCAGCTGCTGCCCGGCATCCTCAAGACCGCCCGCCTGGGCTACGACGGCAAGGGCCAGCAGCGCGTGAAGACGCGCGCCGAGCTGGTCGAGGCCTGGCAGGCCGCCGGCTGCGTGCCCTGCGTGCTCGAGAAGATGCTGCCGCTCGAGTTCGAGTGCTCGGTGATCCTGGCGCGCGGCCGCGACGGCCAGATCGTGCACTTCCCGCCGCAGCGCAACCTGCACCGCGACGGCATCCTCGCCGTGACCGAGGTGCACCCGCAGAACATGCCCAAGACCGTGGCGCAGGGCGCGGTCAATTCCGCCAAGAGCATCGCCAGCGGCCTGGACTACGTGGGCGTGCTGTGCGTCGAGTTCTTCGCGCTGGCCGACGGCTCGCTGGTGGTCAACGAAATGGCGCCGCGTCCGCACAACAGCGGCCACTACACGATGGAAGCCTGCGACGTGTCGCAGTTCGAGCTGCAGGTGCGCACCCTCGCCGGCCTGCCGCTGACCGCGCCGCGCCAGCACAGCCCCGCCGTCATGCTCAACCTGCTGGGCGACCTCTGGTTCCCGGGCGGCGAAGGCGACGGCGCCAAGCCGGTCGCGCCGCGCTGGAGCGAGGTGCTCGCCCTGCCCGGCACCCATCTGCACCTGTACGGCAAGCTGGCGCCGCGCCGCGGCCGCAAGATGGGCCACCTGACCCTCACCGGCGCCACGCTCGAGAGCGTGCGCGCCAATGCCTCGCAGGCCGCGCTGCTGCTGGGCCTGCCGGCGCTCGCATGATCCTCGACGGCCACGCTCCCGACGCCATCGCCGAGGCCGCGCGCGTGCTGCGCGCGGGCGGGCTGGTCGCCTTCCCGACCGAGACCGTCTACGGCCTGGGCGCCGACGCCAGCAGCGACACCGCCGTCGCCGGCATCTTCGCGGCCAAGGGCCGGCCGGCCGACCATCCGCTGATCGTCCATGTGGCGGCGGGCGCCAAGGGCGCGCAGGCGCTGTCGCGCTTCGCCCAGCCGCTGCCGCCTTTCGCGCAGAAGCTCGTGCAGGCCTTCTGGCCCGGCCCGCTCACGCTGATCGTCACGCGCCAGCCCGGCGTGGGCACGGCGGCGGCCGGCGGGCAGGACACCATCGGCCTGCGCTGCCCCGCGCACCCGGTGGCGCAGGCGCTGCTCGAAGCCTGCGCCGAGCAGGGCGTGCCCGGCCTGGCGGGGCCCAGCGCCAACCGCTTCGGCCGCGTCAGCCCGACCACGGCGCAGCACGTGCACGACGAATTCGGCGACGCGCTGCTCGTCGTCGACGGCGGCGCCTGCGAAGTGGGCATCGAATCGACCATCGTCGACTGCAGCCGCGGCGCGCCCGTGCTGCTGCGCCCGGGCCTCATCACGCGCGACCAGATCGAGGCCGCCGTCGGCGAGCCGCTGCGCGACCGCGAGGTGCTCGACACGCCTGACCCGCGCGCCTCGGGCACGCTGGAGGCGCACTACGCGCCCGACGCCAAGGTGCGGCTGATGGACCCCAAGGCCATCCAGACCGGCCTCGATGTGCTCGGTGCCAACGCCGCGCACATCGCCGTGTGGACGCGCAGCAGCGTGCGCAGCCGCTCGCAGCGCGTGCTGCTGCGGCGCATGCCCGACGACGCCGCAGCCACCGCGCAGCAGCTGTTCGCGGTGCTGCGCGAGTTCGACGCGCAGGGCGTGAAGCTGATCTGGGTCGAGACGCCGCCCGACACGCCCGAGTGGGAAGGCGTCAAGGACCGCTTGCAGCGCGCTGCAGCGGCCTGATCAACGCCTCTCAGGCTGCGGGGCTCAGCCTCCGGCCGCCAGCACACCCTGGAAGAACCCGCGCGCTGCCGCCAGGCAGAACGGCGGCGCCAGCGTGCCGTGGTAGGCCGCGGTCACGGCGCGCGCCTTGTCGGTGGCGCTGCCCGGCGTGCTCTGTGCCAGCAGGTCCTTGGCCTGCGCGAAGCCGGCGCGTGCCGCCGAGTAGCTGTCGGTGGTGCCGCGGTCTTCCAGGTCGACCACCGCGAGCGCGGCGGCGGGCATGCCCTTGGCGCGGAAGTAGCCGGCGGTGGCGCGCGTGCTCAGGAAGTTCACGGTCGGGTCGTTCGCGCCGCTGCACAGCAGCATCGGCTTGGTCGGCACCCAGTTGCGCAGGTCGTTGGCGATGGCCGCCTTGCGGAAGCCCGTGGCGGGCTTGCAGTCCAGCGGCGTGGCCGAGCCGAGCGACGCGGCCGTGGCCGGCAGCGCGTTGCCGGGGCAGGGGGCCGACTGGATGTCGGTGGCCGCCTGCGTGAGGAAGCTCTGCTTGATGAGGTTGTTGGCCCCATAGAAGATCGCCAGCTCGGGGCTCACCGGGCCCGGCTTGCCGTCGGCCGGGAACAGCGCCAGCTGCGGCAGCTTGCCGCTGGAGAACAGCGTGCCCGGCGTGAGGGTGGGCAGCAGCGTGTCGATGCCGGTGGCGTACTGCGCTTCGTAGACGTCGCTGGTGCTGTTGTAGACGTTGCCGAACTGCTGCTGCCAGCTCGTCGACAGCAGCGGCACGAACAGCGTGGCGCCCAGCGCCGGCCAGCCCAGGTAGGTGTAGTCGGTCAAGAGGCTGATGGCCGAGGGCGCGGCCAGCGGGGCCGAGGCCGTCACCATCTTGCCGGTGGCCTGCATCTCGCGGTGCGCGGCCATCGCCACGTAGCCGCCCTGCGAATAGCCGGTGATGAACAGCGAGCCGGCGTCGTTCGCGCCGATGTCCGAGAAGGTCTTGCGCGCCGCGGTGAGCGCATCGACCATGTCCTTGCCCTGCTGCTCGCCGTTGAGGTAGGGGTGGTAGGGCAGCGTCGACTTGTCGTAGCCCGCATAGTTGGGCGCCACCACGATGTAGCCCTGCGCCGCGAACATGGCGGCCACCATCAGGCCCTCGCCGGCGGCCGGCTGGGTGGTGTCGGTCCACTTGGCGAGGTTGTAGTTGCGCGCCGGCGTGGTGCCGTGCGCGTACAGCACCACGGGGCGCGCGCCGCTGCAGGCGACGTCGGAACCCGAGGGCACCATGATCGCGGCGGTGGCGTTGGTGGCTTCGTTCTTGCCGCCGACGGTGCGGTACTCGAGGTAGCGCATGTCGACGCCGCACTTGGGCGCGCCGGTGACCTGCAGCAGCGCCTTGCCCTGGTCGGAGGCCTGCAGGCTGGCCCTGAACTGGTCGGCCGTGAGCTTGGTGCCCTGCTCGGGCGGGCTGGTGACGACCGAGCCGCGCCCGGTGTCGCTGCCGCCGCCCGGCGGCGGAAAGCCGATGCCGATACCACCCCCACCCCCGCCGCCTCCGCCGCAGGCGGCGAGCAACAGCGTGGCGCCGACGAGCGTCGCCGTGGCGGTGACCTGGCGGGCCGGGAAGGACGAGGGCTGTGAATGCCGTGGGTGCTGCAAGGTCAAGGCGCGTCTCCTGGAGTTGTATCGAAAACGAACGAGCGTCCGATTCTGGGCAGCGCCATGGCCGCGCGCAAGCAGCGTTTGCGAGCAGAACCTATTCAGTAGCGGGGCGGCTCGGGCCCCGTCCGAGTCACTGGTCCTGCGCGGTCCAGTCGATCAGCGCATCGAAGGCGGCGCGCGCGGCGCCGGCGTTCTCGCCGTTGGCGATGGCCACCAGCACGTAGCGCCGGCCGCTCGCGCCGTGCACGTAGCCGGCCACGCCCGAGGCGTCGCGCAGCGTGCCGGTCTTCAGGTGCGCCGCGCCGCCCGAGCGCAGCGTGCGCCGTTTCAGCGTGCCGTCCACGCCCATCGCGGGCAGCGAGGCCACCAGCTCGGGCATCACGGGCGAGCGCCACGCCACCTGCAGCATCTTGCCGAGCGCGGCGGCGCTGATGCGCTCGTCGCGCGACAGGCCCGAGCCGTTCTCGAACACCGGCGACGCCTCGCCGGTGCCGATGCGCTCGCGCCACCACTGGCCCAGCGCGCTGCGCGAGGCCTCGAAGGTGCCGCGCTGCTTCTGCGTGAGGCCCAGCGTGAGGAACACCTGCTGCGCCATCACGTTGTTGCTGTACTTGTTGATGTCGCGCACCACCTCGGCCAGCGGCGGCGATTCGAAGTCGAAGGCCGGCTTCAGGCCCGCGGGCACGCGGCCCTCGCGCATCTGGCCGCCCACGCGCCCGCCCATCTCGGCCCACATGCCGCCGATGGCGCGCAGGCTGTAGGTGCGCGGATCGGCGTACGCTACGGCCCAGCTCTTCTCACCGCAGCCGGTGGGAAAGCCGCCGTTGAAGCGGATGCGGTTCACGTCGCTGAAGTCGGGCTTGAGCGCGCCGCGCCAGTCGCCGCATTCGCCGGGCGCCAGCGGCACCGTGGGCGGCATCGCCACGCTGGCCAGCGGGGGCTCGTAGCTCACGCGCGCGAGCTGGCCCGCGCGGTCGGGCGCGAAGGTCATGTTCACCGACTTGAAGTTCACCAGCAGCGCATCGGGCGAGGCGTTGTAGGGGCGCAGCGGCTCGCCGTCGAAGGCGGCCGGGTCGTTCTCGACCGTGGTCTCGAAGGCGCTGCGGTCGATCACGATGTCGCCGCTCACGGTGGTGATGCCCAGGCCCTGCACGTGGCGCAGCAGCAGCCACACGCGCTCCAGCACCAGCTTGGGATCGCCCTGGCCCTTGATGTAGAGGTTGCCGTTGAGCACGCCGTTGGCCACCGAGCCCTCGACGTAGACCGGCGTGTTCCAGCTGTAGGCCGGGCCGAGCAGGTCGAGCGCCGCGTAGGTGGTCACCAGCTTCATGATCGAGGCCGGGTTCACCGGCACCTGCGAGCGCCAGGCCAGGCGCGGCGCGCGGCCCGCGTCGGCATCGGCCACGAGCAGGGTCACGGCCTCGCGCGACACCTTGGCGCGCGCGAGGGCGGCATCGACTTGAGGCGGAAGGGCTTGCTGGGCGAGGGCGCCGGCCGGGGCCAGCAGGGCGAGGGTCAGTGCGAGGGGCGCAGGGCGGAAGGCAAGAGGCATCCGCGGATTATCCCGGCGCGAAAACGTGCAGCTTCGCGTGGTACAGCAGCATGATCGTCTTGGCGTCGGCGATGCGGCCGTCGGCCACCATGGCCAGCGCCTCGTCGATGCCCAGCTCGAGCACCTCGATGTCCTCGCCCTCCTCCGCCAGCCCGCCGCCTGCGCCGACGCGCATCGAGGCCTCGTAGGGCGCGACGAAGAAGTGCAGCTTCTCGGTCACCGAGCCCGGGCTCATGAAGCTCTCGAACACCTTCTGCACGGTGCCGAGCCGGTAGCCCAGCTCTTCTTCCACCTCGGCGCGGATGCGTTCCTCGGGTGCCGCGTTGTCCAGCAGGCCCGCAGCCGCCTCGATCAGCAAGTCGTCGTGGCCGTTGACGAAGGCCGGGTAGCGGAACTGCCGCGTGAGCAGCACCGTGCGCTGGCCCAGGTGGTAGGGCAGCAGCGTGGCGCCGTTGCCGCGGTCGTAGGTCTCGCGGTGCATGCGCTGCCACTCGCCGTCATTGCGCCGCCAGTCGAAGGCGGTGGTGCGCAGCGTGTACCAGTTGTCGGACAGGAGGGTGACTTCGTGCACCCGGACGCGGTCGTGAATGGTCATGGCGGCGAGCATAGGCGCGAGTTCGTGCAATATCAAGAATATTCGTGCAATAACGTGCAAACACGTTACCATCGACCCATGCTCACCCGACCGCGCAAGCAACACATCCTCTCGGTCCTGCGGCGCGACGGCCAGGTCGTCGCCAAGGCGCTCAGCGAGGAACTGGCCCTGTCCGAAGACACCATCCGCCGCGACCTGCGCGAGCTCGCGGCCGAAGGGCTGCTGCAGCGCGTGCACGGCGGCGCGCTGCCGGTCGCGGCGGCCGAGGCCGACTTCAGCGGGCGCCAGCAGCTCGCGCCCGACGAGAAGGTGGCCATCGGCCGTGCCGCCGCGCGCCTCGTGAAACCGGGGCAGGTGGTGTTCATCGACGGCGGCACCACCGCCGTGCAGCTGGCGCGCCACCTGCCGCTCGCGCTGCAGGCCACGGTGGTCACGCACAGCCCGTCGGTGGCGGTCGAGCTGGCGGCGCACGCCGGCATCGAGGTGGTGCTGATCGGCGGGCGGCTCTTCCGGCATTCGATGGTGGCGGTCGGCGCGGCGGCCATGGCGGCCATTTCGCGCATCCATGCCGACACGTATTTCATGGGCGCCACCGGCGTGCACGCCGAGGCGGGCCTGACCACGGGCGACGCGGAAGAGGCCGAGATCAAGCGCGCCCTGATGGCCGCCGCGGCCGAGACCGTCGTGCTGGCCTCGTCCGAAAAGCTCGGGGCCGCGTCGGCCTGGGTGGTCAGTCCGCTGGCGGACGCGACGCAGCTGCTGGTGGCGCCGCAGGCCCCCGAGCAGGCGCTGGCGCCGCTGCGCGCGGCCGGGCTGGTGATCCTGCGCGCCGACGAGGCCGGCTGATTCGCCCCGCCCCTGCGCGGCCGGGGCCTGCCCTCGATAATGGCGGGATGCCCGCCGCGCCCCCCGCAGACCTCCCCGCCCCTCCTGTCTCCCCGCATGCTCGGCATCGGCGCGGCCGTGGTCACCGTCGTGGTCTGGACCGCCTTCATCCTCATCGCGCGCGCCTCGGCCGCGCGCTCGCTCACGCCCTTCGACCTGGCCTTTGCGCGCGTCTGCGGCGCCAGCCTGGTGCTGGTGCCCTGGGGCGCGTGGCTGGCGACGAAGCACCGCGGCGCGGTGTCCTCGTTCTTCGGCCTGTCGCCGCTGTCGCTGCGCGTGACCGCCACCGCCGGCATCTTCGGCGGCGTGGCCTACGCGCTCATCGCCTACAGCGGCTTCTTCTTCGCACCGGCCGGCCATGCGGCCGTGCTGATGCCCGGCAGCCTGCCGCTGTGGACCACGCTGCTGGCCGCGCTGGTGCTGCGCGACCGCATCACGCCCACGCGCGCCATCGGCCTGGCGATGATCGTCGCGGGCGACCTCGTGGTCGGCGGGCGCAGCCTGCTGCACGCCTTCGAGGGCGGCGAGGTCTGGAAGGGCGACCTGATGTTCATGGGCGCCGCCTTCTGCTGGGCCTGCTACAGCGTGGTGGCACGCCGCCACGGCCTGGACGCCGTGCGCGCGACCATCGCCATCACCGTGTTTGCGCTCATGACCTATGTGCCGGTCTACACCTTGCTGGTGGCCTCGGGCGCGGTCGTGAGCCACATCGGCAGCGCGCCGTGGGGCGAGGTCGCGTTCCAGATGGCCTTCCAGGGCGTCGGCTCGGTGGTGATCTCGGGCATCACCTTCACGAAGATGATCCAGCACTTCGGCCCGGTGCGCACCACCATGATCACGGCGCTGGTGCCGGGCCTGTCGGCCTTCGGTGCGGTGCTGTGGCTGGACGAACCGATGCACTGGAGCCTGGTTGCCGGTCTTGCGCTGGTGACGGCCGGCATCCTGTTCGGCGTGCGCAAGGCAGCGGCCGTGCGCGTGGCGCCGGCACCGGTCTGCCCGACGCCGTGCCCGGCGGGAATGGGGCGTCCGAATGTCTGACAAGCTGCTGGCCTTCGACACGAGCACCGAGCACCTGTCGGTCGCGGTGCGCCACGGCGACCGCGTGCTGGCGCACAGCGGCGTGGGCGGCGCGCAGGCGTCGAGCACGCTGCTGCCGCTGATCCGCGAGCTGCTCGCCGACGCGGGGCTCGCGCTGGTCGAGCTCGACGCCATCGTCTTCGGGCGCGGCCCGGGCTCCTTCACCGGCCTGCGCACCGCCTGCTCGGTGGCGCAGGGCCTGGCCTTCGGCGCCAAGGTGCCGCTGCTGCCGGTCGACACCCTGCTGGCCGTGGCCGACGAGGCGCGCCATGCCTTCGGCGCACAGCGCGTGGTGGCCGTGCTCGACGCGCGCATGGACCAGCTCTACGCCGCGCACTACGACTTCGCCGCCGCCGGCCCGTTCGGCGGCGACCCCGAGCCGCTGCTGCTCGCCCCCGAGGCGCTCGAGGTGCCGGCCGGCTGGGCGCTCGCCGGCAATGCCTTCACCGCCTACGGCCCGCGCCTGGCGGCCGCCACGGCCCGCCACGAAGTGCTGCCCACGGCCGCCGCCATGCTGCGGCTGGCGCCCGCGCTGCTCGCGGCCGGCCGCACCGTGCCCGCCGCGCAGGCCTGGCCGCTCTATGTTCGCGATAAAGTGGCGCAAACCACCGAGGAACGCGCCGCCATCAAGGCTGCTGCCGCTGCCGTTCCGCCGAACCCTGCATGAGCGCCGTCCTCCAGTCCGTCGAAGCCCGTCTTGAACCGCTCACCGTCGAGCGGATCGATGCCGTGTGCGCGGTCGAGCAGACGGCCTACACGCACCCCTGGACGCGCGCCAACTTCACCGATTCGATGGCCGTGGGCTACCACTGCCAGTGCCTGCTGGCGCCCGGCGTGGCGCGGGGTGTCGAGTCGCCCTGCACAAGCCTGGGCGAAACGCTGATCGGCTATTTCGTCGCCATGAAGGGCGTGGACGAGGTGCACCTGCTTAACATCACCGTGGCGCCGGCCTTCCAGCGCCAGGGCTGGGCGCCGCTCATGCTCGAGGCGCTGGCCGGCTGGTCGCGCGGCGAGGGCGCGCTGTGGCTCTGGCTCGAGGTGCGCGAAAGCAACCGGCGCGCGCTCGACATCTACCTGCGGCAAGGCTTTCGCAGCGTCGGCGTGCGCAAGGGCTACTACCCGGCGTTCGACGGCAAGCGCGAAGACGCGGTCGTCATGAGCATGCGCCTCAACGAAACAGGCTCCGCCTGGGGAGCTTTGCGATGACGGACACCGCAGTCCACACCCTGCGCTTGGACGCGCGCCAGCGCGCCATGCTCGACGAGATGGGCGTGAAGGTCTGGTGGCCCGTGCCGCCGGAACCGGAGATCGAAGTCGAAGCCGAGCCAGAAGCTCCCGTGGCCGCTGATTCCGGCATGCCCGACATGCCCGAAGGCCCGCCGCTGGAACTCGACGATCGCGACCAGTCGTACGACGCGCCGCCTCCGCCGCGCCCGGCACCCGCGCCCGTCGCCCGTCCTGTGGCCGCCCCGGCGCCGCGTCCTGTCGCGCCGGCGCCCGTCGCGCAAGGCGCCGCCGTGCTGGTCGAAGCGCCCTGCCGCCTGTACGCCGACAAGGCCGATGCCGCAGCGCCGGTGCAGGGCGGCTGGCTGGTCGTGGCCGACATGCCGCCCGAGGCCGACGGTCGCCACGGCGAGCCCTTCGCGGGCGATGCCGGCCGCCTGCTCGACAACATGCTGCGCGCGCTGAAGCTGCACGACGGCCGCACGCCCGTGCACCTGATGCGCACGCACCGCGGCGTGGCCGCCGGCCAGCCCGGCAGCCCGCAGCCGATCGATGCCGCCTTCGACGCCCACGCGGCGGCGCTGGCGCCCAGCATCGTGCTGGCGATGGGTCCGCTGGCCGCGCAGAGCCTGATGCAAAGCCGCGATCCGCTGGGCAAGCTGCGCGGTCGCGCCGTGCCGCTGGCGTCGGCGAACGGCGTGCCGGTGGTCGCCACCTACCACCCCGCCTACCTGCTGCGCAACCCGGCCGACAAGGCCCGCGCCTGGGCCGACCTGTGCCTGGCCGCAGAGCAGGCCACCCCCACGGACTGAGAGTGGCGGGCGGGGTCCGTAAAATCGGGCCCCATGACTTTCCTCGACAAGCTGGCCGCTGCACAGCAAACCAACGGTTCGTTGCTCTGCGTGGGCCTCGACCCGGAGCCAGCCAAATTCCCGGGGGCGTACAAGGGCGACGCCAGCCGCATCTATGACTTCTGCGCGCGCATCGTCGACGCGACGGCCGACCTGGTCATCGCCTTCAAGCCCCAGATCGCCTACTTCGCGGCCCACCGCGCCGAAGACCAGCTCGAACGCCTGATGGAGCACATGCGCCGCAACGCGCCTCACGTGCCCACCATCCTGGACGCCAAGCGCGGCGACATCGGCTCCACCGCCGAGCAGTACGCGCTCGAAGCCTTCGAGCGCTACGGCGCCGACGCCGTGACTCTGTCGCCCTTCATGGGCTTCGACTCGGTCGCGCCGTATCTCCAGTACGAAGGCAAGGGTGCCTTCCTGCTGTGCCGCACCAGCAACCCCGGCGGTTCCGACCTGCAGGGCCAGCGCCTGGCCAGCGTCGAGGGCCAGCCCTTCCTGTACGAGCACGTCGCCCGCCTGGCGCAGGGCCCGTGGAACCTCAACGGCCAGCTCGGCCTCGTGGTGGGTGCGACCTACCCGGCCGAGATCGAGCGCGTGCGCGAACTCGCGCCGACGGTGCCGCTCTTGATCCCGGGCGTCGGTGCCCAGGGCGGCGACGCGGTCGCCACCGTGCGCGCCGGCTGGCGCGCCGACGCACCGATCATCGTGAACTCGTCGCGGGCGATCATCTACGCCTCGTCTGGCGAAGACTTCGCCGATGCGGCGAAGAACGCCGCGCGCACCACGCGCGACGCGCTCGAAGCAGCGAAGCCCTGACGGGCCTTCAGTTCCGTCGCAGGCGGGTGAAGAGCTCGAATTCCCAGTTGCGCATGCCAAGGAGCAGGGTGTAGCCCTCGCGGTCCTTGGCCGACAGCTTCTGGTCGGTCTGGTGCTGCTGCGCAAAGTCTTGCGCCACGCGCTGCAGCCGCTCCATGAAGGCGGGCGCCAGCGACCGGCTGATCGAGCCGTGCACCAGCAGCAGGCCCTCGGCCGGGCCGTCGAAACCGCCCTTGTAGTAGTCGAGCACCACGTTCTCTCGGAAGAACTCCATCACCGGGCCGTGCGGCCGCCAGCGGAAGGTCTTGGCGAGCTTCAGGCGGTACCGGTTGAGCGGACGCAACTCGATGATGCCGATGCGGTCCAGCTGCGCCAGGCAGCCGATGCACTCGGCCTCGGTGATCCGGTACGACGCCACGATCTGCTCCAGTGTCCACTGGCTCAGCACGCTGATCGCCACCAGCAGCAGCTTCTTGTCCTTGACCACGGCCTTTTCCTGCTCGTGCGTCAGCTCCTTCAGCAGCGGCTGGGCGTCGGCCACGCGCCGTGCCAGCTCGGCGAAATCGATCTTCAGGGCGCGGCAGATCGCATCGACGCGCGACAGCGGCATGTCGCTCTTGGCCAGCATGCGCTTGACGCTGGACTCCGCCATGTCCAGCGACCGGGCCAGGTCGGCATACGTCATGCGGGCGCTTTTGAGTTCGTTCTTGAGGGCCTGGACCAGGTCGACGGTGGTGCTCATGAAGGGAGGGTACGGGTTGAAGGTATAGAAAAAGGATACCGAAGGGAGTGAAATAGTGCCTCGTATCGATTCTCGATGCCTGGGGGAGGGCTGGCAACTAGATTCCACCCGCCAGCCACCACCCCACCGAGGAACGCCATGCTTCTGCCCACCCTGACACGCCGCGAACGCGGACTGTTGTTCACCTTCGCGCTGCTCTTGCTGATCGCCTTCTTCGGCCCGGCGCTGCCGGCCGCCGACGTGGCGATCGCCTCCGTGTTCGCCGACAACCGGCCGCTGTTCCACCTGCCCAACGCGATGGACGTGCTGAGCAACCTGCCGTTCCTGGCGATCGGCTGCCTGGGGCTGTACCGGCTCAACCGCATCGACCGCTCGCACCAGGAGGCGCTGGCCGGGTTCCCGCTGGCGCCGCCCGCCAACGACCCGCCGGACAACACGCTGGACTGCGCCTGGCTGTTCTTCGCCGGCCTGATTGCCACCGCCGCCGGCTCGGCCTTCTATCACCTGATGCCCGACGCGCCCCGCCTCGCCGCCGACCGCGCCGGCATGGCCGTGGCCTTCGCGGGCCTGATCGGCATCGCCGTCTGCGAACGCGTCAGCCAGCGCGCCGGCTGGCCGGCCGCCTGGTTCGTGCTCACGGCCGGCCTGCTGGCCGCCGAGGTCTGCCAGGAAACCGGCAACGTGCTGCCCTGGGCGCTGGTGCAGTTCGGCGGCATGGCGGTGGTGCTCACGCTGGCGCTGGCCACGCCGATGCGCGGCGCCGTCGGGCTCAAGCTGGGCTGGGTGATCGCGTTCTATGTGGTGGCCAAGGCCTTCGAACTGGGCGACCACGCCATCTACGAAGCCACCGGCCACCTCGTGTCGGGTCACACCCTCAAGCACCTGGTGGCGTCGCTGGCCGGCCTGCCCGTGCTGATGGCGCTGTACCGCCTCGAAAAGGGCTGGCGCGCCACCTTGCTGCGGCACAATCCCGACCCTGCCGCGATTGCGGTGTGACGCGGCCTGACCACCGGAACGCCGGTGGCGCAGCGGTAGAAGACAAAGAGGAGATTGCATCGCATGACAACCCCCGCCGCCGCCGCGACTGCGCCCGTGGTGCATGAGCCCAACGCCCACGCGAACCAGTTCGCCCTGCTCGGCCAGCGGCGCTTCGCGCCCTTCTTCTGGACCCAGTTCGCGGGGGCCGCGAACGACAACCTCTTCAAGTTCGCCTTCACCGTCATGGTGACCTACCAGCTGCAACTGAGCTGGATGCCGCCGGCGATGGCGGGGCTGGTGATCGGTGCGCTGTTCATCCTGCCCTTCCTGCTGTTCTCGGCCACGGCCGGGCAGCTGACCGACAAGTTCGACAAGACGAAGATGATCCGCTTCGTCAAGAACCTCGAGATCGCGATCATGGTGATCGCCGCCTGGGGTTTCGTGCGCGCCGACGCGGTGGTGCTGCTGGGCTGCGTGTTCCTCATGGGGCTGCACTCCACGCTGTTCGGGCCGGTCAAGTTCGCCTACCTGCCGCAGGTGCTCGATTCGCGCGAGCTCACGGGCGGCAACGGCATGGTCGAGATGGGCACTTTCGTCGCCATCCTGCTGGGCCAGGTGGCGGGCGGGCTGCTGGTGGCGATGCCGCAGATCGGCCACACCACGGTGGCCGTGGCCTGCTTGCTGCTGGCGCTGGTGGGGCGCGGCGTGGCGCAGGCCATTCCGCCCGCGCCGGCCACCGACCCGGGCCTGTCGATCAACTGGAACCCCTTCAGCGAAACCTGGCGCAACCTGATGCTGGCGCGCGAGAACATCGTGGTGTTCCGCTCGCTGCTCGGCATCTCGTGGATGTGGTTCTTCGGCGCGGTGTTCCTGAGCCAGTTCCCCAGCTTCGCGAAAGAGGTGCTGCACGGCGACGAGCAGGTGGCGTCGCTGCTGCTGGTGGTGTTCTCGGTGGGCATCGGCGTGGGCTCGCTGCTGTGCGAGACGCTGAGCCGCCGGCAGGTGGAAATCGGGCTCGTGCCGCTGGGCGCCATCGGCATGAGCGTGTTCGCCATCGACCTGTACTTTGCCTCGCGCGCCTTGCCGCCTTCGGCCGGCATGGGCCTGGGCGCTTTCGTCCACCAGGCCGCGCACTGGCGCGTGATGGCCGACCTCGCGCTGCTGTCGCTCTTCGCGGGCCTGTACAGCGTGCCGATGTACGCCTTGATCCAGCTGCGCAGCCAGCCCACGCACCGCGCGCGGATCATCGCGGCGAACAACATCCTTAACGCGCTCTTCATGATCGGCAGCTCGGTGCTGGCGGGCGCGCTGCTGGGCGCGGGCTTCACCATTCCGCAGATATTCCTGTTCACCGGCATCGCCAATGCGGTGGTGGCGTTCTACATCTTCATGCTGGTGCCCGAGTACCTGCTGCGCTTCGTGGCCTGGGTGCTGTCGCGCTTCGTCTACCGCTTCGACATCAAGGACGACCAGCACATTCCCACCGAGGGCGCCGCCGTGCTGGTGTGCAACCACGTGAGCTTCATCGACGCGGTGCTGCTGATGGCCGCGAGCCCGCGCCCGATCCGCTTCATCATGGACCACCGCATCTTCAAGGTGCCGGTGCTCGGCTGGCTGTTCAAGCTGGCCAAGGCCATTCCGATCGCACCGCAGAAGGAAGACCCGGCCGCGTACGAGGCGGCCTTTGCCAAGGCCATCGGCGTGCTGCGCGAAGGCGACCTGCTGGGCATCTTTCCCGAAGGCGCGATCACGCGCGACGGCGAGCTGCAGCCCTTCAAGGGCGGCGTGATGAAGATCCTTGAGGGCGCGCGCGCCGAAGGCATCGAACCGCCCGTGGTCCCGATGGCGCTGACCAACCTCTGGGGCTCGTACTTCAGCCGCATCGAGCTGCGCGGTGGTGAGCGCGTGGCCATGGCCAAGCCCTTCCGGCGTGGCTTCTTCAGCCGCGTGGGCCTGCGCGTGGGGCACCCCGTGGCGCCGCAGGAGGTGCAGCCCGAGACGCTGCGCCAGCGCGTGGCCGGCCTGCTGGCCTCCTGAAGCGTGCGCCCCAAAGTATCTCTTCGGGATACTACGGGAAGCCAGGATCGCAACTGGTTGAAGTATTCGAGCCCCGCGGCGTGAAGGCGAACCATCATTCGCTCACCTTCACTGCGCCGCGAGGCCTTCATGCAACCCCTCTCATCCCCCACCGTTTCGATCACTCAGCGCGGCCTGCCGGCTTCGCGCAGGACCGCCCTGGCGCGGTCGATGGCCGCCCTGGCCCTCGCCGTCTGCGCCGCGTTCGCGGGTGTCGCGACGCCGCTGCCCGCACGGGCACAGAGCGAGGCCTCGGCCGCGCTGTCGCTGCTGCCCGTGGCCTCGGTGGTCGGTGCTGCTTCGGTCGTCGGTGCATCGGCCACTGCGGTGGTCGCCGTGCCCGCGGCGCTGTCGGTGGGCGGCTCGGTGCTCACCGTGATCGCGGTCGAGGCCTCGGTCGACGGCACCGTCTACCTGCTCGAACGCGCCTCGGACGGCGCCCGCGCCAGCGTCAAGGTGATGGGGCGCGCCACCCGCGGCGTGTCGGTGGCCGCCGGCACGGCCGTGGTCGTGAGCGTGATCGGCACGGGCGTTGTGCTCTCGGCTGCCGGCGAGGTGCTGGCCTTCGTGCCCAACGCGGTCGGCCGCGCACTGCTCCACAACGAAAGACTGTCGTGAAATCCGCCGTGCGCCCCGCGCTGCTGCTGGCGTTCGCCGTCGCGGCGGTGCTGCCGCTGCAGGCGAACGCCGGCCGCTCGTGCGAACAGGTCAGGCCGACGCCGGCGTTGATCGTCAAGGGCATGCAGCTGGCCGAGCGCACCTCGCAGCAGCTCGATGCGAGCGGCGCGCGCGTGGTCATCCTGGCGCGTGCCGGGCAGGACCTGAGCAAGTACGGCCTGCGCTATTCGCACCTGGGCATCGCCTACAAGACCGACGAAGGCCCGTGGCGCGTGGTGCACAAGCTCAACCACTGCGGCACGGCGGTGGCCGCGGTCTACCGGCAGGGGCTGGGCGAGTTCTTCCTCGACGACCTGTGGCGCTACGAGGCCGCCTGGTCCGTGCCGACGCCCGCGGTGCAGGCGCAGCTGATGGCCGCGCTGCGCGAGCCCGATGCGCGCCTCGTGCGCCTGAACGTGGCGCCCTACAGCATCGTGAGTTACGCCTGGGGCCAGAAGTACCAGCAGTCGAACCAGTGGGCCATCGAGACCCTGGCCGCCGCGATGGAGCCCGCCACCATCGGCACCCGCGCGCAGGCGCAGGCCTGGCTGCAGTTCAAGGGCTACGAGCCCACCACGCTGAACCTCGGCCCGCTGACCCGCCTGGGCGGGCGCGTGGGCTCGGCCAACATCGCTTTCGACGACCATCCGAACGAGAAGCGGTTCTCGGACCGCATCGAGACCGTGACCGTCGACTCGGTGTTCGCCTGGCTGCCGCGTGCGGGCTTAGGCGCGGCGCCGGTCACACTCAAGCTCTGAGAAGGTGTGAACGAACCCGCCATGTCCGCTCATCCCGCCCAGACACGCCCCCTCGGCGTTGCAAATGCTCGCCATAGCCCGAGCTATGGCTGCGCTTTGCGCCTTGAGGGGCTGCGCCTGGGCGGGCTGCTCGGCCACGCCGGATTCATTCACACCTTCTGAGCGAAGCGACGCAACGAAGAAAAGAAAGAAGGAAAGACCATGAGCAAATCCCTGCGCCTGTCCGAGAAGTGGTTCCGCCGCGGCCTCTGGCTGGTGGCGTTCGTGTTCGCGAGCTTCCTGATCGGGCTGGGCAGCACGATCGTGGGCGACCTGCCGCAGGTCGAGCGCGTGCGCGTGCTCGACGACTTCATCGACAAGCCCGCCGCCGAGCCGCTGCGCGCCACCATCAAGGCCTCGGAGGCCGCCGAGCTGCAGGCCGCGCGCGACCTCGATCAGGCGCAGCTGCAGCTCAACACCGCGCAGCAGGCCAGCGCCAACGCGCGCGAGACCTTCGGCAACTGGATCGCCACGCGCCGCGCCACCGCGCAGCCCGACCAGGACACCGAGCTCATCGCGCGCACCAAGGCGCTCGACGCCTTCAAGCAGAAGGAAGACGCGGCGCAGCGCAAGGCCGACGCGCAGCGCCAGATCGCGCTCGACGCGCGCCAGGCCGAGCAGCGTGCGCGCGCGGCATTGGGCGTGCTGGAGCACGACGCGCAGCAGCGCCTGGACGCCGAGTACCGCCGCATCGAACTGCGCGTGTTCGGCTACCGGCTCGCGCTGACCCTGCCGCTGCTGCTGGTGGCCGGCTGGCTGTTCGTGAAGAAGCGCAAGAGCACCTACTGGCCCTTCGTGTGGGGCTTCATCTTCTTTGCGCTGTTTGCCTTCTTCGTCGAGCTGGTGCCCTACCTGCCGAGCTACGGCGGCTACGTGCGCTACGTGGTGGGCATCGTGCTCACGGTGCTGGTGGGGCGCTACGCCATCGTGGCGCTCAACCGCTACCTGGCGCGCCAGAAGCTCGCCGAGCAGCAGCCCGACCAGGTGCGCCGCGAAGAGCTGAGCTACGACACCGCGCTGGCTCGGCTGGCCAAGAGCGTGTGCCCCGGCTGCGAGCGGCCGGTCGACCTGAAGAACAACGAGATCGACTTCTGCCCGCACTGCGGCATCGGCCTGTTCGACCACTGCGGCCACTGCAGCACGCGCAAGAGCGCGTTCTCCAAGTTCTGCCATGCCTGCGGTACCTCGGCCGCTGCGCAGGCGCCGCATACACCTGTGACCGGCACTGCGCAATCGGTCACGCCGGACGCGCCGGTTCAGCCGGCCACGTAGCGAAAGCGCCGCACGGTCGTGCTACAACCCCGGGCTGCGTCACGCAACGCCGTGCCGCGGGTTTTCCCATTCACATTGACGGAGCACACCCATGAGCATTTTCGGCAAGATTTTTTCCAAGATTTTTCCGTCGGCCAACGCCGCTGAAGTCGTCGCCGCACCGCCGGCGGCTGCACCCGGCGCACCGGCCGTTGCCGCACCGCCGCCCGCGATCCCGCTGGGCGACGTTCCCGCCGTCCTGGACGCGATGCCCGGTGCCGCCGGCCTGAACTGGCGCACCTCGATCGTCGACCTGCTCAAGTTGCTGGGCCTGGACAGCAGCCTCGCCGCGCGCAAGGAACTGGCCAGCGAAATCCTCTACAGCAACGGCGAACCGGGTTCGGCCGAATGGAACATCGGCCTGCACAAGCAGGTGATGAGCCGCATCGCCGCCAATGGCGGCACGCTGCCGGCCGAACTGCGCGACTGACCGTCCCGCCACCCACGCAGCAAAAAGCCCGGCATGCCGGGCTTTTTCTTTGGGGCGACCGTTGACGCGCTTCAGGTCCAGCCTGCGTCCACCACGTAGTCCTGCGCGGTGCACATGCGTGAATCATCGGCCGCGAGGAACAGCGCCATCGCGGCAATGTCTTCCGCCATCACACGCCCCGGCAGGCATTGCGCCGCATCGATCTCCGCGCCCGATTCGGGCTTCACCCACAGCTTGATCTGCCGCTCGGTCATCACCCAGCCCGGCATGATCGTGTTGACCCGGATGTTCTGCTTGCCCAGGTCGCGCGCCAGCGAGCGCGTGAGGCCGATCACGCCTGCCTTGCAGGCCTGGTAGACCGGGTAGCCGCGGCCCTTCATGAGCCAGCTGATCGATCCGAAGTTGACGATCGAGCCGCCGCCCAGCGCGCGCATGTCGTCGGCCACGGCCTGCGCGGCAAAGAACTGGTGCTTGATGTTCACGGCCACGAGGCGGTCGAAGTCGTCGCTGGTCACGTCGGCCATCTCGTGGCGCCGGTCGTTGGCCGCGTTGTTCAGCAGCACCGACACCGGCCCGAAGCGCTGGCGCACTGTGTCGATGGCGGCGGCGAGCGCGGCGGTGTCGGTCACGTCGCAGGGCACGAACAGCGCGGGGTGCGCGCCTTGCAGCTGCGCGGCGAGCGCGCTGCCGGCGGCCGTGTCGAGGTCGCAGAAGCCGACCTTCGCGCCTTGGGCATGAAAAGCCCGCACCAGCGATTCGCCGATGCCGCTGGCGCCGCCCGAGATGAACACGGTGCGGCCGGCCAGCGAGGGGTAGCGGGCGGTATAGGCCGTGGGTGGGGAGGCGTTGGTCATGAGGGTGAGGACAACCGCAGTGAAGACAGGGCAAGCGTACCGGATGACGGCGTCCCTGGTGCCGGCC
The DNA here is from genome assembly GCF_006323185.2 of Variovorax sp. KBS0712. NCBI lineage: Bacteria > Pseudomonadati > Pseudomonadota > Betaproteobacteria > Burkholderiales > Comamonadaceae > Variovorax > Variovorax sp. KBS0712. Next base: position 267,314 of record NZ_VCCD02000005.1, on the reverse strand, counting down.
GGGCCTCCACCCGGCGTATGGCTTCCGGCCTGTGGGCAGGGCGCCGTGGCAGGCATACGCTTCGGCCCATGAGCTCCTTCAACCGCCGCTTCGTCTTCTGCCTCGCGCTGCTTCCGGCCGCCTTCGCGGCGCGGCACGTCCGCGCGCAGGCGCAGGCACCGGCGCCCGTGCTGCTCTTCAAGGTGGTCTCGCCGCGCGACGACATCGTGGTGGGCATCGAGGCGGCCCAATTGGGCGCCAGCGCGGCGCCGCCCGTGCAGCGGCTGGCCGCCATGCTGGCCGAGAAGGGTCAGCTCACGCTCTGGCAGTACGCCTCGCACAAGGACGCGAGCGGGGCGCTGGTGCAGGCGCCGCTCAGGCAGGTCGTGGTCTTCAGGAACGAGCTGCTGCGCATCGAACCCTACGCGACGCCCCTGGCCATCCAGCCCCCGGGCGCCGCGAAGCCCTAGACGCCGCGTGCGCGGTCCGACTTGAACTGTGCGCGGAACTGGGTGAACGTGCCCGCGTCGAGCGCCGCGCGGATCTCCGTCATCAGGTTCAGGTAGTAGTGCAGGTTGTGGATGGTGCACAGCATCGGTCCGAGCATTTCGCCGCAGCGGTCCAGGTGGTGCAGGTAGGCGCGGCTGAAGCCTTCGCGCCCGCCGTCGTTCCAGCTCACGCCCGAGGTGCCCGCGCAGGCGTGGCAGGTGCAGCTCGGGTCGACCGGCTGCGGGTCGCTCTTGTGGCGCGCGTTGCGCATCTTCAGGTCGCCGAAGCGCGTGAACATCGTGCCGTTGCGCGCATTGCGCGTGGGCATCACGCAGTCGAACATGTCGACGCCGTCGGCCACGCCCTGCACCAGGTCTTCGGGCGTGCCCACGCCCATCAGGTAGCGCGGCTTGTTCGCGGGCAGCCGGTGCGGCGTGTGGCCCATGATGTGCAGCATCTCTTCCTTGGGCTCGCCCACGCTCACGCCGCCGATGGCGTAGCCGGGGAAGTCCATGTCGACCAGCGCCGCCAGCGACTCCTCGCGCAGGTTCTCGAACATGCCGCCCTGCACGATGCCGAACAGCGCGTTGGGGTTCTGCAGGCGCGTGAATTCAGCCTGGCAGCGCTTGGCCCAGCGCAGGCTCAGTTCCATCGAGACGCGCGCCTCGGCCTCGGTCGTGATGTGGCCCTTGGTGTCGTAGGGCGTGCACTCGTCGAACTGCATCACGATGTCGCTGTTCAAGATGGTCTGGATCTGCATCGAGACCTCGGGCGTGAGGAAGAGCTTGTCGCCGTTGACGGGCGAAGCGAACTTCACGCCCTCTTCGCTGATCTTGCGCATCGCGCCCAGCGACCACACCTGGAAGCCGCCCGAGTCGGTGAGGATGGGCTTGTCCCACTTCTCGAACTGGTGCAGCCCGCCGAAGCTCGCCATCACGTCCAGCCCCGGGCGCATCCACAGGTGGAAGGTGTTGCCCAGGATGATCTGCGCGCCCATCTCTTCGAGGCTGCGCGGCATCACGCCCTTGACGGTGCCATACGTGCCCACCGGCATGAAGATCGGCGTCTGGACCTTGCCGTGGTTGAGCGTGAGCGTCGCGCGGCGCGCGTGGCTGTCGGGGTCGGTCTTGAGGAGTTCGAAGTTCAGCATCACGGTTTGGAGAAATATTTGACGCCGGGCAGTCCGTCGAAATGCGCGTCCTGGGTCCAGAGCGTGGCGCTGCGCGACAGCGCCGTGGCGTAGATCAGGCTGTCGGCAAAAGGCAGGCCGTTGTCGGCCGCGCCCAGGCACAAGGCAGCGTCGAGATCCACCACATCGCCCTGTTGCATGTAGGCCGCTGCGCGGGAGGCGATGGAGGCATCGCGGATGCGGCGCAGGGTCTTGTAGACCTCGTACAAGGTCACGACGGGAACGACCAGCAGGCTGGGGTCGGCCGCGGCCGCCTGATAGAGCTTTGCGCGGTCCGTGGCGCCGAAGACCTCGAGCCAGCAGGACGAATCAAGAATCAGGGGCCCGACGGGCGCCTTGACGGAAGTGCGTGCCATCAGAAGCGCTCGGGATCGTCGACGATGTCCGTCGGAATACCGCGCAATTCGGCTTGCAGCTCTTCCAGCGTCGGGACCGGGATCAGCTCGATCGCCTTCCCATGCCGCACGACACTGAACCGTGCCCCGGGTTCAATGGCCATCTGCTCGCGAATGGCTTGCGGAATGACCACCTGGAATTTGGATGAAACAGTGACGGTTGTCATATCGATCTCCACTTGGTAAGTGAAATTATATCGATCGTCAATTCGGGGTGTTTGACCGCTGCAGCAGCATGGCATCGCCGTAGCTGAAGAAGCGGTAGCCACTGGCAATGGCGTGGGCATACAGCGCCATCACGCGCTCATAACCCGCGAAGGCCGAGACCAGCATCATCAGCGTGCTCTTGGGCAAATGGAAGTTGGTCACCAGCACGTCGACGTGTTCGAAGGCGAAGCCCGGCGTGATGAAGATGCGCGTGTCGCCCGTGGCCTCGCCGCTCTTGGCCCACGACTCGAGCGTGCGCACGGTGGTCGTGCCCACGGCGACCACGCGCCCGCCGCGTGCCTTGCATTCGGCAATGGCGCGCTGCGTGGCCTCGGGCACTTCGTAGCGCTCGGCGTGCATCGTGTGTTCGGCGATGTTCTCGGTCTTCACCGGCTGGAAGGTGCCGGCGCCCACGTGCAGCGTGACGTTGGCGCGCTGCACGCCGCGCGCTTCGAGTTCGGCCAGCAGGCCTTCGTCGAAATGCAGTGCGGCCGTGGGCGCGGCCACGGCGCCGGGCACGCGCGCGAACACGGTCTGGTAGCGGCTCTCGTCGTCGGCCGAGTCGGTGTGCGTGATGTAGGGCGGCAGCGGCACGTGGCCGCAGCGCTGCATCAGCGCATACGGGTCTTCGCCGGCGTCGCTCTCGAAGCCGAAGCGGAACAGCGCGCCGTCTTCCTCGGGCCAGCGGCCCAGCAGCGTGGCGCGAAAGCCGCCCACCATCTCCAGCGTGGTGCCCACGGGCGGCTTCTTGCTGACCTTCATGTGCGCGACCACCTCGTGGCCCTGCAGCACGCGCTCGACCAGCAGCTCGAGCTTGCCGCCGGTCGGCTTCTCGCCGAACAGGCGCGCCTTGACCACGCGCGTGTCGTTGAAGACCAGCAGGTCGCCCGCGCGCAGCAGCGAGGGCAGTTCCTTGAAGATGCGGTCGGCCGGGGCGGGGCCTGTGCCGTCGAGCAGACGGGAGGCGGTGCGTTCGGTGGCCGGGTGTTGTGCCACCAGCTCGGGCGGCAGATGGAAATCGAAATCGGAAAGCGTGAAGGCGCGCATGGTGCTTGAGGGCCGGACGGGCCCGTGCCAAGGAGGCATGGGAAGAGAAAAAGGCGGAGAGCGGCGATTGTCCCATGGCCCGGAATCACGGGCGCCGCTCGGGGTTGCCGAGGCAGAATCGGCGCATGGTCGATTCTTCCGTCGCGCGTGTCACGCCAGCCCCCGCCCCACCTTCCGAAGGCGAGCTCTTCAAGAAGATCCTGGGTGGTGCCTGGATGGGCCTGCACCCCGACATCCGCCGGCGCTTCGACAAGAACCCCCTGCCGGGCAAGGCGCTGCACTACCTGGGCGCGCTCAGCGAGCTGCGCTGCTCGCGCTTCGGCAAGCTGCTGGGGCATCTCACGCAGCCGATGATCCAGGGCGCGCTGATCCCCTACAGCGACAGCCACTTCCCGGTCGAGATCCAGGTCTACGCCCGGCCCGACGACCCGGCCATCTACAAGCAGCGCATCTACCGCCTGCACGGCCGCCAACCGATCCAGTTCACCAGCTTCATGCGCGAGAGCGAGCGCGGCGAGGTGCTGGAGTACGTGGGCATGGGGCTGGGCATGAAGCTGGTGCTGAGCGTGGAGCCCAGCGGCAGCCTGCATTTCCAGAGCGACGGCTATTTCTGGGAGGTGTTCGGCTGGCGCATTCCGCTGCCGGGCCTGTTCACGCCGGGCAAGACCTTTCTCTGGCACCACAACGAGACGCCCGAGCGCTTCAACATCCGCATCGAGATTCGCCACTGCCTCATGGGCACCACCTTCACGCAGGTCGGCGTGTTCGAGGAAGTGCCGGAGCCGGGGCCGCAGGCGGTGTCCGCATGATCGACACGCACCTGCTGGCCCTGCAGCTCATGGCGGCGCAAGGCGCGCTGGGCGCCTTCGACACGCTCTACCACCACGAAGGCACCGAGGCGCTGCCGCGCCGCGGCACGGCGGGGCGCGAGCTGGCGATCCATGCCACGCGCTCGTCGATCTATTGCGCGCTGTTCCTCGGCCTGTCGGCGTGGGCCTGGCACGGCGCGTGGGCGTGGGTGCTGCTCGTGGTGTTCGGCGTCGAGATCGTGCTCACGCTGTGGGACTTCGTGGTCGAAGACGGCAGCCGCCTGCTGCCGCCCACCGAGCGCGTGACGCACACGGTGCTGGCCATCAACGCCGGCGCGTTCATCGCGCTGCTGGCGATGAGCGCGGTCGGCTGGGCAGCGCAACCGACGGCGATGGTGTGGCAGCCGCACGGCTGGCTCAGCGCCTTCCTGGCGTTGTGCGGCGTGGGCGTCGGTATCTCGGGCCTGCGCGACGGTTTCGCGGCGCGCGCGCTGTTCAAGCAGCAGAAGCAGGCGCAGGTACGCGCCGTCGAGGCCCCGGTGCGCTTCGGCACGACACCGCAGCAAGTGCTGGTGACGGGCGGCACCGGCTTCATCGGCCAGATCCTCGTGCGCCACCTGCTGGCCGACGGCCATGCGGTGACGGTGTGGACGCGCGATGCGCGCGCCGCCGCCTGGGGCTTCGGTGGCGCGGTGCGCTGCGTGCAGTCGCTCGACCAGATTCCCGCCGCGGACGCCATCGACGTGGTCGTCAACCTCGCGGGCGCACGCATCCTCGGCCAGCGCTGGAGCGCGCGGCGCCAGCGGCAGCTGCTGCAAAGCCGCGAAGGCCTGACGCAGCAGCTCGTCGCGTGGATCGCCACGCGCCCGCGCAAGCCGTGGCTGCTGCTCTCGGGCTCGGCCATCGGCTACTACGGCGTGCAGCCGCAGGGCGACGCCACCGAACTCGCCGAAGACGCGCCGCCGCAGGACATCTTCATGTCGACGCTGTGCCAGCGCTGGGAGCAGGCCGCGCACGCGGCCGTGGCGCACGGCGTTCGCGTGGCCTGCCTGCGCTTCGGCTTCGTGCTGGGCCACCAGGGCTCGCTGCCACAGCTGCTGATGCCGGTGCAGCTGGGCATGGGCGGGCGCCTGGGCAGCGGGCGGCAGTGGCTGTCGTGGGTGCATGTGCATGACCTGATCCGCGCCATCGCGCATGTGTGGACAGTGGCGGAGTCCGCCACCGACCCTGTCGCCGCGCAGGCCTTCAACGTCACCGCGCCGGGTGCAGTGAGCCAGGAGGCCTTCACCCGCGTCGCCGCCGGCGTGCTGCACCGCCCCTGCTGGATGCCCACGCCCGCCGCGCCCGTGAAGCTGCTGCTCGGCGAGCAGGCCGACCTGTTGCTCGAAGGCCAGCGCGTGGTGCCGGCGCAGCTGCTGCGCACCGGCTTCCAGTTCATGTTCCCCGATGCCCGCAGCGCCTTGACGGACCTTTGCCGTCCACGCTAGAAGCCTTGTCCGTGCCCGCCAAGAAAGAACCGACTCCCCCCGCCGCGCCGGCGTCGCCGCCCGGCACCGGCCTGAGCCTCGTGCAGCGCGCGCTGCGCAAGCTCGGCCTCGTGCGCGACATCGACTTCGCGCTCTACCTGCCGATGCGCTACGAGGACGAGACGCGCATCGTGCGGCTGGCCGACACGCGCGACGGCGACATGGCGCAGGTCGAGGGCGTGGTCACCGAGTGCGAGGTGGTGTACCGCCCGCGCCGCCAGCTCATCGCCACCATCGACGATGGCAGCGACACCTGCCAGCTGCGCTTCTTCAACTTCTATCCGTCGCAGCAAAAACAGCTCGCGGTGGGCGCCCAGGTGCGCGTGCGCGGCGAGATGCGCGGCGGTTTCGTAGGGCGGCAGATCATGCACCCGACCGTCAAGGCGGCCGGCACGGCGCTGCCCAACGCGCTCACGCCGGTGTACTCGACCGTGGCCGGGCTCGCACAGCCGGTGCTGCGGCGCGAGGTGCGCTCGGGCCTGGCGCGCGCGCTGCTCGACGAGACGATTCCGGTGCAGATCGGCCTGCGCGGCGCGTGGGACCTGCGCAGCGCGCTGAGCTTCCTGCACTACCCGACGCCCGACGTGTCGATCGCCGCGCTCGAAGACCACAGCCACCCGGCGTGGCAGCGCATCAAGGCCGAGGAGCTGCTGGCGCAGCAGCTCTCGCAGCTGCAGGCGCGGCTGGAACGCGCGGCGCAGCGTGCGCCGGTGCTGCCTGCGTCCACCGACGCGGCGGCGAGTTCGCTGCATGCGCAGTTGCTCGCCGTGCTGCCCTTCGGCCTCACCGGCGCACAGCAACGCGTGGGCGAGGAGATCACGGCCGACCTGCACCGCCAGATCCCGATGCACCGCCTGCTGCAAGGCGACGTGGGCTCGGGCAAGACCGTGGTCGCGGCGCTGGCCGCGGCGCGCTGCATCGACGCGGGCTTCCAGTGCGCGCTGATGGCGCCCACCGAAATCCTCGCGGCCCAGCACTTCGGCAAGCTGGTCGGCTGGCTCGATCCGCTGCTGGCCGAGCGCGGCCTGCGCGTGGCCTGGCTCACGGGCAGCCAGAAGAAGAAGGAACGCGACGAGATGTCGGCCGCCGTCGAGAGCGGCGAGGCCGCGCTGGTCATCGGCACGCACGCGGTCATCTCGGAGAAGGTGCGCTTCAAGAACCTGGCGCTGGCCATCATCGACGAGCAGCACCGCTTCGGCGTCGCGCAGCGTCTTGCATTGCGCGGCAAGGCCGGCGGCGACCTTGAACCGCATCTGCTGATGATGAGCGCCACGCCGATTCCCCGCACGCTCGCGATGAGCTACTACGCCGACCTCGATGTCTCCACGCTCGACGAACTGCCGCCGGGCCGCACGCCCATCGTCACCAAGCTGGTGGCCGACCACCGGCGCGACGAGGTCATCGACCGCATCCAGGCGCAGATTTCGCAGGGCCGACAGGTCTACTGGGTCTGCCCGCTGATCGAGGAGAGCGAGGCGGTCGACCTGCGCAACGCCACCGAGACGCGCGACGAACTCGCGGGCACGCTGGGCGACCACATCCAGGTCGGCCTGCTGCATTCGCGCATGCCCACGGCCGAGAAGCAGGCGGTGATGGCGGCCTTCACCGCGAACGAAATCCAGGTGCTGGTGAGCACCACGGTGATCGAAGTGGGCGTGGACGTGCCCAACGCCTCGCTGATGGTGATCGAGCACGCCGAGCGCTTCGGCCTCTCGCAGCTGCACCAGCTGCGCGGGCGCGTGGGGCGCGGCGCGGCGGCCTCGGCCTGCGTGCTGCTCTATGCGCCGGGCGACAGCGGGCGCGTCGGCGAGGCGGCGCGCGCGCGGCTCAAGGCCATGGCGGAAACCGGCGACGGTTTCGAGATCGCGCGGCGCGATCTCGAGATCCGTGGCCCCGGCGAGTTCCTCGGCGCGCGCCAGTCGGGCGCGCCGCTGCTGCGCTTCGCCGACCTCGCGACCGACACGCTGCTGCTCGACTGGGCGCGCGAGCTTGCGCCGGTGATGCTGCAGAAGCACCCCGAGCTGGCGCAACGCCACATCGACCGCTGGCTCGGCACCAAGGCCGAATACCTCAAGGCCTGAGCAGGTCGAGCAGCCGGTCGAGTCCGCCGTTGTCGATCGCCAGCGTCGCCGCTTCGCGCACCAGGGGCTTGGCGTGGTAGGCCACCGACAGCCCGGCCACACGCATCATCGGCAGGTCGTTCGCGCCGTCGCCCACGGCGATGGCCCGGGCCGGCGGGATGCCCATCGCGCGGCAGCATTCGAGCAGCTTGTCCTTCTTGGCTTCGCCGTCGCAGATGTCGCCCCAGGGCTGGGGCAGCATGCGCCCGGTGAGCCGGCCGTCTTCGATCTCCAGCACGTTGGAGCGCGTGTCGTCCAGCTGCAGCCGGTCGCGCAGGCGGTCGGTGAAGAAGGTGAAGCCGCCGCTCAGCAGCACGACGCGCAGGCCGGCTTGCTTGCACGCGGCGATCAGCGTCTCGGCGCCGGGGTTCAGGTGCAGGCGCTGGTCGTACACGGCCTGCAGCGCCGACAGCGGCACGCCGCGCAGCAGGGCCACGCGCCGGCGCAGGCTGTCCTTGTAGTCGGTGATCTCGCCGCGCATCGTGGCCTCGGTGATGGCCGCGACCTCGGGGCCGCAGCCCGCGATGTCGGCGATCTCGTCGACCGTCTCGATGTCGATCAGCGTCGAGTCCATGTCGAAGGCGATCAGCTTGAAGTCCGACAGCCGCAGGGGAGGAAGAGAGGGCATGGTGTTCATGGCGTGGGGTGTGCGGCGCTCCAGTGCTGCGTGCCGAGCCAGTCGACGAACTGCCGTGCCAGCGCGGCCACCGGCCCTTCGGTGCGGTACAGCGCGTAGACGCCCGAGGCCGGCAGGCGCGGCTCGGGAAACACCAGGCGCAGCCGGTCGGCGCGGATGTCTTCCTCGAGCAGGCACCAGGGCGCCAGCGCGAGCCCCAGGTCGTTCATGGCGGCCTGCATGCACAGGAACTGGTGGTCGAACACGGGGCCCGGCAGCTGGGGCGGCACGCGCACGCCGGCCAGCTCGAACCAGCGCGGCCAGTTCTCCACTTCGCCGGCGGCCTGCAGCAGCGGATGGCCCAGGCAGTCGGCCATGCTGGCGATGCGGTGGCGCTCGATGAAGCGCGGCGACGCCACGGCCACGAGGTGGTCGTCCAGGCAGCGCACGCAGGTGTGGTCGGGGCGCTGCATGGGAATGCGGCGGATCAGCACGTCACTGCCGGCCTCGGCCTGGTCGAAGAATTGGCGGCCGAGGGTCGACAGCTGCACGTCGGTCTGCGGCGCCAGGGCCTGGAAGCCGGCCAGCCGCGGAATGAGCCACTTCATCGCCAACGAAGGTGTGGTGCACACGCGCAGGCTGGCGCGCTGGTGCGGCGACTTCAGCGCGGCCGTGGCGCTGGCGATGCGGTCCAGGCTGGCCTGCACCTCGGCGAAGTAGTCGCGCGCATGGGGCAGCAGCGTCGCGCCGCGGGCCTCGCGCGCGAACAGCGGCTGGCCCAGGTAGTCCTCCAGCAGGCGGATCTGCTGGCTGACGGCGCTGTGCGTGATGCTGAGTTCGTCGGCGGCCGCGGTGAAGTTGGCATGGCGCGCCGCCGCTTCGAAGGCGCGCAGTGCCTTCAAAGGGGGGAGGCGTCGGGTCACCACATGCGTACCTTGGCGAGCGGGCTTGTCTTCCTCATGTTCTTTTCGTGTTCGGTTGCGTGCCGCCCGGGGTTGGAGGCCGGCGCGCATCGTAGACCGGGAAGCCTGCAGAAAAACTAACCGGCCGCCTTAAAAAATACGGCTGGTGGCGTGCAGGGGGCGCACCTAGCATCGCGCTTCCTTCCACCCTGAACAAGAGACATGGCTTCCATCACCATCGACAACGTCGTGAAGCAGTTCGCCAACCAGACGGTGCTGCAGAACCTGTCGCTGCATGTGCCCGATGGCGCCTTCTACACCCTGCTGGGCCCCAGCGGCTGCGGCAAGACGACCCTGCTGCGCTGCATCGCGGGCTTCAACGAGCCCGACGGCGGCCGCATTCTTTTCGACAAGGACGACGTGACGCGCGTGTCCACCCACCACCGCGACATCGGCATGGTGTTCCAGGACTACGCGCTGTTTCCCGACAAGACGGCCTTCGACAACGTGGCCTACGGCCTGCGCGCGCGCAAGGTGCCCAAGGCCGAGATCGCCCGGCGCGTCAACGAGGCGCTGGACAAGGTGAGCCTGCTCGCACTGGCCGACCGCTACCCCGCGCAGATGAGCGGTGGCCAGCGCCAGCGCGTGGCGCTGGCGCGCGCGCTGGTGATCCGCCCGCGCGTGCTGCTGATGGACGAGCCGCTGTCCAACCTCGACGCCAAGATGCGCCTGCAGATGCGCGACGTGATCCTGGACCTGGTGCGCGAGGCCGGCATCACCACCGTGTTCGTCACGCACGACCAGGAAGAGGCGCTGGCCATGTCGGATCGCATCGCCATCATGGACCGCGGCAGCATCGCGCAGCTGGGCACGCCCGAAGAGCTGTACGGCACGCCGGTGAACGCCTACGTGGCGGACTTCATCGGCTCGGCCAACGTGATCCCGGTGCCGGCCGAGTCCGCCGGCGGGGCTGCGTCGCACGTGCGCTACCAGCTGTGCGGCCAGCAGCTCGACGGCAAGCAGGGCGGCGCCGCGCTGGGCGCGCAGGGCATCCTCATCGCGCGCCCCGAGGCGCTGTCGCTCATGGCGCCCGCGCCCCACGTGCCCAACGCCATCGCGGGCGAGGTGCTGCGCCGCCAGTACCTGGGCTTCAAGACTGCCTACCGCATCCGGCTGCACGACCAGTCGGAGATCCGCGTCGAGCTGCACGCCGGCAACATGGTGGCCGACTTCCAGGCCGGCGATGCGGTGCAGGTGCTGGTGCCGGCCGACAGCCGCGTCGTCGCCGCCTGAACGGACACGCACGCCATGAAAATCAACTGGTGGCCTTGGGGTTTCCTGACCCTGCTCAGCCTCGTGCTGCTGCTGTTCTTCGTGTTCTACCCGCTGGGCACGCTGTTCGTGAACAGCGTACGCGACGAGTCGGGCGCGTTCTCGCTGTCCGGCTTCATCACCTTGCTGCAGGACAGCGAATACCTGCTCGCGTTCCGCAACACGCTGGTGCTCGGCGTGTCGGTCACGGCCTGCACCGTGGCCGTGGGCGTGCCCTTTGCCTACATGGTGGCGCGCTACGACTTCCCGCTGAAGAACCTGGTGGCGGTGCTGCCGATCATGACCATCGTGATCCCCGAGATCATCGTCGGCCAGTCGTGGCTGCTGCTGCTGGGAAACAACGGGCTGGTGACCAACCTGCTCGCCGGCGCGGGCATCACGCTGCCGACCTTCTACGGCTGGACCGGCATGGTGTTCTCCATGACCTTGGTCTACTACACCTACATCTACCTGGGCGTGCTGGCCGCGCTGCGCGGCTTCGACGGCCAGCTCGAAGAGGCCGGCCTGAGCCTGGGCACCTCGCCGCTGGTGACCAAGCTGCGCGTGCTGGTGCCGGTGATCCTGCCGGCGGTGCTGGTCAACGCGCTGGTGGTGTTCACGCTGGTGGTGGGCAACTTCGCGCTGTCGGTGGTGCTGGGCAGCAGCGTGCCGCTGCTGTCGGTCATGACGTACAACGCCTTCGTCGGCGAGATGGGCGGCAGCCCCACGCTGCAAAGCGCGATGTCGGTGGTGTCCATCGGCATCGTGGCCATCGTGCTGTTCTTCCAGAAGCGCGTGGTCGAACGCAAGATCTACACGATGACGCAGGGCCGCGCGCCCGCCGTGGTGCGCGTGCGCTCGGGCGCGGCGGTGTTCTACACGCTCAGCGTGGGCGTGATCATCGTGCTGTCGATGCTGCCGCTGCTCATCGTCTTCGTGGGCGCCTTCACCGAGACCAGCGGGCCCGTGATGCGCTGGGGCCAGTGGTCGCTGTCGAGCCTGGAACGCGCGCTGCGCGGTGCGCCCGAGCCGATCATCAACTCGCTGAAGTTCGCCTCGATGGCCACCGTGGTGGGCGTGGCCTTCGCGGTGCTCGTGAGCTACCTGACGATCAAGAAGCGCAACCCCTTCACCCAGCTGCTGGACTACATCGTGGTGCTGCCGCTGACCATCTCGGGCACGGTGCTGGGCATTGCGCTGGTGCAGACCTTCAACACCGGCTGGCTGGTGCTGGCGGGCACCTCGGGGATCATGGTGCTGTGCTACACGGTGCGCCGCCTGCCCTTTGCGGTGCGCAATGCGTCGTCGACGCTGTTCAACATCTCGGACTCCATCGAGGAGGCCTCGATCAGCCTGGGCGTGTCGCCGCTGAAGACCTTCTTCAAGGTGCTGCTGCCGGCCATGAAGGCCTCGATCATCTCGGCCGCCATCCTGATGTGGGTGACCACGATCTCGGAGCTGTCGGCCTCCATCGTGGTCTACACGGGCGGCCTGGAGACCATGCCCATCGCCATCTTCCGCCAGGTCGACGGCGGGCGCCTGGGCCTGGCCTCGGCCTACGGCGCGGCGCTGGTCAGCGTGATCCTGCTGCCCATCGTGGTGGCGATCAAGGTGTTCCGCATCAACCTCTTCTCCAGCAAATGACCCACCCATTCACTTCAACCTGCGAGGTTTTCATGTCCTTCAAGTCCCTGGCGAAATGCGCGTTCGCGACCCTGGCCTTCACGGCGGGCGTCGCGGGTGCGCAGACGGTGGTGCTCTATTCGTCCAACAACACCGAGACCGTCGAGACCGCGCTGGCCGTGGTCAAGAAGAAGGCGCCCGGGCTCACCGTGCAGCAGGTCACGGGCGGCACCGGCACGTTGATGAAGCGCATCCAGGCCGAGGCCAAGAACCCGCGCGGCGACGTGCTGTGGAGCGGCGGCTTCGGCACACTGGGCGCCTACAAGGACCAGATGGCGCCCTACAAGTCGCCCGATCTCGCGGCCGTGCCCGCGGCCTTCCGCGGCCCGAACGACCTGTGGGTCGGCACCAACGTGCATGTCATGGTGATGATGGTCAACGAGCGCCAGCTCAAGGGCATGCCCGCGCCCAAGACCTGGTCGGACCTGATGCGCCCCGAATGGAAGGGCAAGTTCGCCATCACCGACCCGAGCAAGAGCGCCACGGCCTACATGCTGGTGTATGGCCTGCTCAAGCAGTTCGGCCGCGACGGCCTGGGCAAGCTGGCGGCCAACGCGGTCGTCACCGCCTCGTCGGGCAGCACCTACAAGGGCGTGGCCGCCGGCGAGTACCCGGTGGGCCTGACCATCGAGTACGCGGCGCAGGAGTACGTGGCGGGCGGCCAGAAGGAGATCAAGCTGGTCTACCCCACCGAGGGCAGCTACCTGGCGCCCGAAGGCATGTTCATCGTGAAGGGCGCGAAGAACATGGACGCCGCCGTCGCGCTCTACAACGGCCTGCTGAGCAAGGAAACGCAGCAGGAGCTGCTGGTGAAGAACTTCCGCCGTCCGGTGCGCAGCGACATCGCGGTGTCCAAGCTCACCTCGCTGCCCGACCTGAGCGCCATCAAGGTCTTCCCGCTCGACCAGGAAGCGGCCTCGGCGGAGTACGAGCAGCTCGTGGCGCTGTGGAACCTGGCGGTGAAGGCGCGGTGACAAGTACGGCGAAGGCGCCTTCGACGCCGGTCAGCGCCTTCGATCTGTTCAAGATCGGCATCGGCCCCTCGAGCTCGCACACGGTCGGGCCGATGATCGCGGCGCGGCAGTTCGCTTGCCTGCTGCAATCGCAAGGCCTGCTGCCGCAGGTGGCCGCGCTGGTGACGCAGCTGTACGGCTCGCTGAGCGCCACCGGCCGCGGCCACGGCACCGACCGCGCCGTGCTGCTCGGGCTCGCAGGCCACCGGCCGGACCGGATCGATCCCGACACCATCGAGCCCGCCATCGCGGCCATCCGGCGCGAGCGGCGGCTGCATCTGCTCGGCACGCACGCCGTGGCGTTCGACGAGAAAGAGCACCTGCTCTTCCTGCGCAAGAGCCTGCCCCGGCACCCGAACGGCCTGCGCTTCATCGCGCTGGATGCGCAGGGCCAGACCTTGGCTGAGGCGGACTACTTTTCGGTCGGTGGCGGCTTCGTCGTCGATGCGCAGGGCGAGAGCGTGCGCAACGAAGCCGGCGTGCAGCGCCCGGCGCCGGCCGCCTTGCCCTTCGCCTTCGACAGCGGCGCGGAACTGCTGGCGCAATGCCGCGCGCAGGGCCTGTCGATCGCCGCGCTGATGATGGCCAACGAAACGCAGTGGCGGCCGCAGGTCGAGGTGCGGTCGGAGCTGCTGCAGGTGTGGGACGCGATGGCCGGCGCCGTGCGCCGCGGCTGCGCGAGCACCGGCACCCTGCCCGGGCGCATGCAGGTGCGGCGGCGCGCGGCCGACCTGTTCGCTCAGCTGCAGGGCAGCGGCACGGCGCAGGCCGCGCCCGACCCGCTCGTGGCGATGGACTGGGTCAACCTGTACGCCATGGCCGTCAACGAGGAGAACGCGGCCGGCGGACGCGTGGTCACCGCGCCCACCAACGGCGCGGCGGGCGTGATCCCGGCGGTGCTGCATTACCACCAGCGCTTCTTTCCCGGCGCGGGCGACGAGGCGGTGATCGAGTTCCTGCTCACCGCCGCGGCCATCGGCATCCTCTACAAGAAGAACGGCTCGCTCTCGGGCGCCGAGGTCGGTTGCCAGGGCGAGGTCGGCGTGGCCTGCTCGATGGCGGCGGGCGCGCTCGCCGCGGTGATGGGCGGCACGCCGGGGCAGGTCGAGAACGCGGCCGAGATCGGCATGGCGCACAACCTGGGCATGACCTGCGACCCGGTCAGCGGGCTGGTTCAGATCCCGTGCATCGAGCGCAACGCGATGGGCGCGGTGAAGGCCATCAACGCGGCGCGCATGGCCCTGCGCGGCGACGGCTCGCACTTCGTGTCGCTGGACAAGGTCATCCAGACCATGATGCAGACCGGCGCGGACATGAAGACCAAGTACAAGGAAACCTCGCGCGGCGGCCTCGCCGTGAACATCGTCGAGTGCTGACCGCCGCGCGGTCGCGGCTCAGCCTGCAGGCCGGCGCGTGAACGCGAGGATCAGCCCGAAGCCGACCATCATGCTGCCGCTCACGCGGTTGAACCAGCGCATCGCGCGGCTGCCGTTGGCCAGCCGGCGCATGCGCGCGCCGAGCAGCGCATACAGCGCGATCGCGACCAGCTCGAACACCAGGAAGGTCACGCCCAGCAGCACGTAGCTCGACGCGTACGCGCCGGGCACCACGAACTGCGGGAAGAAGGCGGTGAACACCAGGATCGCCTTCGGGTTGCCGGCCGCCACCGTGAACTCCTGGCGCACCAGCGCGCGCATCGACGGCGGCGCGGCCTCGTGCGCCTGCACTTGCGCGGTCGGTGCCGGCGCGCGCAGCAGCCGGACGCCGATCCACACGAGGTACGCGGCACCGATGTACTTGATGACATCGAAGGCCAGCTCCGAGGCCACCAGCACCGCGCCCATGCCCAGGCCCGCGATGGCGATCATGACCGCGAAGGCCACGAGCCGGCCGCTCGCCGCGATCACGGCCGGCGACACGCCGTGCATCGCGCCGTTGGTGACCGACAGCAGGTTGTTGGGGCCGAACGCCATGTTGATGGCGAAGCAGGCGGGCAGGAACAGCAGGTAGGCGGACAGGGTCATGGCGCATCCGGCGGTGGGGGTGGCGGGGTGGTCATTATTTCAGCACCTCGCCCCGCGCGCAGGTGCACCGATGCGAAGCCGGGGCGGCCTATTCCACGTCCGTCATCTGCCGCGCGTAGACGGCGAGCACGATGCGCTCGGAGTGGATGAGGTAGTCGTTCAGCGCCGCCGAGCCCTCGGCGAACTTGCCGGCCTCGATGAGCTCGAGCAGCTTCGTGTTCATGTCCACGTAGGGCGCGTGCAGGAACTCCGGGTCTTTCAGCAGCCCGAAGGCCAGCCGCAGCTCGACCAGGATGTGGGCGAACAGCACGTTCAGCCGCTCGCTGTCGGCCAGCTCGACGATGCCCTTGTGGAACTCCATGTTGGCCGTGCCCACGCCCAGCCAGTCGCCGGCGTCTCGGCATTTCAGCGCCATCTCGACCGCCTCGCGCATGTGCTTCTTGGCGGGGTGGCGCGGGTAGGCCTGCGCCAGCGCCTGGCACTCGATGAGCCGGCGCACGCGGTAGATGTCGATGATCGACGCGATGCTCGGCACCGCCACGAACACGCCGCGGTTCGGCGCGTGCTTGAGCAGGCCTTCCTTGGTCAGCGTGCGGAACACCTCGCGCAGGGTGTTGCGCGAAATCTCCAGGCTGTCGGCCAGCGCGGCCTCCGACAGCCGCTGCCCCGGCGAGAACTCGCCCTTCACGATCTTCTGGCGGATCAGCTCGGCCACGCGGTCGTTGAGCGTGAGCGCGCCGGCGGCCGGCGAGGTGGGGGAGGCGGGGGAATCCAGTCGGGTCATGCCGGTCGGTCGGAGGGGAAAAGGGAGGGGCGCAGCGAGCCTGCGTTGTAACAGACGGCTCCCGCACCACGCCGTGCCCGTGCACCGAAACGCGCCCGTTTCAGGGTTTTCATGGGGGTATTCAGGCACTGTTGTTGGGCACACTACATGAAATTGTTCAACAACTTGTTTGAAATGAGTGATTCATAAGAAATGAATTGCTCATTCATTGGCATGAGGTTTGCATCAATCGACCGCACCGGTGCCCCTGCGCCGGTGTTTTGCATTGCAACGAAAGACCAACCATGACACCTGAAGTCCCCCTGTGGCCGCTGATCGGCGTGGCCGTGATCATTGCGGGGTTCATCCTGCGCTTCAATCCGATGCTGGTGGTGATCGTCACGGCCATCGTCACGGCGTTCGCCGCCGGCTTCGGCCCGATGGCGATCCTCACGGCCATCGGCACCGGCTTCATCAAGACGCGCAACCTGCCGCTGATCATTCTTCTGCCGCTGGCGGTGATCGGCCTGCTGGAGCGCCACGGCTTGCGCCAGCACGCGCAGAATTGGATCAGCCGCATCAAGTCGGCCACCGCCGGCCGCCTGCTGATCGTCTACCTCGCGGCGCGTGAACTCACGGCGGCCATGGGCCTGACCAGCCTGGGCGGCCATCCGCAGATGGTGCGTCCGCTGCTCGCGCCGATGGCCGAAGGCGCCACCGAAACGCGCTACGGCAAGCTGCCCGACCGCATCCGCCACAAGCTGCGCGCCTACGCCGCGGCCACCGACAACGTGGGCCTGTTCTTCGGCGAAGACATCTTCGTGGCCTTCGGCGCCATCGTGCTCATGACCACCTTCCTGCACGAAGCGGGCATCGACGTGGAGCCGCTGCACATTGCGATGTGGGGCATTCCGACGGCCATTGCCGCTTTCATCATCCACGCCTGGCGCCTGCGCCGGCTCGACCAGGCGCTAGCCCGTGAACTGGGCGGCGCTGCGCAAGCCGACGTGCCCGCCACCGCCGTGCCCGCCAAGGAAGGACGCTGAGCATCATGATTCTCTCGATCCAGCACCTGTACCTCCTGGTCGGCTTCATCCTCGCCGTCACGGCCGTGATGACGCTGGCCGACCGCCAGCATCCCAAGCGCTACACCAGCGCGCTCTTCTGGGGCATCTATGCGCTGGTCTTCCTGGTCGGCGACAAGCTGCCGCCCGCGCTCGTGGGCGTCGGCGCGATCGGCATGGCCGTCATTGCCGGCCTGCGCGGCGTCGGTGCGGGCAAGCACCGCGAACCCACGCCCGAGCAGTACCAGGCCAGCGCCACGCGCCTGGGCAACAAGCTGTTCATTCCGGCGCTGGCGATCCCGCTGGTCACCGTGATCGGCACCGTGGGCATGAGCCACATCAAGCTCGGCGGCACGCTGCTGCTCGACCCCAAGAACACCACGCTGGTGAGCCTGGGCATCGGCTGCGTGGTGGCGCTGGCGCTGGCCTGCTGGCTGACGCGCGAGACGCCCGTGCAGGGCATGCGCGAGTCGCGCCGCCTGACCGACGCGCTCGGCTGGGCCGTGGTGCTGCCGCAGATGCTCGGCATGCTGGGCCTGGTGTTCTCCGACGCCGGCGTGGG
This sequence comes from Variovorax sp. KBS0712, assembly GCF_006323185.2. Lineage (NCBI taxonomy): Bacteria > Pseudomonadati > Pseudomonadota > Betaproteobacteria > Burkholderiales > Comamonadaceae > Variovorax > Variovorax sp. KBS0712. Next base: position 249,615 of record NZ_VCCD02000005.1, on the reverse strand, counting down.
CAAGGCGGTGGCGCACATCACCACCAGCTACATCAACATGGACATCCGCTTCGTCGCCGTGGCCGTGTACGTGCTGGGCATGGCGCTGTTCACCATCATCATGGGCAACGGCTTCGCGGCCTTCCCGGTGATGACGGGCGGCGTCGGCGTGCCGGTGCTGGTGGGCGTGTACCACGGCGACCCGGCCGTGATGGCGGCCATCGGCATGTTCTCGGGCTACTGCGGCACGCTCATGACGCCGATGGCGGCCAACTTCAACATCGTGCCCGCAGCGCTGCTGGAGCTGCCCGACAAGAACGCGGTGATCAAGGTGCAGATACCCACCGCGGCCGCACTGCTGGTGGTCAACATCTTCCTGCTGTACTTCCTGATGTTCCGCTGAGGCACCGCGCATGACCACCGCCACCGATGCCAAGGCACGCCGCGTGCTGCTCGCGGGCTTCGAGCCCTTCGAGAACGACCCGGTCAACCCCGCGTGGGAGATCGCCCGCGCGCTCGACGGCTGGAGCTGCGAAGGCGCCGTGGTGCAGGCGGTGCAGCTGCCCTGCGTGTTCGGCCGCGCCATCGACACGCTCGACGCTGCATTGATCGGCCCGCCGCTGCAGCTGGTGCTGTGCATCGGCGCGGCGGGCGGGCGCACCGAGATCTCGATGGAGCGCGCCGCGCTGAACATCGACGACGCGCGCATTCCCGACAACGCCGGCCAGCAGCCCATCGACCTGCCCGTGGTCAGGGACGGCCCGGCGGCCTATTTCTCGACGCTGCCGATCAAGGCCATGGTGCGCGACATGCGCGCGGCGGGCCTGCCCGCGGCCGTGTCGAACAGCGCCGGCACCTTCGTGTGCAACCACATCTTCTACGCGCTCATGCACAGGCTCGCGACGCGCCCGGCGCTGGCGCACACGCGCGGCGGTTTCGTCCACGTGCCCTACCTGCCCGAGCAGGCTGCCTCGAAACCCGGCGTGGCGAGCATGGCGCTGGCCGCGCAGGTCGAGGCCTTCCGCGTGGCGATCCGCACCGCGCTCACCGTGCGCAACGACGTGCGCGAAACCGCCGGCCGGCTGCATTGATTCCTGAGGCGTGCGTGCACGCCGGAGACCCCCGATGAACATCGACTTGAACAGTGACCTCGGCGAAAGCCTCGGCGTCTGGCGCATGGGCGACGACGCCGCCATGCTCGACATCGTCAGCAGCGCCAACGTGGCCTGCGGCTTCCACGCCGGCGACCCGGCGGGCATCCTGCGCACGCTGCGCCAGGCGAAGGAACGCGGCGTGGCCGTGGGCGCCCACGTGGCCTACCGCGACCTCGTCGGCTTCGGCCGCCGCAGCATGGACGTCGACAGCGCCGACCTGCGCGCCGACGTGATCTACCAGATCGGCGCCCTGAAGGGCCTGGCCGCCGCGGCCGGCACCGAGGTGCGCTACGTGAAGCCGCACGGCGCGCTGTACAACACCATCGCGCACGACGAGCGCCAGGCGCGCGACGTGATCGCCGCCCTGCGCGAGATCGACGCCAGCCTCGTGCTCGTCGCGCTCGCGGGCTCGCCGCTCGTGGGCTGGGCCGAGGCCCAGGGCCTGCGCGTGGTGGCCGAGGCCTTTGCCGACCGCGCCTACACGCCGCAGGGCACGCTGGTGTCGCGCCGCGAACCCGGCGCCGTGCTGCACGACGCGACCGACGTGGCCGAGCGCATGCTGCGGCTGGCCAACGAAGGCACCGTCACCGCCATCGACGGCAGCGTGGTGCGCATCCGCGCCGATTCGATCTGCGTGCACGGCGACAGCCCCGGCGCGGTCGAGATGGCGCGCCGCATGCGCGAGCGGCTCGTGCAGGCCGGCGTGACGATCCGCCCCTTCGCCGAGGCCCGCATCGCATGACGACCTCGATGCGCTTTCTTCGCGTCAACCTCAATGCCGTGCTGGTCGAGCTCGACGACCTGGCGCAGACGCTCGCGCTGCTGGCCTCGCTGCGCGCAGAGCCTCTCGCCGGCATCGACGAGCTGGTGCCCGCCGCGCGCACCATCCTCATCACCTTCCGCCCCGCCGTGCTGTCGGCGGCTGCATTGACGCACGCCGTGCGCCAACGAAAGCTCGACGCCCGCGAGACGCGCATCGACAAGCGCATCGAGATCCCCGTGCGCTACGACGGCGAAGACATCGCCGAAGTGGCCGGGCTGCTCGGCATCACGCCCGACGAGCTGGTGCGCCGCCACACCGGCAGCGACTACACCGTCGCCTTCACCGGCTTCGCGCCCGGCTTCGCCTACCTGAGCGGCGGCCACCCGAGCCTGAACGTGCCGCGTCGCGCGGTGCCGCGCACGCGCATCCCGGCCGGCGCGGTCGGCCTCGCGGGCAGCTTCAGCGGCGTGTACCCGCAGGCCAGCCCCGGCGGCTGGCAGATCATCGGCGTGACCGACACACCCATGTGGGACCTGTCGCGCGAAACGCCGGCGCTGTTGCAGCCCGGCGATGCGGTGCGCTTTGTCGATGCCTCGTCGTTGAAGGTGGCGTTGCCGGTGGCCGAGCCCGTGGTTGCGGCTCCCGCGCCTGCGGCCGTCGAAGGCGGCAGCGCCTTCGAGGTTCGCGCTGCTGGCTTGCAAGCGCTGTGGCAGGACGGCGGCCGCCATGGCCAGGCGCGGCAGGGCGTGTCCGCCTCCGGCGCGATGGACCAGCGCTCGCTGCAGGCGGCCAATCGACTGGTCGGCAATGCGTCGGATGCGGCCTGCCTCGAACTCGCCTACGGCGGCTTCCAGTTCGTCTGCCGCGGCAACGCAGTGATCGCTGTCACTGGCGCCGACGGCCCGCTCGCGCTGACCCGTGCCGACGGCGCGCAATGGCCGTTGCCGCGCTACCAGCCCGTCGCGCTGGCCGATGGCGACACCGTCACTGTCGGCGAGCCCGTCGCCGGCATCCGCAGCTACCTGTCTGTGCGCGGCGGCTTTGCCGTGGCGCCCGTGCTCGGCAGCTGCGCGACCGACACGCTCGCCCGCATCGGCCCGCCGGCCGTGGTGGCGGGCGACGTGTTGCCTGTGCGTAGCGTCGCCACCGGCGCCGTCGTCGGCGCCAACGAAGTGCCACCGACCGACCTGCCCACCGTGCAGGAAGAGGTCGTGCTCGACATCGTGCTCGGCCCGCGCACCGACTGGTTCACCGCCGACGCCGTCGAGCGCCTGTGTAGCCAGCCGTGGGTGGTGACGCCGCAGTCGAACCGCGTCGGCATCCGCCTGAACGGCGAAGCGCCGCTGGTGCGTGCCAACGCCGCCGAGCTGCCCAGCGAGGGCACGGCGCGCGGCTCGATCCAGGTGCCGCCCAGCGGCCAGCCCGTGCTGTTCCTGGCCGACCATCCGCTCACCGGCGGCTACCCCGTGATCGCGTCGGTTGCCACCCACCACCTGGACCGTGCGGGGCAGATCCCCGTGAACGCCCGCGTCCGCTTCCAACCGATGGCCGGCCCCCACGGCGCCATCGAACTTTGAGATCGAGAGTCCCGCGATGAAAAAAGTCCTGATCGCCAACCGCGGCGAAATCGCCGTGCGCATCGCACGCGCCTGCGCCGACCACGGCGTGCAGTCGGTCGCCGTCTACGCCGATCCCGACCTGAATGCGCTGCACGTGCGCCGCGCCGACGAGGCCTACGGCCTGGACGGCCACCGCCCGGCCGACACCTACCTCAACATTCCCAAGCTGCTGGCCATCGCCAAGCGCAGCGGCGCCGACGCCGTGCACCCTGGCTACGGTTTCCTCTCGGAAAGCGCAGCCTTCGCGCAGGCGGTGATTGACGCCGGCCTCACGTGGATCGGCCCTTCGCCCTCGGCCATCGCCACGTTGGGCGACAAGGTGCAGGCCCGCAAGCTCGCCCTGAAGGTCGGCGCACCGCTCGTCGCGGGCACGGCCGACCCGGTCAGCAACGCGGGCGAGGTGCTCGCCTTTGCCGAACAGCACGGCCTGCCGATCGCCATCAAGGCGGCCTTCGGCGGCGGCGGGCGCGGCATCAAGGTCGCATGGCGGCTCGACGAGGTCGAAGGCCTCTACGAATCGGCCGTGCGCGAAGCCATCACCGCCTTCGGCCGCGGCGAGTGCTACGTTGAGCAGTTCCTCGACCGCCCGCGGCACGTCGAAGCGCAGGTCGTCGCCGACACGCACGGCAACGTCGTCGTGCTCGGCACGCGCGACTGCTCGCTGCAGCGGCGCAACCAGAAGCTGGTCGAAGAAGCGCCCGCGCCCTTCCTGAGCGACGCGCAGCGCGAGCGCATCCACCAGTCGGCGCGCGACATCTGCGCGGCCGCGGGCTACACCGGCGCCGGCACCGTCGAGTTCATGCTGAGCGCGAGCGGCGCCATCTCCTTCCTCGAGGTCAACACGCGCCTGCAGGTCGAGCACCCCGTGACCGAGGAGACCACCGGCATCGACCTCGTCATCGAGCAGCTGCGCATCGCCGAAGGCCTGCCGCTGTCCGTCAAGGAAACGCCCGCACCGCGCGGCCATTCCTTCGAATTCCGCATCAACGCCGAAGACGTGGGCCGCGGCTTCCTGCCGACGCCCGGCCCCGTCCATGTGTTCGACGCTCCCTCGGGGCCCGGCGTGCGCGTGGACACCGGCGTCGACGCCGGCTCGCAGGTGCCCGGCACCTTCGACTCGCTGATGGCCAAGCTCATCGTCACCGGCGCCACGCGCGCCCAGGCGATTGCACGCGCACGCCGCGCCCTCAAGGAATTCCGCATCGAAGGCTTGGCCACGGTGCTTCCGTTTCACCGCGCGGTGATGGCGCACCCCGACTTCGTGTCGGAAGACGCCTTCAAGGTCCACACGCGCTGGATCGAGACGGACTTCGCGAACGACGAGGCGGCAGGCATGCGGCCCGATCCGCTGCCGGATGCCTCGCTGCACCGCACGGCCATCGAGATCGACGGGCGACGCATGTCGCTGGGGCTGCCGGCGGAGTTGCTGCGTGGGTTGGCGTCGGAGGGTGGTGGTGGTGCTGCTGCGCCTGGCGTTGTAGCGAACGCACCGGCGGCCGATGCCGCTGCTGTGGCTGCGCCGGTGTCGGGCACGCTGCAAGGCTGGAAAGTCGCGGACGGCGATGAGGTCGCCGAAGGCGCGGTGATCGCGGTGATGGAGGCGATGAAGATGGAGATGCAGGTGGTTGCGCACCGCGCTGGGCGCATCGTGTTCGCGGCGGCGGCGGCGGCGGGGGGCTATGTGGCGGCTGGGACGGCGATTGCGCGCATTGGGTGAATGAGGGCGGCCGTCAAGGCTTGAGGAACAGGGCGACGAGCCCTGAAACGATGCAGGGTGCGAAGGTCACGGCGGCCATGTAGGTCTCGAGACGCGCGCCTGTATCGCGTGCATCGACGAGCAGGTGGCGCGCAACAAGATAGATCAAGGCGGCACTGGCCAAAAGAACCACGAACAGCCATGCCTTCGACAAATAGGGCATCCACGAAGGATGCGGACTGAAGCGATGAATGACCAGAGCGATGGTGCAGAACACCGACAGCGCGCTCGCGGAAAGTAGAGCGCCTCCAACCAGCAGACCCAAGACGTTGGGTGGGCTATCCATGCGCCGGCTCCCTCTGAGAAAAAATCAAGTCTTCCATTCGATGTCTCGAGTTACTTTCGATATCGACAGTACACACCAAGGGACGATCGGTCGCAGTCACGCTTTCAGGCACGCATCATCTCCGTGTCCTTGACGCGCGGACGCTCGTGATCCGCAATAAGCTGAGGCGAGTTCTGAGGCGGTTTCGGTGTCGCTCCTTCTTTCGAGCCCCATGCCAATGGCATTTCAACCCAGAACCCCTTGATGCCCGCGTTGAGCTTGGCCATGGCTTCGCCGGCTTTGTGCCTTCCCTGAGGGTCCATGAAGGCGGGCTGCAGCGGCGGTGTCATCGAGAACGTCAAAGACTCCTTGTTCACCCCATTCTTGTCCTTGAATTTCTTCGTGAAACCCTTCACGCGCCCTTCAGTCAGCGTGCCGTGGGCATCGCGTGGCGTGTGGAGAAAAACTTCGTTGTAGACGGAGCGATTGCTCGCGGCCAGTTGACGAATGCCCTTGATGGTCGAGGCTTGCAATGGCTTCTCGAGGTCAACCCCAGCGGGCGCCTCTTGCTTCTTCACCCCTGTGGTCTTGCGATCGACCAACATTCCCAGGTGCTTTTTCCACGCCTGCAGGCGAAGTTCACGTGCGAAGCCTCGCGTGATGCACTGCACCCCTGCGCCGACATCGGTCATCGCTGCATTGCTCGTGTCCACCACCACGGCCGCTAGCTCGGTGTCGCCGTTGCCGTTCAGGCTTCGGTCGTTGATGTTGGCGCTTCCGATGATGGCCACAGCATCGTCGACGATGGTCAGCTTGCTGTGCACATAGATCATTTCAGTGATGACATTGCTGCCGCTCTGCCCGTAGTTACGGACATTGAGTACGGTCAGGTAGTCGCGCCATTGGTCCTGCATCCCATGCTTTTGCAGGACGTCACGCACGGCGGGATTGGTCTTTGGCGCTTCCCGCAGCCCCCATGCCTTCATGTGCTTTGCGACGATCGTCGCGTTGATCCGATTGATCAAGCTATTGTTGGCGCGGCTCACGCCCTGCAGGGCCCACCAGGTTTGGGACTTGGTTCCTTCAATCTCAAGCTGACCCTCAGGGTGTTCGGGCAACACGAGGTACACGTGGAACGCCCGGCCGGCATAGATGGCTCGCCCCACGGCATTCGCCAGTTCCTTGATGATCGGGTTCTTGGAAGGACACGCCGTCCCTCGCTGATCGGTGCCGCAATCTGACATGAAAAACTGGTTCTCGATGTAGACGAACGCCTGCGCTGCCCGAATGCAATTGACCATTGCATCCCGGATACTCGTTTGATGCGTTCCTTTCCACGAAGTGCGTGCCGCCTGGACCACCTTGCGACGCTTGTCATTCGGCGATTTCCAATCGTCATTGATGTACTTGTAGTGATCTCCCCATAGTTTGACTTCGTCGTTGAGTTGGGCGGAGGAGGCCGATCGGCAAATCTGAACGTCGCAGCTGCCGCCGCCTCGTTTCAGCGGGTCGATCAGGTAACTGGGGCCCTTGGCCCTGTCGAACCATCCTGCGTCCATTCCCGAATCGAAGCGGTTTGTCCCTGTTCCCGCGAAGCTGTTCCAGCGCAGCACAAAATTGACGAACACGTCGAAAGCCGCCGGGCCTTCGATGCGCATGGCGATGTCCTGCCAAGGCTGGCGAGGCTGGGTAGCCTCATTGAACATGCGCTCTTTGCTGTTGTTGTTGCTCGAGTAGGGCGGGGCAAAGCCGGGCCGTCCATTGGACTCTTTTGTCAATCCAAGCTCTGCGCTGGTCGGTGCCCGATAGGGGTCTAGTTGTCCGTTGTACCCATCGTTGATGACGTGCAGGGAGCGATTCATCACGACGTCGCATGCATCCGTGTCCCAGCGCCCGTAGGCGAGATCGATCCCGCCGACAAAGGCAATCTGACCATCGACGATCACCGATTTTTGATGGTGGGAGAAGAAGATATTGGCGTCGGCCGCCTTTCCAACTGAGCGCTTGGTCGAGTACTCCCACGTCACAGAATTTCGACCGGTGTTGGGGTTCTGAAGCATCACTTGAATCGACCCCTTACCCGGAGGCAGTCTGTTCAGCTTGGGCTGCGACGTATCGTCATGGGTGTCCAAGGCGTACACGACAGAGTCATACAGGATCACTCTCACGTGAACGCCGCGTTGCAAGGCATCTGCCAGCAACTCCGACAGCCGCCCCGGATGCTTCGGGTCGCCTCGATTGTCCAACTCGACGTCATAGTCGAGCTGCCAGCCCGTGATCATGATGAAGCTCTTTGCACTGCGGATCGCATCTGCGACAGCCTTCATGTAGCTCTTGCCGTTGATATACCCCGCGCACTTGTTGCCATAGCGGGGGAAGGCGAAGGGCTGGTTCAAATCAAAGTACTGATTGCTGACAGTCGCTTTCGTATTGGGAACGATCTGTGCGGTGTACTGATCGATTGAATCGGTCATTCAGAGATAACCTCTTGATTGCTCGTCGCCAGATGGAGATCAGGCGTCGATTTTTGGCTTGATTGGATTGAGCCCTGGGACATCAGCGTCACTCTTCGCATGTTCTTCGAGCCAATCGCGCTTGATGTCATCCAGGTCTCGACCATCCGCTGCGAAATTCAGGGCATCCAGAATCTTCTCCGGCATGACGCCCTTTTCGTCGCCGGTCCAGCGGGCAGGCTTCAGCACCATGGCTGTCAGTCCACTCACCAGCCAGACTTTTCCCGTGCCGATTTCTTGATGAACGGAACGTTGTTCGTCGTCACTGAGTTTGATCAGGCCGTCCGAACCGACGGTGCCTGTTGCCAGGGTGGAACTCCAGTGTTCGTCGCTGAACACTTGTGGGGGAACGCTGCCATCTTCCGTTTGGGTGTCCGTGACCACGATATGCCATGGCTGGCCCACCGGGACTGCACCTGACTCCCCCGGAATGTCCTGCAGGGAAAGTGCAAACTTGATGGGCTCCAATGCAGAAGCAGGGGCGACCGGCAGCGGATAGCTCATCCTCGTCGGCCCGGCCAACTTCCGCTGCACCGAGTGATAAGTGATCTTCCCCGGACACTCGAACGTGATGTCCCCATCCTGCAGCGTGATCGACGCGCCCTGCGCCGTCGCGATGCGGATCTTCTTCTTGGCCGCGAACTCCACCGTCTGGTCGGTGCTCGCGATCTTCAGGGCCTCCTTGGCCTGCACGCGCAGCTCGTCGTGCTGCGCCTGGAAGTCCAGGTCGTCGTTGCCTGCGATGACCGACAGGCCTGTTTCTGCATCGGCCTTCTGCGCCCCGGCCAGCACCCCGATGGCCTGGCCGCTGTGCACGCGCAACACGTCGGCCAGTGCCAGGTTGATGTCGCCGCCGCTGGCCAGCGTGGCGGTCTCGCCGCTGACGACCTGCAGCTGCTGGCCCGCCACCATCGCCAGGCCGCCGCGCGCGGCCAGTGCGATCACGGCGTCGCTGGTGTGGGGCACCTTGCCTTCGCCGGTGGCGATGGCCTTGTCTGCCGCATCTGCGTAGGCGGTGTCGAGCGCATCGGCCGTCGCCATGCCGCTGGCGGTGCGCTCCATCGCGGCGTAGGGGGCGCGTTCCTTGTCGAGCTGGGATTCGTTGGCCTTGTTCGCGCCGATGTGCCCGGCCAGTTGCACGGTCTCGTGGGTCCTGGCGGCATCGCTCAGCGTCTGGCCCAACTGCTGCACCTGCTTGAGCAGCGCCATGCCGGCGGCGAAGTCGCCCACAGGTTCGAGCTTCTGGCCGCCTGCGCCGTGGTAGGTGCTCAGCAAGACGCCCTTGCCGCCGCGCAGGGCGGCATAGCCGTCGGTGCGCAGCTCCAGGCCCTGGCCTCGGAAGCTGCCGCGGAAGTTGTCGGCCTGGTGGATCAGGTGGCCCAGGTTGAGCTGGCTGTGGGCGGTGCTGGCGTGCAGCTGCACGCGCAGCTGCTGGTTCGAATCGTCGAACACCAATTGGCTGAAGCCCTCGCCACCGAACTCCTTGGTCTTGAAGCCGCTCAGGGCCGCTGCATTGCGGTGGCCCTTGTCGTCGGCGCTGGCGCCGTGCCAGGGCGGGGCGTGGCCCGCTGCCAGGTTGGCCTGGGCGCTGGGCGAGGCGTTGCCGGCTTGGGCGAAGACGTCGTTGCTGTCGTTGCCCTGTTCGCTGTTCTCATCGGTGCGCGATGCGCCACCGGGCGTGGGGGCGAGGCCACCGTCGCCGCGGCCGTTGTACAGCGCGCCGACGATGACGGGCTGGTCCACATCGAGGTCGACGAACTTGACCAGCACTTCCTGCCCGATGCGCGGCAGCCACTGCCAGCCCATGCCGGGGCCCGCCTGGCGTTGGGCCACGCGGATCCAGCGGGTGCTGCGGTTGTCCTGGGCGTTGTCGCCGTTGCTGCTGTTGCCGTTGTCGTTCGATCCGTTCTGCCAGTGGAAGCGCACGCGCACGTCGCCGCGGTCGTTGCAGTACAGCTCGTCGGCGCCATTGGGCGAGGTCTCGCCCGAAGGTCCGACCACGATGGCGCTGTGCACGCCGCTGGCCGTGGGCCTGGCGTGCAGGCGGGCACCGTCGGCCGCGGCCAAGGCGGGGCGCCAGGGGCGTGGGGCGTGCACACCCGAGAAGCTGTTGGCGTAGCCCTGGGCCTGGGCTGTGGCGAGGCTCTGGGGCTGCGGATAGATGGTGTTGTCGTTGTTGCCTGCGCTGGTGGCTGCAGACACCAGCCCGAACACATCGGCCTCGGCCGTCACAGGGGCGCACGGCTGGTCGAACACGAGGTGCTCCGTCAGCGCACCCAGCTGCGCCGCAATCGACGCCGCCGTGTCCTTGGGCAGATTGTTGATGCCCACATGCTCGATGGTGTCCAGCAGCAGTGCCGGCTTGGCCTGCAGCCCGAGTGCGGGCGCGTCGTCGATCTCGAGGCGCGTGCCCGCGCGCAAGGTGCGCACGGTGCTGTGGCCCAGCATCAGGTCGGCGCGGCATTCGGCCGCTTCCATCATCAGGGCCGCGTAGCGCTCGACGGTGCGGTTGGTGTCCCAGCCGCGGCTGCGGTCGTTCAGGCCGAGCACGTCGTCGTATTCCAGCCGCGGGGCGTTCTTGCCGCCCACGGGAAAGCGCGCGGGTGCGCTGCCTGTGAGCTGGCGCTTGCCGTCGACGTTCCAGGCGCTCAGGTGCACCTGGGCCACCGACTGGCGCATGCGGCGCACCAGCGCCTGCACGGCGTCGCTGCGCTCCTGGGAGCTCTTGCGGTGAAAGCGAACGGGCGAGCCTGCATCGGCGGGCTGGGTGTCGTTCGACGAGAAGATGATGAGCTTGTGGCCCGTCGGGGCCTGGGCGTCTTCCTCGATGCGCCAGGCCAGGCCTTCTTCGACCAGCAGGCGCGAGAAGAAGTCGTAGTCGCTCTCTCTGTACTGGGTGCAGTAGGTGCGAACGGGGGCGTCGGCGAGGAAGCCGTTCACTTCGGAGGAGAAGGCCCAGCTGCCCGCATCCGCATACGGCGCGAGCACGCGTTCGATGATGTCTGCGATGCTGCGCTGCTGGAAGACCTGGCTTCGGCCTTGCTGGGTGGCCAGCCAGAGCCAGGGCACGAGCGTGAGGCGGTAGCGCGCCAGGCCGCCATCGGAGCCGAGCGACTCGACTGCGCGAATCAATCCAGTGCGCTTTGCGAGCGCGCCATTGGCCAGCACCGTAACCAGCGTCAGCGGCTGGTCGATCAGCGAAGACAGCGCCAGGTCCGCGCGCAGGCTCAGGCACACGATGCGCAACTCGAACAGCTGCGACACCGCTTCGCGCTGCACCCAGCCTTCCACGCGCAAGGCGTCGATGCTCTCGCGCGCGACACTGTTGGAGGACGACGAAGCACTCGGCGCTTCGAGGCGATACAGCCGCGCCGTCTGGCTCAGCTCGGCCCACAGGGCGCTGCGGTCAGCGGAAGGCATCGGGAATTCGCTCAGGTTCGGATGCTCAAGGTTTGCAAGGTGCGCCTGGCTTGCAGTCCGCCGTTGCGGCAGTGGCCTGCGCCGACGGTGCGGGGTCGGAGGTCTTGCTGCGCTTGAGCAGTGCGGTCAGCAGGTCGGTGTCGGGATCGGGCCCCTTCGGCCGTGCCGCCGTCTGCGCGAGGTCGGTGCGCGCGGCGGGCTTCGTTGCCTTGCTGGTGTTGGCAGCGGTCTTGACGGGCTTGCCGTTCGCGGCCGTGCGCACGGGCTTCTTCGAACCCGACGCGATGCGCTCCGGCTTCTTCGCGACTGCGGCGCTGGCCTTGCTGTCGGCGCCTGCCTTCTTCGAGGGGGAGGCCGCAGCAACGCGCGCAGGCTTCGCGGCCGGCGGCACAGCCATGGGCTGCGCACCGATGGCTGCGAACGGCGTGGAGGCTTGTTGTTGCTGTTGTGGTGTCGGCGGCGGCGTGCTGTCGCCTTCGATGATGCGTGCGGGCGTGGGCTCCGGTGCAGCGGCGGCAACAGGCGCGTCGGGCTTCGGTGGTTCCTTGGCGACAGGCGCTGCAACCGGCGCAGGCGTTGCTGCCGCCACGGTCGTGGCTGCTGCATCCGCGCGCTTCGATTGCAGGTGGTAGGTCGTGGCACCCGCCACACCGATCAACACCGCGAGCGAAGCCCACACGCCGGGCCGTGCGAAGAAGGAACGCGCGCCGCTCTCGCGGCCACCGAACTGTGCGAGCACCCGCGTGGATTCGCCGCCGGGTGCGGCGGTCGATGTGGCCGCGGTGGGGGCGCTCGAACCGAGCAGGCTCGGGCGGTCCTTGTGGGCGTCTGACGCGCCCATCATGGATGGGTGGTCCGGCTGGCTGCGGGCATGTGATTTCTCCCCTCGGCTTTATGTGGCGTGATCAACGCGATATCGCAATTGGGATGCAACAAGGTGCTGCGTGCGATGGGTTCAAATTTTTAAGCGACTCATACAATTGAGTGGCTCTCATTGAACACCGTTGATCTTCTTCACTCTCTTTTGTTATTTTGCCTTGATGGTGGCAGCACTTGCCATCTTCTTGTTCCCTTCTTTTCGTGACCGTGTGTTGCGAGCGACGGTCTCCATTTCTACTGCTATTGCATTCTTTTTTATTGGAATAGGACGCCGTCTTGGTTTTGTGTCCGAAGCAAGTTTTCAGTTGATGCGCGACAGCGGCTCGGGAGTGCGTACTTTTGCCGTAAGGCATCGCTACTTGTTGCTGTCGGGCATGGGTCTGCTTATCGTGCCGGTGTTGTTAAGTGTGACTTTCGGAAGTGGCCGGGTTCTGTTCTTCGACGACTGGGCCGCCACAAGCGATCCGAAGATCGAGGCCTTGCTCAAGGGCGAGCAGCTGGTGCCGCCACAGCCGTTGCCGCCCGAGGTGTTTGCCACCGCAGAGGTCGAGCAGATTCGTCCGCTCACGAAAGAAGGCAGTCGGGACTGGGCTGTTCTCGATGTGGACTTTCGTAATCGTTTGCTGCTCGTCTACAAGATCATGAAAGAAAAGCACGGCTACGACCTCGCATTGCTCGAGGGTTATCGCAGCCCCGAACGACAAGCCAAACTCGCTGCATTGGGCAATACAGTGACCATGGCGAAGGCCAATCAAAGCTATCATCAGTATGGACTTGCGGCAGACAACGCGTTCTATCGCAATGGCAAGCTGGTGATCTCTGAAAAAGATCCATGGGCCATGGAAGGCTATCGCCTCTATGGCGAAGCGGCCGAGTCCGTGGGCTTGGTGTGGGGTGGTCGATGGTCCTTCAGGGATTACGGTCACGTGGAGTACCGCAAGCCGGGATTTAAATTGTCACGCAACTGAATGCCGAGACGACATCTGTCGCACCGGCACACCACGAGGCAATCAAGGGGGAGAGTTCAAATGGGTGAGGATCAACCCGAGGCGGACAACGACCGCCCGTGGATCGTTCTGCATGACAAGACCGACCACGGTGGCTTCGTGATCACCGCATCCGAAAACACGCACATCGATGAACGGCGCGTGGCGCGCATCGGCGACATGGTGTCGTGCCCGCGGCCCGGCCATGGCATCAACCCCATCGTGACGGGCAGCGACTGCGTGTCGATCGATGGCCGTCGCGTGGCGCGCCACGGCGACCGGGCGGCCTGCGGTTGCAGGCTGTTGTCCAGTCAGATCGCTTCCGCGTCCGAATGACGGCGGTGTCTCCTTCTTCGGCTGCAGGCATGGCATGCGGTCACGCGACCGCGTGGGCCGCTGCCATCGCCATTGCGTGACGCAAGCGTTCGAAAACTCCGGATGCTGTCGCGACTGATCAAGCCCGTTCTTTTGGCCTGCGCCGTGTTCATCACGGTGTGGGTGCTCGTGATCGTCTACTGGCAGTACACGGCGCGCATGCCGAGCACGAGCGACATCGTGCTCTACCTTGTCGTGCTGCCGCTGGCGTTGATGCTCTTTCATGTGGTGCTGCGCCGCATCTTCACGGCTGCACCCGCTGCTGCATTGCCCGCAGCTGGGCCAACAGTGGCCGCAGGCGCCGCGGCCTCATCGAATGCCGTAGCAACCGAGGCGTCGCAGGAGCGCCTGCAGATGGCCGTGCTCGCCTTCGCCCTTCGCACGCCGCGCGGCAGCGATGCCGACACGGTGGCCACGGCGATCGGCCAGGCGCAGACGCCAGAGATCGTTCCCGAACTGCGTGACGGCGAAGGCTTCCCCGTCATCGCGGGCCGCGTCGAAGGCATCGACGAGAACGAACTGCGCGAGCACCTGCGCGAAAGCCTGCAACCGGCTGGCGAAGCTTTCGATGTCGATGCATTGCCCGACGACCGGTTGCGCGCGATCCACTTGATGTCCGACGTGCTGCAGGAGCTGCTGGCGTCCGCGGCCGAAGCCATCGCCAACGCGGGCGATGCGCTCGCGGTGCGCGCGCCCGGGCGCTTCGTGTCCAGCGGCGGCGTCATCCCGGGGCCGGCGGCGGCGCCGCAGCTGAGCATTTCGCTGCTGTTGCCGGGCGCATGGAGCGAGAGCGAACGCGCGATCGCCACGCAGTGGGTGCAGCAGCGCGTGCGCGAGGGCGATGCGTCGCAGCGCTGGCACGTCGACTGCTTCAAGAGCGAAGACGGCGTGTCCGGCATGGCGCTGCTCGACCGCATCAGCCTGTCGCTGCATCGCGAGCAAAGGCCCGCGCTGTGGATCGCGCTGGCGGCCGACTCCTCGGTGTCCGACGCGAGCATCGCGCGCTGGGAGGCAGACGGCCTGCTGTACACCGCCACGCGCCGCAAGGGCCGCGTGCCCGGTGAAGCCGCCGCGGGCCTGCTGCTCGTGCGCGCCGGCGATGCACTGCTGGCACCGGCCGAGGCCGTGCGCCTGTCGCGCAGCGCCAGCGGCCAGCGCGAGGCCTCGGCCGACACCGCGCGCACACCCGATGCGAGCCTGCTCGATCGCTTCGCCCAGCACCTGCTCGCCACCTCGACGCTCGAGACCGCCCAGGTCGACTGGGTCGTGAGCGACGCCGACCACCGCACCAGCCGCGTCACCGAAGTGGCCAAGCTCGTGCAGGAGCGGCTGCCGCACGTGCCCTTCGAAAACAACCTCTCCGTCTGCGCCACCCTGGGTCACCTGGGGGCCGCGGCCGACATGAGCGCCGTCGTGCTCGCGTGCCATCTGGCCGCGCGCGATGCACGGCACGTGCTCGCCATTTCCGTGCAGGACGCGCTCGCGCGGACGGCCCTCCTGGCCGGCCCGGCGAGCCCCGCGTCACCCGCTACTTAAACAGGACCGATTCCAGAAACTTCTATGCGGCGATTCTTCAGTTTCCTGGCCGATCCGCGCACCTTGTCGGTGATCGGCGCCATCGCGCTCGGCGCGTTCCTGCTGCTCGGGGCGCAGACGCTCGAAGTCGGCGCGATCTGGGCCGTCGGCATCTTCGTGGTGCTGCTGTTGTTGTGGCTGCTGGTGTGGTTCGTGCGGCGCATGCGCACGCGCGCGGCCAACCGCAAGCTCGGCGACATGCTCGAGGACCAGGCCGACGCCGCTGTGCGCGACAGCGACCCCGAGCGCAAGGCCGAGATCGACGAGCTGCGCGGGCGCATGGTCGAGGCCGTCAAGACCATCAAGACCTCGAAGATCGGGCAGATGTCGGGCAGCGAGGCGCTGTACGAGCTGCCCTGGTACATGGTCATCGGCAACCCGGCGGCGGGCAAGAGCAGCGCCATCCTGAACTCGGGCCTGCAGTTCCCGTTCGCCGACAAGGGCAACGCGGTGATTCAGGGCATCGGCGGCACGCGCAACTGCGACTGGTTCTTCACCACCGAAGGCATCGTGCTCGACACGGCGGGGCGTTACTCGATTCACCAGGAAGACCGCAAGGAGTGGTTCGGCTTCCTGGACCTGCTCAAGAAGTACCGGCCGAAGGCGCCCATCAACGGGATCATCATCACGGCCAGCATTCCCGAGCTGATCGGCAGCCGGCCCGACTTCGCGATCCAGCTCGCGAAGAACCTGCGCCAGCGCATGCAGGAACTCACCGAGCGGCTCGAGGTGTTCGCGCCGGTGTACGTGATGTTCACCAAGGCCGACCTGATCACCGGCTTTGCAGAATTCTTCGGCGACAGCGACAAGATGGAGCGCGACCGTGTGTGGGGCGCCTCGCTGCCCTACGACGGCGACGAGAAGCAGGACGCCGTGGCGCTGTTCGACAAGCGCTTCGACGAGCTCTACATGGGCCTGAAGGAAATCAGCGTTTCGCACTTCGCGAACCACCGCAGCAGCGACCCGTCGCCCGAGCTGTTGATCTTCCCGCTCGAGTTCGCGGCCATCAAGCCCGCGCTGCGCGCCTTCCTGGCCACGCTGTTCGAGAGCAACCCCTTCCAGCACAAACCGGTGTTCCGCGGCTTTTACTTCACCAGCGCCTTGCAGGAAGGCACGATGCGCAGCCTGTCGACCGAGCGCATCGCCAAGCGCTTCGGGCTCACGCTGAGCAATGCGGCCACCAAGTCGAAGGAAATCTATTCGCAGAACGGGTTCTTCCTGCGCGACCTGTTCTCCAAGGTGATCTTTGCCGACAAGAAGACGGTGCGGCAGTTCTCCAGCCCCGTGAAGGCGCGCGTGCGCTACGTGAGCTTCTTCGCCTTCGTCGCCGTGCTGGGCCTGTTGCTGGGCGGCTGGACCTGGTCGTACCTCGGCAACCGGCAGCTGGTGGAGAACGTGCAGGCCGACCTGGACAAGGTGGTCAAGCTGCAGGCCAGCGACAACGGCCTGCGCACGCGCTTCGAGGCGCTGGGCATCCTGCAGGACCGCATCGAGCAGCTCGAGAAATTCCGCAACGACCGGCCGCTGTCGCTGTCGCTGGGCCTGTACCAGGGCAACCAGCTCGAAGACAAGCTCGTGGCCGAGTACTACGGTGGCGTGAAGCAGCTCATGCTTGCGCCGGTGTCGGACAACCTGCAGGCCTTCCTGCGCGAGGTCAATGCGCACCCCGACCGCCTGAAGCGCGCCGACGCGGTGGCCGCACTGACGGGCGGCGCATCGCCCGCGCCGCTGCCGGTCGCCGGTGCCACGACCACCACGGCACCCGCCGCAGTGCCGGAAGGCGGCGGCCTGTATGCCGGCTCCTCGCCGGCCGATGTGCAGGACGCCTACAACGCGCTCAAGACCTACCTCATGCTGTCCGACAAGCGGCAGGTGGAAACGGCGCACCTCACCGACCAGATCTCGCGCTTCTGGCGCGGCTGGCTCGAGAGCAACCGCGGCGACATGCCGCGCGCGGCGGTCATCCGTGACGCCGAGCGCATGATCACCTTCTACCTGCGCCGCGTGGGCGACGACAACTGGCCCGCGCTGGCCGACACCAACCTGGCGCTGGTCGAACAGACGCGCGACAACCTGCGCCGCGTGGTGCGCGGCATGCCGGCGCGCGAACGCGTGTACGCCGAGATCAAGGCGCGCGCCTCCACGCGCTTCGCGCCGATGACCGTGGCGCGCATCCTCGGGGCCACGGCCAGCAGCGCCGAAGCCGAAGGCACCCTTGCCGGCAGCGTCGCCATCTCGGGCGCGTTCACGCGCGAGGCCTGGCAGCAGTACGTGGACGACGCGATCCGCGACGCCGCCAACAAGGAAACCTCGAGCAAGGACTGGGTGCTCAACGTCGCCGGCAACGACGACCTGACGCTCGAAGGCAGCCCGGAGCAGATCCGCAAGACGCTGGCCACCATGTACAAGCTGGAGTACGCCAAGGAGTGGCAGCGCTTCCTGCAGGGCATCGCGGTGAAGGACATGGGCAGCTTCGAGCAGGCCGTGGTGGCGATGAACCAGCTCGGCGATCCGCAGAACTCGCCGATCCGCAAGGTCTTCGACACGGTGTACGACCAGACTTCGTGGGACAACCCCTCGCTGGTCAATGCCGGCCTGCAGCAGGCGCGCACCGGGGCCTTCAACTGGTTCAAGCGCCTCTTCAGCCGCGCCACGCCGTCGCAGGTGAACGTGAACGTCGACCTCAACGGCGGCGCCACGGAAATCCCGATGGGCCCGATCGGGCGCGAGTTCGCGGGCGTGGCGCGCCTGGTGGTCGAGCGCGACAACACCTCGCTGCTGCGCGGCTACCTGGGCACGCTGTCGAAGTTGCGCGGGCGCTTCAACCAGATCAAGAACCAGGGCGATCCCGGTCCGGGCGCGCGCCAGCTCATGCAGCAGACGCTGGAAGGCAACGGCTCCGAGCTGGCCGATGCGCTCAAGTACGTCGACGAGCAGATGCTCACCGGCATGGACGCCGCGCAGCGCCAGGCACTGCGCCCGCTGCTGGTGCGCCCGCTGCTGCAGGCCTACGCGGTGACGGTGCAGCCGACGGCGGTGGAGGTCAACAAGATCTGGAGCGCGCAGGTGCACCAGCCCTTCCAGCAGTCGCTGGCCACCAAGTACCCGTTCTCGGCGAGCGCGAAGATCGAGGCCTCGCCGGCGGAAATCGCGCAGTTCTTCGGACCTGAAGGCGCCATCGGCAAGTTCGTGACGACCACGCTGGGCTCGCTGGTGATCCGCCGCGGCGACCTCTTGTCGCCGCGCGCCTGGGGCGACCAGGGCCTCACGCTGAGCCCCGACTTCGTGAACGGCTTCGCGCAGTGGGTGGCGCCGCTGTCGGGCGGTGCCGCGGCCGGGGCCGGCGGCAGCGCGCAGCCGCAGACGCTGTTCCAGATCCTGCCGCAGCCTGTGTCGGGCCTGACGGAATACATGGTGGAAATCGACGGCCAGCAGCTGCGCTACCGCAACACGCCGCCGCAGTGGTCCAACTTCGTCTGGCCCAACGCCCAGGGCACGCCGGGCGCGAAGATCACCGCCGTCACCTTCGACGGGCGCACGGTCGAGCTGATCAACGAGCCGGGCAACTTCGGCCTGGAGCGCCTGCTGAGCACGGCGCAGCGCACCAAGTTGCCCGACGGCAGCTTCGAGCTCACATGGGCGCGCGACAACGCGAGCGTGACCGTCAAGCTGCGCGTGATCCAGAACACGCAGTCGGCCGGTTCGGGTGGCGATTCGCCGCAGGGCAAGGGCCTGCGCGGCACGGTGCTGCCGTCGACGGTCGCGGAGATCGGCGTGCCGCGCGCAGCAGCACCCGCAGCGGTTCAGGCACCGGCCCAGGCGCCGGTGCAGGCAGGGGGAGCAGGCAAATGAGCGCGCCACAACAGCTGTGCTACTTCGGCAAGTTGCCCGGACGCGGCGACTTCGTGAAGGGCCTGTACAACCCGCAGCTCATCAAGGTGTTCGACCACTGGCTGTCTCAGACCATGGAGATGCTGTCGGAAGACCCGCGCTGGAAGCTGATCTACGACAACGCGGCGCCGATGCACTTCGTGTGCCTGGGCTCGCGCAGCCGCGTGGCCATTGCGGGGCACGTGCGCCCCAGCCGCGACGAGTCGTCGCGCCGCTACCCGTTCCTGGCGGCCACCTCGGTGGACGTGGACGAGGCGCTCGACTTCATGCGCGGCGCGCCGATGCTCATCGGCCCCTACTGGGACCGCATGGCGGTGCAGGTGCAGTCGCTGGCGGCCGGCACTGACCTGGACAACGAGCTGAAGAAGTTCGAGGCCATCGATCCGGCCATCGAGACCGGCTTCAAGAAGTCGGCCTCGCGCGCCACCTATGCCGCCTTCACGCGCGACACCAGCCTGCTGCGCATCGAGCAGATGCTCAACTTCGACGGCCACAAGGTGTCGCTGCGCCGCGCCATCCTGGCACTGGGTTTGCTGCTGCAACCGGTGATGGCCAGCGCCGTGTCGCACCTGGAAAAGGGGCTCACGTTGCCGCTGCCGCGCGACCCGGTCGACCGCTCGCTGATCGCCACCTTCTGGCTCGAGATGGTGTCGCAGTTCCTGGCCAAGGCCGACTTCGAGCTGGTGCTGCTGGTCACCGAGATCGACGGCCGCTCGCGGCTGGTGATCGGCTTCAACGGCCTGTCGCCGCGCAGTCTGCAAAGCGTGCTGCATCCGCAGGTCTACACCGAGCACAACATCGACATCGACAACCCGGAGTGGGTCGAGGACACCATCCACAGCAACTACGCGATGTTCAAGCTGGTGAGCTACCTCGACCAGCCGCAGCTGCCGCTGGACATCGTGCTCACCGCCTTTCGCGAAGTCTTCATCGGGGAATGACACGGTCATGAATTGTTCTTTGCGCGTTCTCGTGCTGTCCATGGCCTGCGGGCTCGCGCTCGTGCCGGCCGTGCAGGCCCAGCAACCTCAACAACCACCCGCGGCGGGCGCCACCGCCGCCCGCGTCGAGACCACGCCCGCGGCCGTCGGCAAGGGCGAGCCGGTCGTGGCCGGCGGGCAGGTGCCCGACGAAGCCACGCGCATCGCCGTCATCGAGGCGCTGCGCCGCGTCTACGGGCCCAGCGGCGTGATCGACAAGATCGAGGTGGTGAACACCGTCAGCATGCCGGCCAACTGGAGCGCCAACGTGCAGCGGCTGATCACGCCCTCGCTCAAGGACATCCACCGCGGCCAGCTCCAGATCGAGGGCACGCAGATGGCGCTCAGCGGCGAGGTCGGCAACGAGGCGCTGCGCCAGAAGATCGTGAGCGACATGGCGAACTCGCTCAACCCGACCTACACCATCAAGAACAGCCTGCGCGTGCCCGCGTCGGAGCAGATCGCGGTCGACCAGGTGCTGGGCAACCGCACCATCGAGTTCGAGCTGGGCAGCGCCACGCTCACGGGCAAGGGCCGCGCCATCCTCGACGAGATGGCGCCGATCCTGCAGAAGCTCACCAACAAGTCGGTGGCGGTGGTGGGCCACACCGACAACGCCGGCAACCGCGCGTCGAACCTGGCGCTGAGCCAGTCGCGCGCCGAATCGGTCAAGGGCTACCTGGTGGGCAAGGGCATCGACCCGATGACGCTCACGACCTCGGGCGTGGGCCCGGACCAGCCGGTGGCGAGCAACGCGACCGACGAGGGGCGTTCGCGCAACCGGCGCATCGAGTTCCGGGTCGGACGCTAAAGAAGAAAGGCCCGCAACGCGGGCCTTTCTTCTTTCACTCAGCGCGAAGGCGCGAAGTCAGCGCGACTCGTCGTCGCCCTTGGGCAGGTCGAGCAGGTCCACCAACTGGGCCAGCTCTTGCTCGTTCTTGATCACGTTGCGCAGCCAGGCATGCAGCGGCATGTCGGCCCAGCGCGCGGCCTTGTTCGCCATGTAGGCGGCCGGGCTCGAGGGCTCGGTCTGCTCGAAATACGCCGCCACTTCCTTGAGCTGCGCGATGGCCTGCGCGCGGCTGTGGATGCCGGGTGGCAGCGCGGCGGGCACATGCACCGCCGCGTGGTAGGTGGGAGATGAATGGGGCATGGCGGCGTCGAAGACAGGTTCGATGCGGGTCGGGGCAGCCGGTGCGCTGGCGGCCGGTGCAGCGGCGGTGGCTTGCGGCGCCGCGCCGTTGTCGATCGGCACGCCGGCCTCGCGCGCGAAGCGCTCGACGGCCTGGCGGATGGCCGCGGCCGCGTCCTTCGCGGCGCGAAAGCTCGGGCCGTTGGAGGCGGTGCGTTCGTCGAACACGGCCTCGAACTCGGCCAGCGCCTGCTCGCAGGCCTGCACGTCGCGGTGCGCCTTCTGCAGGAACTTCGCGGGCGTGGCGCGGCGCAGGCGGTCGAACTGCTCGAGCGTCACCTTGTTGCGCTGCAGCTCGTCGGCCTGCGCCGGCGTGCGGCGGATGGCCTGGTCGAGCGCCAGCGCGGTCTCCCAGACCAGCGCGCTGTGGCCGGTGTGGCCGTCGCTCACGATGGGCGCGCGCTGCAGCAGCTCGACCGAGCGCGAGATCAGCCAGGTGACGGTGCCGATGCGCATCTCGATATCGCCGCCCTCGGGCTGCGGATGCAGCTCGTCCCAGTACTGGCGGCACAGGCCGCTGAGCAGGCGGTAGCCGTCGGCCAGCCCCTCGAAGCCGCGCTGGCTGGCCAGCGCATCGGTGAGCCACACGCCCAGTCGCAAATCTTTGGTGGACGCGCGCAGCAGCTTCTCGCACTCGGCAATCACGAAGGGCCAGTTGGCTTCCTTCAGTTCGATGACCCATTCGCCCTGTTCGAGCGAAGGGTCGTCGTGCTTGCGCGCTTCCTGGATGGCGTCGAACTCGCGCGAGA
Source organism: Variovorax sp. KBS0712 (assembly GCF_006323185.2). NCBI lineage: Bacteria > Pseudomonadati > Pseudomonadota > Betaproteobacteria > Burkholderiales > Comamonadaceae > Variovorax > Variovorax sp. KBS0712. Next base: position 227,519 of record NZ_VCCD02000005.1, on the reverse strand, counting down.
ACAGCATGTCCTCGCCGCAGGGCTTGGCCTCCGAGATCGGGGCCAGCAGGGCCGCGAGGTCGAGGCGGTTCGTCGCGGCCGTGGTCATGGCAGCGAGATCGTCAGGTTGGCCTGGCGCGGGCCGAGCTTCACGATGTCCTGGTAGCTCGCGAGCGCACCCTGCGTGGTGCTGCCCAGGTGCGCCGACAGGCCGATGAAGCCCAGCAGCCCGATGAGCGCGAACAGCGCGGCCACCACCCACTGCGGCGCCTCGCGCTTGAGCGAATGCGAGATGAGGTCGGGCAGCGGCCAGTGCGGCGCGAAGGGCGTGCGCTTGCCGCGCGCGTTGGCGATCTCGTCGCCCACGCGGGCCGTGAGGTAGGCCAGCTTCTCGGTGCCGTCGATGGCGTACTTGCCCTGGAAGCCCAGCAGCAGGCACATGTAGAACACCTCGAGCGTCTGGATGCGCGCGGCGCCGTGGGCCCGCTCGACCTCGAGCATGTTGAAGAAGTTCTCGCCGGCCAGCTGGTCGCCGAACAGCGTGAGCTGCAGCGGCCGGCGCTCCCATTCGGAGCGGATGGCGAACTCGGGCGCCGAGAGCACGAACTCGTCGACGGTGGCGCAGAAGGCGTACTTGGCCGCGTGGATCTGCTCGGCCGTGGCGTCGAGCTTGCGCGCGTTGCGTTCGAACTCGCCCAGGTAGTTGCGGATGCCCGTGAGGAACTGCTCGGTGGTGGCCGGCTGCTGCTTCTTCTTCAGCAGGAACAGCATCACGAAGCCGTCGTACAGCAGGTCGAGCAGGCTGGAGTCGGCGTCGGGCGCCACGCCGGCCGGCGTGAACGAGGCGGGCGGCGCATCGGCACCCAGCAGGGAAGGGGCCTTGTTGAGGGTGGTGGTGTTCATACGATCGGGCGGGTGATCAGCCGGTCACGGCGATCAGTTCGAGTTGCATGTCGGGGATGCCGGCCGGCGCGTAGATGGTGACGCTCTGCGCCTGCAGCATGCGGTCGTACAGCTGGCTCTTGCTGTCGATGGAGAAGTAGCAGGCGCCCGCGCGGATCGGAATGGCCGGCGGCACCTGCGGCGCGTAGACGATGCGCACGCCCGGCATGGCCGAGAGCACCAGCTTGTCGACGTCTTCGGGCGCGCCGATCTTGAAGCGCTGCGGCACCACCTCGGCCAGCTCGGCGGCCGGCATGCTGGCGGTGACCGACATGTAGAACACGGTCTTCTCGTCGATCTTGCCGGAGTCCAGGCGCCCCAGGTAGAAGGCATTGCGCGTCTCGGTGAGCGCAATGGCGAAGTAGCGCGTGGAGATGACGGTGTCGAGCAGGTCGCGCACGATGCGGTCGAGCTCGGCGAAGGCCGGGCCGGGCTTCTCGTGGTCGTACACCGGCAGGTCGTTCAGCGAGTAGGTCTTGGCGAACGTCATCAGCGCGCCGGCCAGGCTCAGCAGTTCCTGGAACAGCCGCTCCGGGTGCAGCGACGGGTGATGGAACAGGTGCGAGAGCGAGGCGAACGCCGAGTTGGCCGTGTGCAGCAGCCAGAACGAGGCGATGTCGCCCGAGCGGAACTCGATGATGTTCTTGCTCGGCTCGCGGTGAATGCCGTACAGCGAATTGACCTTGGCCTGCAGCACGTCGAGCAGGCGGCGCAGCTGCTGGAACACGGTGGGCGAGGCGTCGATGCTGGTGCACGGCGGCACGAAGCTGCGGTCGATCTCGAAGCCGCCCGCGGCGGTGCGGCGGATGCGGATCACCGGGATCGACACGAACTGCTCGCGCGGCTCGGTGTCGGCCAGCAGCTTCACGCTCTTGCGCAGGAACACCACCTCGGCGCTCACGGCGTTGGTGTACAGGTCGAGCGACTGCGTCGCGTCGCTGGTGTAGCGCGCGGCAAAGCCTTCTTCGTTGGGGTCGGTGTAGTTCTTGCCGAGCTCCTTCACCGGGTGCAGCACCAGGTAGAAGGTGATCTCGTTCTGGCCCGGGCTCAGCGTGTCCAGCGAGATGGGCGGGGGCAGCGCGTCGGCCTGCGGTGCCGCGTAGGGCTCGCCGTCGGGGAACACCAGCGACAGCTGCGAGGCGCGCAGCATGCCGCTGGCCAGCGCATCGAGGTCGAAGCTGATGGAGCGCACGCCCCAGAAGTACGGATGCAGCGTCTGCGCCGTGGCGCGCAGGCGCGCCTCGTGGTACGCGTCTTGGCGCTGGAAATGCTGGGGGCGTAGAAACAAGCCCTCTCCCCAGAGGACCTTGGCTGCATAGCTCACGTCGGATCAACTCCCCACAATTTTTTTTGAATGTATCGCATCGTCGTGTCGACTCGGACAGGCCCGCCGTCGGTGCAGTTCAGGCGGGCGAGGGCCGGCAAGTTACCGGCCCCAACAGGTTGAGCGCGCCCGTGGGGGCGGCGCCTTGTGCGTTCTGCTGGCCCACCACCGCGCCTGTCGTGACGGTGAGCGCGCAGGCATGCGCGCCCATCACGATGCCGGTCTTCTCGGCGTCCGCGGCGTTGAAGGCGAAGCGCCAGCGCTGTGCATCGGGCGAGTGGAACAGCACCACCACGGCCACCGCGTTGGCGCTGCGCGGAACCATCTCGGTCCAGGTGTATTGCTGGTCGGGAATGAGCGTGATCTCGCGGCTCTCGACGAGGTCGTCGCCCAGCTGCGTCTTGTCGCGCCCCGGCGTGACGAAGGCGTCGAAGGACGACTGGTAGAAGCCCGTCGTTTCCTTCAGCTTGTAGATGCGCATCACCACGGACAGCGGGCGGTTGCGGCCGTCGGCGTTGAGGTTCTTGCCCGCGGCGATCGACATCGTCACCTTGCGCGGGGGCTTTTGCGACTCGGGCAGCTCGGGCTTCTTCAGTCCGCTCGCCTCGAGCGCGATGTTGGCGATCGTGAGCGCCGGCGAGCTGCACCCGCCGAGCATCAACGCGGCCAGCAGCGCGCCAGATGTAATTAATATTTTCATTAAAAGCGAGCCGTAACAATATTTCGATGGACCAAATAGGATTAACCGATTTCGAAAATGACTTTCGATTAGGAAATTAGCATTAATCCGCCCCCGTCATTTGCCATCCACGCGGCTGTAGTATCGTGTATTGTTATTGTCAACGGTCGCAATTTAATGAATGATTGCGGCCTGCTAAAAAGTCAGATCAGGGGGGAATGTGTCGATTCGAAAAATCATGTCGCGCACGATGATTGCCGGTGCCATTGCGAGCACCGTCTTTTTGTCGGCCTGTACCACCACGCCGGACGCGGCCGTTGCGCAGGCCACCGCGGCCTACAACAAGAGCCTGGCCGAGGTCGATGCCGCCGCGGCAGCCGCCACCGGCGACAAGGCGCCCGTCATCCGCCAGTACCAGCAACTCGCCACCGACAACCCGACCCGCGGTGAGCCGTGGTCGCGCATCGCGCAGATCTACTTCAACGAAGGCCGCTACAGCCTGGCCATCTCGGCCGCCGAGGAGTCGCTGCGCCGCGACCCCTCCAGCCGGCAGGCCAAGAGCATCACCGCCGTGGGCGGCCTGCGCCTGGCGGCCCGCTCCATCGAGGACCTGGGCAAGGACAGCAGCCTGAGCGGCGACGCCAACGCCGACGCCTACCGCCTGGCCGCCCTGCTGCGCGAAACCCTGGGCCTGTCGGTCCTGGTGCCCGCCGGCCCCGAAGCCAAGCCGGCGCCCACGCGCCGCGCCGCGGCCCCAGCCCGGCACCCGCGCCCTCGTCGTCATCGTCCGCCGCGCCGACCCCGGTCGCCGCCGCACGGCCCGCCCCGGTCGCCGCGCCGCGCCCGGCACCTGCCGCGCCCGCCCCGCGCGCGGGTGGCGGCAATCCATTTGACGCGCTCAAGTAATTGTCCGGTTTTTGAATTGGTTTTTAAACCAATGTGTTAACGAATGAGCGTGCGATCTGAAAATGGGTCGTACAACTTTTTAATTCGTTTCTCAGTCCTATTGCGAAGGTATTGAAGCTTATGGCGACCAAAAGACAGAGCGTGCAGAAGCGTCTCCAAAAAGTGCGCCCGCCGCGCGTGCAACTCACGTACGACGTGGAACTCGGTGACGCCATCGAGAAAAAGGAATTGCCTTTCGTCGTCGGCGTGATCGCCGACCTGGCGGGCCAGTCCGAGGTCGAGCAGCCCAAGCTCAAGGACCGCAAGTTCGTCAACATCGACCGCGACAACATGGACGACGTCATGAAGGGCGTGGCCCCGCGTGCCGCCTTCCAGGTGCCGAACAAGCTGGACGGGCGCGGCGGCAGCTTCGGTGTCGACCTCACCTTCAACTCGATGGACGCCTTCTCGCCCGAAGCCGTCGTCGAGCAGATCGAGCCGCTCAAGCGCCTGCTCGACGCGCGCACCAAGCTGGCCGACCTGCGCAACAAGATGGCCGGCAACAGCAAGCTCGAAGACCTGCTGGCCGACGTGCTGAACAACACCGAGCAACTCCAGCGCCTGGGACAGAGCGCCGGCAAGAAGGACGAAAGCTGAACATGACCGCGCAAGCACTTTCGGCATCGAGTGGTGTCGCCTCGTCTGAAGTCTCGGTCGACCTGCTCGACCAGATCGTCGAGAAGAGCAAGGTCGCCAAGTCCGACGTGGAACACACGCGCACCAAGGACCTCATCGGCGAACTCGTCAGCCAGGTCCTCGAAGGCTCGGTGATCGTCTCCGACAACGTGTCGGCCATGATCGACGCGCGCGTGGCCGACCTGGACGCGCTCATCTCCGCCCAGCTCAGCGCCGTGATGCACGCGCCCGAGTTCCAGAAGCTGGAGAGCACCTGGCGCGGCCTGGAGTACCTGGTCAAGGAAACGCCGACCGGCACCATGCTCAAGATCAAGGTCATCAACGCCACCAAGCGCGACCTGATCCGCGACTTCAAGGCCGCCGTCGAGTTCGACCAGAGCGCGATGTTCAAGAAGGTCTACGAAGAAGAGTTCGGCACCTTCGGCGGCGCGCCGTTCGGCGCGCTGGTGGGCGACTTCGACGTCACGCGCCAGCCCGAAGACATGTACTTCCTGGACCAGATGGCGCACGTGGCGGCCGCCGCGCACGCGCCCTTCATCGGCGCGGCCTCGCCCGAGCTGCTGGGCCTGGAAAGCTTTGCCGACCTGGGCAAGCCGCGCGACATGGCCAAGGTGTTCGACACCGTCGAGTACGCCAAGTGGAAGTCGTTCCGCGATTCGGAAGACTCGCGCTATGTCGGCCTCACGCTGCCGCGCTTCCTCGGGCGCCTGCCCTACCACCCGCGCGAAGGCACGGTGGTCGACAGCTTCAACTTCGTCGAAGACGTCGACGGCACCGACCACGCCAAGTACCTCTGGTGCAACGCCGCCTGGGCCTTCGCCACGCGCCTGACGGCCGCGTTCGACGACTTCGGCTGGTGCGCGGCCATCCGCGGTGTCGAAGGCGGCGGACTGGTCGAAGACCTGCCCACGCACACCTTCAAGACCGACGAGGGCGAGATCGCCCTGAAGTGCCCGACCGAGATCGCCATCACCGACCGGCGCGAAAAGGAGCTCAGCGACCTGGGCTTCATTCCGCTCGTGCACTGCAAGAACTCCGACTACGCGGCGTTCTTCGGCGCGCAGTCGCTGCAGAAGGCCAAGAAGTACAACACCGACAGCGCCAACGCCAACGCGGTGCTCTCGGCGCAGCTGCAGTACATCTTCTCGGTGTCGCGCATCGCGCACTACCTCAAGGCCATGATGCGCGACAAGATCGGCAGCTTTGCCTCGGCGCACAACGTCGAACAGTTCCTGAACCGCTGGATCGCGCAGTACGTGCTGCTCGACGACAACGCGACGCAGGAACAGAAGGCCCAGTTCCCGCTGCGCGAAGCCGCCATCCAGGTCGGCGAAGTGCCCGGGCGGCCCGGCGTGTACCGCGCGGTCGCGTTCCTGCGCCCGCACTTCCAGCTGGATGAACTGTCTATTTCACTGCGCTTGGTCGCCGATCTGCCGAAGTCAGTGAATAAGTAAGGAGGCAGATCGGGTGCGCGGCCGAGGGGCCGTGCTGCAACACGTTAACTGTCAGTAATCAATCAATCAAGAAGGGGAAGAAACATGAAAGATATCTACGTCAAGTTCGGCAGCCCGGCCATCAACGGCGAGTCGCAGGACAAGGACCACAAGGACTGGATCGAAGTCAGCTCGTGGCAGCACAGCATCGTGCAACCGCGCTCGGCCACCGCGTCGACCGCCGGCGGCCACACCGCCGAGCGCTGCGAGCACGGCGAGATGATCTTCACGAAGGACATGGACGTCGTCAGCCCGCTGCTGTACCAGCACGCGTCGGGCGGCACCACCTTCGACGAAGTCACGGTGCAGTTCTACCGTGCCGACGGCGAAGGCAAGCGCGTGCAGTACATGGAGATCAAGCTCAAGTACGTGCTGATCGCCAGCGTGAACCCGAAGGTCGTGAGCACCGACGTGGCCAGCGTGCCGAGCGAGACCTTCTCGCTGAAGTACGCCGCCGTGCAGTGGAAGTACACGCAGCAGAAGATCGGCGGCAACCAGGGCGGCAACTCGCAAGGCGCCTGGAGCCTCACGAAGAACGACAAGACCTACTCGGTCTGACGCCAGTCGGGCAATGACGACCGCGGCGCAGGCCGCGGTTTCTTTTTGGCGCCGCGCCCCTCGCGCGGCGCCTTGCCCGTTGTCCGACGCGAGAGACAGGGAGTGACCCATGACAGGATTCGAACCGGGCCTGCTCGACAAGCTGTTCGATGACGACTGGCGCGGGCCGGCTTCGCCGGTGCTGCGGCACTTGTCGCTTGACGAGGTCAAGAACGTGGTCGCACGCGACCTCGAATCCCTGCTCAACACGCGCATGGTCTTCGACGACGCCAAGCTCCAGGCCTACCCCGAGTGCCGGCGTTCCGTCATGACCTACGGCCTGAGCGATTTCTCGGGCCTGAGCCTGGCCAGCCACTACGACCGCTCGTTCATCTGCCGCTCGCTGGAGCAGGCCATCGCGCGCCACGAGTCGCGCCTGCGCGATGTCTCGGTGTCGCTCGAGGTCGACGGCCAGGCCAGCACCCACATGCTCTATTTCGGAATCACCGCCCTGCTCGTGCTGCCGGAGCTGGCCGAGCCGGTGAACTTCGACGCCATGCTGCAGCCCACGACGCTGCAGTACTCCATCACCCGCGGCACCGGCAAGAGCCGGTACGCCTAGCGCCACGATCCGCGCACACGACGCACACCATGGACGAGTTGCTGCCCTTCTACGAACGCGAGCTGGCCTTCCTGCGCGGCTACTCGCAGGAGTTCGCCAAGGGCTACCCGAAGATCGCCGCGCGCCTGGCCATCTCGGCCGACGCCAGCGAAGACCCGCACGTCGAACGCATGATCCAGTCGTTCGCGCTGCTCACGGCCCGCATCAGCAAGAAGCTCGACGACGACTACCCCGAGCTCACCGAAGCGCTGCTCGAGGTGATGTACCCGCACTACCTGCGGCCCTTTCCGTCGTGCTCCATCGCGCAGTTCGACGCCGGCGGCGCGGCGCTCGCCAAGCTCAGCAAGCCCGTCACCATCGCGCGCGGGACCGAGCTCACCTCGCAGCCGGTGCGCGGCGGCGCCTGCCGTTTTCGCAGCGTGTACGACGTCACGCTGGCGGCGGTGCAGGTGTCGAACGTGGTCTACCACTCGGTGGTCAATGCGCCCGCGCAGGCCTCGCTGCCGCGCAACGCCACGGGCTGCCTCTCGGTCACGCTCGAGGCCACCGGCGAGCAGAAGTCGCTCGGCACCCTGGCGCTCACGCTGGCGCGCCTGCGCACCTTCATCGACGCCGAGCCCTCGCTGGCCACGGCGCTGGCCGACGCCATCTTTTTGAAGACTGCCGCCGTCTTCGTGGAGCCCGAGCGCAGCGGCAAGTGGACGCTGGTGCAGGGTGAGGCGCTGCACCCCGTCGGCTTCGAGGAGGCCGACGCGCTCATCGAACTGCCGGCGCGCTCGCACCCGGCCTACCGCCTGCTCAGCGAGTACTTCGCGTTCCCCGAGAAGTTCAACTTCGTCGACATCGACCTGGCGAACGCGCTGCGCCACATCGGCTCGTGCCGCTCGATCACGCTGCACCTGGTGATGACCGGCGTGCGCGCCGATTCGCCCACGGCGCGGCTGCTCGAGGGCGTGTCCAGCCGCAACCTGCGCCTGGGCTGCACGCCCGTCATCAACCTCTTCAAGCAGCGCAGCGACCCGATCCGCGTCACGCACGCCGCCGCCGCGTACCCGGTGGTGGCCGATGCGCGCCGCGCCTTCGGCTTCGAGGTCTACAGCATCGACTCGGTCAAGCTCGTGAAGCAGACCGCCGAGGGCGACGCCTACATCGAGTTCCGGCCCTTCTACTCGTTGCACCACGGCGAGCATCCGAAGGAGGCCGAGCACTACTGGTTCGCGCGGCGCAACGAACTCGTGGCGCAGCGCAGCCCGGGCTACGAGACCGAGCTTTCGATCGTCGACATCGACTTCCAGCCCTCGCTGCCGCAGACCGAAACGCTGAGCATCGACCTCACCTGCACCAACCGCGACCTGCCGCATTCGCTGGCCTTCGGCCTGCCCGGCGGCGACCTGTTCATCGAGGGCAACTCGGTGGCGCGCTCGATCCGCATGCTGCGCCGCCCGACGCAGACGCTGCGCATGCCGCGCGGCAAGGGCGTGCAGTGGCGGCTGGTGTCGCACCTGTCGCTCAACCACCTGTCGCTGGCCACCAGCGGGCTGCCGGCATTGAAGGAAATGCTGCGGCTGTACGACCTGGGCCGCTCGGCCGTGTCGGCGCGGCAGATCGAGGCCATCACCGCGATCGAGCAGCAGGCCACCACCCAGTGGTTGCCGGGCAAGCCCTTCGCGACCTTCGTGCGCGGCATCGAGCTCAAGCTCACGGTCGACGAGACCGGCTTCGTGGGCAGCAGCCTGCAGGCCTTTGCTCGCGTGATGGACCATTTCTTCGGTCTCTATGTGCACCTGAACAGCTTCACCCAGCTGGTGATCGTTTCGGCGCGCGACAAGGAGGAGCTGGTGCGATGCAAGCCCCGCAGCGGCGAATCGATCCTCCTGTAGCCGAAAGGCTGCTGCGCGAACCCTACCGCTTCGAGTTTTTCCAGGCGGTGCGGCTGATCGAGCTCATGCTGCTCAAGCGGCAGGAGTGCGACGTGCACCAGCGCCTGGTGCCCGGCGAGCGCATGGTGCCGCGCTGGGTGCGCTTTCGCAGCTCCACGAGCCTGAACTTCCCGCCCAGCGAGATCGAGGCGCTGGCGGTGCGCGATGCCGTGGGCGAGCTGATGTCGGGCGCGCAGCTGTGCGAGCCGCCACTGCCCACCGAGGACGAACACGGCCTGAGCCGCATCGAGCTCACGCCCGCCTCCTTCGGCATGCTGGGCGTGTCGGGCGCGTTGCCCATCGTCTACACCGAGATGCTGATGCGCCGCGAGCAGCATCTGCGCGACAGCTCGGCGCGCGCCTTTCTCGACGTGTTCAGCAACCGCGCCGCCGCGCTCTTCTATGCCGCGTGGCGCAAGTACCGCCTGCCGCTGCACTACGAGCACGAACGCAGCCGTGCCTACCTGCCGGTGCTGCTGTCGATGGCCGGGCTGGAGCACACGGCCCAGCGCGACCCGCTGACCGACGGCACGGGCACCGTGTTCGACGAGACCGTGGCCGGCTACGCCGCCGCGGTGCGCCACCGGCCGATGTCGGCGGCGTACCTGCAGCGCGTGCTGTCCGATTACTTCCGCAGCCACATCCGCATCGAGCAGTTCCTCGGCAAGTGGTACGACATGCCCGTGCAGCAGCGCTCCAGGCTGGGCGAGGGCAACGTGAGCCTGGGTCAGAACGCGATGGCGGGCGAGCGCATCTGGCAGCGCGACCTGCGCATCCGCCTGTGGATCGGTCCGCTCAAGCGCAGTGCGCTGCGCGAGTTCTTTCCGGGCCGCGCGCATGCGAAGGCGCTCGAAAAAATGCTCGCGCTGCTGGCCGGCGTGACCTGCGAATACGAAGTGCGCCTGATCCTGGCGCGCGAAGAAGTCGCCGCCGTGCAGCTCAGCGACAGCGGCGGCAGCCACCTCGGCTGGGACAGCTTCATCACCACCCGTGAGGCCGAGGGCGACCGCAGCGACACGCAGTACGAGCTTCAGCCCCTGCAGTGACCCTTTCAACGAACACGACCGACAGAAGAACACCACCGCTCATGAGCACCTCGCTGAAGACACTGATCACCAAGCTCAACGCCAGCGCCCGCATGGCCACGCAGCGCGCCGCCAACCTGTGCCTGGCCCACGGCCACTACGAGGTCGACCTGGAGCACCTGTTCCTGGCGCTGCTGGAGCAGACCGACAACGACCTCGCGCGCGTGCTGCGCGCCAACCGCATCAGCGCCACCGCGATCCAGTCGGACCTGGAGCGCGAGATCCAGACCTTCAAGAACGGCAACACGCGCACGCCGGTGTTCTCGCAGCACCTGCAGCAGCTGTTCCAGCAGGCATGGCTGCTGGCTTCGCTCGACGCGCACGCGGCACAGATCCGCTCGGGCCACCTGCTGCTCGCACTGCTCACGCAGCCCGACCTCGCGCAGCTGGCGCAGCGCGGCTCGCCGCTGTTCGCGAAGATCCGCCTCGAAGACCTGAAGCACGATTTCGACAAGCTCACCGACGGGTCGAGCGAAGCGGCGGAAGCCGGCGCCTCGGGCGAAGCCGCCGAAGGCGATGCGCAGCAAGCGCCGGCCGACCCGTTGGCCGCGGGCGTGCCGGGCAAGACGCCCGCGCTCGACCAGTTCACCACCAACCTCACGCAGCGCGCGAAGGACGGCGCGCTCGACCCGGTCATCGGCCGCGACACCGAGATCCGCCAGGTCATCGACATCCTGATGCGCCGGCGCCAGAACAACCCCATCCTCACGGGCGAGGCCGGCGTCGGCAAGACGGCCGTGGTCGAAGGGCTGGCACTGCGCATCGCCGCGCAGGACGTGCCCGAGTCGCTGCGCGCCGTGGCGCTGCACACGCTGGACATGGGCCTGCTGCAGGCCGGCGCGAGCGTGAAGGGCGAGTTCGAGAACCGCCTGAAGAACGTGATCGCCGAAGTGAAGAAGAGCCCGCACCCGATCGTGCTCTTCATCGACGAGGCCCACACCATGATCGGCGCGGGCGGCCAGGCCGGGCAGAGCGATGCGGCCAACCTGCTCAAGCCCGCGCTCGCGCGCGGCGAGCTGCGCACCATCGCCGCCACCACCTGGGGCGAGTACAAGAAATACTTCGAGAAGGACGCGGCGCTCGCGCGGCGCTTCCAGGTCGTGAAGGTCGAGGAGCCCAGCGAAACGCTGGCCGCCGCGATGCTGCGCGGCATGGTGCCGCTGATGGAGAAGCACTTCAACATCCGCGTGCTCGACGAAGCCATCACCGAGGCCGTGCGCCTGTCGCACCGCTACATCAGCGGGCGGCAACTGCCCGACAAGGCGGTGAGCGTGCTCGACACGGCCTGCGCGAAAGTCGCGCTCGGCCAGAGCGCGACGCCGGCGCTGATCGAAGAGGCGAACCGCGGCCTCGAACGCATCGAGGCCGAGAGCGCCGCGCTGGTGCGCGACACCGCGGCCGGCGGGCGCCATGAAGCGCGCTTGGCCGAACTGGCGGAAAAGAAGAGCGCACTGCAGGCCGAGCTGGCCGCGAGCCAGCAACGCCTGGCCGAAGAGAACGCGCTGGTCGAACGCATCCGCGCGCTGCGTGCACAACGCGACGAGTCGGCCGCGCAGCAGCCCGAGGCCGCACCCGCCGTGGCGGAGAAGGCACCGGCTCGCGCCGCCAGCCGCAAGAAAGTGGCTGCCGCTGCCGACCCCGCGCGCGATGAACTCGATGCCCTGCTGGCCGAACTGCGCGCACTGCAAGGCACCACGCCGATGGTGCCGCTGCAGGTCGATGGCCACGTCGTCGCCGAGATCGTCTCGGCCTGGACCGGCGTGCCGCTGGGCCGCATGGTCAAGGACGAGATCAAGACCGTGCGCAGCCTCGACACGTTGCTGGCCGAGCGCGTCATCGGCCAGGACCACGCGCTCGCCGCCGTGGCCCAGCGCGTGCGCACCGCGAGCGCGCGCCTGGAAGACCCCAACAAGCCGCGCGGCGTGTTCATGTTCGTCGGCCCCTCGGGCGTGGGCAAGACCGAGACCGCGCTCGCTCTGGCCGACATCCTGTACGGCGGCGAGAAGAAGCTCATCACCATCAACATGAGCGAGTACCAGGAGGCGCACAGCGTCTCGGGCCTGAAGGGTTCGCCGCCCGGCTACGTGGGCTATGGCGAAGGCGGCGTGCTGACGGAAGCCGTGCGCCGCCAGCCCTACAGCGTAGTGTTGCTCGACGAGGTCGAGAAGGCCCACCCCGACGTGCTCGAGATGTTCTTCCAGGTGTTCGACAAGGGCATGATGGACGACGCCGAGGGCCGCGAGATCGACTTCCGCAACACGCTGATCATCCTCACCTCGAACATCGGTTCGTCGCAGATCATGCAGGCGTGCCTCAACAAGGCCGACGAGGAGCGCCCCGCGCCCGACGCGCTGGCCGACGCCCTGCGCCCGGTGCTCATGAAGGCCTTCAAGCCGGCCTTTCTCGGTCGCATGAAGGTGGCGCCGTTCTATCCGATCACCGACGCGGTGCTCGAGCAGATCATCGCGCTCAAGCTCGGCCGCATCCGCGACCGCATCGCGACCAACCACAAGGCCGTGTTCGAGTGGGACGACGCGCTGGTCGAGGCCGTGCTGGCGCGCTGCACCGAGGTCGACTCGGGCGCGCGCAACGTCGACCACATCCTCAACGGCACCTTGCTGCCCGAGATCGCCGAGGCCGTGCTCACGCGCATGGCCGACGAGACGCCGCTGGCGAAGATCAAGGCCAGCTGCGGCAAGGGCGGCGAGTTCCGCTACCGGATCACCTAGGCGCAGCCGCCGCGCGTGCCCACGGGAGAACAAAAACAATGACGACGACCTTCACATCGGCCTCGCTCGGCGGGCTCATGCGCGCGGGCACCACGCAGCGCGATCGCCTGCTGGTGCTGCACACGCCGCTGGGCGAGAACAAGCTGCTGGCCGAGCGCCTGGACGGCGTGGAGTGCATCGACGGCGGTGGCTTTCGCTTCGAACTCACCGCGCTGAGCGACGACGCGCACATCGAACTCAAGACCCTCATCGGGCAGGGCGTGCGGCTCGATCTGCAGACCGCGCAAAGCCGCACCGAGCTGCGCCCCTTCCACGGCCATGTGAGCGAGGCCGAGTGCGTGTCGAGCAACGGCGGCATGGCGCGCTACCGGCTCGTCATCGAACCCTGGATGGCCTTCCTGCGTTACCGCCAGGACAGCTGCCTGTTCCAGCACCAGAACGTGTTCGACATCGTCGACGCCGTGTTCGGGCGCTACCAGAGCCAGGGCCAGCTCGTGCCCCAGTGGCGCTGGGAGATCGCCCAGCGCGACATCTACCCCGTGCGCGGCATCACCACCCAGTACCAGGAGAGCGACTTCGACTTCGTCGCGCGGCTGCTCGCCGAAGAGGGCCTGTGCTACTGGTTCGAACACGCCACGGGCAAGGACGGTGCGCTGGGCAGCCACACCCTCGTCATCGCCGATCACAACGGCGCCTTCCGCGCCAACGCCCAACCCACCATCCGCTTCCACCGCGCCGATGCCAGCGAGCGCGAGGACACCATCCAGCAGTGGCGCGGCCACCGCCAGCTGCAGACCAACAGCCTCGCGCAGCAAAGCTGGGACTACAAGAGCGTGAACGCCCGCCCCGTGCAACAGCAAAGCCGCGCCGCGGGCCAGCGCACGCTGCACTGGAGCGACGACCCCGGCGCCTACGGCTGGGAGACCAGTGCACAAGGCGAGCGCCTGCTCGCCAACGCCCTGCAGGCGCTGGAGCTGCGCAACAAGCGCTTCGAAGGCCGCAGCGCCGTGCGCACCCTGGCCCCGGCCACCACCTTCACGCTGAGCGGGCACGAGCAGCATGACAAGGACGGCGAGCAGGACCGCCGCTTCGCCGTGCTTGCCGTGCGCCACATCGCGCGCAACAACTTCGACGAAGACCTGAAGACCGGCATCGGCGAGCGGCTGGGCCTGCCCGACATCGCGACCGTGTTCGACAGTGGCAACGGCGACACGACCGCAGACGCCATCACCCACTACCGCAACGAGTTCACCACCGTGCGCGCGGCCATCCCCTACCGGCCGCTGAGCCTGGACGGCCACGGCCAGCGCATCCATCCCAAGCCCAGCGTGCACGGCAGCCAGAGCGCCATCGTCATCGGCGTGGGCGGTGCCGATGCGCCGGTGCACACCGACCGCGACCACCGCATCAAGGTGCAGTTCCACTGGCAGCGCGGCAGTGCGTCGAGCGCACGCCAGTCGCGCACCGACGGCCAGGACAACGCGCCCGCCGCCGACCGCCTGGGCGCCTGGGTGCGCGTGGCCGCCAGCGCCGCCGGCGACAACTGGGGCCAGATGAGTTTGCCGCGCGTGGGCCAGGAAGTGCTGGTGGAGTTCCACCACGGCGACATCGACCGCCCCGTGGTCGTCGCCGCGCTGTACAACGGTGCCGGCCAGGTCGACGCCCAGCACAACCAGAAACCCGCGGGCGCCGCCCAGTCCACCGGCAACGCGCCTGCGTGGTTCGCCGGCGAAGGCAAGGGCGCCAAGGAGCACGCGCACAACGCCGTCTTCAGCGGCATCAAGACCCAGGAACTGAGCGCCAGCCAGAGCGGCGACGGGGGCTACAACCAGCTCGTCTTCGACGACACCCCCGGCCAGGGCAGCACCAGCCTGGCCACCACCCAGGCCAGCAGCCGCCTGCACCTGGGCCACCACAAGCAGCAGGACGACAACGCCCGCGGCAAGGGCCGCGGCCACGGCGCCGAACTGGCCACCACCGCGCAAGGCGCCATCCGCGCCGGCGCGGGCCTGCTCGTGAGCGCCTATGCCCAGCCGAACGCCAAGGGCGCGTTCATGGCCAGCCGCGAAGCGCAGCAACAGACGAAACAGGCGGAAGAGCTCGCCACTTCACTCGCCCAGAGTGCGCAGACGCAGAAGGCGCAGATCAAGGGTGAAGGTGCTCCGGCCGAGCTGCCGGCGATCGCCGCGCTGAAGCATGTGGCCGAGGTGCTGGAGGCGAAGCAGGAGGGCGGTGCTGCGGCATCAAGCAACGGATCGGGCGGCGGCGAGATCAAGGCCACCGAAGGCGGCCACGGCAGCGTCACCGCCTACAGCGAGCCGCACCTGCAGTTCAGCGCGCCCATGGGCATCGGCTTCGTCACGCCGAAGGAAGTGATCGCCGTGAGCGGACAGCACACCGCGATCGTCGCGAGCCAGGATGTCGACCTGCCCGCGCAAGGTCAGATCGCCCTGAGCGTGGCCAGCGGCGTGAGCCTGTACACGGTGGGCGCGAAGGCCGGTGAAGGCGGCGAGCCGAACCAGGAGCGCGGCATAACGCTGCATGCGGCCAGCGGCAAGGTGAGCCTGCAGAGCCAGACCGGCGCCACGAAGATCGCGGCGGACAAGAAGGTGACGATCGCCAGCACGGCGAAGGACGTGGTCGTGGAAGCGCCGAAACACGTGCTGCTGACCAGCGCGGGGGCGTACATCAGGCTGGAGGGATCGAGCATCAAGATCCATGCGCCGGGGAAGGTGACGTTCAGGGGGATGCACAACTTCGTGGGGCCGATGGGGGACAGTGCGAGCAACAGCGTGGGCAAGGCGGAAGCACAGCCATGTCCCAAGCAAAACGATGCCGCAGCCAGCGGCGCCGTCACCCTCTGAGGCCGGGGACAGATGTTCGAAAACCTTGTTCGGCAGTTGGGGGAGGCACTGCAGGCGGACGATGCCTTGTCCGCCTACCTGCTGGTCGACCCCATGTTGCGCGAGCCCTTCTCCGAGGACCTGTTGCAGGCGGAGCCGCGCGAAACCTGGACCGTTCCTGTTCGTCACCCGTTGTTGAAGCCCGAACAGCGCCCTCGATTGATTCGCCTGCATCCGCACGACACGCATCTGCTGAAGGCGAGCCTGGCCTTGGCGTTGAGCGAGCAGGAAGACCCGGATGCGGAGGGCGAACAAGGGTTCGTCTTGGGCGGCTGGTTGTTGACTGACGCACCGGCAGACGCATTGGCTCGACATTTCGCCCGGTGCATGCAGGGCGGCTTCCCCGGTGAGACCAACCCCAAGTTCATACGCTGGGCCGATCGGCGGGTCATCGAGTGGATGTGGCCTGTACTGACACCGAACCAGCAAGCGGGTCTTCTGGGGCCCGTGCATTGCTGGTACAGCCTGGACCGATGCGGCGAACTTGTGCGCTACGAGGCCACCTCCGATGCCAAGCAGGAGGGCGTGGGCTTCAGTGCCGAGCAGTGGGCCCATGCAACCCGCAACGAAGCGGTTCAGGATTTGCTGCGCGGGTGGCAGCGGTTCGCAGGCGTCTTGCCCTCCGATTACTTGCAGAAGGCCTCCGAGGCGACTGCCGCGACCATCTCCGCGGGATTGTCGAACCGGCAAGACCGGGTCTTGCTGGGGGCTTACATCCTGCAGGTCCACCCGCAATTGACCACCCATCTGACCGTGCACTCGTTGATCGCTCGCGCCTTGCGCGGTGACGCCACGCTGGCGCAGGCGCTCGAAGGCGTGCCTGACCCCGAGGGATGGAACACCATTCGGACCGAGTTGGAGCGCCACGCCGGACTGTCGCAGCTTCAACCGGCCACACAGGGAGAACGACTTGGCTGATACACCTGCCCCCAGCTATTCGGCGGGCGCGCAAAAGGCGGCTGCCGGCACGCCCGGATGCACTGCCGGCGGCTGCCCGGCGTGCGCCAAAGCCGGATTGCCGGTGTTGCTCGTACGGCCCGGCCTCGCGGAAAGTAGTTACGCGCAGCCCAAACAGGAAGCGGCGCGGCCGCTGCTCGACAGGCACACCGCGGAGGCGGCGTTGAGCTACAGCCGCTACGCAATGCGTACGCTGCGTGCGGGATTCGTTGTCGTTTTCTATGAAAAGCCCCATACGCCGCAATTGAAGGCCGACAAAGGCTGGCAGATTTTTCGTGTCAGCGATGGTGGGTATCTCAGTCCTTTCCCGCTGCAGGCCGTGCCCTACACGAACAGTGCCAGCAGCGAAGGTGGCTTTGTGTGCCAGCGCTCCGAAGCGTATGCCAATGCGATGCTGCTCGTGATTCCAGAGGCCAAGCTCGCGGGCTCTGTGTGGGTGGGCTACAGCGATCATCCCTGGTCCCAGCCAGTGCGAGACCTGTACGCGTCCAAAGAGGACTTGCGAAAAAGACGCATGACTCTCATCGAGGCTTCGAAGGGGACGGCCAAGCGGTCGATGCCACTGACAACGGGCACCATCCTGACGCTTGTCGCGGACTACGACGAGAAGCTGCAGCCCAACGATTTGCTGGGTACGCCGTTCCCCCCGTTGAGCATGCAGAAGGGGGCGGCGGGCAAAGCCGGCGTGCGGCCGGAAAGCGCACTGGACGTTTTTCAAGCGGCCGAACGTCTGGTGAGGGCTTCACAGGGGCAATACACCATGGACCATGTGCACATGGTCAGCGTTCCCGATGCCGTTGGTGTGACCTCCGAGTCGGCCTACATGCGTCTGGTCAAGTGCAACAGCGCAGCCCGGTGGCTGAACGAGTACAAGGACTCGGAAGGTAAAAAGCAGGGGCAGTGGCGACTTCAAACGGCGTTGACCATCGAGGGCTTGCTGAAAGAAATCGATGCACAAGGCGATGCGACCAAGAGACGCATAGCAGGCATGGCGCACCTGAATGGCAAGGCCATCACGAGCGAGGATTTCCGCAAGCAGAAAGCAGCCGGCAGCTTGCCGCCGGAAGCTCGTTGGGTAGGCAATCGCAAGGCAAGGCCGATGTCGAGGGTAGACGCCTACCCCGACCCGATCAATGGAAAAATCGAGCTTCCCAACGAGGGGGAGATCGACCACGACACCGCGGGCCTCAAAGATGACGTTCTTGAGAAGCTCGGATCGGGTGGCAGGTACCCCTTCCGGAGTTTCCTGGAGCAATTCGACAGGCTTTCAAAGGCCGACAAGGATCTTCTTTCGAAGATCGAGCCCGATCACGGGGCGTGGCTCAATTCGGCAGCGCGCAAGCTCGTGACCGAGCATGACTTTGGCCTCAACGAACGCATCGACGGCCTGCACTACGCCAATGCTGTCGCACAGATCACGTTGGGAGGGCACATGAGCACCACGGGACTCGAGTGGTACAAGCCCTTTGCTTCTGACAACCCACATGACAGCCAGGCGCTGCTCACTCGGGCGCTGCTTGGGAATCAGGTGGCATTCTTCGACGCATTCAAGCCCACCAAGATCCACAAGGAAACCAAGAACATCTTCAAGTTGTTCGAGGAAACGGCACAGGCTCTGAAAGATGCAAGCGCGGGCAAGGGAACTCCCTTGGCCAGCCAGGTCCTCCTTGCCAAGTATCCGTTCTACGACAAGGTCGTCAGCAGCTTGCCGTTGCTGAAAAACGCCGCCTCGGGTCTGGCGCATCCGCTCATCACCATCGTGGGCGGGATCAGCATGGCCACGACAGGCACGGACCCGGCATCGGTCAAGACACGGCAATTCCTCACGGCCGTCATGCAATGCATTACCGCCGGCACGGCAGGGCCTTCAGGCGCGATGGCGCAAACGGTCAAGATGACCCTGTCGGAGGCTGTGAAGTACTGGGAGAGCCTGCGCGGCGAGTTGGGTCGCCGCGCGGCGCAGGGCGCGGGCGCCGTAACGGGCGCGGCCAACAAGGCCGGTACCGCCGCCACAGGCAAGCTCAAGAACGTGGCGCTGGCGGGTGGTCTGAGCTTGGCACTGGCGGGGCATTCGCGCGGTCTCAACACGCTGATCGATGTGTGGATCTTCACGGCTGAATCGGCAGACGACCTCACCAAAAAGGCCACCGTCGCAGGGCGCTCCGCCGCCAACGCCGCCGCTCAGGCGGGCCGCTCTGCCGGCAACGTCGCCACTGCGGCGGGGCGGGCGGTCGGCAGCGCCACCGCGCCGGCAACGCAAGCGGCCACCCGTGCGGCCGGCTGGACCGCGGCACAGCTCTCCGGTTTTGCCAAGGGCTCGGCAGCCGTTATGAGTGGCGGCGCAGCGTCCTTCTCGGCAGCCGGCGCGGTGTTGCATGGATTCTCGATTGCCAAGTCCATCAAGATGCTGGAGAACGGCACGCAAGACCAGCGCACAGCTGCGTGGTTTGGGCTGGCCGGCTCGGGCCTGGGCATCACGGGCGCTAGCCTTGAAGTTGCCGAGCAGGTTGCCAAGGTGAACGGTGCATGGGCTTCGAAGGCGAACATGCTGAAGCTGATGGCGAGCAGGTTGTCGGCAATGGGATTGTTTGTCGATGCGGGTTTGGCTGCGGTTAATTCAGTGCGAAGGTCGGAGGTGGCGGACAAGGATGCCGCAAATGCATACAGAGTCTCCGCAGCTCTTTTCGGACTCGCCGGGGTCGCAGGGCTGATGGCTGCTGGGCAGATCAGCGGCTCGGTGGTCAGCGCCGGCCTGCTGGGCCTGTCGTGGACCGGCTGGGGCCTGATTCTGATCGGCCTGGCCATCGGTGTCGGCTACATCGCCATGCTGCTACAAGACACGCCCACTGAAGAATGGGCTGCCAAAACCATTTGGGGCCGAGCCGATACCAAATGGGGCAGCCTGGAAGTCGAGCAGCAGGAACTCAACAAGCTGCTCATGGGCATCCGCGTCGAATTCGAGTACGGCATGAACACCATGGCCACGACCGGGGCCGGCATGTCGCGTGCCAATGGCGGGCTGGGAGCGCTGTTCATGAAAGACCCGTTCGAAGGCCACAGCGGTCTGTACAAGACCGTCGAACTGAAGCTGTGGATGCCAAAGGCATTGCGCGACAGCCTTGAATGGACCATCGGCATCACGCTGGGCGGCCGCGACGGCATCTCGACTTTGGTCTACATGCTGGGTCGCAGCGTGCCGCCTGCGCCAGCGCTGAGCTTGAAGGGCCTCGAGCGTCCGCAACGCAGTGATGAGGGCGACTTCACCCGCATCACCATCGACACCGATGGGTTGCTCTACCCGCGAGCCCAGGTCCAGGTCCAGGTGCTGGTCGACGCCACCAGCGGAGACTATGTGGTGGATCAGACGATGACTGACTGACATGAAGAAACTACCTGAATACAACGTGCTGCTGCCGGATTGGCAAGGGCCGGAGACGCAGTTTGACGAGATCGATGAAGCGCTGCGTCCGATGCTCAATGGAACGATCACGCGCGTGGCGCCTGACGATAAGCGGAAGCCGGTGCACGAGAGTGCGAGCACCTGCGATTCGTTGCTGGCAGTGCATCCGGATGCGATTCAGATCGGCGCGCCCATGGGTACGGGAGAGGTGATTGGGACGGGAAATACCTACATTCTCTTTTCGGTGGGGCTTATGGGTTTGGGGGGATGGATGACACCAAGAGGTGCTGATGTCTTGGGCTGGGCGCTGAGCGCGGCAATGTTCTTGCTTGGTTTTTATGCGTTTTCTTTTGCCCTTCGCATGTCTCACCTTGCTCCCCGAGATATCCCCATCGTCTTCAATCGCAAGACCCGAGAAGTCAGCATCTGCATGCTGGGGCGCTTGCGCTTCTGGCGCTTCTGGGAGCGCGTTGGCATCGACAACGTGATCACCACCTCGTGGGACGATTTGCAGGCCCGCAGCTACAAGGTCATGCAACTCACCGGCGAGGCGGCCCGCGACACCCATGTGCTGCGCCTGCTGTGGGGCGAGGCCCGGAACCCGCGCAAGCTGGAAGGCATTGCCTTGATCGGCTATCTCGGTTGGTACGAAGACGCTGCACTCTGGCGTCTGTGGGAACACATCCGGCGCTACATGGAAGAGGGCGGCCCGGCCATCCAACCGGGCGAGACCTTGCGCACCAGCGGTGCGGGCAAGCTGCCCGAGTTGCCGCCGCAGGTCATTGCAGCGGCCGGTGGTCCGGCGTTGAGTGTGGAAGAGGTTACCCGGCTGGCGGGTGCGGCCGATGCGGCGGCTTAGGGTGCAAGCTGATGTGCACTCGATCTTCACCAGTCAGGCGCAAGCGGCTGTCAAGAAATCAATCGATGCCGACGGTGACGGGATGACGGCGTGACATGAAAAAGCTACCCGAATACAACGTGCTGCTGCCGGATTGGCAAGGGCCGGAGACGCAGTTTGACGATATCAGCGACGCGTTGCGCGCGATGCTCAACGGGACGATCACGCGCGTGGCACCCGAGGACAAAAAGCAGCCTGTGCACGAGAGTGCCTGCACCTGCGACTCACTGTTGGCTGTGTACCCGGAGGCGATTCAAGTTGGAGCGCCTATGGGCACCGGAGAAGTGGTGGGGAATGGGAATACCTTTGCGGCCTTCTCCTTGGGTTGCATGGGTCTTGGGATTCCTTGGTTTTGGGCTGCTTGGAAGAGTTGGCTGAAATGGTTTGCCTACGACGATCCGAGTCCTTGGAGCAACCCACCGAGAGCGATCGATTTTCTAGAGCCATTGGCTTTTGGTCTCATCATGTTTGGCATGGGCTTCCTCTTCTTCTCCTTCGCCCTGCGGATGTCCCACCTTGCCCCCCGCGACATTCCCGTGGTCTTCAACCGCAAGACCCGAGAAGTCAGCATCTGCGTGTTGGGGCGCTTGCGCTTCTGGCGCTTCTGGGAGCGCGTTGGCATCGACAACGTGATCACCACCTCGTGGGACGATTTGCAGGCCCGCAGCTACAAGGTCATGCAACTCACCGGCGAGGCGGCCCGCGACACCCATGTGCTGCGCCTGCTGTGGGGCGAGGCCCGGAACCCGCGCAAGCTGGAAGGCATCGCCTTGATCGGCTATCTCGGTTGGTACGAAGACGCTGCACTCTGGCGTCTGTGGGAACACATCCGGCGCTACATGGAAGAGGGCGGCCCGGCCATCCAACCGGGCGAGAGCTTGCGCACCAGCGGCTCGGGCAAGCTGCCGGAGTTGCCGCCGCAGGTCATTGCAGCGGCCGGCGGGCCGGCGTTGAGTGTGGAAGAGATTGTCCGGCTGGCGGGTGCGGCCGGTGTGGCCTGTGCGCTGCACAGCCGTTCTTTTGCCCTATGAAGCGATTCGCTCTACTTGCCGCAGTTGTTGTCGCAGTCCTCATCGCATCGGCTGTGGCGTACCGCGGCTATCGGGTGAACACGAGCACTTCCGACACTTCAACCGCGGTATCGAGCGACGAGAGCCGGGCCCAGGGAAGGCTGTTGGCGAAGCTTCGTTTCGATGCACCGTCCTTTGGCGATTGCTCGGTGCATGACGCGTGGCTGGAAAAGTCCTCCACGTTCGTGACGCGCAGCTGGTTCGGCATCCGTCTTGGAAATGAAACCATTCCGACAACCGCCATTCATGTGGTCCTCAATATTCCCAAAGAGCCGTTCCTTTCTGCGCAAAGCCTGAGCTTCGATGAGACGAACCCGACCGCGTCCAGTCTGGGGCTGACAGGCTCGTTCACCCAGACCGTCACGATCAATGCCAAGCGCTACGGGCTGTTCGGATCGAACACCGTGTTTCCGCCGCCTGCGGTCATGACATTCAGCTGTGGCACAGCAAACGCACATGCAACGCTGGCGAACTAGGATTTTTCCGGTCCACGCGATGTCGATCGGCCAGCCCCTGAACCGACAGGGCGGGAAGATCGCGCGCGGCCATGCATCGAACGAAGACCGGCACGACCGGCACTGACACCAGGGAGGTGGATATCCATGTCATCAGACACATCAAGCAGCTTCATGCCGACGCCATGGAAGCTCGAAGGCCTGAACGTCGCGCGGCTCTCGGAGCAGGCGCGGCTCATCAAGCTGCAGCTGCCCGCGGCGGCACCGCAGAACGCCGTCGTCGTCGAGCGCTTCACCGGCAGCGAAGGCCTCAACGAACTCTTCGACTTCACCATCGACACCCTCGCCACCTCGAGCGAGTTCGACCCGTTCGCGCTGATCGGCGAAGAGCTGAGCCTGCGCCTGCTGCTGGCCAACGGCAGCTTTCGCACTTGGCACGGCAACCTCACGGCCGTCGATGCGCTGGGTGGTGACGGCGGCCTGGCGCGCTACCGGCTGCACCTGCAACCCTGGCTCGCTGCGCTGGGCTTGCGCCGCGACAGCTTCGTGTACGCCGCCAAGCACGTGCAGGACATCGTCAGCGAAGTGTTCGCCGACCACACGACCGCCAGCTTCAGCTTCGAAGTCACGCAGGAGATGCCCGTGCGGCCCACCTGCGTGCAGTACCGTGAGTCGGACCTGGCCTTCGTGCTGCGCCTGCTGGCGGAAGAGGGCCTGAGCTTTCGCTTCGAGCACGAGCAGCAACAGTCGACGGGCAGTGGAAGCGGCAACACCACGCCCTCGCACCACCGCCTGGTGATCTTCGACCGCGCGGCAACCCCGCCCGACTGCGCCTTGTCGCAGATCCGCTTCCACCGCGTCGACGCCACCGAAGCGACCGACGCCATCACCGCCTGGAGCAGCCGGCGCCAGGTCACCACCAACGCCGTCATGCGCAACGCCTGGGACGCCAGCGTGCTGCAGGCCCCCACCGGCGCGGTGCAGAGCGCGCTGGCCATGGGCGAGGTGCCCGTACTGGAGCACTACGACGGCACCGGCGCGCAGCGCTATGCCGACAGCGCCACCGCCGCCCGCCGCGCCGAACAACAGCTGGTGGCCTTCGAATCGCGCATCAAGCGCTACGGCGCCGCAGGCAGCGTGCGACAGCTCGGTGCCGGCGAGCGCTTCACGCTCACGCAGCACGACCGCTACGACGGCCGCAGATTCCTCGCACTGCGCGTGCGCCACGAAGCGGCCAACAACTTAGGCGCACAGGCCGCGCAGGTGCTCGAGGCCGGCGAACTCGAGAAGGGCAGCTACCGCAACAGCTTCGAGGCGCAGCCGGCCGAGGCGCAGGTCGTGCCGCTGTGGCGCCCCAAGCCCACAGCCCCCGAGGCCATGGTCGCGCTCGTGGTCGGCGGCGATGACGACGAGGCACCGACGGCTGTCCACACCCAGCGCGACCATCGTGTGCAGGTGCGTTTCCATTGGCAGGCCCAGCGTGCGGGCCAGCAGCAGTCGACGGGCAACGGACAAGGCAGCCTGGTCGCTGCCGGTCGCCACGCCAGCAACCGCCAGTCCGTCTGGCTGCGCGTGGCTGCGCCCGTTGCCGGCCCGAACTGGGGCGCACATCACCTGCCGCGCGTGGGTTCTGAAGTGCTCGTGTCCTTCATCGAAGGCGACATCGACCGACCGGTAGTCGCCCAGCAGCTCTACAACGGACAGGACCTGCCGCCCTGGTCCGCCGGCACCGATTCATCGGCCAACCACGCCGGCGTGCTCTCGGGCTGGCACAGCCGCGCGCTCGACGGCAGCGGCTACAACCAGTGGATCGCCGACGATGCGCCCGGACAGGTGCGCACCCGCCTGGCCAGCTCGCACGCCGCGAGCCAGCTGAACCTGGGCCACCTCAACGCCCAGTCGCCCGACGAGAGCAGCCGCGGCGCCTGGCGCGGCAGCGGCGCCGAGCTGCGCTCCGACGCCTGGGTCGCCACGCGCGCTGGTGAGGGCTTGCTGATCTCCACGCTGGCCCAGGAGCGTGCGGCGGGCAGCGTGCAGGACACCACCAGCGTGCGCGGCCAGCTCGCGGGCGCGCTGCGCGAGGCGCAGAAGCTGTCCGATGCGGCCGGAGGTGCGAAGGCCCTTGCACTAAGCGCCACGGCGCTGCTGCAGCCGCTCATCGACGACATCGATCCGCAGAAGAACGGGCACTATCCCGGCAGCGTCAACGGGCAGGACGCGCGCGAGCCCAAGGGTGGAGAGGGCGCAGGCGCACGCGAAGGGCAAGACCCCGTGCCCGCCTTCGCCCGGCCGCTCATGGTGCTCGATGCGGCCATGAGCCTGAACATGGCCACGCCTGCGAGCGCGACCGTGTACGCGGGCGAGGCGATCCACTGGACTGCGCAGGCGCAGGCCCACATCGCGGCGGGCAAGACCGTGAGCTTTGTGGCCGCCAAATCCGTGGGGCTGTACAGCCACGAAGGCGGCATCCAGGTCATCGCGCAGGACGGGCCGGTGAGCGTGCAGGCGCACACCGACGAGCTCGAATGGCTGGCCAAGGAAGGCTTTACGGTCACCAGCAGCAATGACGAGATTCACGTGCTGGCGCAGCAGAAGGTCACGCTCAAGGGGGGGCAGGCGAGCATCGAGCTGGACGGGGCGAACATCACCTTGAAGATGCCGGGGCTGCTGGATGTGAAGGGGACGAGCAAGAGCTTTGTGGGGCCGGGGCGGGGTTCGGTGGAGTTGCCGCAACTACCGTCCGACGCGATGGACCTCAAGAACTGGATCGCACTCACTTATCACTATGCCGATCTGGACCCCGTCGCAGGCGCCAAGTACACCGCGACCTTTTCAGATGGTTCTGTTCGCAGCGGCAACTTGGACGCACAGGGGCATGCTCGAATGGAGAACGTGCCACCGGGTCCGGTCAAGGTGAAATACGAGGAGGTGAAGACGATCGACCCCTCCGTGCATTCCAAAGACAAGGCACAAGCGGACGTCTCGGCATGGCGCAGCGCGCTCACGGCGGCGTTCGCGGATCAAGTTGAACAGGGAGTCAAAAAATGAGCGGCGACAGAGGTGAATTGGTCAGTCTCGAAGACGCGCATGCGCACACCTACCTGAGCGACGCGTTCGATTGGGTGCGGGACCTGGCAGCCAAGGGCGCGCGCAGTGCCGCGGACACCGTGGATGACTGGACCATCGAGCTCGACAAGCTGAGCTTCAATGGCTCCGACGCGTTGAAAAGTTATCTGCGCGAGCAAGGCAACTGGGTCTCCGACCTGTTCGCTGAAATACTCAGCCTTGTCGAACTGATCAATCCGCTGACCATCGGCAAGCAGATCGCCATCTGGATTCTGGAGGACTTCCGCGACGTGTTGCGCGCCCTGGCGTTGCTGGTCGACTCCAAGGACGACACGGCGGAGGAAACCAAGGGTGCCCTGGTGGAGTTGGGCATGGCTGCTGCCGCCTTGTGCATCCCCTACGTGGGACGGGCCGGCAAGGTGATCTACCGGATGCTGCCGAAGTTCGCCAACATGCGCTTTGCGGTCGCGGCGCTGGAGACGGGTGAAGGCGCGGCGATGCTGCGGTTCCTGGGTACCGGCGACACCCTGGGATACCTCAAGGGACTGAACTTTCCGTCCTACGCGGGCAAGATCAATTCGCTGCTGCGCCAGATATTCGACAAGATCGGGGCTGCGGTGGGGCGCTATCTGCCCAAGATGTCCAAGGTGATCAGCGAGTGGTACGCCAAGATCAGTGGTTGGGTGACGGGCGCTCTCAAGCAGGTCCAGACCTGGGTGGCTGCAGCCGTTGCCAAGCTCCAGCATGTGGTCTACAACGCCGCGACCAACATCACGAACCCCAAGGTGCTGGACAAGATTCCCGACAAATTGCTCGACTGGATGTACGCGCAGATCAACGGCAACTTGTGCGAGAGCTGCGTGGACAATTACTTCATCAACTTCATGGGCTACTCGCGTCTGTTCCCAGCGCCAAACACATCCAAGCGCGACACCAGCGCGTTCTTCGGCTCGGACCAGGGCATCGATGGCCTCTTCGAAAAAGAGCCCAGTGTGGTGACCGGTGGCACCTTGCTGCCACCGCACTACAACGGCATTCCCAACAGCCTGGGCTGGATATTGGACGAACTCGATGTGGAGATACCTGGTGAGCAGATTGCGAAGGCGGCCGTCAGCCGCAGCATCAAGCCCTTCGGCGATATCGATTCAGACTTCAACCCGGTGACGGGCAAGCCCGCCACATTCCCGCGCTTTGTGGTGATGGAGGCCAAGTTCGGCTATCACGTCAAGTCGGGCAACAAGCTTCAGGACATTGAATGGAAGAACAAGCTGGGGACGACGACGACGGGACAGAAGCAAATGAGTCGCAACTGGATCAATAGTCGTCTGCAAAGCACCGTTTTCCCTCCCGATCCCGTCACAGGACAACCACCTGCAAAGCTGAAATCCGTAATAGCACAGTATCTTCGGTGGCTCTATGGTTGCCAGCCCGCAAATGCCAAGAACAAGAAGGTAGCGCAATCCCGAGGTGGAAGGCGCATGAAGGGCCTGGCCTTCTTCCCACCTTATGCATTGCGTGGCTACGATATCGACAAAATGAATTGGAAAGTTTAAGAGCGGACAAATGAGCAACTTCTACTCGATCCGACGTGAGAGGTTCTTGAACGAAGAGCCCTACGTAGTTCAGACCAAAGGCAGGACTGCATCGATCCAGGACTACCAACGCTCGTTGGTCGAAGAACTCGCGGATGCTGGCGAGTTCGCGTGGCATGGTTGGAACTGGTTCATCGCCTCGAATAAGCTCGAATTGCTGGTTTTGAACTATTCAGCTGGTGAGCCGATTGGCGAGTTGGCGCTTTCTTTTGAGAATGTGCTTGCAGCTCAGGAGCCATCTGCCCTTCCGCACCCTACACAGCGCACGGAACCAGTTTTCCTCGAAGAACTCGATGGCTACCACTACGCCATGACTTTGCTGTCGTTGGTCAAGCTGCTGCGCCACGACGACCTTGTTCCACGCGTGGTCGCACTGTTCGACGTAGCTCGGGCCGAGAACCGCGGGAAAGATGCCTTGTATGAAGCGCTGCTGGAGAAACTGGGCCTACCAACAGTTCATGCAACGGGCATGCTGCGCTTCCTGAAAGCCCATCCGCTGCTGCTAAAGGCCATCGAAGCTGAGCCCCGAAAGCGCCCGCTGTTTATCGCCGAGTTCCTAAAAAAGTGGTATCCCTCCATGAAGGGAACTTACTGGCATGGCCTGCACGACAAGGTACCGCAGAGCTTCTTCGGCTACTGGGCCTTCGAGGCCGGGCTGGTGACCTACCTCTGGGATATCGACGACAGCAGCTACCGAGACCTGCCGTTCTATCCCAAGGACCTGGTTGACTATGCGCGCACGCATGGCGCGGTCGCATCGCCTGACACCAGCGCTTCCCTTTCAGCACAAGACGGCCCTCCGGTCTCCACACGAGGTGGAGAGCCTTGCCCACTGGCCGGCTGGTGGTTCACGCCAGCCAAGGCGGGCAGCCGACGCTACTTCAAGGCGGACGAGGTCATGCCCGTCATCGAGGGCAGCAGCTACGGCGCAACCTTCTGGCAATGGAGTGCGGATCAAACGGCGCCCAAGCTCTGAGACTCAAGTCAAATGCGCGGTTTGGACTGGTGAGCTATGAGTAGTTCTTACTCGAAGCGTCGCGAACGACTTGTGAATGAAGAGTCATGAGCACAACGATGAAATTTTTCGATACGCAGGATATCGATGAGCTTGTTACCGAACTGAAGGAGTGTGGCGACGACTTCGAAAAGATGAATTGAAAAGTTTGAGCGCGAACAGATGAGCAACTTCTACTCGACCCGACGCGAGAGGTTCTTGGACGAGGAGCCTTATCTACTTCTTGTGAACGCAACCCGAGCAAACGTCGCGGAGCTTGAAGGCTATCTAAGAAATGATCTGGCCTCCGCGGATGAAAATGCTTGGTCCCGCTGGCACAGCTTCTTGGCCGGTTCGAAATTTTCCTTGTTCGTTGGGGACTATTCCGCAGGGAGCCCGATGCAGGAAATCGCGAGAGCTTTTCCTTCTTTGATTCAAGCTGTCGAGGCCGAAAATCTGCCTCACCCGATCTATCAGACAGAGCCTGTTTTCCTCGAAGAACTCGACGGCTACCACTACGCCATGACCTTGCTGTCGTTGGCCAAGCTGTTGCACCACGACGACCTCGTTCCACGCGTGGTCGCACTGTTCGAAGTAGCTCGGACCGAGAACCGCGGGAAAGATGCCTTGTATGAAGCGCTGCTGGAGAAACTGGGCCTACCAACAGTTCATGCAACGGGCATGCTGCGCTTCCTGAAAGCCCATCCGCTGCTGCTAAAGGCCATCGAAGCTGAACCCCGAAAGCGCCCGCTGTTTATCGCCGAGTTCTTAAAAAAGTGGTATCCCTCCATGAAGGGGACTTACTGGCATGGCCTGCACGACAAGGTACCGCAGAGCTTCTTCGGCTACTGGGCCTTCGAGGCCGGGCTGGTGACCTACCTCTGGGACATCGACGACAGCAGCTACCGAGACCTGCCGTTCTATCCCAAGGATCTGGTTGACTATGCGCGCACGCATGGCGCGGTCGCATCGCCTGACACCTGCGTGACCCTTGCGGCACAAGACGGTCCCCCCACCTCCCCCTGAAGTGGAGAGGCTTGCCCGAAATAGGGATGATGGTTTAACCATTCCCATGTGGCTCTACCTGCATCACACCGCCGCCGACCTCATCGACCTGGACCCCACAACCGGCCGCTGGCGCCCCGTCGACGACGCCGAGAAACCGCCAGGCGTTTCGGTACTCGCTGACCTCCCCGTCAAAGGCGGCTACACGATCGAGAACGACAAGCGCTACTACAGCTACTGGACGTCCGACGAGAAGTTCGTCTTTCGCACCGACGACGGTGCCGTGTTCGAGATCTGCCAGAAGCGCGGCGACGGCTCCGTGGTGATGGTCCCGCCTGTCCTGCGCAGCGAGATCGCGCCCTCGCGGTATGGCGATGGGCGCTTGCGGCAAGGTTTCAGCCAGTTCCGGCTGATGGACGCCGCGACGGGCCAGGTCGTCTTCGAGCTGGACTACAACGTCGAGCGCTATCAGCGCCTGTACCAGGCCGACTTCACCGCCGCGGCGGCGGAGCAGGATCTGTCCGACTGGGATTTCTTCGTCGCCTTGCAAGGCGCCATCGAGATCTTCGAAGAGCGTGCCGCGTCCGGCCGCGTCGCGTTCTCCGTGCAGGACGATGGCTCGGCGCAGATCCAGGGGCACCGCATGCGCCGCGATGAACTGCTGTTTGCGGACACGGGCCAGACCTGCCCCCGCTCGGGCGTCTGGGCCTGCCTGACCGACCTGCGCGTGAGCGTGGCCGTCACGCAGGGCGAGCCGATGCCCTCGAACGGCGGGCGGCCGGTGCAATGGGTCTGGAGCCGCACCGACTGAGCGCAGCCCGCGGCTTTTAACCCCGCCCCAGCCGGGTCACAGACCCTTGCGCATAATTGACGCAAGCTATGACTCTCACCGAACTCAAATATATCGTCGCAGTCGCCCGCGAGCGGCACTTCGGCAAGGCGGCCGAGGCCTGTTATGTGTCCCAGCCGACGCTTTCGGTGGCCATCAAGAAACTCGAGGACGAACTCGAGGTCAAGCTCTTCGAGCGCAGCGCCGGTGAAGTGACCGTGACGCCGCTCGGCGAGCAGATCGTCCAGCAGGCGCAGAGCGTGCTCGATCAGGCCGCCAGCATCAAGGAGATCGCCAAGCGCGGCAAGGACCCGCTGGCTGGCCCGCTGAACCTGGGCGTGATCTACACGATCGGCCCGTACCTGCTGCCCGACCTCGTACGCCAGGTGATCGCGCGCACGCCGCAGATGCCACTGGTGCTGCAGGAGAACTTCACGGTCAAGCTGCTCGAGATGCTGCGCGCCGGCGAGATCGACTGCGCGATCATGGCCGAGCCTTTTCCCGACACGGGCCTGGCGATGGCGCCGCTGTACGATGAGCCCTTCATGGCGGCGCTGCCCGTGAAGCACAAGCTGGCCGACCGCGAGTCGATCACGTCGGAAGAGCTGCAGAGCGAGACGATGCTGCTGCTGGGCACGGGCCACTGCTTTCGCGACCACGTGCTCGAGGTGTGCCCCGAGTTCGCGCGCTTCTCGAGCAATGCCGAGGGCATCCGCAAGAGCTTCGAGGGCTCGTCGCTGGAGACCATCAAGCACATGGTGGCCTCGGGCATGGGCGTGACGCTGGTGCCGCGCCTGTCGGTGCCGGCCGAGGCGCTCAAGCCGAAGGTCAAGGGGCGCAAGGAGCCCGAGCAGATGGTGCGCTACCTGCCCGTGCGCGACGCGCAGGACCGCGACCCGCCGATGCGCCGCGTGGTGCTGGCCTGGCGCCGCACCTTCACGCGCTACGAGGCAATCGCGGCGCTGCGCAACGCGATCTACGCGTGCGAGCTGCCGGGTGTCAAACGACTCTCCTAGCGATTCGGGGCCTTCGCCTACGCGCGGGCTGTTTGGGATCGCTGATCGCTGGGATAGAGTGAAGCTGTTGCGAAGCCGCCTGCCGGCTTTCAGAATTTCGGTGTTGTCACCCAACTTCAAGAAAGACCCCTCCGCCATGGCCAAACCCCCGAAAAAGACCAAGTCCCCGTCGCCTGCCTCCTCTGCTGGCAAGGTGCCCAAGAAGGGCGGCGCCGTCGTCGCGCAGGAGTCGGGCAGCCGCAATGCGCCGATCATCAACATCGGCATCGAACGCCAGGACCGCGCGGCCATCGCCGAAGGCCTGAGCCGCGTGCTGGCCGACACCTACACGCTGTACCTCACGACACACAACTTCCACTGGAACGTGACGGGGCCGCACTTCAACTCGCTGCATGCGATGTTCATGACGCAGTACACCGAGCTGTGGGGCTCGACGGACGTGCTCGCCGAGCGCATCCGCGCGCTGGGCCACTACGCGCCGGGCTCGTACGCCGAGTTCAGCAAGATCGCCACCGTGCCCGACGTGCCGCAGACCCCGCCCAAGGCGATGGAGATGGTGCGCATCCTCGTGAAGGGTCACGAGACGGTGTCGCGCATCGCGCGCGAGTTCATCCCGGTGGCCGAAGAGGCCGGCGACGATCCGACCGCCGACATGCTGACCGCGCGCTGCACGGTGCACGACCAGACGGCCTGGATGCTGCGCTCGCTGCTCGAGGACTGATGACGTCGTCCTGATGATCTCCTGGTGCGCCGGGAGCCCCTTCCAAGAGCGGCACAATGGCCGCTCTTTTTTCGTCTGCCCGTCCGCCGCATGCTTGCCCGCCGTTTTGCGCTCTACCTCGATCTGATCCGCTGGAATCGGCCGGCCGGCTGGCTGTTGTTGCTATGGCCCACGCTGGGCGCACTCTGGTTCGCGGCCGACGGCTGGCCCGGTTTGCAGCTGCTCGCGGTGTTCACGCTCGGCACCTTCCTGATGCGCAGCGCGGGCTGTTGCGTCAACGACGTGGCCGACCGCGACTTCGATCGCCACGTGAAGCGCACGGCCCAGCGGCCCGTCACGAGCGGCGCGATGTCGGTCAAGGAGGCGCTGGGGTTGGGCGCGGTGCTGGCGCTGCTGTCCTTCGGGCTAGTGCTCACCACCAACCGTACGACCGTGCTGTGGTCGTTCGCGGCCCTGGCGATCACGCTGATCTACCCGTTCGCCAAGCGCTTCGTGTCGATTCCGCAGGCCGTGCTGGGCATTGCCTTCAGTTTCGGCATCCCGATGGCCTTTGCCGCGGTGCAGTCGACGGTGCCGGCCTTCGCCTGGTGGCTGCTGGCGGGCAACCTGTTCTGGGTGCTGGCCTACGACACCGAGTACGCGATGGTCGACCGCGACGACGACCTGAAGATCGGCATGAAGACCTCGGCGATCACGTTCGGTCGCTTCGACGTGGCGGCGGTGATGGCCAGCTACGCGATCTTCCTGGCGGTCTGGATCTGGGCGGGTGCCAGCCGGTCGCTGGGGGTTCTCTTCTATGTAGGCATTGCCGCGGCGGTGGCGCAGGCGCTCTGGCACTGGCGCCTGATCCATGACCGCACGCGGGAAGGCTGCTTCAAGGCCTTCCGCGAAAACCACTGGCTGGGCTTCGCGGTGTTCGTGGGCATCGTGGCGGGCTACGCCCTCCGATAGCCCACCGGGCGGGTCAGCCGCGCCCGAATTCCTCGCCCAGCTCGGCCGCGCGCTTCTGCGCCGCGCGGATGGCGGTCTTGAACTGGCCCTTCACATCGGAGGCTTCGAGCGCGCTCAGGGCCGCGTAGGTCGTGCCGCCCTTGGAGGTCACGCGTTCGCGCAGCACCGACGGCGGCTCGGTCGCGCTGTGCGCCAGCGCCGAGGCGCCGGTGAAGGTGCCGATGGCCAGCCGCTGGGCCTGGTCGGGCGTGAGGCCCATCTCGACGCCGGCCTCGGTCATCGCCTCGATGAAATAGAACACGTAGGCCGGACCGGAGCCCGACATGGCGGTCACCGCGTCGAGCGCGGGCTCGGCGTCGACCCAGATCAGCTCGCCCGTCGGCGCCAGCAGCTGGCCGACGCGTGCGCGGTCGGCGCTTTCGACGCCCGGCCGAGCGAAGAGGCCGGTCATGCCCTTGCCGACCAGCGCCGGCGTGTTGGGCATGGCGCGAACGACGCGCTCGGTGCCGAGCCAGCGGGCGATGCTGTCGGACGGAATGCCCGCCGCCACGCTCAGGTGCAGGGCGTCGGCGGCAAAGGCGCGCACCGGACGGGCGGCTTCGGCAAAGGTCTGGGGCTTGACTGCCCACACCACCACGGCGCAGCGCGCGAGGGCCTCGCTGGCCTCGGCCCTGGCGACGATGCCGTAGGACTGGGCCAGCTTGGTGCGGGCTTCCTCGAAAGGCTCGACCACTTCGAAGTTGTCGGCCGCGACGCCTTGCTGGATCAGGCCGCCGATGATGGCGCTGGCCATGTTGCCGCCGCCGATGAAGGCGATGGGGGGCAGGGGGCCCGGCGCGGTGCGGGGCAGGAAGGTCACGGCGATGGTCATGGTCGGTCGGTGTAGGCGAAGGCGGCGAACTGCGTCACTTGCAGCGGGTTGAAATTGTCGTCGCTCACGACCACCAGCAGGCGGCGGCCGTCGGGCAGCGATGGGCCCCAGCACATGCCCTCGGTGTTGTCCAGGCGCGAGAGGCCGAGGGTGGCGAAGTCGGCCACCAGCGTCTTGGCGGCCGGGCGGTGGTTGCCGGGGGCGAGGGCGTCGATGGCGAGCACGTCGTCGGCGGCCCGGGTGTCTATTTCATACAGGCGCAGCGAGTTGCCGGCGCCGGTGGCGTAGGCCCGCTCCAGCACCAGCATGCGGTGGGCGTCGAGCATCAGCACCTCGCTCACGCCGTTGTCGGCGTAGGTGCCCGGCACCAACGGGCGCAGCGGGATGGCGTCAGGCACATAGGCGATCTGGCGCATGGCGCGGCCGGTCGCGAGGTCGACCTGGGTGAAGCGGCTGGGGCCGCCGGGGGCGGTGGTGGTCGGGACGGGACCGTCCTGGACCAGGGCGTTTTCCATTGCGAGCCAAGCCGACCGGTCGTCGGGCGTGAGGGCCAGGCCCTCGAGTGTCTGGTTGTCGCGCGGGCCGCGGCGCTGGGCCGGGTCCGGGGCAAACATCGCCGGCAGGGTGAATTCGCGCAGGAAGCGGCCGTCGCGCGCTGATTCATACAGGGCGGGGCCGAAGCCGCGCGCGAGGTCGCCTTCGCTGGTCCAGAGCAGGGTGCCGGTCGAGGGGCGCAGGCGCAGGGCCTCGGGATCGGGAACGGGCAGGCCGTCGATGGCCTGGCGCCGCCCGGGCCACGGGCCGCCCCCGGGGCGTTGCAGCGGGACAACGCCGGTGGGCTCGGGGGCTGCGTCGGCCGGCTGGGGCCAACGTGCGGTGTAGCAGCGCACGGGGCTCAGATCTGACCGGTCATCGCTGAGAAGCAGGTACTCACCTTTGATGGGGTCGTAGTCGATGCCGGAGAGGCCGCCTGCCGTGGTGCTCTCTATAGAGCGTCGGTGCGCCCAGAGGGCTTCCCCCAGGCGCTGCAGCCGGCCGGTGTCCGGCGCCGGTGCTGCGCTGCGGCATCCCGCGAGCCCCAGCGATCCTAGTCCCAGTAGGCCCGCGCCGCCCGCCAGCAGGCGTCGGCGCAGCATGGAGGGCGGCGAAATGAGGGGGTAGTTGGGGGCGCGCACGCCACAAAGTCTAGCGGCTGTCGAAGTTCGCGTGATGAGGCAGTTGACATCGCCCGGCATGGGTGCCACAATCGCGGGCTTCGCTTTCAAAAGGCGAAGCTTTCAGCCCAAAGCGGAAGCGTCTCGAGTGGTTCGAGGCGTGGACGACGGGCCCAAGACTGACCGCGGTGTCTCCCTCCTGGAGGCTCATCGGTACAAGTTGGGAATATCAAGAAATGATCCAAACTGAATCCCGGCTCGAAGTGGCCGACAACACGGGCGCGAAATCCGTCCTGTGTATCAAGGTGCTCGGTGGCTCCAAGCGGCGTTACGCCAGCGTGGGCGACGTCATCAAGGTCAGCATCAAGGAAGCCGCTCCGCGTGGTCGCGTCAAGAAGGGCGAGATCTACAGCGCAGTGGTGGTCCGCACCGCCAAGGGCATCCGTCGTGCTGACGGTTCGCTCGTCAAGTTCGACGGCAATGCCGCCGTGCTGCTCAACGCCAAGCTGGAGCCCATCGGCACCCGCATCTTCGGACCGGTCACGCGCGAACTGCGCACCGAGAAGTTCATGAAGATCGTGTCGCTGGCACCCGAAGTTCTCTAAGGACACAACGCCATGAACAAGATTCGCAAAGGCGACCAGGTCATCGTGTTGGCCGGTCGTGACAAGGGCAAGCGCGGCGTCGTGTCGCTGCGCGCAGACGATTCGCATGTGATCGTCGACGGCATCAACCTCGTCAAGAAGCACACCAAGCCGAACCCCCTCAAGGGTACGACCGGTGGCATCGTCGAGAAGACCATGCCGATTCACCAATCCAACGTGGCGATCTTCAATGCTGCGACCGGCAAGGCCGATCGCGTGGGCATCAAGGTCACCCAAGGTGCCGACGGCAAGCGCGTGGCTGTTCGCGTCTTCAAGTCGAGCGGCGACGAAATCAAGTTCGCCTAAGAGGTACTCACATGGCACGTCTCCAACAACACTATCGCGAAAAGATCGCGAAAGACCTGACGGAAAAGTTCGGCTACAAGTCGCCGATGCAAGTTCCGCGTCTCACCAAGATCACCCTGAACATGGGTGTGGGTGAAGCAGTCGCCGACAAGAAGGTCCTCGACAACGCCGTCGCCGACCTGACCAAGATCGCTGGCCAGAAGCCCGTGGTTACCAAGTCGAAGAAGGCCATTGCCGGCTTCAAGATCCGCGAAAACCAGCCGATCGGCTGCATGGTCACGCTGCGTGGCGTGCACATGTACGAGTTCCTGGACCGTTTCGTCACCGTGGCCCTGCCCCGCGTGCGTGACTTCCGCGGTATCTCGGGTCGCGCATTCGACGGCCGTGGCAACTACAACATCGGCGTCAAAGAGCAGATCATTTTCCCTGAGATCGAGTACGACAAGGTCGACGCCCTGCGCGGTCTCAATATCAGCATCACGACGACGGCCAAGACCGACGAAGAGGCCAAGGCGCTTCTCGCTGGCTTCCGTTTCCCGTTCAAGAACTGAGGTGATCTGTGGCTAAAGCATCTTTGATCCAGCGCGAACTCAAGCGCGACAAGCTGGTTGCCAAGTTCGCTGCGAAGCACGCAGAACTGAAGGCAACTTCCAACGACGCGAAGAAGAGCGACGAAGAGCGCGCAGCGGCCCGCCTGGCCCTGCAGAAGCTCCCGCGCAACGCGAACCCCACGCGCCAGCGCAACCGTTGCGAAATCACCGGTCGCCCCCGTGGCACCTTCCGTCAATTCGGTCTGGCCCGCGCCAAGATCCGCGAACTGGCTTTCAATGGCGACATCCCCGGTGTCACCAAGGCCAGCTGGTAAGCCAGGCAGGAGCAAACAACATGAGCATGAGTGATCCCATTGCCGACCTGCTGACGCGTATCCGTAACGCGCAGATGGTGGCGAAGCCCACCGTGTCGGTCCCGTCTTCCAAGGTGAAGATCGCGATCGCACAAGTCCTGAAGGACGAGGGCTACATCGACGGCTTCCAGGTCAAGACCGAAGCTGGCAAGAGCGAACTTGAAATCTCGCTGAAGTACTACGCTGGCCGTCCGGTCATCGAGCGCATTGAGCGCGTGAGCCGCCCCGGCCTGCGCGTCTACAAGGCCAGCACTTCCATTCCGCAAGTCCAGAACGGCCTCGGCGTTGCGATCGTCACGACCCCCAAGGGCGTGATGACCGACCGCAAGGCGCGCGCCACCGGTGTCGGCGGCGAAGTTCTGTGCTACGTCGCCTAACCGAGACATCGAGGAGTTACTGAAATGTCCCGAGTAGGAAAAATGCCGGTCGCCATCCCCGCAGGCGTGGATGTGTCGATCAAGGAAGACCAGATCAGCGTCAAGGGCACGGGCGGCACGCTCAGCCTGGCTCGCAACGCGCTGGTGAATGTCGTCAACAAGGACGGCAAGCTGAGCTTCGAGCCCGCCAACGATTCGCGTGAAGCGAATGCGATGAGCGGCACGATTCGCCAGCTGGTGAACAACATGGTGGTTGGCGTGACCAAGGGCTTCGAGAAGAAGCTCAACCTGGTCGGCGTCGGCTACAAGGCTGCAGCGTCTGGCGCCAAGCTGAACCTGCAAGTCGGTTACTCGCACCCGGTCAACATCGACATGCCGCAAGGCATCACGGTGACCACCGCGACCCCGACCGAAGTGGTGATCAAGGGCGCTGACCGTCAACGCGTCGGCCAGATCGCCGCTGAGATCCGCGCTGTTCGTCCGCCAGAGCCCTACA
The DNA here is from genome assembly GCF_006323185.2 of Variovorax sp. KBS0712. Classification (NCBI taxonomy): domain Bacteria; kingdom Pseudomonadati; phylum Pseudomonadota; class Betaproteobacteria; order Burkholderiales; family Comamonadaceae; genus Variovorax; species Variovorax sp. KBS0712. The sequence goes on along the minus strand of NZ_VCCD02000005.1, from coordinate 190,020 downwards.
AGGGCAAGGGCATCCGCTATGCGGACGAGAAGATCGTGATCAAAGAGACCAAGAAGAAGTAAGGGGCAGCAAAATGATGTTGACCAAAAAAGCACAGCGTCTTCGCCGCTCGCGCCAGACCCGCATCCGCATTGCGACGCAGGGCGTGGCTCGCCTCACGGTGAACCGCACCAACCTGCACATCTATGCCACCGTCATCTCCGACGACGGCACCAAGGTGATCGCAACCGCATCGACCGCCGAAGCCGAAGTGCGCGCAGCACTCGGCGCCTCGGGCAAGGGTGGCAATGCCGCCGCTGCCACCGCCATCGGCAAGCGCATCGCTGAAAAGGCGAAGGCTGCCGGCGTCGAGAAGGTCGCTTTCGATCGCGCAGGTTTCGCCTACCACGGCCGCGTCAAGGCGCTGGCCGAGGCAGCCCGCGAAGCCGGTCTGCAGTTCTAATCGGACACGAGATTCAAAATGGCAAAGATTCAAGCAAGAACGCAGAACGAAGGTCCTGAGGACGGTCTGCGCGAGAAGATGATCGCGATCAACCGCGTCACCAAGGTGGTGAAGGGTGGTCGTATCCTCGGTTTCGCAGCGCTGACCGTGGTCGGTGATGGCGATGGCCGCGTCGGCATGGGCAAGGGCAAGTCCAAGGAAGTGCCCGCTGCCGTGCAGAAGGCAATGGAAGAAGCCCGCCGCAACCTGTTCAAGGCTCCGATCAAGAACGGTACGCTGCACCACCAGGTGCAAGGTCACCACGGTGCTGCCACCGTCGTGATGTACCCGGCTCCCAAGGGTACCGGCATCATCGCCGGCGGCCCGATGCGCGCCGTGTTCGAAGTCATGGGCATCACCGACATCGTGGCCAAGAGCCATGGTTCGTCGAACCCCTACAACATGGTTCGCGCCACGCTCGACGGGTTGAAGAACTCGACGACGGCCGGCCAAGTGGCTGCCAAGCGCGGTCTCACCGTCGAAGAAATCTTCGCCTGAGCGCAAGCTCTCGCAAGGCTGAAGGAAGCATTCAAATGACGCAACAACAAACCCTCAAGGTGCAGCTGGTGAAGAGCCCGATCGGCACCAAGGAATCGCATCGCGCGACCGTGCGTGGCCTCGGCCTGCGCAAGCTCAACAGCGTGAGCGAGCTGCAAGACACGCCCGCAGTGCGCGGCATGATCAACAAGATCAGTTATCTGGTCAAAGTTCTGTAAGAGAGACTGATATGGAACTCAATGGCATCAAGCCGGCAGCTGGCGCCAAGCACGCCAAGCGTCGCGTTGGCCGCGGTATCGGCTCGGGCATCGGCAAGACCGCAGGTCGCGGTCACAAGGGCCAGAAGTCGCGCGCAGGCGGTTTCCACAAGGTCGGCTTCGAAGGCGGTCAAATGCCGCTGCAGCGTCGCCTGCCCAAGCGCGGCTTCAAGTCGCACCTGCTGAAGTACAACGCCGAAGTCACGCTGACTGCTCTCGAGCAGCTCGGCCTGGCCGAAGTCGATGTCCTGGCACTGAAGCAAGCCGGCCTCGTGGGCCAGCTCGCCAAGGTCGTCAAGATCATCAAGACCGGCGAACTCACCAAGGCCGTCAAGCTGACGGGCGTGGGTGCGACCGCTGGTGCCAAGGCTGCGATCGAAGCAGCCGGCGGCAGCCTCGCCTGATCACCATCGGACTGAAAGAAGTTCTTCGTGGCAACTAACGCGGCAACGATCGCAAAAACAGGCAAGTTCGGCGACCTCCGTCGTCGGCTCGTCTTTTTGCTGCTCGCGCTCGTGGTCTACCGGATTGGCGCGCACATTCCTGTGCCGGGTATCAACCCGGACCAGCTGGCAGCGTTGTTCCAGGGCCAGCAGGGCGGCATTCTGAGCCTGTTCAACATGTTCTCGGGCGGGGCGCTGTCGCGTTTCACCGTGTTCGCGTTGGGGATCATGCCGTACATCTCGGCGTCGATCATCATGCAGCTGATGACCTACGTGCTTCCGACCTTCGAGCAATTGAAGAAGGAAGGCGAGGCCGGTCGCCGCAAGATCACGCAGTACACGCGCTATGGCGCGCTCGGCCTGGCCCTGTTCCAGTCGTTCAGCATCGCAGTGGCCCTCGAATCGTCGGCCGGTCTGGTGATCGCCCCCGGTTTCGGCTTCCGCCTGACCGCCATGGTGAGCCTGACGGCAGGTTCGATGTTCCTGATGTGGCTCGGCGAGCAGATCACCGAACGCGGCCTGGGCAACGGCATCTCGATCCTGATCTTTGCAGGTATCGCGGCCGGTCTGCCCGGTGCGATCGGCGGCCTGGCTTCGCTGGTGACGACCGGTGCGATGAACCCCATCGTTGCGCTCTTCATCATCGCTGTCGTGGTGCTGGTCACCTACTTCGTGGTGTTCGTGGAACGTGGTCAGCGCAAGATCCTCGTGAACTATGCGCGGCGCCAGGTTGGCAACAAGGTCTACGGCGGTCAGTCGTCGCACCTGCCCCTGAAGCTGAACATGGCCGGTGTGATTCCTCCGATCTTCGCGTCGTCGATCATTCTGCTGCCGGCAACGGTGGTGGGCTGGTTCAGCGCTGGTGACGGTGGCTTCCGCTGGATCAAGGACATCGCCAGCGCACTGCGTCCGGGCGAGCCGATCTACGTGCTGCTGTACGCCGCTGCGATCGTTTTCTTCTGCTTCTTCTACACGGCACTCGTGTTCAACAGCAAGGAAACGGCCGACAACCTGAAGAAGAGTGGTGCGTTCATTCCTGGCATTCGCCCGGGTGACCAGACCGCTCGCTATATCGACAAGATTCTGGTTCGCCTGACGTTGGCTGGCGCGGTGTACATCACCTTCGTCTGCCTGCTGCCCGAGTTCCTGATCCTGAAGTACAACGTGCCGTTCTACTTCGGTGGTACCTCCCTGCTGATCATCGTGGTCGTCACGATGGACTTCATGGCCCAGGTGCAAAACTACATGATGTCCCAGCAGTACGAATCGCTGCTGAAGAAGGCGAACTTCAAGACATCGTAGGGCTGTGAGTTTCAGTATTGAGTCCGGGCGGTAGACCGCCACGTTAAACAGTTTTAGGAGAATGAAATGAGAGTTTCGGCTTCGGTCAAAACCATCTGCCGTAATTGCAAGGTCATCCGCCGTAAAGGTGTGGTGCGTGTGATTTGCACCGACCCGCGCCACAAGCAGCGCCAGGGTTGATTGAAGAGTATTAGAGGACGCACATGGCACGTATTGCTGGCATCAACATCCCGCCGCACAAGCACGCTGAAATCGGCCTGACCGCCATTTTCGGTATCGGTCGCACCCGCGCCCGTCAAATCTGCGAAGCGAGCGGCATCGAATATTCGAAGAAGATCAAGGATCTGACCGACGCCGATCTCGAAAAGATTCGCGACCAGATCGCTCTGTTCACGATCGAAGGCGATCTGCGTCGCGAGACGACGATGAACATCAAGCGTTTGATGGACATCGGCTGCTATCGCGGCTTCCGTCACCGTCGCGGCCTGCCGATGCGCGGCCAGCGCACGCGCACCAACGCCCGCACCCGCAAGGGTCCGCGCAAGGCTGCGCAGTCCCTGAAGAAATAAGGATAGACAAGCATGGCTAAAGCACCTGCAAACAACGCCGCACAGCGCGTTCGCAAGAAGGTTCGCAAGAACGTTGCGGACGGTATCGCCCACGTGCATGCCTCGTTCAACAACACCATCATCACGATCACCGATCGCCAGGGCAACGCCCTGTCGTGGGCTTCGTCGGGTGGCCAGGGCTTCAAGGGCTCGCGCAAGTCGACCCCGTTCGCTGCGCAGGTCGCTTCCGAAGTGGCCGGCCGTGCTGCTGTCGAACAAGGTATCAAGAACCTCGACGTCGAGATCAAGGGCCCCGGTCCTGGTCGCGAGTCGTCGGTGCGCGCACTGGCTGCGCTCGGCATCCGGATCAATTCCATTGCCGACGTGACGCCCGTTCCGCACAACGGCTGCCGTCCCCAGAAGCGTCGCCGCATCTGATCGTCAGTCCGCAAGGCGCAGCCAGCTTTCGAGCGGCTGCGCATTTGTTTTTTCACTAAGCCCACCGCCATCGGCACATTCGCCGACGGCTCCCGCAGGCAACTGCGGCAGATGACACCAAGGAAATACCGTGGCACGTTACCTCGGCCCCAAGGCCAAACTTTCCCGCCGTGAAGGCACCGACCTGTTCCTGAAGAGCGCCCGCCGTTCGATCCAGGACAAGGCCAAGTTCGACTCCAAGCCCGGCCAGCACGGCCGCACCTCGGGTCAGCGCACCTCCGACTACGGTCTGCAGCTGCGTGAGAAGCAGAAGGTCAAGCGCATGTACGGCGTGCTCGAGAAGCAATTCCGCCGCTACTTCGAAGAAGCCGATCGCCGCCGTGGCAACACCGGCGCCAACCTGCTGTTCATCCTCGAGTCGCGCCTGGACAACGTGGTCTACCGCATGGGCTTCGGCTCGACGCGCGCCGAAGCACGCCAACTCGTGTCGCACAAGGCGATCACCGTGAACGGCCAGTCGGTCAACATCCCGTCGTACCTGGTCAAGACCGGTGACGTGATCGCCGTGCGCGAAAAGTCGAAGAAGCAGAACCGCATTGTCGAAGCGCTGCAACTGGCCCAACAAGTCGGTATGCCGGCTTGGGTCGATGTGAACGCCGACAAGGCCGAAGGCACCTTCAAGAAGGTCCCGGATCGCGACGAATTCGCAGCCGACATCAACGAATCGCTGATCGTCGAACTGTATTCGCGTTGATTTTCTCTACCCGCCTGCGCGTCCTTGCGCCGGCGGGAGATTGATATTGTTGTTCACGTTCCTGCTCCGCACTCTGTTGCGGATCAGGCGCTTCACCAGCCTTACCGGTGTAACGAGCCGGGGGTATTGAGAGGAAGTCTGCATGCAAACCACCCTGCTGAAACCCAAGACCATCCAGGTCGAGCAACTTGCCGCCAACAAGGCCAAGGTCACGCTCGAACCTTTCGAGCGCGGCTACGGCCACACGCTCGGCAACGCGCTGCGTCGCGTTCTGCTGTCGTCCATGGTCGGCTACTCGGCCACCGAAGTCACGATCGCTGGCGTTCTGCATGAGTACTCGTCGATCGACGGCGTGCAGGAAGATGTCGTCAACATCCTGCTGAATCTCAAGGGCGTGGTGTTCAAGCTCCACAACCGCGACGAAGTCACGCTGAGCCTGCGCAAGGACGGCGAAGGCCCGGTCCTCGCATCGGACATCCAGACCCCGCACGACGTCGAGATCATCAACCCCGACCACGTGATCGCGCACCTGTCGCAAGGCGGCAAGCTCGACATGCAGATCAAGGTCGAAAAGGGTCGCGGCTATGTGCCCGGCACGATGCGTCGCTACGCCGACGAGCCGACCAAGTCGATCGGCCGCATCGTTCTCGACGCCTCGTTCTCGCCCGTCAAGCGCGTGAGCTACACCGTCGAAAGCGCTCGTGTCGAACAGCGTACCGACCTGGACAAGCTGCTGGTCGAGATCGAGACCAACGGTGCGATCAGCGCCGAAGATGCCGTTCGCGCATCGGCTAAAATCCTGGTCGAGCAGCTCGCCGTGTTCGCGCAGCTCGAAGGCGGCGAACTCGCTGCATTCGATGCACCCGCACCGCGCAGCGCCCAGCAATTCGATCCGATCCTGCTGCGCCCTGTCGACGAACTCGAACTGACGGTGCGTTCGGCCAACTGCCTGAAGGCCGAAAACATCTACTACATCGGTGACCTGATCCAGCGCACCGAAAACGAGCTGCTCAAGACCCCGAACCTGGGTCGCAAGTCGCTCAACGAAATCAAGGAAGTGCTCGCTTCGCGCGGTCTCACCCTTGGCATGAAGCTCGAAAGCTGGCCGCCGGCTGGTCTCGACAAGCGTTGATTTGATTTTTTGAGAAATCGGCCCCCTGAAAAGGGCCAGTGCACCGGACAGTACCTGATACGGCTGTCTGTTTTTATAAAGTAAAGGAAAGCACCATGCGTCACGGACACGGACTCCGCAAACTCAACCGCACCAGCTCGCACCGCCTCGCGATGCTGCAGAACATGATGAATTCGCTCATCGAGCACGAAGTCATCAAGACCACGGTCCCCAAGGCCAAGGAACTGCGCCGCGTCATCGAGCCGATGATCACCCTAGCCAAGAAGCCCACGCTCGCCAACAAGCGCCTGGCCTTCGACCGCCTGCGCAGCCGCGACAGCGTCGTCAAGCTCTTCGGCGAACTCGGCCCGCGTTTCGCAGCGCGTCCGGGCGGCTACACCCGCATCCTGAAGATGGGTTTCCGCGTGGGCGACAACGCCCCGATGGCGCTCGTCGAACTGGTCGACCGTGCTGAAATTAAAGATGCTGGCGCTGAGCAAAACGCCGCTGAATAAGCTATAATTTATACTTGCCGCGCGATGGAGCAGCCTGGTAGCTCGTTGGGCTCATAACCCAAAGGTCGCAAGTTCAAATCTTGCTCGCGCAACCAATTTAAAAGGCCCTTTGAGAAATCAAAGGGCCTTTTTCTTTGGCCGAATTCTTTTGGAAATTCCTGGTCGAAATTCGACACAAAAAAAGCCCTCGCGAAGAGGGCTTTTCTGTTTCCGGGCCAGCCCCGCGAAGAGGCCGGTCTTGAGAACGTGCGCCGCAGCGGCGCCTGACGACTGCGCTGACGCGCAGCCCAAGCGCAGGATCAGTCCGGGATGACCGCCGTCACCTCGATCTCCACCTTCGCACGGTGCTCCACCAGCGCCGCCACCTGCACGCAGGTCATGGCCGGGAAATTGCGGCCCAGCGCATCGCGGTAGACCGGGCCGAGCTCGGACAGGCGTCGGCTGTACTCGTCGCGGTCCGTCACGTACCAGGTCATGCGCACCATGTGCTCGGGGCCGGCACCGGCTTCGCGCAGCACCTCGGCGATGTTGCGCAGCGCCTGGCCGCACTGGTCGATGAAGTCGTCGGATTCGAACTGCTGCTGGGCATTCCAGCCGATCTGGCCGCCGACGAACACCTGGGTGCCGCGCGCCGCGATGCCGTTTGCATAGCCCTTCGGGGGCAGCCAGCCCGGAGGCTGAATGAGTTTGTTCGTCATGATGGTGTGTTGCTGTTGAGTTGTCTCAATTTGAAGCGCTGGAGTTTGCCGGTTTCGGTGCGCGGCAGCGCCGTCACGAACTCGATCTCCCGCGGGTACTTGAAGGGGGCGATGGTGGCTTTCACGTGGTCCTGGAGGGCCTTCACCATCGCTGCGTCGCCGGTGTTGCCGGGCTTGAGCACGCAGAAGGCCTTCACGATCATGCCCCGGTCGGTGTCGGGCTTGCCGATCACGCCGCACTCGGCGACGGCCGGGTGCTTGAGCAGCGCGTCTTCCACCTCCGGGCCGCCGACGTTGTAGCCGGCCGTGATGATCATGTCGTCCGCACGCGCCTGATAGAAGAAGTAGCCGTCGTCATCCTGCACGAAGGAGTCGCCGGGGTAGTTCCAGCCGTTCTTCACATAGTCGCCCTGGCGCGGATCGTCGAGGTAGCGGCAGCCGACCGGGCCTTGCAGCGCCAGCTTACCGACCGTGCCGCGCGGCACCTCGTTGCCCTGGTCGTCCACCACCTTCGCGGTGAACCCCGGCACCGCCTTGCCGACGGCGCCGCGGCGCACTTCGTCGCCGGCGGCCGAGATGTAGATGTGGAACACCTCGGTGCCGCCGATGCCGTCGAGCATCTCGATGCCGGTGGTCTCCTTCCAGAGCTGGCGCGTGGCGTCGGGAAGCGCCTCGCCTGCGCTCACGCAGATGCGCAGGCTCGGCGCCCCGTGCTGCCGGACGAAGGGCGCCATCTGGCGATAGAAGGTGGGCGCGGTGTAGCAGATGGTCGCGCCGACCTCGTTGATGAGCTTCACGAGCGCTTCGGGCGAGAAGGCGCCGTCGGGAAAGTACACCGACGCACCGGCCCACATCGGGAAGATCAGCAAGCCGCCGAGCCCGAAGGTGAAGGCCAGCGGCGGCGTGCCGACCACGATGTCGTCGCTGCGCGCGCGCAGCACGTGGCGCGGCCAGGTCTGGCACATGGCGACCACGTCGCGGTGCGTGGTGACGGGCGCCTTGGGCTTGCCCGTGGTGCCCGAGGTGAAGGCCAGCAGCGCGATGTCGTCGGCCGCCGTGGAGCAGGCCTGGAACACGCCGCTCTTGCTCGCTGCGCGGGCCGACAGCGAATCGGGCGCGTCGGGCTGGTTGAAGGCAATCACCGTCGCGAGCACGGGGTGCGCCTGCTGCGCAGCCACCAGCTCCTCGAGCAGGCGGCCCTCGCACAGCGCGGCCACGGGCTGCGATTTCTCGATGATCTCGCCGAGCTCCTTAGCGCGCAGCAGCGGCATCGTCGCCACCGCGATCAGCCCGGCCTTGACCACGGCGAGCCATGACAGCGCCATCCACACCGAGTTGCCGCCGCGCAGCAGCACGCGGTTGCCGGGCACGAGCCCGAGATCCTCGACCAGCACCTGGGCGATGCGGTTCACCTCGACGCCCGCCTGGGCGTAGGTGAGCACGCCGGCGGGCGAGCGCAGCATCGGCCGGTCGCCGAAGCCCTTGGCGACCGCCTTGTCCAGCATCTCCTCGACCAGGTTCAGCTGGTCGGGAAACTGCAGTTCGGGCAGGTCGTAGCGAAAGACCGGCAACTGCGCGGCAGGCGGCAGGCGGTCATGAACGAAGCGATCGACTTGGGCAGACACGGTTTCACCCCCGCAAAACGGATTTGCCGATGATCAGTTGCTGGACTTCCGTCGCGCCTTCGTAAATGCGCAGCGAGCGGATGTCCCGGTACAGGCTTTCGATCTTGGTGCCGACCTTCACGCCGAGTCCCCCATGCATCTGCAGCGCCATGTCGATCACGCGGCTCGCGTTCTCGGTGGCGCACATCTTGGCCATGGCGGCAGCCGCCGACACGTCGCCGACCGCCGGCGCGCCGCGGCGCTCGGCGTCGTCACGCATCCAGGCGGCGCGGTAGGTGAGCAGTGCGGCGCTGTCGATCAGCGCGGCCATCTCGCCGAGCTTGGCCTGCGTGAGCTGGAAGTCGGCCAGCGTCTGGCCGAACATGCGGCGGCCCTTGGCATGCGCGATGGCTTCGGCGAGCGCGCGGCGTCCCATGCCGAGCGCGGCCGCGGCCACCGACGCGCGGAAGATGTCGAGCGTGCGCATCGCGAGCTTGAAGCCGCCGTTCAGCGTGCCCAGCTGCGCCGTGCGCGGCACGACGCAGTTGTCGAAGCGCAGGGTGGCCAGCGGGTGCGGCGCCATCACGTCGATGTGGGCCGAGGTGTCGAGCCCCGGCGTCGTCGCGTCGACGATGAACACCGTGATGCCGCGCGTGCCGGCCGTGGGGTCGGTCTTGGCGAACACGCAGTAGAAGTCGGCGATGCCGCCGTTGCTGATCCAGGTCTTCTCGCCGTTCAGGCGCCAGCCGTCGGCGGTGGGCTCGGCGCGCATCGCCATCGCTGCCACATCAGAGCCGGCCTCGGGTTCGCTGAGTGCGAAGGCCGCGATCTTCTTGCCCTGGCCCACGGCCGTCAGGTACTGCGACTGCTGCTCGGGTGTGCCGTCCAGCGTGATCGCGCCGCTGCCCAGGCCCTGCATCGCGAACGCGAAGTCGGCCAGTGGCGAGTGGTAGCCGAGCGTTTCGCGCAGCAGCACGAGCGCGCGCGAATCGAGGCGCTCGAGCGCGCCGCCGGCACTGCCGGGCACCGCGTAACGCAGCCAGCCGGCGTCGCCGAGACGGCGCACCCATTCGCGGCAGGCTGCGCGGTCGTCGCGCTCATCGATCTCCTGTGCGGCGCACCAGGGCAGCAGGTCGTTGGCGAGCGCGCGGTGCGCGTCGTCGAAGAACGGCAGCGCGAGGTGCGCGGTCGAAGGTGGGGCGGGGATCTTGGTCATCATGATGCGCGTCAGTCTCCGCCGAACACCGGCTTGCGCTTGGCCGCGAAGGCCTCGTAGGCGCGCTTGAAGTCTTCGGTCTGCATGCAGATCGCCTGCGCCTGCGCTTCGGCCTCAATGGCCTGGTCGATGGTCATCGACCATTCCTGCGACAGCATCGTCTTGGTCATGCCGTGCGCGAAGCTCGGGCCTTCGGCCAGGTCGCGCGCGACCTTGGTGGCGGCGTCGAGCAGCGAGGCGCTGTCGTGCAGTGCGTTGAAGAAGCCCCAGGCCTGGCCTTCGTCGGCGGTCATGGCGCGACCAGTGAACAGCAGCTCCGAGGCGCGGCCCTGGCCGATCACGCGCGGCAGCAGTGCGCAGGCGCCCATGTCGGCGCCGGCCAGGCCCACGCGGGTGAAGAGGAAGGCGGTGCGCGTGGCGGGCGTGCCGTAGCGCAGGTCGCAGGCCAGCGCGATCATCGCGCCGGCGCCGGCGCACACGCCGTCGATGGCACCGACGATGGGCTGCGGGCAGTTGCGGATCGCCTTCACGAGGTCGCCCGTCATGCGCGTGAACTCGAGCAGCTCGGGCATGCGCATGCCGGTCAGCGGGCCGATGATTTCATGCACGTCGCCGCCCGAGCAGAAGTTGCCGCCAGCGCCGGTGACGACGATCACCTTCACGTCGGTCGCGTAGGTCAGCGCGCGGAACAGGTCGCGCAGCTCGGCGTACGAGTCGAAGGTCAGCGGGTTCTTGCGCTCGGGGCGGTTCAGCGTGATGGTGCCGACGCCGGCCTCGAAACGCCAGGCAAAGTGCTCGGCCTTGTAGTCGGCCTTGGGTTCGAATTGCGCGCGCATGGGATTGCTTGCGCCGATGTAGTGCTTCATGCGGTCTCCGCCAATTGGCTGCTGTGGGAATGTTGCTTGACCTTGCCGAGCAGCTTGTGAAGCTGCGCGATCTCCTTGGGGTTGAGGCTCGAGAAAGCCTCGACGATCCAGTCTTCGTGCTGCTGCGCCATCTCGTTGAAGAGCTTGCGTCCGCGCGGCGTGAGGCGCACGCGCCAGGCGCGGCGGTCGCCCTCGACGTTGATGCGCTCCACCAGCCCTTCGGTCACGAGCTGGTCGGTGATGCCGGTGACGTTGCCGCCCGTGACCATCATGCGGCGCGAGAGCTCGTTCATCTTCAGGCCGTCGGGCGAGCGCTCGAGCTGCGACATGAGATCGAAGCGCGGCAGCGTGGTGGCGAACTGCGCACGCAGTCCGTTGCGCACCTGCTTTTCCACCAGCTGCGTGCAGGTGAGCATGCGCAGCCAGAGGCGCAGCGCCTCGGGGTGCTCGCTGTGGGCGCGTGCTTCGAGGTCCATGTCAGTGTGTCTCTTCGGCGTCGGCCGCGCGGCCTGCGGCAGCGGTGGCTGCGGCGATCTGCTGCTGCTTGGCGATCTCGCGGTACATCTGGTCGCGGCCGCTCAGGTACTGCTTGGGCCAGTCGACGTCGCGGCTTTGCAGCTTGGCGGCCTCGTGCAGCGTCCAGGCCGGGTCGGCCAGGTGCGGGCGCGCCACGGCGCACAGGTCGGCGCGGCCGGCCGCGATGATGCTGTTGGCCTGGTCGGCGTCGGTGATGGCGCCCACCGCGATGGTCGAGATGCCGACCTCGTTGCGGATGCGGTCGGCGAACGGCGTCTGGTACATGCGGCCGTACACGGGCTTGGCGGCGCGCGTGGTCTGGCCCGAGGACACGTCGATGAAGTCGGCACCGGCCTCCTTGAAGAGGCGCGCGACCACCACGGCATCGGCATCGGTGTTGCCGCCAGGCGCCCAGTCGTGGGCCGAGATGCGCACGCTCATCGGCTTGTCGGCCGGCCACACGGCGCGCATCGCGCGGAACACTTCGAGCGGGTAGCGGCAGCGTGCTTCGATGTCGCCGCCGTACTCGTCGGTGCGCAGGTTGGTGAGCGGGCTGATGAAGGCCGACAGCAGGTAGCCGTGCGCGCAGTGCAGCTCGAGCCAGTCGAAGCCGCACTCGACCGCGCGGCGCGTGGAATCGACGAACTGGTCGCGCAGCGTGTCCATCTCGGCGCGCGTGATCGCGGCCGGCAGCTGGTTCTGTTCACCGTAGGGCAGGGCGCTCGCGCCGAGCACGGGCCAGTTGCCGCTTTCGAGCGGCTCGTCGGTGCCTTCCCAGCCCACGCGCGTCGAGCCCTTGGGGCCGCTGTGGCCGAGCTGGATCGCGATCTTCGCGCTCGACTGTGTGTGCACGAAGTCGACGATGCGCTTGAACGCGGCCTGCTGCGTGTCGTTGTACAGGCCCGTGCAGGCCGGCGTGATGCGGCCCTCGGGCGTCGGGCTCGTCATCTCGACGCACACCATCGCGGCGCCGCCGAGCGCGCGTGCGCCCAGGTGCACCAGCAGGAAGTCTTGCGGCACGCCGTCGACCGCGCTGTAGGTCGCCATCGGCGAGACCACGATGCGGTTCTTGAGTTCGAGGCCGCGCACCTTCAGCGGCATCAGCATCGGCGCCACGGCCTTGCCGCCCGCCAGCCACTGCTCGTAGCCGCCGAGCCATTGCGTGTCGCGCACGCGCAGGTTCTCGTGGCTGATGCGCTGCGAGCGCGTGAGCAGCGAGTAGGCGAACTGCTCGATCTCCATGCCCGTGTAGCGCGGCACGTTCTCGAACCATTCGGTGGAGTTGCGCGCGGCGTTCTGGATCTTCAGCACTTCGACGCTGCGGCGTGCTTCATAGCCCTCGAGCACGTGGTCGACGGTGCCGCCCTGCGCGAATTCGTTGGCCAGGTCGATCGCGTCCTCGAGCGCGAGCTTGGTGCCCGAGCCGATCGAGAAGTGCGCCGTGTGCGCGGCGTCGCCCATGAGCACGACGGGCACCGAGCGGCCCTCGACGTCGATGCGGTGCGTCCAGCGCTCGCACACCACGCGCGGAAAGCGGATCCAGTTGGCCGAGCCGCGCAGGTGCGTGGCGTTGCTGATGAGCGAATGGCCGCCCAGGTACTTGGCGAACAGCTTCTCGCAGAAGGCGATGGCCTCGGGCTGCTCCATCTGGTCGAGGCCGTGGGCCTTCCACACGGCTTCGGGCGTCTCGACGATGAAGGTCGAGGTCTTGTCGTCGAACTGGTAGGCATGCGCCTGGAACCAGCCGTGCTCGGTCTGTTCGAAGGCGAAGGTGAAGGCGTCGAAGGTCTGGTGCGTGCCCAGCCAGACGAAGCGGCAGTTGCGCAGGTCGATGTCGGGCTTGAACACGTCGGCATAGCGCTGGCGGATGCGGCTGTTGAGGCCGTCGCTGGCAATGACCAGGTCGGCCTTGTACTGCGCGGCAATGGCCTGGTCGTCGGTGGCGTCGGTCTCGAACACCAGCTCCACGCCGAGCTCGAGGCAGCGTTCCTGCAGGATGTTCAACAGGCGCTTGCGGCCGATGCCGCAGAAGCCGTGGCCGCCGGAGCGCACCTGGCGGCCCTTGAAGAAGACCTGGATGTCGTCCCAGTGGTGGAACTCGTTGCCGATGAGCGCGGCCGTGGGGCCGTCGGCTTCGCGCAGGTTGCCCAGCGTCTGGTCGCTGAGCACCACGCCCCAGCCGAAGGTGTCGAAGGGGCGGTTGCGTTCGACCACCGTGATCTGCAGTGCCGGGTTGCGGGCCTTCATCAGCAGGGCGAAATACAGGCCGGCTGGACCCCCACCGATGCACAGGATGCGCTGGAGGTCCGAGGCGGGCGCGAGGCGGGGGGAGGTCAAGCTGTTCATGGTTGAATAGTTTAGGCATAAACAATCTGTTGTCAACGAGGGCTTCTCTGCAGAGGCTCCCGGCCCGCGCGGCTGCGCGATGTCATGCAAATCCTTGGAAAAATCAATACCATGGACGCATGCAACACTTGATACCCAAGATCGAGTCGCAGCTGGCCTCGCTGCCCGTGCCCATCGCACTGGAGTTGCCCGACGGGCGCCGGGTCGCCCAGGCGGGTTCGCGCGTGACGCTGGCTTTCAAGGAGTGGTCGGTGCTGGCCAAGCTGGCCGGCCGGCAGGTCGGGGCCATCGGCGAGGCCTACGTCGAGGGCAAGGTGCAGATCGAGGGCGCCATGCGCGACCTGATCGACGCCACCGTCGGCCTGTTGCCTGGCAACCCGGCCGAGACCGACACCAGCTGGTGGAGCCGCCTGCAGCACCGCGCCAAGTCGCGCGGCTCGCACTCGCTGCGCAAGGACGCCGCGCAGATCGAGTTCCACTACGACGTCTCCGACGATTTCTACGCGCTGTGGCTGGACCCGCGCCGCGTCTATTCATGCGCCTACTTCCGCACGCCCGAGCTCACGCTGGCGCAGGCGCAGGAAGCCAAGCTCGACCACATCTGCCGCAAGCTCATGCTGCAGCCCGGCGAGCGTTACCTCGACGTCGGCTCGGGCTGGGGCGCGCTGCTGCTGTGGGCGGCCGAGCACTACGGCGTGGACGCCACCGGCATCACGCTGTCGAAGAACCAGCATGCGCATGTGCAGCGGCTCATCGAGGAAAAAGGCCTGCAGGGCCGCGTGCGCGTGGAGCTGCGCGACTACCGCGAGCTGCCCGACGCGCAGCCCTTCGACAAGATCTCGTCGGTGGGCATGTTCGAGCACGTGGGCGCGGCCAACATGCCGACCTACTTCCGCAAGATCCACACGCTGCTCAAGCCGGGCGGGCTGGTGCTCAACCACGGCATCACCTCGGGCGAGCTGAACTACCGCCAGCTCGGCGCCGGCATGGGCGACTTCATCGAAAAATACATCTTCCCCGGCGGCGAGCTGCTGCACGTGACGCACGTGCTGCGCGAGACCGCGGCGGCCGGGCTGGAGATGGTCGACACCGAAAGCCTGCGCCCGCACTACGCGCGCACGCTGTGGGCCTGGTCGGACGCGCTCGAGGCGCAGCTCGATGCCGCGCGCGAGGTGCTGGGCCGCAGTGGCGGGCGCCAGGGCGAGAACGCCGAGCGCATCCTTCGCGCCTACCGCCTGTACCTCGCGGGCTCGGCGATGAGCTTCGAGCAGGGCTGGATCTCGCTGCACCAGATGCTGTCGACAAAGCCTGACGGCAATGTAGGGCGCACAGACGTCTTGCGCGGTGCGCAATCGGTGTACCCTTTTGCCCGTGATTACATCTACAAATAAGTGAGGACACCACCACCATGCTCTACCGCTTCAAATCCCGGGCCGCCCCAGACTTCGTGATGCTCGAGGTGCATGCGCGCCAGCTGCTCGACATCGTCGGCAAGCCGGCCGCGCCGCAGGGCATCATCACGGTCGAGCAGATCCCCGGCGCCATCGCTGCCCTCGAAGCCGCACTGGCGCTCGAAAGCAGCAAGCCTGCGCCGCACAACCACGACGAACACGTCGTCGAAGGCCACGACGCCGACGCCGAGAAGCAGCATGTCGGCCTGCACCAGCGCGCCGCACCGCTGCTGCACATGCTCAAGGACTCAAAGGCCGAGAGCAAGGATGTGACCTGGGGGACCTGAGCCCCGACCTCAGCAAGTCACCCTGTCTTTTCGAGTAACACCGCGGAACCGGCTTTGCCGGGCCGCAGGTGTTGCCCCCTGCAAGGGGGTTGGCGTAGCGACACGAAGTGCGCGAAGACTGGGGGTTAGTCCACCTTTGCGCCGGAGTCTTTCACGACCTTCGCCCACTTCACATGCTCACTCGCAATGAGCTTCGTGAAGTCCGCCGGCGAATTGCCGCTCGGGATCGCGCCCTGGGCCAGCATCTTTTCCTTGATCGCCGGCGTGCCCAGCGACTTGGCCACTTCCTGCTGGATGCGGTTCACGATCTCCGGCGAGGTGCCGGCCGGCGCCAGCAACCCGAACCATGAGCTCGCCTCGTAGCCCTTGAGCGCGGGGCCGCCGGCTTCTGCCACCGTCGGCACATCGGGCAGCGCGGGCGAGCGCTGCGAACTGGTCACGGCCAGCGCCGTGAGCTTGCCGCCCTTGATCTGCGCCATCGACGAGGGCAGGTTGTCGAACATCACATCGGCATTGCCGCCCACCATGTCCAGCAGCGCCGGGCCCGAGCCCTTGTACGGAATGTGGGCCATGAAAGTGCCCGTCATGCTCTTGAAGAGTTCGCCTGCCAGGTGGATCGAGGTGCCGCTGCCGCTCGATGCCATGTTCAGCTTGCCGGGATTCGCCTTCGCGTACTTGATGAAATCCTGCACGTTGCGGATGTTCAGCGACTTGGCTTTCTCGGCGTTCATCTCCATCACGTTCGGCACCGCGGCCACCAGGGTGATCGGCACGAAGTCCTTGATCGGGTCGAAGGGCAGCTTGGGGTACAGCGCGCGGTTGATGCCGTGCGTGCCCACCGTGCCCATCAGCAGCGTGTAGCCGTCGTTGGGCGAGCGCGCGACGATCTCGGCACCCACGTTGCCGCCGGCGCCCGCGCGGTTGTCCACGATGAACTGCTGGCCGAAGGCCTTCGAGAGTTCGGGCGCTACCGCGCGCGCCAGGATGTCGGTGGTGCCGCCGGCCGCGAAGGGCACGACGATGCGCACCGGCTTGGTCGGCCAGGTGGCCTGCGCGTGCGCGGCGCCGCCCAGCAGCGCGAGGGTGGCTGCCGCCGTGGCGACGAGCGCGAAGCGGCGGGTGGAGGAAGTGACGGAAGAAGAGCGGGAGATGGAAGTCATGCGCGCCTTTGTACAGGGGGGCGCCAAAGGCGTCGCGAGTAAAAACCCCGGCCTTCGATGGACATCGCCGCTCAGCCCACCTGCATCCGCTGCGCGAACTGCGCTTCGCGAAAGCGCGCCAGCACGAAGTCGACGAACACCCGCGTCTTGGGCGGCAGCAGCTTCTTGCTCGGGTAGTAGATCCACACGGCGCCCGAATCCTGGTACCACCCGGGCAGCAGCCGCACCAGCGCGCCGCTGCGCAGGCCGCGTTCCACGAAAGGCATCGGCAGCATCGCCACGCCGAGCCCCAGCAGCGCCGCCTGCGCGATCGCCTCGGGGTCGTTGAAGATCGCGCGCGGTCGCGCCGGCAGGTCGACCATGGTTTCCTCGCCGCTCGCATGCCGCAGCGTCCACGGTCGCAGCCGGCCCGTGGGCGAGGAGCGGCGCAGCAGCACGTCGAAGCGCGCCAGCTCGGACGGGTGCGCGGGCAGCGCGCGCCCCGCCAGGTAGGCCGGCGCCGCCACCGCGACCACGTGGATGCGTGCCAGCTCGCGCGCCACCACGCCGGGCGACAGCGCGATGCCGCCGCCGATGGCCGCGTCGAAGCCCTCGCCGACCAGGTCGACCTGCTGGTTGTCGAAATGCCAGTCGGGCACGATGCCCGGGTAGCGCGCCAGGAAGTCGCCCATGAACGGCAGCACATGCTCGCGCCCGAAGGCCTGGCCCATGCTCACCTTCAGCGTGCCCGAGGGCTGGCCGTCGTCCTGCGCGAGGCCGGCCACCGCGTCCTGCAGCGTGGCCAGCGCGCCGCCCACTTGCGCCAGGAAACGCTCGCCGGCCTCGGTCAGCGTGAGCCGGCGCGTGCTGCGCTGGAACAGCCGCACGCCCAGCCGTGCCTCGAGCCGCGCCACGTTCTTGCTCACCGCCGCGGGCGTGAGCCCCAGGCGCCGCGCGGCCGCCGAGAAGCTGCCGCCCTCAGCGCTCTGCACGAAGGATTCGAGGTGATTGAGCGGTTCCATGCCGCCATTCTGGCGTTCATCTTCAACTTTGGGTTGAATCTGATCGGGCTGATTGATGGCTACCGCAAAGGGAATGGAATTCCGACACTGAAGGCCTTCCTCCTCCACCCGATCGGAAAAATCATGGCTTCCACCTCTGTGTCCTCCTCCTCTTCCCCCGTCCTGGCCGGCAAGGTCGCCTTCGTCACCGGCGGCTCGCGCGGCATCGGCGCCGCCATCGTGCGCCGGCTGGCGCGCGACGGCGCGGCCGTGGCCTTCACCTACGTCAGCGCCCAAGCCGAGGCCGACAAGCTCGCCGGCGAGATCCAGGCCGCCGGCGGCCGCGCGCTGGCCATCCGTGCCGACGCCGGCGACGCCGCCGCGCTCACGGCCGCCATTGCCCAGGGCGCGCGCGCCTTCGAGCGGCTCGACATCCTGGTGAACAACGCCGGCGTGTACCTCGGCGGCGAACTCGACACCTTCTCGCTCGAAGACTTCGACCGCACCATCGACGTCAACGTGCGCGCCACCTTCGTGGCCGTCCAGGCCGCCGCGCGCCACATGGGCGACGGCACGGGCCGCATCGTCAACATCGGCAGCATCAACGCCGAGCGCGTGCTGGACGCGGGCGCCAGCGTCTACGCGATGAGCAAGGCCGCCATCGTCGGCCTCACGCGCGGCCTGGCGCGCGACCTCGGCCCGCGCGGCATCACCGTGAACAACGTGCAGCCAGGCCCGATCGACACCGCCATGAACCCCGCCACCGGCCCGCGCGCCGCCTCGATGCACGACGTGATGGTGCTGCCGCGCCACGGCCGCGCCGAAGAAATCGCAGGCATGGTCGCCTACCTCGTGGGCCCGGACGGCGGCTTCGTCACTGGCGCCAACCTGAGCGTGGACGGCGGCTACACGGTCTGACCGGCAGTGCCTGAGTCGGGCGCGCGCTCCACCGCGCGGATCAGCGTGTCGAGCGTGTCGCTCAGGCGGGCCAGCTCGCCCGCATCGACGCCCGCGAACAGCTCGGCCTCGCGCTGCCGTCCCAGCGCGCCGACGGTGGCGTGCAGCGCCTTGCCGGCGGCCGTGAGGTACAGGCGGCTGCAGCGCTGGTCGGTCGGGTCGCTGCGGCGCTGCACGCGCTGGTGGCGCTTCAGGCCCGCCAGCGCGCGGCTCACGGCCATCTTGTCCAGGCCGGTGAGGTCGGCGACCTGCGTGGCGCTGAGCCCCGGCTGCGCGGCCAGCACGGCCATCGCGCGCCACTCGTTCAGCGTGAGCTGGTGCTCGCGCCCCACGCGCTCATGGAACGGCCGCGCCGTGAGGTTGACAACCCGCACCAGCTTGAAGAAGAGCGGGTCCATGGCCGTTCGGGTTCGCGCGTGTCAGCCGGCCAGCTTCTTCGCCGCCGCCACGATCGCGTCTACACCGACGCGCGACTGCGCCTCCAGCACCGGCGCGTAGCCGACCGGGATGCGCGGCGCGCCCAGCCGCGCGACGCGGCAGCCCGTGGCCTCGGCCGCGCTCGCGGCGATCTCGGCGCCGAAACCCGCGGCCTGCACCGCCTCGTGCACCACCAGCAGCCGCCCCGTGCGCGCGCACGACGACAGCACCGTCTCGCGGTCCCACGGCCACAGCGTGCGCAGGTCGATCAGGTCGACCGCGATGCCCTCGGCCGCCAGCGCGTCGCAGGCCGCGGCGCAAGGCTGCATCTGCTTGCTCCAGCTCACCAGCGTGAGCGCGTTGCCCTCGCGCACGCGCGCCGCCTGGCCCAGCCGCACGGCCAGCGTGTCGTCCACCTCGCCACGCAGGCCCCACAGCGTCTTGTGCTCGATGTAGACCACCGGGTCGCCGCACTGCAGCGCCGCGCGAAGCAGGCCGTGGTTGTCCTGCGGCGTCGAGGGGCTCACCACCACCACGCCCGGCAGGTGCGCGAACCAGGCCTCGAGCGACTGCGAATGCTGCGCCGCGGACGCGTCCCAGATGCCGCCCGGCATGCGCGCCACCAGTGGCAGGCGGCCCTGGCCGCCGAACATGAAGCGGTTCTTCGCGGCCTGGTTCACCAGCTCGTCCATGCCGCACAGCGCGAAGTCGACCACGCGCATCTCGACCACGGGGCGCAGCCCGGCGAGCGCCATGCCCACGCCGGCGCCCATGATCGCGGCCTCGCTGATCGGCGTGTCGATCACGCGTTCGGCGCCGTACTGCTGCTGCAGCCCCTTGTACTGGCCGAAGATGCCGCCGCGGCCCACGTCCTCGCCGAGCACGACCACGCGCGGGTCGGCGTCCATCTCCTGCTGCAGCGCGCGCACGGCGGCTTCGGAATAACTCAGCGTCGTCACAGCCATTGGCCTGCTCCCGTGGTCTGCACGTCGGTGAAGGCGGCGCTCGCCTCGGGCCAGGGCGCCGCGTCGGCCACGGCCAGGGCCGTGTCCACCTCGTCGCGCGCGGCGTTCTCGATGGCGTCCAGCGTCGCGGCGGCCACGCCGGTGTCCAGCAGGTGGCCGCGGGCGCGCGCGATCGGGTCGGTTTCCAGCGCGGCGGCCAGTTCGGCCGGGTCGCGGTAGGCCGCGAGGTCGACCGACACATGGCCCTTCACGCGGTAGGTGAGCGCGTGCAGCAGGCGCGGTCCCGTGCCGCTGCGCACCTCGGCCACCAGCCGTGCGGCAGCGGCATGCACCGCGAACACGTCGTTGCCGTCGACCTGCGTGGCCGCGATGTCCATCGACGCGGCGCGCGCCGAGGCGCCGTCGCCGGCCGTCATCGGGCCGCTCGCGGTGGTCGCGCTCCAGCGGTTGTCCTCGCAGACGAAGAGCACGGGCAGGTCGTACACGCGGGCCCAGTTCAGCGCTTCGAGGAACGGGCCGCGGTTGATCGCGCCGTCGCCGAAGAAGCAGACCGTGATGTCGTCGCTGCGCTTCAAGAGCTTTTGCGCATGCGCCGCGCCCACCGCGATCGGCAAGCCCGCCGCGACCACGCCGTTGGCGCCCAGCATGCCCACCGAGAAATCCGCGATGTGCATCGAGCCGCCCTTGCCGCCGTTGAAGCCCGTGGCCTTGCCGAACAGCTCGCACATCATCCGCGTGAGGTCCGCGCCCTTGGCCAGCGTGTGGCCGTGGCCGCGGTGCGTGGAGGTGAGGTAGTCGCTCGCGCGCAGGTGGGCGCACACGCCCGCCGGCACCGCTTCCTGCCCGGTCGACAGGTGCAGCGGCCCGCGCACCTTGGCGGCGCCGCCCGCCTGCTGGCCGTAGGCGCTGACCCCGCCCTGGCTGGCGGTTTCGGCGGCGTTCTCGAAGGCACGGATGCGCACCATGACGCGGTACAGCGCCTCGCCGGCGCCTGGGGGGTTGCTCAGGTCCATCTTGTCTCCAACGCCCTGGGGATCGGCGCTTTGAGAAAAATCGTATCAACCGAGACGGATTCGACCTATCGGGCTAACCCTTCGACCCCCGCCCGGCCTCTTTTTCGGGCGCGGGCTTCCTGCTCTCTTCTCTATTTATTCTTCTTATTTAAGTTAGTAGTAGTAGATAAGGGTAAACCCGCCCTGTGGACAGGGCGCTTTTTCCCTTGCCTGACAACAACTTGTCACACCCCGGACACTGTGCGCTCCTGTGCTTTCGCGGTGCTATCAAAACAGGAACAACTTGGGCGAGGTCGCTCTCGCTGTGGATAACAGGGGGCTTGTCCGGAAACTGTCCCCAGAGTTTTCCTGTGAGGAGGCCGGGCCCTGCCGCCCGGCCTCCGGGTCAGAGCGAAATGTCCGCGACGATGCGCGAGACCTGACGTTCCACGAGGCTGTGTTCCGCGGCCAGCGCGCGGATGGACTTGCCCGTGCTGTAGTCCGTGCGGATCTGTTCGTTGCGGATGGCGTCGAGGGCCCGTTGGGCCTTGGGCAGCACGAAGCGAAGCCCCGTGCCGTCGACGGCGTACTCGGCGCTGAGGGCGCGCAGGTTGTCGAAGCCGATCAGCGCGGCGAACGGATGGTCGGGGGCCGGGTTCGCCGGAATGTAGATCCGCAGGCCGCCGTAGCGCGCGACGAAGGACATGGTGGCCGACAACCCGATCAGGCGGGCGAACTCCCGCAACCGGGGCGGCAGCAGGTCGCGCGCTGGCGCGGCCCTGCGCGGCCACGGCGCGATCGTGTGCGTCGGAAACGGCATGGTGCTGACGAACTCGGGAGGGCTCATGGGGTGGGGCTCCGTTTCAGATGTCGGTGGGGCCGATCTGCACCTTGGCGGGCGGGCGCTCCCGCATCGCCGAGGGTTCGACCAGGCCCGCGGCTTCGAGCTGCGGCCGGCAGGCGTCGCAGGCGATCTCGTGCAGGCTGGCGCCGGGCGCCATGCACCAGGCGCAGAAAGAGGGTTCGGTGATGTGCATGCTCATACGGCGGCCACGTCCAGGTTGATCGGCGTGTACTCGCCGGTGACGTCGTTGCGCTCGTAGAAGCGGATGTAGGGCTTGGTGCTGGCGATGCGCATGCTGTCGCCGATCGCCCTCATCGCCTGCTGCCACTTTGCATCGGCGATGTCGTGCCGGCGCAGGCCGAGCACGCGGGCGGTGCTGATCTTGCCCTGCTGGTCGACGTGGAATGCATCGTTCACCAACACCTTGATGTTGGCGTTGCTGCCCTTGCTCCAGCTCTGGATGCACTCGTCGATGAGCGCCTTGGCCGCCTGCAGCCGTTCGTCGAAGACGACGGTGTCCTGCATCCGGCGTTCCACCTTGTGCTTGCCGTCGAAGCTCACGAGCGTGACGTTGCCCTTGCGGCCGCCCTGCTTCACGTCGTAGGCCGCCAGGCTGCGCTCGATGAAGGCGTGCACCGCGTTCATGGCGGCCACCTTGAAACCGATCAGCGCTGCGCTCTGCTGGCGGGCCTGCTCGCAGAGCTCGCTGACGACGGCATGGCGGTCCTTGTCGATGGGCTTGATCTTCGACACCGGGATCAGCGCGTCGTTGGCGTCTTTCCAGTAACCCGGGTGGTGTGCGATGGCTTCTTGCATGGGATGTCCTCTCAGGAGTTGGCGTTGTTCTTGGGGGTGTCGTTGTCGGAAAGGGCGAGCTGCCCGAGCAGGGCCGCCAGCGACACCTGGCGCAGCCGGCTTTCGATGCGCAGGCCGGAGACGGCACGGCTGCGCAGGTAGCGGCAGGTCTCGTCGAGCTCGGCCGCCGTGGCGGCCATGAAGTAGCCGGTGTCAGGCTTGCCGCAGATGTGCTCGCCCTGCAGCCGCAGCGCGGCGACGTGTTCGCGCGCGCGGCGTTCCTGGGCGGGCGCCGGTGTCGAGCGGCCGGTGATGCGGGCGACGAGATCGCGCACGTGCAGGCCGTGCGCGCGCCCGACGCAGGTCCGCAGTTCGGCCAGCACCTGGGCGGCGGTGAGGGTCGGGTCGGCGCTGCTCATTGCGCGGACCCCCAGTAGCCGAACCGCGTGCCGAGCAGCAGGCTCGGCACCCGCGTGAAGTCAAGCGCGCCCGGCCGCACCACGGGGCTGTGCACGGGCATGTAGACGCTGGTGTCGAGCCGCGTCACGCGGCGCGCCGAGGCCATGCGCTCGGCCACGGGCCCGGGGCCGCATCGCCAGCGCCGCCGGCCGCCGACCGTCACGGCGTGGACGTGGCCGCCGTCCGCCAGCCGCGCCAGTTGCCGGCGAAGCGCCGGGCTGCCCGGCTCGGGCCGGTAGCCCGCGAGGTGGTGCGCCAGCATGCGGTCGAGTTCCCCGGCCGATGCCGTGCCGTGTGCTTCGAGGTGCGCGGCAACGGCCCGTGCGAGTCGCTGCTCCCACGCGCGATCCGTGCGATCTGCCTGGTCCGTGGTGTCGTTCATGCGGGGTGTCCTTCCCTTGCCGTGCGTTGCGGCGGCGTGGCGCCCACGTCGCGCTGAAGCACGTAGCGTTTCAACCCGTCGACGCGGCGCGCGCCGATGCGCACGTCCTTCGGGCGCTGCCGCGACCAGGACAGCATCAGTGCGCCGGCCTGGCGCCGGGTCTCGGCCACGTCGTCGTCCGCATCGCCCAGCAGGCTCGCGGCTTCGTCGGTGGTCAGTGCGCGGCGGATGCGCAGCAGGCGCCACAGGCGTTCGGCGAAAGGGGCGCCGTCGCCCGCCATCGGCTCGGCCGGGGTGTCGTCGGGCGGCGGTGGCGGCGCGGCCGCTTCGGCCTGCGCGTTCGCGATGCGCTGCTCGGCGAGTGCCAGCAAGGCCTTGGCGACGAACCATTCGGAGGAAGAGGCGGTGTCCTGCATCACGCACCTCCTGCCAGTCGTTCGAAGCGCATCGCGCCGTCGAACGCGGTCTTTTTCTCGGTCTTGACGAAGCCTTTTCTCACAGTACATTTCTCCTCGCTCGTGGCACTGCTCAGTTCACTGGCACGCCCGGTGAAGGCTGCAACCTTCATCGGGCACTCTTGAAATCACGCGTTTCTTCTTCCTCCTCCGCACACGCCAGACCCTGGCGAGCCAAGCCGGGCAACCCGGCCAAGTCCCGTACGGTGCGCCCGCTGGCCAGGCTCAGTCCGGCCCTTCGCAGGGAGGCGCCAGCGCATGCGGATTGCGCGTCATCGCAATGCCGCGGTGGCGCGGACGCCGGTAACGGCTGGGCCAGATCGCTTCGGGTTCCAGCGCCAGCGCGCGGGCCACGATGCGCTCCGCCGCAACCCAGGGGCGGTACAGAACTTCATTGATGTGCGCGTATTTGTGTTCTTTGGCCAACTTCGACAGGTTGGTTCCGACCATTGCAAGTGCAGCTTTAACCTGAGCCGGGTGCCAATCCATCGAAAAATCTCGTTTTGTGTTGATGGCCTTGATTATGCACACAAAACAGGTTTTGACAATCTAAAAAAACACGCAGAGCGATATTTCTTGTCGACGAAACACTTTTTGGGTTGAGAAAGTACCTTTGTGTGTTTAATATGTGCGCCTTCGCACAAAGCAGAGTGATCGTGACGTCGCCCACCCCTACCCCTTTCGACGACACCCAGGTGACCGCCCGCGTCAACGAGCTGGCCCTTGCACAGGGTGCGCGGTTGCGGGATCTGCGCAAGCGCAAGGGCCTCACCATCGACGACCTCGCGCAGCGCAGCGGTCTGCACTTCAATACGGTGGGGCGCATCGAGCGGGGCGTCAGCGACGCCAGCCTCGCGCAGCTGTATGTGATGGCCCTGGCGCTGGGCGTCGATCCGGCGGAGCTGAATCCTTTTCAGTCCGCCCAGCCGGCCAGCCCGCTGTCGAACGGGCTCGACGACGAGACCTTCGTGCTGGTGGAACTGCTCGACGTGCGCGTGAGCGCCGGCGGGGGCTCGTACAACGGCTCGCAGGAAGACATGGGCCGCTTCGCGTTCAACCGGGCCTGGATGGCGCGCAAGGGCGTGAAGCCGGCCTATGCCCGCATCGTCCATGCGCGCGGCGACTCGATGGCCGACAAGATCAACAACGGCGACATCCTGCTGGTCGACACCGCCACCAAGTCGCTCGACCAGGACGGCGTGTACGTGATCCAGCTCGACGGCCACGATTACGTGAAGGTGCTGCAGCGCGACTTCTCGACCGGCGGCCTGCAGATCATCAGCTACAACCCCGCCTACAAGCCGCAGGTGCTCAGCGCCGAGCAGGCGGCCGAACTGCACATCAGCGGCCGCGTCGTCTGGCACGGCGGCGAGATCTGACCCGCGCGTTCCCGCGATCGGCGGGCAGGCCAGTGTAGGCAGCGCCCCGCGCGGAAAAGGAGGTTGGCGGATGTCGACCTCAGCCGATCGGCCCCCGCGCCCGACCATCAGGGCATGGGCAATGACATCTTTCGAAGGTTCCGGCGGCGACCTGCGTCCGCCGAAAAAGGGGGCGCGTCCCCGCGCCAACTGCTGACCGTCCTCGCGCTCAGCGCGGCCGGGCTGGTGGGCATCGTCGCGCGCGAGGGCTACAGCGACAAGGCGTACCCCGATCCCGTGCATGGCACCGCGGTGCCGACCATCGGCTTTGGCACCACCGGCGGCGTGCGCATGGGCGACACCACGGCGCCCGTGCCCGCGCTGCAGCGCGCGTTGCGCGATGTGCAGACGTATGAAAGCGCGCTCAAGCAGTGCGTGCAAGTGCCGCTGCACCAACACGAGTACGACGCCTATGTGAGCCTGGCTTACAACATCGGCGCCTTCAACTTCTGCACAGGCGGCCGCGCGGGCCACACCTCGGTGCTGGTGCAGCGGCTCAACCGCGGGGACTACGCAGGCGCATGCGACGCCATCCTTGGCTGGAAGTACGCGGGCAAGACCGATTGCTCCGCGCCCGGCAACAAGACCTGCGGCGGACTCTGGCAAGACCGTCTGCGCCTGCACGCGCAATGCCAGGGGAATGCGCCATGACCTTCGGCACACGACTTTCCGTGATCGCCGTGGCCGTCGGTGCGGGCGCATTGCTGCTCGCCGTCGGTGGATGGGCGGTGCACGACGCAGGCCGCACCAAGGAGCGTGTCCTCTGGCAGGACAAGGAGGCACAGCGCGCCGCGCAATTCGCGAAAGACCTCGAAGCCGAGTACGCGCGCGGGCGCGCCGCATCGACCCGCTACCAGCTCGGCGCCAGCGCCCTGCAGGCCCGCTACTTCACTCTCGAAGGCCCGTTCCATGATCTACGCCGGCGCGTTTCTCTTGTCGTTCCTCCTGCTGTTCCTGATCGCCGCGCTGAGCGGCCTGGCGATCCTGCGCGACCTGTCGCGCCGCGAGCGGACCCGGATGCTGTCGCGCCTGGCGATGCACAGCGCGACCCTGTCGACCGCGGTCATCGCCTCAGCCTTGCTGCTGTCTGGCTGTGGAACAGCGCCCTCGCGGGCACGGACGTTCCCGCCGGTGCCTGCGGACTTGCTGACACCTCCGTCGAAGCCTGTGCTGCTGACGCCGGCCTCACCGTCGACGACGCCTGGGACAACCACCACCTCAACGCGGAATCCTGCGCCGCCGATCGCCTCCGGCATCGCGCGCTGATCGAGTTCATCACAGAAAGGCCCGTCCCATGAGCGACTCCCACGCCCGCGCACAGGAACTGCTGTTGCTCGGCCAGATCCACGGCCTCGTGCAAGCCCTGAAGGAGGGGCAGGACCAGCAGAACCGGCGCATGGACAGCTTCGATGCGCGCTTCGATGCACTCGACGGAAGGCTGCGTGCCGTCGAGCAGCGCGCGGCCGTGTTTGGCGCCGCCTCGGGCGGCGCGATGGCCATCGGCACTGCGCTGCTCATCGAGGCCATCAAACAGTGGTTTCGTGGTGGGGGTCCCGGTGCGAACTGAACGCATGAACGAAGGCGTGCGCCGCCGTCTTTTCGCACCAGGGGCCGACAGATGTCGGCCTTTTGCATTTCGGGCCCGGCCGCGACAGTTGATTCACCAACCAACGCAGCAAACGATGCACACCACTTCCATCCACACGATCTTCACGCCGCAGCATTCGGCCGGAGCCGCGGCATGAGCGGCCTCGACACCCTGCGCGCGGCCATTGTCCAGACGCTGAACGGCGTGCCGCAGATCGGCCGCGTTCACGACCGCGAGCGTTTCGCGAGCGACGAGGCCGCGCTGCGCGCGCTCTACCTTCACACGCTGCCCGGCGGCGCACAGCAGCTGCGCGGCTGGTGGCTGCGCCGTGACGCCACCGAGGAGCGCAGCCTCAATGTCGGGCGCACCCTCAGCGTCGACACCTGGACCTTGCACGGCTACATGGCCGTCGACGACGCCGCTGCTTCGGAGCTCGCCTTCGACGCATTGATCGAGGCCGTGCGCGACACCGTGCGCGCCGATCCGGGCTTCGGCGGTGCATGCGCCCCCAGCCCGATCAAGGACGAGAAAGCCACCGACGGCATGCAGGTCGGCGGCACCGGTGCGGTCAGTTTTTGCGGCGTGCAGTGCCACGGCGCCTCCCTGCAGTTGCGGACCTGGCGCTACCTCTGAGCCAGGCCCCTCTGTTCATTCCCCTCCCTTCATCCATCAACCAACCTACGGAGAACGCCGACATGGCAAAACTCATGCGCAAGATGGCCATCCTGGCCAAGGCTGAAACGGTACGCGGTACCGACGCCCTTCCGACCGGTGCGGCCAACGCCATCCTGGTCAGCGAAGTCACCCTGACCCCCATCGAAGGCGATGTGGTCCAGCGCGACAACGTGCGACCCTACTTCGGCTCGCGCGGCTCCGTGCTGGTGACCCAGTACAGCAAGATCGCCTTCTCGGTCGAGATCGCGGGCGTCGCCGCCGCCGGCGACGTGCCGGCCTATGCCGCGCTCATGCGCGGCTGTGCCATCGCCGTCACCACGGCCGCCGGCGTCAGCACCACCTTCGCACCGGCCACCGACGGCCTCGAGTCGCTCACCATCTACGGCAACGTCGACGGCACCGTCTACAAGATGACCGACGCGCACGGCAACGTGAAGGCCACCATCGACGCCAAGGGCATCCCGAAGTGGCAGTTCGAGTTCACCGGCCTGTTCGTGCCTGCCGCCGATGCACCGCTGCCCACGGCCGACTACACCAAGTTCATGGACCCGCTGGGCGTGAACAAGGCCAACACCACCCTCACGCTCGACGGCCTGGGCGTGGCGGCCAGTGCCTTCAGCTTCGATGCCGGCAACACCGTCGTGAAGCGCGACCTCATGACCGTCGACTCGGTTGAGATCACCGCCCGCGTCTCCACCGGCTCGGTCACCTTCGAGAACACCTCGGTGGCCACCAAGGACTGGATCGGCATGGCGCGTTCGAGCAAGCGCGTGCCCCTGGCCCTCAAGCACGGCCAGGGCGCGACCAACGTGGTCGAGTTCCTCTCGCCGCGCGCGCAGATCGGCAAGCCCACCTACAGCGACGTCGACGGCGTGCAGATGGTCACCGTGCCGCTCGAGTTCGTGCCCAGCGGCTCGGGCAACGACGAGTGGTCGATCGTCGTGCGCTGAGCACGGCCTTCTTCTTCATTCGCTCAAGCACCCAGTCATTCATTCAAGACACAAGGAAGAGAACCCGATGCCCCAGAAGCTCAAGATCGCCGTGAAGCCCACCTTCATCGCCCCCGTGGTGATGCGTGTGCCCGGTGACGGCCAGGTCGAGGAGGTGCGTTTCGACGCCGTCTTCAAACGCCTGTCCAAGACCGACAACGAAACGCTGCAGGCGCGGCTGGACGCGCGCAGCCTCACCGACCGCGAACTGCTCGACATGGTGCTGGCCGACTGGAAGGGCCTGGAGGGCGAAGACAACGCGCCCTTCATCTGCACGCCCGACAACCGTGCCGCCGCAGCCGAGGACTGGCCGACTTTCGAGGCGGCCATTGCCTACAGCTACTTCGAGCACGCGTACCCGGCCGCCGTAAAAAACTGAGGGGCACCGCGCGCTTCGTGCTCGGAGTTGCGCATCGCGTCCATGACGAGCTGGACGACGATCTCCGCAGCCAGTGCGCGTCGCTCGGGCTCGACCCGAAAAAGCTCGTCTCCTCGATGGCGAACGGGGACGGCCCGCCGCCATTCGAGCTGTGGCCGGAACACCAGGAAGCCTTCGAGGTGTTCCACGCCTGCCGCACGCAATGGCGAGTGGTCGCCGGTGCGGCAGGCGCGTGGTTCCAGGGGCTCGACTTCGGTGCGGTCGACGTGGCGATGCGGCGCCTGGGCATTCCGCGTGTGCGCCAGCGTGAAGTGTTCCTGCAGTTGCAGGTGATGGAAGACGAAGGCATTGCGGTGCTGAACGTCTAGCGACAGCGCGGGCCGACGGCCATCGAAGGAGCTTGGGGCCGGCAGATGTCGGCCTTATTTTTTCTTTCTCTCAAACGGACCATACAGACATGGCTGCGACACACCAAATAGGAATCCGGATGACGATGGACGCTTCGTCAATGAATGCGGACCTCTCCCGGGTCCTCAATGAATTTTCGAAGTTTGTCGAAAGAATCTCCAGTGGAGCGAGTCAGGCGGAAGAAGCCAAGGCCAAGGCCGCAGCCTCTGCCAAAGAGGTCGCCTCATCCTTTCAAAGCCTGCTTTCGAGCATCCAGGGCGGTCAATCGCCTTTGACATCGCTGGTGGGAGAGGGAACCAAGCTCATTTCCACCTTTGGTGGCATTGGACCGGCTGCCGGGGCGGTGGGTGGCTACATCAAGGGCTTGCTGTCTCCCCTCAGCTTGGCAACACAAGCCGTCGTCACGCTCACTGACGCCTATGTGCAGGGCAGCAAAGAGGCGACAAGCTACGCCAACGCGAGAATCCTTTCCGGCAACTACGCGGGTCAGACGAACGATCAACTCCAGACCAAAGCCGTGGAGATCGCGGGAACGAAAGGCACGCAGTCGCGAGCTGCCGAAGCCCTGACGGCGGCGGTCGGGACCGGAAAGATCGGCGGTGAAGTCCTGAGCGAAGTGGCGGGCGCCACCGCGGAAATGAACCGCGTGCTCGGAACTGCGATCAGCGAGGCCACGGAGAACTTCGTCAAGCTTGCGAATGAGCCATCCAAAGCATCTGCCAGCCTCAACGAGACTTATCACTACCTGAACGCGAGCACGTACGAGCGAATCAAGGCGTTGGAAGACCAGGGCCGCAAGGAAGACGCTGCAGCTTTGGCTCAGAAGTCCTTCGCCGATGCCATGAGCCAACGGACACAGCAGGTGGTTGGCAATCTCGGCACCATGGACCGTGCGTGGATGGGCATCATCGGCACCATCAATCGCGCCAGCGACGCCATTCGCAACATCGGTCGAGCCGAGCCGATGCAAAAGAAGATCGATGAGGTTTCGGAGCAGATTGAGCGCTACCGCAAGCGCAATGGAGACGACAGTGGCACGTTCGCCGAAACGGGTGGCGGGGCCGCTGTGGGGGTTCCCAAGAAGAACAACATCGAGACACTGAGGCTGAAGCAGTCGATGCTGCAGGACGATCTGCGGCTGAACAGTAGGGATGCAACTCTTCAAGGGGAGCGCGCTCGCGTCGATCAGAAAGGCATCCAGGCGGGCGAAGCGTTGAAAGAGCTCCGTGCTCGATTCAACAAGAAGGATGAAGCGGCTGCAGCCGTCGATCTGTATAGAAAGAGCATTGTCGATGCCAAGGCCGCAAGGCTCTCAGTGCCGAGTGCGGTCGAGCAAGAAAGAGAAGTCGCAGAGCTCAAGAAATCCTTCGCCCCCAAAGGGGAATCCACAGGTATCAATCGTGCCGAAGATGAAGGTCTCCGAGCCGGCGTTGAAGCCGTACGCGAGGCGTACAGCACCAAAGCAAGGGAGACAGCAGAAGGTCTCAAGAAGATCGACAGTCTGCGAAAGCAGGACCTGCTGACCGACTACGACGTCGTTCGCCGCAAACGAGATCTTCGCCTGCAAGACCTGAAAGACCAGGAAGACGCCATCCAGGCCGAACTGCGCTTGTTGGGTTCCAAGAAAGGGTCGACTGCTGACAGGCAGAAGCTGGAAGTTCGTTCGAAGGCTGTCGAGCAGCAACGCCAATTCGTCAATGACGATGCCGAAAGGTCGTATGCGGAGCTGGACGCAACGCCGCGAAACGCGGTGCTCAAAACTTCGCAGCAGGCCACCGAAAAAATCCGCGAGCAGACGCGCGCCTTGGAAGAGCAGAACGCCATGTACGGCCTGTCCAAGGAAGAGATTCAGAAGCTGAACATTGCGCAACTGGAGCGGCAGGTCACGGAGCTCGATGCCACCGAGAACGTCGACCCCGCGTACATCCAGTCCCTGCGTGATCGCCTGAGCGCGGAGCAAGACTTGCTGCAGGTCACTCAAAGATCTCAAAGCCTGAAAACCACCGAAGAGAAGCAGAAGAAGGAGAAGGAAAAGGACGAGGAAAAGTCAAAGAAGATGGCCGGCGAAATCGGTGGCGTGTTCCGCGACGGCTTCGTGAATCTCCTGGAAGGCGGCGGTCGGGATGCCATAGACAAGATGGGCGAAGGGCTCAAGAAGAAGCTCGTGCAGTCGCTGGCCGATGCGTTCTACGACGCAACGCTGAAGGACGCGGTGGACGGCTTCTCCAAATGGTTGTCGGGCTCGCTCAAGAACGCGATGTCCGGCGGGGACGGTGCCAAGTCCGGTGGTGGTTCCTTGTCGGGGCTTGGAGGCATTCTGGGTGCCGTCTCTGGCCTGTTCGGCGGGTTTTCGGGGTCTACGGCCGCCGGGCTCGCGAACACGTTCGGCGGGAGCGATCCGCTCGGGTTCATGGTCAACGCAATGGGCTTGGTCAAGAGCGCCAACGGCAACGTCTTCGCCTCCCCCGGCCTGCACGCCTACGCCAACAGCGTGGTCGGCAAGCCCACCTTCTTCCCCTTCGCCAACGGCATCGGCCTCATGGGCGAGGCCGGGCCCGAAGCCATCATGCCCTTGCGCCGTGGTTCCGACGGCCGCCTTGGCGTGAGCGCTCAAGGTGCGAGTGGCGGCGGCGCGCTGCACTACGCACCCTCCACTGTCTTCCACATCGATTCGAGGTCCGATCGCGGCGCCGTGATGGCTGATCTGGACCGTGCACTTCAAGCAAACAACCAAGGCCAAATGGAACAACTCAAGCGTATGCGGGTGGTGCCCCAATGAGCATCATCACCTTGCCCCCCACCCTGCCTGTCAAGCGGCAGGACTTCGGCATCCAGACCTTCGACCTGAGCTTCAGCAGTGGCGACACCGGCTCGTCGCAGGTCGCCGTGCTGGCACCGCCGCGCCGTACCTGTGCGCTCGTGAGCGAAGAGCGCATCCCGCTGATGAACGAGGCCGCGATGTGGCGCAGCCTGGTGCATGCGCTGCGCGGCCAGGTCAACGTGCTCGCGGTCAGCGACATGTTGCAGCCGGCCCCGCGCGGTAGCGCGCGGGGCACATGGACGGCATTGGCCGCCGCGGCGGGTGCGTCGTCGCTGTCGATCCAGATGGGGGCGGCCCAGGCCGGCAAGACCCTGCTGCAGGGCGACTGGATCGGCGTCAACCAGGGATCGATCCAGCGACAGCTGCTGCATGTGCAGGCCGATGCCGTGGCGAACGCGTCGGGGCTGATCGTGGTGTCGGTCGAGCCGGTGTTGCGCGTGGCCGTGGCCGCCGGCAGCGCCGTGGTCTGGGATCGTCCGACCTGCCTCATGCGCAAGGTCGATGCCAAGAACAACTGGTCGTCGGAGTCACGCACGCAGGGCGGCTTCAGCCTCGATCTCATGGAGTCCTGGGAATGACAGTCACCACCAACAGCGGCTTTCAGGCCACCGCCAGCGCCGCCGCCTATGGCGAACTCGCACTGGTCGAACTGCAACTGCGCTCGGGCACGGCGCGCTTCACGAACTGGCCGCTCAGCGTCCAGGTCATGGGCGAGACCTGGCAGGGCGTGGGCAACCTCGGCTCCATCGGCGAGCTGCACGAGAGCGAAGACGGTGCGGCCGAGAAGCTCACGCTGACGCTCTCGCCGGTGGACATCGGAACGCGTGCCTTGGCTCTGGGCGATCCCGCCGACTACCAGGACCGTCGTGTGCGGGTCTGGATCGCCATGCTCGATGCCAACACGCTGCAGATCACCGGCGCGCCCGTGCTGCGCTTCGTCGGCGTGATGGACCAGATGAAGATCGCTCGCGATGGCAACAACGCCTCGATCAGCATGGACTGCCGCACCGCCAGCTACGACGTGCGCAGCAATCCCGCCGCGCTGCGCATGAACAACGCGCAGCACCAGGCACGGCATCCGGGTGAGCTGGGTTTCGTCTATCTCACCAGCCTGATCGGCAACCCGGCCGTCTGGGTCGGCAAGTGGCTGCAGGCCAATCTTCAATATCGACAGAACCTGGGTGTGCACAGCAAATGAGCATTGATCTCGACACTTTCATCGACGCGCGACGCCACATCGGCTTCGCCTACTTCGAGCACGACTGCGCGACCATTGCAGCGGATTGGGTGCGTGAGCAACGCGGAACCGACCCGCTCGAGCCGCTGCGCGCGCAAGGCGGCGCGTTGGCGCCCAAGAGGCTGCTGACGGCGCTCAGGCACGTGCGTGCGGTCGGCGGCTTTCAAGCCGCTGCATCCACCCTTCTCGGGCCGGCGCTGCCCGGCCTGCGGGCTCAACGCGGAGACGTGGTGCTGGCACGAAGCGGTGGCCGTGTGGGCCGTGTGTCGGGCCACAGTTTCGGCATCTGCACCGGCTCGAACATCGTGGCGCCTGGCAAGGATCGCCTCCAATTTTTGCCTTTGACGGCGGGGGTGGCAGCATGGCGCGTCTGATTCGCTTTTTCCTGGTCCTTGGCGCCCTTCTGGGCGTCTGTACCGCTGCAATGGCGGATCCTGTGAGCTTCTTTACGGCAATCGGTACGGCTGTTGGCGCCAGCGCAGGGGCCGCGGCCGCGGTTGGCGGATTGATCGTCAGCACCGCGATTTCCATGGTCAGCAATGCCTACGCGTCCTCGCAGGCCAAGAAGAAGGCGCGACAAGCCGCTGCCCGCAAGTTCGCGGAAGACGTGGCCAACCTGCGTGACCGTACGGCCACGCTGGTCAGTTCCGAAGCGCCTTGGGCCACGGTCTACGGCGCGCCCGCACGTGTCGGCGGATCCATCGTTGCGGTGCTCGACAGCGGGCCGATGGCTCAGTTCAAGCACATCGTGATGGTCTTCGCCTCGCACGAATGCGAGGCGATCGACGAGATCTTCATCGACGGCACATCGGTGGGGCGGCCCAATGAGTTCGGTTGGACCGACGGCTCGGAATTCCAGATGCCACCGCTGTTCACGGGCTGGCCTTCGGAAGGCCCGGCAGTGAACGTGCAGTTCCACACGTCGCCTGGCGGCGTGGACACAGCCGATGCGTTCCTTCGCTGGAATGTCGACCAGACCCTTCCAGGCGCCAATCTCTGGACGGAGCAGCACAAGCTGAGCGGCTGCACCTATGCCGTGGTGACGCTCAACATGCTGTTCGAGCGCTTCCAGGGCGGCCTTCCCGAGATCACGGCCAGGCTGCGCGGCAAGAAGGTCTACGACCCCCGCACCGGCCAGACCGCCTACTCGCGCAACCCGGCGCTGTGCCTGGCCGACTTCCTTCGCTCGGAGACCGGCTACCTCGCAGCTGCCGATCAGATCGACGAAAACGCGCTGATTGCAGCGGCCAATGCCTGCGACCAGGAGGTCTACAGTGCCGTCGATGCCGTCAACCACGGTGGCTCCAAGGCACGGTATGTCTGCGACGGCATGTTCCGTTCGGACCAGGACCGCGAGTCGACACGGCAACAGCTCGAGGATTCGATGGCGGGCTTCAGCCTCGAATCGGGTGGTGTCTGGCGCATCCAGGCCGGTGCCTGGTCGACACCGGTGCTCAACCTCACTGACGAGGACATGCTGGCGCCCACGGCCGTGATGCAAACCGCCAACCCTGGCGCGAGCCGCTTCAATGGCATGCGCGGCACCTATGTCAACGCGGCGCGCAACGGGGTGAGCGAAGACTTCACGCCCTACCAGAACCAGGCCTTCCGTGCGCTCGACGCCAAGGACAAGTTCACCGACATGGCGCTGGCCTTCACGACCTCGCATGTGCGCTGCCACCAGATCGCCCGCGTGGTGGTCGAGCAGAGCCGCGGCGGCTTCGTGCTGCGCATCCATCCGAAGATGCTGGCCTGGCATCTGCAGCCCGGCGACCGCATCGTGCTCTCGAGCGCGCTGTACGGCTTCACCAACAAGACCTTCCGCGTCACCGACTGGACCTACGCGCGCAACGCACCGCTGTCGCTGCTCGTGATCGAGGACGTGCCGGCCTACTACGACCTGGCCGACGAGGTGCTGGCCGACGCGGCGCCGAACACCAACCTGCCGAGCCCGTTCCTGCAACCGCAGGCACCGTTCGACTTCAAGGTGGAAAGCGGCCCGTCGCAGATGTCGCTGCAGGACGGCGGCATGGTGGCGCGCGCCCGCGTCTCGTGGGCGAAATCGAACGAGCTCAACATCCTGAAGAGCGGCGCGGTCGAGGTGCAATGGCGCTCGCTGGCACCGGTGAGCGACTGGCACTCGTCGCAACTGCCGGGCGATGCCACCGAGACCTTCCTGCTGGGACTGTCGGTGCGCAGCCTCTACCAGGTGCGTGCGCGCTTTCGAACGCCCTACGCATCGAGCCCGTGGGCCACGGCCGAGCACACGCTGGTCGGCAAGGGCGGCGTGCCTGGCGACGTGGCGGGGCTCACACTCGACGTGACCGACGCCGGCATCGTCGCCACCTGGGGTCAGCCGATCGGGCTCGACCTGCTCGACTGGAGCACGACCCGCGTGCGCATCGGCGCCAGCTGGGAGCTGGCCGACGAGGTGTTCTCCGCCAAGGGCGTGGCGGCCAACCTCGGATGGCTGCGCGCCGGCACCCAGCGTGTCTGGGCTTCGCACGGCAGCACGGCCAACCAATGGTCGGTGCCGGTCTCCGCGTCCATCGACATCGCGGCGCCCGCGCAGCCGATCGTGAACGGCACTGTCTGGCGCAACGAGATCGACCTGGCCTGGCAGGACTGCAAGACCATGCAGCCGATCGCGTACTACGAGCTGCGCCGGGGCGCCACGCTCGAGACTTCC
Organism: Variovorax sp. KBS0712; assembly: GCF_006323185.2. Taxonomy (NCBI): domain Bacteria; kingdom Pseudomonadati; phylum Pseudomonadota; class Betaproteobacteria; order Burkholderiales; family Comamonadaceae; genus Variovorax; species Variovorax sp. KBS0712. Next base: position 154,079 of record NZ_VCCD02000005.1, on the reverse strand, counting down.
GAAGAGATCGGACGCACGGCTGAGCGGACCTTCGTTCGCACCGAAGCCACGGGCAGCTGGCGCTACTGGGTGCGCGCCGTCGATGCCGGCGGCAACGGCAGTGCGGCCGCGTATGTGCAACTCACGGTGCTGCCCGGCATCGACGAAGCGCTGGAAGAACTCGAAAAGGGCCTGAACGAGGCCGTCGACGAACTCAAGGCCGTCGACCAGGCGCAGGGCCAGGCGCTGACGAAGGAAACGCAGGATCGCGCGCAGGCCCTGAGCGCCGAAGCGGCTGCGCGAGCGGCTGCCCTTGCGGCAGAAACGGCCGCGCGCTCGGCGGCGTTGGTGTCCGAGGCCCAGCAGCGAACGCAGCAGGTCACGCAGGTGACGAATGCGCTCACCGCCGAAGCCACCACCCGCGCTGCGGCCGACCAGGCCGAGATCACGGCACGTGTGGCGGCCGTCTCACAGGAGGTGGCCGACCGGAAGGCGGCAGTGACGGCCGAGGCCAGCACCCGCGCCACGGCGATCACCGCCGAACAGAGCGCGCGGGCGGCGGCGCTGCTTGCCGAAACCAATGCCCGCAGCGCCGCGATCGCGGACGAGGCCACGGCGCGGCAGACCGCGGACGAGTCGCTGTCGTCACGCCTCACGACGCTGAACGCATCGTTGAGCACCGCGCAGGCGGCACTGCAGACCGAGGCCACGACGCGCGCCAGCGCCGATGCAGCGGAAGCATCGGCACGCCAGCAACTGGCCACGCAGCTGCAGGCTGCCGACGCATCGCTGACTGCCGCCATTGGCAACGAAGCCTCGGCGCGCAGTGCCGCGGACGCGGCCGAGGCCCGCAGCCGCGAGTCGCTCACGGTCGCGCTGGTCGGCGCGACGGACCTCGCCGCCACCTTGGCCTACGTGGATGGCGCGTCGCTGGACATCGGGTTTGCCGAGCAGAGCTACGGCGTCTGGCAGGCGCCGGCGCTGGGGCAGGTGGGCAGCGGCCTGATCGCCGAAGAGCGCCAGGCCCGAGTGGCGGCTGACGCCGCCGAAGTCAGCGCGCGCGAGACGCTGCAGGCGCAGCTCACCGGTGGCTACGGCGGGTCGGACCTGTCGCAGGTGGTCAGTGGCCTGATCTACCAGGAGCGCAGTGCGCGCGCCACGAGCGACGAAGCCCTGGCGCAGCAGATCACGTTGATCTCGGCAGGCGTGGGCGAGCAGTTCGACTACGCAAAGATCTGGTACTTCGATTCCGGCCTGGAGGCCTGGACGGGCAACGGCACGCCCTCGGTGGCAGCGGGGTGGATCCGCCCCGCCAACCATGCGACCGATCCCTTCATCGTGTCGCCTGTGGGCATTGCCGCGAACGGTTCGACCTACGGCCAGATCCGCATGCGTGTGCGCAAGGTCGGTGCGCCCGCATGGGACGGCGCGCTGTCCTGGCGCGCAGCGAGCGACAGCGGCTTCGATGCGTCGCGGCGTGTGACGATGACGGAGCCGACCTACGACGGCGCAGGCATCGGCATGGTCACGGTCAGCCCCGGCTGGGATGTGACCATCGATCAGCTCCGGATCGAGCTGTCGGCGGCGCAGACTGCCACGGCGTACTTCGAGATCGACTGGGTCGCCATCGGACGTCCGTCGCCGGGTGCTTCGAACGCCGCGCTGCAGAGCGAGATCGCTGCGCGTGCGAGTGCGGACGCCGCGGAAGTCTCGGCGCGCGAGAACCTCGCAACGCAACTGCGCGGCGCCTACAACGGCAACGACATCGGCGCACTGAGCTCGGGCCTCCTGGCATCGGAGCGCGATGCACGGGTGAGCGCGGACAGCGCCGAGGTCACGGCCCGGCAACAGCTGGCAGCCACGGTGACCAGCAACAAGACGAGCGCGGATGCCGCGCTCGTGGCGGAGCAGACGGCACGCGCCAACGCCGATGCCGCCGAGGTCACGGCCCGCCAGGCACTGGCCGCGACCGTGGCCGGAAACTTGGCCACCGTCAATGCCGCGATCAACGCCGAACAGAGCGCGCGGGCCACGGCGGACACGGCGGAAGTCACGGCGCGCGAATCGTTGGCCACGCAGGTGCGCGGTGCCTACACCGGCACGGACGTGGGGGCTGTCAGCTCGGGCCTGGTCTACAGCGAGCGCCAGGCACGCATCGCCGCCGACAACGCGGAGATCACGGCCCGCACGGCGCTGGCGGCCACGGTCGCGAGCAACAAGACCAGCGCCGATGCCGCGCTGGTGACCGAGCAGAGCGTGCGCGCCACCGCCGACACGGCCAATGCCAATGCGATCACCGCCTTGCAGGCGACGGTCACGGGCAATGCCACGGCCGGCTCCGCAGCGCTGCAGGCCGAGGCGGTGGCACGGGCGCAGGCGGACAGCGCAGAGGCGATCCAGCGGCAGGGCTTGTCCGTGGCGCTCACGGGCGTTCCCGATACCTCGGGCAGCCTGGACACGGTGATCGGTGCGTCGCTGGTCAACGACTTCGTGCGCAATGCCTTCGAAGTCTGGGAGAAGCCGACGGGCCCCACGCTCGCCAGCGGCTTGATCTACGAGGAGCGCCAGGCGCGCATCACGGCGGATGCGGCCGAGGTGTCTGCACGGCAAGCGCTCGAAGCGGTCGTCAACACGAACAAGGCGGATGCCGCTGCGGCCGTGACGGCGGAGCAGAGTGCCCGCGTCACCGCGGACACGGCGAACGCCAACGCGATCACGGCGCTGTCGGCCACCGTCAACCACACGACGAACGGCCTGCCGAGCAAGGCCAGCAACACGGCCCTGACCGCATTGACGACGCGCGTCACGAATGCGGAGGGCCTGATCACGTCGCAGGGCGATGCGATCACCAGCATCAACAGCGGGCTGGAGTTGGGACGTGCCGACTCGCAGGCCAGCCTGACGGCGGACGAGAGCCTGGCGAATGCGACGGCATGGCGCAGCCACTACGGCACCAACCTGTCGACGTTCTTCGTCACGACCACGACCGGCAAGGTCGCCACGACGGTGTGCCGGTCGCCTGTGGGGGGCGCGAGCTTCTGGAACTACTCGAAGAGCAAGGTGGTGATCGACCCGGTGCGCACCTATCGCCTCACGGCATGGGTTCGACGCGTGGATGCCAATGGTACGCACTACTGGACCTGGTGGCGCAATACGTTGGGCAACTATGGCAACAGCGGTATCTCACTCGGCAGCCTGCCCAACAACGTCTGGACCCGGATCTCACTGGACCTGCTCGGCAGCGCCTTCGGCGACACCTCGGTCAGCCCCGGTTTTGCCCTGAACCACACGGGCGGCACGACGGGCTACTCGGAGATCCAGGGGTTCCGCTTCGAGGATGTCACGGACAGCCTGCGGATCACCAAGGCGGAGACCACGAAGGCGGATGCCAGCGCGGTCAATGCGCTGACCACGCGAGTCACAAGCGCCGAGGGCTCGATCACGGCCCAGGCCAACGCGATGACTTCGTTGACTGCGACGGTGAACGGCCATACCTCGTCGATCTCGACCAACGCCTCTGCCATCGCAACACTAGATGGCACCGTCAAGTCGCAATGGCGCCTGAACGTCAACGCGGACAAGAAGGTCGCGGGCATGATCCTCAACAACGACGGCACGAAGTCTGAGCTGGTCGTGCTGGTCGACAAGTTCGCCATCGCGCAGGACGGCCCGGGCGGCGTGCCGACGTTCCCTTTCATCGTCGGCAGCATCGGTGGTACGCCTTCGGTCGGGATCAATGGCAACCTGTTCGTTGATGGTGCGATCAAGACCCGCATGATCGATGCCGAGCAGATCCGGGGCACCCACATCAAGGGTGACGAGATCACTGGCGACAAGATCAAGGCGGGCACACTCACGGCCCGAGAGATCAACGTCACCAACTTGGCCGCCAATATCTCGAGACTGAAAGTCATCGAGGGTGGCCAAATGACGATGAGGAGTGACCTTGTCGGCAACGACTGGGGCTTCATTCGCAGCAGCCCCGCAAAGTGGCTGGACGGCAACTGGGGATGGATCTTGGCAAATCACCCGACCAACGGGGTGTTTATCGATATGCAGATGGGCGGGGCCGGCCTGAAGATGCGCTACGACGGGCCGACCAACACCACGGACTTCCGCATGTGGGGGCCAGGTTTCAATCTCGACCCGGGCGGCCTGACGATCAGTCAAGTCAACGTGATCGACACACTGCAGATTCGCGGCGATGCGGTCACCGTGAACCGGATGGGCTGGGCGGACAACGAGGTCAGCGGTGTGGCTGGTGACGGCTACATCGGGGGCGTGTGGGTGTGGGCACATGACTCGCGCGGCACGCGGGTCACGGCCATCGTTTCGGTGGCCGTTGGCGGAGGCGGTCCGGCTCGCGTGATCATCCGTCGCAATGGCGTGCAAGTTTTCGCGGAGACCGTCTTGGGAACAGCGGTCGTAGACATTCCCTCTGGCGACGGTCCCGCCAACTACGAGGCAGCTTTTGCAGGCACTAGCTCCGACTTCCGCACAGTGTTCACGCGGCGTTCGCTGTTGATCCTTGCCACACGTAGATAAAGCCATGACATCCACTCAAGAAACCATGCCCCCCGTCGCCGACGGCCTGCCGGTCCTCGCAACCCTTGCGCTCTACAAGCCGACCGCCGGAAGGCCGACTTCTGGCGAGATCCAGATGACCACCACGGTCGATGAGTCGCGCGTCGAATACGTGGCTCAGATGAGCGGCCTGGCCTACGTGCGGGTCAGCAGTCATCAGACAGGGTACGTGTGCGACGGCGTTGTCGTGCCATACCCCCAGCGGCCAAGCGAGGCACACGTGTTCGACTTCGTGGCCGACACGTGGGTCGACCCCCGCACCCTGGAGCAGCGCAAGGACGCGATGCGCGCCTTGGTCGCACAGCGGCGCTGGGAGGCCGAGACGGGCGGCATCACCATGCCCAATGGCATGCGCGTGCTCACCGGTCGGGCCGACCGAGACAACATCGCGGCGCTGATCCTGACCGCTGAGGCTGCTGGCATCGCCGCGGTCGACTTCAAGGCGGCCAACGGGTGGGGGCATCTGACACTCGAAGAGGTGCGAGAGGTCGCCCGAGCTATCGCCCTGCACGTGCAAGCTTGTTTCAGCGCCGAGCGCGCGCACCACGACGCCATGAAAGACCTCACCGAGGCTGAGATCGACGCCTACGACCTAGCGACCCTCTGGCCCCTCACCCACAACAGCATCGAAACGCAATGACCACCACGCTCACTGAAAAAACATTCGCCGAACTGTTCACCTTCGCAGGGGCAGCACAAGGTACCTTCGTCAATGCACAGGGCTGGATTCAACCGAAGCCGCCGGGCCCCGTGCCGCGTTTCGACCACGACCCCCTCACCAAGGTCGCCAAAGGGCTACTCATCGAGAGCACGCGAACGAATCTGCTTTCCTTCTCGTCGCGATTCGATAGGTCTTCGGCATGGACCCGATCGGGCGCTACGCCGGTCCCGGACGCTGCCATCGCTCCCAATGGGCGATGGGATGCGTGCAAGCTGATCTTGAACAGTACGAACAACGCCGGCAACGGCCACATCTCCCAGAGCATCGCGAAAGCTGCGACCGCGACCACCTATGCGTACTCGTTCTACGCGAAGCCTGCTGGCGCGCTCAACGGGTGGATCTATGCCCGAGGTGCAGCAGGCGTCGACTGCGTCAGCATTCCCTTCAATCTGTCCACGATGGTTGTGTCAGGCGCCGCCTCCGGCGGCTTTGTGGACGTGTCCAAGAGGGTGGTCGATGTTGGCAACGGGTGGCGCAGGGTCGAGATTGTCTTCACGACGGATGCATCCGCAACGCTGGTCGCGGCGATTTATCCCGGCACTGCGTCGGGGAGCGTGGGCAACGGCGTCGACGGTCTCTACATTTGGGGCGCGCAACTCGAGGAGGGGCGATTCCCCAGCTCCTATATCTGCAACGTCGAGGCCCTCTCCGGGCGCGCGTCCATTGGAAGCTACTACGACGCCGATGGTGTCATGCGCTATGCAGGCGCGGGCGTGGCGCGCAATAGCTACGAGCCGTCGAACCTGACGCTGCCGCCCTTGCTGATGGTGGAGGAACAGCGCACGAACATTCTGCTCAAGAGTGGCGACATGCACCTGTCGCCTTGGACGGGCGGCGGGATGTCACGCGTCACGGGAAGGTTGGCGCCCGATGGCACGCTTCGAGCAGTTGAGTTTTCGGGGACGTCCACCACACCCAACACGCAGAGCGCCGTCGCGACAGCGACCGTGATGACGTACTCGATCTATCTGAAGAACGTGTCGAGGACTGCCAACGTGGACCTGTTGCTGCGCAACACTACAACTGCGACGAACGACATCGGCGCAGGCGTGATCCTGCACGGTGCGAATCCGTTGATCTCGGGGGCGGGTTGGGAGATGCGTGATGCGGGCAACGGGTGGTTTCGCTGTATCTACACGTCGAGGATCGCCATCGCGGTGGGCGATGTTCTGACGGTCTACGCAGTGGTTTCTGGACCGCGAGCGGACAACGGGGCCTGCCTGGCCTGGGGTGCCCAGCTCGAAGCCGGTGCGTTCGCCACCAGCTACATCCCGAGCACCGAGACCTTCACCAGCCGCGCATCCATCGGCACCTACTTCGACTCTACGGGTGTGATGAAGACCGCTGCGGCGGGCGCCGCGCGGATGACTTACAACCCCGCCGACCTGACCATCGCACCTTGGCTCATGCAAGAGGTGTCCAGTACGAATCTGCTGGCTGAGAGCGAGTTTCGCAATGGACTTGCGGATGCGTCCGTCAGGATCGGATGCGCGGCGGCGTCCTGGAGCGAGCTGGGGTTCGCGACAGGCATCGCATTCCCTGCGCCGCCGCCGGCCGGCACGTTCGCGTTCTATGCCGCCAAGTCGCCTGTTCTTGCGCCGTCGACCACCTACGTGATTTCCTGTTTCGTGAAGATGGATGACGGCGGAGCGCCCAGCATGCCGGCGTCCGGCGGGGCGGCGGACTTCGCACTCGTCATCGCGAACTCGGCAATTTCCGCCTTTGCCTGCACCATGACCCATGTCGGCGGCGGCGTGTACCGTGTCACCGGCACGCGGACCACCGATGCATCCGTTCCCAGCACTGTGTCGGGTATCTGGAAGTACGGCACCAACAGCGCCCGCACTTTCAAGTTCACGGGCTTGCAGCTGGAACAGGCGTCGTCCGCGTCGAGCTACATCCCGACAACGACGGCGGCAGTGACGCGTCTCGCTGACGGCGCCACTTCAGCAACGACAACCCGACAGGCAGACGCCGCTACCTCCGGGGCAACCACGAGAGCAGGTGATCTCGTCCTCGTCGACGCAAAGAAGGGCTGGTGCAATGCCGCTGAAGGCACCATCTTCATGGAGTTTGGACGGCCGAAAGAGGGAGACACAACGGCAAGGAATCTTGTCGAGATTGGCACAGCGGTCGGAAATCGCGTAGGCATCGGGTTCACTGCATCGGCGCTCGCCTACGCCTACTCGGCTGTCAACGGTCCGTCCGGGCCGAATACGGTCTCGGTCGGACTCCAGGGAACACCTGTTGGGGGCCCGGTCAAGGTCGCCCTCAGCTATGGCGCCGATGGCCTTCGGTTCGCGTGCAACGGCCAACTCCTCAAGGCTGCCCTGCCAACGGTCCCGCCGTTCGCCAACCTTGGCGTTGGAAACCTGTCCTACGGCGGCAGCAATCAACCCTTTTTCCATGTCCGCGCGGTGCGCTACCAGCCGCAGAAGCTCACGGATGCGGAAGTGGTGGCACTGACGGCGTAAGGAAGTAACCCTGGCCGCAGGCCCAGCGCGAAAAAGCGCAATCACACACCAGGCCCCTTCGGGGGCCTTTTTCATGCCCGCTCACGAGTTCCCAGCATCTCCAGGCAATCCTTCTTCGTACTGCCAACCCATCACCCATCCGTGCCTTCGCCCACGTCTCGGGGAATTCCCGGGTGCCCGGAACCCCCCGCCGATGGGATAGTTAGTTCGCCACTCAAACTAACTACCCCGGCACACCGTTCTGAGGAGAGACACCGATGCAACTGACAACGAAACACACCCTGGCCGCCCTGGCGTTCGGTCTCACGGCCGTGGGCGCGATGGCGCAGACCGTGGTCGGCGTGAGCTGGTCCAACTTCCAGGAAGAACGCTGGAAGACCGACGAGGCCGCGATCAAGGCGCAGCTCGAGAAGCTCGGCGCGAAGTACATCAGCGCCGACGCGGGCGGCTCGCCCGAGAAGCAGCTGGGCGACATCGAGGGCCTGATGTCCAAGGGCGCGAAGGCGCTCATCGTGCTGGCGATGGACAAGGACGCGATCCTGCCCGCCGTCACGAAGGCCACGCGGCAGAAGGTGCCGGTGGTGGCGTACGACCGGCTGATCGAGGCGCCGGGCGTGTTCTACATCACCTTCGACAACGTCGAGGTCGGGCGCATGGAGGCGCGCGAGGTGCTCAAGGTCAAGCCCAAGGGCAACTACGTGATCATCAAGGGCTCGCCGAGCGACCCGAACGCTGACTTCCTTCGCGCCGGCCAGCAGGAGGTGCTGGACGCTGCGATCAAGAAGGGCGACATCAAGATCGTCGGCGACGAGTACACCGAAGGCTGGAAGCCCGAGGTCGCGCAGAAGAACATGGAGCAGATCCTCACCAAGAACGGCAACAAGGTCGACGCGGTGGTGGCGGCCAACGACGGCACCGCCGGCGGCGCGGTCGCTGCGCTCACGGCCAAGGGCCTGCGCGGCATTCCGGTGTCGGGCCAGGACGCCGACTTTGCCGCGCTGAACCGCGTGGCGCTGGGCACGCAGACCGCGACGATCTGGAAGGACTCGCGCGAGCTCGGCCGCGAAGCCGCCACGGCGGCGGTCTCGCTGGCGGCCGGCAAGCCGGTCGACAAGGCCGCGCCCTGGGCCGGCGGCGCCAAGAAGCTCTCGCTGTCCTCGCGCCTGCTGACGCCGGTGCCGATCACGCGCGACAACCTCGACGTGATCGTCAAGGCCGGCTGGATCAAGAAGGACGAACTCTGCAAGGGCGTCTCGGGTGCGAACGCGCCCGCGGCCTGCAAGTAACGCCGCAACCAACGGCGCGTTCGGCTTCCCGCTGAGCGCGCCGTTCCATCTCTTCGCAACATCGCTTCCGGCCGACCCGCAAGGGCCTGCCGGTGGGCGGTTGCGCACCTGTAGTCCGTCCTGAGGGGGCTTGAAAAAAATGAGCGATCCAACACCCGGCTGGTGGCGCCGCACCGGCATCGACCTGCGCCTGCTCCTGATGTGCGTGCTGCTGGCCGTGATGGCGGTGGCGTTCAGCATCATGTCGGGCGGCGTGTTCCTCTCGCCCGAGAACCTCTACAACGTCGCGCAGCAGACGGCGGTGGTCGGCATCGTCTCCACGGTGATGGTGCTGATCATCGTGGCGCGCCACATCGACCTGTCGGTGGGTTCGGTGATGGGCTTCGTCGGCGTGCTCATCGCCTACCTGCAGTACACCTCGGGCTGGTCGTGGCCCACGGCCTGCCTCGCAGGGCTCGCGGTGGCGCTGCTGGTCTCGATCTACCAGGGCTGGCTCACGGCGGTGCTGGGCGTGCCCTCGTTCGTGGTCACGCTGGGCGGGCTGATGTCGTTTCGCGGCGCGGCCTTCCTGGTGGCCGACGGCAAGACGCAGCCGGTGAACGACGAGTTCTTCCAGCGCCTGGGCGGCGGCTACGACGGCGGCATCGGCGTCACGGCCAGTTGGGTGCTCGCGGGGCTGGTGGCGCTGGTGCTGTTCGGGCGCATGGTGCAAAAGCGCCGCGCGCGCCAGCGCTACGACATGCCGACCGAGGCGCTGTGGCTCGACGTGCTGCTCACGGCGGTGCCGGTGGCGGTGGTGGTCGGCTTCGCCTGGGTGATGAACAGTTACCAGATCTCGTCCAAGAGCGAGCCGCAGGGCATTCCGATTCCGGTGCTGATCTGGGCGGCGGTGGCCATCGTGCTGTCGTTCATCGTGCACCGCACGCGCTTCGGGCGCTATGTGTTCGCGATGGGCGGCAACCCCGACGCGGCGGCGCTGGTGGGCATTCCGGTTCAGCGCGTCACGCTCATGCTGTTCGCGCTGCTGGCGGTGCTGGTGACGGTGGCGGCCATCGTGTCGATCGCGCGGCTCAACGCGGGCACCAACTCGCTGGGCACGGGCATGGAGCTGTACGTGATCGCAGCGGCCGTCATCGGCGGCACGGCGCTCGCGGGCGGCAGCGGCTCGATCTTCGGCTCGGTGCTGGGCGCGCTGATCATGCAGTCGCTGGACAGCGGCATGCTGCTGCTCGACGTGCCCATCGGCAAGCGCATGGTGATCATTGGCCAGGTGCTGATCGTGGCCGTCGTCTTCGACGTGCTGTACCGCCGCAAGTTCGGGGAGAACTGACATGGCCGACATCGACAAGACAAAACCGCTCGTCGAGCTGCGCGAGATCCGCAAGGCCTTCGGCGGCGTGAAGGCCGTGGACGGCGTGAGCATCAACCTCTACCCCGGCGAGGTGGTGGCGCTCCTGGGCCACAACGGCGCGGGCAAGTCCACGCTGATGAAGATGCTCGCGGGCGCCTACCCGATCGATTCGGGCGACACGCTCATTGCCGGCGAGAAGGTCCACATCCGCACGCCCGCCGAGGCGCAGGCGCAGGGCATCGAGACCATCTACCAGACGCTCGCGCTGGCCGACAACCTCGACTCGGTGGCGAACCTCTTTCTCGGTCGCGAGAAGATGACGGCGTGGAACACGCTGGACGACCACTTCATGGAAGTGCAGGCGCGCAAGGTGTTCCAGCGCCTGAACAAGAACTTCACCAACATCCGCATCCCGGTGCGGCGCCTGTCGGGCGGGCAGCGGCAGGTGGTGGCGATCTCGCGCGCGCTGTACTTCAACGCGCGCATCCTCATCATGGACGAGCCCTGCGCCGCGCTCGGCCCCGAAGAGACAGCGATGGTCGGGCGCCTGGTCAAGCAGCTGAAGGACGACGGCGTTGGCATCTTCCTGATCACGCACGACATGCCCGATGTGTTCTCACTGAGCGACCGGCTCGCGGTGATGAAGAACGGCAAGCTCGTGGGCACCTACCGCACGGCCGATGTCACCGAGGACGAGGTGCTCGGGATGATCATTGCCGGCAAGCGGCCCGAGGGACGCGAACAGGCGCACCACGCAGCAACCGCGGCCACCGCAGCGGCATGACATGAAGACCATCGGCGACCAGCAGCTGCTCAAGCGCCTGAACCGCAGCGTGCTGCTGCGGTTGCTGCGCGCGCAGCCGGGCTTGTCGCGCGCGCGGCTCGCGAGCGAAAGCGGGCTCACCAAGTCGACCGTGAGCCTGCTGGTGCGCGAGCTGCTCGACGAAGGCTGGCTCAGCGAATCGGGCGCCGCCGTGGCCGACGGGCTCGGGCGGCCGTCCACGCCGCTGCGGATCAACGTCGGCGTGCGCGCGCTGATGGGCGTGGAGATCGCCGTCGAAACGCTGCGCCTCGTGTGCGTCTCGCTGCAGGGCGAGGTGCTGCACGCGCAGGCCGAGCCGCTGGACGACGGCACGCCAGCCCGCGTGTGCGCGCAGCTCGCGCGCATGGCGGCGGCGGCGCACGTGCAGCTCGACCAGCGCGGCCTGCGCCTGTCGAGCATCGGCGTGTGCGTGCCCGGCGCGGTGGACGACTGCACGGGCGTCGTGCGCTTCGCGCCGAACCTCGGCTGGCGCAACGTGAACCTGCTGCCTGCGCTCGAAAAGGCGCTGGCCGCGGCGGGCCTGCCGGGCGTGACCGTGCAGCTGCAGAACGACGCCGATGCCGCCGCGCTCGGCGAGTACGAGTTCGCCGCGGGCGAGGGCGAAGACCCGCTGATCTTCGTCAACAGCGACGTCGGCGTGGGCGCGGGCGTGGTGCTGAACGACCGCCTCTTCACCGGCGCGCAAGGCATGGCCGGCGAGATCGGCCACACCATCCTGCAGCTGGACGGGCCGCTGTGCTCGTGCGGCCGGCGCGGTTGCGCCGAGGCCTTCTTCGGTTCGCGCGTGCTGGCGCGCGAGGGCGCGGACATGGCGCGCGCTGCTGCGTTCTTCGGCGTGCTGCTGCAGAACCTGTGGGTCACCTTCAACCCGCGCGCGATCGTGCTCGGGGGCAAGGTCTGCGCCGAGCATCCGGAGTTCGCGCAGGCCGCGTTCGAAGGCGTGAAGGGGCATGCGGAGCGTGCCGGCATGCCTGCGCCGGAACTGCGCACGGCGCGATACGAAGCGCTTGCGCCCGCGGTGGGGGCGGCGGCGTTGGCGCTGCACGACTACCTGCGGCCGCTGCAGCCCGATGCCCGCACGCGACGCGCGCGCGCCGCACAAGGTCTTGTCACCGTCGTCTGAGCGTTCGGCCTACGCGCGCGGCGCGGGCGTAGGTCTACGGTAAGGGTTCCGTCCCAGGGGCGCTCCAGCCATGATGCATTCTTCCGCCGAGTTCACGCGGCTTGCCGGGTCTTCGTCGACGTCCACCTTGCTGGTTGTCACCGCCGTGGTGCTCGGCCTCGCTGGCTTGGCGCTCGCGATGGCGGGTGCGTGGCTCATCGCGCTCGACGGCTCGTGGTACTACCTCGTCGCGGGGCTCGGGCTCATCGTTTCCGCGTTGCTACTGAAGCGCGGTGGCGACATCGGGCTGCTGGTCTATGCACGGTGGTGGGGGTCATGTTGGTCTGGTCGGTGTGGGAAGTGGGCTTCGACTGGTGGCCGCTGGCCGCACGCGGCGGCGTGCTCGCGGCCTTTTGGGTCGCCGCGGTGTTCTCGTGGACGCGCGAACCCGGCCGCATTGGGGGCATCGCGCCGCTGCCCGACGCAACGAGCAACGCAGCCGACGACTGGACTGCCTACAGCGGCACGGGTTTCGGCCAGCGCTGCTCCGCGCTCGACCAGATCACGCCGGCCAACGTCGCACAGCTCGAGGAGGCGTGGCACTTTCGCACCGGCGACGTGCGCGGCCAGCCCGCGGCCAATCCTAAAGCCTTACGTCTATGCCGTCGGGTCCAATGGCATTGACCAACTGCACATCGGGACCAAAGTCTCTCGGCTGCGGCACGCGCCCAGCCAAATACTCGTATAGCGAAAGCAAGTAACCGCGTTTGTCTTCGACATCATCGAGCGGAACCGCGTGCGGGACCACGGCCCGCCAAAACTGCTCGACGTCACCAGACGAAAGAATGAACTCAATTGCCTCCAGAACTCTTTGTTTGCTGACCGGTCCATAGGTATTGAAGTCAGTTTTCATTGCATCAAACAGCTTGGCGCGGCAACTCTCGTCGTTGATGTAAAAATTATCGAGGTCGTCATCGCTCATGGAGAGCAAGTAGTAGTACATCTCATGGATGTAGTCGAGAAAAATTTGCATGAATCAGGGCCTCCCTTGCCCTAGTTCAGGGTACCCAGTGATGATCCCGTTCGGCCCCCTGACCACAGTGGCCCTTTTCGTGGTGACAGGACAACCTCCGCCGGCTCGATACCCCTCGCCGATCACGCGTCCCATGTCGACTGTCACTGCATCGCGCCCAGAGGCTGCCATCTTCTGCATTGCTCGCTGAATCGCATCCAAGTGATTTACGTTGCTCAGGAAACGAGTGGAGTCAGTCGGGCGCGCTCTTCTCGGACATGGATTGTCGGGCGGAATACCAGTGATGGCCCGATGCTCCTGCTCAGGCATTGTTGTGTGTGCTCCATGCCGTGCATGCGTATGGCCTCCGCCCCGCGCATCCATGTCCTGTAAGATTTTTCCCGCACGCCGAGTCGCTCTGTTCCCAGCCAATCCAAGAGGGTCAACCCACTCTGACGGATTTGGTGCGTACTGTTGAAGATTAAGCCCGCCAGTTAACTTGATCGGATCATTGGACACAAACCGCCCGCTGGCGGGGTCATAGTACCGATACCGGTTGTAGTGCAGCCCGGTTTCCTCGTCCAGATACTGCCCCTGGAACCGAATCGGATTCTTCAGCCCCGCCTTCTTGGCCGTCTCGCTGATCGTGAGCCAGGCCTCACCCCAGGCCTTGTAGTTCGCCTCCCAAGCAATGTTGCCGCCCTCATCGGTCAACTCCATCGGCGTGCCCAGGTGGTCACACTGGTAGTAGTGAATGTTCTCCAGTGGCGCTGGCGGATCTCCGTTCTCGGCGAACCCCGGCTCATACATCCCGTTGTACAGCGGGTCCTGATCCAGGTCGTAGTTGCCTTGCGCATCGACATAGCTTGGCGTCATCGCCTTCGGCCGTTGCAGCATCGCCTGGCGCATATCGACCTGGGAGCTGCCCTGCAAAAGCGGCACGAAGCTGTTGGGCTCGAACACGTAGTGCACCGTCCGATGTCGTGCTGAGTCAGTCTCCCAGGCCATCTGATCCCCATCCCAACCGAAGAGCACCATCCCCAGGCCACGCTCATGCACCTGACGCCGGTACTCGGCTGCGTGGTAGTGGCTGCCGTCCACCGAACTGGTGATGACGATCGGCTCGCTGCGCTTGGCAATGCGCCGCCCCAGCGGGTCGTACAGGAATGATGTGCGCGTGTCCTGCGTGCGCGCCTCGGTCAGGCATCCGAATGCATCCCACCTGAAGTGCGTGCGATGGCCGTTGTGCAGCCGCTGCACCATGTTGCCGCGACTGTCGTATTCGAAGTGCGTGCCAGCGTAGTCCTTCACCAGGTTGTTCAGGATGGCGGGGATGTTGTGGATCGTCCCGGCTTCCTTGGCCACCGGTGTCATCGGGTCCAGGATGTTGCTGGCCGGATCGAAGGCGAAGGTCTCGGTGCCCAGTTGGCTTTGCGCCTGCAGCAGCCGGCCCACAGGGTCGTAGCGGTAGCTCAGGCTGCCGCGGCGGCTGTCTCCGATGTCGGTGAGCTGGCCGGCGCGGTCGTAGCTGTACTTGCGCTGGATGCCGAGCGCGCTGGCGTTTGGGGCAGAAGGCGAAGAGCTGCCTCGGCTCTGGCCCAGCTTCTCCACGCGGCTGAGAACCTGGGCCTTCAGGCGCCCTGCAGGGTCGTAGTGCTGCTCCTGCGCTACCTCGTTGGCCTGAGTTCTCTTGACCTCGCGGTGCAGGTCGTCCCGCTCGATCTGTAAGGCCTCCATGTCATCGAGCATCAGGCCGTGCACGTGGCCCGAACCATAGGTCAACCAGGTGGTGGTGTGCCCATCTGGGCGCGTGGTCTGGATGCGGTTGCCCAGTTCGTCGTAGCGATGCTGCCAGACGGCCGTCATCGGCTGGCTGCTCGGCTTGCCCTCTTCGTTGATCAGGTAGTGATGGTGCTCGGTTCTCACATTGCCGGCTGCATCAGGGAACCACTGCAAGTGAATGTGCGGGTTGCGGGCATCGATGAGCTGCCCGTTGCCGTCGTAGGCATAGCTGTCGGTTTGGATGCTCTTCGGATCCAGCGTGCGTCCGGCGGGGCGGGATTCGGGGTTTTGGGGCTCGCTGTACAGCCCCGCCGTGCGTTTCGTCAGGCGCCCCGTGGGATCGAAATCGAACTGGGTGACCGCATCGCCTTCGGCGACCTGTTGCAGCACGCCCGTGGCGGGGGTGTAGCCGTACACGGTCTTGCTGCCATCGAACTGCACTTCCGACAGTAGCTTGCCCAGCGGGTCGTAGCTGAAGCTGTAGGTGCGGCTGTTCTCATTGCGCAGCGCTACCAGACGGCCCAGGCGATCCCACTGATAGTCAACGGTGTGGTGGTTGGCATCCCGGCGCTGGGCGATGAGGCCGACGGCGTTGTATTCGTAGCGTGTCTCGCGCTGCAGCGCGTCGCGGTGCGAGAGCAAGCGTCCTTCGGCATCGTGCGCCAACTGCTCCTGGGTGCCATCGGGGTTGACGATGCGTGCCAGTTGGCCGCGCTCGTAGCGGTACTGGGTGGTCTCTCCGGCCGCATTCGACGCTTTCGCCAAGCGCCCCCGGTCGTCGTAGGTCCAACTCGACGTCTTTCCTGAGCAGTCGGTGTATGCGGTGAGCTGACCAGCGTCGTCATACGCCAACTGCTTCTTGCCACCCTTGGCGTCGGTGATCTCCACCGGCAGACCATCGTCGTTGTAGGCGTACGCGGTCTTGTGGCCCAGTGGATCGATTTCCTCGATCAGGTTGGCACCTTCGTAGGTGCGCTTCCACGCATGGCCCTCGGCATCGCGAATGCCGATGAGGTTGTCCATGCCATCGTGAGCGAAGTGCACCGTGCTGTGATCGGCGCGGGTGTGGCTCACGAGATTGCTGTGCGCGTCGTAGGTGTAGCGGTCCTGGCTGCCGTCGGGGTGCAGATGCTTGGTGATGTTCTTGTTTGCATCTCGGAAGAACCACTCTTCGTGCGCATAGAGCAGGCCGTCCGTGCCGCGCACCTCTGGATGAATGATGCGGTAGGTGTAGCCCAGAAAGTCGAAGTAGTAGCGCGTCTGCGCGCCAAGGGCGTCGATGACGGTGGCCAGGCGAATGTGCTTGTTCCAGACGATGGTGGTGTCGAAGCTGCCGTCGTCGGCGTGTTCGCGATACGCCTTGGCCTGGGCGCTGTTGTCGGCGGTCAGCGCAATGGAGAAGCCGTCTTCGTGCTTCCAATGGAGGTGGGTGCCACGGCCGGTGCGGTCGGTGTACCTGCAGATGAGATGGGTGCTGGCCTTCTCACCGGCGGGCTGGTATTCATAGTGCCAGCGTTGCTGGTTCTCATCCTCGGCGGCGATGAGGTCGCTGCTGCCATCGGCCAACGCCTGATGGGTATAGGCGGCGAGTTGGCGTACGGCTTGTCCGTCCTGAACGAGCCACAGGCTTTGAATGCGGCCAAGTTCGTCGATGGCAGTGCTGACATGGGTCTGGCCGCTGACGATGTCGGAGAGCTGTCCGCCTTCATGGCGATAGGCCAACGTCGTGGTGTGGCCGTTGCGCGTGCGCTGGCTTGTCAGGCGGTAATGCACGGCCTTGCCTTGCGTACGCGCCTTGCCCTCGCGCCCGAACTGGGGGGCGAGCTCGAAGGTCTCGACGTAGTCACGCCCATGGCTCAGGACGAGCAGGCCGGCATTGCCTCGCCCGAGGGTGAGGTCTTCAATGGCGTTGTGGTGAGTCTGGCCGGCCTTGCCATCTTCAGGTTCGGCCAATTTGGGGAAGCGATGCTCGCGGCCATCGGCCGCGAAGTAGCTCAGCGTGCCATCTGCGGCCTGATCGATGCGGGTGGTGTAGGGACTGGTCCACCGGGCACCAAGGTAAGCGCTGGTGCCGACCTGTCTGGATTGCTGCACCAGTGGGTCGTAAGCTGACAGGCGCGAGTGGTACGTGCGACTCCAGACGATGGGCATGTGGCCCGGCAAGGTGAAATCGGTATGGGTGAAAGTTTCGCTGCCGGTTGCGAAGCTGATGGAGCCGGGCGTTCGAGCGGCCGTTTCACAGTCCTTGCAGCGATTGGCATCCTGTATTCGCCTCGTGCGCTCGGAGCCCCCTGTATCCAGTTCCCCTTCCGGCTTCTTCTGATCGTGCTTTCCGGTGGTCGTTGGGTTGACTGTGGCGCCTCCCACCTTGCCCTTGGCGCGAAAGCGCAAGACAGCGTCCTTGAGCCTCTTGAGAAGCCAACCGATGGACATGTCGGCACGCGCATCGCCCAACGCCTTGATCTTCGTCTTCGCCGTTCTGGCCAGATCGTCGAGCAAGTCGGCATAGGTGTTCATCAGCTTGGAGGCCTTGCCACCGGCTTCGGTGTTGCGCATGGCCAGGCCGACGCCGGCATTGCTTGCAACCTTGGCGCCTTGCGCGACCTTCCCGCCGACATACCCGGCTCCCTCTGAGATCCCCTCTCCGACATCGTCGGCAATTCCTTTGATGGCTCCCCAGACACCGCTCTCGTAGGTGGTCTTGGGATCGCGCTTCAAGGAAATTTCTGGTGCCGGTGCGCTGGTATCGAAAGGCTTGCCCGATGCGAGCTTGCGCAATGCGCTGCCCAATCCGGAGATCAGGTCATGCGCCATGGTGGCGGCTTCGTCCAGAATGCCCTCGAGCTTCTTGATGGCCTCGTCCACGAACTTGTCGATCTCACCGGCCAGCGTGGCATTGAGGTGGTCAACAAGCAGTGCGACGAGGGCATCGTCGAGGCCGTGGCCGACGGTGCGCAACTTGCTTCGCACAAGATGCAGTGCAGGTCTCAGGCTGGTGCGCGCCGCAGCCATGGTCGGAGGGAACGGAATGATTCCGATCAGGTTGATGCCAAGGCTGACCCAGTTGAGCGCCTTCTCGACGCTGCTGGAGGTCTTGTTCTGGACAAGAACGATGATGTCGCACACGGCATCGATGGCGGCCAGGATGTTGCCGAGAATGGGAACGGCACTGGCGACCGCCATGACTCGGTCCACCGTGACGTAGTCGCCGCTGATGCTCTTGAGCCAGTCGTTGACAACCTTCTTGGCGCCCGGAAGCTCCGCGGGGTCGATCTGGTCCAACGGCTTGACGAATATCTCCTGTTCGTTTTCCTTCTTCGTCATCTCCGCTTGCGATATGTCGGCCATGCTGGAACTCCCTGAGCCGTTTGGCTCTTGTTGATTTTTTGAATGCACCGGATGCGCGCAATGCGCGCGCATCCGGCTTGGGCTCTAGACCGTGGTGTGGGGCCGTACCACGCCGGGTGGCAATCGCGCCCCGGTCTTGGCGGCCATGTCACCCACCGCGCTGCTCGCAACAGATGTCACGGCGGTCTTGGCGATGCCGACGAAGTTGCCGCGCATCACGGTGCGAGCGACCTCGGCCATGCCCGCAATGCCGGCGGCATCGCTCGCCAACTTGGCGAGCCGACCGCCAGCCATTGCGGCCGTCGCGCCGATCGCGCCGCTCGTTGTGCCGCTGGCAGGCTTCAAGAGGCCGGAGAGCATGTCGTTTGCAGGAGTGCTCGCCATGTCCGCCGCGCCGTCAGTCTTCTCGGGCGGCCATGTGGTTTTGCCGATGTAGCTGGCCTCGTCCCATGGGTTGCGCGGGTCCTTGCCCAGTTCGATGCGCGCACCACCCGGCGCCAACCCCGAGACAGCCGCAAAGCCCTTGGCGTCGAGCGTGCCCGTCTTGACCTGCCCAGTCGAATCGGTGACCTTGTAGTCGGCACCCTTCAAGCCCTCGCCGTTGGCATAGCGGTGCGTGAGCTCGAGCTGTCCCTTGCCTGGCTTCAGTCCCTCCGGCAGGCTCGGCCGGCTTGTGCTGCTGGGGCCGACCATGCTGTGCACGCTGGCGCGCTGGATGTGCGGGCCGGTGGTGCCGCTTTCGATGCTGCCGCCCTTGTAGCGGGTGTAGCTGCCGCCTCCGCTGACCAGCAACTCGGTCTTGGCCTCGATCGTGATCTTGTCGGCCCGCAGCGTGATCTCGTCCTTGGCCAGCAGGTTGATGCAGGTCTTCAGCGCCTGGATGTCGATGTCGGCCTGGGCCGCGACGACCTTGATGCCCTTCTGTGCTGCAAAGAGCTTGATGGCCTGCAGGGCCACGCCCAGCAGGCTGTCGCCGCTGGTGATGCTCGTGTGCTTGCCGCTGGTGATCGCCGTGTGCTCGACACTGGCGATGTGGGTGCTGAACTGGCTGGTGGTCTCGATGCCGGCGGGGCTGGCCAGCACCAGGTGGGGCTGTGCCAACTCGGGGAACCGGCCGGCTTCGACATCGGCAGCGCCGTCACCCTTGACCGCATCGTTCTGCTCCTGAAGAGACTTGGCGACCTCGGCCTGGTCATTGCCCTCCTGGGCCTTGTTCTTCTGCGCCTCTTGCGCGCCGGCATCGTGCAGATCGCGGGCCTCGACCAGACGCTGACGCGTCTCGCCACTGTCGAGCAGATGGGCCCTTGCGTTGGGACGCGCTTCGGTCGTGATGAGCAGGCCCTGCGTCGCCCGGATGGCGCCATGGGCGTCGGTGCGCAATTCAAAACCTTCACCGCGTGCGTCCAGCCGGCCTGCGTTGCTGTCGATGCGCGTGACATGGCCAAGACTCAGCGAACTGCTTTGGTGGTCGCTCTTGAGCTGCGCCTGGATCTTCTGGTCGGTGTCGTCAAGGACTAGGTGATTGGAGCGCCCGCCTGCGCTGTTGCCGCCCTCCTTGACGAGTTCGCGGCTTCTGAACCCCGACAGCGCGGCCTGCCCGGGCAACTCCCAGGGCGGCAGGTTCATCTGGTTGTGGACCCGGCCGGTGCAGATGGGAAGGTCGGGGTCGCCGCCGATGAAATCGACAATCACCTCCTGACCGATGCGCGGCACCTGCACGCCGCCCAGCTGGTTGCCGGCCCATGGAGAACTCACGCGCAGCCAGCAGGTGGAGTGCTGGTTCTTCTGCCCCAGGCGGTCCCACGGAAACTGGACCTTGATGCGGCCCAGCTCGTCGGTCCACAGGTTCTCGCCCCCAGGCCCGACCACCACCGCGACCTGCGGGCCGTGCGTGTGCGGCTTGAGCCGCAGCAGCTCCGGGCGCAGGGGTTCTGTGATCGGGTGGGCCGTGAAGTCGACCTCGACACGCCATTGCTGCTTGCGATGGGAGGCCGCGTCGATGCCCTGGCTTTCTTGCGCGACGTTCTCGATGAGGAATCGGCTGTCGAGCACCAGGTACTGGACGTTGGCTGCTTCGCGCGGATGCTTCTGCAACTGGAACGTGCCGCCAGGAACCATGCCGCGCAGTTGCCCACTGGCCTTGGCCCTCGCACCGTGGGTGCGCAGGGCCTGCATGCGCAGCAGCGCAATGCGGTTGCCTTCTGCAAGGGGTTCGTTGGTGCCCGTGCCTGCGCGCGGTTGCACGTAGTGGCTGCCAGCCTGGCTGTGGTGCCACTGGTAGACCTCCAGGTCTGCCTGTCCGGTCGGGCGAGGTGCGGCCTGCTCGGTGCTCAGGTCGGCCTTGGGCCGGGTGTAGTCGTAGTCGCGGCTGACGTAGCGGCCGCTGGTGAGCTGGTGATGCGGAACGAAGCTGCTGATGTATTCGGCATCGACCTTCCAGCCCGGGGGGTGGTATTCCACCTGCTGGTACGCCACGCTCTCCATGGGCGGGTGCGCGCCCATGTTGTCGGTGAGTACGAGGCGGTGCTTGCCGTCGCTGTGGCGGAAGTGATAGGAGATTCCCCACTCCTGGCACAAGCGTTCGAAGAACGCGAAATCGCTCTCGTTGAACTGCGTCTGGTAGTCCCGAGCCGGGTAGGTCTCGGTGAAATTCTTGTCGACGGGAAAGGAGTAATCGGCGAACAGTTCGCCCAGGATGTCGACGACGGTCTTGTTCTGATAAATCTTGCAGTCAGTGCTCAGGGTCGCCAGATGCAGCCATGGACGCAACGTGAGCTTGTACTGAATGTGGCGACCTTCTTCGCCCCACAGTTGCGCACCGGCAATGAGCGCATTGATCTGCCGGGTCCCTGCGCCCAGCCCGCCTGCATTGCCGCCCACGGCGCCTGCCGCAAACTCTCCAGCACCATCGAACTCGATCGAGCAACTGATCTCGCAGCCGATGAGAGCGTCCAGGTCGATGTCGGCCGCCTGGCTGAAACTGAAGTTGAGTGCATCGGCGGTCTTGAGCAGCAGCTCGTATTCGAACAAGGCATTGAGGCCTTCGTGGCCTGACAGGCGCACGGGTTCGAGGGCATCGGGCAGCGCGGGGCTGGTGACCGCAAGGGTGTGTGACACGTGTTGAACCTCTGGCAGAACAGGGATCCAAAAAGTCTGTGGCACACACGCGCCGCACCGTTGCAAACAATGGTCAACCAGGGCTCACGCGTGCAGCTGGCGCAGCGTGGCGTGAAAAATTCGTGGAACTGAGTTCGAGTGAGCTGGAGCGAAGAGCGATTCGCGGCCCAAGGCGGCCACCGCTCATCCGCTTGGCCGGATGGCTGCACGATCATTCAGGCATCGTGTTCTCAACCTCTCTGCAATGGGCAGACGATGCCCGCACTTCATTCGGCCTGAGGCTGCTCGCTGTCGCGCCAGCCGCGCAGCCGCCGGTACAGCGTGCCGCGCGACACGCGCAGTTGCCGCGCCGCCTGCGACACGTTGCCTCCATGCGCCGCGAGCGTGTCTTCGATCAGCTTGCGGCTGTGCTCGCGCAGCGTTTCGGTGGGCGGCACCGGCTCGATGTCGCTGGCGGGAGCAAGCGCCACGGGCGGCTGCGCCTGCACGTCGATCGCCGCGGGCGCATCGACCTGCGCGCTCGCCATCTCCGGCACCGCCACCGCGTGCCGGAAGTCCGCGCCGTCCGCGCCCTTGAGCTGCGCCTGCATCCACACGCCGAGCCCGCTGGCCAGCCGCAGCGGCTGCGCGGCCTCGCGCCGGCCCAGCCGCAGCAGGCTCGCGAGGTCATGGCCCAGCAGGCATTCCACGTCGCGGTCGTCGGGGGCCTCGGGCAGCCGCCCCAGCAGCCGCGCGCCGGCGTTGTTGAGCCATGCGATGGTGCCGTCGGGCGCGATGCCCGCGAGCGCCTCGAGCGGCGTGCCCAGCAGCGTGGGGCTGGCCTGGAAGCGCAGGATGAGGTGGTCGCGCGACTGCGCCTGCAGCAGCCGGTTCTCGATGATGGTGGCGTGCAGCGCCACCATCGAGGCCGCGTCGAAACCGAAGCGCCGCGCCTCCACCGTGAGGTCGAGCACGCCCGCGAGCCGGCCGCTCACGTCGCGGATCGGCGCCGCGGCGCATTGCATGTGGCACAGCACGTCGTAGTAGTGCTCGGCGCCGTCCACGGTGCAGGCCTGCCCGGTGCTGGCCACGATGCCCGGCGCCGTGGTGCCCACGACGCGCTCGGAGATGTTCACGCCCAGGCGCGCGGTCTGGCGCAGCACGGGCTGGTGCGTGCCGGCGGGCTGGCTCGTGACATGCACCACCACGCCGTCGCGGTCGGTCAGGATCACGCGGCAGTCGGTGCCCGCGAGCATGTGTTCCATCTGCACGAGCTCGTGCCGCGCCACGTCGAGCAGCTCGCGGTTGCGCGCCAGCGTGGTGTGCAGCCGGCTGGGCGTGACGGCGTCGAAGGCCACCACGCGCTGCCGGTCGGCGTGGGTGCGGCTGCAGCGCATCCACGACTGGATGACCGCCTCGCCGACCAGCCCCGAGGGGCGCACGCCTTCTTCGAAAAACTGCTGCCGCGCCAGCGCCACGCGCTGCGCCGGCGTGCTGGCAAAGAGTTGGCGCGGCGCATCCGCCGTGCCGAGCCTGTCGAGCGCCATGGGTTCGCCGCCTCTTCCGGGTTCAGGGACCCTCTCGAATGTGTTCCGCAATGGAACAAGGCTTGATTGGGGAAATCCCGGGGGTGAAGGCCGATGCCGTGCGAACGATCCTTGGGGCAGAACGAAGAAGGAGACAGACCCCGATGAAGACGACAACGACACAGCCTCTTTCCGGGCGGCGCCTGCTTGCGGGCGCCTTGCTGTGCCTGGGCCTGACGGCCCCGGCGCTGGCCCAGACGGCCGTCAGCCCGCAGGACCGCGCCGGCGCGGCCGCCAAGCGCGTCGACGGCAACTTCGTGCGCGCCAACGCGGCGAAGAAGACGCCCGACTGGCCCAGCTACGGGCTCGACTACGCCGAGTCGCGCTTCAGCAAACTCGACCAGGTCAACACCGGCAACGTGAAGCAGCTCGGGCTGGTCTGGTCGTACAACCTCGAATCGACGCGCGGCGTGGAAGCCACGCCGCTGGTGGTCGACGGCATCATGTACGTCACGGCCTCGTGGAGCATCGTGCATGCGATCGACACGCGCACCGGGCAGAAGATCTGGACCTTCGATCCGCAGGTCGACCGCACGAAAGGCTTCAGGGGCTGCTGCGACGTGGTCAACCGCGGCGTGGCGCTGTACGAAGGCCGCGTCTACGTGGCCGCCTACGACGGCCGCCTGATCGCGCTCGACGCCGCCACCGGCCAGAAGGTGTGGGAGAAGAACACCATCGAGGGCCAGAAGGGCAGCTACACCATCACCGGCGCGCCGCGCGTGTTCAAGGGCAAGGTGATCATCGGCAACGGCGGCGCCGAGTACGGCGTGCGCGGCTACGTCACCGCCTACGACGCGAAGACCGGCGACCAGAAATGGCGCTGGTTCGTGGTGCCCGGCGACCCGAGCAAGCCCTTCGAGGACGAGTCGATGGCGCGCGCCGCCAAGACCTGGGACCCGAGCGGCAAGTACTGGGAGGCCGGCGGCGGCGGCACCGCCTGGGACAGCTTCGCCTTCGACCCCGAGCTCAACCTGATGTACGTGGGCACCGGCAACGGCTCGCCCTGGGCGGCCAAGGCGCGCAGCCCCAAGGGCGGCGACAACCTCTACCTGGGCTCGGTGGTGGCGCTCGACCCCGACACCGGCAAGTACAAGTGGCACTATCAGGAGACGCCCGGAGACAACTGGGACTACACCTCCACGCAGTCGATGATCCTGGCCGACGTCAAGCTGAACGGCAAGGCGCGCAAGGTGCTGCTGCATGCGCCCAAGAACGGCTTCTTCTTCGTCATCGACCGCACCAACGGCAAGTTCATCTCGGCGAAGAACTTCGTCGCGGTCAACTGGGCCACGGGCTACGACAAGAACGGCCGGCCCATCGAGGTCCCCGCCGCGCGGCAGAACGAGAAGCCGGGCGACAGCATCCCGGGCCCGTTCGGCGCGCACAACTGGCACCCGATGTCCTACAACCCGCAGACCGGCCTGGCCTACCTGCCGGCCCAGCACGTGCCGATCAACCTGATGGACGACAAGGCCTGGAAGTTCGACGAGAACGCCCCTGGTCGCCCGCACGCGGCGCTGGGCTGGAACCTGGGCAAGTTCGCCAACGTCGAGCCGCCCACGAGCAAGCCCTTCGGCCGTCTCGTGGCCTGGGACCCCATCAAGCAGAAGGAAGCCTGGGGCGTGGACTACGCCTCGCCGTGGAACGGCGGCACGCTGACCACCGCCGGCGACCTGGTGTTCCAGGGCACGGCCGACGGGCGCCTGGTGGCCTACCACGCGAAGACCGGCGAAAAGCTGTGGGAAACGCCCACCGGCACCGGCGTGGTGGCGGCGCCCGCGACCTACATGGTGGACGGCAAGCAGTACGTGTCGGTGGCCGTGGGCTGGGGCGGCGTGTACGGCCTGGCGCAGCGCGCCACCGAGCGCCAGGGCCCGGGCACGGTCTACACCTTCGCGGTCGGCGGCACGGCCAAGATGCCCGCGTTCGTCGAGTACCGCATGGCCAAGCTGGTGCAGGGCGTGAAGTACGACCCCGCCAAGGTCCAGGCCGGCACCATGCTGTACGTGAGCAACTGCGTGTTCTGCCACGGCGTGCCGGGCGTGGACCGCGGCGGCAACATCCCGAACCTGGGCTACCTCGACCCGGCCTACATCGAGAACCTGGACAAGTTCGTGCTCAAGGGCCCGGCCATGTCGCGCGGCATGCCCGACTTCACGGGCAAGCTCTCGGGCGACGACATCGAGAGCATCAAGGCCTTCATCCAGGGCACGGCGGACGCGATCCGGCCGAAGTAGGCGCATCGCGCAACCAAACAGAAAAGGCGCCGACGGCGCCTTTTCTTTTGGGGGCAGGGCGCTTGTCAGCCCGCCAGCCGCAGCTCGTGGATCAGCCCCGCCACGTTGCCCACCTGCAGCTTGTCGTAGATCGACTGGATGTGGTTGCGCACCGTGGCCGGCGAGCGGTTCAGGATGGCGGCCACTTCCTTGTGGGTGTCGCCGCGCGCCAGCAGTTCGGCGATGGTGTGCTCGCGCGGCGTGAGGCTGTCGGCGCGGCAGCGATGGCGGCACTTGAGGAACAGCAGGCGCTGCTCGACGCGGTGCGTGACCACGATCTCGCGCCCGTTGAAGCGCGCGTGGCCCTGCAGGAAGTGCTGCAGCAGCGCATCGGGCAGCGTGCGGCCGTGCCAGGCCGGCAACTCGGCCTTCAGCATGGCCTCGAACAGCCGGTCGGCGTGGTACAGCACGCCGCGCAGGTCGCCGATGGCCGAGCCGCCGGGCGACGCGCTGCCCGCCTCGAGGCGGTCCAGGTGCATCACGCGGTTCAGCGCCAGCGCCTGCATCACGTGCGGCGCGAGGCTGGCGAGCAGTTGCCGCTCTTCCTCCGTGCCGTGGGCTTCCGGGTCGGCGCGGAACAGGCTGAGCCAGTGGACGAAGCTCGTCTGAGGGTTCGAATCCGAGGTGATGAAGAAGTTGGCCTGCTCGAAGCGGCGGCCGTAGTCGCGCAGCTCGGCCTGGTCGTCGCGGCAGAACCACGCCTGCGCATTGAAGGCGAGCGTGGCGTTCGACTGCTTGGCCACCTCGCCGGCGGCCGTGTCCATGTGCTTGACCTGCTCGTAGGCCGTGACCATCTCGAGCGGCTGGTTGTGCAGGTGGATCGTGTGGATGTCGATGCCGTGGTCGGTGCGGGTGGCGGTACCCCACATCGACGAGTCGAAGGGCAGCACGGGCTTGAGGAGGTCGAGCGCGGCGTCCTGGAAGGCGTCGATGGGCAACTCGTGCGAGAGGCGGTACAGCCGCAACAGGAGGTCGCTGAAGTCGCGCGGGACACCGGCCGTGAAGGTCATGCGGGGAGTCTTCCAGTCCAGCCGCTGCATGCCCATCCCATGTTCCGGTGACGCGCGCGGGGCTCGGCCGTGCGGTTTCAAGAATGGTGCATTTGCATCATTTGATTTCCAAAAGCGAAAGCTATTGTTTGCAGCGCCCTCGGTTGCTGCCCAGGCCCTTTCCCTTTTCGAGAGACCCACGATGCCCCACCCCACCTCCAGAATCCCCCACGCCCTGTCCCTTGCCACCCTGTTGATCCTCGGCGCCTGCGGCGGCGGTGGGGGTGGCGGAGGCGGTGGTGGCTTTGCATTCCCCGTCGGTACGGGCGGCAACGGCGGCACCCCGCCCGCCGCCGAGTCGCCCGGCACGCTGAGCGGCACCGTGGCCACCGGCGCGGCCTTTGCCGGTGCCGCGCTCACCGTGTTCGACCAGACCGGCGCCAAGGTCTGCGAAGTGACCGTGCCGGCCGAAGGCACCTACAGCTGCGTGCTGCCCGCGGGCACCAAGGCGCCGCTGGTGATCCAGGCCGTGCGCGACGACCTCACGCTCTACAGCACCACCGCCAGCACCGCCACCGGCACCACCAACGTCACGCCGCTGACCACCGTGGTGGTGGCGCAGCTGTCACCCAACGGCGATCCGTCGAAGCTCGCCGCCGCGGTGCAGGCCGATGCCGGCGCCGTCACCCCGGGCGCCATCAGCGACCAGGTGGCCAAACTCGTGGCCGCGCTCAAACCACTGCTGGACGCGCTCAACACCAGCATCGACCCGATGAGCGGCACCTTCCAGGCCAACGGCACGGGACAGGACCGCGTGCTCGACACGCTGAACGTATCGGTGCGCCCCGACGGCACCGCCGCCAACATCGAGATCACCGTCAAGGCGCAGCCCGCGAGCGAAGAGAGCGCGCCGGTGTCCATCGTGTTTCGCACCGGCGAGAGCAGCATCGCGCCGCTGCCCGCGGTCGATGCCGCGGCCCTCGTGCAGCCGCCCACGCCGGCGATGGTCAAGGACCTGCTGGACCGCCTCAACGCCTGCTACGCGCTGCCGCTGAACGAGCGCGTGGACAGCACCATCGGCTCCGACGGCAACGCCTTCGGCGAGGCCGCCAACGTGGTCGCGCCGGCCTGCCGCACGCTGTTCGTGGGCGACGACCCGGCCAGCTTCGTCGCGGCCGGCCTGCACATCGGGCGCGCGTCGAGCGGCCCGCGCCGACCCTTCGAAAGCCTGTTCCGTTTCGGCCCCACGAACCTGAAGCACGACCGCGGCAACTTCGAATACTTCCACCCGGGCGGCGACATCGCGCTCACCTACCGCTGGACCGACAGCGTGGGCAACACCGACAACGACGTGTTCAACGCCAGGATCGTGAATGGCGCGCTCAAGCTCACCGGCAACAGCAACGCCTACCGCGCCGCCGTGCGTCCGCAGCAGGAGCTGAAGGACTTCCTCAAGCACGCGAACCTGAAGTACCACGCCGCGGGCTACAACGTGTCGGTGGACAACGTGCTCGACGGCAATGGCGACTCGATCTTCACGAAGGTGGTGGCCACCTCGTCCGCGCTGCCGGGCCGTGAACTGGTCCTCGTGCCCCGGGCCGGGCTGACCACTCTGGTGCTCACCACCGACGGCACCGCCAACGGCGCGCTGAACTCCTCGCTGTGGCGCATGGCCGCGCGCTACGTGGACCCGGCGCAAGGCGGCAACCCGAGCAGCGTCGAGTCCGGCAATCTCTTCGCAGCGCCGCAGTTCGACGACACGCAGCTGAGCGCCATTCCCGATCAGGCGGTCTGGAAGCTCGAGTTCTTCCTGGCGGCCGGCGGGCCCAACCCGGTGCAGTACGTGCGCACCTTCTCGCGCGCGCCGACCCTTGCCGAGGCCGTGCAACTGCCGACCGTGGAAATGACGCCCGCCCTGCGCGCCGAGCTGATGCAGGAAATCGACGGTGTTCCGCGCGGCATCGTGTTCCCGGCGCCGGTGCCCTCCGACCCCAGCGCTAACAACATCGACTTCAGCGCCGAGGGCAACCTCGACGGCTGGGCCGTGCCCAGCGGCGCCTACGCCCCGACCACCTTCCTGGTGGCCGGCCGTGGCCCGAACAACAACCGCTTCACCGACTCGATCACCGTGCGCACCTCGGCGCGCAAGGCCGTCATCTACTGCCAGCCGGTGAACTCGCCGAGCGACAACCACTGCGTGAGCGTCGGCAACAACGCCTACCAATACGCGCAGGGCTCGTCGGTCAGCAGCTTCATCTTCACGGCACGCACCGCGCGCCAGGTCGATGTGCGCAAGAACTTCGAGGCGTGGACCTACTCGCCTCCCTGATTCTTTTCCTGCTGTCACCGCATGAAAAAAGCCGCCGGCCCTTTCGGGTCGGCGGCTTTTTCGATGGGAGATCGAAAGGATCAGTCCGCGTACACGCCGGCGGCCTTGATGATCGGACCCCACTTGGCGATTTCGGCGGCGACGAACTTCTTGTGCTCGGCCGGCTCGACGCGCTTGTCGGTGGTGATCACGGCGCCCAGGCCTTCTTCGCGCTTGATGAACGCCGGGTCCTTCATGGCGGCCTTGATGGCTTCGTTGATCTTCTTCAGCACCGGTGCGGGCGTGCCCTTGGGGGCGTACACGCCGTGCCAGATCGACACTTCGAAGCCCTTCAGGCCCGACTCGTCGAGCGTGGGCAGGTCTTTCAGCGCGGGCGTGGTCAGGCGCTTGGCGGTGGTCACGGCGTAGGCCTTGACCTTCTTGGCCTCGATCTGCGACGTGGTGTTGGTGGTCTGGTCGCACAGCAGGTCGATCTGGCCGCCCAGCAGGTCGGCGATGGCCGGCGCGGTGCCCTTGTACGGCACGGGCGTCATCTCGATCTTCAACGCGCTCTGGAACAGCAGGCCGCACAGGTGCGAGGCGGCGCCCAGGCCGGCGTTGCCCAGGTTGATCTTGCCCTTGTTGGCATTGATCCAGGTCGTCAGTTCCTTGTAGTTGTTGGCGGGCAGGCCGGGCTTGCCGATGAGCGTCATCGGCACTTCATTGACCATGCCGAGGTATTCGAAGTCGTTCTCGACGTTGAACGGCAGCTTGCGGTACAGCGCCGGCATCGTCGACATGCCGATGTGGTTCAGCAGCAGCGTGTAGCCGTCGGGGTTGGCGCGCGCCACCTTGGCGGTGCCGATCGAGCTGCCGGCGCCGGCGGTGTTGTCCACGATGATCGTCGTGCCCAGCGTCTTCTGCAGCGATTCGGCCAGGTCGCGGGCCACGCGGTCGGTCGGGCCGCCGGCCGAGAAAGGCACCACCAGCGTCACGGGCTTGCCTGCGGGGAAATCCTGGGCGTGTGCGCCGACGGCGGCCGCGGCAATCGCCGCGAGGGCAAACAGTTTCTTCATGATGTCTCCGACGGAGTTTTTAAATGGAAAGGGTCGCGATCTTATCGGCTGACCGGGGGCTGACCCATACCGAATAGCCCTTAGGAATGTCACCGTTTTCGCCCCATGCTGGGGCATGATCACGCCCGTCCCGCGCACCCGCGCCGGGGTGACCACAACCACAAACAGGCCAGCCCGACGGGCGGCATCGAGGAGAAGAAACCAATGGATCCCTGGGTCTATCCGCGCGAGCGCTGGCTCGGCAAACTCACGCTCGTTCTGGGCCTGCTGGCCTGGGCGCTGATCGTCGTCGGCACGCTGGGCATCGCGCTGCTGTACGTGCTGCTGGGCTTCATCGGCTACGTGTTCGCGCAGTCGGCGGTCATCGCCTGGATCAAGGGCACGGGCGTGAAGCTGTCGCCCCAGCAGCTGCCCGAGCTGCACGCGCGCTTCGTCGACTGCTGCACCCGCCTGGGCATCGCGCAGCCGCCCGAGGCCTACCTGCTGCACGGCGACGGCATGTTCAACGCCTTCGCCACGCGCTTCTTCGGGCGCAACTTCGTGGTGCTGCTGTCCGACGTGGTCGACGCCATGGAGGCGCAGCCCGACGGCATCCACTTCTACATGGGCCACGAGCTGGGCCACATCCGCCGCGGCCACCTCACGGGCCACATCTGGCGCGCGCCCGTGCTCTGGCTGCCGCTCCTGGGCGCGGCCTATGCGCGCGCCAAGGAATACACCTGCGACCTGCACGGCGCCGCCTGCTGCCGCGAGGTCGACTCCGCGCCGCGCGCGCTGGTCGCGCTGGCTGCCGGCGCGCAGCAGTGGCGCAACGTGAACCTGCAGCGCTACGCCGCCCAGTCGGCCGGCAACCGCGGCTTCTGGGGCTCGTTCCACGAACTCATCGGCGGCTACCCCTGGCTCACCAAGCGCGTCGCGCGCGCCATCGACCCGGGCGCCAAGCTACCCGAGCGCAACCCGGTGGCGTACCTGCTCGCGCTCTTCGTGCCCTACGCCGGGCGCGCGGGTGGCGGCGCAGCGGGTGTGCTGATCGTGGTGGCTGTCATCGGCGTCATGGCGGCTGCAGCCATCCCCGCCTACCAGGAGTACCAGACCCGCGCCGTTGTCGCGCAGGCCTGGTCCGAGGGCGCGCCGGTGCGCAACGCGCTCACGCGCCACTATGAAGAAAAGGCCGAGATCCCCGACACCCTGGCCGCCGTCGGCCTGCCGGAGAACCTGCCCAACGGCGCGACCCTCACGCTCGACCCGGACAGCATGGTGGTGGAGGTGGCCACGACCAAGGGCACGCTGCGCATGGAGCCGTCGTCGACCGACCGGGGCATTGCGTGGCATTGCAGCGCGGGTGAGGGTTTGAAGGACAAGGCGTTGCCGGCGAGCTGCAAGAAGTAGCCGGGCATTGGCCTTGATGACGTCTCCCGCTTCCATCGCAAACGCGTGGCGCCTGCCGCGCGACTTCGCGCTCATCACCGTGGCGGTCGAAGCGGCCATCGTGGGGGTCCACTTCGGCAGGCAGTTGTGGCCCGGCTCGGGGCACGAGGGCTATGGCCTGGACGTGTGGGCGGGCATGGCGGCCAACCTCGCAATGTCCTGGGTGCTGGCGGCGGCACTGGCCTGGAGCCATGCGCGCCAGGCATTGGAGGTGCGTGGCGGTGCGCGCCTGGCGCAGCTGCGCGGCCCGCGTGTGCGCCATGCCGGGGCCTATCTCATCGTGCGGGTGCTGGACTACTTCGTGCTGAGCCCGTGGCTCTACGGGCTGGGGTTGCTCTACATGCCGGGCGGTCGGCTGGTGCAACTGGCGATGCTGGTGCTGAGCGTGTGGCTGGCAACCTGGCTTGCGCTGAGGCAGGGCACTCAGGCATCGGCCGCGTCGTTCGATGCGGGCGATGCCGACGCCGTGGCGCCCGCGAGCGCATCGCCGGGTCGCGCCACGGTAGCGCTGTTGATCGCCGCCGTGTCCGCGTCGATCCAGATTTGGTGCGCGATGGTCACGGACCCGTGGCACGAGGCCATGAGGACCATGGACCGCGTGGCGCCCTTCCTGAGCTGGGTCGCGCCGCCGTTGTTGGTCTTTGCTCTGGCGTTCTGGGGCGCGTGGCTCGGCATCGGCCGTGGCCCGCTCCCCACACGGGTCCGGCCCTTCCGGGCCGTGGCCGCGTCGGTGCTGGCCTTTGTGCTGGTGCTGGCGGGCTGCGCTGCAGTCATCCTCGCGGGACTGGGGTTGCTGGAGCCGTCCCAGACCAGCATGGCCGGTGTCGGCGACCTGGTCATCCTGCTGGCCGCGCTCGTACCGCTCTACCCCTTACTGACCGTGCTGCTCACGCGCTTCATCACGCGTCGCCTGTACCGCCCCTACTTGTAGCTGCGCGCGTCCTCGATCACCTTGCCGTCGTTCGGCAGGCTGCCCGGCGCCACCAGCTCGATGGTGCCGCGCAGCTTGGTCACTTCGCGCACCGCGTCGGCGATGCGCGCGTCGAGCCCGGTCGGGGCGCCGGCGCATTCGAGCTTGAAGGTCATCTGGTCGTCGCCCATCTCGCCCGACACCACGAGCCGCGCGCGCACGATCTCGGGAAAGCGCCGCACGACCTCGGCGACCTGCGAGGGGTGCACGAACATGCCGCGCACCTTGGTGGTCTGGTCGGCGCGGCCGAGCCAGCCCTTGATGCGCTTGTTGGTGCGGCCCGTGGGGCAGGTGCCCGCGAGCACGGCCGAAAGGTCGCCGGTGCCGAAGCGCACCAGCGGGTAGTCGGGGTTGAAGGTGGTGACGACGATCTCGCCCACCTCGCCGTCGGGCACCGGGTCGCCGGTGCCG
The DNA here is from genome assembly GCF_006323185.2 of Variovorax sp. KBS0712. NCBI lineage: Bacteria > Pseudomonadati > Pseudomonadota > Betaproteobacteria > Burkholderiales > Comamonadaceae > Variovorax > Variovorax sp. KBS0712. Next base: position 121,477 of record NZ_VCCD02000005.1, on the reverse strand, counting down.
GGGCGCACGATCTCGACCAGCACGCCCTCGTCGATCACCAGGCCCTGGCGCGCGCTGGTTTCGTAGGCGATGAGGCCCAGGTCGGCGGTCGCGTAGCACTGGATGCCCTGCACGCCGTGCGCGGCGATCCAGTCGTGCAGGCTGGGCGGAAAGGCCTCGCCGGACACCAGCGCCTTGGTGAACCACGGCAGCTTCTGGCCTTTTTCTTCGGCCTTCTCCAGCAGGATCTTCAGGAAGCTCGGCGTGCCCGCGTAGCCGTCGGGCTTGAGGTCGACGATGGCTTCGAGCTGCTGCTCGGTCTGGCCCGTGCCGCCCGCGAAGATCGTGCAGCCCATGGCATGCGCGCCGCTTTCCATGATCGAGCCGGCCGGCGTCATGTGGTAGCTGAAGCTGTTGTGGATCAGCTCGCCGCTGCGAAAGCCCGCCGCATGCAAGGCCCGCGCGGTGCGCCAGTAATCGCGCGCCTCGCCCTCGGGTTCGTAGATGGTGCCGGGGCTCGCGAAGATGCGCGGCATGCGCGGCCCGCGCACGATCGACGCAAAGCCGCCGAAGGGGTCGTCGGCGCGGCGTGCCTTCTGCAGCTCGAGCAGTTCCGACTTGCGGGTGACGGGCAGCTTGGCGAGGGCTTCACGCGAGGTGACGTCGCCGGGCTTCACGTCGTCGAGGATCTTCGTGAAAGCGGGGGAGGCGGTCTGGGCCTGGGCGATCTGCTTGGGCAGCGCGGCCAGCAGGTCACGTTCGCGTTCGGCGGGGTCGCGGATTTCCAGTTGGTCGTAGTGGTCGTTCATGTCCGTACCCTTCGTCTATCGATTCGGTCGCTCTGGGGTCGGTACTTCAGGCCAACCAGCGCTTGCGGCGCTTGTAGCTCTTCACATCACGGAAGCTCTTGCGGTCCGCGCCGCCTACGCCGAGGTAGAACTCCTTCACGTCCTCGTTCTCGCGCAGGCTCTTGGCCTCGCCGTCCATCACGATGCGGCCGTTCTCCAGGATGTAGCCGTAGTCGGCGTAGCGCAGCGCCATGTTGGTGTTCTGCTCGGCCAGCAGGAAGGTCACTTTTTCCTTGGTGTTCAGGTCTTTCACGATCTCGAACACCTCTTCCACGATCTGCGGCGCCAGGCCCATCGAGGGCTCGTCCAGCAGCACCATGGTCGGGTTGGCCATCAGCGCGCGGCCGATGGCGCACATCTGCTGCTCGCCGCCCGAGGTGTAGGCCGCCTGCGAGGTGCGGCGCGTCTTCAGGCGCGGGAAATACGCATACACCTTCTCCAGCGTCTCCTGCACCGAGGCCTTGCCGTCGGTGCGCGTGTAGGCGCCGGTCATCAGGTTCTCTTCGATGGTCAGGTGGGCGAAGCAGTGGCGGCCCTCCATCACCTGGATGAGGCCGCGTTTGACCAGCTCGGCCGGCGACAGCGCCTCGATGCGCTCGCCGCGCAGCTCGATGGTGCCCTTGGTCACGGCGCCGCGTTCGCCCGCGAGCAGGTTGCTCACGGCGCGCAGCGTGGTCGTCTTGCCGGCGCCGTTGCCGCCGAGCAGCGCGACGATGCCGCTTTCGGGCACGGTCAGCGACACGCCCTTGAGCACGAGGATCACGTGGTTGTAGATGACCTCGATGCCGTTGACGTTGAGAAGGATCTTGGGTTCGCTCATGGTGTGGTCCGAAGCATTCGCAAGAACGGCACATCGCCGTCCTTGCGAATGGCGGCTCTTGCGAGCCGCCACGGCACTCAGTGCATCAGGATTGGCAGTCCGCGGCTTCGCGGCGGGTGAGCTTCTTCTCGCCGGCGTACTTGTCGGCAGCCGCCTTCACCATCGGCTTGATGATCTGGCTGTCGGCCTCGTACCAGTCGGACATGCCGCCCCACTTGGCGCCGTCCCAGGTGTGCACGCGCGCCCAGGTCGAGCCCATGTGGTCCTGGCACGAGGTGCTCACCGGACGCATCACGCCCGAGAAGCCCAGTGCGTCGAGCTTCTTCTGGTCGAGTGCAAGGTTCTCCATGCCCCAGCGCACCTGCTCGCCGGTCATGACCTTGCCCTTGCCGAAGCGCTCCTGCGCACGCTTGACGGCCTCGATGGTCAGCATCTGGATGATCACGCCGCGCGTGTAGAGCACCGAGCCCACTTCGTCCTTCGGACCCGTGCCCTGGCCCTTGTCGTGCACCTGCTTGAGGATGTCCTGGATCACCTTGGGCTGCGTGCCCGAGGTGTTCAGCGCCAGCGCGTTGTAGCCCTTGGCGTTGGCGCCCACGTCCTTCACGTCGGGTTCGGCGCCGGCCCACCACACGCCGTACATCTTCTCGCGCGGGTAGCCCGTGGCCACGGCTTCCTTCAGGGCGGTGGAGTTCATCACGCCCCAGCCCCACAGCAGCACGAAGTCGGGACGCGACTGGCGCACCTGCAGCCAGGCCGACTTCTGTTCCACGCCCGGCGCGGTCACGGGGATCAGCGACAGCTCGAAGCCGTTCTGCTTGGCGCGCTCCTGCAGCAGCGGGATCGGTTCCTTGCCGAACGGCGAGTCGTGGTACACGAGGGCGATCTTCTTGCCCTTGAGCTTGTCCATGCCGCCTTCTTTTTTGCCGATGTGCTGGATCAGGATGTCGGCCGCGGTCCAGTAGGAGCCCATGAGCGGGAAGTTCCACTTGAACACGCCGCCGTCCTGCGAGGCCGACAGGCCGTAGCCCAGCGTGATGAGCGGGATCTTGTCGGTGGGCACCTTGTCGGTCAGCGCGAAGGTGATGCCGGTGGCCTGCGGATCGAACAGCGTCACGCCCGGGCGGCCCTTCAGGCGCTCGTAGCATTCCACGCCCTTGTCGGTGGCGTAGCCGGTTTCGCATTCCTCGTACGTGATCTTCACGCCGTTGATGCCGCCGGTGGCGTTGATGTACTTGATGTAGTCCTGCTTGCCGTTGGCCCAGGGCGTGCCGTTGGGCGCGTAGGGGCCGGTGCGGTACACCAGCAGCGGGAAGAACTGTTCCTTGGCCTGGGCCTGCGCGAGCGAAGGCGCGAAGGCCGCGCCGAGGGTGCTGGCCACCAGGGCGGCGGTCAGAGCGAGCGATTTCAGTGTCATGCCTGTCTCCTTTTGTGGGCACCTCGGTGCCGGGTTTTTACGAACGAACAACAACAAACAAGAACTTGTCAGTGCGGGAAGGGCCACAGCCGCAGCTTTTCCTTGGCCGTGGACCACAGCCGTGCCAGGCCGTGCGGCTCCACGATCAGGAAGAAAACGATCAGCGCGCCGAAGATCATGGTCTCCAGGTGCGAGGCCAGTGCGGTCGAGATCGAGAAGCCCAGCCAGCCCGGCAGCTGGTTCAAGAAGAGCGGCAGCAGCACGATGAAGGCGGCGCCGAAGAAGCTGCCCATGATCGAGCCGAGCCCGCCGATGATCACCATGAACAGCAGTTGGAACGAGCGGTCGATGCTGAACGCCGCCGGCTCCCAAGCGCCCAGGTGGATGAAGCCCCACAGCGCGCCGGCCACGCCGACGATGAAGCTGCTCACCGCGAAGGCCGTGAGCTTGGCGTACACCGGGCGGATGCCGATCACCGCGGCGGCCACGTCCATGTCGCGCATCGCCATCCACTCGCGGCCGATGGCGCTGCGCACCAGGTTCTTGGCCAGCAGTGCGAACACCACCACGAAGATCAGGCAGAACAAATACTTCTGCACCGGCGACTCGATCGGCACGCCGAACACGTTCAGCCCCGCCACGCTCACCGAGCCCGACGACGAGTTGTTGGTGAACCACTGGATGCGCAGGAACGCCCAGTCGGTGAAGAACTGCGCGGCCAGCGTGGCCACCGCCAGGTACAGGCCCTTGATGCGCAGGCTCGGAATACCGAACAGCACGCCGATCACCGTCGCGCACAGCCCGCCCAGCAGCAGCGAGGCGATGAGCGGCATGCCGTCGATGCGCACCTGGAAGTTGTAGGCCGCATACGCGCCCACCGCCATGAAGGCGCCGGTGCCCAGCGAGATCTGGCCGCAGTAGCCGACCAGGATGTTCAGGCCCAGCGCCGCCAGCGACAGGATCAGGAAGGGCGTGAGGATGGCGCGCATCCAGTAGTCGGACACGCCCATCGGCACCACGACGAACGCCACGAGCAGCAGCACCAGGATCGCCAGGCGGTCCTGCGCGATCGGGAAGATCTGTTGGTCGGCGCGGTAGCTCGACTTGAACTGGCCGTTTTCTCTGTAGAACATGTCAGACCCGATCGATGATCTTTTCGCCGAACAGCCCTTGGGGCCGCACAAGCAGGAAGACCAGTGCTAGAACATAGGCAAACCAGATCTCGATGCCGCCACCGAGCATGGGGCCGAGATAGATTTCAGACAGCTTCTCGCCGACACCGATCAACAGGCCGCCGATGATGGCGCCGGGGATCGAGGTCAGCCCGCCGAGGATCACCACCGGCAGCGCCTTCAGCGCCACCAGCGAGAGCGAGAACTGCACGCCGAGCTTGGAGCCCCAGATGATCCCGGCCACCAGTGCCGAGAAGCCGGCCACCGACCACACGATCACCCAGATGCGCGACAGCGGAATGCCGATCGATTGCGCGGCCTGGTGGTCGTCGGCCACCGCGCGCAGCGCCCGGCCCGTGGCGGTCTTCTGGAAGAAGATCGCCAGCACCACCACCAGCGCGGCGGACACCAGCGCGGCGATCAGGTCTTCCTGGCTCAGCAGCAGGCCGCCCTGGAAGGTGCCTTCGAGCACCATCAGCGGTTCCTTGGGCATGCCCACGTCGATCTTGTAGATGTCGTTGCCGAAGATCGTCTGGCCCACGCCGTCCAGGAAGTAGGCGATGCCCAGCGTGGCCATCAGGAGCGTGATGCCTTCCTGGTTCACCAGCTTGCTCAGCGCCAGCCGCTCGATGAGCCAGGCCACCACGATCATCACGGCCATGGCCGCGATGAAGGCCAGGATGTTCGCGAGGATCTGGCTCTGGAAGCCGAACCACTGCGGGAACCACTCGGCGAAGCGCGCCATGGCCAGCGCCGCGAACAGCACCATCGCGCCCTGCGCGAAGTTGAAGACGCCCGAGGCCTTGTAGATCAGCACGAAGCCGATCGCGATCAACGAATACAGCATGCCGACCATGAGGCCGCCGAAAAGAGTTTCGAGGAAAAATCCCATGGTCAATGCTCCACGCCGAGGTATGCCCGGATCACGTCTTCGTTGTTCCGAACTTCATCCGGCGTGCCGTCGCCGATCTTCTTGCCGTAGTCCAGCACCACCACGCGGTCGGAGATGTCCATCACCACGCCCATGTCGTGCTCGATGAGCACGATGGTCGCGCCGAACTCGTCGTTCACGTCGAGGATGAAGCGGCTCATGTCCTGCTTCTCTTCCACGTTCATGCCGGCCATGGGTTCGTCCAGCAGCAGCACCTGCGGCTCCATCGCGAGCGCGCGGCCGAGGTCGACGCGCTTTTGCAGGCCGTAGGGCAGGCGGCCCACCGGCGTCTTGCGGTGCGCCTGGATTTCCAGGAAGTCGATGATGTGCTCGACGAACTCGCGGTGCTGCAGCTCTTCGCGTTCGGCCGGGCCCCAGCGCAGCGCCTGCGCGAACAGGCCGCTCTTCATCTTGAGGTTGCGCCCGGTCATGATGTTGTCGAGCACGCTCATGCCCTTGAACAGCGCCAGGTTCTGGAAGGTGCGCGCCACGCCCATCTCGGCCACCTGGCGCGAGTTCATGTGCTTGAAGGTCTGGCCACGGAAGGTGATGGAGCCCTGCTGCGGCCAGTACACGCCGTTGATGCAGTTCAGCATCGAGCTCTTGCCCGCGCCGTTGGGGCCGATGATGGCCCGCACCTCGTGCTCGCGCACGTTGAAGCTGATGTCGGTCAGCGCCTTCACGCCGCCGAAGCTCAGCGAGATGTTCTGGACGTCGAGGATGACGTCGCCAATTTTCCGATTGCTCATGCGGCGGCCTTCACGATGGGGAAGGTCTTGGCGTCGTTGATCTTCAGCGTGGCGCTGACAACCCCCGTGCGTCCGTCCTCGAACTTGACCTGGGTCTCGATGTACTGCGCGGTCTTGCCGCCGTACAGCGCATCGACCAGCACGGCGTATTTCTCGGCGATGAAGCCGCGGCGCACCTTGCGCGTGCGGGTCAGCTCGTCGTCGTCGGGGTCGAGCTCCTTGTGCAGCACGAGGAAGCGCGCGATCTGCGTCTCGCCCATGCCGTCCTCGGCCGCGAGGTCGGCGTTGACCTTGGCGATGCACTCGGCCACCAGCGTCAGCACCTCGGGCTTGCCGGCCAGGTCCACATAGCCGCCGTAGGCCAGGCCGCGGCGCTCGGCCCAGTTGCCGACCGCCTCGAAGTCGATGTTGATGAAGGCGCAGACCTCATCGCGGCCGTTGCCGAAGCACACGGCCTCCTTGATCTGCGGGAAGAACTTGAGCTTGTTCTCGATGTAGTTGGGCGCAAAGATCGCGCCGCCCACCAGCCGGCCCACGTCCTTGGCGCGATCGATGATGCGCAGGTGCCCTTCGCTGTCGAGCACGCCCGCGTCGCCGGTGTGGAAGTAGCCGTTGGCGTCGAGCACCTCGGCGGTGGCATCGGGGCGCTTGTAGTACTCCTTGAGCACCGACACGCCGCGCACCAGCACCTCGCCGTCGTCGGCGATCTTCAGCTCGATGCCCGGCGCGGCCGTGCCCACGGTCTGCAGCTTGACCTTGCCGTCCTGCTGCAGGCACACGTAGGCGCAGGTCTCCGTCTGGCCGTAGAACTGCTTGAGGTTCACGCCGATGGAGCGGTAGAAGCGGAACAGGTCGGGCCCGATGGCCGCGCCGGCCGTGTAGGCCACGCGGATGCGGCTCATGCCCAGCACGTTGCGCAGCGGGCCGTAGATGAGCAGGTTGCCCAGGCTGTACATGAAGCGGTCGCCGGTGCTCACCGGTGCGCCGTTCAGGATGTCGGCGCCCACGCGCTGCGCCAGCGCCATGAACTTCGCATACAGCCAGCGCTTGGGCGCGGCCGCGTCTTCCATGCGGATCGACACGGCCGTGAGCAGGCCTTCGAAGGTGCGCGGCGGGCCGAAGTAGTAGCTCGGGCCGATCTCGCGCATGTCGTTCATCACCGTCTCGGCCGACTCGGGGCAGTTGAGCGTGAAGCCGCCCACCAGCCATTGCGCCACCGAGAACAGGTGGTCGCCCACCCACGCCATCGGCAGGTAGCTCATGATGTTGTCGCCGGGGCCGAGCTTGTCGGTCTCGACGCCGCCGCGCCCCGCCGCGATGAAGCTGGCGTGCGTCTGGCACACGCCCTTGGGGCGGCCGGTGGTGCCCGAGGTGTAGAGGATCACGCCGACGTCGGACGCCTCGCCGCTGGCCACGGCGCGGTCGTAGTAGCCGGCGTTGGCCTTGTCGAAGGCCCGGCCCAGCTCGCGCAGCTGCTCGTAGCTCATGAGCCCCGGCTGCTCGTAATGGCGCAGGCCCTTGGGGTCGTCGTAGATGATGTGGCGGATGCCCTGCTGCTGGCCCTCCTGGCCTTGCTGCAGCTCGCGGCATTCGAGCAGCTTGTCGACCTGCTCCTGGTCTTCGACGATCACGAACTCGATGCTCGCGTCGTTCAGCATGAAGACCATCTCGCTGGCGACCGCGTCCTGGTACAGCGGCACGGGCACGCCGCGCAGGCTTTGCGCGGCGAGCACGGCCATGTACAGGTGCGGTCGGTTGGCACCGACGATCGCGAGGTTGTCGAAGGCCTTGAAGCCAAGGCTTGCCAGACCGCAGGCCATCTCGCGCACTTCCTGCGCCACGGCGTTCCAGGTCCAGGTTTGCCAGATGCCAAGGTCTTTTTCGCGCACGGCGGGAGCCTCGGGACGGGCCTCGGCATGCGCGAGCAGCAGACGGGGGAAGGTGGGGGCGGTGGTTTGCACAGTGGCCGGATCGTAGGTCCCACTTTGACGCCCGGTTGTCGTTCCAACGACAATCCTAGGGACACTACTCCCCGGAGTTTCCCGATGCCTCCTGGCAACCTCAACCCACAGAACGTGCTCGGCGGTTCCATCAAGGACCGCGTGCGCCCTGCCAATGCCGCTGAACTCGACGGCATTCCGTGGCTGCCCACGCTCACGCCCGCCGAGCGCCGCCGCGCCGAGGCCACGCTCGTGGTGGGCGAGGCCGAGCCCGGCGACCTGGTGTGCCGCGTCGGGCGTTCGCCCACCTACTGGTTCGGCGTGGTCGAGGGGCTCCTGAAGATGAGCAACGACAACGCCGACGGCGGCTCGGTCACCTACACCGGCGTGCCGCCCGGCGGCTGGTTCGGCGAGGGCACGGTGATGAAGCGCGAGCCTTACCGCTACAACATCCAGGCGCTGCGCCGCAGCCTCGTGGCGGGGCTGCCGATCGAGAGCTTCCACTGGCTGCTGGACCACTCCATCGGCTTCAACCGCTTCGTGATGAACCAGCTCAACGAGCGGCTGGGCCAGTTCATCGCGGCGCTGGAGATCGACCGCCTGAACAACCCCGACGCACGCGTGGCGCGCAACCTGGTGTCGCTGTTCAACCCGGTGCTGTACCCCGGCGTGGGCGAGGTCTTGCGCATCACGCAGCAGGAACTTGCGTACCTTGTCGGCCTGTCGCGCCAGCGCGTGAACGAGGCGCTCAATGCGCTGTCGGCGCAGGGGCTGATCCGCGTGGAGTACGGTGGCCTGCGCGTGCTTGACCTGCCGGGCCTGCGCGCCACCGCGATGTCCAGCCGCAAGAACAACAGCACTTCGAACTGAAAGAAAAAAACATGGCCCTCTCCGACCACCTGCAGATCGTTCCCGCCGACGCACAGGCGAGCTTTCTTCCGCCGCAGCAGCAACAGGCCACGCAGGCCCGCAACGAGGAAGACGACGGCCCGACGCTGGAAGAAGCCATCGACCGCGCCGAGGCCTTGGGCGAACAGATCGACGCGCTCAACGAGATCCTGGCGCGCCCGCTCAAGGACATCCTGGCCGACCGCGAGAAGTCGGAAGAGGCCGCGCTGGCCTGGGACCGCTTCGGCGCGATGTGGATGCTGTCGCAGCGCGCCATGCGCCGCGTCGCGCTCGACCTGGCGGCGCAGCTCGGCGTGAGCGAGGAAGAGGTCGTGGCCCGCGCCATGGCGAACGCCAACGCGGTGCTCAACGGCGCGGACGAGGTCGACCTCGGCGGCTCCATCGCACCCGCGCAGCTGCAGCACATCGCCCGGCATCGCAACTTCCTGCGCGCCCAGTTCCGTACCGGCTGACGCGCGCGGCCTTTCGATATCCCTTAGCCTTGCGGCCTTCTCTTGCCCCTACACAACCATGACCACCTCCGCCTCTTCCCACCTCACCGTCATCACCGGCGCCTCGCGCGGCCTGGGCCGTGCCATGGCCGAACAGCTGCTGCAGGCTGGCCACACGGTGCTCGGCATTGCGCGCAAGTCCTCGCCCGAACTGGCCGAAGCCCCCAAGGCCGGCGGTGCCGAACTGACGCAATGGGAGCAGGACCTGTCCGACCCGGTCGCCGCCGCGGCGCGCCTGTCGGACTGGCTGCGCACGCTGGACGGCCAGCGCTTCGACAGCGTCACGCTCATCAACAACGCCGGCACCGTCGGCAACCCCGCGCCGCTGTCGCGCGCCGTGCCGGCCGAACTGGCGCAGGCGCTGCGCATCGGGCTCGAGGCGCCGATGCTGCTCACGGCCGCTTTCCTGGGCGGCACGCGCGAATGGCGCGGCGCGCGCAAGGTGCTGAACATCTCGTCGGGCCTGGGCCGCAACGCCCTGGGCAGCCAGGCGCCGTATTGCGCGGCCAAGGCCGGCATGGACCATTTCTCGCGCGCCGTGGCGCTCGAGGAGGTGCATGCACCGAACGGCACGCGCATCGTGTCGCTGGCGCCCGGCATCATCGACACCGACATGCAGGTGCAGCTGCGCGGCGCGTCGGCCGAACAGTTCCCGGACCGCACGCGTTTCGTGAGCATGAAGGAAGAAGGCCGGCTCGACAGCCCCCAGAGCGCTGCGGCCAAGGTGCTCGCCTACCTGGCGCGCGCGGACTTCGGCAGCAACCCCGTGGCCGACGTGCGCGACCCGGCCTGAACGCGGCGACGACCACATCATGGCCACCGCAAAGTCCATCGACACCGTCGAATACAAGCTCTTCCCGTCGCCGAGGAACGTGCACCGCATCGTCTTCGAGCACCAGGTGTTCGTGCCGTACCCGTACGCGCTGATCGTGATGGACGAGTTCTATTTCAAGGGCCGCTACAGCCTGTTCTCGGCCTGCCGCATGAGCGACGGAAAGATGGGGCAGGTGGCGACGTTCGAGGATGCGGCGGACGTCGAGATCTTCAACGCCAAGTTCGTGCCTGATTGAGCTCGCCCCCAGGCTTCGCGCACTTCGTGTCGCTTCGCCAACCCCCTGCCGGGGGCAACACCAGCGGCCCGGCAAAGCCGGTTCCGCGGTGTTCCTGGTGAAAACCCCTCTTACTCGATCGTCGCGCCCGAGGCCTGCACGATCCCCTTCCACTTCTCGTAGTCGGTCTTCAGCAGCGCACCGAACTGCTCCGGCGTCATGCTCTGCGGCTCGGCGCCCTGGGCAATGATGGCCGCCTTCATTTCAGGCGTGGCCAGCAGCTTGTTGACTGCCGCATTCAGCGTGGTGACGATGTCCTTGGGCGTGCCGGCCGGCACGAACACGCCGTACCAGGTGCTCACGTCGAAGTCCTTGTAGCCCAGCTCGGCCACTGTGGGCGTGTCGGGCAGCGAGGTGCTGCGCTTGGCGGAGGTGACCGCCAGCGGGCGCAGCTTGCCGGCCTTGATCTGCGCCATGGCCGAGGGCACCGACGACACCATCAGGTCGACGTTGCCCGCGAGCACGTCCATCATGGCTGCGTTGGAGCCCTTGTAGGGCACGTGGCGCATCTTGATCTTGGCGGCGCCGTTGAAGATCTCGCCGGCCAGGTGGATGGTGGTGCCGTTGCCCGGCGAGCCGTAGGTGATGGTGTCGGGCGCGGCGCGCGCGGCCTTCACCACGTCGTCCAGCGTCTTGAACTTCGAGTTGGCCTGCGTGACGATCACCACGGGCGTGTAGGCCACGTGGGCCACGGCCGTGAGGTCCTTCACCGGGTTGTAGCTCAGGCTCTTGTAGAGCCAGGGCGCGACGACCATGTTGTCCTTCTGGCCCATCACGATGTCGTAGCCCGTGGGCGTGGCGCGCGCGGCCTCGGCGATGCCGATGGTGCCGCCGGCGCCCGCGCGGTTGTCGGGCACCACGGTCCAGTGGTTGGCCTCGGTGAGCTTCTGCGCGACCAGGCGCGCCAGGATGTCGGTGCCGCCGCCGGGCGGGAAGGGCACGACCATGCGGATCGGCTTGGCGGGGTAGGCGGCGGTCTGGGCGTGGGCCGGGGCGGTGGCCGCCACGGCGGTGAAGGCCAGCGCGAAGGCCAGCGGACGGAGGAAGTTCGATGGGGTCATGGGGGGCATTGTCTCGTTCTGGGGGCAGGGGGGATGCAGTCTGCCGGAACTGCCGGCGCGGGGTTTTCGCGGTTCGCGATGGCCCTCGTCTCGGCTGGCGGGGGCAGAACGCGGGGCGGTGCGTACTTTCGGACGCCTTGACACCGCCCATCGCGCGTCGAATACTCCACCAAATGGTTGAGTATTTCTGGCTCGCCCGGCGCTCGGCGGCTTCCGGGCGCCGATCCTCTTTGCAGGAGGCTCCCATGCTCGGACACATCAACGCAGTGGCCAACCTGGCGGTGAAAGACCTCGCCGTGGCCCGACGCTTCTACGAAGACACGCTCGGCCTCGCGCAGGTCGATGCCGAAGGCGACGAGGTTATCGTCTACCGCAGCGGCAACACGCGGCTCAACGTCTACCGCTCGGCCTTCGCGGGCACCAACCAGGCCACGGCCGTGACCTGGTCGGTCGACGGCGACATCGAGCGCCTCGTGGCCGCGCTCAAGGCCAAGGGCGTGCGCTTCGAGCACTACGACATGCCCGGCACCACGCTCGCGGGCGACATCCACGTCATGGGCGAGATGAAGGTCGCGTGGTTCAAGGACCCCGACGGGAACATCCTGAACCTCATCAACGTCTGAGGAGCCCCTGTCCATCCGGCATCCCCCGTTTGGGGGAAGCCAAGGGCGACGCGCTGCGGACAATTCCTCCTGCCATGCACCGGCCTGGCATGGAGGAGTCACCACATGCGCGCACCGCCGCCCGAGCAGTCAACGCCTGAACCACCCGCGCGCCCCGAGCGCGTCGCGGTCATCGCCATCCACGGCGTGGCCGACCAGAAGGCCGGCGACACGGCCCGCGCCATCGCCTCGCTGATGCTCAACCACCCCGGCCCCGGCGCCACCTACCGCCAGGCCGATTGCGACAGCCACCTCCTGCCGGTGCCGCCGCTGACCTCGATGGTGCAGCAGCGCACGGGGCATCAGGACAAGACCGAGAAGGCCGCCACGGAAGGCGGCGCCGCGCAGAAGGCCTACGTGCCGCCCGTGCGCAAGGCGATGCGGCAGTCGAAGACCTCGGACTTCAGCGCCGACGACTGGATCTCGACCGCCGAGGCCGACGACGCGGGCGTGGTGCGCGCCGCCAAGGGGCGCGGGCCGCTCACGCCGCGCGAGCTGAAGAAGAGCAACCCCGACATCGCCTTCAGCGACTACCTGCTGTTCAAGTCGCAGCGCGCCGAGCCCGACCACGAGGCCTACGAGGCCACGCGCGTGCGCATGACGCGCGACGCCACCGATGCCCACGGGCAGCCGGTGCAGCAGCGCATCGACGTGCACGAGATGTACTGGGCCGACCTGTCGCGCCTGCCGGGCTCGGTGGCGCGCATCGTCGCCGAGCTCTTCACCATCGTGTTCCGCCTCTCGCAGCTGGGCCGCGATGCGGTGGACCGGGCCGCCGAAGCTGCGGGTGTGAACAGGAAGCCCCGACCTCCGGGCGCGCGGCGCTGGGCCTGCCTGGCCTCGCTGCAGACCGCGCTCGACTGGGCCTTTGCCAACCTGCTGGCGAACCTCTTCCTGCAGCTGCTGCTGGTCGGGCTGGTGATCGCGGGGCTCGGCGGGCTGGCGCGGGTCGAGCCCGCGCCCCATGCGTTGTCGCTCACCGAACTGCTGCGCCGGGTGCTGGCCGTGGCGGTGCCGGTGCTGGCGATCTGGTGGTACTGCTATCAGGCGCGCACCCAGGCCTCCTCGCGGATCGTGGTGGGCCTGTACGCACTGCTGGCGGGCTGGTTCCTGTGGGCGCTGGTGCCCGCGCACTGGGTGGTCGGCGTGGCCTGGCTGGCGCTGCTCGCCGCGTTGGCCGACCGTGCCCTGCGCATCGCGCGCGACCGCTTTCCGGCGGCGCGCACCTGGGGGCTGGGGCTGATGGCGCTGACCGCGGCGGCGCTGTTGGTGCACGTGGCGATCAACGCCTCGGCCGCGGGCGCCACGGACGACCTGCGCCACTGGGTGCGCGCCGGCATGCGGGTGGTCGAGTACCTGCTGTTGGGCGTCGTGGCCTGGTGGGGCGTGGCCGGCGTGCTGCTCATCGCCTGGCTGCCCGCCGGGGAGACGGTGCCCGACCGCGGCGCCGCCGCGCGCGCCAGCATCGCCACGGGGCGGCTGGGGCTGTTCGTGTCGGTGGCGGCGTTCGTGGCGCTGTCGATGGTGTCGTGGGCCGTGCTGACGAACCTCGTGGAACTCGGCGCGAAGGACGTCGACTACGCGCCGTTCTGGTTCGGCAAGGACGTCTACTGGGCCGACGGCGCGAACTTCCTGCACAGCCGCTATGAGAAGAGCACGCAGGCCTTCGCCTTGACGGCTGGCCTCACGCTGTCGCTGCTGGCCTACCTGGTGGCGGTGCTGGTGCCCAGCCTGTTCGCCGAGCTCAAGGTGGCCTTCGGCACGTCGCAGGGCCTGGGCCGCTGGCTCGGCGCGGGCTACCGGCGGCTGGACCGCTTCGTCGCCGTGCTGACCAGCGCCAGCGTGGTGGTCGCCTTCGCGGTGGCCCTGTTGCTGGTGCTCAAGCAGTGCAATGTCTCGGTCGGCGGGTGGATCGACGATGCGGTGATCTGGGTGTCGGCGCTGTCGCAAAGCGGCCTCAAGCCGCTGATCTTCACCGCCGCCACGCTGGCCGCCGCCGTCTCGTTGCTCGGCGGTTTTCTCACGCGCACCGTGCCGGGCCTGCGCATGCCGCTCGACGTGGCGCTGGACGTCGACGGCCACTTCCGCGAGTTTCCGCGCCGCGCCATTCCGCGCGCGCGCATCTTCTCGCGCTACGTGTCGCTGCTGGAGCACGTGGCGGCGCAGGGCTACGACCGCATCGTGATCGTGGCGCACAGCCAGGGCACGGTGATCTCGACCGAGCTGCTGCGCTACCTGCAGTTCCGCGCCGCGCAGCAGGTCGATGCGCGGGTGACCGATCTCTGGGCGGCGCTGAACAGGAGCCGGCTCCTGCTGCTCACCGCCGGCTGCCCGCTGCGCCAGCTGTACGCGGCGCGCTTTCCGCACCTCTACGGCTGGGTGACGGCGGAAGACGCGAACGGCGGCGGGCCGAGCGCGGCCCAGGTCGGCGTGGCCCGCTGGGTCAACCTGTACACGGCGGGCGACTACGTCGGGCGCTGGCTCTGGGGCGAGGACGACAAGCCCTACGAGCAGGTGACGACGCCACCAGCCTGGTGCGTCGCGGCCGAGCACGAGGCCTGCCTCGGCCTGGGCGCCCACACCCACTACTTCGACCTCGACCAGGCGCACGTGGCGCGCTGGATCGACTGGATGGTGACGGCGCGCCCATGAAAAAGCCGGCCCGCAGGCCGGCTTTTTCTTCATGCCGACAGCGCGGGCTTCAGCCGAAGTTCTTCGCTGCGAAGTCCCAGTTGGCCAGCTTGGCCAGGAAGGTCTCGACGAACTTCGGGCGCAGGTTGCGGTAGTCGATGTAGTACGCGTGTTCCCACACGTCGACCGTCAGCAGCGCGGTGTCGGCAGTGGTCAACGGCGTGCCGGCGGCGCCGGTGTTCACGATGTCCACCGAGCCGTCGGCCTTCTTCACGAGCCACGTCCAGCCCGAGCCGAAGTTGCCCACGGCCGACTTCACGAAGGCTTCCTTGAAGGCGTCGTAGCTGCCCCACTTGGCATCGATGGCCTTGGCCAGCGCGCCCGTCGGTGCGCCGCCGCCTTGCGGCTTCATGCAGTTCCAGAAGAAGGTGTGGTTCCAGATCTGCGCGGCGTTGTTGTAGATGCCGCCGCTGGACTTCTTGACGATCTCTTCGAGCGTCATCGCTTCGAACTCGGTGCCCTTTTGCAGGTTGTTCAGGTTTACCACGTAGGCGTTGTGGTGCTTGCCGTGGTGGAACTCGAGCGTTTCCTTCGAATACTCGGGAGCCAGCGCGTCGATGGCGTACGGCAGCGGGGGAAGGGTGTGTTCCATGGTGGAGTCTTTCTTTCTAGTTGGTGGATGAAAAAAAAAGGTGGCTCAGGCGCGGGCCTTGGGCACGATGCGGTAGGCGCAGCGCCGCGCGCCCGCGAGCACGTGCTCGACACGGCTCACGTCGGCCTCGGGCCCCAGCACCTCGTCGAAGAGCTGCAGTTCGCTGCGGCAAAAGCCGGTGCAGGCCTGCGCCGCGGTGCAGATGGGGCAGTGGTTCTCGATGAAGAGAAAGCCGTCGCCCTCGGCCCGGTACTCGGCCATGTAGCCCTCGCGGCTGCGGATGTCCGCGAGCCGCTCGAGCCGCGTCTCGAGGTTGCGCGCGCCGCGCATGGCCTCGGTGTAGGTGGCGCGCATGGTGGCTTCGCGCGCGCCGATGAGCTGGTCCATGCCCTTCTCGCCGAACACGCTGATCACGGCGCTGATCATCTGCACCGTCATCTCGGCGTGCGTGTCGGGAAAGCGCCGGTGGCCCTCGCCGGTGAGCCGCCAGATCTGGGTCGGACGGCCGCGGCCGCTGGAGCGGCTCTCGGCGTCCACCAGCCCTTCGGTCTCGAGCTTGGACATCTGCTGGCGCACCGCCTCGACCGTCACGTGCAGCACCTTGGCGATGTCGGGGATGCCGAGCGCGCCGCGGGTCTTCAGCGTGGAGAGGATGCGGTCTGCCGGCTGGTGCGGCATCCAGGTGGGCTTGGTGGCATCGGGGGCGGACATGGCGGCTTCGGTCGTGGGGAGAGAAAACAGCGTCATTGTCAGGTGGTTGGGCCTCCCTTCGCTGGAATGGGCCCCCAGGACCCGGCAAGCCGGGCCCGTCCCCCGAGGGGAGCAAGGGAGCTTGGGGACGGCCCGGCGCTCCCTTCGGGCGCTTGCCACCCCCCGCCGAGCGCCTTGTACAGCGCCACGAGGCTGGTGAACGAGGCGGTTTCGGCCTCGGCCACGGCATCCTGCGCGCGCAGCAGGGTGCGCTGCGCGTCGAGCACGCTCAGGTAGGGCGCGGCGCCTTCGCGGTAGCGCACTTCGGCCAGCTCGGCGGCGCGGCCGCTGCGGGCCGAGGCCTCCAGCAGCCGCTGCAGGCGCAGCTGGTTCTGGCCGTAGCCGGTGAGGGCGCTTTCGACGTCCTCGATGGCGCGCAGCACGGTCTGCTCGTAGACGGCGCGCTCGCCCTCGGCACGGGCCTCGGCGCCGCGCAGCCGGGCCTTGACCGAGCCCAGCCGCAGCGCAGGCCAGCTCACGCCGGGCGTGACGCTGAAGGCGCGGCTCGACGAACTGCCCAGGTCGGCACCGCGCAGCGCGATGAAGCCCAGGAAGCCGCCGATGTCGACGCGCGGGTACAGCTCGGCCGTGGCCGCGCCCACGTCGGCGGTGCTGGCGGCCAGGCCGCGCTCGGCGCGCAGCACGTCGGGCCGGCGGCGCAGCAGATCGCCCAGGTCGCCGATGGGCAGGCGCTTGTCGAGCACGCGCAGCGGGTGCGGCTGCAGCATGGGCGCCAGCTCGGCCGGGCGCAGGCCCGCCAGCACGGCGACGCGGTGCGCGGCCTGGCGGCGCGTGGTCTCGAGCGCGGGCAGCTGGCTCTCGGTGCTGGCCAGGTTGGCCTGCGCGCTCGCCAGGTCGCCTTCGAGGCCGCGCCCGGTGCGCACCTGCGCCTCGGTCACGCGCAGGCTCTGGCGCAGGCTCTCGAGGGTGCGCTGCGTCACGGCCAGGCGCTGCTCGGCGCCACGCATCTCGTAGTAGTTGCGCGCCAGTTCGGCCACGGCCACGATGCGCACCTGTTCGAGGTCGGCCGCACTGGCCTGGGCGCGCGCGGTGGCGGCTTCGTCCAGGCGCTGCAGCCGGCCGAACAGGTCGATCTCCCAGCCGGCGTCGAAGCCGGCGCGGCTGCTCTGGGCCAGCGTGCGCGCATCGGCCGGCACGCCGTTGCCCTGCGCAATGCTGCGCGTCTTGCTCGCGCCCAGCGTCACCACGGGCAGGCGGTCGAGCTCGGCCTCGGTCTGCATCGCACGCGCTTCCAAGAGCCGCGCGTGGGCGATGCGGATGTCGTGGTTGCCGGCCAGCGCACGCTCGACGAGCGCGTCGAGTTGCGGGTCGTCGAGCTGGCGCCACCAGTCGCGCTGCACCGCATCGGGCGCGAACAGCGCGCGCTCGGGGGCGGCGATGGCCACCGGCGCATCGTTCGGCGCGGCGTACTTCGGCCCCACCGCACAACCGGCCAGCACCAGCAGGCTGAGGGCGAACGGTGCGGCGTAGGAGAAGGGTCTTCTTGTCGTCATGGTCATGCTCCCGGTGTCTCAGACGGTGTCGCCGGCAGGCTCGCGCGCCACGAGCGCCTCGAGTTCGGCGGCGCGCTGCGAGCGGCCCACCGTGCGGTGGTCGCGCGCCAGCAGCGTGTACATGGTGGGCAGCACGAACAGCGTGAACAGCGTGCCCACCAGCATGCCGACCACGATCACCAGGCCGATGCTGAAGCGGCTGTTGGCGCCCGCGCCGCTGGCGAACAGCAGCGGCACCAGGCCCACCACCATCGCGGCCGTGGTCATCAGGATCGGGCGCAGCCGGATGCGCGCGGCCTGCTCGATGGCGGCGCGGCGCTCCAGGTTCAGGCGTTCCTGGATCTCGTTGGCGAACTCCACCATCAGGATGCCGTGCTTGCTGATGAGCCCGATGAGCGTCACCAGCCCGATCTGCGTGTAGATGTTGATGGTGGCAAAGCCCAGCGCCAGCGGCACCAGCGCGCCGCAGATCGACATCGGCACGCTGACCAGGATGATCAGCGGGTCGCGCAGGCTTTCGTACTGCGCGGCCAGCACCAGGTAGATCACCACGATCGCGAACACGAAGGCCATCACCAGCGCCGAGCCTTCCTGCGTGAACTGGCGCGCGTCCGACTGCCAGTCGTAGCTGAAGCCGGCCGGCAGCTTCTTCGCCTCTTCGCTGAGGAACGCCACGGCGTCGCCCATGGTCACGCCCGGCATCGGAATGGCCTGGAAGGTGGCGGCGTTGAGCTGGTTGAACTGCGTGAGCTTGTTGGGCCCCACGCTGGTCGACAGCTGCACCAGGTTGGCCAGCGGCACAGGCTGGCCGCTCGCGCTCTTCACGAAGTAGCGCGACAGGGCCTCGGCCGTGAGCCGCTGGTCACGCGGCGACTGCGGAATCACGTCGTACGAGCGCCCGTCCATGCCGAAGCGGTTGACGTAGTTCTCGCCCACCAGCACGGCCAGCGTGTCGCCGATGGCCTTCATGGTCACGCCCATGCTGTTGGCCTTGGCGCGGTCCACGCGCACCTCGGTCACGGGGTTGTTGAACTCCAGGTCGCTGTCGACCACGGCGAACTTGCCGCTCTCGCGCGCCGCCTTCTTCAGCGTTTCCATCGCCTCGAACACGCTGCGGTGGTCGCCCGCGCTGCGGATCACCATCTGCACCGGAAGCCCGCCGGTCGAACCGGGAAGCGACGGCAGCTGAAAGGCGAACACGCTGCTGCCCTCGACCTCGTTCATGCCGCCCTGCACGTCGCCCTGGATCTGGTCGGCGTTGCGCTGGCGAGCGTTCCAGTCGGACAGCTGCACGCCGCCGATGCTGTTGGAGACGCCGTCCGAGCCGTTGATGAGCCAGCGACCGGTGTTCTCGGGCAGCTTGGCCAGCACCTCGTCCCACTTCTGGCCGAACTTCTCGACGTAGTCGATGTTGGCGTGCTGCGGCGACTTGATGACGGTCATCACCATCGCCTGGTCCTCGCCGGGCGCCAGCTCGCGCTGCGCCGCGTTGTACAAAAAGGGCAGGCTCACGAGCACGGCCGCAGCCAGCAGGCCCGTGACCCAGCGGTGGTGCAGCGACACGCCGAGCAGCCGCCCGTAGGCCGTGGCGAGCTTGTGGAAGAAGGCCTCGGCATAGCGCGCCATGCGGCCCGCCGTGGCGTCCTGCGGCAGCAGGAACGAGCTCATCACCGGCGACAGCGTGAGCGCGATCACGCCCGACACCACCACCGCACCCGCGAGCGTGAAGGCGAACTCCTTGAACAGCGAGCCCGTGAGCCCGCCCATGAGGCCGATGGGCGCGTACACCGCGGCCAGCGTGAGCGTCATCGCGATCACCGGGCCGGCCACTTCGCGTGCGCCGATCAGCGCGGCCTGCACGCGCGACTTGCCTTCCTCGATGTGGCGGTGCACGTTCTCGACCACCACGATGGCGTCGTCCACCACCAGGCCGATGGCCAGCACCATCGCCAGCAGCGTGAGCAGGTTGATGCTGAAGCCGAACAGCAGCATCAGCGCCGCCGCGCCCAGCATCGACAGCGGAATCGTCACCACCGGAATGAGCACCGCGCGCAGCGAGCCCAGGCACAGGAAGATCACCAGCACCACGATGGCGATGGCTTCGAGCAGCGTCTTCTGCACCTCGTCGATCGAGGCCTCGATGAAGCGCGCGAGCTCGAAGGGCAGCTGCACCTCCACGCCCGGCGGGAGGTTCTGCTTGATGCCGGGCAGCAGGTCGCGGATGCGCTTCACGATCACCAGCGGGTTGCCGTTGGGCGCGGCCTGCAGGCCGAGGTAGATGGCCTTGTCGCCGTCCATCGTCGCGCTGCTGTCGGCACTCGCCGCGCCCAGTTCCACGGTGGCCACGTCGCCCAGCCGCACGATGGCCTCACCGTCGCGCTTGATGACCATGTCGCGGAACTCGGCCACGTTCACCAGGTCGGTGTTCACGCGGATGTTCGACACCACGTACAGGCCCTTCACCTGCCCGGGTGCGGCCTGCACGTTGTTCTGGCGCAGCGCGTCGGCCAGCTCGCCGGCCGAGATGCCGCGCGCGGCCATGCGGTTGGCGTCCAGCCACACGCGCATCGCCAGCGTCTGCCCGCCCGACACCTCGACGCCCGAGACGCCCTCGATCGACGCGAACTGCGGCTGCACCACGCGCGAGAGGTAGTCGGTGAGCTGCGGCACGGGCATGGTCTTGCTCGAGAAGCCCACGTAGGCGACGGCCGTGGCCTCGCCCGACGACTTGAGGATCACCGGGTCGAAGGCCTCGGCCGGCAGCCGGTACTTCACCTGACTGACCTGCGCCATGGCCTGCGTGAGCGCCTGGTTGGCGTCGGCGTTGAGCTTCATGCGCACGCTGATCACGCTGCGGCCCAGCGTGGACGAAGACGAGAGGTAGTCGACGTTCTCGATGGTCGCCACCGCCTGCGCGATGGGCTGCGTGACGAAGCCCTGCATCAGCTCCGGCGAGGCGCCGGGGTACTGCGTGGTGATGGTGAGCGTGGTGCTCTCGGTGAGCGGGTACTGGCGCACCGGCAGGTCGACCAGCGCACGCGCGCCGAGCAGCAGGATGAGCGTGCTCACCACCAGCGCCAGCACGGGCCGGCGCACGAAGAGGTCGGTGAACTTCATGACTTCGCGTCCTGCAGGGCCAGCGTGTCCTTCGCGGCCGGGGCCACGGCGGCGCCGTTGTACAGGCGCAGCTGGCCCGAGGTGACGACCTGTTCACCGGCCTTCAGGCCTTGCTCGACCACGACCAGGCCGTCTTGCCGCTCGCCGGTCTTCACGAACACCTGCTGCACCGAGAAGCCGTCGCCCTTGTCGCCGGCGCGCACCACGAACACCGAGTCGCCGTGCGTGCTGTAGGTGATGGCGGTTTCAGGCACCGCGATGGCGTCGGCGCGCGCGGGCAGCACCACCTTGGCGTTGACGTACATGCCGGGCGTGAGCGCGCCGTCGGCGTTGTCGACCGTGGCCTGCAGCCGCACGGTGCGCGTGTCGCTGCCGATCATGGGTTCGATGGCGCTGAGCTTCGCGGGGAACACGCGGCCCGGGTAGGCGTCGACCGCGAGCGCCACCGCCTGGTTGCGCTTGAGCGCCGGCAGCGCGTTCTCGGGCAGCGTGAGGTTGGCGAACAGCGTGCGCGCATCGGTGAGCGACACCAGCGCATCGCCGGCGCGCACGAACTGGCCGAGGTTGACCTTGCGGATGCCCAGCACGCCGTCGAACGGCGCCCGGATGTGCTTCTGCTCGATGAGCGCCTGCACGCGGCGCAGCTCGCCGCTGGCCTGGTCGAAGGCGGCCTGCGCCTGCTCCATCTGCTCCTGCGTGGCCGCCTGCTGCGGCAGCAGGCGGCGCGTGCGTTCGAGCAGGGCCCTGGCATTGGCCTGCTGGGCGCGCAGCCGTTCGAGGTCGCCCTGCTCGGGTGCATCGTTCAGCTGCACCAGCAGCTGGCCGGCACGCACCTGCGCGCCCGGCGTGAACAGGATCTTCGCGACCCGTCCCTCCACCTCGGCCGGCACCTCGACCTGCCGGTTGGCCTCCAGCGTGCCGATGCCGCCGAGAAAGCGCGCCATCTCGGTCTGTCGCGCGGGGGCGACCGCCACCTTGGCCGGCGGCATGGCGCCGCCCTGTGCATGGGCCGGCTGGAACTTCGCCACGAGCCCGTAGCCCGCCGCGCCCAGCACCGCGACCGTGAGACCGGCGCCGAGCCAGGTCCTGGATTGTTTGTTCATACGCAACCTGCTTTTTTATCAAAGAAAGTGCTTTGATTATTAGATCGCGTCCGAACGCTGTCGAGAAAGACGTGGCAATGGCCCCGATAGGGCAGGGCTATCTTTGGCGTCGCGTGCATGGTGGGTGCTCCGGGTGGTTGCGCGGGGACATCCCCGCACCCCGAAGACGGGCAGCGCGTCGCTTTTGTGACGCGGCGGCGGCGCGCAATCGCCGTACGGCCGCCGGGACATCGCTCGCGCCGCCAGACGCCGATGTACATTGCGACCTGCGCATGAACCTATTCAGCATGGCCACCAAACCCCGTAAGAAGTCCGCGGCTGTCACCGAGGACGAGGTCTTCGACATGGCCGCCGACCTGTTCCGGGCCATGGCCGCGCCCATGCGGCTGAAGATCGTGAGCCTGCTGTGCAACGGCGAGAAGAACGTGAGCGAGCTGCTCGCGCAGATCGACACCACGCAGCCCAACATGTCGCAGCACCTGAACACGCTCTACCAGGCGGGCGTGCTCGCACGGCGCCGCGACGGCGTGAGCATCTACTACAGCATCGCGAACGAGACCGTGGTGGCGCTGTGCCGCAGCATCTGCGTGCAGATCGCCATCGAGCAGGAATAAGAAAAGAAGAAGAAGGCCGGCGTCAGCCGGCTTTCGCGCCTCAGGGCTTCAGGTAGACGTAGCCTTCCTTCGCCTGCAGCCGCGCCACCTCGGCCACGCCCGAGGGCACCACCTTGGTTTCCATCAGCAGCTTGCCCGCGTCGATGCTGCGCGTGGTCAGCGTGTTGTTGCACACCTTGAACTCCACGCCGCGCCCGGCCAGCGCGCTCACCGGGCCGCTGAACTCGCGGCCCCGGCTGTCCTTCGCGTCGCTCAGCAGGAAGTCGATGCCGGGGCCGTGCGTGACCACCACGATCTTCGCCTTCGGGTCCGCGTTCAGGTGGTTCGTGATGTTCGCCAGGATGGCGGCGCTGCTCTCCACGCCGGTGTTGACATGGTAGACCACCTTGGTCTCCTGCGCGCCCGCGAACGTGGCGACCATGGCGAGCAGGAAAGCGATGAATGCGTGTCTCATGGGGAAACCCTCTGGCTGTTGTCGTTGCCCGCAAAATATCATCTTCTGCTTATATTTACAGCCGGGCAAGCCCGCGGCCCTCGCCGCCGAGCCCGCAGGAGACGACCCACGATGTTCCCGTGCCGGCCCACCGCCGTTCGCGCGAAGGCGCTGCTGATGTGCGCTGCGCTCTGGCTGAGCGCCAGTGCCGCGTTCGCGGCCCCCGAGATCCGCCCGCTGCCGGTGGCGCCCGACATCTACTACGTGCAGGGCATTCCCGCGCTGGGCTCGAAGGAGAACCAGAACTTCATCTCCAACGCCGGCTTCGTCGTCACGCGCGACAGCGTCGTGATGATCGACGCGCTCGGCTCGCCCGCCGTCGCCGAGCGCATGGTGGAGGAGATCCGCAAGCTCACGCCCAAGCCGATCAGCCACGTCATCCTCACGCACTACCACGCCGATCACATCTACGGCCTGCAGGTGTTCAAGGCGCTGGGCGCGCAGATCGTGGCGCACGCGCGGGGCAAGACCTACCTCACGTCCGACACCGCGCGGCTGCGGCTCGAGGCCTCGCGCCAGGAACTCGCGCCGTGGATCGACGAGCGCACGCGGCTGGTGCCGGCCGACGTGTGGATCGACGGGCGCACCGAGCTGACGATTGGCGGCACGCGCTTCGTGATCCAGCCCGCCGGCCCCGCGCACACGCCCGAAGACCTCGCCATCTTCCTGCCGCAGCAGAAGGTGCTGTTCACCGGCGACATCGTGTTCCGCAACCGCACGCCGTATGTGGGCTCGGCCGATAGCCGGCACTGGATCGCGTCGCTCGACGTGCTGCTCGCGCTCGACGCACGCACCATCGTGCCGGGCCACGGCCCCGCGTCGGACGACCCGGCGCAAGACCTGCGGCAGACGCGCGACTACCTCGTCTTCCTGCGCGGCGCGATGCAGAAGGCCGCGACCGAGATGACACCTTTCGACGAGGCCTACGCCGCCACCGACTGGTCGCGCTTCGAGGCCTGGCCGCTGTTCAAGGTGGCCAACCGCATGAACGCCTACAACACCTATCTGCTGCTGGAGCAGGAAGCGCGATGAGCGGCGACCGCACGCGCCGGCAGCTCGTTGCGGGCCTCGCCGCGTGGTGCGTCGCGCCAGTGGCCGTGCATGCGGCCGATGTGCAGTTGCCCGCGCCTGCCTCGCTGGCCGGCGCGCTCGCGGCGGCGCTGGCCCGCGCGCAACCGCTGGTCGTCATGGCCAGCCTGCAGGGCTGCCCCTTCTGCAAGATCGCGCGCGAGCACTACCTCATGCCCGAACTCGCCGCGGGCCTGCCCGTGGTGCAGATCGACTTTCGTGATCCACGCAGCGTGCGCGATTTCGATGGCACAGCGCGCACGCACGACGCGCTCATCAAGGCGTGGCACGTCAGCGTCGCACCGACCGTGCTCTTCTTCGGCCGCAACGGCCGCGAGGTCGCCGAGCGCCTGACCGGCGGCGACTCGGACTTCTACGGCGCCTACCTCGAAGCACGCCTGCAGCAAGCACGCACCGCCGTGCGCGGTTGACGTTATGCATGGCGAAACCGAACGGGTTTCCCCCAAGAGCAAAGCCCTTCCCTTGTTCACGATCGTCCCTAAAATCAATACATAACGATTTACTTATTTAACGATGAAACCGGCCGCTTCGGGGCGCGTTTCGAGGAGACCGAATTGAAGTTGCTGCTGCCGTCGCTCGCCGTCGCTGTCACCGCCTTGCTGCTGTCGACACCGGCCCTTGCCAACAAGGAACTGGCCCAGAAGAACGCCTGCCTCGCCTGCCACGCGGTCGACAAGAAGCTGGTCGGCCCCGCCTACCTCGACGTCGCGAAGAAGTACACCGGCCAGGCCGACGCGCTGGCCGCGCTCACCGCGAGCATCCAGAAGGGCAGCACCGGCAAGTGGGGCGCCGTGCCCATGCCCGCGCAGCCCGCGATGAGCGAGGCCGATGCCAAGGCGCTGGCCGCCTGGGTGTTGGGCGGCGCCAAGTAAGGCCCACGGACGCGACGCGATGAGCGGCAGCATCCAGCAGACCGGGCAGGTGCGCAAGGCGCCCGAGAACTTTCTCGACGCACAGGGCGTGCGTTCCGTCTTCGCCGAAGCCGGCAAGGGGCGACGCGACTTCATCCGCAACGCCTTCGCCGCGGCCGTCGCAGGCACGGCGGCCACGTCGTCCGCGCTCGCGCAAACGCGCACCGCAGCGGGCGACGGCGACCCCGCCATCCTGAACCTGCCCGCGCACAGCACGGGCCTCGGCCAGCCGGTCGTCACCGACGGCTACGGCAAGCCTTCCAAGTACGAAGCCAACGTGCAGCGCCGCCAGAGCCCGGGGCTCACGCCGACCGCGCAGGCCTCGGTGTCGTTCGCGCCGCTGCAGTCGCTGTTCGGCATCGTCACGCCCAGCGGCCTGCACTTCGAGCGGCACCACCAGGGCTGGTGGGACATCGATCCGTCCAAGCACCGCCTGATGGTCAACGGCATGGTGAAGACGCCGAAGGTCTTCACGCTCGACGAGCTGATGCGTCTGCCCTCGGTGTCGCGCTTTCACTTCATCGAGTGCGGCGCCAACACCGGCATGGAGTGGGGCAACGTCGCCGTGCCGACGGCCCAGTACACGCACGGCATGCTGTCGTGCAGCGAGTTCACCGGCGTGCCGCTGATCACGCTGCTCGAGATGGCGGGCGCCGACCTCAAGGGCGAGCGCTTCGTGCTCGCCGAAGGCGCCGACGGTTCGTCGATGACGCGCACCATTCCCATGAGCCTGATCCGCTCGGGCGAGGTGCTCGTGGCCTATGGCCAGAACGGCGAGATGCTGCGGCCCGAGCAGGGCTACCCGCTGCGGCTCGTGGTGCCGGGCGTGCAGGGCGTGAGCTGGGTCAAGTACCTGCGCCGCATCGAACTCGGCGACCAGCCCTACGGCGCCAAGGACGAGACCGTGCACTACGTCGACCTCATGCCCGACGGCCAGCACCGCCAGTACACCAGCATCCAGGAATGCAAGAGCGTCGTGACCACGCCCTCGGGCGGGCAGATGCTGCTTACGCCGGCATCGGCCGCGACGCCACGCCCAAGGAAGTGGCCGCGTGGGACATCGACGTGCGCCCCGACTTCAAGGGCCTGCCGCCCGGCTCGGGCTCGGTCACGCGCGGGCAGGACCTGTGGGAAGGCAAGTGCGCCTCGTGCCACGGCGTGTTCGGCGAATCGAACCAGGTGTTCAGCCCCATCGTCGGCGGCACCACGGCCGAGGACATCAAGAGCGGCCACGTCGCGCGCCTGAAAGACCCGGCCTTCCCGGGCCGCACCACGCTGATGAAGGTCACGAGCCTGTCGACCGTGTGGGACTACGTGTACCGCGCCATGCCGTGGAACCAGCCCAAGTCGTTGACACCCGACGACGTGTACGCCGTCACCGCCTACATGCTGAACCTCGGCGGCATCGTGCCCGACGATTTCACGCTGTCCGACAAGAACATCCGCGAGGTGCAGGCCCGCATGCCCAATCGCAACGGCGGCACCACCGCGCACGCGATGTGGCCCGGCAGCGAGTTCGGCCGCGCGGCCAAGCCCGACGTGTCGGCCGTGGCCTGCATGCGCGACTGCGTGCCGGCGGCGTCGTCCGTCGCGCAACTGCCGCCGCATGCGCGCGGCAGCCACGGCAACCTCGCCGACCAGAACCGGCTGGTGGGTGCGCAGCGCGGCATCGCCACCGCCGCGCCCGCTGCTGCAGTGAAGACCAGCGCACCGGCTGCCGCGGCACCGAAAGTGCCCGTGGCGCTGCTCGAGAAGAACAGCTGCACCGCCTGCCACGGCATGACGCAGAAGCTCGTCGGCCCGGCCTTCTCGGACATCGCGAAGAAGTACCCCGGCCAGACCGACCACCTGCTGCAGAAGATCAAGGCGGGCAGCACCGGTGTCTGGGGGGCGATCCCGATGCCGCCGCAGACCCTCGGCGACGATGATGCCAAGGCCATCGCACGCTGGCTCGCCGACAGCGCCGGACCATGATTCGACAGGAGACAACCCCATGAAAAACCGCAGACAGATGCTCACGCAGTCCGCCGCCCTCGCAGGCCTGGCGGCCACCGCCGGCTGGCTCCCCGCCACCGCCCTCGCGTATTCCAAAGACGCCTTCGACGCCAAGAGCGTGGCCGACGCGCTCAAGGCCGTCGGCGTCACCGGCGCGCCCACCGAGAGCAAGGACGTCACCATCACCGGCCCCGACATCGCCGAGAACGGCGCCGTGGTGCCGCTCAGCGTGGCCACCGCCTTGCCCGGCGTGAAGCAGCTCATGCTGCTGGTCGAGAAGAACCCCAACGCCGTGGTCGCGATCTTCAACACCTCGGAGTTCGTCGAGTCGAACTTCACCACGCGCGCCAAGCTGGGCCAGTCGTCCGACGTGTACGCGATCGCGGTCATGAACGACGGCAAGGCGCTCTTCGCCAAGAAGGAAGTCAAGGTCACGCTCGGCGGCTGCGGCGGCTGAGCGACGGGCTTCACACACAGAACACGACGAGAAGAAGGAGACCACCATGGCAGATCCCATGCGCATCCGCGCCCAGGCCGCGGGCGACAAGACGACCGTGCGCATCCTCATGGCGCACGAAATGGAAACCGGCCAGCGCAAGGACGCCGCCGGCAAGACGATTCCCGCCTGGTTCATCCAGGAGGTCACGGCCTCGCTCAACGGCAAGACCGTGCTCACGGCCGACTGGGGCCCGGCAGTGTCGAAGAACCCCTTCATGCAGTTCACGCTGAAGGGCGCGAAGGCCGGCGACAAGATCGCCGTGACCTGGAAGGACAACCGCGGCGACACCCGCACCGACGAAGCCACCGTCAGCTGACGCTTTCTTCGACCACGCGAGCGATCGATTGATCGTTCGCGTGTTGTGTTCCCCACGAGAAAAAAAGGCGGCCCCATGAGGACAACCACATGCCTGAGCCTGCTGGTGCTGGCCGGCAGCATCGCACTGCCTGCCGCGGCGCAGAAGACCACGGCCGAAGGCATCGCCGAGTACCGCGCGCTGCTGCAGGACGGCAACCCCGCCGAACTGTTCGAGGCCAAGGGCGAAGACCTCTGGAAACAGAAGCGCGGGCCCAAGGCCGCGTCGATGGAGAAGTGCGACCTCGGCAAGGGCCCGGGCGTGGTGAAGGGTGCGTTCGCCGAACTGCCGCGCTACTTTCCCGACACCGGCCGCGTGCAGGACATGGAGTCACGCCTGCTCACCTGCATGGAAACCCTGCAGGGCTTCGACGCCGCCGCCATCGCCAAGACGCCGTTCGGCCAGGGCGAGCAGAAGAACCTCGAGGGGCTGGTGGCATGGATCTCGGCCGAATCGAAAGGCCTGCCGCTGAACCTGCCGCAGTCGCACGCCAGCGAACGCCGCGCGTACGAAGTGGGCAAGCGCCTGTTCTTCCTGCGTGCCGGCCCGCACGACTTTGCCTGCGCCACCTGCCACGGTGCCGACGGCAAGCGCATCCGCCTGCAAGACCTTCCCAACCTCACGAAGAACCCCGGCGCCGGTGAAGGCTTCGGCGCCTGGCCGGCGTACCGCGTGTCGTCGGGCGAGCTGTGGGGCATGCAGCGACGGCTCAACGACTGCTTCCGCCAGCAGCGCTTTCCGTACCCGGGCTACGCCAGCGACGTGACCGTGGCACTGGCCGTGTACATGGGCGTCAACGGCAAGGGCGGCAAGACCACCGCACCGGCCATCAAGCGCTGAAGGAGCCACGCCATGAAGTCTGATCATTTCTTCGGCCTGGCTGCCGTGGCCTGCGCGCTCACCGTGTTCGGCTGCGCGTCTGTCGACAGCGCCGCCGAGCTCGACAAGCTCACCGCCGACGCGCTGCAGCGCTCCTTCCGCGACCAGGGCATCGCCAAGGTCGACCGCCTCGTGCAAGACCCCGCCAACCTCGCGTGCAGCGAAGCCGAGGCCAGCGGCAAGCCGCTGGACGAGCAGCGCACCAAGGAGATCGAGGCCGCGAACATGAAGACCGTGCGCTGGCCTTCCGATGGCAAGTTTGTCGGCGACTGGCGCGAGGGCGAGAAGATCGCGCAGAACGGCCGCGGCCTCACCTGGACCGACGCGGCCAACGCCGCCAACGGCGGCAATTGCTACAACTGCCACCAGATGTCGAAGGAAGAAATCTCTTTCGGCACGCTCGGCCCGAGCCTGTACCACTACGGCAAGCTGCGCGGCGTGAGCGACCCGGCCAGCGCCGCGTCCAAGCCCATCGTCGAATACACCTGGGGCAAGCTGTGGAACGCGCGCGCCTACAACGCCTGCTCGAACATGCCGCGCGTCGGCCACTCCGGCATCCTCAACGAGAAGCAGATCCGCGACGTGATGGGCTTGCTGCTCGACCCCCAGTCTCCCGTCAACCGCTGAACGCCCGGCTTCCTTCTTCATGAACCTTTCCAAGCGCGAGTTCGTCCAGATGCTCGGTGCCGGCGCAGTCGCCGGCCTGGGCCTGGGCCGCCACGGCAGCAGCGTGGCCGCCGGCCTCGACGGCATGTACACCGTGCCGGCCTTCGGCAACGTGTCGATGCTGCACATGACCGACTGCCACGCGCAGCTCAAGCCGCTGTACTTCCGCGAACCGGGCGTCAACATCGGCGTCGGCAACATGCGCGGCAAGGTGCCGCACCTCGTGGGCGAGCACCTGCTGAAGGCCGCCGGCGTGAAGCCCGGCACGCGCATGGCGCATGCGCTCACCTACCTCGACTTCGACAAGGCCGCGCAGCGCTACGGCAAGGTCGGCGGCTTCGCGCACCTGGCCACGCTGGTGAAACAGCTCAAGGCCAGCCGTCCCGGCGCGCTGCTGCTCGACGGCGGTGACACCTGGCAGGGCTCGGCCACCTCGCTGTGGACCGATGCGCAGGACATGGTCGACGCCTGCAAGCTGCTCGGCGTCGACGTGATGACCGGCCACTGGGAGTTCACCTACGGCATGGCGCGGGTGCAGCAGATCATCGAGAAAGACTTTGCGGGCAAGGTCGAGTTCGTGGCGCAGAACGTCAAGACCGCCGACTTCGGCGACCCGGTGTTCAAGCCCTACGTGATGCGCGAGATCAACGGCGTGCCCTGCGCCATCATCGGCCAGGCCTTCCCGTACACGCCCATCGCCAACCCGCGCTACATGGTGGCCGACTGGACCTTCGGCATCCAGGACGACAACCTGCAGCGCGTGGTGAACGAGGCGCGCGGCAAGGGCGCGCAGGTGGTGGTGGTGCTGTCGCACAACGGCATGGACGTCGACCTCAAGATGGCCAGCCGCGTCACCGGCGTCGACGCCATCCTGGGCGGCCACACGCACGACGGCACGCCCATGCCCACGCTGGTGAGCAACGCGGGCGGCAAGACCATCGTGGTCAACGGCGGCTCCAACGGCAAGTTCCTGGGCGTGATCGACTTCGACGTCAAGGGCAAGAAGGTCAGCGACTTCCGCTACCGCCTGCTGCCCGTGTTCTCCGACCTGATTCCGGCCGACAAGGAGATGGACGCGCTCATCACCCGCGTGCGCGCGCCCTACGAGGCCAAGCTGGCCGAAACCTTGGCCCACACCGACGGCGCGCTGTACCGGCGCGGCAACTTCAACGGCACCGGCGACCAGCTGCTGCTCGACGCGCTCATGGAAGTGCAGGACGCGCCCATCGCCTTCTCGCCCGGCTTCCGCTGGGGCACCTCGCTGCTGCCCGGCCAGGCGATCACGCGCGAGTGGCTGATGGACATGACGGCCACCACCTACTCGTACGCGACGGTGACGCAGATGACCGGCGAGACGCTCAAGACCGTGCTCGAAGACGTCTGCGACAACCTCTTCAACCCCGACCCCTACTACCAGCAGGGCGGCGACATGGTGCGCGTGGGCGGGCTGCAGTACACCTGCGACCCGACCGCCGCCATGGGCCAGCGCATCCAGGACATGCGCCTGGGCGGCAAGCCCATCGACGCCAGCCGCAGCTACAAGGTCGCGGGCTGGGCGCCCGTGAGCGAAGAGGCGCGCACCGCCGGCAACAAGCCGGTGTGGGAAGTCATCGAGCCGTGGCTGAAGTCGCGCAAGGTGGTGACCACGCGCCGGCTCGACGAACCCGTGCTGAAGAACATCGCGCCGAACCCCGGCCTGGGCTGAATGGGCCCCCGCACGCGCGGGGGCGCTCCCTAGAATCGGGGCATGTCCATCGCGCAGCTTTCCCTTCTCACCACGCTCGCGCTCGTGGCGGCCTTCGTGCTGTCGGCGGTGTTCGGCGCCGTCGCGCGCGCCACGCGCTTTTGCACCATGGGCGCGATCAGCGACGTGGTCGCGCTGGGCGACTGGACCCGCGTGAAGCAGTGGGCCGCCGCCGGCGGCGTGGCGCTCATCGGCTTCTCGGCGCTCGTGTTCGCGGGGCTCGTCGATGCCGACCGCACGCTCTACGCCTCGCACCAGATCCTTTGGCTCGCCGCGCTGGTCGGCGGCCTGCTGTTCGGCGTCGGCATGGTGCTGTCCTCGGGCTGCGGCAACAAGACGCTGGTGCGCCTGGGTGGCGGCAATCTCAAGGCGCTGGTGGTGCTGGTGCTCATGGGCGTGTCGGCCTTTGCCACGCTGAAGGGCATCACCGCGGTGCTGCGCGTCGCGACCGTCGATGTGGTGCACATCGACCTGGCGATGAATGCGTCGCTGCCCGATGTGCTGGCCGCGTCTTTCCAACTGAAGGCGGCCTCGCTGCGCCTCGCGCTCGGCCTCGTGCTCGGCGGCGCGCTGCTCGTGTGGGCCGCATGGGGCCGCGAGACGCGCGATGTGCGCAGCCTCGTCGGCGGCATGCTGATCGGTGCGCTGGTCGTCGGCGCATGGTGGCTCAGCGGCCACTGGGCGGTGGTCGAAGAGCATCCGCTCACGCTCGAGCATGTGTTCCTCGCCACCAACTCCGGCCGTGCCGAAGCCTTGAGCTTCGTCACACCGGTGGCCTACGCGCTCGACTGGCTCATGTTCTACAGCGACGCCAACAAGCGGCTCACGCTGGGCATCGTGTCGGTGGCCGGCGTGGTGGCAGGTGCCGCACTGCACGCGCTGTGGTCGCGCGAATTCCGCTGGGAAGGCTTCGCCAACACCGGCGACCTCGCGCACCACGCGACGGGCGCGGTGCTCATGGGCATCGGCGGCGTCACGGCCATGGGCTGCACCATCGGGCAGGGCCTGAGCGCGCTGTCGACACTGAGCATCGCGAGCCTGCCGGCCATCGCGGGCATCGTGATCGGCGCGGTGGTAAGCCTGAAGTACCAAGCCTGGCAGCTCGAACGCACGCTCTGACTTTCCAGGGCACGCCTTGAAGCGAATCCTCACAATTTAGTTCGGTGCGCGGGGCGTTTTTCGCGCGTTCGCGACGATCGGACGCGGTGGCGCTGGCTATCATTTTTCGCACCTGATGCCGCTGCGAGCGATGGCCTTCATCGACGGGCGCGGCACCGAACAACCACAACCGAGGGAGAGCGCCATGACTGCGCACAACAACCGATCGGCGCGCACGCGCCTGTTTGCCTTGAGCCTTTGCTTCTGTGCCGTGCTCGCGGCCTGCAAGGAAGACAACAAGCCGACGCCGGCGGCGGCCTCGCCATCGCCGTCCGCATCGGGCAAGACCCAGCCCGCCAAGGACCCGGCGCGCGTGCAGGCCGCGGCCCGCACCACCTACAGCCAGGGCTACAACCGGCTCATCGACGACAACCGCAGCGTGGGTGCCAAGTACAAGAGCTACGTGCAGATGAACGTGAACGGCAAGTCGCCGAGCGGGAACTCGTTCTATGGCAGCCCTTCCGATGTGCAGTCCATCGTGGACGACCTGAAGAAGGCACGCGCCGACGGTTCGGGCGACGCGGCGCTCGACGCGGCCGTCGACGGCGTGGTGACCACGGGCGAGAAGCTCGTCGCCGTCTGGACGCCGATGGACCCGTACTACCGGTCCAAGAGCTTTCTCGAAGACAAGTGGGTCAAGGGCCGCGCGGCCGACGCCGACATGAACGCCGCCTTCAAGGGCCTGCTGGCCAGCATCGACACGCTGGGCGGCGAGCTGGACCGCGTGCAGGAGGCGTCGCGCACCGAACGCATGGCCAAGCTCAAGGCCGAGGGCGACATGCTCAACTACCACACGCTGGCCTCGATGGCGGTGGCCAAGAAGTTCGTCAACGGCCTCGACCAGATCGACGGCCTGAAGAACAAGGACGCCGTCGCCAAGGTCGATGCGGCGGCCAGCGAGTTGCAGGCCTCGCTGGAAGAACTCTCCAAGGCGCTGGAAGAAGCCAAGGCCGCAGCCAAGGCCAAGGGGGAAGCAGGCAAGGCGCCCAACTACAACTACGAGTCGCTGCACGGCAGCCTGCTGAACATGATCGGCCAATGGCGCACGTTCAAGGACAGCAAGTTCCCGTCGACGTACAAGAACATCGTGAGCTACTACAACTCCGCCGTGGGTTCGTACAACCGCGGCTTCGGCCGCTGACCCGGGCCATGGGCACCGCGCGGGTTCTTTCGCGCGGCAGCGTCGCGGCCCTGGCGGTCGCGGCGCTTCTCGTTGCGACGGGGTTGGCGGGATGCGGCAGCGCCCGCGAGACGCAGCAGATTCCCGTCTCCGCGTTCCGCAACTACGGCGCGTCGCCGCTGCAGCACACCTTCTACATCGGCTCCGACGCGCGCTTCCACCGCTTCCAATGGTCCAACGGCAAGCAGGGCGGCACCTGGTTGATCGCGCGCGCCGAGATGGACATCGTCAACGAAAAATCAGCCGATGACCCGCGCGCCGCCCGCGCCGGCTACTTCCTGAGCCGGCGTGACGACGGGCGGTGGATGGCGCACTGAGCCTGTCGCTCGCCCGAATCAGGGCACCACGTCCATGACCACCGGGTAGTAGATGTCATAGACAGGGCCTCCGTCCGGCGTGTAGCGGAACTGAACCTGTGCGCTGTAGCGTCCGGGCGGCAGGCATCGGTCGTTGTAGCAGGCCTGCACCTGCGTACTCCAGCTGTAGCTCTTCGTCGCGTACCTGGGCAA
Organism: Variovorax sp. KBS0712; assembly: GCF_006323185.2. Taxonomy (NCBI): domain Bacteria; kingdom Pseudomonadati; phylum Pseudomonadota; class Betaproteobacteria; order Burkholderiales; family Comamonadaceae; genus Variovorax; species Variovorax sp. KBS0712. The sequence goes on along the minus strand of NZ_VCCD02000005.1, from coordinate 87,530 downwards.
GCCCGCTTCGTTGTAGAAGTAGTCATAGAGCCACAGGTTCGGCCCTGGGTACATGCTGGTGTCCACGCCGGGCGGTGTGTTCATCACCATGCCCATGTAGCGCATCTTGTCGCTGGTGTTGCCCGGGAAGAAGACCGCGTTGTCCTGTGCGGGCGCCAGGGTGGGCGTTCCTTCCTTGACCACGAAGTGCGCCTCCGGTTTGGCCAGGACGTAGGGCGCGCTGGAGGGGTTGGTCAGCACGCTCACTTCGAGCAGCCTGGACAGTTTCTGCCCGTCCGAGGTGATGGCGCTCACGCTGAAGCTGGCCTTGTACGACGAGGCGCTCGGCAGCAGCGCCGGCAGCGAGACCACGAGGTTCGGGGAGCCGTCGCCTGCCTTCTCGACCTTGAAGGTATCGGTCGATCCGATCGCCGGCGCGACGGCCCATGAGGCGGCGCCCTCGGGCAGCGTGACCGGAACCGTCACAGGCGCCACGGCGGCGCCGAAGGGGGTGACGAAGTCGACGTTCTTGCTGCCCAGGACCAGTCCGGTCTTGACGGTGATCGCATACGGAATCTGCGGATTCTCGACCCGGATTTCCGACTGGCATGCCGTATCCAGGCAGGCCTTGATCGTCATGTTGCCCTTGTAGGTCTTGGGGCCGTCGGGTGCGATCTTGCCGGTCATGTTCAGCGAAGCCGACTGTGCCGCGGCATTGATGGCGATGGCGGGCTTCTCTTCGAACAGCGGATCGGGCATCACGACAAGGAGCACCAGCACCTTGCCGCTCAGCAGATTCACGTCGCCCGACAGCGTGCCCGACACCAGGACGCTCGGGATCATCTGCCCTTCGTAGACCGTCTTGTCGATGCTGGCCGGCTGGTTGATGCGGATGGACAGGCCGTTGACATAGTTCACAGGGGGGGCGACGGGCGCGATGCCGATCGGAAAACCGCCACCACCGCCTCCTCCTCCACCACCTCCGCCGCCACAAGCGGCGATCACCAGGGACGCAAGGCCGGCCGCAGCCGCCTGAAAGACACGCTTCAGTTTCATCTCTTCCTCTCAGTGGATTTCACTTTTTTGCGGGCCCGATCGATCGCTCTTTCGGTCCGCACCCTCTTTGGTTTGCGCTGGCTTCCTGCGCTCTCGTTTTCAGAGATTGTTGTCGATTCCACCTGGCGGCGGCAAACAACCTGACAGGCGCCACCGATCGCCCTGTCTTGGCAGACATGCACCCGACCCGATCGGCAGATAGCATGCGCGTTCTTCCCCACCAACTTCGCCCCCGCATGACCCTCTCGACGAGAAACCTGAAGGCGCTTCCAGACATTCCGACGTTGAAGCGACTGACCCAGTCTCTTGCAATGCTCGACGCCATGCTCTCGCCGGAGTGGGAGTACCGGTACTACGCGTTCAACGCCGCGTGGTCGGATGAGGCGGCGATGGCATCGATGCGCAATGGTTCGGGCGATCATTGGTTTGCCATCTTCTGCCAGGCCGGCGCCGCGCTCCACGGGCTTGCGCACGAGGCTCCGGCATTCCGGCCGGGGACGCCATGGCCCGGAATCTTCGAACGGCTGCCGGCGGAGTTCCGCACCAACCTGCTGGAAGAGCCGGCGTTCACGACCAGCGACAGCACCTTCTGTCTCTGGCGCCTGAGCCATGAAGAACGCTGGACTTGCGGACCGGTCGAGCTTCCGCCGGGGGAGGATCCGGATGGCTCCGCCGAGCTGCTTGGCATCCTCGCCGGCCGGCCCGAGCAGTACGTCGAATTCGCGGCTGACTACTACGAACGTGACCTCGATCTGGGCGATGTCGAGGCGATCTATCGGCACCAACCGCTCAGCGACGCGCTCGTCCGGCGATTCAATCCCGACCTCGACATGGCGTCGCTCGGAAATGACATCGCCGAGATCGGGTATCCCCGGCAGGTGGACTGACAGGGCCGCGCCATCGGCAACAGCCTCGGCTGTTTGAATGGCCCCGGCTCCCTTGCTGGAGCTCGCCGAGACATTCGACGCGACGCACCAGGCGGGCCTCACCCTCTGCGTTGCCCGCGTTTTTACGCTTTCTTTACGGCCCCCCACTCACTCTTTCCCCCGGTTTTACGCACGCCTGCCGAGACTCCTTTCATCTTGTTTGCAGGAGTGATGAATGGACATCGTCTGGATGGGCGCCTTGCTGGCGCTGTGGGTCGTGGTGGCGGCCATGGTCGTCGGGCTGAACCGGCTCGAAGGGCCGCAGAAGCCGCACGCGGGCGTTGAGACGACACGCACGCCGGGGGATGCATCGTGATCGGCCTCGAAGTCCTGTACGGCTTCGGCGCGCTGGTCGCCGTGGTCCTGTTCGCGTACCTGGTGTTCGCGCTGATCTGCGCCGAGGAGTTCTGACATGGAAACCTCGGCCTGGGTCTTGCTGGCCCTTTTTCTCGGCGCGCTGCTGGTGCTGGCCTGGCCGCTGGGCAAGCTGCTGGCCGCGCTGTGCGGCGAGCGCGTGCCGCGCTGGATGCAGCGCATCGAAGCACCGCTGTACCGGCTCGCGGGCACGCAGCCCGAGCAGTCGATGCACTGGCTGCGCTACGCGCTGGCGCTGCTGGCGTTCAACGCCATCGGCGCGATCTTTCTCTATGCCCTGCAGCGCCTGCAGGGCGGGCTGCCGTTCAACCCGGCGGGCATGGGCGCGGTGTCGCCCGACTCGGCCTTCAACACGGCGGTGAGCTTCGTTGCCAATACCAACTGGCAGGGCTACGCCGGCGAGTCGACCATGAGCTATCTCACGCAGATGCTCGGCCTGGCGGTGCAGAACTTCCTGTCTGCCGCCACCGGCATCGCGGTCGCCTTCGCGCTGGTGCGCGGCTTTGCGCGCCGCGGTGACGGCAAGGGCCTGGTCGGCAACTTCTGGGCCGACGTGACGCGCGTCACGCTGTGGGTGCTGCTGCCGATCTCGTTCGTGCTCGCGCTGTGCCTGGCAGGGCAGGGCGTGATCCAGAACTTCGACGCCTACAAGAGCGTGCAGACGGTCGAAGCCACGGCCTTCCAGCAACCGAAGAACGGACCCGACGGCCAGCCGCTGAAGGATGACAAGGGCGCCCCCGTGATGGAAGACGCCACCACCCCCACGCAGACGCTGGCCATGGGCCCGGTCGCTTCGCAGGAAGCGATCAAGATGCTCGGCACCAACGGCGGCGGCTTCTTCAATGCCAACTCGGCGCACCCCTACGAGAACCCGACGGCGTTCAGCAACCTGCTGGAGATGCTGGCGATCTTCCTGATCCCGGCGGCGCTGTGCTTCGCCTTCGGCCGCGTGGTCGGCGACCTGCGCCAGGGCTGGGCCGTGCTCGCGGCGATGACGGTGCTGTTCGTGGTGGCGGTGCTGGTCGCCACGCCCGCCGAGCAGGCCGGCAATCCGCTGCTGGGCCCGCTGGGCGTGGACCAGGTGGCCAGCGCGCTGCAAAGCGGCGGCAACATGGAAGGCAAGGAAGTGCGCTTCGGCATCGACGCTTCGGCCCTCTTCGCCGCCGTGACCACCGCCGCCTCGTGCGGCGCGGTGAACGCCATGCACGACTCGCTCACGCCCATCGGCGGCATGGTCCCCATGGTGCTGATGCAGCTGGGCGAGGTCGTCTTCGGCGGCGTGGGCAGCGGCCTGTACGGCATGCTGGTGTTCGCCATGCTCGCGGTGTTCATCGCGGGCCTGATGATCGGACGCACGCCCGAGTACCTCGGCAAGAAGATCGAGGTGCGCGAGATGAAGCTGATCTCCATCGCCATCCTGGTCACGCCGGTGCTGGTGCTGGCGGGCACGGCGCTGGCGGTGAGCGCGGGTGGGGGCAAGGTCGGCATCGCCAACCCCGGCGCGCATGGCTTCTCCGAGGTGCTGTATGCGCTGACCTCGGCCGCCAACAACAACGGCAGCGCCTTCGCGGGCCTGTCGGCCAACACACCGTTCTACAACGGTCTGCTCGGCCTGGCGATGTGGCTCGGTCGCTTCGCGATGATCGTGCCGGTGCTCGCCATTGCCGGCGCGCTGGCCGCCAAGAAGCGGCTGCCCGTCACCAGCGGCACGCTGCCCACGCACGGCCCGCTGTTCGTCTTCCTGCTGATCGGCACCGTGCTGCTGGTCGGCCTGCTCAACTACGTGCCGGCGCTGGCCCTGGGCCCGATCGTCGAACACCTCGTGCTCTGGAAATAAGAAGGAGCGCACCATGACTGCCAAAACCAAAACCTCTCTTTCGCTGTTCGACGCAGCGCTCGTGAAGCCCGCGCTGTGGGGCGCTTTCGCCAAGCTGAACCCGCGCACCCAGTGGCGCAACCCGGTGATGTTCATCGTCTACATCGGGAGCATCCTTACGACGCTGCTCTGGGTGCACGCGCTGAGCTTTCCGGGCGACACCGGCATGCAGCCCGCCTTCATGCTGGCCGTGACCGTGTGGCTGTGGTTCACCGTGCTGTTCGCCAACTTCGCCGAGGCGCTGGCCGAAGGCCGCAGCAAGGCGCAGGCGGCCTCGCTGCGCGGCCTGCGCAAGGACACCTGGGCCAAGAAGCTGAAGGACCAGCAACAGCCGCACCACGGTGCGCCGTGGCTGCCCGAGCAGGCGCCCAACCTGCGCAAGGGCGACGTCGTGCTGGTCGAAGCCGGCGACGTGATCCCGCTCGACGGCGAGGTGATCGAAGGCGTGGCCTCGGTCGACGAGAGCGCCATCACCGGTGAATCGGCGCCCGTGGTGCGCGAATCGGGCGGCGACTTCTCAGCCGTCACCGGCGGCACCCGCGTGCTGTCCGACTGGCTGGTGGTGCGCATCTCGGTGAACCCCGGCGAGTCCTTCCTGGACCGCATGATCGGCATGGTCGAGGCGGCCAAGCGCCACAAGACGCCGAACGAGATCGCGCTGACCATCCTGCTGGTGGCGCTGACGATCGTGTTCCTCATGGTCACCGTCACGCTGCTGCCGTTCTCGGTGTTCAGCGTCGAGGCCGCAGGGGCGGGCACCGTGGTGTCGCTCACCGCGCTGGTCGCGTTGCTCGTGTGCCTGATCCCGACCACCATCGGCGGGCTGCTCTCGGCCGTGGGCGTGGCCGGCATGAGCCGCATGATGCAGGCCAACGTGATCGCCACCTCGGGCCGCGCGGTGGAAGCGGCCGGCGACGTCGACGTGCTGCTGCTCGACAAGACCGGCACCATCACGCACGGCAACCGCCAGGCCAGCGCCTTCCTGCCCGCGCCCGGCGTGCCCAAGGGCCGCCTCGCACGCGCCGCGATGCTCGCCTCGCTGGCCGACGAAACGCCCGAAGGCCGCAGCATCGTCGAGCTCGCACGCCGCGACGGCCTGGAGGCCGCCTCCGTCGACGTGCTGCGCTATGTGCCCTTCACCGCACAGACCCGCATGAGCGGCGTCGACCTGCCGGCCGCGCCCAACAGCCTGGACACCGATGCCATCGTGCTGCGCAAGGGCGCGGTCGATGCGGTGCGCCGCCATGTCGAATCGTTCGGCGGCACCATGCCGGCCGAGATGCTGCGCGCCGCCGAAGAAACGGCACGCCGCGGCAGCACGCCGCTGGCCGTGGCCGAAGGCAACCGCGTGCTCGGCGTGGTCGAGCTCAAGGACATCGTCAAGACCGGCATCCGCGACCGCTTTGCCGAGCTGCGCCGCATGGGCATCAAGACCGTGATGATCACGGGCGACAACAAGCTCACGGCCGCCGCCATCGCGGCCGAGGCCGGCGTGGACGACTTCCTGGCCGAGGCCACGCCCGAGGACAAGCTCGCGCTCATCCGCAAGTACCAGGCCGAAGGCCGGCTGGTCGCGATGACCGGCGACGGCACCAACGACGCCCCCGCGCTCGCGCAGGCCGACGTGGCCGTGGCCATGGGCAGCGGCACGCAGGCCGCGAAGGAGGCCGGCAACATGGTCGACCTCGACTCCAACCCGACCAAGCTGCTCGAGGTGGTGGAGACCGGCAAGGCGCTGCTCATGACGCGCGGCTCGCTCACCACCTTCTCGATCGCGAACGACGTGGCGAAGTACTTCGCGATCATTCCGGCGATCTTCGTGTCGACCTACCCGCAGCTCGGCGCGCTCAACGTGATGCGCCTGGCCAGCCCGTCGTCGGCCATCTTGTCGGCGGTGATCTTCAACGCGCTCGTCATCGTGTTCCTGATTCCGCTGGCGCTCAAGGGCGTGCGCTACCGGCCCGTGGGCGCCGCCGCGCTGCTGCGCCGCAACCTTGCCATCTACGGCCTGGGCGGTCTGCTCGTTCCCTTCATCGGCATCAAGTTGATCGACTGGCTGCTGGTTGCAGTCCATCTGGTCTGAGGAGTTCTTCATCATGAAAAACAACAACGGCAGCATCGCCCGTCCCGCGCTCGTGCTCTTCGCGCTGCTGAGCGCATTCACCGGCCTGCTCTACCCGGCGGCCGTCACCGGCGCCGCGCAGGCGCTGTTCCCCGCGCAGGCGGCGGGCAGCCTGGTGATGCGCGATGGCAAGCCCGTCGGCTCCGCGCTCATCGGCCAGAACTTCAGCGACCCGAAGCACTTCTGGGGCCGCCCGTCGGCCACCGCACCGCAGCCCTACAACGCGAGCGCCTCGGGCGGCTCCAACCAGGGCCCGCTGAACCCCGCGCTGGCGGATGCGGTGAAGGCACGCGTCGAAGCGCTGCGCGCGGCCGACCCGGGCAACACCGCGCCGGTGCCGGTGGACCTCGTCACGGCCTCGGCCAGCGGGCTCGACCCCGACATCAGCCCCGCCGCCGCGCACTACCAGGCCGCCCGCGTGGCGCGCGAGCGCGGCGTGCCGATCGATCAGGTGAATGCGCTGATCGCGCAGAAAACCCAGAAGCCGCTGTGGGGCGTGCTGGGCGAATCGCGCGTCAACGTGCTGGCGCTGAACCTGGCGCTCGATGCTTCTTCGACGGTGCGTTGAGGAGAAAACAACCATGGCCTATGCCGCCTACCGTGAACATCCTGTCGCCGTCGTGCGAAGTCCGATCGCGCCGCGCACGACGCAGTTCCATGTGCTCGACGTCACCGTCTGCTGCGCCGACGCGCTGCGCGTGCGCCGCAGCATCGCCGCCTGCGCCGAGGCCGGCGTGGTGCGCTGCGAGCCGTTGCTGCATGCCTGCAGCTCGCAGGAAAGCGACGCGCCCTGCGTGCGCCTGATGATCCGCTTTCCGACCGCGCGCTATGCCGAGGTGCTGCACCGCCTCATCGAATGCGTGCCGTCGGGCGAGATCGGCCGGCTCATGAGCTGGCGCGATCACCTCACGCGCTGCGGCCTGCGCCATGGTCACTGACCTGCTGCACGTGCTGCTGGCCATGGCGGCGCTGTTCGTGCCGCTGGGCTTTGCCTGGTGGGTGCTGTCGCGCACCGCGCGCCGGCATGAACGGCGGCGCAAGAACGGGCCGATGCGCTAATCTTGAGAAGGTGTGAACGAACCCGCCATGCCCGCTCATCCCGCACAGACACGCGCCCTCGGCGTTGCAAATGCTCGCCGTAGCCCAAGCTACGGCTGCGCTTTGCGCCTTGATGGCGCGCGCCTGCGCGTGCTGCTCGGACACGGCGGATTCATTCACACCTTCTGAGCCCCCATGCCCGAGACCCGCCCCGACCCCGATGCCCTGCTCGCGCAACTGCGCAGCGACGAGGCGCGCGCGCTGCGCGGCAAGCTGCGCATCTACTTCGGTGCCAGCGCGGGCGTGGGCAAGACCTGGGCCATGCTCAGCGCCGCCCGGCGCGAGCGCGAGGCCGGGCGCGACGTGCTCATCGGCGTGGTCGAAACCCACGGCCGCAGCGAGACCGCCGCGCTGCTCGCGGGGCTCGACACGCTGCCGCTGCGCGAGCTGCCCTACCGGGGCCGCACGCTCGCGGAGTTCGACCTCGACGCCGCACTGGCGCGCAAGCCCGCCGTGCTGCTGGTCGACGAACTCGCCCACACCAACGCGCCCGGCTCGCGCCACGCCAAGCGCTGGCAGGACGTGCAGGAGCTGCTGGCCGCCGGCATCGAGGTGTGGTCGGCGCTCAACGTGCAGCACCTGGAAAGCCTCAACGGCACCGTCGGCGCCATCACCGGCGTGCGCGTGCACGAGACCGTGCCCGACACCGTGCTCGACGAGGCCGACGAGGTGGTGCTGGTCGACGTCACGCCCGACGAGCTCACGGCGCGGCTCGCGGCCGGCAAGGTCTACCTGCCGCAGCAGGCCGAACGCGCCGCACAGAATTTCTTCCGCAAGGGCAACCTGATCGCGCTGCGCGAGATCGCCCTGCGCCGCACCGCCGAGCACGTCGAGGACGACGTGCGCGGCTGGCGCGTCGAGCAGTCGGGCCCCGGCGGCAACGGGCAGGGCGGCGCGGCGCTGCAGGCCTGGAACACCTCGGGCGCGATCCTGGCCTGCGTCGGCCCGCACGAGGGCGCGGCGCAGACTGTGCGCACCGCCGCGCGGCTTGCGGGGCAGCTCAATGTGCGCTGGCATGCCGCGTACGTCGAGACGCCGCGGCTGCAGCGCCTCGATGCCGCGCAGCGCGACCGCATCCTCGCCGTGCTCAAGCTGGCCGAAGAACTGGGCGCCGCCACGGCCGTGCTCACCGGCGCCGACGTGGCCGAGCAACTGTCCGAGCAGGCGCGGCGCCTCAACTGCGCGACGCTGGTCATCGGGCGCGCGGAGCCCGTGCGCGGCTGGCGGCGTTGGTGGGGTGCGTCCGCGGTGCCGCTGGCGCGCGCGCTGGCGCAGCGGGCGCCGGCGCTCGACATCCTCGAAGTGGGCCGCGCCGACAGCGCGCGCCGCCTGTCGCAGGCGACGCTGGTCGCCACGCAGGCCGACGACGACGACGAACGCGCGCAGTCGCGCTGGCCCGGCTACGCCTGGGCCGCGGCCACCAGCATCGCGCTCACGCTGCTGTGCACGCCGCTGACGGGCGTGCTGGAGCTGTCCAACATCGTCATGCTGTTTTTGCTCGGCGTGGTGGGCGTGGCGATGCGTTTCGGGCGCGGGCCTTCGGCGCTGGCGGCGATGCTCAATGTGGCGGCCTTCGACTACTTCTTCGTCGCGCCGCGCCTGTCCTTCGCGGTCAGCGACGTGCAGTACCTGCTGACCTTCGCCGTGATGCTCGGCGTCGGCCTGCTGGTGGGCCAGCTCACGGCCGGGCTGCGCTTCGCGGCCGGCGTGTCGACCAGCCGAGAGCGCCGCGCACGTTCGCTGTTCGAGCTCACGCGCGAACTCTCGGCCGCGCTCGAAAGCACCCAGGTCGTCGCGCTCGGCGCCGCCGCCGTGCAGGCCCATTTCGGCGGCCATGCGCGCGTGCTCGTCACCGACGCGGCCGACCAGCTCGTGCCCCCGCCGACCCACCGCCCGGCTTCGACGCGCAGGTGGCCGACTGGGCCTTCCGCCACGGCCAGCCCGCCGGCCTGGCCACCGCCACGCTCGCCGCGCAGCCTTGGCACTACGTGCCGCTGCGCGCGCCCATGCGCGTGCGCGGCGTGCTCGCGCTGTGCCCGGCCCGCCCGCGCTGGCTGCTCATTCCCGAGCAGGCGCAGCAGCTGGACACGCTCGCGCGCCAGATCGCCATCGCGCTGGAGCGTGTGCACTACGTCGAAGTCGCGCAGCGCGCCGTGGTCGAGATGGAATCGGAGCGCCTGCGCAACGCGCTGCTCGGCGCCATCTCGCACGACGTGCGCACGCCGCTCACCGCGCTCATCGCGCTGGCCGAATCGCTGCAGACCCTGCCGACCGAAGAACACGGCGAGGCCGCGCGCGCCATCGTCGCGCAGGCGCACGCGCTGCATGCGCTCGTCAGCAACCTGCTCGACATGGCGCGCCTCGAAAGCGGCGTGGCCGGCGGCGCGGTCAACCTGCGGCGCGACTGGCAGTCGGTCGAAGAGGTGGTGGGCGCCGCCATCCGCGCCGCACGCCCCGCGCTGCGCGGCATGACCGTGCAGACCGCGTGGGACCCCGAGCTGCCGCTGGTCGAGTTCGACGCCGTGCTCATCGAGCGCGTGCTGGTCAACCTGCTGGAGAACGCCGCCAAGTACGGCGCCGCGCCCATCGAGGTGGGCGCACGCGCCGAGCCTGGCACGCTGGTGCTCACCGTGCGCGACCACGGCCCCGGCCTGCCCGCCGCGCTGCACGGCCGTGAGCAGACCCTGTTCGACAAGTTCACGCGCGGCGAGGCCGAATCCGCCACCCCCGGCGTCGGCCTCGGCCTGGCCATCTGCCGCGCCGTCGTGAGTGCGCACGGCGGCGAGATCAGCGCGGCGAATGCGCGCGACGGCGGTGCAGAATTCACCGTCACCTTGCCGCGCCGCGAGCCACCCGAACCCGCTGAAGCCCAGCTCTGAAACCCGCCATGCCATCCCCCACCGCCATCGTGATCGAAGACGAGCCGCAGATCCGCCGCTTCGTGCGCGGCGCGCTCGAGGCCGAAGGCTGGCAGGTGCACGAGGCCGGCACCCTGCGCGACGGCCTCGCGGCCGCCGGCACGCGCCAACCCGACCTGCTGGTGCTCGACCTGGGCCTGCCCGACGGCGACGGCGTGTCGCTGATCCGCGATGTGCGCGGCTGGTCGCAGGTGCCGATCATCGTGCTCTCGGCCCGCACCGACGAAGCCGACAAGATCGCCGCGCTCGACGCCGGCGCCGACGACTACCTCACCAAGCCCTTCGGCACGGGTGAGTTGCTCGCCCGCGTGCGCGCCAACCTGCGCCGGCCACGCGCCGCCGGTGGCAACGGCGACGAGCCGGCCGCCGAGGCCGTGTTCCGCTTCGGCGAGATCGAACTGGACCGCGCCGCACGCATCGTGCGCCGCGCCGGCGCCGAGGTGCACCTCACGCCGACCGAGTACCGCCTGCTGTCGGTGCTGGTGGCCAACGCCGGCCGCGTGCTGACACAGCGGCAACTGCTGCGCGAGGTGTGGGGCCCGTCGCACACGGACCAGAGCCACTACCTGCGCATCTACATGGGCCATCTGCGGCAGAAGCTGGAGGCCGATCCGGCGCAGCCGAAGCATCTGTTGACGGAGACGGCGGTGGGGTACCGGCTGGTCGTCTAGTCAGCGTTTCAAGCCGAGCAGCTCGCGTGCAACCACCCAGCGGTGCACTTCGCTCGGCCCTTCGTAGATCCGCATCAGGCGCGCTTCGTTGGCCATCTGATGCAGTGGCATTTCCTTGGTCATGCCCATGGCGCCGAACATCTGCATCGCGTGGTCGATCACTTTCCCCGCCATCTCGGTGGCGAACACCTTGACCATGGAGACCTGGCTGCGCGCCTCGTCGCCACGATCGATGCGTGCGGCAGCTTCGTAGGTCATGAGTCGACAGGCGTGAATGCGCGTGGCCGCGTCGGCAATCCACCATTGCACTGTCTGGCGTTCGGCGAGCGAGGCGCCGAAGGTGCTGCGCTGCGGTGCGTACTCGCACATCATGTCGAGCGCGCGCTGGGCGCGGCCGACGCACCATGCGGCCATCTGCAGGCGCCGGCTCGACAGGCGCGCCTGCATCGGCGCGAACCCCTGGCCTTCCTGGCCGAGCAGGCGTGCATGCGGTACGCGACAGTCTTCGAGCAGCACCTCGTAGGTCGAGACGCCGCCGATCATGGGGATGCGACGCTCGACGCGAAAGCCCGGGGTGTTGCGGTCGACGATGAACGCCGAGATGCCCGGACGGCCCGGCTTGGTCTTGTCCGTGACGGCCATGACGATGGTCCAGTCCGCGCGTGCGGCGCGGCTGATCCAGATCTTGCGGCCATTGAGAACCCAGTCGTCGCCGTCGCGCACGGCGCGCGTCGACATCGCCGAAGGGTCGGCGCCCGCGCCGGGCTCCGAAATGGCGATGGCCGAAACCGTCTCTCCGCGTGCGTAAGGGGCCAGGTAGGCGGCGCGCTGCGCGTCGTTGGCGGCGGTCAGCAGCATCCGCAGGTTGGGCGAGTCGGGGGGCAGCTCGTAGGGCGTGATGGTCTTGCCGAATTCCTCGTTCACTCCGACCATCGCCACCACCGGCAGGTCGAGGCCCTCCATTTCGGCGGGCGCATCGAGGCCCCACAGGCCCCGGGCCTTCGACACGGTGTCCAGCCGCGCGTGCTCGTCGGCCGACAGCTCCCAAGGTTCACCGGCGGCCTCCCGCTGCAGCAGGGCCGGTTCCAGCGGCAGCAGGTCTTCGCGCACGAAGCTGGCGACGAGCTCCTTGAGCGTCTGGTGTTCGGGGTCGAGTTCGAAATTCATTCAGGTACTCCGTCGTTGTCTGTGCAAAGCTGATCGAGTGGTCGCTCAGCGACCGGTGAAGCGCGGCGTGCGGCGCTCGGCCATGGCCTTGACGCCTTCACGGAAGTCTTCGCTCAGGAATTGCACCTGTTGCTCGGCCAGCTCCCGTTGGTTGATTGCGCGCACGTCCTGCGCGCAGCCGGCGCGCAAGGTGGCGCGCGTGCTCTGGACCGCGAGCGGCGCCGACCCGGCGATCTCCTGGGCGAGCGCCTGGGCGCGCGCCAGCACCTCGTCGGCCGTCACCAGCTCGTCGACCAGGCCGATGGCCAGCGCTTCGGTGCCGTCGATGCGGCGGCCCGTGTAGAACAGCATCGAGGCCTGCTGCATGCCGATCAGGCGAGGCAATGTGTGGCTCAGACCGAAGCCGGGGTGAAAGCCCAGCCGGTTGAAGTTGACGCTGAAGCGCGCCTGCGCACAGCTCACGCGAAAGTCGGCCACCAGCGCAAGCCCGACGCCCGCGCCCACCGCCGCGCCTTGCACCGCCGCGACCAACGGCTTTCGAGTGTCGAAGAGCCGCATGGCATGGGTGTAGAAGTCGGCGGGGTCGACGGCCTGGCCGCCCGAGGGAACGCCCGAGAAGTCGGCGCCGGCACAGAACGACTTGCCTTCGGCCGCGAGCACGATGGCGCGGCAGTCCGCATCGTCGTCGAGCGCGGCCAGGCGATCGGCCAGGTCGCGCATCGTGGCGGCATCGACAAAGTTGTGCGGGCCGCGCCGCAGGGTCAGCGTGACGACATGGGCGTCGCGGCTGTGGGAAATGGAGGGCGAATCGATCATTGGAGTTCGATCCTTGCGGCCGCCGCGATGCGCTTCCAGACGGCGATCTGTTCGCGCTGGAAGTCGCGCAGCTCGTCCTGGCCGCCTTTCATCGTGATCACGTTCTGCCTGGCGTAGAACTCTCGCGTCTCGGGCATGGCGAGGATCTTCACGAACATGTCCGACAGCTTGTCGACCACCGGCTTCGGCGTGTTGGCCGCCACGGCGACGCCCGTCCACGTGTCGGCGCTGAAGCCGCCGATGCCCTGTTCCTGCGCGGTGGGCACATCGGGCAGGCCGGCAAGGCGCTGGTCGGCCGCAATGGCGAGTGCGCGGATCTTGCCGCCCCGCAGCAATTCCATGGTGGCGGTGATGTCGGAAAAGCCCAGATCGGTCTGCCCGGAGAGCGTGGCGTTGACTGCATCGGGCGCGCCCTTGTAGGGCACGTTGAGCAGCTGGATGCCGGCCTTGTCGGCGAACAGTTCGCCCATGAGCTGGTAGGCGGCCGACCCCGATGCATAGGTGCGCTGCCCGGGCTTGGCGCGCGCCGCATCGATCAGGTCCTTGAGTGTCTTGTAGGGCGAGTTGGCCGGCACCATGAGCACGATGGGCGAGCGCATGAGCGTCGAGACCGGGGCCAGGTCCTTCACCGGGTCGTACGGCAGTTGCTTGAACAGCGCCACGTTGGTGGCCAGCGTCGAGTTGCTGCCCATCAGCAGGGTGTAGCCGTCGGCAGGCGCGGAGGTCACGGCCTTCACGGCGATGAAGCCGTTGGCGCCCGCGCGGTTCTCGACGATCACCGGCTGTCCTGCCAGTTCGCCCAGCTTTCGTGCGAAGAAGCGTGCGCCGACGTCGGTGCCGGAGCCGGGCGGAAAAGGCACGACGAAATGGATCGGCTTGGACGGATAGGTCGCGGCGGCCTGTTGTGACTGGGCCTGCGCGAACGGTGCCGCGGCGGATGCCAGCGCGGCCGTGAACGCCGCGGCGCGCAGCATCTTCGACAAAGGGTTCATGAACGTGTCTCCTGTGGTGGAGGCCGGATTCTATGAAGTTACTTGTTGATCGACAAGCAAGTTGATAAGATGACCTTCACCACATCAGCAGAGAACCTTCATGGAAAAACGGCCCCCCACGGCACCAGCGGCGAGCGGACCGCTCAAGGGCGTTCGCGTGCTCGACCTGACCTCGGTCGTGCTCGGACCCGTTGCCACGCAGATCCTGGGCGACTATGGCGCCGACGTCATCAAGGTCGAGCCGATCGAAGGCGATCTGATGCGCGCCAACGGTGTGTCGCGCCACGCCGGCATGAGTTCGATCTTCCTGGCCATCAATCGCAACAAGCGCTCCCTGGCGGTCGACCTCAAGAGCGCCGAAGGCCGGCAGATCCTGCTCGAACTCGCGGCGGACGCCGATGTCTTCGTGCACAACATGCGCGTTCCCGCCATCGAACGCCTGGGCCTGGGCTACGACGCGCTGCGTGCGGTACGTCCCGACATCGTCTACTGCGCGGCCACCGGCTTCGGCCAGGACGGCCCGGACCATGCCAAGCCGGCGTTCGACGACATCATTCAGGCCGCCAGCGGTGTCGCGGGGCTGATGTGGCAGTCCACGGGAACGGCCGACTACGTGCCCACGCTGATGGCCGACAAGACCACCGGCATCGTGGTCGTCAATGCGGTGCTTGCGGCGCTGTTCCATCGCGAGCGCACCGGAAACGGCCAGTACGTCGAAGTGCCCATGCTCGAGACGATGGTCGAGTTCACCATGGTGGAGCACATGGGCGGGCTCGCCTTCGATCCGCCGACCGCACCCGCGGGCTATGGGCGCGTGGTGAGCGGCGGGCGCAAGCCGGCACCGACGTCGGACGGCTACATCGCCATGCTGCCGTACAGCCCGCAGCAGTGGCTCGCGCTGTTCCGCCGCGTGGGACGGGAAGACCTGGCGGGTGCATACGACCTGTCGGACCGGCACAAGCTCAACGCGAGCGTTCGCGAGCTCTATCGCGAGCTCCACAGCCTGACACCGACGCGCAGCACCGCCGCGTGGGTCGCGATCTGCGAAGAACTCGACATTCCCGCCACGCAGATCTGGCGCATCGACGACCTGCCCGAGCACCCGCACCTGAAAGCGGTCGGCATGTTCCAGCCGATGGACCATCCCTCGGAAGGCGCCCTGCAGACCACGCGGCCGGCCACGCTGTTTGGCGCGACGCCGGCGCAGATCCGCAGCGGTGCGCCGCTGCTCGGGCAGCACTCGAACGAGATCCTCGGGGAGTTGGGCTATGCCGGCGACCGGATCGACCGGTTGCTCAGCGCCGGCGTGGTCAAGGATGCCGCATCGCGTCGTTAGACTTCGGGCCCATGAGGACCGCCGCCAAATCGCCGAACACCACGCTCCCTCGCCGAACGCAGATGGAGCGCCGCGCAGCCGCTGAGGCACGCCTGCTGGAAGCGGCCCGCGAGATCGTGTCGCGCAAGGGGTGGGTCGGGATGACGCTCGCCGAAGTGGGTGAGGCGGCCGGCTACAGCCGGGGCCTGGCGGCGCATCATTTCGGAAGCAAGCCTGCGCTGCTGCGTGCGCTGGCTGCCTACATCAACCAGAACTTCATGCACGAGCTCGAGCGCAGCCCTCCGGCCGACGAGGGCATGGCATCGTTGCTTTCCTTCGTGGACGTGTACCTGGGGCGCGCCGATGGCGGATGGACCAACACCCGCGCCTTGCTGGTGCTGATGGCCGAGGCCACCACCGACGATTCCGAAACCGGCGAAAGCCTGGGGCGCTACAACCAGAGCGTGATCGACTTTCTGGCGTTGCACTTCCGGGCCGCCATCGCTGCAGGCGAAATGCGAAAGGGCGTCGATCCCGCCACGGCTGCCGTCATCGTGCTGGGGGCGCTGCGTGGCGTGATGCTGCAGGCGCTGTTGAAAGAATCGACGGTCGACTTGCGCGCGGTGCAAAAAGAGCTGTCGACGATGATTGTTCAAAGCTTCGCGCAAGACCCCGACGCATGGCGGGGGCCCCGCAGCCGCAATTCGCGGCCGAGGTGAGGGGCCGCGCCGGCTGAATCGAGCCGAACGCCGGGTTGCGGGCCGGGCCGATGGTCTTGCGCCCAGGCAGGTGTCAGCCCGCCAGCCCCTTGTTCGGATTCAGCAGGAATTTCTCTCCGGTCGCCTGCTTCCCATACACCCCGATCGCATCGAGCTGCAGTGCCTCGACCAGCGACACCTCCCGCGTGTAGTGGCTCGCAAACGTCGTCTTCAACTCAGCCACCACGCGCGAACGCAGCCGCTGCGTGCCTTCATCGCCCAGCTTCTGCAGGAACGGGAACAGCAGCCAGCCGCCCATGCCCCAGGCCATGCCGAAGTTGCGCACGAACTCGGTCGGGCTGCGGTCCAGGCCGCCGTAGATGTAGACCTGCTTGTGCGTGGTCGAGCCGTAGCGGCTGTATTCCTTGGCCGTGCGGTTCAGCGCCGCTTCCATGCAGCCGAGGATCTGGCCGGCCAGCTTGCCGCCGCCCGTGGCGTCGAAGGCCAGCGTGGCGCCGGTGGCGACCAGCGCGTCGGTCAGCTGTTCGAGGAAGTCCGGCGAGCTGGCGTTGCAGACGTACTTCGCGCCGATGCCGCGCAGCAGCGCTTCCTGCTCGGGCTTGCGCACGATGTTGACGAGGTCGATGCCGTCCTTCTGGCAGATCTTGTTGAGCATCTGGCCCAGGTTGGAGGCGGCTGCGGTGTGCACCAGCGCCTTGTGGCCTTCGCGCTTCATGGTCTCGACCATGCCCAGCGAGGTCAGCGGGTTCACGAAGCACGATGCGCCCTCGGCCGGCGTGGTGCCCGCCGGCAGCTCGAGGCACATCGCCACGGGCACCGCGCGGTACTGCGAGTACATCGCGCCGCCGATGGCCGCCACGGTCTTGCCCAGCAGCGCCTGCGCAGCCGGCGACGAACCGGCCTTGACCACCACGCCCGCGCCTTCGTTGCCCACGGGCATCGACTGGTCGAGCCGCGCCGCCATCGAGGCGCGCGCGCGTTCGGGCACCGTGGCGGTGACGACGGGGCGGTCGGCGGTGCCGGAGGCCACGGCGGTGCTCATGTCGGCGGCGCCGAAAAGCAGGCCCAGGTCCGAGGGGTTCATCGGCGAGGCCTCGACGCGGATCACCACTTCGTGGGCCTGCGGTTCGGGCACCGGGTCGTCGTGCAGGGAGAGTTCGAGTTCGCCGTTGGAACGGACGAGGGAGCGCAGTTGGAGTGCCATGGGAAAGCCCCTGTGAAAGGTCGTTCGGAGATGGCCATCGGCCACGGGGCGGCCAGTATAGGAGCGGGTGCGCGCGCCTGCTGGCGCCTTCAAGACACCATGGGGATCACCGGGGCATGGGCCAGCGCATGGCGCATCCGCAGCGGATCGAGCCGCTCGATGTAGCGCGGAATGTTGCGCCACAGCGTGTGGTACCCATAGCCGCCGCGCAGCATCTCCTGGCGCGCGCTGTCCTTGTCCCAGTCCTGCACGGC
Source organism: Variovorax sp. KBS0712 (assembly GCF_006323185.2). Lineage (NCBI taxonomy): Bacteria > Pseudomonadati > Pseudomonadota > Betaproteobacteria > Burkholderiales > Comamonadaceae > Variovorax > Variovorax sp. KBS0712. Next base: position 70,042 of record NZ_VCCD02000005.1, on the reverse strand, counting down.
CATGCGGTAGACGGCCGCCACCACGCCCGTGCGGTCTGCGCCGTGCATGCAGTGGATGAGCACCGGCCCCTGCTTTTCGGCCTCGCGCATCGCGACCAGCGCGCGCAGCACCTTGGCGTCGTCGATCGACCAGGTGTTGATCGGCACGCGCACCAGCCGGATGCCGCTGCCGGCAAACACCTTCCGGTCGTCGTTGAAGGAACGCAGGCTCACGACGGTGCGGATGCCCAGCGACTGCAGCGCCGCCACGTTGGCGCGGCGCGGCTGCGCGCTGCGGTACAGCGTGGGCGTGATGCGGTGCAGGTTCTCGACCTGCAGGGCGTCGAGCGGATCGGCCCAGTGGTCGGGGCGCAGGTCGGCGATGTCTTGCTTCATCGCGCGCGGCGCGGCCAGTGGCGACGCACCAGGATCAGCAGCGCCACCGCGAGCCCGCCCCAGTAGTCGACCGGCGCGCCCCACAGCCAGTGCTTGTGCCAGAAGGCCTTCACGGGGTTGAAGTTCTCGAAGCCGAAGGCCGGGTTGATGAGGAACCACAGGAAGTCTTCGCAGACCCAGAACACGATCAGCCCCGCGAGCGCCAGCCCCCAGTCGCGCAGCGTCCAGCGCCCCTGGAAGGCCAGCGGCGAGAAGAACACGAGCATCATGAAGGTGAACACCCAGGCGTGGTACCCCGTCATCGCGCGCCCGCCCCAGAAGAGGTCGAGCCAGATGTTGTTCTCGATGCGCCAGGTGGGCAGCGAGGTGGCCCAGCCGGCGCCGCCTTCGATCTGGATCTCGGCGTTGGCGAAGAAGAACGCCATCGTCACGACCCACGCGAGGTAGACCAGCGTGCGGCCGATGCCGGGCCGCGGTTCCACGGCTGCGCCGCTCATGCGCCGAGGCCCAGCACGCGCTGCAGCACCGCGCTCGCGGCCTGCGGCTTGCCCAGGGCGCGGCTGCGCGCGGCCATGGCCGCGAGCTTGGCGGGGTCGGCCATGAGGCGCGCCACCTTGTAGTCCAGGCCGATGGCGTCGTAGGCCAGCCAGGCGGCGCTTTCTTCCATGAGGAAGCCGGCGTTGTGCTCTTCCTGCCCCGGAATCGGCGAGATCAGCAGCATCGGCTTGCCCAGCGCCAGGCACTCCGACACCGTGAGGCCACCGGGCTTGGTCACGACGAGGTCGGCCGCGGCCATCATCTTGTGCATTTCGTTCGTGAAGCCGACGGCCACCACGCGGCCCGGATGGCGCTGCGAGAGCGCCTCGAGCCGCGCATGGGCTTCGGCGTTGCGGCCGGCCACCGCGATGACCTGAAAGGGCGTGTCGCCGCCCAGCGCCAGCACGCGCTCGACCATGCTCGGCAGGTCGCCCACGCCGGCACCGCCCGAAGCCATCAGCAGCACCGGGCGCGCAGGGTCCAGGCCCAGCGCACTCGCGCAGGCCGCGTGCGCGAGTTCGGGCGCATCGGGCTCGGAAAAGGCCGGCATCACCGGAATGCCCGTGACGTGCACGCGCTCGGGCGGAATGCCGCGTGCGCGCAGCCGGAAGGCGACTTCTTCCGTGGCCGCGAGGTAGCCCGTCATGCCCGGCACCAGCCACATGTTGTGCAGGTCGTAGTCGGTGATCTGCAGCCACACGGGGCACTCGATGCGGCCCCGGTTGCGTTCGCGCATCAGCAGTTCGGCCGGCAGGAAGTGGGTGCAGATCACGGCGTCGGGCTTGGCGCGGCGGATCTCGCGCACCAGCGCCCCGGTGCTCAGGCGCTCGATGCCGCGGCGCAGCCGCTGCGAGGGCGCGTGGTGCGGCGTGACGTCGGTGCGCTGGTGCAGGTACGACCACAGCTCGGGCGCGCGGTTCACCAGCTGCAGGTACCAGTCGGTGTACACCTTGCGAAAGCCCGCCGGCACATGGGCCATGGCGTCGACATGCACCGCGGTATGCGGCGCGAACGACTGGGCGAGGGTGGCTTCAAGCGCCTGGGCGGCGCGCACATGGCCGTTGCCGGCGCTCACACTGAGGATCAGGAGTTTGGTCATGGATTCGGCGGTCTGGTCGCCGGATTATGGACATGCCATGTGGCACGGCCGGTGCACACGCGCCGTGCTGGAAGGATCAGCGCCTCAGAGCGGCGCCCGCGACGTGACGAGCTGATTCACGCCGGCGGCCGCCCGCTCGCGAATCGCCTCGAAGGTGGTGTTCGCGACGATGCGTCCGTTCTCGAACACCGTTTGCAGCAGATCGACCTGGCCGCTCGCCAGCGCTTCTTCGCGCAGCGTCTGCACTTCGCCGCGCGCGTTGCGCACCAGCGCCAGCCGCCCCTTCTTCGAGGCCTTGTTCACATCGCCCACCGGCGACTTGTAGACATCGCGCCACTCGCCATTCACCTGCATCGCCGAGCACTTCATCGCCCATTGCATCGTGTCGCGGTTGACCTGCTGCAGCAATCCGCCGCCCATGCCGAAGGAGATGTTTTCGGTCGAGAAGCCGTTGTGGAAGAAGTTCGAGAGGCACAGCCGCAGCGAGTCGAGGTTGACGCCGTCGCCCTGGATGATGCGCACGTTGTTCAGCACGCGGAACCCCTTGGCATTCGTCGTGGTGCCGAAGCGCTCGGCCAGGATCTGCGCCACCTTGAGCGTGGTTTCGGCCGGGTCGCCCGAGTCGGGCCGCACCACCAGCGTCGCGCCCGAGGCCACCACCTTCGCCTTGAGCTCGTCGCCCCAGATGCGCGCGCAGGCGTTGAAGATGTCGTAGCTGTCGCTCACCACGGCGAAGGTCGTGCCGGGCTTGGCGAACTGGTCGACCATGTTGCTGTACGCGTCGGACTCATGGTCGCGGCCCCAGCCCGTGATGGTGCTGTGCTCGGCCGCGGGAATCGAGAAGCCCGCCACGTCGCAGTCGTAGTAGCGCCGCGCCGCCACCAAGGCGGCCAGCGTGTCGGTGCCCATGAAGTTGACCAGGTGGGCCATGCCGCCGAGCGCCGCCGACTCCAGGCTCGACACGCCGCGCGCGCCGAAGTCGTGCAGCCTGAACGCGATCTGGCCTTGCGGGTCGTCGCAGGTCGCTTCGAGGTACCGCAGCAACGTGGTGCGTGCGGCGGCCGAGAGCGTGGCCACCGTGGTCGGATACCAGATGGCGCGCAGCAGTTCGGTTTCGAGAAAGCTCGTGACCCAGAAGAATTCGGGGTCGGTGTTCTCGATGGTGGCCAGCACGTTGTGCACCGGCAGCACGCTGCCCTCGGGGACCGCGCGGATGCGCACGGGCATCAGTCCGTCGTGCTTCTCGATCAGCCGCAGCCACCCTTCGCGGTTGAAGGGTTCGCCGTGCACGGCCATCATCGCTGCGGCTTCCTCGACGTCGCTGCGCGTCACCGGCGTCTGCAGGTACTCGCGCAGGTACGCCTGCAGGCCGAAGAACAGCGAATGGCTGAAGAGCCCGCCGCGCGATTCGATGTAGCTGTGCACGGTCTGCGTACCGGGCGGGTACTGCATCCAGTGCGACACCTTGTAGGAGTCGGTGCGCAGCAACAGGTTGTTGCCCAGGGGCGAGGAGGTGAGGTTGCGGTTCATGTGAAAGCTCCTTTCACGTGGGCCCCGTCAACCGGAGCCCGTTCTTGCTGACAAAGCCTGGTCGTTCAGTTCTTGCCCAGGCCACCCAAAAAATGGTTTGCGATGAAGTAATGGTCTTCGTAGATGCGGTCCGGCATCCCGAGGAACTCGGCAATCGGCACCCACCGCACGGCGGCCGCGTCGTCGTCGGCACGCACGTCCGACAGGCCCGTCCACTGGTTGTGGGCCAGCTCGAAGAAGAAGCCGTGCGTGATCGTGCGGCCGCGCTGCGAGCGGTCGGGTGCATCGAACACATGGCTGGCCTTCATGCTGCCGTTGAGCACGGGCACGGGCACCTTGAGGCGGGTTTCTTCCTTCAGCTCGCGGATGGCCGCGTCCTGCAGCCGCTCGTGCTGGCCGACGAAGCCGCCGGGCAGCGCCCACGTGCCCTTGCCGGGGTGGAACTTGCGCTGCACCAGGAGGATGTGGCCGGCCTCGACCACGATGGCATCGACCGTGGTGTAGATCGGCGGAAAGTCGCTGCCTGCGTAGCGGTACTTGTCGCGGTAGTCGACGAGGAAGGCGCGTTCGTCGCAGAGCTCGGCATAGTCGGCGGTGCCGGTGAACTTGTCGAGAAAGGCGGCGGTGCCGTCGGGCAGGTCGGCGCGTGCGAGCTGGCCTCGGTTCTCGGGGTCGAAATAGAGGTTGCGCACGTCGGTGGCGTTGAGGCTTTCCACGCTGTGCTGGCCCACGAACTCCCAGTGCGGGAAGAGCTTGAGGTAGTAGCTGGAGCTGTCCTTCAGGTGTCCCACCAGCGCGACCTTGGCCTGCGCTGCGGGCACATGGCCATCCTGCTGGATCAGCCGCTCGACGGCAGACTGGATCGACGCGATCCAGATCTGGTCGTTGTAGGGCGAGTCGCCGACGCCGACGACGCTCACGCGCATCTGCTCGCTGCCGCGCAGGCACGCACGCACCATGCGTTCGCGTTCATCGAAGGTGAAGGGGTCCTTGACGCTGCGGGGCTTGCGGTCGGAGCCGACCACCACGATGACCCGATCGGCGGCGCGAAGGCCTTCTTCGATGAGTCGCTGGTGACCGAAATGAACGGGCTGGAAACGCCCGATGACGATGGCGTACTGAAACTTGCGTGTGTTTGGCATGCTCACTTGGGAATCCCCCAAAAAGGGCGCAATCAACTTGCGCCTGGATTCAGGATAGCACTGGTCCGACGCATCGATCAAGTGTTCCGAAGCGCGCGGGTTGTTTGTGCAGTCGCAAGTTTTTCGCACTCATCTCGATTGATTGCGAGAAGCGCGGTCGTTTGACTGTTGTTTGCAAAACCTGGCGCGCGGGTGCCGCAGACTTTCCGCTCGTTCTGCGCCGGGTTCTTCGCGCATGCATCAGGCGCCCTTTTCCGACGCCATTCCACCGTCCGGACCTCTCATCTTCATGTTCACCAACGCCACGCCGCTTCTCGATCAACTGCTTGCCAGCCACATCATTGATGAGGTGGCCCACGACGCCGCAAAGCAAAGACTCGAAGACCTTGCATTGTCTCGAGAACCGTTCGATACGCTGGGCATTGGGCTGTTCTGGCTGCTTGACAACGAGATCGTGTCTGCCGATTTGATCGATGAACTCGAAATGCGCTCTCAACAAGAGGAGGAGGGGGCTTTCGCTGCCAATTCCATCCACAAGCAAGTCGTGGCCGAATTCGCGGCCCATCTCGCAGCACTGCAACGCGCAAGCGTTGAGCGGCAGTTCTGGTTGAGTATGTTTCCCGGACCCCGCTGGGCTTGGCTGACAGGCGGCGCCGCTGCCGTTGTGTTTGCCGGGTGGTTCTTCCTGGCGCCAGATGCCACGCCGTCGTGCGAGGACGAGCGTGTTGCAGGCGCGCTTCGCCGTGCGCTGGTTGAAGTCGCGTTCGGCGATTCCAGCAGACGATGGCCCGGCACGGCGGAAGACCGGTCCAATCTGCTGCTGGCAAGGTTCACCCACGTCAAGGAGATCGGCTACATCAAGGCAGAGCGCTCGCGTGGTTGTGCGGCCACGCTCACCTTGGAAGACAGCTCCCTGCCGATCGCCTTCACCGTGGGGCCCGAGAAGGGCAGCAAGGAGATCATGGTGCGCACCGGCGATCGGCGCGTGATCGAGGCCAGGTACGGCCGCGCCAACAAGGATGGCACCCTTCCCACGTTCGGTGCACCGATTGGCAAGGCCCAACTGAGCGCCGCGTTTTCAAGCGGCGTGGAAGCGTTTGAGAAGAAGACCGCGTCGATCAATGCCTCGGCGCTCAAGGAAATGGACCGCCGCCGCGGGATCGATCCCGACAGGAAAACTGTCCAGTCCGTGGAGCCGCTGGCAGATTGCCTGGTCGTCGAACCCGGCAAGAAATATGCATGCCGCCTGCAGGTGCAGTACATCGATCGTGCCATGGCCATTCTCGGCAAATCGGAGACGCAGGTGGTTCAAGGCGACTTTGATTTTGTGAAACAAGGTGCGGGTTGGGCCGTCTCCGACAACTTTTCCCGGCAGTACCTGGATGCCGTCGTGCGCGGGCGCCTGGGCGCTCTCAAGGGTGATGAAGCGGCCAGGAAACTGGAAGAGATTCAAAAAAATCGCGGCAAGGAAGGCGCATCCGCGAACAACTGACGCGTCGATCGATCACGGGCTTGCACGACGCGGAATGAGGTCGACTGCAAACGGAAAGATACTCGCAGGGGCGCATTTGCTAGGATTTGCCCCCCCATGACCGAGCCCTCCACCTCCCCCCACGCGCCCGTGCGCCTCAACAAACGCATGGCCGAACTCGGCCTGTGCTCGCGCCGCGAGGCGGACGACTGGATCGCGCAGGGCTGGGTGCGCGTCAACGGCAAGCCCGCCGAGATGGGCGTGAAGGTCACGCCCAACGACCGCATCGAGGTCGACAAGGCCGCCAAGGGGCAGCAGGCGAACCAGGTCACCATCCTCATCAACAAGCCCATCGGCTACGTCAGCGGGCAGGCCGAGGACGGCCACGAGCCGGCGGTCACGCTGTTCACGCCGCAGAACCGCTGGGTGGAAGACAACGCGCGCTTCTTCTTCGGCCCGCAGCAGCTGCGCGGCCTGGCGCCGTGCGGGCGGCTGGACATTGACTCCACCGGCCTGCTCGTGATGACGCAGGACGGCCGCATCGCGCGCCAGCTCATCGGCGAAGACTCGACGATGGACAAGGAATACCTCGTGCGCGTGGCCTACCACGGCCTGGACCAGCCCGCGCCCACCGGCCAGCTGGTGCGCCTGGACGACGACGACCCGGTCACCACCAACGTGCAGGCGGTGTTTCCGCCCGCCATGCTGGCCCGGTTGCGGCACGGCCTGAGCCTGGACGGCCAGGCGCTCAAGCCGGCGCGCGTGGAGTGGCAGAACCCCGAGCAGTTGCGCTTCGTGCTCACCGAAGGCAAGAAGCGTCAGATTCGCCGCATGTGCGAGCTGGTCGGCCTCAAGGTGGTGGGCCTGAAGCGCGTGCGCATCGGCAAGGTGATGCTGGGCAACCTGCCGGTGGGCCAGTGGCGCTACCTGGCGCCGCACGAAAAATTCTGACGACCTGGCCATGGCCGCGGTGCTGAGCCGTCGCGCGCTGAACCGGGCCACGCTCGCGCGGCAGATGCTGCTGGCGCGGCGCAAGGCGAGCGTCGTGCAGGCCATCGAGAAGCTGGCCGGGCTGCAGGCGCAGGCGCCCAACCCGCCCTACATCGGCCTGTGGAGCCGGCTCGAAGGCTTTCACCGCGCGCAGCTGACCGACGCGCTGAAGAACCGCCGCATCGTGCGCATGTCCACGCTGCGCGCCACCCTGCACCTGATGACCGCCGCCGACGCGTGGGCCTGGCGGCCGTTGCTCGAACCCGTGCACCAGCGCGGCCTGTCGGGCCTGCATGCGCGGGCCCTCGAAGGCGTCGACCGCGCGGCCGTGGTGAAGGCGGGCCGTGCGTTGCTGGGCGACGGGCCGCTCACCGGCACCGCCCTCGGCCAGGCGCTCGCGGCGCGCTGGAAAGACCACGCGCCGGCCTCGCTCGCCGCGCTCATCCGCAACAACGTGCCGCTGGTCCATCTGCCGCCCGCGGGCAGCTGGAACTCGCACCAGAACGCGCTGCTGCAGCCGCTCGGCGCATGGCTCGGTGAATCAGCCACCCGCATCGCCACCGCCACGCAAGACGACCTGCTGCTGCGCTACCTCGCCGCCTTCGGCCCCGCGACGCTGGCCGATGCAGGCGCGTGGTCGGGCCTCACGGGCTGGAAGGCCGTGGCCGATCGATTGAGGCCGCAGCTGCGCGTGTTCACCGGCGACGAGGGCCAGGAGCTTTTCGACCTGCCGCGCGCGCCGCGCCCCGACCCCGACACGCCCGCGCCGCCGCGCCTGGTCGCCGAGTGGGACAACCTGCTGCTCTCGCACGCCGACCGCCGCCGCGTGCTCGACGAGGCGCACCGCGCGCGCGTCTTCACCATCAACGGCATCGTGCGCGGCACGGTGCTGCTCGACGGCTTCGTGGCGGGCACCTGGAAGATCGAACGCGCGACGCAGGCGGCCACCGTGGTGCTGGAGCCTTTCACGCGCTGGTCCGCGGTCGACCGGCGCGGCGTGGAGGAAGAGGCGCTGCGCCTGCTGGCCTTCGCCGCGGACTACGACGCCGAGCGGCACGCCGTCCGCGTCCTGCGGCCCTAAGCCCCGCCTAAGTCTTCGCGCCTACGCTGCGCCGAGGCGCAGGGCCTCTGACGATCATCCCGGTCGCGTGTTACCTTGCGCGCAAAGGAGTCGCCGCGATGCGCGTGCTGCTGGTGGAAGACGACGAAATGATCGGGCGCAGCCTGAAGCAGGCGCTCGAGGGCGCAGGCTGGTCGGCCGACTGGGTGCGCGACGGCGAGCTGGCGCACAGCGCGCTCGGCGACGGCGGCTACACCTGCGTGCTGCTCGACCTGGGCCTGCCCCGCCAGGACGGCACCGAGGTGCTGCGCCGCGCGCGCGAACGCGGCGACGCCACGCCCGTGCTGGTGCTCACCGCGCGCGACGGCCTGGACGACCGCATCCACAGCCTGGACCTGGGCGCCGACGACTACCTGCTCAAGCCCTTCGAGTTCCGCGAGCTGCTCGCGCGCATGCGCGCCGTGGTGCGCCGCCGCGACGGCGCCGCGCATTCGCTGATCGGCACCGCCGCGCTGCAGCTGGACCTCACGACGCGCGAGGTGGCCGTGAACGGCGTGCGCGAGGCGCTCACCGCGCGCGAGTTCGCGCTGCTGCACGCGCTGCTGGAGCGGCCCGGCGCCATCCTCTCGCGCGAGCAGCTCGAGAACCGCATCTACGGCTGGGGCGACGAAGTGACCAGCAACGCCATCGACGTGCTGATCCACGGCATGCGCCGCAAGCTCGGCGCCGACGCGATCCGCAACGTGCGCGGGCTGGGCTGGCGAGTGGCGGCATGACCGGTGCCGCCCGCCGCTGGTGGCGCCCGCGTTCGCTGCGCACCCAGCTGCTGCTGTGGCTGGTCACGCTGCATGTGGTGGCGGCGGTGCTCACGGCGTGGTTTTCTTTCCTGGCCTACGGCAACCTCGTGCACAACGCACTCGACGACCAGATGCGGCTGGTGGCCGAGTCGTACGCGGGCAACGACCCGCCCAAGACCCCGCGCGCGATGGACGGCGAGGCGGCCTTCTCGCGCGGCGCCTTCGTGGTGCAGCTGTGGAGTGCCGACGGCGCCACCCTGCGCGCGAGTTCGTGGCCCGCGCTGTCGGTGCCGCTGCAACCCGGCAGCGGCTTCAGTGACGTGCGCGCCGAAGGGCCTGCGCATTCGCGCTGGCGCGTGTTCACGGCCGAGCCCGCGCCGCATGCCGACGCGCCGCGCGTGCAGGTGCTGCAGAACGAGGACTACCGCCATCGCCGCGCACTGCGCCGCGCCCTGCTCGAAGGCCTGCCGATCGCGCTGCTGCTGCCGGCGGCGCTGCTGGTGCTGTGGCTCATCGTGTCGGCCGCCTCGCGCTCGCTGCGGGGCGTGGCGCGCGACGTGGCCTCGCAGGACGAGCGCCGCCCGACCGAGCTGTCGCTGGCGCGTGTGCCCGACGAGATCACGCCGCTGGTGAGCGCCTTCAACCACCTGCTGTCGCGCGTGCGCAGCGCCTTCGCCACGCAGCGGCGCTTCGTGCAGGACGCGGCGCACGAGCTGCGCACGCCGATGGCCGCCATCGGCCTGCAGATCGAGAACCTGCGCGCGCACGTGCCGGCCGGCGAAGCCACCGAACGCTTCAACCAGCTCGAGGCCGGCGTGACCCGCGCGCAGCATCTCATCGAGCAGCTGCTGCAGCTGTCGCGGCAGGACGCGCCGCCGTCGGATGCGCCGGGCGAGCGGGTCGACATCGAGGCGCTGCTGCGCGAAAGCCTGGGCCAGCGCATGGTGCTGGCCGATGCGCGGCGCATCGACGTGGGCTTCGAAGGTCTGACCGGTGCGGTGGTGACTGCGCCTGCGTCCGAACTGCGCAGCGTGTTCGACAACCTGATCGACAACGCGCTGCGCTATGCGCCCGAAGGCGGCGTGGTCGATGTGCGGCTGCACCGGGTCGAGGGGCAGGCGGTGGTCGACGTGCTCGACAACGGGCCGGGCATTCCGCCGGCCGAACTGGAGCGCGTGTTCGACCGCTTCTTCCGCGTGCCCGGCGCAGCGGCGGGCGGCAGCGGGCTGGGCCTGGCGATTGCGCGCACGGCGGCCGAGCGGCATGGCCTGCGCATCGAGCTGCGCAACCGGGACGACGGGCCGGGGCTGAGGGCGCGGGTGGTGCTGCCGACGTAGTCGTCGCGGTGCTCACTCCCGGCTCATTCTTCGCTCACGCTGGCCTCAGTCAGGCTGCCTAGAGTGGCTGCAGGTCCTGCTGCGCGCGGTCCGCGCGACGGCACCGGACCGGAGACAACCTGCCCTCAGGAGAACACACCATGCGCACTTCGATCCAATTTCTTGCCGTTGCTTCCTTCGCCGCGTTCGCGGTGCTGGGCACGGTCAATGCCTCCGCCGAAACCACCGACGGTTCGGACTTCCACCCGCTGCAGATGAATTCGCCGGAGAACCCGGAGGTGCAGGCCGGCGCGATGGCGGCGGCACGTCCGAGCGGCACGGAGCCCATCGGGCAGTCGACGTCGGCGCCGGCGATCAACGGGATGACCCCGGTGTCCGACATCCAAGCCGGCGCCTATGCGGCCTCGCACCCGACGGGCACCGAGCCCATCGGGCAATCGACTTCACTGCCGATGGTGAAGTCGGGCAGCGGAAGCTGAGCTAGCCTCCGCTGCGGAAAGCTCAGTCGTCGTTGCTGCTGAGCAGTGCGCGGTAGATCACCGCGCCGATGATCGCGCCCACGATCGGGGCGACCCAGAACAGCCACAGTTCCGACACCGCATACGACGGGCCGAACAGCGCCGGGCCGGTGCTGCGCGCCGGGTTCACCGAGGTGTTGGTCACGGGGATCGACACCAGGTGGATCAGCGTCAGGCACAGGCCGATGGCCATGCCCGCGAAGCCGGCCGCCGCGCGCTTGGCGGTGGCACCCAGGATCACGATCAGGAACACGGCGGTCATCACCACCTCGCTGATGAGTGCGGCCGTCATGCCGTACTTGCCGGGCGAGTGCTCGCCGTAGCCGTTGGTGGCAAAGCCGCCGATGTCCGCACCCGGCTTGCCGGTGGCGATCAGGTACAGCACGCCGGCCGCCGCGATGGCGCCCAGCACCTGCGACACGATGTAGCCTGGCAGCTGCCCGGCCTTGAAGCGGCCTGCGGCTGCGAGGCCGATCGACACGGCCGGGTTGAAGTGGCCGCCCGAGATCGGACCGAGCGCATAGGCGCCGGTGACCACCGTCAAACCGAAGGCCAGCGAGACGCCGAGCAGGCCGATGCCGACGCCCGGAAAGGCCGCCGCCAGAACTGCGCTTCCGCAGCCTCCGAGCGTGAGCCAGAAAGTACCAATGAATTCTGCAGACCACTTTTTGTAGGTACTGTGTTCCATAACGCTCCATCCTGAAGTTGAGAAAGCACGCTCGGCGGGGGCCGAACGCGGGCCGCATTCTAGGAACGGGAAATGGAGGCGTCGAGCAAACCGGCGCGCTTAGCGGCAACTGTTCACGAATGCTGTGGATTTGTGCCCTGCAGCATTTGCAAATGGTCGGGCGAAGGCGAGGCCGCGTCACATCGTCGTCATGCCATCGTCACGACGACCTTGCCGAACGCGCCGCGTTCCAGGTGGTCGAGCGCGGCGGGCAGCGCGTCGAAGCCGTAGCGCGCGGCGATCACCGGCTTGAGCGCATTCGCATCGACTGCGCGCACCAGCTCTTCGAGCGCACGCCGGTGGCCGACGCCGATGCCCTGCACCGTCACGCGGCCGAGCACCATCGCGTAGAACGACGCGCTCAGCGTGTCGCCGCCGAGCATGCCGATGATCGACACGCGCCCGCCCTGCTTCACGGCTTGCAGCGAGCGGTCGAGGTCGGGGCCGCTGGAGAGCTCGAGCACGTGGTCGGCGCCGCGCCCGTGCGTGAGCCGGCGCACTTCGGCGGGCCAGTCGCTGTCGCGCGCGAGCACGTGCGTGGCGCCGAGCGCGCGTGCCGCGGCCTGCTTGTCGGCGCTGCCCGTCACCACGATGGCCTGCGCGCCATGCAGCCGCGCGAGCTGCAGGCCGAACAGCGCGACACCGCCGGTGCCGTGGACCAGCACCGTCTCGCCCGCGCGCAGGGCACCGGTTTCCACCAGCGCGAACCACGCCGTGAGGCCGGCGCACGGCAGCGTGCTGGCTTCCTCGAGGCTCAGCGTGGCGGGCGCGGCCACGGCCCAGTTCGCATCGATGCACACGTGCGAGGCCAGCATGCCCGGCCCGGGGCCGCCGAGCAGCGTGGTGTCGGCGTGCCAGTGGCTGTCGGTCCAGCCGCCCCAGAAGGTGTTGATCACGCGGTCGCCCACGACGAAGCGGCGCACGCCGGGGCCCACGGCCACCACGGTGCCCGCCATGTCCGAGCCGGGCGTGAAGGGCAACTCGAGCGCCATGCCCATGCCGTCGCGCACCATGAGCAGGTCGCGGTAGTTGAGCGCCACCGCGCCCACGCGCACGAGGATCTGGCCCGGGCCCGGCGAGGGCATCGGCGCTTCGGCCTGTGCGAGGTGGGCGCGGCCCAGTCGGGGAAGCTGCCAGCGGCGCAGCACATCGGGTTCTTGCATCGGAAAAGGCTCCATCGGAAAAGATCGGCCTTGATGCTATTGACGATGAAAACGATCCGGTGGTGGATAATTTTCCGAAGAATGGTGCTTGAAAGTATCCAATGAGCCAACGCCTGCAAGGCATCGAGGAGTTCGTCGCGGCGGTGGAGGCGGGCAGCTTCGCGCTCGCCGCGCAGCGCCTGCACGTCACCCGTTCGGCCGTCGCCAAGAGCATCGCGCGGCTCGAGGCGCGACTGGACACGCGCCTGTTCCTGCGCACCACGCGCAGCCAGAGCCTCACCGAGGAAGGGCACGGCTACTACGAGCGCTGCCGCCGCGCGCTGGCCGAGCTGGAGGCGGCCGAGGCGCTCACCGACGCCGCGCGCCACACGGCCGCCGGCCTCGTGCGCCTGAGCATGCCGGCGATGCTCGGGCGGCTCAAGGTCGGGCCGCTGCTGCTGGCATTGGCGCGCCAGCATCCGCAGCTGTCGCTGGAGCTGGCCTTCAACGACCGGCGCGTCGACCTCGTGGAAGAGGGGCTCGACCTGGCCATCCGCAGCGGCGAGCTCGACGACAGCGCCGGCCTCGTGGCGCGGCCGGTCGGCGTGCAGTGGATGCTGCTGTGCGCCGCGCCCGCCTACCTGGCCGAGCGTGGCCATCCGCGCGACATCGCGGCACTGGTCGCGCCGCACGAGGCCGTGTACTACGCCCGCGACGGGCAGGTGTCGCCCTGGCGCTTTCGCGAGGGCGATGCGATGGTGGAGGCCGCGCTGCCGTCGCGGCTGCGCTGCGACAGCGCCGAGGTGCTGCTGGAGGCCGCCATCGGCGGCATGGGCCTGGCGCGGCTGCCGGCCTGGCTGGCGGCCGACGCGCTCGCGGCCGGCACGCTGGTGCGCGTGTTCGAGGAGCCCGAGCCCTTCGGTTTTCCGCTGCACGTGATCCGCACGCCGAGCCGCTACCTGCCGCTGAAGACGCGCGTGGTGATCGACTGGCTGGTGGAGCACCTGCCGCCGCTGCTGGCGGCGCGCTGACCTCAAGCACTCACGCCGGCGCTATCCTGCGCCTTCATACAACGTCGAACAACGAGGAGACCTGCCCATGCCTTCATTCGCCCCCCGGCACACCGTGCGTGCCCTTGCCACCGCCTGCCTGGGCACGACGCTGCTGCTCGGGGCGTCGCAGGCCGCCGCGCAGGGCACCGTCAACGCGCTGTGCAGCACCGACGCGGGCTGGTGCGAGGCGGCCGCCACGGCCTTCACGCGCGAGACCGGCATCAAGGTGCAGCAGGCCCACAAGGGCACCGGCGAAATCGGTGCGCAGTTGCGCGCCGAAGCCGCCAACCCCAAGACCGACCTCTGGTGGGGCGGCACCGGCGACCCGTTCCTGCAGGCCGCCGAGCAGGGCCTGCTCGAGCCCTACCGGCCGGCCTACATCAACGACCTGCACGACTGGTCGGTGCGCCAGTACGCCATGTCGCAGAACATGGTGGGCGGCTTCTACACGAGCGCGATGGGCTTCGGCTTCAACACCGAGCTGCTGAAGAAAAAGAAGCTCGCCGAGCCGAAGTGCTGGGCCGACCTCATCAAGCCCGAATACAAGGGCGAGATCGAAATCTCGCACCCCGCCACCAGCGGCACGGCCTACACCGTCATCGCGGGCCTGGTGCAGCAGATGGGCGAGGAGCCCGCGTTCGACTACCTGAAGAAGCTTCATAAAAACGTCACCAGCTACACGCGCAGCGGCCAGGCCCAGGCGCCCAACGTGGCCAAGGGCGAGGTGGCGATCGGCGTGAGCTTCATCTTCGGCTTCGAGCGCTGGCGGCACGACAAATTTCCGGTGAAGACCGCCGCGCCCTGCGAAGGCACGGGCTTCGAGATCGGCGGCATCGCGCTCGTGAAGGGCGCGCGCAACAAGGAGAACGCCAAGCGCTACTACGACTGGCTCATGAGCCCCGCTGGCCAGTCCATCGGCGCCAAGGCCGGCAGCCTGCAGTCGCCGGCCAACAAGACCTTCAAGCCCGATCCGCGCATTCCCTCGATGGAGAGCGTGAAGCTCATCAAGTACGACTTCGAGAAGTACGGCAAGGCGGCCGAGCGCAAGCGGCTCATCGACCGCTGGACGCGCGAGGTCGAATCCCAACCGCGCTGAAAGCGCGGCGCTGAGCCGACACCCGTGTGACAAAGTTCGCGCGGCCTTGCGCTCGTTGTTTTTTGGCGCGACAACCCCAGTTCATAAAGTTGGCAAGGCCGCCGCCCGCCACGGGCGGCTCGCCTTAGAATTTTTTGGCTTCGATCCCTTTCTTTCCCATGGCTGATTCCTCCAATACCAAACTCCCGTTCCAGGCTGAAGTCGCGCAACTGCTGCACCTCGTCACGCATGCGCTGTACTCCAACAAGGAAATCTTCCTGCGCGAGCTGATCTCGAACGCGTCCGACGCGTGCGACAAGCTGCGCTTCGAGGCGCTCGACCACCCCGAGCTCTACGAAGACCAGCCCGATCTCGACGTGCGCCTGTCGTTCGACAAGGCCGCGCGCACCCTCACCATCACCGACAAGGGCATCGGCCTGTCGCGCCAGGAAGCCATCGACAACCTCGGCACCATCGCCAAGAGTGGTACCAAAGACTTCATGAGCCGCCTGAGCGGCGACCAGAAGGCCGACGCGCAGCTCATCGGCCAGTTCGGCGTGGGCTTTTACTCGGGCTTCATCGTGGCCGACAAGATCACGGTCGAGTCGCGCCGCGCGGGCCTGCCCGCCGACCAGGGCGTGCGCTGGGTGAGCGGCGGCGCCGGCGACTTCGAGGTGGCCGACATCACGCGCGCCGCGCGCGGCACCAGCATCACGCTGCACCTGCGCGATGACGCCGACGAATACCTCAACGCCTGGAAGCTCAAGCAGATCGTCGGCAAGTACTCCGACCACATCTCCCTGCCCATCCTGATGGAAAAGGAAGAGTGGAAAGACGGCGAGAACGACCAGCCCGGCGACATGGTGAAAACCGGCGAGTGGGAAACGGTGAACAAGGCCAACGCCCTGTGGAGCCGCCCCAAGAAGGACATCACCGCCGAGCAGTACGAAGAGTTCTATAAAAGCATCAGCCACGACTTCGAGGCGCCGCTGGCCTGGAGCCACAACCGCGTCGAAGGCAGCACCGAGTACACGCAGCTGCTGTACATCCCGTCCAAGGCCCCGTTCGACCTGTGGAACCGCGACAAGAGCGCGGGCGTCAAGCTGTACGTCAAGCGCGTCTTCATCATGGACGACGCCGAGGCGCTGCTGCCCAACTACCTGCGCTTCGTGAAGGGCGTGATCGACTCGGCCGACCTGCCGCTGAACGTGAGCCGCGAACTGCTGCAGGAAAGCCGCGACGTGAAGGCCATCCGCGAAGGCAGCACCAAGCGCGTGTTGTCGATGCTCGAAGACCTGGCCAAGAAGCAGAAGACTGCGCCCGAGAGCGGTGAAGGCAAGGTCGACGTGGGCTCGGGCGAATCGGTGCCCGCCCCCGAGCCGACCGAAGGCGTGACCGATGTCGTCGACAAGAACACCACCCCCGCCGCCGAAGCCGCCGCCGAGTACGCCGACGAATCGGGCAAGTTCGCCAAGTTCTACGCCGAGTTCGGCGCGGTGCTGAAGGAAGGCCTGGGCGAGGACATGGGCAACCGCGACCGCATCGCCAAGCTGCTGCGCTTTGCCTCCACCACGAGCGACGTCGCGAGCGTGAGCTTCGCCGACTACAAGGCGCGCATGAAGGAAGGCCAGGACGCCATCTACTACATCACGGCCGACAACCTCGCCGCCGCCAAGAACAGCCCGCAGCTCGAAGTCTTCAAGAAGAAGGGCATCGAGGTGCTGCTCATGACCGACCGTGTCGACGAGTGGGCGCTGAACTACCTCAACGAGTTCGACGGCACGCCGCTGCAGAGCGTGGCCAAGGGCGCGGTCGACCTGGGCAAGCTGCAGGACGAAGCCGAGAAGAAGGCCGCCGAGGAAGCCGCCGAGTCGTTCAAGCCGCTGCTCGAGAAGCTGAAGGAAGCGCTCAAGGACAAGGCCGAGGACGTGCGCGTGACCACGCGCCTGGTCGACTCGCCCGCCTGCCTCGTGGTGGAAGACGGCGGCATGAGCACGCAGCTCGCGCGCATGCTCAAGCAGGCCGGCCAGCCCGCGCCCGACCTCAAGCCCGTGCTCGAAGTCAACGCCGAGCACCCGCTGGTGAAGAAGCTCGAAGGCTCCGCGCATTTCGACGACCTTGCGAACATCCTGTTCGACCAGGCACTGCTGGCCGAAGGCGGCCTGCCGGCCGACCCGGCTGCCTACGTGAGGCGCGTCAACGCGCTGCTGGTGTGAACGCCCGGCCGCGCATCGTTCGTCGCGCAGCGGCTGCCACCTCGGCGCTGCTGCTGTTGCTTCTGGTGGGCGGCTGTTCGCACTATCACATCGGCATCCCGCTGGTGCCCGGGCTCTCGCTCGGGCTCGGCGCCACGAAGGACGGCAACTTCTCCGTCGGCCTGAACACCGGCTGGGGCCCGCTCGGCGCGGGCGTGGCGCTGCACGACAACGGCGCCGTCACTGGCTCGGCCAGCGTCGGCGTGGGCGTTGGTGTCGGCCCGATCGGTACCGGCGTAGGCGTCGGCAAGAGCGTGGTGCTGCACAACCCGTACGAGACGGCGCCCGCAGCGCCTGGGCAGGCGACGCCTGGCGTGGTGGTGCCTGCTTCGGCAACGGCCACCGCGCCTGTCAGCGTCACCAAGGCCGGCGTCACGCGGCCCATGTCGCCGTCGCCACCGATCGCCGCCGCACCCGTGCCGGCGGCACGCGTGTCCTACCGCCCCTCCGCTGCGAAAACAGCGGTCGTGGCTGGCGAAGCAGGCACGCCCGGCAATCCCATCGCGCCCTGATGGTCGCGCCCCTCCCACCCCTGACCGCGCCGCGGCCCGGCGCGAGGCTGCCCTTTCCATGAGTCTCAGTACCGAAGCCGTCCTCGCGCTTGCGCCGGACGACGCCTCCGCGAAGGCCGCCAAAGGCCTGCTCGCGCCCGCCAAGTGGCCCACGCTCGCGCACTCCGACGACGCTGTCTGGGGCGAATGCCAGGGCAGCGGCAGCAAGCCCTACCAGACGCAGGTCGACCTGTCGGGGCCGGTGTTCCGCTGCTCCTGCCCGAGCCGCAAGTTCCCCTGCAAGCACGGCCTGGCACTGATGCTGCTGCGCGCGCAAAGCGAAGCCAGCTTCACCGCCGGCGCGCCGCCGCCGTGGGTGGCCGACTGGCTCGCCTCGCGCCGCGAGAAGGTCGAGAAGAAAGAAGCCCGCGCCGCCGAACCGGCCGCCCCGCCCGATCCTGCTGCCGCCGCCAAGCGCGACGCGCAGCGCTGGAAGCGCATCGAGGCCGGCGTGCAGGAGCTCGCGCGCTGGCTCGACGACCAGACCCAGCGCGGCCTGGCCGCGCTCGGCAGCGAGCAGGCCGAGGGCTGGACCGCCATGGCCGCGCGCATGGTCGACGCGCAGGCGCCGGGGCTCGGCCAGCGCATCACGCAGGCGGCCGAGCTGATCGGCGCCGGCGAAGGCTGGCCCGCGCGGCTGCTCGACCGGCTGGGCCGGCTGCAGCTGATCGTGGATGCGGTGCCGCGCCGCGACAGCCTCTCGCCCGCCACGCGCGCCGACCTGCGCGCCGCCCTCGGCTGGCCGCAGGACCGCGAGACGCTGCTGGCCGACGGCGAACGCGTGAGCGACCACTGGCTCGTGCTGGGCCAGTGCCTGGACGAGCGCGACACCAAGCTGGTCGAACGCCATGTGTGGCTGCAGGGCCGCGCGAGCGGACGCCGCGCGCTGCTGCTCGACTACTCGCACGGCGGACGCGGCTTCGAGACCGGCTGGGTCAGCGGCAGCGAACGCGCGGCCATGCTGTGCTTCTATCCCGGCCACGCCTCGCAGCGCGCGGTCGTGGCCGAGCTGCCGGCCGAGGCCGCATCGACCGCAGCGCCGGTCGCCGCCCCCGACGAAGCCGGCGAATGGCAACGCATGGCCCAACAGATCGCGGCCAACCCGTGGCAACCGCTGCTGCCCCTGGTATGGGCCGATGCCGTGCCCGCGCGGCATGGCGACCAGTGGTGGCTGCGCCTGGGCGCCGCGTCGCAGGCCCTGCCGATGCAGCTGGCCACAGCCGAAGCCTGGCAGTTGCTGGCGCATTCGGGCGGCGCGCCGCTGCGCGTGTTCGGCGAATGGGACGGCGAACAGTTCGCGCCGCTCACGGCGTGGGCGATTGAGGGTGGGGCACCCGTCTGGACCTTGAGCGGAGCACGCACATGAGCCACTGGAACACCTTGCTGCAGACGGCCCTCGTCGGCACCGCCCGCCAACCCGTGCCGGCCGCCGATGGCATGGCCGGCGATTTCGGCGCGCTGCTTCAAGCGCTGCAACAACCCACCGACAGCGCGCAAGGCCAACTGCTGCGCGTCGCGGGCGCCGTGGCCGTGGGCCGCCGTGCGGGCTTCGTCGCGCCGGGCCTGCCGGCCGACGACGCACCGCCCGCCGCCAACGATCCTTCTCCCGCGCTCGGCGACCCCACCTTGCTCGCCGTGATCGCCGATGCACTCGCCAGTGGCCCGCAGCGCCTGCAGCACGAGGTGCTGGCCGTGCTCGCCACCGCTGGCTGGCGCCTGCCACCGAGCCTGCTGCCCGCCGCGCTCGATGCCGGCCGCCGCGACACCGCATTGCGGCCCGCCGTGGTGCTCGCACTCGGCGAGCGCGGTCGCTGGCTGGCCGCGCGCAACGACGACTGGCGCTACGCCGTCGGCGCCAGCGCGCAGGCCGACACGCAGACCCGCTGGGACGAAGGCAGCATCGACCAGCGCCGCGCCGTGCTGGCCGAGCAACGCCGCGACGACCCGGCCGGCGCGCGCGAACGCCTCGCCGCCGAGCTGCCGCAGCTGCCCGCCAAGGAACGCGCCGTGCTGCTCGGCGCATTGGCCGAGAACCTCGGCCCCGACGACGAAGCGCTGCTCGAAGCCCAGCTGAAAGACCGCGCGCGCGACGTGCGCCAGACCGTGGTCGAGCTGCTGCAGCGCCTGCCGGCCAGCGCGCACGTGCGGCGCGTCGAAGCCTTCCTCGCGCCCTTGCTCTCATCGCAAGGCGCGACGTGGCAACTGAACGCCCCCGAAGCCGCCGACCCGCGCTGGAAGGACGACGCCATCGACGCCGCGCGCCCCACGCACGACAGCCTCGGCGAGCGCGCGTGGTGGCTGTACCAGCTCGTGCGCCAGATGCCGCTCGCTTGGTGGACCACGCGCACCGGCCTGACGCCCGCTGCATTGCTCGACTGGGCCGCCAAGGGCGACTGGCACGACGCGCTGCTGCGCGGCTGGAACGAGGCCGTGCTGGCCGCGCCCGACTTCGACTGGTGCGACGCGCTGCTCGACCGCCCGCGCGCCCACCGCGGCGGCGTGGGCCCGCTGCTGGCGCTGCTGCCGCGCGACCGTCGCGAGCGCCACTGGGCCGCCCAACTCGGCGATGCCGGCCAGGGCGTGCAGGACGTCGTCGCGTTTGCCGACCAGGCCTGCGCGCCCGGCGACACGCCGTCGGCCGCGCTGTCGCTGCGCATCGCCCAGGCACTGCGCATGCGCGTCGAGCGCGGCGACCTCGTCAACGACTACGTGCTGCGCCAGGTGCTCGGCACCGCCGCCGCGCTGCTGCACCTCGATGCACTGCCGCTGCTGGCCGACCTGCCGCGCGCGGCCGAGGAAAGCCCCGGCCTCGCCAACGCACTGGCCGACACCGCGCGCATCGTGCGCGCGCGCCGGCTGGTCGCCACGCTTCCTTCTTCTTCCTCTTCTTCCTCACTTTCAACCTCTTCCCAAGGCCGTCCATGAGCAATGTCCTGCGCCAGCATGCCGAACAGCAATTCGCCGAAGAACTCGAAGCGCTCCAGAAGGTCGACGACCGCCAGCGCCCGGCCAACTGGAAGCTCTCGCCCTGGGCCGTGCTCACCTACCTGATGGGCGGCAAGCTGGCCAACGGCTTCGAGGTCAGCCCCAAGTACATCGGCAATTCGCGCCTGATGGAAATCGCCGTGTCCACGCTCGCCACCGACCGCGCGCTGCTGCTGTACGGCGTGCCGGGCACGGCCAAGTCGTGGGTGTCGGAGCACCTGGCGGCCGCGGTGAGCGGCGACTCGACGATGCTGATCCAGGGCACGGCCGGCACCAGCGAAGAGCAGCTGCGCTACGGCTGGAACTACGCCGAGCTGCTGGCCCATGGCCCGTCCGAGAAGGCGCTGGTGCCGAGTCCGCTGGTGCACGCCATGCGCCTGGGCAAGATCGCGCGCGTCGAAGAACTCACGCGCATCCCGGCCGACGTGCAGGACTCGCTGATCACCGTGCTCTCGGAAAAGACCCTGCCCGTGCCCGAGCTCGGCACCGAGGTGCAGGCCACGCGCGGCTTCTCGGTGATTGCCACTGCCAACAACCGCGACAAGGGCGTGAACGAGCTGTCGAGCGCGCTCAAGCGCCGCTTCAACACCGTGGTGCTGCCGGTGCCGTCGAGCGAGACCGAGGAAGTGCAGATCGTCGTCAAGCGCGTCGGCGAGCTGGGCCGCGCGCTCGCGCTGCCGGCCGAGCCGCCCGCGCTGCAGGAAGTGCGCCGCGTGGTGCAGATCTTCCGCGAGCTGCGCAACGGCCAGACCGAAGACGGCAAGACGCGCATCAAGTCGCCCACGTCGACGCTCTCGACCGCCGAGGCCATCTCGGTCATCAACAGCGGCATGGCGCTGGCCGGCCATTTCGGCGACGGCGTGCTGCGCTCGGCCGACGTGGCCTCGGGCCTGATCGGCGCGGTCATCAAGGACCCGGTGCAGGACCAGGTGGTGTGGAAGGAATACCTGGAGACCGTCGTCAAGGAACGGGCCGACTGGAAGGACCTCTACCGCGCCTGCCGCGAACAACTCTGACGCGAGCCGGCGCATGAGCACGAGCGCGGCGCCTTCGCCGCTGCACTATTTCGGCATCCGCCACCACGGCCCCGGCTGTGCGCGCAGCCTGCTGCGCGCCTTCGAGTCGCTGCAGCCCGACTGCATCCTCGTCGAGGGCCCGCCCGAGGCCGAGCCGCTGCTGTCCTTCCTCGCGCACGCCGACCTGCAACCGCCGGTGGCGGTGCTGATCCATGCGAGCGAGGACACCGGCCTGGCCGCGTTCTATCCCTTCGCCACCTTCTCGCCCGAATGGCAGGCGTTGCAGTGGGGCGCCGCGCGCGGCGTGCCCACGCGCTTCATCGACCTGCCGCAGGCGCACCGCATGGCGATCGAGCAGGCCGCGCGCGCGGCCGACGAGGCCAAGGCGCAAGCGCCTGAAGAAACACCACTCGGCGATGACGAGACCGACACGGTGCCCGTCGCCGAAACCGTCGATGCGCCCGAGGAGGAACAAGCCGCGCACACGCTGCCCGACGACCCCTTCGACTGGCTCGCCCATGCCGCCGGCTATGCCGATGGCGAGAGCTGGTGGAACCACATGATCGAGGAGCGCGGCGACGGCGAAGACCTGTTCGGCGCCATCGCCGAGGCCATGACGGCCGTGCGCGCCGAAACGCCCGAGGACCGGCGCGGCGTGCGCGCGATAGAACGCGAGCAGCGGCGCGAAGCCTTCATGCGGCAATCGATCCGCGAGGCCGTCAAGGCCGGTCACCAGCGCATCGCCGTCGTCTGCGGTGCGTGGCACGTGCCCGCGCTGCAGGGCGCGGCCACCGCCAAGGCCGATGCGGCGCTGCTCAAGGGCCTGCCCAAGCTCAAGGTGCTCGCGACCTGGGTGCCGTGGACCTACCGGCACCTCACGAGCGCCAGCGGCTACGGCGCCGGCATCGATTCGCCGGGCTGGTACGAACACCTGTGGCAGCAGGGGCACGAAGTGGCGGGGCGCAGCACCGGCTGGCTCGCCCGCGTCGCGCGGCTGCTGCGCGAGCACGACCTCGACTGCTCCTCCGCCCACCTCATCGAGGCCACGCGCCTGGCCGACACGCTCGCCGCATTGCGCGAGCGCCCCGCGCCCGGCCTGCCCGAGCTCGACGAGGCCGTGCGCAGCGTGATCTGCATGGGCGAGCAGGCGCCGCTCACGCTCATCCGCGAACGCCTCACGGTCGGCGACCGCATGGGCCAGGTGCCGGCCGACGTGCCCACCGTGCCGCTGCAGCGCGACCTCGAACAGGCGCAGAAGAGCCTGCGCCTCAAGCCCGAGGCCACCGCGAAGACGCTCGACCTCGACCTGCGCCAGCCCAACGACCTGGCACGCAGCCACCTGCTGCACCGCCTGCGCCTGCTCGACCTGCCGTGGGGCGAGGTCACCGCCGGCCAGCGCGCGAGCCGCGGCACCTTCCACGAGGTGTGGCAGCTGCAGTGGCAGCCCGAGTTCGCGCTGCGCGTCATCGAAGCCAGCCGCTTCGGCGCCACCGTGGCACATGCCGCCAGCGCGCGCGTGATGGAAGGGCTCGCGGCCGAGACCTCGCTCACCGCACTGGCCGAGCAGGTCGACACCGTGCTGCTGGCCGACCTGCCCGTGGCCGTGCAGGCCGTGACCCGCGCGCTCGAAGACCGCGCCGCGCTCACCGGCGACGCCGTGCAGCTCATCGGTGCCGTGCCGCCGCTGGCCAACGTGTTCCGCTACGGCAGCGTGCGCCAGACCGACAGCGCGCTGCTCTCGCACGTGCTCGACAGCCTCATCGTGCGCGGCGCCATCGGCCTGCCGATCGCCTGCGGCGCGCTCGACGCCGAAGCCGCCGAGTCGCTGCGCACCCGCCTCATCGGCGCGCACGACGCGGTGCGCCTGCGCGACGGCGAAGAAACGACCACCGCCTGGCGCAACGCATTGCGCGCCATCGCCTTCGGCGAAACCGGCGCGCCGCTGCTGCGCGGCGTGAGCTGCCGGCTGCTGCTCGACGACGCGCAGATCGACAGCGACGGCGCCTCGCAGCAGCTGGCACGCAACCTCTCGGCCGGCGCGCCGCCGACCGATGCGGCGGCCTGGCTCGAGGGTTTTCTCAACCGCAACGCGATGGTGCTGCTGCACGACGATGCCGTGTGGTCGCTGGTCGACGGCTGGCTCGCGGGGCTCGGCGAAGAGCACTTCGTGCAGGTGCTGCCGCTGGTGCGGCGCAGCTTCGCGGACTTCTCGGGTGCCGACCGGCGCGCGCTCGGCGAGCGCGCGAAACGCGGCGCCGTCGGCGGCACCTTGCCGTCCGCCGTGGCCGCCACTGACTGGGACGAATCACGCGCGGTGCTCGCGCTGCCGCTGCTGCGGGAACTGCTGGGAGTGAAGGCATGAGCGCGAATCCAACATCCATCGACGAAGAAGAAACCCTGCCGCCCACCGACCGCCTGCAACGCTGGCGCCTCGTGCTCGGCAGCGAGGCCAACGCCAGCTGCGGCGCCATCGAGGGCCGCGTGCGCGAGATCGACCAGGCGCTGGCCGCGCTCTACGAAGCCGACGGCCGGCGCGGCCTGGGCCAGGGCGGGCAGCGCGGCGGCCGGGGCGATTCGGCGCCCAGCGTGGCGCGCTGGCTCGGCGACATCCGCAAGTACTTTCCGAGCCAGGTGGTGCAGGTGATGCAGCGCGACGCGATGGAGCGCCTGAACCTGCGCCAGATGCTGCTGCAGCCCGAGATGCTCGAGAACGCGCAGCCCGACGTGCACCTGGTGGCCAACCTCGTGGCGCTGGCGAGCGTGATCCCGGCCGGCACCAAGGACACGGCGCGCGCCGTGGTGCGCAAGGTGGTCGACGAGCTCATGAAGAAGCTCGAGGAGCCGATGCGCAGCGCCGTGAGCGGCGCGCTCAACCGCAGCCAGCGCAACCGCCGCCCGCGCCATTCGGAGATCGACTGGCACCGCACCATCCGCGCCAACCTGCGCCACTGGCAGCCCGAGTACCGCACCGTGGTGCCGCAGACGCTGGTGGGCTACGGGCGCAAGGCGCGCCAGCCGCAGCGCGAAGTGATCCTGTGCATCGACCAGAGCGGCTCCATGGCCGCGTCGGTCGTCTACTCGAGCATCTTCGGCGCGGTGATGGCGAGCCTGCCGGCGGTGTCGACCAAGCTCGTGGTGTTCGACACCGCCGTGGTCGACATGACCGAGCAGCTGCAAGACCCGGTCGACCTGCTGTTCGGCGTGCAGCTGGGCGGCGGCACCGACATCAACGGCGCCGTGGGCTACTGCCAGACGCTGGTGCGCGAGCCGCGCAACACCATCCTGATCCTCATCTCCGACCTGTACGAAGGCGGCGTGGAAGACGGCCTGCTGCGCCGCGCCCACCAGCTGGTGGAGGCCGGCGTGCAGTTCATCGCGCTGCTGGCGCTCAGCGACGAAGGCGCGCCCTCGTACGACCGCGACCTGGCCGCCAAGCTCGCGGCGCTGGGCGTGCCCTCGTTCGCCTGCACGCCCGATGCGTTCCCCGGACTCATGGCCGCCGCCATCAAGCGTGAGGACGTGTCGACCTGGGCCGCGGGGCAGGGCCTGAAGACCAGCCGGGCCGCCCCGTGACGCAGCGCCGCCTGCCGGACCTGACACGGCGGCGGCTGGCCGCATCGCTGGGTCTGGTGGGTCTGGTGGCGGGCACGGCCTGGGCGCAGCCCTCCGACGACACCGCGCGGCCAATCCGCTGGATCGTGCCTTTCCCCACGGGCGCGATCGCCGACGTCGTCGCGCGCGCCATCGGTGCCCAACTCACCATCGACACGGGCCAGCCGGTGCAGATCGAGAACCGGCCCGGCGGCAACACCGCGCTCGCCGCCCTCGAGGCCGCGCGCGCACCGGCCGACGGCCACACCGTGCTGTCGGCCGACAACGGCATGTGGGTGTTCAACCCCGCGCTGTACCGCAGCCTGAGCTACAGCCCGTCGCGCGATTTCACGCCCGTCACGCAGCTGGTGCGGCTGCCGATGGTGCTGCTGGTCGGCCCGGCCAGCGGCGTGCGCGATGCGCGTGCCTTCATCGAGGACGCGCGCGCCTTTCCGGGCCGCTTCAGTTTTGCCTCGGCCGGCAACGGCAGCGCGCAGCACCTCGCGATGGCGCTGCTGGCGCGCGAGGCCGGGCTGGAGATGGTGCATGTGCCGTACCGCAGCGCCGGGCCGGCGCTGGTCGAGGTGGCGGGCGGGCAGTTGCCGTTCGCGATGGGCGAGCTCGCCACGGCGCGCCGCTTCATCCAGGGCGGCCGGCTGCGTGTGCTGGCGGTGGCGAACCCTGCGCGCCTGGCGCAATGGCCGGGCGTGCCGACCTTTGCGGAACTGGGCCTGCCGAAGGTCGAGGCTGCGATCTTCCACGGCCTCGTGGCGCCCGCGGGCACGCCGCCCGAGGTGGTGGCGCGGCTGCAGCGCGCGGTGGCCAGCGCGCTGCACAACCCGGTGGTGCAGCGCCGCCTCGCCGAGGCCGGCGTCGAGCCGGTGGGCGGCACGCCGGCCGAGTTCGAGACCCTGCTGGCGCGCGAGTCGGCGCGCTGGCATCCGCTGATCCGCGCGCTCAAGCTCTCGCTGGATTGAACAGGTCAGCGCGCTGCGCTGTCGTCGCTCGGCAGGAAGGAATCGCCCGGCGTCAGCGGCGCATGGCGGTAGCTGGCCGGCGTGCGGCTGAGCTTCACGGGCGCGCCGATGCCGCGGTAGCCGCCTTCCATCTCCACCACCATCTCGCGGTGCAGCGTGTGCGGGTGCTGCAGCGCGGCCGCCACCGGCAGCACGGGCGCGGCGGGCACGCCGGCGGCCATCAGCTGGTCGACCAGCGTGCGGCCGTCGAAGGCGGCGAGCGCGGCTTCGAGCTGCTGCTTGAGGCCGTCGCGGTTCACCGAGCGCGCGCCGGCGGTGCGGTACAGCGGGTCGTCGGCCAGCGCGGGCAGGCCGATGCAGCGGCAGAAGCTGGCGAACTGGCGGTCGTTGCCCACGGCCACGAAGATCGGGTCGGTGCCCGTGGCCAGCGCGTCGTAGGGGTAGATGTTGGGGTGCGCGTTGCCGGTGCGGCGCGGCGCCGTGCCGTCCATGAACCAGTTGGCCGCGTGCGGGTGCAGCAGCGAGAGGCCGCTGTCGTACAGCGCCGCTTCGACGAACTGGCCGCGTCCGCTGCGGTTGCGCTCCTGCAGCGCAAGCAGCACACCGATCACCGCGTTGAGCCCCGTCACCATGTCGACCACCGGCAGGCCCACGCGCAGCGGGCCGCCGTCGGCCTCGCCGTTGATGCTCATGATGCCGGTCATGGCCTGCACGGCGGCGTCGTAGCCCGGCAGCGCGCCCAGCGGGCCGTCGGCGCCGAAGCCCGACACACGGCACCACACGAGGCGCGGAAAGCGCTGCGACAGCGTCTCGTAGCCGATGCCCCAGCGCTCCATCGTGCCGGTCTTGAAGTTCTCGATCAGCACGTCGGCCTCGGCCACGAGCGCCAGCAGCGCCTCGCGGCCTTCCTCGGTCGAGAAGTCCAGGTGCTGCACGCGCTTGTTGCGGTTCAGCCCGTGGTAGTACGAGGCCACGCCTTCCTTGAAGGGCGGGCCCCAGGTGCGCGTGTCGTCGCCCTGTGGCGGCTCGACCTTGAGCACGTCGGCGCCGTGGTCGCCGAGGATCTGGCCGCAGTAGGGGCCGCCGAGGATGCGCGAGATGTCGAGCACGCGGATGCCCGCGAGGGCGCCGGTCGAAGAAGGGGCGGTGGTCATGGGGTGGACTCGGAAGAAGAGGGAGCGGTGCGCGGCACCAGCTTGAAGGTGCCCGTGGCCAGCGCGAGCAGCTCGCCGTCGGCGTTGCGCGCCTCGCCGCGCGCGAAGCACATCGCACGGCCGCGCCGCTCGCACACGGCGGTGGCGATCACGTCGCCGGCGCAGGGCGCGGTGTAGTGCACCGTGATGTCGACGGTGACCACGCCGAAGGCCGTGGGCGCGTGCGAACGCACGGCGCTGGAGAGCGCACAGTCGAACAGCACGGCGATCGCGCCGCCGTGCACGTCGCCGCGGCTGTTGGTGTGGTCGGCGCTGTAGGGCATGCGCACGCGCGCGTGCTCGTCGCCGATGGCTTCGCCGCGCAGCGCGAAGGCGCGTGCCATCGGCATGGGCAGGCCGAACAGCACGCCGGCTGGCTCGTTGGCGAAATCGGGGTCCTGCATGCAGCGCACCGTGGGGTCAGTCGAGCAGGCCGCGCTGGCGCAGGCGCGCCACGCGCTCCTTCTCGCGCGCGGTCGTGGCCAGCGCGTAGCGGCGGTACTGCTCGGGGTCCATCGCGTTGGCCTGCTGGTTCAGCTGCTCCAGCACGCGCAGGCCGGCGGGCGATGCCAGCGCCTTGCGGAAGGCGTCGTGCACGGTCTTCACGCGCGCCGAGTCCATGCCGGCCGGGCCGGCGATGCCGTAGGGCGAATCGATGACCGCGTCCACGCCCTGTTCGCGCAGCGTGGGCACCTGCGGGTAGCGCTTGACGCGCTGCGGCGTGAGCATCACGAGGTAGCGCATCTTGCCGGCGTCGATGTGCGGCACGGCCACGCCCGACAGCGGTGCGGCGTCGATGTGGCCGCCGAGGATGGCGTTGGTCACTTCGGCGTCGCCCTTGAAGGGCACCATGTTGAGTTGGACCTTCGCCATCTCGGCGGCTTCGTCCATCACGATGCGCGGCGTGCCGACTGCACCGGTGGCGCCGACGTTGAGCTTGCCCGGGCGGCGCGCGGCATCGGCCGCGAAGTCCTGCCAGGTCTTCCACGGCGCGTCGGCCTTCACCGCGAGGCCGAAGGTGTAGTCGGACAGCATCACCACGTACGAGAAGCTGCGCGCGGGGTCGAAGGCCACCTTGTTGATGAAGGGCTCGCGGTACACCGAGGCCGGCAGCACGGCCAGCGTGTAGCCGTCGGGCGCGGCGCGCACCAGCGCGGCGGCGCCGTTGGTGCCGCTCGCACCGGGGCGGTTGTCGAGCACCACGGGCTGGCCGAGCGCCTTGCCGGCTTCTTCTGCCACGGCGCGCAGGTGCTGGTCGGTGGGCCCGCCCGCGGCATACGGAACGATCAGCGTGACGGGGCGTTGCGGGTAGGTCTCTGCGGTGGCGGTGCCGGCTGCGGTGAACAGCGCGGCGAGGGCGAGCAGGCGTGACAGCAGGTGCGTCTTCATCTTCTTGTCTCCTTGTTTTTTCTTGTGCGTCGTGGCGGTCAGTCGAGCTGCGCGCCGGACTTCTTCACCACGTCCTTCCACTTGGCCGTTTCGCTGCCGATGAACTGCGCGAGCTTCTGCGGCGAGGTGTCCGCCGTGGCTTCCAGGCCCTGCGCGGCGAACATCTGCTTGACCTTCGGCGAGTTGAGCACCTCGGCGAACGCGTGGTTGAGCTTGGTCACGCGGTCGGCCGGCGTGCCGGCCGGCGCGACGATGCCGAAGAACACGCTCACGTCGTAGGGCTTGTGCAGCTGTTCGGTGATGGTGGGCACCTCGGGCAGCGCCTGCGAGCGGGCCGAGGTGGCCACGCCGAGTGCGCGCAGCTTGCCGGCCTTGACGTAGGGCAGCGCGGTGAGGATGTCGGTGAAGGTCATGCTGACCTGGTTGCCAAGCAGGTCGTTGAGCGCCGGGCCCGTGCCCTTGTAGGGCACGTGCAGCAGGTCGGTGCCGGCCACCGAGTTGAACAGCACGCCCGCCAGGTGCGACGAGGCGCCGTTGCCCGACGAGGCGTAGCTGAGCTTGCCCGGGTTGGCCTTGGCGTAGGCGACCAGCTCGGCCACGTTCTTCACCGGCAGGGCCGGGTTCACCACCAGGATGTTCGGCAGGTAGCCGACCTGGATCACGGGCGCGAAGCTCCTGGTCGGGTCGTAGCTGATCTTGCGGTACAGGCTCACGTTGATGGCCAGCGGGCCCGAGGTGCCGAACAGCAGCGTGTGGCCGTCGGCCTCGGCGCGCGCCACGTAGTCGGCACCGATGTTGCCGCCCGCGCCCGCGCGGTTCTCCACGATCATGGGCTGGCCGAGCTTGTCGCGCAGCTCGGCGGCCAGCGTGCGCGCCATCGCGTCGGTCGGGCCGCCGGGCGGGAAGGGCACGACCAGCGTCATGGGCTTGGTCGGGAAGGCGCCGGGTTGGGCCTGTGCGGCGGGCGTGGCCGCGAGCAGCAGCGCGGCGCAGGCGGTGCCCAGGAGGAGGCTGAGTCGTTGTCGCATGGGTGGTTGTCTCCGTTGTTCTCGAAAAAGGGGCTCAGGCGGCCGTGCGCACCAGGGCGGCGTGCCAGTCGGCGGGCAGTGCGTCGGGCGCCAGCGGATCGCGCGGCAGCACGCGGTGCAGCAGCACCAGCTGGGCCCAGCGCAGGCGCGCGGCGGAGCCGCCGGCCGAGGCCTCCCAGGCCATCGCGGCGGCGCTGGTGCAGTGGTACAGGGCTGAGGCGGCCTGGCGCGCGAGCACGTCACCGCCTTCGCGCGCGGCGGTCTCGGCCAGGGCGCAGGCGCGCGCCATGGTGTCGCGCAGCGCGGCGGCAAAGGCCGGCGTGAGCTCGGTGGCGTTACTGATCAGTGACTCGACGTGCGCGCGCAGCACGAGCAGCGAGCCTTCGCGCTTCACGGCGCGGATCACGTCCAGCGCCACGATGTTGCTGGTGCCTTCCCAGATCGAGCCCAGGTGCGCGTCGCGCACGAGGCGCGGGTCGCTCCACTCTTCGATGTAGCCGCAGCCGCCGCGCACTTCCATCGCGTCGCCCGTGACCTGGCGCGCGTCGCGGCAGGCGCGGAACTTGATGAGCGGCGTGAGGATGCGCAGCAGCGCATACGCATCGGGCTCGCCGGCGTCGGAGCGTGCGAGCGCCTGCGCGGTCTGGCAGACCATGGTGCGGGCCTGCTCGGACGGCACGCGCAGCTTGTCGAGCTGGCGCTGCATCAGCGGCATCTGCTCGAGCGCACGGCCGAAGGCGCGGCGCTCGGAGGCGATGTACTCGGCCTCGGCCACCGCGCGGCGCATCAGGCCGGCGGAACGCACGCCGTTGGACAGGCGCGAGTTGTTGACCATGTCGGCCATCTGCTGGAAGCCGCGGCCTTCCTCGCCCACGAGGTAGGCCACCGCGCCTTCGAGGCGGATCTCGCCGCTGGCCATCGAGCGCGTGCCCAGCTTGTCCTTCAGGCGGATGATGCGGTAGTGGTTGAGGCTGCCGTCGTCGAGCTCGCGCGGCAGCAGGAACAGCGACACGCCCTTCATGCCCGCGGGTGCGTCGTCGGCGCGCGCCAGCACCATCGCAAAGCCGGCGTCAGGGTTGGAGCAGAACCACTTGTCGCCGGCCAGGCGCCAGCTGCCGTCGGGCTGGCGCTGCGCGGTGGTGGCGGTGGCGGCGATGTCGGAGCCGGCGGCCTGCTCGGTCATGAACATCGCGCCTTGTGCCAGCTCGTCGAAGTCGAGCGAGGTCAGGCGCGGCAGGTACTTGGCGACCAGCTCGGGCGCGCCGAACTTCTTCAGCGTGCGCGTGAGCGAGTCGGTCATCGAGACCGGGCAGCACAGGCCGAACTCGGCCTGCACGAACAGGTAGGTCAGCACGTACTTGACCAGCGGCGGCATCTTGCCGGCCCAGCCCAGCGTCTCGTCGCGGTGCGAGATGGCGGCCAGGCCGAACTCGCTGAGCGCCAGGCGCTCCATCTCGACATAGGCCGGGTGCTTGATGACCTTCTGCTCGTCGATGCCGGTGCGCGTGCGCTGCTTCAGCGTGGGCGGGTTGCGGTCGGCGGTGCCGGCCAGGTCGTCCAGCAGGCCGCCCGCCAGGCCGCCCAGGCGCTCGAAGTGCGGGCGCATGTGCGTGCGCAGGGCCTCGGGCAGGTACAGCGCGAGCAGCGTGTGCAGCTCGGTGTCGGTGGTGAAGAGGTTCTGGCCGTGGCGATCGGGGATCGGGTGCGCGGCGGCTGTGGCAGCGGAAGCAGCGGGTGTGGGCATGCGGGCGTCTCCTGGTTCGCCGCATTGTTGAGTTGGCAATGATCCGTGTCTAATATTGATTTGGTCTTGTACGATTTGATTTAACTATTCATGGAACTGCGGCACCTGCGCTACTTCTCCGTGCTCGCCGAAGAGCTGCACTTCGGGCGCGCCGCGCGGCGGCTGGCCATTTCGCAGCCGCCGCTGTCGGTGGCGATCCGACAGCTCGAAGACTCGGTGGGCGCGCGCCTGTTCGAGCGCAACAGCAAGGAAGTGCGGCTCACGCCCGCGGGCGAGGCGCTGCGCGTGTCGGCGCGGCGCGTGCTGCTGCAGGCCGAAGAAGCCGCGCTGGAGGCGCGCGACGTGGCCACCGGTTCGGCGGGCCGGCTGCGCATCGGCTTCGTGGGCGCCATGCTCTACCGCGGCCTGCCGCCCGCGCTGCGCGCGTTCCAGGCGCGGCATCCGGCGGTGCGCATCACGCTGAGCGAACTCAATTCGGGCGTGCAGATCGCCGAGCTGCTGCACGACCGGCTCGACCTGGGCTTTGTCCACACCAGCCGCATGCCGGCCGAGCTGCAGCACCGGCTGCTGTTGTCGGAGCCCTTCGTGGCCTGCCTGCCCGCGGGCCATGCGCTGGCGCGCAAGCGCGTGCTGGCGCCGGCCGACCTGCGCGCGCAGCCTTTCGTGCTGTTCTCGCGCGAGGCCTCACCCGACTACCACGAGCGCATCCTGTCGATCTGCGCCGAGGCGGGCTTCTTGCCCGAGGTGCGCCACGAGGTGCGGCACTGGCTGGCCGTGGTGTCGCTGGTGTCGCAGGGCATGGGCGTGGCGCTGGTGCCGCAGGCGATGCGGCACTCGGCGCTGCGCGGCGCGGTGTTCCGCCCGCTCGACCGCGCGGTGGCGCAGTCGGAGGCCTACGGCGTGTGGCGCGCCGGGCCGGTCAATGTGCTGGTCGAGCGGCTGCTCGAAGGCGTGGCGCAGAGCCTGGCCGAGAGCACCGCCGGGTGATCACGCGTACAGGGGCTCTTCGGCCATCTGCTCGCACTGGTCTTCCAGCACGAGGATCTGGCCCTTCCAGTAGTCGCTGGAGCCGAACCACGGGAAGTTGATCGGGAAGATCGGGTCTTCCCAGCGGCGTGCCAGCCAGGCGCTGTAGTGGATGAGCCGCAGCGTGCGCAGCGGCTCGATGAGCGCCAGCTCGCGGCGGTCGAATTCGCGGAACTGCTCGTAGCCGTCGAGCAGGCCCGACAGCTGCGCGGTGCGCTGTGCGCGGTCGCCCGACAGCAGCATCCACAGGTCTTGCACCGCGAAGCCCGTGCGCGCGTCGTCCAGGTCGACGAAGTGCGGGCCGCCGCCGGGGCGGTCGGTGGGCGTCCACAGGATGTTGCCGGGGTGCACGTCGCCGTGCAGGCGCAGCTTGCGGGGCTTGAAGTCGGAGGCCGGCGGCTGCAGCGCCAGGGCGGTCGCGCGGACCATGTCCAGCGCCTCGTTGCAGATCTTTTCCCAGTCGCGCTGCATGTCGAGCGGGATCTTGTCGTTCTCGAGCAGCCAGTCGCGCGAATCGAGGCCGAAGGTCTGCAGGTCGAGCGCGGGGCGGGCCTCGAAGGGCTTGGCGCTGCCCACGGTGTGGATGCGCGCCAGGAAGCGGCCCACCCATTCGAGCACCTCGAAGTTGTCCAGCTCGGGCGCGCGCCCGCCGCGGTAGGGGCTCACGCTGAAGGCAAAGCCGGCGTGGTGGTGCAGCGTCTTGCCGTCGAAGGCCAGCGGCGGCACGGCCGGCACTTCGCCGGCGGCCAGTTCGAGCGAGAAGGCGTGCTCTTCGAGGATCTCGGCCTCGCTCCAGCGGCCGGGGCGGTAGAACTTGAGCACCACCGCAGGATGGGGATTCGGGTCTTCCAGGTAGACCTGGTAGACCCGGTTTTCATAGGAGTTCAGGCCGGTGAGGCGGCCGTCGCCGTGCAGGCCGAGTGTCGCGAGCGCGTCGAGCACCACGTCGGGCGTGAGGCTCTCGTAAGGATGGGTGTTCGCGGGCGCGACAGAAGAAGGGGTCATGCGGCGATTGTCGCCACATGGGCCCCGTGCGGGTCAGCGAGCGCCCGCTTGTTTGTAAAGCGAAAGGATATGGCCCGTGCGCGGGTCGCCCTTGCCGGCCAGCACCTGCGCGTAGGCGGCCTGCACCGCCTCGCCGCCGTGGTGGTGCTCGGTGTGCAGCCAGGGGTTGCTGGCGTCGGTCACCGTGGCCAGGAAGCGGTGCCACGCGGCCACCATGCGCCGCCCGAACTCGTCGGCGCCCCATTCGGTGGTGCGCTTTTTTATCTGCGCCGGCGCGAAGAACAGCGTGGCGCGCGGGCCGGTCAGGCTCTTGCCCGCGCCCTTGGCGGCGAGCTGCTCCACGTGCGTGCCGCCGATCGAGCTGCTGTACTTCAGATTCGTGAAGCGCTCGTGGATCGCAGTGCGCAGCTCGCCGTTGCCGGCGAAGTCGATGTACACGCACGGGGTGTCGGCCGCGATGGTGTCCAGCGCGTCGTAGGTCACCACGCGGTCGTAGCAGCCCAGGCTCTGGCAGAAGGCCACGTTGGCGGGCGAGGTGAGGCCGACCACTTCGATGCCGTCGCGCTGGTGCAGCTGGAAGGCCGTGCCGTAGGCCGTCTTGCTCGAGGCGCTCGACAGCAGCATGGTGGTGGCGCCGAAGAAGTCGTTGTCGGCCATGAAGTCGTCGATCAGCCACGAGGTGATGAACAGCGGGCGCAGCAGCGCCTGCAGGTCTTCGGTGTCGGTGGTGTACAGCGGGTCGGCGTTGCAGCGGAAGTACTGGTTGTAGACCGCGGGCAGCTCGGCGCGGTGCGCCGCCGCGTCGGTGAAGCGCGAGGGCGAGAGCCGGTCGGGGCTGAGCACCGCGCTCGTGGACATCGGCCAGTAGCCGTAGATCCGTTCGCCCACCGCCACGCCCGGGTGCTGCGACTGCACCACGCTGGCGAAGCCCCACACCGGGATGCTGCCCCAGCCTTCTTCCTCGGAGGGAAAGAACTGCCAGTAGCTCATCGCATCGCCGAAGGCGGCGTAGGTGATGTTGTTGGAGGTGAGCGCAAAGCTGTCGATGCGCACGCGCACCTGGCCGGCGGCCAGCGGCCGGTCGGAGGTGTCGGTGTGCAGGCGCGCGGTGGCGAGCTGGTCTTTGCGGATCAGGAGGTGGGTGGTGCTCATGGGGTCGATCTCCACGGGTGTGTGTTGAAGACGGGTGGCGGGACGGGCGAGACGTGCGGCCACATTAGCCAAGCTTGGTGAAAGGCGCTATCTCGGCGTGCGTTTCGGCGTCACCCGTGAGACAGACATGAAAAAAGCGCCCGGGCTTGGGGCCGGGGCGCTTTGTTTCACGAAACCGTCAGAGCGGAATCAGACGATCGTCAGTTCCACGTCGATGTTGCCGCGCGTTGCGTTCGAGTACGGGCAGACCTGGTGAGCGGTGTCGACCAGCAGCTTCTTCTGTGCGTCGTCGAGGCCGGGCAGCGAGATCGCCAGTTGCACCGAGATGCCGTAGGCCGCGCCGCCGTTCGTCGGGCCGAGGGAGACCTTCGAGTCGATGGCGACTTCTTCCGGCACCTTGACGCTGATCTTCGGGCCGACGGCCTTCATGGCGCCGATGAAGCAGGCGGCGTAGCCGACCGCGAACAGCTGCTCGGGGTTGGTGCCGGGCTTGCCCGAGCCGGGCGAGCTCAGCTTGACGTCGATGGCGCCGTCGCTGGACTTGCCGGCGCCGTCACGGCCGCCGACGGTGTGGGCTTCTGCGGTGTAGAGAACTTTGTCGAGCTTGGTGGTCATGGTGATTTCCTTTGGCTTGGGGTGGTGAAAGGGCTTCCTTGGGAGGCCGGGGAGAACTGTGATTGGGTTGTGTGTCAGGCGGCTTTGCGGATGCGGTCGCGCAGGGTCTGGATCTGCTGCGTGAGGGCGATCAGCTCGGGCACCGAGCATTCGGCGGCGGCCATGAGGCATTCGGGGACGTTGGCGGCACGGGACTTGAGCTTGCGGCCTGCGGTGGTGAGCGTGATGTGGACGCGGCGCTCGTCTGCGACGTCGCGGACTCGGGCTACGTAGCCGTTGGCTTCGAGGCGCTTGAGCAGAGGGGTCAGCGTGCCGGAATCTAGCGAGAGGCGCTCGCCTAGGGCGGAGACGGTGGGGCCGTCTTGCTCCCAGAGGGCGAGCATCACGAGGTATTGGGGGTAGGTGAGCTGGAGCTTTTCCAGCAACGGCTTGTAGAGGCGGGTCATTGCCAAGGAGGCGGAGTAGACGGCGAAGCAGAGCTGGTTGTCTAGCTTGAGCATCTCGTCTTGGTGGGGTTTCGTTGGCATGGGAGGAATTGTAGTTCGCAATTCAATTGTGTGCAATGTAGTTGTTTTGGATTGGTTTTGGCGGTTGCTTCCCGGGGCCGGGAGTTCCGCCCGGCGGCGGACTCACTTTCTTTTGCTTCGCCAAAAGAAAGTAAGCAAAGAAAAGGCGACCCCACTGTCTGCGTCCCTCCGCTTCGCTGCGGGCAACCTGCGGTGCTCGCGTTTCGCGGGGTCTCGCAGAACTCGCTTCGCTCAAACAGCTGCGAGCCCTGATCCGCGAAACGCTGCGCTCCTCGGCGCAGCCAGAGGGGCTTTGATACCGGGCGGGCCGTCGCTTCGCTCGGCCCGGGAACTACCAACAGCCGAAGCCTGCGTTTGTGCTCGTGCTCGTCGTGGTGGTCGCAGGCACATCCGCATCTGCATGAGCGCACACGCATGCGCTCATGCAAGGACCAACGCCACGACCAATCCCCGCCGCAGCAGGCGCAACGCGCCTGCTGCGGCCCACTGGCCGAGCGAAGCGATGGCCCGTCGGTATCCCAACCCCTTCTGTATGCGCCGAGGAGCGGAGCGTTTCGCGGATCAGGGCTCGCCCTTGTTTGAGCGAAGCGAGTTTGGGCGAGACCCCGCGAAACGTGAGCACCGCAGGTTGCCCGTAGCGAAGCGGAGGGACGCAGACAGCAGGGTCGCCTTTCTTTTGCCTACGTTTCTTTGGCGAAGCAAAGAAAAGTAGGTCGGCCGCCGGGCCGAGACCCGGCCTCGGGAAGCAAACCAAGCCAACACCTCAACGAACTACCCCCGAAACCTCTTTCGAGTCAAAGCCAACGCAATCCAGAAAGCCACAACCGCATACACAACCAACACACCCGCATGCACCCACCACCCCTCAGGCCACCGATCCATAAACAGCGGCCGCACCAAAGCAACAGCATTCGTCAACGGCAACCAAGCCGCAACAGAACGCACAACAGAAGGCAGCTGCTCCAGCGGAAAAAACACCCCACTCAAAAACATCATCGGCGTCATGAACAACGTGAAGTAGTAGGTAAAAAAGTCATACCCCTTAGCCAACGCATTGAAGATCAACGCCACAGAAGAAAACGTGATCCCACACCCGATCAACACCATCCAGGCCACGATCAACTTCGGGCTGTGACTGATCCCCAACCCCAGCATCACAAACAAGATCGCAGTCACAGTAAAAATCGACTTGAACGCCGCCCACAGCATCTCCGCCAGCACGATGTCATCCAGCCCCACCGGCGCATTCATGATCCCGTCCCAAGTCTTCTGCACATGCATACGAGAAAACGCCGAATACAGCGCCTCGAAGCTCGCCGCATTCATCGCACTCATGCAGATCGACCCACTCGCCAGGAACAGGATGTACGGCACCTGCGTGCCATCCACCGTCACCTGCCCCACCAAAGCGCCCATCCCGTAGCCAAACGCCACAAGCCAGATCAGCGGCTCCGCGATGTTCCCGATGAGGCTAGGTAAAGCAAGCTTGCGCCACACCAGCAGGTTGCGCAAAAACACCGGCCACCACCGCATCGACAGCTCAGGCGCGCGCCACACGGAGGGTGAAGGCGGCACAGGTGTCTCGGGAGAAACGGCAGAAGAAGCGGTAGTGGTTGTGTTCATAGAAAGAAGGCCTAGCCATCTTGGCGAATCTGCCGACCGGTGAGCTTGAGGAAAAGATCTTCCAGATTGGCCGGCCGATGAAAGGTGCGCAGCCCGCCGTGCTGCGTCAGTGCGTCGAGCAGACGCCGCGCGTCCT
The DNA here is from genome assembly GCF_006323185.2 of Variovorax sp. KBS0712. Lineage (NCBI taxonomy): Bacteria > Pseudomonadati > Pseudomonadota > Betaproteobacteria > Burkholderiales > Comamonadaceae > Variovorax > Variovorax sp. KBS0712. The sequence continues at coordinate 32,377 of NZ_VCCD02000005.1, read as the reverse complement.
GCGTATAGAAGAACACCGTCTCACCGCTCACTTCCACGCGCGCAGCCAGCGCCTGCAGCTCGGCCGACCCGACCAGCGACAGCGCCCCATTGCCATACACCTCGACCACATCAGGCTCCAGATGCTCGGCAATCAGATCGCGCGGACGGCCCTCGGCAATCTTGCGGCCATGGTCGAGCACCAGCAGCCGCGAACACAGGCGCTCGGCCTCGTCCATGAAGTGCGTGGTCAGCAGGATCGACTTGCCCTGCTGCAGCAGCACCTGCAAGCGCTCCCACATCAGGTGCCGCGCCTGCGGGTCAAGCCCGGTGGTGGGCTCGTCGAGCAGCAGCAACTTGGGGTCGTTCACCAGCGCACGCGCCAGCGACAGGCGCCGGCGCATGCCGCCCGACAGCTCGCCGGGCTTGGCGTCGGCCTTGTGCGAGAGCGCGGCGAACTCCAGCAGCTGCGGCACGCGCGCACGCACATGCGCCTTGCTGAAACCGAAGTAGCGGCCGTACACCACGAGGTTCTCGGCGCAACTGAAGTCGGGGTCGAGGGTGTCGAACTGCGACACCACGCCCAGCTGCGCCTTGATGGCCAGCGCGTCGCGCGGCATCTGCAGGCCCAGCGCGTCGATGCTGCCGCCGTCGGGCGCGGTGAGGCCCAGGCACATGCGGATGGTGGTGGTCTTGCCCGCACCGTTCGGCCCGATCACGCCCAGGCACTCGCCGGGCGCGATCTCGAACGAGAGGTCGTCGACGACCGTGGTCTCGCCGTAGCGCTTGCGCAGCCCACGGACCTGGAACAACGGGGAAGAAGACGAAGAGGAAGGCGAGGAGGGGGTGGTGGGGGATGGCACGCGGCCATTCTGACGCAGCCGGCCGATTGGCGCAGCAGCTACATGCGCAGCCCGCTGAACTCGCTTTTCATCCACTCGATGAAGGCCCGCGTGCGCGCCGGCAGCAGCCGCGCATTCGGGTAGATCACGCTCACGGGCCGGGGCGCCGGCTCGTAGTCTTCGAGCACCAGCTGCAGCCGGCCCTGCGCCACGTGCGGCAGCACCTGGTAGGAGAAGAAAGTGCCGAAGCCCATGCCGGCGGCGCAGGCCTCGATGGCGGGCGCGAGGTGGTTGAACTCCAGGCGGTTGTCAGGCGTCACGTGCACGGTCTTGCCGCCGTCGCGGAACGCCCATTGGGCCGGCGCATCGATGCGTCCGCGCACGCAGGGCGCGCCCGCCAGGTCGCGCGGATGGCGTGGCACGCCGTGCTGCGCCAGGAAGGCGGGGCTGGCCGCCACCACGCGGCGGATGGTGCCCAGCGTCTGCGCCACCAGCGACGAGTCTTCGAGCGGGCTGATGCGGATGCCGACGTCGATGCCTTCTTCGAGCAAATTCACCGTGCGGTCGTGCAGCCGCACGCTGCAGCGCACCTTCTCGTGGCGCTGCATGAAACGCACGATGGCCGGCGCCACGTACATGTGGCCGAACAGCACCGGCGCGGTGATGACCAGCTGCCCCGCGGGTTCGCGCGCCTCGGCCTTCAGCGCCTGGTCGGCGGCGTCGGCCGCGAGCAGCACCTCGCGCGCGCTCGGCAGGTAGTGGCGACCCTCCTCGGTGAGCGACAGGCGCCGCGTCGTGCGGTGAAACAGGCGCACGCCCAGATGCGCCTCGAGCGCGGCGAGCGCGCGCACCACGGCGGGCAGCGAACTGCCGAGCGCCTCGGCGGCGCGGGTCAGGCTGCCCTGGTCGGCAATCTGCACGAAGGTCTGCATGGCCTTGAAACGATCCATGGCGCGATTAAACCGGAAAACGCAGCAGTCAAATCCGGTAAAGGCTATTCATTCATTTGGTGGAAGAGAGAAGAATCGAGGCCATACCCACCCGAAGGACTCTTCATGACCGAGAACAGCACCACCGCCCGTCAGCCCGCCCAGCCCATCCAGCTCTTCGGCAGCGCCATCTCGGGCCACGTGCACCGTGTGCGCTTCTTCCTCTCGGTGCTGGGCCTGCCCTTCGAGATCGTCGAGCTCAACCTGCGCCAGCGCGAGCACCGCACGCCGGAGTTCCTGGCGCGCAACCCCTTCGGCCAGGTGCCGGTGATCGAGGACGGCGAGGTCACGCTGGCCGACTCCAACGCCATCCTCGTGTACCTCAACGAACGCTATGCCCCCGACCCGGCGCGCTGGATGCCGCGCGACCCGGTGGGCGCGGCGCGCGTGCAGCGCTGGTTTTCGGTGGCAGCCGGCCCGCTGGCCTACGGCCCGGCGGCGGCGCGCATCATGGTGCTGTTCGGCGTGGACGCCGACCGCACCGAGACCGTCAAGCGCTCGCACGCGCTGCTCTCGGTGATGGAGACCTGCCTGTCCGAGCAGCCCTTCCTCGCGGGCCCGTCGGCCACGCTGGCCGACATCGCGAACTACGCCTACGTGGCCCATGCGCCCGAGGGCAGCGTGTCGCTCGACGCCTATCCGCAGCTGCGCGCCTGGCTGGCGCGCGTGGAAGCCTTGCCCGGGTTCGTGCCGATGGTGCGTTCGTCAGTAGGCCTGGCGGTGGCGTCATGATCGCCGCGCCCTTCCACGCCGGCGAGCGCGCGCTGCAATCGCTCGTGGGCTCGCGCGAGCAGATGGAGGCGGTGGGCCCGCGCGTGATCCGCGACTACATGCCCGACCAGCACCGCGAGTTCTTTTCGCTACTGCCGTTCCTCGTGGTCGGCAGCCTCGACGCCGAGCTGCAGCCGTGGGCCAGCATGCTCGCCGCGCCGGCCGGTTTTGCGCACTCGCCCGACGCGACGCACCTGCGCATCGACGCGCTGCCGGGTGCCGGCGATCCGCTCGCGGCCCAGCTTGCGCCCGGCGCCACGCTGGGGCTGCTGGGCATCCAGCCGCACACGCGGCGGCGCAACCGCATGAACGGCACGGTCGAGGCGCTCGACGCGGCGGGCTTCATGGTCGAGGTGCAGCAGAGTTTCGGCAACTGCCCGCGCTACATCCAGGCGCGCGAGCCGGTGTTCGCCGCGCCGCCGGCCAACGAGCCCGCCGTGCAGTGGCTCGACACGCTCGACCTCGCGGCCGAGCGGCTCATCGGCGCGGCCGACACGCTGTTCATCGCCACGGCGTATCCCGATGCGGTGGCGGTGGGCGACGCGGCCGATGCGCGCTCGCACGGCGTCGACGTGTCGCACCGCGGCGGTCGGCCGGGCTTCGTGCGTGTCGATGCGGGCGGCGTGCTCACGGTGCCCGATTTCAACGGCAACCGCTTCTTCAACACGCTCGGCAACCTGCAGGCGCATCCGCGCGCGGGCCTGCTGTTCGTCGATTTCGACACAGGTGAGTTGTTGCACCTGAGTGCCACGGCAGAGATCGTCACGGACGGCCCCGAGGTGGCGGCGTTCGAGGGCGCGGAGCGGCTGATGCGCTTCCACGTCACGCGCGCGTTGCGCCGTCCGGCCGCACTGCCGCTGCGCTGGGGCGAGGCCGCGTTGTCGCCGCACCTGGCGGGCACGGGGCGCTGGGCCGCGCACTGACTAGTCGAAGACGGGAATGCGCCCGTTGACCGACGGCCGGTAGTGCCAGCTGAGCGCATCGAGATCGGGTGCGCGTTGTTGACGCAGCAGCGCCTCGAGGCCCGCCGCAGCCAGCGTGCAGGCCAGCGCCTGCCCCGGACACGCATGCAGGCCATGGCCGAAACCAAGCACGCGGCGCTGCGCACGCACGGGCATGAAGCGGTCGGGCTCGGGGTTGAACGCCGGGTCGCGGTGCGCCGAGGCCAGCAGCACCAGCATCGCATCGCCCGCCGCCAGCGAGGTGCCGGCGATCTCGACGGGCTCGATCGCGAAGCGGCGCGTGTTCTGCACCGACGGGTCGTGGCGCGACGTCTCCTCGACGATGGCGAGCAGCCCGTCGCGCGTGCGCGCCAGCGAGCGCAGCGCAGGCTCGCGCGCCAGTGCGACCAGGCTGTTGCCCAGCAGGCCCGCCGTGGCGTCGCAGGTCTGCGAGAGCAGGCCCACGAGGTTCGCCAGCAGCGCGCGCGAGAGCGGCGCGCTCGCCGTGCTTTCGGCCAGCACCGCCGCCAGCAGCGTGCCGTCGCGCGGCGAGGCGCTCGCGCTCAGGGTTTCGAAGCGGTTCATCAGCGCGCCGGCCGCCACGCTCGCCGCTTGCAGCTGGTCGGCGTTCGACAGCGGCGAGAGGCAGGCGACGAAGTCGCGCATCCAGCGGTCCACCTGCGGCAAGGTCGCACCGTCGAAACCAAGCAGGTGCGCCATCGCCCGCACGGGCAGCGAAAACAGCGCGTCGGACAGCGGCGCCTGCGCGGGCAGCTGCCGCGCCACGTCGAGCGCGGCGGCGTGCGCCGCCTGCAGGTCGAGCCCGGCCAGCGCGCGCTGCAACGCCGGCCGGTGCGCCTGGTGCGCCGGGCCGTCGTTCATGCGCACGAGGTGGCCGAACACCTCGCCCGCCGGGCTGCCCACGATCGCGCGCGGTACGGGCTCGGCGGCGGGGCGCACGCGTAGCGCGCCGTGGGCCTGCAGCACCTGCATGACGACATCGGCGCGGCTCGCGACCCACACGCGCAAGCCTTCGTGCCACGCGAGCGGCGGGCCGTCGCGCAGCGTGGCGTAGTACGGGTACGGGTCGGCATGCGTGGCGGCGGCGACCGGATCGGCGGGGTGGTGGGTGAGCGCGGCGGTGTTCATGGCGCGCAGTGTGCGTTCGCCGCCGCCGACACACTTCGGCCGCGAACGAAGTGTGGGATGCGCCGCCGCCTTAGGATGCCCGCATGGACGACACCACCGCTTCCGACTTCCAGCTCGCCCGCCTCGCCGGCGCCATCGCCGAACCGGCGCGCGCCCGCATGCTGAACTGCCTGATGGACGGCCACGCCCGCACCGCGACCGAGCTGGCCACCGTGGCCGAGGTGGCCGCCTCGACCGCGAGCGCGCACCTCGCGCGCCTGAAGGAAGAACGGCTGGTCGAGGTGCTCGTGCAGGGCAAGCACCGCTACTTCCGCCTGGCCAGCGATGACGTGGCCGCCGCGCTAGAAAGCCTCATGGTCGTGGCCGGCGCGCCGCGCCCCGCGGCCACCGCCTTCCAGCCCAACACGCCGAGCCGCCTGCGCAGCGCCCGCACCTGCTACGACCACATGGCCGGCACCGCGGGCGTCGCGCTGCACGACCGGCTGCATGCGCAGGGCTGGCTCAGCGGCCTGGCGAGCGGCTCGTACGAACTCACGCCCGATGGCGCCATCGCGCTGGAGAGCCTGGGCGTCGAGGTCGACGCCGTGAGCCGCTCGCGCCGCCGTTTCGCCTGCGCCTGTCTCGACTGGAGCGAACGTCGCCCGCACCTGGGCGGCGCGCTCGGCGCCGCGTGGCTGCAGCTGTCGCTGCGGCGCGGCTGGGTGCGGCAGGAACTCGACGGGCGCGCGCTCACGCTCACGCCGAAGGCGCAGCGGGAGATGCCGGAGTTGTTTGCCTGAGGGCGAAGGCGCTCAGGCCTTGAGTTTGAGCAGATAGATCAGCGGGCCCGCCATGGCGGTGTCGAGTTCGAGAAAGCTCTCGAAGTCCTTGCCCGCCATCCAGTACGGGTCCCAGTTGTTGCGCTTGATGGTCTTCTGCCAGAGGTCGTGCGTGGTGGCGCGTTGCACCGCCTCGAGCAGCTGGCCGCGGCGGTAGGGCGGCACCTTCTTGCCGGTCATCACGCCGCGCCAGTTGGCCAGGTCGGCGTCCACGCCCTGCTGGCGCACCGAGGCGATCCCCTGGAACGGGTGCTTGGACGACACGCCGATGGCGCGCAGCTTGCCGTTGGCGATGTTCTCGGCGAACTCGCTGTAGCCCGAGATGCCGACCGCCGCCTTGCCCGTCTCGAGTGCTTCGACCACCTGCGCGCCGCCCGGGTGCGGCTGGTAGTTCAGCGACGCCGAGGCGCCGGCCACGCGCGCCAGCATGCCGGCGAACATGTGGTCCACGCCGCCGGCCGAGCCGCCCGCGATGACGGTGTTGGCGGCATCGGCGCGCAGCTGGGCGACGAGGTCCTTGGGGGTCTTGATGGGCGAGTCGGCCTTGACGGCGACCACCTCGTAGTCGCTGGTCAGGCGCGCCACGGGCGAGACGTGCGCCAGCGTGACGGCGGGCTTTTGCAGCGCCACCGCGCCGACCATCACCATGCCGCTGACCAGCAGCGCCTCGGGGTCGGCGTCGTACTTCTCGACGTATTTGGCCAGCCCGATGGTGCCGCCCTTGCCGCCGATGTTCTCGTAGGTGACGGTGCCCACGGCGCCCGAGGCCAGCAGGGCGGCGCCGAGGGCGCGGCCGGTCTGGTCCCAGCCGCCGCCTTCGTTGGCGGGAATGACGATGCGCAGCTTGCTGCTCAGCGGCGCGTCGGCCGCGCGGGCGTTGCCGGCCCACAGCGCGGCCTGGCCCGCACCGGCGGCAGCGGCCGAGGCTGCCAGCCAGGTGCCGAAGCGGCGGCGGGACAGGGGAAGGGCGGCGGCAGCAGGCGGCGAAGACGGGCGCATCGTGTTTCCAGTTGTGTACGTGACAGCCAATGATGTCCGCGAAACAAGGCAAACACGCCCTCGCCCGCACAGGGAGAAACCCTGAGGGGGAAAGAGGGGCGAAAGGCGTCGGAGCCTACTGGAAAGCCACTTCCGCGAAGCTTCGCAGCTTGCGGCTGTGCAGCCGGGTCGTGCCTTCTTGGCGCAGGATCTCGATGGCGCGCATGCCGATGCGCAGGTGCTGTTCCACGCGTTCGCGGTAGAAGTGGTTGGCCATGCCGGGCAGCTTGATCTCGCCGTGCAGCGGCTTGTCGCTCACGCACAGCAGCGTGCCGTAGGGCACCCGGAAGCGGAAGCCGTTGGCCGCGATGGTCGCGCTTTCCATGTCCAGCGCCACGGCGCGGCTCTGGCTGAAGCGGCGCTGCGGCTGGTTGCCGGGCAGCAGCTCCCAGTTGCGGTTGTCGGTGCTGGCCACGGTGCCGGTGCGCATGATGGTCTTCAGGTCGGGGCCTTCGCACTTCGTGACGTCGGCCACCGCCTGCTCGAGCGCCAGCTGGATCTCCGACAGCGCCGGAATCGGCACCCACAGCGGCAGTTCCTCGTCGAGCACGTGGTCCTCGCGCACGTAGGCGTGGGCCAGCACGTAGTCGCCCAGCTGCTGCGTGTTGCGCAGGCCCGCGCAGTGGCCCAGCATCATCCAGGCGTGCGGGCGCAGCACGGCGATGTGGTCGGTGATGGTCTTGGCGTTGGCCGGGCCGACGCCGATGTTGGTCATGGTGATGCCGCTGTAGTCCTCGCGCACCAGGTGGTAGGCCGGCATCTGCGGCAGGCGCGGCGGCGCAGTGCCCTGGCTGCCGTCCAGCAGGTGGGCGAAGGTGTCGCTGTGGCCGGCGGCCAGCCCGCGCCGGCGCGTGATCACGTTGCCGGGCTCGATGAAGGCGATGTACTCGCTGTTTTCGTCGGCCATGGCCTCGTGGCCCAGGCGCACGAACTCGTCGATGTAGAACTGGTAGTTGGTGAACAGCACGAAGTTCTGGAACCACTCGGGCGCCGTGCCCGTGTAGTGGCGCAGGCGGTGCAGCGAGTAGTCGACGCGCGCCGCCGTGAACAGCGACAGCGGCTGCGGCTCGCCGGGCAGCGCCTCGAAGGTGCCGTTGGCAATGCCGTCGTCCATGGCGCCCAGGTCGGGCAGGTCGAACACGTCGCGCATGAGGGCGCGGCGCTCGGCGCTCATCGTGCCTTCGATGTGGTCGTTCTCGGCGAACGAGAAGTGGATCGGAATGGGCTGCGTGCTGGTGCCCACCTCGATCTCGACCTGGTGGTTTTCCAGCAGCAGGCGGAACTGGTCGAGGTAGTAGCGCGAGAACAGGTCGGGCCGCGTCAGCGTGGTCTCGTAGCGGCCGGGGCCGGCCACGAAGCCGTAGCTCAGGCCGGCGTTGGCCGGCGGCGTGTGGCGCGAGACGGTGTGCGTGTGCACCCGCACGAACGGGTAGCAGGCCCGCACCCGGCCCGGCAGCGCCTCGCCGGCGACAAAGCGCAGCATCGATTCGCGCAGGTGGGCCAGGCCGCCCTGGTAGATGGCTTTGACCTGGTCGAGCGCCTCGGCGGCGTCGGTGAAGCGGGCGGGAGCGACAAAGGTGGGCATGTAGGGCATGCCGTCATTGTGCAATGCGGGCGTGACGCGTGGGCGGTCGCCGCGCGGCGGTGTCGTGCATCGGCGTGCGCTCCGGCGCACCGGGCGCGAAGTGATTAACCTCGATGGTTTCCGCTGAACGAATGCAGGAAGGTGAAGGAATGAAAGTCGCAGTCATGGGAGCCGGCGCAGTCGGTTGTTACTACGGCGCCATGCTGGCGCGCGCGGGCCACGAGGTCGTGCTGATCGGCCGGCCCTCGCATGTGGAGGCGGTGCGCGCAAGCGACCTGCGGCTGGAGACCAAGGCCTTCGATGAACAGGTGCGCCTCGAGGCCAGCACCGAAGCGGGCGCCGTGCAGGGCGCCGACCTCGTGCTGTTCTGCGTGAAGTCCACCGACACCGAGTCGGCGGCCGCGCAGATCCAGCCGCACCTCGCGCCCGGCGCGCTGGTGCTCACGCTGCAGAACGGTGTCGACAACGACGCGCGCGTGCGCGCGGCGCTGCCGTCGCACGACGTGGCCGCCGCCGTGGTCTACGTGGCGACCGAGATGGCGGGGCCGGGCCATGTGAAGCACCACGGCCGCGGCGAGCTGGTGATCGCGCCTTCGCGCCGCAGCGACGAGGTCGCGCAGGCCCTGATCGCGGCCGGCGTGCCCACGCAGATTTCCGACAACGTGCGCGGCGCGCTGTGGGCCAAGCTGGTGCTCAACTGCGCCTACAACGCACTGTCGGCCGTGTCGCAGCTGCCCTACGGCGAGCTCGTGCAGGGCACGGGCGTGACGGACGTGATCCGCGACGTGGTCGCCGAATGCCTCGCGGTGGCGAAGGCCGAAGGCGTGGTGATTCCGGGCGACGTCGACGCGGCGGTGCGCGGCATCGCGCAGTCGATGCCCTCGCAGTACTCGTCGACCGCGCAGGACCTTGCACGCGGCAAGCGCAGCGAGATCGACCACCTCAACGGGCTGGTCGTGCGGCGCGGCGAGGCACTGGGCGTGCCGACGCCGGCGAACCGGGTGTTGTTCGTGATGGTGAAGCTGCTCGAAGGAAAACAACAGCCTCGTTGATGACGTCTTCGCGCGGAACACCGCGGAACCGGCTTTGCCGGGCCGCTGGTGTTGCCCCCGGTAGGGGGTTGGCGAAGCGACACGAAGTGCGCGAAGACTGGGGGTGAGCCTTTATCCCGGCATCGGTTCGCGCATCGTCACGAACTCTTCGGCAGCCGTCGGATGGATGCCGATGGTGCTGTCGAACAGCGCCTTCGTCGCACCCGCGCGCATCGCCACCGCAAAGCCCTGCACGACTTCACCCGCGTCCGCGCCCACCATGTGCAGGCCCACCACGCGGTCGCTCTTCTTGTCGACCACGAGCTTCATGAAGGTGCGCTCGCTGCGGCCCGAGAGGGTGTGGCGCAGCGACTTGAACTCACTCGAGAACACGGTGACCTCGCCGAACTTCGCGCGGGCGTCGATCTCGCTGTAGCCGCAGGTGCCGATGTTGGGGTGGGTGAACACGGCGGTGGGAATGAACTCGTAGTCCATGCCGCGCTTGCCCTTGCCGAACAGCGCGTCGACCACCACCATCGCCTCGGCCAGCGCCACGGGTGTGAGCTGCACGCGGGTCGACACGTCGCCCACCGCGTAGATCGACGGCACCGAGGTGCGGTAGTGCGCATCGACCGCGATGGCGCCCTTGTCGTCGAGCTTCACGCCGGCCGCCTCGAGGCCGAGGCCCTGCGTGTTGGGCACGCGGCCGGTGGCGAAGAGCACGGTGTCGGCCTCGATCTGCTGGCCGCGCGCGAGCGTGACCACGAGGCCGTCGGGGCCGCGCGCGATGGACGAGGCCTCGCAGTTCAAGCGCACGTCGACGCCGGCCTTGCCCATCTCGTTGGCCAGAAACTGGCGCACGTCGTCGTCGAAGCCGGTGAGCAGGTGGGCGCGGCGGTGCAGCTGCGTCACCTTGGAACCCAGGCCGTTGAAGATCGATGCGAACTCGCAGGCGATGTAGCCGCCGCCCACCACCAGCAGGCGCTTGGGGAACGGGTCGAGGTCGAACATCGCGTCGGAGGTCACGATGTGTTCGCGGCCTGGAATCTCGGGCACGAAGGGCGTGCCGCCGGTGGCCACCAGCAGGTGGCGCGCGGTGTGGCGCTTGCCTTCGATTTCCACCGTGTGCGCATCGACCAGCTGGGCCCAGCCGGTGACGAGCGTGACGCCCGAGTTCTTCAGCAGCGAGCCGTAGATGCCGTTGAGCCGGCTGATCTCCTTGGCGCGCTGGGCTTTGAGGTGCGCCCAGTCGAACTGCGGCGCCGCAGGCAGCTTCCAGCCGTAGCCTTCGGCTTCCTCGAACGACTCGGCATAGCCGGCCGCATAGCTGTAGAGCTTCTTCGGGATGCAGCCCACGTTGACGCAGGTGCCGCCGAGCTCGGCGGCCTCGGCCAGCGCGACGCGCGCGCCGGTCTGCGCCGCCATGCGCGCGGCGCGCACGCCGCCGCTGCCGCCGCCAATGACGAAGAGGTCGAAATCGAATGGTTGCATGTGAAAGACGCTCCTTGCGGCCGACTGTAGCGGCGGGGCGATGGCGGCGCTTCGCGCGCGGGCATGGCCGTGAAGCACCGCGGCCTGCGAGGGTCTTTGTCGGGGGGCGCTTGACCCTGAAGCTGCTTCAGGGAATCCACTGCAGTCAGGCCCGCGGGAATTCATCGCCATCGGCGACGTTGCCACTGGCCTGTTGCACGACGCAAGGGAGAAACACATGGGCATGCTGGAACGACTCTTCGGTAGACATGGCGGCGCGCGCCACGGCGGTGGCGGCGGGCACCATGGCTCGCAAGGCGGCCATGGGTATGGCCGCGACGCACCGCCGCCGCCACCCGGCGGCAGCGCCTGCCCGGCCTGCCGCGCGGTGAACACGGCCGGTGCGCGCTTCTGCCAGCAATGCGGCACGTCGATGCTGCCCGCGGCCTGCCGGCAGTGCGGCACGGCGCTGGCGCCCGGCGCGAAGTTCTGCGCGCAATGCGGGCAGTCGACGCAGGCGGCGTAGCGCGGCCGACGCGCGAAAAAAGGGGCGGGCCGCCAGCGAGAATCCGCGCTTGTCGGCAATGAAGGAGGAGCCCATGAAGAACGATTCCAACAGGCAGAAGAAAAAGGACGGCGCGGCACTGGCGTGGCTGCCGGTCCTGGCGCTGTGCGCGATGGCCGTCGCGCCCGCACCGGCCGGTGCACAGCTCGCGCGCAAGCCCTCGTACTACCAGCAGCAGAACCAGCCGCAGCCCGAAGGGCCCGCCGCGCAGCTCGTGCCGCGCCCCGCCGTGCCCGCCTCGCTGCCGGCGCTGCGCAGCCAGGGCGATTTCGACACGCTGGCGCGCGTCTACGACGCCGGCACGCCGATGCAGCTGGCCCACGTGCTGTTCGCGATCGACCGGCAGGCCAAACCGGCGCGCATGCACTACATCGACACGCCGCGCTTCCAGCTGCATGTGCGCTTTTTGCGCGACACGCGGCTCACGCCGAACACGGTCAAGCGCGAGATCGACCGCAACTACCTCGTGCCCGACCGCCGCTTCCTGTTCGGCACGCTGAGCTGGCAGCAGAACGTCGGCACCTTCACCTACGAGTTCTGGGAAGGCGACCGGCTCACGGTGCCGCTGCTGCGCGAGGCCGAGGCACAGGTGAAGGCCAGCTTCTTCGCACCGGTGAAGTTCAAGACCAACTCCACGCTGCACGAGCGCATCGCGAAGGAGGCCGGCATCGACTTCGTGAGCCAGGAGGCGCTGATCCGCGAGCAGCCCTACCTGCCGATGAACATGGGCACCGCCACGGGCCGCGTGCGCATCGTGAACGACGCCTCGGGCCTGAACGCGCTGTTGCCCGACGACATCGCCGTGCTGCGCGAGGTGCCGATCAACCTGCCGCCGGTGGCCGGTGTGCTCACCGAGCGGCCGTCCACGGCGCTGTCGCACGTCAACCTGCTGGCCAAGGGCTGGGGCATTCCGAACGCCTACGTGCGCGATGCCGCCACGGTGTTGAAGGCGCATGCGGGCCAGTGGGTGGCGCTGAAGGTGGCGGCCTCGGGCTACCAGCTGCGCCGCCTCTCGCCGGAAGAAATCGCCGCGCTGCCGCCGCGCGCCGTGCGTGCCGCCGCCACCGGCGCGCTGCCCGGCAGCAAGGCCGCGAAGCCGGACCTGCGCGAAACGCGCCTGCTGCCCCTGGCCTCGCTGCGCGCGCGCCACAGCGTGCAATGCGGCTCGAAGGCGGCCAACCTCGGCGCGGTGCTGGCCGCGCGCATTCCCTCGACCACCGTGCCCGACGGCTTCTGCATTCCGTTCGCGCACTACGACCGCTTCATGCGATCGAACGGGCTGGCCGAGCGCATCGCGCGCATGCAGCAGCAGCCCGGCTTCGCGGGCGACCCGCAGGTGCGGCAGAAGGCGCTGGCGCAGTTGCGCGACGAGATCGTGCAATGGCCCGTCGAGCCCGCCACCGCGGCGGCCTGGCGCGCGGCGTGGCAGGCGCAGCTGGGCGGTGGCGGCGTGTTCGTGCGCAGCTCGTCCAACTCGGAAGACCTGCCGGGCTTCAGCGGCGCGGGGCTCTACACCACGGTGCCCAACGTGAAGACCGGCGACGCGCTCGAGCTCGCGGTGAAGAAGGTCTGGGCTTCGGTGTTCAACCCCGAGGCCTGGGAGGCGCGCAGCGCCGCGGGCTTCGGCGCCGAATCGGTGCTGATGGGCGTGTTCGTGCAGACCGCCATCGACTCGACCAACGCCGGCGTGATGATCACGCGCGACCCCTTCGACGCGGGGCATACGCACGTCACTTACATCTCGGCCAAGCGCGGCATCGGCATCCGCGTGGTCGAGGGCAAGCGCGTGGCGGAGCAGGTGATGTACTCGAGCTGGTCCAAGGCCATCCAGGTGCTCAGCCGCTCGGCCGAAGAGACGGCGCTGCAGCTGGACAAGGACGGCGGCGTGAAGGAAGTGCCCGTGGAAGTCGGCCGCCACGTGCTGACCGACGAGCTGGTGGTGCGGCTCGCCAACGTGGGCGCAGCGGTGAAGCGCACCTTCAACGCGGTCGACCAGGACATCGAGTGGGCGACCGTGGGCGACAAGATCGTGCTGCTGCAGGCGCGGCCGTATGTGGAGCGGCGGCGCTAGTTCACTGCGCCCTCAGCCCGGCGTGGCACGCGGGCGGTGGCCCGGCAGCGTGTTCAGCGGAATGCGCAGGTAGGCCACGCCGTTGTCGTCGGGCGGTGGCAGGCGGCCGCCGCGCACGTTGACCTGCATCGACGGCAGGATCAGCGTCGGCACCTCGAGCGTGGCGTCGCGTGCGGTGCGCATGCGCACGAACTCGTCTTCGCCGATGCCGTCCCGCACGTGGATGTTGTGGGCGCGCTGCTGCGCCACCGTGCTCTGCCAGCACGGCTCGCGCGTGGCGGGCGGGTAGTCGTGGCAGACGTACACGGTGGTCTCGGGCGGCAGCGCGAGCAGCCGGCGCATCGAGCGGTAGAGCTCGCGCGCGTCGCCGCCCGGAAAGTCGGCGCGCGCGCTGCCCAGGTCGGGCATGAACAGCGTGTCGCCGACGAAGACCGCGTCGTCCACGAGGTAGGCCATGTCGGCCGGCGTGTGGCCGGGCACGCGCAGGGCCTGCGCCTCGATCTCGCCGATGTGAAAGCGCTCGCCGTCCTTGAACAGGTGGTCGAACTGGCTGCCGTCGGGCAGGAAGTCGCGTTCCAGGTTGTAGAGGCTGCGAAAGGTGGCCTGCACCGTGCGGATGTGCTCGCCGATGGCGATGCGCCCGCCGGCCTGCGACTGCACATGGCGCGCGCCCGAGAGGTGGTCGGCGTGCGCGTGGGTTTCCAGGATCCAGTCGACCTGCAGGGCCTGCGCGCGCACGTACGCCAGCAGGCGGTCGGCCGAGGCGGTGTCGGTGTGGCCGGAGCGGAAGTCGTAGTCGAGCACCGGGTCGATGACGGCGGCGCGCTTCATCGCACGGTCCCAGACCACGTAGGACACCGTGCCCGTCGCGGGATCGAAGAAGGCCTGGGTGGTGGCGCGTGGGGGCATGGGGGTCGGGGTCATCGGCGCTCCTTCTGCGGTGCCTGGAGGCCAGGCACTCATTCAATCGATCAAGCGACAAATAGTATATGAATTCATATAATGTTATTTCGCGAACTGTCATTTCCCCATGAAGACCCCGACCCACGCCATCGACCCCCAACTGCTGCGCAGCGCCGCCGGCCAGGCCGTCGCCGTGCTCAAGCTGCTGGCCCATGAGGCCCGGCTGCTGCTGCTGTGCCAGCTCTCGCAGGGCGAGATGTGCGTGAGCGACCTCGAGAGCACGCTGGGCATCCGCCAGCCCACCCTGTCGCAGCAGCTGTCGGTGCTGCGCACCGAAGGCGTGGTGGACACCCGCCGCGAGGGCAAGAACATCTACTACCGCGTGGCCGACCCGGCCCTGCTCGAGATCCTGGCGGTGCTGTACCGCCTCTACTGCCCGAAGGAGAACTGAAGATGCCCACCATCGACTGGCCTCATTTCACGCCCTGGGCCGCACTGGCCGGCGGCGTGCTCATCGGACTTTCCGCGGCGATGTTCGTGCTGCTCAACGGACGCATCGCCGGCGTCAGCGGCGTGCTGGGCGGCTTGCTGCGCCCCATGAAGGGCGACATGGCCTGGCGCGCGGCCTTCGTGCTCGGGCTGGTCGGCGCACCGCTCGTCTACGGGCTGTTCGCCGTGCTGCCCGCGGCGCAGATCGACGCGGGCTACGGCACGCTCGCAATCGCCGGCCTGCTGGTGGGCGTGGGCACGCGCTACGGCGCGGGCTGCACCAGCGGCCACGGCGTGTGCGGGCTGGCGCGGCGCTCGCCGCGTTCGCTGGTCGCCACGCTGGCGTTCATGGCCGCGGGGTTCGCCACGGTGTTCGCGGTGCGCCACCTGTTGAACTTCTGAACCAGGAGACCTGCCATGTGGACCGCCATTGCTTCCTTGCTCGCCGGCCTTGTCTTCGGGCTCGGTCTCATCGTCTCCGGCATGGCCAATCCGGCCAAGGTGCTGGGCTTTCTTGACCTGGGCGGCGCCTGGGACCCGTCGCTCGCCTTCGTGATGGCCGGCGCGGTGGCGGTGAGCACCGTCGGTTTCCTGCTCGCGGGCCGTCGCAAGGCCTCGCTGCTCGGTGGGCCGCTCACGCTGCCCAGCCTGCGCCACATCGACCGCCGCCTGGTCGGCGGCAGCCTGCTGTTCGGCGTCGGCTGGGGCATCGCGGGCTTCTGCCCCGGCCCCGCGCTGGTCTCGCTCGGCACGGGCGATGTCAAGGCGCTGGTCTTCGTGGGCGCCATGCTGCTGGGCATGGGCCTGTTCGAGCTGCTGGAGCGCCGCCGCTTCGCGCGGCGTCCGGCCTCAGCCTGAACTCAACCGTACAGGTACTGCGGCAGCCACAGCGTCAGCCCCGGCCAGATGTACATGAACACCATGCACAGGATGACGATCAGCATGTACGGCATCATCCCCGCGAAGATCTGGTTGATCGTCACGTGCGGCGGCGACACCCCCTTCAAATAGAAGGCCGACATCGCCACCGGCGGTGACAGGAACGCCGCCTGCAGGTTCACGAACACCAGCACGCCGAACAGCAGCGGATCGATCTGGAAGTGCGCCAGCAGCGGCAGGAAGATGGGCACGAAG
Organism: Variovorax sp. KBS0712; assembly: GCF_006323185.2. NCBI lineage: Bacteria > Pseudomonadati > Pseudomonadota > Betaproteobacteria > Burkholderiales > Comamonadaceae > Variovorax > Variovorax sp. KBS0712. The sequence goes on along the minus strand of NZ_VCCD02000005.1, from coordinate 16,603 downwards.
ATCACGATGATCTCGGTCCACTCCAGCGGCCAGCCCAGCACGAAGATGATCGCCTGCGACAGCAGCAAAAACTGCAGCGGGCTCAGGTTCATGCTCAGCACCCATTCCTCGACGATGCGCTGGCCGCCCAGCAGCGCGAACACCGCCGAAAACAGCGCCGAGCCCACGAACAGCCAGCAGACCATCGAGGTGGTCTTGAGCGTGAGGAACACCGCCTCCTTGATCTTCTTGAAGTTCAGCGTGCCGGCCTGCCACGCCATCAGGAAGGCGCCGGCCGCGCCGACCGCCGCCGACTCGGTGGCCGTGGTGATGCCGAACAGGATCACGCCCAGCACCACCAGCGTGAGCGTGGCCAGCGGCATCACCGACGACACCAGCATGCGCAAAATTTCGAACTGCTCCGCGTCCATGCGCCAGTAGTACCAGCCCAGCAGCGCGAGCGTGAAGAGGCAGGCCACCCAGAAGCCGGTGTAGAAGGCATCGGGCACCGCCGCGGTCTTGGGTGCCTCGACCGCGTCGCCCAGCTGCTGCAGGCCACCTTCACTGGCAGGGGCGGCGGCGGGCTCGCTGCCCGGAGGTTCCTCGACGCCGCCGGGGGGCTCCTGCAGGCCGCTGCCTTCGGTGGTGTTCGCGGGTTCGTCGGTGCTCGGCGGCTCGGCCAGACCGGTGCCGGACGGTTCGGCTACGGCCGGCGCGGCGGCTGCGGGATCGCCGGTCTTCTGCGTCGCCTGCTGCGTGGCCACCGGGGCCGCCGCGTTGTTGTCCTTCTGCGAGTAGATGGTCACGTACCACCACACCGAACCCAGCGTGACGGCGGCCAGCGCCAGCGGCACCAGCGCGCTCAGCAGGCCGCGCAGCAGCATCCACCAGCTCAGGCGCACGCCTTCGACCGCGCCGCGCAAGGCGCGCCCCGGCGCCACCACGGCCGCGGCGAGCGCGGGCAGCATGCGCGGGGAGTAGCTGGCCGCGAGGTGGGCCACCCAGGGCGTGATGGGGGCGCGTTGCTGGTCGATCGGCATCTTGGGCGCCACCTTCGGTTGCAGCACGGCCCAGCCGATCACGTAGATCAGGTACAGCAGGGCGAGGAAGAAGCCCGGGAACATCGCCGCCGCATAGAGCTTGACCACCGACTGCCCGGCCACGGCCGCGTACACGATGATCATCACCGAGGGCGGAATGAGAATGCCCAGCGTGCCGCCGGCCGTGATCACGCCGGCCGCCAGGCGCGTGTCGTAGCCTGCGTTGAGCATCGGGCGCATGGCGATCACGCCCATCAGCACCACCACCGCGCCCACCAGGCCACTCGCGATGCCCCAGAAGGTGCACACGATGAGCGTGGTCACCGCCAGCGAGCCCGGCACGCGGCGGAAGGCGAGCTGCACGCTGTGGAACATCTTGTCGACCAGCGCGCCGCGCTCCATCACGTAGCCCATGAGCACGAAGAGCGGAATGGACAGCAGCGTCTCGTTGGTCATGGCCCCGAAGGCGCGCTGCACCATCAGGTCGAAGACCTTGTTGTCGAGCCAGGGCGAGGCGGGGTCGTAGAAGGCGATGAAGCCGAAGAACATGCCCAGCCCCATCAGCGTGAACGCCGTGGGAAAGCCGAGCATGATCACGAAGACGATCAGGCCCAGCATCAGCAGGCCGAGTGCCGGTTCGCTCATGCCGCGCCTCCCGTCGTGTCGCTCTTGCGTTGCTGCGCAGCCTGTTCGATGGCGTGGGCCTTCTCGATCACCTCGCGCTTGTCGGCCTCGTTCACGTAGCTGCTGCTGGCGAGCTGGTCGCCGACCACGTCCATTTCTTCCGCGTCCTTCAGGCGCGGCGTCCACACGCCGGTCTTCAGGCACAGCACGCAGCGCACCATCTCGGCGATGCCCTGCACCAGCAGCACCGCGCCGGCCACGGGAATCACGAACTTGAAGGGGTACACCGGAATCGGGTCGGCGTTGAAGGTCTGTTCACGCATCGCGAGCGATTCACCGAAGTAGGTCCAGCCCGACCAGGTGAGCGCCACCACGCCGGGCAGGAAGAAGAGGGCGAACAGCACGAGGTCGAGCGCCGCCTGCGTGCGCGGCTTCATGCTGCCGTAGAAGAAATCGCCGCGCACGTGGCCGGCCTGCGAGAGCGTGTAGGCGCCGCCCATCATGAAGAGCGTGCCGTACAGCATGTTGTTGGCATCGAAGATCCAGGCCGTGGGCGCGTTCAGCGCATAGCGCTTGAACACCTCGCCGCACACCAGCAGCATCAGCGCGACGATGAGCCACGAGAAGGTCTTGCCCACCAGCATGCTGAACCGGTCGACGGCGTGGAGGAAGCGTTGGATGGTCATGGCGGCAGCAGCATGGGCGAGGCCCGTTCATGGAACACCGTGGCGCCGGCGTGCCGGGCCACCGGTGTTGCCCCCTGTGTGGGGGGAAGGCGCGCGCAGGAGCGACGTGCGCGTCGACGGGAAGCGTCAGCTCTTCTTTTTCCCGAAGTAGTGGTTGTAGGCCATCTTGAAGTCGACGCCATAGTCGTTCTGCCACTGCAGCGCACGCTCGGCGAACACGCGCTGCGACTCCAGCACCTTCTTGAAGAGCGGGTTCTCGCCGGCCTTCTTTTCGATCGTCTTGTCCCAGGCCGCGAGCTGCGCGCGCAGCACGGCGTCGGGCGTCTTGTAGAACTTGATGCCGGCTTTCTTCATGTCGGCATAGTCCTGCGAGTTGCGCTGCACCGCCTTCCAGCTCATGTCGGCGCTGGCGGCCTGCACGGCGTAGTCGATGATGGAGCGCAGCTCCTGCGGCATGGCGCTGTACTTGCCCTTGTTGAACAGCACCTCGAACTGCTCGCCCGACTGGTGGAAGCTCTGCAGCATGCAGTTCTTCACCACGTCGGGGAAGCCCAGCACGCGGTCGCTCGAGGCGTTGTTGAACTCGGCCGCGTCGATCAGGCCGCGGTCCAGCGCGGGCACGATCTCGCCGCCGGGCAGCGGGTTCACCGCCGTGCCCATCTCGGTGAACATGTCCACGGCCAGGCCCACGGTGCGGAACTTCAGGCCCTTCATGTCCTCGACCTTGGCCACCGGCTTCTTGAACCAGCCCAGCGGCTGCGTGGGCATGGGGCCGTACAGGTACGACACCACTTCCATGTTCAGGCTCTTGTAGATCTCGTCGAGCAGCGCCTTGCCGCCGCCGTAGTTGTGCCAGGCCAGCACGGTGTTGGCGTCCATGCCGAAGCCGGGGCCCGAACCCCACAGCGCCAGCGCCGAGTTCTTGCCGTAGTGGTAGGCCACCACGCCGTGGCCGCCGTCGAGCGTGCCCTTGTTCACCGCTTCGAGCAGCTGGAAGGCGGGCACGACGGCGCCCGAGGGCAGCACCTCGATCTTCAGGCGCCCGCCGGCCATGTCGTTCACCTTCTTGGCGAAGTCGTTGGCGTACTCGTGGAAGATGTCCTTCGCCGGCCAGGTGCTCTGGAAACGCAGCGACGTGGTTTGGGCCATGCTGACCATCGGCGCGGACATCGCGCCTGCGGCCACCGCCGCGCCCTTGAGAAGGCTGCGACGGCGGGGCGATTTGCTGTCTGTCATGTGTCTCTCCATATAGTTCTCTGACCGGAACACCCAGGCCGTCGTCTTCACGTTATGGTTTCGACTGGCCGCGACCGCCATCTTTGGCGCGCCACACCTTGTGACAAACAGGGTTTTCACGAACCGGTGAAAAATTCCATCATCCGGCGTGCAGATCGATCGCCCGCAGCCGTCAAAGGCTCCGGGCTTACCCTAGAGATTCGAGAGAGAAAGCAACCATGAGTGAACCCGTTGGAGAAAAAGGCTACGCCGGCGACGTGACGCCCGAGCAGGCGGCGCAGTGGATGGCGAGCGGCGAGGCCGTGTTGGTGGACGTGCGCACCGACGCCGAGCGCGAGTGGGTCGGCTACGTGCCCGGCGCCGTGCCGCTGGCCTGGAAGCAGTGGCCGGGCATGGCGATCAATCCGGCCTTCGACGACGGCGTGCGCGCCGCCGCGGAGGGCGGCAAGAAGCTGGTGCTGCTGTGCCGCAGCGGCGTGCGCTCGATCGCGGCGGCGAAGCGGGCGACCGAGCTGGGCGCGCAGGCCTACAACATCCTCGAAGGCTTCGAGGGCAACCCGGACGAGAACGGGCACCGCGGGTTGACCGGTGGCTGGCGCAAGCGCGGGCTGCCCTGGCGCCAGAACTAGAGCGCGCCGCGCGCCTCACTCGGCCGTGGCCGGGTCGATCACGCTGTACACCCGGTCCACGCGGTTGGCCGGGAAGCCGCCGAGTTCCGCGTGCCGGCGCACGAGGGCCTCGTCGGTGGCCTGGTAGACGCAGTAGATCCGGTCGTCGCTCACGTAGCTGTGGATCCACTGGATGTCGGTGCCCATGCTGCTGAGCACGCCGCAGGATTTTTGCGAGATGGCTTTCAGGTCCGCCGCGGTGAACTGGCCGGCGCCGGGGATCTCTCGCTCGATGACGAACTTGGGCATGGCGGTACTCCTGTCTAGAATCGGTCGAAGGCGACCAGTGCCTATGGTGCCGACGCGCAGCCGCCCAGCATTGCCCGTCTCGCCGGACTTGTTGACCGAAACCCCGCCCTCGCTTGCCGGGAGGTGACCATGGATGTCTTGTCGGACGTGCTGCGGACCATCCGCCTGGAGGGCGCGCTGTTCCTGAACGGGGACATGTATGCACCCTGGTGCTTCAAGGTACCCAGGGGCGCGGACATCGCGCAGGTGCTCAGGCCCGGCGCACAGCGCCTGGCCATCTGCCACCTCGTGCTGCAAGGCGAATGCTGGGCCCAGGTCGAAGGCGAGGCGCCACTGCGCGCGCACGCCGGCGACGTGATCGCCGCGCCGCATGGCGACTCGCATGTGCTGGGCAGCGGCCTGCAGCATGCGGCGGTGGACATGTCGCATGTGGTGAGTCCGCGAGCGCCCGAGCTGGCGCGCGTGCGCTATGGCGGCCAGGGCGAGCGCACCTTGCTGGTGTGCAGCTGGTTCGCGTACGAAGGCGACGCGCCCAACCCTGTCATGGCGAACATTCCGCGCCTGTTCACGACGCCCTTGCGCAGCAGGCCGGCAGGCCCGTGGATCGAGCAGTCGGTCAACTTCGTGTTGGGGGATGCGGCTTCGCACACGCCCGGCTCGGAGATGGTGGCCGCGAAGGTGGCGGAAGTGCTGTTCACCGAAGTGCTGCGCGGCTACATCGAATCCATGCCCGCCAACAACCCGGGCTGGCTGGCGGGCCTGCGCGACCCCCACGTGAGCCGCTGCCTGGCGCTGATGCACGCCGAGCCCGCGCGCAACTGGACGGTCGACGCACTGGCACAGGAAATCCACGTCTCGCGCAGCGTGCTGGCGGACCGCTTCACCGAACTGGTGGGCGCGCCGCCCATGCATTACCTGGCGCGCTGGCGCATGGTCCTGGCCGCCGGCATGCTGCGCAAGGACCAGGGCAACCTGGCGCGCATCGCCGAAGGCGTGGGCTACGAATCGGAAGCCGCTTTCAATCGCGCGTTCAAGCGCGAGTACGGCGTTTCGCCAGGGGCCTGGCGGCACAACGGCGCCTAGCGAGGCGCCGTTGCGGTGATCAGAGCGCGGGAATGCGCAGCTTCTGTCCCGGATAGATCTTGTCGGGGTGCGACAGCATCGGCTTGTTCGCTTCGAAGATCACGTTGTACTTGTTGGCGTCGCCGTAGTACTTCTTCGAGATGGCCGAGAGCGTGTCGCCGCGCACCACGTCGTGGTACTGGGCGGGCGGTGCGGCGGGGGCGACGAGGTTGTTGTCCACGCTCGTCACGTTCGCCACGTTGCCCGCGGCGAGCGCGGCTTTCTCGCTGGCTTCCTGCGAGGGCGCCTGGCCCGCGAGGGTGACGACGCCGCTGCTGGCGGTGTAGGTCACTTCCAGTCCGGTGAGGCCGAGGTTCTGGGTCTCGATGTAGGTCTTGATGGCCGCGGCAGCTGCCGTGTTCGCATCGGGCGTGGCCGCCTGGGCCGACGAACCGCCGAACAGTTTTTCACCGGCTTCCTTGATGAAGCTGAGCAATCCCATGGTTTTCTCCTTGTGCCGTGGTGGATGGAAAAGGCGAATGTAGCGGCGGAACCGGGACCCTCCGCGTAGGCCCGCGCCGCGACTGTCAAAGAGGCGCCAGCAGGAATAACAACAAAGTCGCAATAATCGCGCGCATGTCTTCCCCCTTCCTCGCCATCGACATCGGCAACACCCGGCTCAAGTGGGCGCTTTACGAGGGGGCCTTCCCCGGTGCGGCACTGCAGGCCCATGGTGCCGAGTTTCTCGACCACATCGAACGCCTGGCCGATGGCCCCTGGGCCGAGCTGCCGGCGCCCGGTTCCATGCTGGGCTGCGTCGTGGCCGGTGACACCTTGCGGCGGCGCGCCGAAGAGCAGATCACCGAACGCTTCGACTGCGCCCCGCGCTGGGTGGTGTCGAGCGCAGGCGAGGCCGGCATCGTCAACGGCTACGACCATCCGACGCGGCTGGGCGCCGACCGCTTCGTGGCCATGATCGGCGCGCGCCACCGCATGCTGTCGCAAGGGCCCGAGCGGCCGATGGTGGTGGTGCTGATCGGCACGGCCGTCACCGTGGAGGCGATCGATGCCAGCGGCAAGTTCCTGGGCGGCCTGATCCTGCCGGGCCACGGCATCATGCTGCGCGCGCTCGAATCGGGCACGGCGGGCCTGCACGTGCCCACCGGCGAGGTGCGCGAATTCCCCACCAACACCAGCGACGCGCTGACCAGCGGCGGCACCTACGCCATCGCGGGTGCGGTCGAGCGCATGGTGCAGCACGTGCGCTCGCACTGCGGCGCCGAGCCGGCCTGCTTCATGACCGGCGGCGCGGGCTGGAAGATGGCGCCCGCCATGAACGGAGATTTCGAACTGGTCGAGAGCCTGATCATGGACGGCCTGCTCGTCATCGCGAAGGCACGGGCCCCGGCGGCGGCCGGCTGACCCGTCCTCACCGCCTCGTCAGGGCTCGGGCTTCATCAGCGCCTCGCCCATGGCCTGGAAGGCGGGCAGGGTGAGCGGGTCGTTGCCCGCGTTGGCGGCGATCGGGTGCGCGGCGTAGCGCACGATCACCATCTCGGCCTTCGGATCGACGTAGATGCTCTGGCCGTGAATGCCGCGCGCCATGTACGCGCCGTGCGGGTTGTGCGAGACCCACCACATGTTCCGGTAGCTCCAGCCCGGCAGCAGCGCGTAGCCCGCCTTCGCGAACTTCGCCGGATCGGCGCCGCGCTGGATGTCGTCGACCACCGCCTTGGCGATCGCCTGCTGCCCGTTGGGCGCGCGACCGCCGTTGCGCAGCGTCTCGCCGAAGCGCGCGATGTCGCGCAGCACGGTGTTCAGGCCGCCGCCGCCCGACTCGGTGCCGATGCGGTCGACCATGAAATACGCGTCCTGCTCGGCGCCGATGCGGCGCCAGATCTTCTCGCTCAGCAGGTCGGCCAGCGAGCGGTTGGACGCGCGGCGCACGATCCAGGCCAGCACCTCGGCGTTGACCGTCTTGTAGGCAAAGGCGTCGCCGTGCGTGCCTTCCTTCTTGAGCGTCGTCAGGAACTCGTAGAACGACTTCGGGCCCGTGTAGTTGGCGCCCTGGGTGAGCATGCCGCCGGCGCGCGCATAGTCCCAGACCTCGGCCTTCGGATCGGCGTAGTTCTCGGAGTAGCGCACGCCGATGGTCATGTCCATCACCTGGCGCACCGTGGCGTCGCCGTAGGCCGTGTCCTTGAGCTCGGGCAGGTACTTGGTGACCGGCGCCGACGGATCGAGCGTGCCCTCGTTGGCGAGGATGGCCGCCAGCGTGCCCACGAACGACTTGGTGACCGACATCGCCAGGTGCGGCCGCTCGGGCGTGAGCGCGCCGAAGTACTTTTCGTAGACCACCTGGCCGCGGTGCAGCACCAGGATGCCGTCGGTGTAGGTGCGCGCGATCATCTGGCCGAAGGTCTGCGCCTCGCCACCGCCCATGGGCTGGAAGCGCACGGCCTCGATGTCGAAGCGGGGCTTGGCCGCCGGCAGCGGGCTGGCGGCGCCGGGGCCGCGCCACACGTTGGCCGTGGGCACCGTCTCGCGCACGTGCGAGAAGCTCCAGCGGATGCGCGGGTACACGCCGCCGACCGGGTTGTCGAAGGTGATCTGCTTGTCGGGCGGCGGCGGAAAGCCCTGCATCCAGCCCAGCGCCTCGACCGAGGTGGCGGCGGGATCAGGCAGCGCGGGCGCCGGCGGGGTCTGGGCGAGGCTGGTGTTCACGGCAAGAAGGGTGAAGGCGGCGGCCAGCGCCGTGCGTTGAAAGAAGAGAAACGACGACACAGAAGAAGAGGGCATGCAACGGGCTCCAGTGGACGACAGAAACGGACCGGAAATCAACAGCCTCAACGGCCGCTGAAACGCGCAGGCCGGCGCTCGATGAAGGAGCGCACGCCCTCGGCCGCGTCCTCGCTGTTCGACAGGCGTTTCTGCGTCTCGATGAATTCCGCCACGGCCGCCAGCGGCCCGTGTTCGATCGCCTTGAGCACGTTGAGCCGCGTGGCCTGCACGGCCAGCGGCGCCTGGGCCGCGATGCGCTGCGCGATCTGCAGCGCCGCGTCGAGCTCCTGCCCGGCCGGCACCACCTTCTGCACGAAGTTCAGGCGATAGGCCTCGGCGCTGTCGAATTCGTCGGCCGTGAGCAGGTGCAGCATCGCGTTGCCCAGCCCCGCGCGCTCGGCCATGCGCAGCGTGGCGCCGCCCGTGGCCATGATGCCGCGCTGCACTTCCATCTGCGAGAAGCGGCAGTTGTCGGCCGCCACCACGATGTCGGCGCCCAGCATCAGCTCGATGCCCACCGTGAAGCAGATGCCCTTGACGGCCGCCACCATCGGCTTGGTGCGGCGGCGGTAGCCCTCCAGGCCGAAGTCGTGCGGCTCCACCAGCCCGGCCGGGATCGCCTTCTCGCCGCGCTTCATGTACTCGGTGACCGCCGGCAGGTCCAGGCCCGCCGTGAAGTGGTCGCCGAAGGCATGCAGCACGCCCACGTGCAGGCTCGGGTCGTCGTCCAGCCGCGTGTAGGCCTCGGCCAGCTGCTTGAACATCGGCGGCGTCCAGCCGTTGCGCTTGGCGGGGCGGTTGATGCCGATCAGCAGCACGTGGTCGAGCACCTGCGTGTCGATGCAGCCTTCGGCGGGCGGGGTGGTGGGGGTCGCAGTCATCGGTCTTGTCTCCTTGTTGTTGTCGTCGTGGCGCTGCGGATCAGTACGTATAGACGCCGCGGCCGGTCTTGCGACCGAGCTGGCCGGCGGCGACCATTTCCTTGAGCAGCGGGCAGGGGCGGTACTTGGAATCGCCGAACTGCTCGAGGTACACCTCCATCACGGCCAGGCACACATCGAGGCCGATCATGTCGGCCAGCGCCAGCGGGCCGATGGGCTGGTTGCAGCCCAGCTTCATGCCAGCGTCGATGTCCTCGGCGGTGGCCAGGCCCTCGGCCAGCACGAAGAAAGCCTCGTTGATCATCGGCACCAGGATGCGGTTGACCACGAAGCCCGGCGCGTTCTTCACCGTGATGGGCGACTTGCCCAGCTTCTCGGCCAGCGCCTTCACCGCGTCGTGCGTGGCGTCGCTCGTGAGGTAGCCGCGGATCAGCTCCACCAGCGCCATCATCGGCACCGGGTTGAAGAAGTGCATGCCGATGAAGCGGTCGGCGCGCGAGGTGGCGGCGGCCAGCTGCGTGATCGAGATCGACGAGGTGTTCGACGCGATGATCACCTCGGGGCCGACCAGATCGTCCACCTGCTTGAGGATCTTGAGCTTGAGCGCGTGGTTCTCGGTGGCGGCCTCGATGACCAGCTGCGCACCCTTGAGGTCGTTGTAGTCGGTCGAGCCCTTGATCAGCGCCAGAGCGGCGGCCTTCTGCTCGGCCGTGAGCTTTTCCTTCTTGATCAGGCGGTCGAGGCTGCCCGAGATGGTGGCGATGCCCTTGTCGACGGCGGCCTGGGCCACGTCGATCATCACCACGTTGACACCCGACACCGCGCAGGCCTGGGCAATGCCGTTGCCCATGGTGCCGGCGCCGATGATGCCCACAGTTTGAATCGTCATGAAAAATGCTCCTTGAAACAAAAAAAGAAAATCGGAGGCGAGGGCGGGCGCAAGGCCGCCGTCGCGCAATGGCGGTCATTGTGAATCAGCCCGGAGGGGCCGCCGTTCCCGTGGGCGACACCGGCCCGGGGTGGCTTACAGTGCTGCGATTGTTTTCAACCCCATTTTTCGAGCCCTCGCATGACCACCCTCGGCACCCCCCTGTCCCCTTCCGCCACCCGCGTGATGCTGCTCGGCTCCGGCGAGCTCGGCAAGGAGGTGCTGATCGCCCTGCAGCGCCTGGGCGTCGAGACCATCGCCGTCGACCGCTACGAGAACGCCCCCGGCCAGCAGGTGGCGCACCACGCGCGCACCATCACCATGAGCGACCCCGACCAGCTCAAGGCGCTCATCGAGGCCGAGAAGCCCACGCTGGTGGTGCCCGAGATCGAGGCCATCGCCACGCCCATGCTGCAGCAGCTGGAAGACGCGGGCGTGGTGCGCGTCATTCCCACGGCCCGCGCCGCCCGCCTCACGATGGACCGCGAAGGCATCCGCCGCCTGGCGGCCGAGACGCTGGGCGTGCCGACCAGCCCCTACAAGTTCTGCGACTCGCTGGCCGAGCTGCAGGCCGCCATCGACGCGGGCATCGGGTATCCCTGCATCGTCAAGCCCGTGATGAGCAGCTCCGGCAAGGGCCAGAGCAAGATCGACGGCCCGGCCGACGTGCAGAAGGCCTGGGACTACGCCATGGCCGGCGGCCGCGTGAGCCATGGCCGCGTGATCGTCGAGGGCTTCATCGACTTCGACTACGAGATCACGCTGCTGACCGTGCGCGCCAAGGATGCGACGGGCGCCGTCGAAACGAAGTTCTGCGACCCCATCGGCCACGTGCAGGTCAGCGGCGACTACGTGGAAAGCTGGCAGCCCCACCCCATGGCACCGGCCGCATTGCAGAAGGCCCAGCAGATCGCGCAGGCCGTCACCGCCGACCTGGGCGGCCAGGGCCTGTTCGGCGTGGAGCTGTTCGTGAAGGGCGACGAGGTCTGGTTCAGCGAGGTCAGCCCGCGCCCGCACGACACCGGCATGGTCACCATGGCCACGCAGTGGCAGAACGAGTTCGAACTGCATGCGCGCGCCATCCTCGGCCTGCCGGTCGACACCTCGCTCAAGAGCCCGGGCGCCAGCGCCGTGATCTACGGCGGCGTGGACGCCACCGGCATCGCCTTCGACGGCGTGGCCGAGGCGCTGCAGGTGCCCGGCAGCGACATCCGCCTGTTCGGCAAGCCCGAGAGCTTCGTCAAGCGCCGCATGGGCGTGGCGCTGGTGCACGCGGCCGACACCGACACGGCCCGCAAGCTGGCCAAGGAAGCCGCTTCGCGCGTGAAGCCCCGCACGGCCTAAGAAGGTGTGAACGAACCCGTCATGTCCGCTCATCCCGCTCAGACACGCCCACTCTGCGTTGCAAATGCTCGCCATAGCCCGAGCTATGGCTCCGCTTTGCGCCTTGATTGGACGCGCCTGAGCGGGCTGCTCGGCCACGCCGGGTCCATTCACACCTTCTGCGCGGTTCTCCGGGTGAACCCGCGAGCCGGGCCCCGGTAGCCAGTTTTCGCAAGCGACCCCGCAGCGGTGCGGGCATGGTGCGGGTCTTGTCGCCAGGACGCCGGTCGGGTGCGGGTGCATGCGGATAGCCCGCAGGCGCCCCGCCCTCCACACTGAGCGCTCCGTTCGATTCACCGGAGACACCATGCTGCATCCCCAGGCGCGCGCCTTGCTGGATTTCATCGAAGCGCGCGGCATTCCGCCGACCCACACCCTGTCGCCCGCCGACGCGCGGGCCTACTACCGCGAGCGCCGCACCGCCACGCAGCCGCTGCCGCCCGAGGTCGCCGAGGTGCGCGACCTCGCCGCCGACGGGCCGCACGGCACCATTGCGGTGCGGCTGTACAAGCCGCTCGGCGCAGGCCCGGGCCCGCTGCCGGTGCTCGTGTACTACCACGGCGGCGGCTGGGTCATCGGCGACCTCGACACGCACGACGTGCTGTGCCGCGAGCTGGCCAACGGCGCGGGCTGCGCGGTGGTCGCGGTCGACTACCGCATGGGGCCCGAGCACCGCTTCCCCACCGCCGTGGACGACGTGCTCGCCGCCACCCGCTGGGTGCGCCGCGAGGCCGCCGCGCTGGGGCTCGATGCGAGCCGCCTCGCGGTGGGCGGCGACAGCGCGGGCGGCAACCTCGCGGCCGTGGCGTCGATCGCCGCGCGCGATGCGGGCGACCTGCCGATCGTGTTCCAGCTCCTGATCTACCCGGCCACCGACATGCGCCGCGGCCATCCGTCGCACCAGGCGAATGGGCAGGGTTACCTGCTCACGCGCGACACGATGACCTACTTCCACGACCACTACATCACCGACGCGAAGCACGACCTCGACTGGCGCGCCTCGCCGCTGCTGCACACCGACCTGTCGGGCCTGCCGCCGGCGCTCGTGCTCACGGCCGGCTACGACCCGCTGCGCGACGAAGGTGCGGCCTACGCCGAGGCGCTCACGGCCGCCGGCAACCGCGCGAACTACGTGTGCTTCGAGCGCCAGATCCATGGCTTCATCACCATGGGCAAGGTGCTCGACGAGGCCCGCACCGCCGTCGCGTTGTGCGCGGCGGAACTGCGCCGCGCGTTCGCGTCGGCCTAGGGAAAGTCCCCGCGCAAATGGATGCCGCGCGCAAGGCCCCCGCCGCTACGATCCAGCGAACACGACGCCACCCCCCGGTCGGACGTCGTCGACCGATGCAGGAGACAGACACCATGCAGCGAACCAGGACGTCGACGCCTTCGGGCGGCGATGCACGGCAGGGCGAACGCCTCATGTGGCTCACGCCGCAGCGCGTCTTCTACGCCGGGCTGCTCGGCGCCGCCGCCGAGCGCGCCATGGGCGGACACGGCGTGTACGTGTCGCCCGCCGGTGCGCCGCCCAACCGCATCCGCATCGGCGGCGGGGCCTGGCAAAGCGGCGAGTTCATCGTGGTGCCGCCGCACGTGCCGCACCAGGTCGAGAGCGCCTGCCCGCTGATCTTCAACCTGCTGATCGAATCGGAGTCGGTCGATCCCGCGCGCATGCCGGCCTTCTTGCAGCACTGCGGCCCGGTCGATGCGCCGGCCTTCGTGCAGCGCATGCGCGAGGTCCATGCCCACCTGCTGGCGGCCTCGGCGCGCGGCATCGACTTCGACGGCTTCGATTTCGACGCGCTGTTCTTCGACGGCCCGCTCACGCCGCGCCCGCTCGACGCGCGCATCCGCAAGGTGGTCGACATGCTCGTGGCCGACCCGGCCGCGCCCGCCTCGGCGGAAGACTGCGCGGCCTCGGTGCACCTGTCGTTCTCGCGCTTTTTGCACCTGTTCAAGCAGGAGACGGGCATGGCCTTTCGCGGCTTCCGGGCCTGGAAGCGCGCGCGCAGCCTGCTGCGCTACGTGCACCAGAGCGGCACGCTCACCGACATCGCGCTGGACACCGGCTACCCCGACTCCACGCACTTCAGCCATTCGATCCGCCAGGTCTACGGGCTCAAGCCCAGCGACATCGTGGCAGGCTCGCGCCGCCTCGCGCTGCACGACGCGGCCGGCGGGTTCCGGCAGTAACGGCGCGCGGGACGGCATCGCATGCAGATCCTCCAACTCCTGCTCTCGGGCATCGCGCAAGGGTGCATCTACGGCCTCATCGCGCTGGGCTTCGTGCTGATCTACAAGGCCACCGAAACGGTGAGCTTCGCGCAGGGCGACCTGATGATGCTCGGCGCGTTCGGTGCCTTCGCGGGCATGTCGCTCTTCGGCATGCCGTTCTGGCTCGCGGCGCTCCTGGCCGTGGTGGCCATGGCGGCCTTCGGCGTGCTGCTCGAGCTGGTGGTGATCCGCCCGATCCTCGGGCAGCCGCAGTTCTCGATCGTGATGCTGACCATCGGCATCGCGTATGTGGCGCGCGGCCTCATCACCATGGTGCCGGGCATCGGCACCGACACCCACACGCTGGCCGTGCCCTACAAGGACCAGATCTGGAAGCTCGGCGAGCTGGTGGTGAACCTCGAGCAGTTCGTGATCATCGTGGCCACCGCGATCCTGTGCGGCCTGCTGTACGCGATGTTCCGCTACAGCAAGCTGGGCATCGCGATGCAGGCCTCGTCGCAGAACCAGCTCGCGGCCTACTACATGGGCATTCCGGTGAAGCGGCTCAACGGGCTGGTGTGGGGGCTCGCGGCCGCCGTGGCGGCCATCGCCGGCATGCTGCTGGCGCCCATCACCTTCGTGCACGCGAACATGGGCTTCATCGGCCTGAAGGCCTTTCCGGCGGCAGTGGTGGGGGGCTTCGGCAGCCTGCCGGGCGCGATCGTCGGCGGGCTGGTGATCGGCATCGTCGAGTCGTTCGCGGGCTTCTATCTGCCCGACGGTTTCAAGGACACGGCGCCGTACATCGTGGTGCTGCTGATGCTCATGATCAAGCCGAACGGATTGTTCGGCGAGAAGCTGCGCAAGAAGGTGTAAGTCTCATATGCGCTTCATCTTCAAGACCAGTTACGACCAGGACATCCGCCTCGCGCGGCACGGCGGCCACGTGCTCTGGTACAGCCTGCTCGTGGCCTTCCTGCTCGTCGCGCCGTGGGTCATCGACGAGTACTGGCTCGCGCAGCTGACCTTCGTGCTGATCTACGGCATCGTCGGCCTGGGGCTGATGCTGCTGGCGGGCTTCACGGGGCAGTTCTCCATCGGGCATGCGGCCTTTCTCGGAACGGGCGCGTACACGCAGGGCGTGCTGACGAACATGGGCGTGCCGTTCCCGCTCGCGCTGCTGGCGTCGGCCGCGCTGTCGGCGGTGGTGGGCGTGGTGGTGGCGATGCCGGCGCTGCGTGTGAAGGGCATCTACCTGGGCATCGCGACGCTGTCCTTCGGCTTCATCGTGGAGGAGGTGTTCGCGCGCTGGGAAAGCGTGACGGGCGGCAATGCGGGCCTGCATGTGAAGTCGCCGCAGCTGTTTGGCTGGTCGCTGGGCTCGGGCGAAGGCTTCTACTTTCTGTGCCTGGTGGTCGCGGTGGTGTCCACGCTGGGCATCCTGAACCTGCTGCGCTCGCCGACGGGGCGTGCCTTCGTCGCCATCCGCGATTCGGAGATTTCGGCGCAGAGCATGGGCATCCACCTGGCGCGCTACAAGACGATGTCGTTCGCGATCTCTGCGGCGCTCGCTGGCTTGGGCGGTGCGCTGTATGCGCACAAGCTGAGCTTCATCTCGCCGGACCAGTTCAACATCCTGCAGTCGATCGACCTGCTGCTGATGGTGGTGATCGGCGGGCTGGGCTCGGTGCACGGCGCGTTCCTCGGTGCGATTTTTCTCATCGCGATGCCGCAGCTGATCTCGATGGGCAAGGACTGGCTGCCGGCGGTGGTCGGCCAGGCGCCCGGCCTGCAGGGGCTGGTGTACGGGCTGGTGCTGATCGCCTTCGTGTTGTTCGAGCCGCTGGGGCTGTACGGGCGCTGGCTCAAGATCCGCACCTGGCTGCAACTCTTCCCGTTCTACCGCAAGGGGCTGTTCAAGCGGCAGAAGTCGTTCACCAAATCGGACCGGCTGAGATGAGCAACGACGTCCTTCTTTCCGCGAAAGACCTGAGCGTGCGCTTCGGCGGCGTGCTGGCGGTCAACAAGGTGAGCTTCGATGTGCGGCGCGGCGAGGTGTTCACGCTGATCGGCCCGAACGGCGCGGGCAAGACGACGGTGTTCAACCTGATCAGCCGCATCTACACGCCAACCACGGGCGAGATCACCTGGCATGGCGAGGCGGGCGGGGCGATCGCGCTCACGCAGCAGGCGCCGCACGCGATTGCCGCGCTGGGCATTGCGCGCACCTTCCAGAACATCGAGCTGTTCGAGCATGCGACGGTGCTGCACAACCTGCTGATCGGGCGCCACACGCACCGGCAGACGGGGTTCTGGAGCGAGGTGTTCTTCACGCCGGCCACGCGCCGCGCCGAGATCGCGGCGCGCGAGAAGGCGGAGCAGGTGATCGACCTGCTCGACCTGCAGCACTACCGCGACTCGATGGTGGCGGGGCTGCCCTACGGCGTGCGCAAGGTGGTGGAGCTGGCGCGCGCGCTGTGCACCGAGCCCAAGCTGCTGCTGCTCGACGAGCCTTCTTCGGGGCTCAATGTCGAGGAGACGGCGGACATGGCGTTCTGGATTCAGGACATCCAGCATGAGCTGGGGGTGTCGGTGTTGATGGTCGAGCACGACATGTCGCTGGTTTCCAAGGTGTCGGATCGCGTGCTTGCCATGAATCAGGGCGAGGTGCTGGCTACGGGGTCTCCGCGTGAGGTGCAGGCGGATTCGCGGGTGATCGAGGCTTACCTTGGGACTGTGGATGACGTGAGCAGCCTTCGGAGGGTTGTGGCATGAGCGCTTTGTTCGCTGCCTCTTTGGGAGCGCCCGGTGCGCGGCACGGCGCGGTCGCCCCCACTGCGCCGGCCGCTGCGCGGCTCCCCTGCGGTGCTCG
>NZ_VCCD02000004.1:0-534070 GCF_006323185.2 Variovorax sp. KBS0712 | reverse complement strand
TCGGCCAGGCGTTCAGGCCGATGGTGTCGTCGAAGGTGGCCGAGCCGAGGATGTCCTCGCGGCCCAGCGCGTACAGGCCCTGGATGCGCCGCGTCTCGCGGATGCCGACCTGCGGCGCGATCTCCACGATGGCCGACGGCGCGAAGCCCGGCACCTCGGCCTGCAGGAACTTGAAGTACGCGGCGATCTGGCGCCGGCCTTCGAGCTCGCCGTCGCTGAGTTCGCGCGCATCGACGCCGTTCATCGCGCGGCCTTCGGCGTTGCGGATCTGCGTGACGTTGGCGCGCCACTCGCGCGGGTCCTTGTTGGGCCGCAGGATCGCGCCTTCGCGCGGAAAGCTGTACTTGCCCGGATGCTGCTGCTCGGCGCGCGCCATGAAGCCGTTGATGGCCGAGAACTCGCCCACCGCTTCCAGCGCGGCCGGTGCGTCGACCTGGCCGATGCGGAACATGGTGGTCGGGAACAGCCCGCTGCCGTGGCCGTCGCCCACTTCGAAGGGCACGCCTGCGAAGGCCGCCACGTCGGCGTCGCCGCTGGCGTCGATGAAGGCGTTGGCGCGGATCGCCTGGCGGCCCGATTTCGTTTCGACCACCAGCGCGGCGATGCGACTGCCGTCGTGCAGCACCGCAGCGGCATACGCGTGGAACAGCATCTGCACGCCGGCCGCTTCGAGCAGCTGGTCGGCGGCCAGCTTGTAGGCCGAGGTGTCGTACGAGCGCACGCAGATGCGCCCGCCCATGCCGTTCTGCGGCGCGTTCATGCCGTTGAAGCCGGCGATGCGGTCGATGAGGTCGTCGACCACGCCGCGCACCAGCTGCGTCATCTCGCCGCGGCGCTTGCCGTACAGGCCGGCGAAGTTGGTCACGCCGCCCGCGGTGCCCATGCCGCCGAGAAAACCGTAGCGCTCCACCAGCAGCGTGCGCGCGCCGTGGCGCGCGGCGCTCACGGCGGCGGCAATGCCGGCGGGGCCGCCGCCGACCACGACCACGTCGAAGTCGCCGAACACCGGCAGCGCGCGCGCCGGTTCGGTCAGGGTGTGTGGTTGCTGCGTCGTCGCCATCACTGGAGCTTGATGCCGCGGGTCGAAATGATCTTGCTCATGATCGCCGCCTCTTCCTTCACGCGCGTGCGCATGCCGTCGGGCGAGGTGCCCACGGCCTGCCAGCCTTGCTCGAAGAGCTTGCGGCGCACGTCGGGGTCTTTCATGACGATCTCGATCTCGCGGCTGATGCGCGCCTGCGCGGGCTTCGACAGGCTGGCCGGGCCGAGCAGCGCCACCCACACCTCGAGATTGAAGTCCTTCACGCCGGCCTCGGCCAGCGGGGCGATCTCGGGCACCAGCGCGCTGCGCCCGCCCGTGAGGCCCACGGCCTTGAGCTTGCCGGCGCGGATCTGCGGCATGGCCACGCCCGGCGGGATCAGGCCCATCTGCACCTGGTCGCCCAGCATGCCGGTGACGACCTGCGGGTTGCCCTGGTAGGGCACGTGCTCGGGCTTGAAGCCGTTCACGCGGCTCTTGAGCAGTTCCATGCCCAGGTGGCCGACCGAGCCCACGCCCACCGAGCCGTAGTTCCACTTGTCGCCGGCCTGGCGCGCGGCGTCGAAGAAGGCGCTGCCCGAGGGCAGGCTGTTCTGCGCCACGAGCACCAGCGGCGCGGTGGCGATGAGCGACAGGTACGTGAAGTCCTTCGCCGGGTCGTACGGCAGCTTGGGATACAGCATCTTCGACGACGTGAGGTTGCCGTTGATGACGATGCCCAGCGTGTGGTCGTCGGTGGCCTTGGCCACCTGGTCGGCCGCGATGTTGCCCGAAGCGCCGGCCTTGTTGTCCACCACGACCGGCTGGCCCAGCGCGCGGGACAGCGGCTCGGCGATGGTGCGCGCCGCGATGTCGGGCGTGGAGCCGCCCGGGAAACCCACCAGCAGGCGGATCGGCTTGGTCGGCCACGCGGGGGTGTCGGCGCTGGCGGACAGCGGCAGCGCCGCGGTGGCGGCCAGGCCGCAGGCGATCAGGAGGGCTCTCTTGGTGGCTTGCATGGAAAAAGACAGTTAAAAGGTAAACAAAAATGCAAAGAGAGCCAGCTTAACTGGCGCGCCGAGCCCTGGGCAAGGCGCACCCTCGTCAGTCGAGGCTGATGTTGCCCCGGCGCACCAGCTCCCCGTACACCTTCGACTTGGCCTCGGCGTTGCGCTCGATCTCCTCGGGCGACCAGGCCAGCGGCTCGAAGGCGAAGGTGTCGAAGCGGGCGCGGATGTCCGGGTCGGCGATGACCTTGGCCACGTCGGCGTTGATCTTGGCCTTCACGGCCGCCGACACGCCCTTCGGTGCCAGCAGCGACACGAAGGAGTTGACCTCCAGCGAAGCCGGGCCGCCGGCCTCGGCCATGGTGGGCACGTCGGGCATCTGCGGGATGCGCTTGGGTGCGGCCACGGCGATGTAGCGCAGCTTGCCGGCCTTGTAGATGCCCTGGCTCGACGGGATGCTCGCGAAGGCCCACGGCACCTCGCCGGTGCCCACGTTGGAATACAGCTGCGACACCTCGCGGTACGGCGCGTGCCGCATGCGGATGCCCGTGAGCGCCTCGAGCTGCTGCGCGCCCAGGTGGCCCGGGCTGCCGACGCCCCACGAGCCGTAGACCACGCCCTCGGGGTTGGCCTTGGCGGCGCCGATCAGGTCGCCCATGGTCTTCCACTTCGACTCGGTGCCGACGGCCACGAAGAAGGGCGTGCGGAACAGCGAGGCGACCGGGTCGAAGTGCTGCAAGGTCACGAAGTTGCGCGACTTGTACAGGTGCGGCAGCGCGGCGATGTGCTCGCTGTCCAGCTGCAGCAGCGTGTAGCCGTCGGGCGCGGCGCGGCGCGCCTGGTCGATGGCGATGAAGCCGCCGCCGCCGGGCCGGTTGTCGACAACCACGCGCTGGTTCCACAGCCGCGAGAGCTTGTCGGACACGAGCCGCAGCACCGCGTCGGGGCCGCTGCCGGCCGCGAACGGGGTGATCAGCGTCACCGGCTTGCTCGGGTAGTCGCTGCCCTGCGCCCAGGCGCCGGAGGCGGCGGTCAGGGCCAGGGCGGCGGTCGTCAGCAATGCGCGCGGAAAGTTCATGGGTTGTCTCCTGGGCCTTCGGCCTCGTTGGTAGATGATGAAGAGAGAAACGCGGATCAGCGCGGCGCGGGCGCCTCGCCCAGGCAGTGCTCGGGTCGCCAGGCGTACAGCCATTCGACCGCATCGTAGAAGCGTTCGGGCGTGCGCCCGGTCCACAGGCTGTTGCGCACGAGGCGCTCCACGCCCTGGGCGTGGTACAGCCGCCCCATCTCGCGCACCGACAGCACGACGCGCGCGCAGCGTGCGATGCGGGCCTGTTCGTAGCGCTGGAAGGCGGCGGTCATGTCGAAGTCGCAGGCCTTCACGGCCTCGCCGAGCGTCACGGCGTCTTCGAGCGCCATGCAGGCGCCCTGCGCGAGGTACTGCATCATGGGATGCGCCGCGTCGCCCAGCAGCGTGGCCGGGCCGTCGCCCCAGCGCTCGACGGGGTCGCGGTCGGCGGTGCTCCAGCGGCGCCACGAGGTCGGGCGGTCGAGCAGCTGGCGCGGGCGCGCGTGCACGCCTTCGAAGTACGACAGCACTTCGTCCTTGCTGCCGTCGGTGACGCCCCACTCTTCTGCTTCACGGCTGTGGAAGGTGACGACCAGGTTGTACTGCTCGCCATGGCGCAGCGGGTAGTGCACGAGGTGGCAGTTCGGGCCGGCCCAGACCACGGGCGCGTTCCATTGCAGGTCGGCAGGCATGTCGGCCGCGGGCACGACGGCGCGGTAGACCACATGGCCCGACACGCGCGGCGCGTCGCCGATGAGCTTGGCGCGCACCACCGACTTCACGCCGTCGCAGCCGACGATGGCGTCGGCCTGGAAACGGCGGCCGTCGCGCGTGACGGCCGTGACGCCGTGCGCGCCGATGTCGATCGCCTCGACCTGCGCCGAAGTGTGGAAGCGGATCAGCGGATGCTGCTTCACGGCCTCATGGATCGCGCCGTGCAGGTCGGCCCGGTGGCTCACGGCATACGGATTGCCGAAACGCGCGCGGAAGGCCTCGCCGACGGGCACCGAGGCCACTTCGCTGCAGTCGACCGCGTCCATCATCACGAGCCGGTCGGTGAACACCGAGCTGCGGCGCACGGCCTCGCCCACGCCCAGCGCGTCGAGCGCCGCGAAGGCGTTGGGGCCGAGCTGCAGGCCGGCGCCGATCTCGCCGATGACAGCGCTCTGTTCGAGCAGGTCGATGGCCACGCCCAGGCGCGCGAGCGCGAGCGCGGCGGCCATGCCGCCGATGCCGCCGCCGACGAGCAGCACGGAAGGAGGTTGCTTCGAGAGGGTCATGCGCGGGCCGGGACGCTCAGTCGATGCGGACCGTGAGCGACGGCAGTCGCTCGATGCTGACCTTGATCGTCTGGCCCAGCTTCACCGCGCCCACGCCTTCGGGCGTGCCCGTGAAGATCAGGTCGCCAGGCTGCAGTACGAACAGCGTCGAGAGGTTGGCGATGACTTCGTTCACCGACCAGATCAGGTGCGTGATGTCGCTGTTCTGGCGCACCTGGCCGTCGACCTCGAGCGTGATAGCGCCGGCGTTGATCTCGCCCACGTCGGCCAGCGTGCGCAGCGGCGCGATGGGGGCCGAGAAGTCGAAGGCCTTGCCGATCTCCCACGGGCGACCGGCTTCGCGCATCTTCATCTGCAGGTCGCGGCGCGTCATGTCCAGGCCCACGGCGTAGCTGTGGATGTGGCTGGCGGCCTGGTCGACCGGGATGTCCTTGCCGCCCTTGCCGATGGCGACCACCAGCTCGGCTTCGTAGTGGTAGTTGCTCGTGAGCGGCGGGTACGGCACGGCGCCGGTGGCGCCTTCGGCCACGGGCACGACCGAAGCGTCGTCATTCGGCTTGCAGAAGAAGAACGGCGGTTCGCGGTCGGGGTCGAAGCCCATCTCGCGCGCATGCGCCGCGTAGTTGCGGCCGACGCAATAGACGCGGCGCACGGGGAACTGCTGGTCGGAGCCGACGATGGGCAGGCCGACGATGGAAGGGGGCGTGAAGACGAAGGACATGGAAGCTCCTGCCGCGTGGGACGGCACATCAGACAAACAAGAAAAAGAAGGAAAGAAGGTCGCCGCGCTTTCAGGCGTCTTCGAGAAAGGCTTCGCGCAGGATGCCCATGGCCTGCTGCACGGGGCGGTCGGAAAAACTGAAGAGCACCGTGTCTTCGTTCGGCGACGACAGGCGCAGCGGCGCCCACGAGGGCACGACGAAGGTGTCGCGCGGGCCGAAGTCGAAGCGCTGGCCGGCGATCTCGGCCGTGCCGTGGCCTTCGACCACGCTGTAGACGGTGCCGTCGGTGGCGCGGTGCGCCTGGCCCGCGAAGCCCTGGGGCAGCAGCTGCAGCTGGGTCGCGATGGTCGGCATCGGCGAGCCGCCCGTCAGCGGGTTGATGTAGCGCAGCTTGTGGCCCAGCCAGGCGTCGGGCGCCTCCTGCTTCTGCAACTGGGCCAGCGCCTCGCGGCTGCGCAGGTAGGGGTAGTTGAAGATCGGCGAGGTGGCCGAGGTGTGGTCGTGCCGCACCGGCACCATGTTGTGGCCGAAGCGCGCCAGGCTGTGGCCTTCGGGGCGCGCCACGTGCTGCACCTTGGCGTCGTCGTTCTCGGCGAAGCCGGCGTCGAAGAAGCGCAGCATGGGAATGTCGAGGCCGTCGAGCCACACCACCGGCTCGGTCACGCCTTCGATGCCTTCGTTGCCGTGGTCGTGCCAGGCCCACGAAGGCGTGATGATGAAGTCGCCGGGGTGCATCGTCGTGCGCTCGCCGCCCACGGTGGTGTAGGCACCCTTGCCGTCCACGATGAAGCGCAGCGCCGACTGCACATGGCGGTGCGACGGTGCCACCTCGCCCGGCATGATGAGCTGCAGGCCGGCGTAGATCGACTGCGTGATCGACGCGTTGCCGGGCAGCGCCGGGTTCTCGAGCACCAGCACGCGGCGCACGGCCTCTTCGGCGGTGATGAGGTCGGCCGACTCCATGAGCAGCGGGCGGATCTCGTCGTAGCGCCACAGCGCGGGCACGCACGGGCTCTTGGGTTCGCGCGGCACCAGCACGTGCAGCGACTCCCACAGCGGCGAGAGGTTCAGCGGGCGGATGCGGGCGTAGTAGTCGCGGCGCTCGGCGGCGTTGGCCGGTGCGCTGGCGGCATGGGAAGAAGCGGGGTTCATGGGGTCGGTGTCTCCGTTGGCGGCATTGTTGACCCGCACCACTATTTCCTCAAGACCGCGTGCCAATACACGGAATTCGAAATTTCGATAATGGTGTCTTTCGCCTTCAGGGCTCCCTCCCGCCTCACCCCATGTCCAAGCTCGATCTCGAATGGCTCGCCGTGTTCGACGAGGTCTACAAGACCGGCAACGTCACCAAGGCGGCCGAGCGCCTGGGCATGGCGCAGGCCGCGGCCAGCACGGCGCTGAACAAGCTGCGCGCGCACTTCGACGACCGCCTGTTTACCCGCACCGCGCAGGGCATGCAGCCCACGCCCCACGCCGAGCGCATCTACCCGAACCTGCGCGAGGCGCTGGCGCAACTGGCGCAGGCCCAGGGCAACCGCAGCAGCTTCGAGCCGGCGCGCGCGCAGCGGCGCTTTCGCATCTGCATGACCGACATCAGCGAGGTGGTGCTGCTGCCCGGCCTGCTCGACCACCTGCGCCATGCGGCGCCGGGCGTGCACATCGAGACCGAGATCATCTCCACCCACAGCGGCCGCCGGCTGCAGGACGGCGACGTCGACCTGGCCGTGGGCTTCATGCCGCAGCTGGACGCGGGCTTCTACCAGCAGGTGCTGTTCATGCAGAACTTCGTCTGCCTGGCGGCGCAGAACCACCCGCGCATCGGCGCCAAGCTCACGCGCAAGCGCTTCGAGGAAGAGGCGCACGCGGTGGTGTCCAGCTCGGGCACGGGGCACGCCATCGTCGACACCACCATCGCGCGCCTGGGCCTCAAGCGCAACGTGGTAGTGCGGCTGTCGAGCTTTTTGAGCGTGGCGCGCATCGTGGCCCACACCGAGCTGATCGTGGTGGTGCCGCGCATCCTGGGCAACGTGCTGGCCACGCAGGAGCCGGTGAAGGTGCTGGCGCCGCCCTTCACGCTGCCGGCCTACGCGGTCAAGCAGCACTGGCACGAGCGCTTTCATGCCGACCCGGGCAATGCCTGGCTGCGCCGCACGCTGGCCCAGCTGTTCAGCGGCAGCTGAACAGCGGCGGGCGGGCGCCAAAGGACGCCCGGGCGCTCGCATAATCGCGGCTCCCCACCCACAGCCCACAGAAAAAAGGCGCCCCATGTCTTCCATCACCCTCCGATTCCTGGCCGAACCCAGCACCGTCAACTTCGGCGGCAAGGTCCACGGCGGCACGGTCATGAAGTGGATCGACGAAGCCGGCTACGCCTGCGCCACCAGCTGGGCCAAGCGCTACTGCGTCACCGCCTTCATCGGCAGCATCCGCTTTCACCGGCCGATCATGATCGGCGACCTGGTCGAGGTCGAGGCCCGCCTGGCCTACACCGGCAAGACCAGCATGAACATCTCGGTCGAGGTGCGCAGCGGCGACATGAAGGGCGGCGTGATGGAAAAGACCACCGAATGCCTGATCGTGTTCGTCTCCGTCGACTCACACGGCCGGCCGCTGCCGGTGGAAGCCTTCGTGCCCGGCACGCCCGGCGAAATGGCACTGGCCGAGCGCGCCAAGGCGCACCTGGACGCCAGCCGCGCCGCCGGCGGCACGCCCTGATCCGGGGCGCGGGGATAGGCGGCGCGCCCTAACCACGGCGCGCCCGGGCGGCTAGAGTCGTGTGATTGCATCCCAAGGAACACACCGCATGGCCACCTCCCGAGACGACGACAGCAACGACAAGACCGACCGCATCAAGGACTCGGCCCAGCAGATCTGGCTGGCCGGCCTCGGCGCCTTCGCCAAGATGCAGCAGGAAGGCAGCAAGGCCTTCGAGGCGCTGGTCAAGGACGGCGCCGGCATGCAGAAGAAGACCCAGCAGGCCGCCGAAGAAACCCTGGCCCAGGCCCAGCAGCGCATGGCCGGCTTCGCCAGCGAGTTCGGCACCAAGGCCGCCGGCCAGTGGGGCAAGCTCGAGAACATCTTCGAAGACCGCGTGGCGCGCGCGCTCGAAAAACTCGGCGTGCCCTCGGCCGCCGACGTGGCCGCGCTGCAGGCGCGCGTCGAGGCGCTCGAAGCCCAGCTCAAGCAGCGCGACGCCAAGACCGCCGCCACGGCGCCCCGCAAGTCCGCCGCGCGCAAGGCCGCGCCGGCCCCCGCCGCCAAGAAGACCCTGCGCCGCACCAAGGCCGGCTGACATCGTTCTGTAATTGCGGCACTGCACAAAAATTCAGCGCCGCAAAACATGTCCCGCACCGTTCATGGTGCAGCGCACATGCGCTAGAGTGCCCCCAAGACCAAGAGAAACCACGGGGGCACCGACATGGCAAAGAAGGCGCCACGCCGCACTGCGCAACGCATCCTCGAAGCCGCATTGGATTTGTTCAACCGCTTCGGGGAACCGAACGTGTCGACCACGCTGGTGGCCGGCGAGCTGAACATCAGCCCCGGCAATCTCTACTACCACTACCCCGCCAAGGAAGAGCTGATCAACAAGCTCTACGAAGGCTACGAAGCAGAGCTCAACGAGCTGCTGCACGCCAGCGAAGGCGTGCACGACGTGGAGGACGCCTGGTTCTTCATGCACAGCCTCTTCGAGCTGATCTGGCGCTACCGCTTCCTGTACCGCGACCTCAACGACCTGCTGAGCAAGAACCGGCACCTGGAGACCCAGTTCCAGCTCGTGCTCAAGAACAAGGCGCGCGCCATCCGCCAGCTGATCGCCGGCCTGAGCCGCGCCGGCCACCTGGACATCGACGCGCACGAGGTCGACACGCTGGCCCAGAGCATGGTCGTCGTGCTGACCTACTGGCTCAGCTACGAGTACGTGCGCAACCCGCGCCAGGCGCTGGAGCCCGCGCACGCGCAGGGCGCGCTGATGCGCGGCGGCCACCACACGCTGCACCTGCTCGCGCCCTACCTCGCACGCGACCAGCGCCGCCACCTGCTGGCGCTGAGCAATGCCTACAACGGCGAAAGCGCCGCCAACAGCAACCCCAGCCCCGTGCCACCGACGGTCGATATGGCGGCCTAGAACATCCATGCCCCACTCCGATTTCAAACCGCTCTCGCTGCTGTCCGCCGGCCCTGCCGCGGCCACGGCCACCGCCGGCACCGAACCCTGGACGCCCCTTCCCTACCCCGACGTGCCCCGCTACGACGCGCGCAGCCTGCTCGCCCACTGGCAGCGCCTGCACGCCGGCCACGCGCTGCCGCCGCCCGCGCCTGACGCGCCGCTGGCCGAAGGCTGGGCGCTGTACCACAGCGGCGAGTTCGAACGCGCCGCCGCCCTCGGCTTGCGCCACGGCCCCGACGGCCTGGCGCTCGCCAACCAGGCGACCGCCATCTACGCCAACTACCTGGAGCCGCGCGAGGCCGTGCGGCTCGCCATGTTCCGCCAGGTGATCGAACGCGCCGGCGCGCAGGTCGCGGCCGAACCCGACAACTGCCAGGCGCTGTACTGGCAGGCCTACGCGCTGGGCCGTTACAGCCAGGGCATCAGCGTGGCGCGCGCCCTGGCGCAGGGCCTGGGCACCAAGCTCAAGGGCGCGCTGGAGCACGTGATCGAGCTGCAGCCCGAGCACGGCGACGCGCACCTCGCGCTGGCCGCCTTCCACGCCGAGGTGATCGACAAGGTCGGCGCGCTGGTCGGGCGCATGACTTACGGCGTGCGCGCCGAAACCTCGATCGAACTGTTCGAGCGCGGGCTGGCGCTGCACCCGCAGTCGGCGGCCGGGATGATGGAGTACGCGCGTGCGCTGCTGATGCTGCACGGCGAGTCGCGCCTCGGCGAGGCGAACGGCTTGTACGAGAAGGCGGCGGCGCTGACGCCGGCGGATGCGCGGGAGCGGTTGGATGTGGAGCTGGCGCGGGCGGGGCTGACGGACTGAAGGGCCTGCAAGCTCACGATTGGTACCACTTGGTACCAATCCATTTAAGATGCGCGGTTTCTGACCTTCTTCCCGACCGCCATGTCCGACCTCAACGCCCAATTCGAAGCCGCCCAGGCCAACTCCAAGCTGCTGGCCGAGCGCCCCGACAACCCGACGCTGCTGAAGATCTACGCCCTGTTCAAGCAGGCGACCGAAGGCGACAACACCGCCAAGAAGCCCAGCTTCAGCGACATCGTCGCGCGCGCCAAGTGGGACGCGTGGACCGCCCAGAAGGGCGCCACGGCCGACGAAGCCAAGCAGAAGTACATCGACCTGATCGAGTCCCTCCGAGGCTGACCGATCAGCCGACGATCCCGCGTTCCTGCAGCGCGGTGATCTGCTCGGCACTCAGCCCGATCTCCTCCAGCACCGCCTGCGTATCCGCCCCCAGCGCCGGCGCATTGCGCCGGTGGCCGGCCGGCGTGAGCGACAGCTTGGGCACGAAGCCGGGCACCGCGAGCGCGCTGCCGTCGGGCATCTTCACCTCCTGCAGCATGCCGCGCGCGGCGTAGTGCGGGTCGGCCGCGATGTCGGCGATGGTGTAGATGCGCCCGGCCGGCACGTGCGCCGCATCGAGCGCGGCCAGCACCTCGGTCACCGTGCGCTGCGCGGCCCAGTCGCCGATGGCGGCATCGAGCATCCCGACCTGCGCCACGCGCCCCGTGTTGCCGGCCAGCGCCGGGTCGGCTGCGAGGTCCGGCCGGCCGATGCAGGCCATGAGCCGCTTGAAGATGCTGTCGCCGTTGCCCGCGACGATGGCGTAGCCGCCGTCCGCGCAGCGGTAGGCGTTGGTGGGCGCAATGCCCGGCAGCGCGCTGCCGGCGGCCTCGCGCACCGCGCCGAATTCGGCGTACTCGGGCAGCAGGCTTTCCATGCAGTTGAAGACCGCCTCGTACAGCGCGACGTCGACCACCTGGCCCCGGCCTTTGGGAAATTCGGCGCTCACGGTGGCGTGGCGATGCTGCATGGCCATCAGCACGCCGATCACGCCATGCAGTGAGGCCAGCGTGTCGCCGATCGACACGCCCACGCGCACCGGCACGCGGCCCGGCTCGCCCGTGAGGTGGCGCAGCCCGCCCATGGCCTCGGCCACCACGCCGAAGCCGGGGCGGTCGCGGTAGGGGCCGGTCTGGCCGTAGCCGCTGATGCGCAGCATCACGAGCGCGGGGTTGGCGGCCAGCAACTCGTCGGGCCCCAGGCCCCAGCCTTCCATCGCGCCGGGGCGGAAGTTCTCGACCAGCACGTCGGCCTCGGCCGCGAGCTGGCGCACGATGGCCTGCGCCTCGGGCTGGCGCAGGTCCAGCGCCAGCGAGCGCTTGTTGCGCGACTGCACCTGCCACCAGACGGAAGTGCCGTCCTTCAGCAGCCGCCAGGTGCGCAGCGGATCGCCTGCGCCGGGCGGCTCGATCTTGACCACGTCGGCGCCGAAGTCGGCCAGCGTGCGCGCCGCGAAGGGGCCGGCGATCAGTTGCCCGAGTTCGACGACCTTGAGGCCGGCCAGCGGGCCCGCGGCCGGAGGGGAAAGAGAGCTTTGCGTCATGGCTTGCGAGTGTGCCGTGCCGCTCCGGATACCGCGTCGGGCCGGGAAAACACCTATGAAATCTTGACACGGCACGACGCGCCTCTTTTGCACTGCAGCAATTGCACTCCCGCACGCGCCACGCCCCGAGGAGAAAGGGGTTTGCTGCAGCGCAGCGCGTCGTCGCGCCCCTCACGACCGGGCAGGACCACGACTCAAAAAAGTATCAGTTGCGCACCCCAACGCTGGTTGTTGGCATCCGGAGCGATTCGTACAGTCCGCCTCACCCCCACCCGGGGCCACCACCACAGAGGAAAGACTGCCGGCCATGCAACCCGATCTGGAAATCGTCGAAGTCCAAGGTGACGAATCGTTCACCGCCTGGGCGCACGGCTATCCGTATCGCACGGTGCGCTGGCACTTCCACCCCGAGTACGAGATCCAGCTGATCGTCGAGACCCAGGGCGTGTACTTCGTGGGCGACCACGTCGGCCACTTCGAGCCGGGCAACCTCGTGTTCATGGGCCCCGACCTGCCGCACAACTGGATCAGCGACGTGCCCGCCGGACAGAGCGTCGAGCGCCGCGGCATCGTGATCCAGTTCCCGGCCGCGCTGGTGCGCAACATGGCGGCCACCTTCCCCGAGTTCCGCCGCATCGAGCCGCTGCTGGCCGAGTCGGCCTCCGGCCTGCTCTTCTCGGCCGCCACCGCCGCTGCGGCCAAGCCGATCATGGAAGCGCTGCTCGAGGCGCGCGGGCTGCGCCGCGTGGTGCTGCTGCTGTCGCTGTTCGAGCTGCTGGTGGCCAGCGACGACCGCCAGCGGCTGGCCAGCCCCGCGTTCACGCCCGACCCCAAGGCCTTCATGTCGCACGCGATCAACAACGTGCTGGCCCACATCGCCGCCAACCTGGGCGACGAACTGCGCGAGCCGATGCTGGCCGAGCTGGTGGGCCAGAGCCCGAGCGCGTTCTCGCGGTCGTTTCGCAAGCACACGGGCCAGTCGTTCGTGCGCTACGTGAACCGGCTGCGCATCGGCCGCGCCTGCGAACTGCTCGCCAACAGCGACAAGCCCGTGCTCGACGTCTGCATGGACGTGGGCTTCAACAACGTGTCGAACTTCAACCGGCAGTTCCTGCTGCACAAGCGCATGCCGCCGACCAAGTTCCGCCATTTCCATCGCATGCAGCTCGCTGCTTCGCGCGCCGCCAACAGCCCGCCGTAGCGCGCCGCCCCGTGTTCCCCGCGTCGTTCCTGGCGCGGCGCACTTCGCGCCGCGCAGGGCGCCCCTTTGCCCGCGTTTTTTGCAGACCGTCACACAACCAACCTCAAGGAGACAACCCCATGAAGAGCCTTCTCAAAGCCACCGCCCTCGTCGCCGCCCTCGCCTGCGGCACCACCGCCGCACTGGCACAGGCGCCCAAGCAGCCGCTGCGCATCGGCATGACCTTCCAGGAACTGAACAACCCCTACTTCGTGACGATGAAGCAGGCCCTGGAAGAAGCCGCCGCCAGCATCGGCGCCACCGTGGTCACCACCGATGCGCGCCACGACGTGGCCAAGCAGATCGGCGACGTGGAAGACATGATCCAGAAGAAGATCGACATCCTGCTGCTGAACCCGACCGACTCGGCCGGCGTGCAGTCGGCGGTGCGCTCGGCCAAGAAGGCCGGCGTGATCGTGGTGGCGGTCGATGCCAACGCGCAGGGCCCGGTCGATTCGTTCGTGGGCTCCAAGAACCTCGACGCCGGCCGCCTGGCCTGCGAGTACCTGGCGAAGAACATCGGCGAGAAGGGCGACGTGGCCATCCTCGACGGCATCCCGGTCGTGCCGATCCTGGAGCGCGTGAAGGGCTGCCGCGAGGCGCTGGCCAAGCACCCCGGCATCAAGGTCGTGAGCACGCAGAACGGCAAGCAGGAGCGCGCCACCGCGCTCACCGTGACCGAGAACATCCTGCAGGCCAACAAGAACCTCAAGGGCGTGTTCAGCGTGAACGACGGCGGCTCGATGGGCGCGCTCGCCGCCATCGAGGCCAGCGGCAAGGACGTGAAGCTCACCAGCGTGGACGGCGCACCCGAGGCCATCAAGGCGATGCAGAAGGCGGGCTCGAAGTTCATCGCCACCACCGCGCAGTACCCGCGCGACCAGATCCGCCTGGCCATCGGCATCGCGCTGGCCAAGAAGTGGGGCGCCAACGTGCCCGCGGCCGTGCCGGTCGACGTGAAGCTCATCGACGCCGAAGGCGCCAAGACCTTCAGCTGGTAAGTTGCCGGACGCGCCGCCCGTGACCGTCACGTACGAACCACCCCGGGAGATGCTGCGGCTGGAGGGCGTGTCCAAGCGCTTTCCGGGCGTGAAGGCCCTGTCGAACATCGACCTCTCGGTGCGCCACGGCGAGGTGCACGCGCTGCTCGGCGAGAACGGCGCGGGCAAGTCGACGCTGATGAAGATCCTCGGCGGCATCCACCGGGCCGACGAGGGCCGCATCGTCATCGACGGCACCGAGTGCCACTTCGCCGGCTACGGCGACGCCATCGCGGCCGGCATCGGCATCATCTTCCAGGAGTTCAGCCTGGTGCCGTACCTGAACGCGGTGGAGAACATCTTCCTGGGCCGCTACCTCTCGAACCGCTTCGGCCTCATGGACCAGGCCGCGATGCAGCGCGAAGCCCGCGCGGTGTTCGACGAACTGGGCGTGCAGATCGACCTCGGCGTGCCGATCTGCCAGCTCTCGGTGGCGCAGCAGCAGTTCGTCGAGATCGGCAAGGCGCTGTCGCTGAAGGCGCGGCTGCTGGTGCTCGATGAACCCACCGCCACGCTCACGCCCAACGAGGCCGAGCACCTGTTCAAGGTGATGCGCGCGCTGCGCGCCAAGGGCGTGGCGATGATCTTCATCTCGCACCACCTCGATGAAATCTTCGAGGTGTGCGACCGCATCAGCGTGCTGCGCGACGGCGCCAACGCCGGGCATGCCGACGTGGCCGCCACGACCGTGGACGCGCTGGTCGAGATGATGGTGGGCCGGCGCATCGAACAGAGCTTTCCGCCCAAGCCGCAGCCCGCACCGAACAGCCGCAAGGTGCTCGAGGTGCCCGAGATCCAGCTCGTGAAGGACGGCCCGGTCAACCGCTTCGACCTGCACGCGGGCGAGATCCTGGGCTTCGCGGGGCTGGTGGGCTCGGGACGCACCGAACTCGCGCTGGGCATGATGGGCGCCGACCGCGCGCACCGCAAGACGGTGCTGCGCAACGGCCAGCGCGTGCGCCTGGCCGACCCGACGCAGGCGCTCGCGAACGGCATCGGCCTGCTGCCCGAAAGCCGCAAGGTCGAAGGACTGATCACCGACTTCACGATCCGCTTCAACATCTCGCTGAACAACCTCGGTCGGCACCGCCGCGCGGGCGTGGTCGACACGGCATCGGAGAAGCGCGCGGCCGATGAACTCTCGCGCCGCGTGGGCGTGAAGGCGCCCGGCATCGACACCCGCGTGGCCACGCTGTCGGGCGGCAACCAGCAGAAGGTGGTGATCGCACGCTGGCTCGGCCATGACTGCGAGGTGCTGATCTTCGACGAGCCCACGCGCGGCATCGACGTGGGCGCCAAGGCCGAGATCTACCAGCTGATGCGCGAACTCACGCGCCAGGGCAAGTCGATCCTGATGATCTCCAGCGAGCTGCCCGAGATCGTCGGCCTGTGCGACCGCGTCGCCGTGTTCTCGGGCGGCGCCATCGTGGCCACGCTCACGGGCGACGCGATCAACGCGGGCGAAATCATGCGCCACGCGACGTCTTCTTCTCCCTCCCTTCCCTCTTCCTCCGGGAGCCCCCCATGACTGCCACCGCCACCCATCCCACGCCGCCGGCACCCGCGGGCGGGTTCTTCACGCAGCTGCGCCGCTCCACGGCTTTCCTGCCGCTGGTCGGCCTGGTCGCCATTTCGGTCTTCATGATCGTGGCGACCGACAACTTCCTCTCGGTGAGCAACCTGCAGAACATCGCGCTGCAGTCGTCCATCAACGCGATCATCGCGGTGGGCATGACGGCCGCGATCCTCACGGGCGGCATCGACCTCTCGGTGGGCGCGGTGGTGGCGCTGTCGGGCACGCTGGCCTCGGGGCTGATGGTGCACTTCGGCCTGCCGCCCGTGCTCGCCGTGCCGCTCGGGCTCGGCGTGGGCGCGGTGATCGGCCTGTTCAACGGCTACTGCGTGGCCTACCTGCGCATGCCGCCGATCATCGTGACGCTGGCCACCATGGGCATCGCGCGCGGCATCGCCTTGATCTACACCGGCGGCTACCCGATCGACGGCCTGCCCGAGTCGTTCGCCTTCCTCGGCAGCGGCACGCTCGCGGGCCTCAAGGTGCCGATCCTCATCATGCTGGCCACCTACCTCGTGGCCTACGTGCTGCTCAACATGGCGCCCTTCGGCCGCTACGTGTACGCCATCGGCGGCAACGAGGAAGCCACGCGGCTGTCGGGCGTGCGCGTGTCGCGCTACAAGCTGCTGGTGTATGTGCTCAGCGGCCTCACGGCCGCCATCGCGGGCATCGTGCAGGCCGCGCGCGTCACCAGCGGCCAGCCCGGCGTGGGCGTGGGCTTCGAGCTCGACGCCATCGCGGCGGTGGTGATGGGCGGAACGTCCATCGCGGGCGGCCGCGGCGCCATCGTGGGCACGCTGGTCGGCGCGCTGCTGCTGGCGGTGCTGAACAACGGTCTCAACATGATCGGCGTGTCGCCGTATCTGCAACTGATCATCAAGGGCGGCATCGTCTTGCTCGCCATCTTCATCAGCCGCGAGGCCCGCCGCTGATCTCTTCCCCGCTTCTTCGTACCTCCCTCGACTCAAGGAATCCATGTCGTATCAAAAGCTCCAGCCCGGCGCCTCGGGCGCCATCGGCGAACTCGCCGCCATGCAGGCCGTCGTCTGCCACGGCCCCAAGGACTACCGCCTCGAAAACGTCGCGATGCCGACCATCGGCCCGAACGAACTGCTCATTTCCATCGCGGCCTGCGGCATCTGCGCGTCCGACTGCAAGTGCCACTCGGGCGCGAAGATGTTCTGGGGTGGCGACGGCCAGCCCTCGTGGGTCAAGGCGCCAGTCATTCCCGGCCACGAGTTCTTCGGCTACGTCGAGGCGCTGGGCGAAGGCGCGGCCGAGCACTTCGGCGTGGAGAAAGGCGACCGCGTGATCGCCGAGCAGATCGTGCCCTGCGGCAAGTGCCGCTTCTGCACCTCGGGCAAGTACTGGATGTGCGAGGTCCACAACATCTTCGGCTTCCAGCGCATCGTGGCCGACGGCGGCATGGCCGACTACATGCGCCTGCCGCCGACCTCGCGCGTGCACAAGATCCCCGACGGCATCTCGCTGGAAGACGCGGCCATCATCGAACCACTGGCCTGCGCGATCCACACCGTGAACCGCGGCGAGCTCCAGCTCGACGACGTGGTGGTGATCGCGGGCGCCGGCCCGCTCGGCCTGATGATGACGCAGGTGGCAGCGCTCAAGACACCGAAGAAGCTCATCGTGATCGACCTCGTGCCCGAGCGCCTCGCGCTTGCGAAGCAGTACGGCGCCGACGTCGTCATCAACCCGAAGACCGAGAACGCCGACGCCATCGTCAAGGGCCTCACCGAAGGCTACGGCTGCGACGTGTACATCGAGACCACCGGCGCGCCCATCGGCGTGACGCAGGGCCTGGACATGATCCGCAAGCTCGGCCGCTTCGTCGAGTTCAGCGTGTTCGGTTCGGAGACCAGCGCCGACTGGTCGATCATCGGCGACCGCAAGGAGCTCGACGTGCGCGGCGCGCACCTGGGCCCGTATTGCTACCCGGTCGCCATCGACCTGCTGGCGCGCGGGCTCGTCACCTCGAAGGGCATCGTGACGCACGACTTTCCGCTGACCGAATGGGAGCACGCCTTCGCGCTGGCCAACTCGCTCGACTCGATCAAGGTGCTGCTCAAGCCTGCACCGCAGGCGTCGGGCAGCGCGGCATGACGTACGTCATCGGCGTCGACATCGGCACGCAAAGCACCAAGTGCCTGCTGGTCGGCATCGACGGCAAGGTGCTCGCGCAGGCGAGCGTGGCCTACCAGCCCGAGACGCCGAAGCCGCTGTGGGCGCAGCAGGACTGCGAGGTCTGGTTCGACGCCGTGTGCGAGAGCGTGCGCGCCTGCGTGGCGCAAGGCGGCATCGCGGCCACCGACATCGCTGCGCTGTGCGTGAGCAGCCTCTACGGCGGCGCGGGCATCCCGGTCGACGAGGCCATGCGCCCGCTGCACCCCTGCCTCATCTGGATGGACCGCCGCGCCACCGCCGAGGTCGACGCGGTGAACGCCACGGTCGACGTGGCGCGGCTGCAGGCCATCACGGGCAACGGCGTCGACAGCTACTACGGCTTCACCAAGATGCTGTGGCTGCGCGAGCACCGCCCCGAGGTGTGGGCAAAGACGCACCACTTCCTGCCGCCCAACAGCTACATCAACTGGCGGCTGACCGGCCAGCTCGCGGTCGACCACAGCTCGGCCGGCAACATCGGCGGCGTGTACGACGCGGCGCGGCGGCGCTGGTCGGCGCAGGCGCTCGACATGCTCGGCATTCCGGCGCGCATGATGCCGCCGCGGCTCGTCGAATCGAGCGAGGTCGTGGGCCACCTGAGCGCCGAGTGGGCCACGCAGCTGGGCCTGCGCGAAGGCATGCCGCTGATGGCCGGCGGCGTCGATGCGGCGGTGGCCACCTTCTGTGCGGGCGTCACCGGCAGCGGCGACCATGTCGCGATGATCGGCACCAGCATGTGCTGGGGCTTCGTGAGCCCGACGGTGGACGCGCGCCACCAGCTCATCACGATGCCGCACGTCTACCGCGGCGCGGACCGCAGCTACGTGTTCGGCGGCGCGATCACGGCCGGCGCGGCCGTCACCTGGTTCCGCGAGGCCTTCTGCCAGGCAGAAGTAGCCGAGGCTGCGCGCACCGGCGAAGACGCGCACGCCCTCATCGAACGCCGCGCGGTCGACGTGCCGCCCGGCGCCGACGGCCTGGTCTTCCTGCCCTACCTGATGGGCGAGCGCAGCCCGATCTGGGACGCGCAGGCCAAGGGCGCCTTCCTCGGCCTCTCGCTCGCGCACAGCCGCGCCCACCTGTACCGCGCCGTGCTCGAAGGCGTGAGCTTCGCGCTGCAGCACAACATCGAGGCCGGCCGGCGCAGCGGCCAGCCGCTGGACGACCGCCTGATCGTGGTCGGCGGCGCCGCGCATTCCGACCTGTGGATGCAGATCGTGGCGGACGTCACGGGCTACCGCGTGTTCACGATCGAGGAAGAGGTCGAGGCCGCCCTCGGCGCGGCGATGCTGGCGGCGCTCGGGGCCAGGCTGGTCGACGCGGCCACCGCCGAGCGTGGATGGGTCACGCTGGTGGAACGCGCGCGGCCCGAGCCTGCGGCGCAGGCGGTCTACCGGGAGCGCTTCGAGATCTACACCTCGCTGTACCCGGCGCTGCGTGATGCGATGCATCGGTTGGGATGACGCATGCGCTGTTCAGGGCGACGCTCCCGCCGACGCGGTACCTTGCTCCGCGAATGTCCCCCGGGCTTCGCCCTCCTCCTTGATTTCGCTGCGCAAGGCACCGCATCGACGTGAGCGTGGGCAGTGCGGTCGTTGATCGGCTGCACACCAGCGCCGCTTCCCGTGCGCAGGACACTGGGTGCTTCCCGCAGCGAAATCAAGGAGGAGGCCGCAGGCCGGGGGACATTCGCGGAGGGAAGTACCCGGTGGCCTGTGCACGCGCCCTGAACCACAACCTTTGATGAGCAGAACACCATGACACCTACCTTCGACTTTTCAGGCAAGCGCGCCCTCGTGACCGGCGCCAGCAGCGGCATCGGCCGCGCAGTCGCAGCGCAGCTCGCCCACTCAGGCGCACAAGTCACAGCCGTAGGTCGCAACGCCGACGCGCTGGAAGCATTACAGGCCGAGTCCGGCTGCTCGCCCTTGGCACTCGACGTGGCCGACGTCGCCGCACTGGAAAAGGCGCTCGCCCCGCTGCCCGCGTTCGACCTCGTAGTGAACTGCGCCGGCACCACACGCATCGAGCGCGCCATCGACCTGCAGGCCAGGAGCTTCGACGCCGTGATGGCCGTCAACGCACGCGCCGCGGCGCTCGTGGCCGCGCGCTGCGGCCGGGCCATGATCGCGGCCGGCATGCGCGGCAGCATCGTCAACGTGTCGAGCCAGGCCTCGCTGGTCGCGCTCGACGCCCACCTTTGCTACAGCGCCTCGAAGGCGGCGATGGACGCCATCACGCGTGCGCTGTGCCTCGAATTCGGGCCGCACGGTATCCGCGTGAACAGCGTGAACCCGACCGTCACGCTCACGCCGATGGCCGAGCAGGCGTGGTCCGATCCGGCCAAGAGCGCGGCAGCGCTCAAGAACATTCCGTTGGGACGTTTCGCGCAGGTCGAGGAAGTGGTCGCGCCGATCTTGTTCCTGCTGTCCGACGGCGCGGCGATGGTCAGCGGCGTGGCGCTGCCGGTCGATGGCGGCTACACCATCGCCTGAAGAAGAGTCTCCGCCTCAGGCGAAGCGGGTGCCGCCCTGCGGCGCGTCGAGCAGCGCGTCGAGGTTGCGCGAGATCTTCTGCTCGATCTGGTCGCTGAAGCTGCTGAACAGGAAACCCAGTGTCGCCTCGAGCCGGAAGGTGTCGGCCGTGACCTCCACCGTGCCGTCGATGCCCGCACGGCTGAACTGGGCCCGGTCGCAGTCGGTGCCCTCGGTGTAGGTGCATTCCAGACCGTAGTCCTGCTCGACCTGATGCACCCATTGGCGCGCGACTTCGCGGGCGCCGGCAATGCCCAGCGTGTGGTTGCGTTCGATTTGGATGTCAGGCACCGTCGTCTCCGTTGTTGTCGTGTGTGCGGCCGTGGCGCGCATGGGTGTGCAGGATACCCGTGGCGGCCTGCAGGGCGCTGCGGCGCTCCTCCGTCGTGGACAGCGCGGCAATGCGCCGCACCGCAGTGTAGAAGCGCGGCCAGTCGCGGCCCTCGCGTTCGAACAGCGCTTCGAAGCCCGGCACCAGGTCGTCGTAGGCGCCCTGCGCACCGAAGGCCGCGTTGTTGGCGCGCGCCACCCAGCCGTCGTAGGCGTTCTGGCGCGGACCGGTCCACGCCGCCTTCAGCGCGGTGTAGCGCTCGCGAAAGTCGGCCATGGCGGCCTGCTTCTGCGCTTCGACCTTTGTCCAGTCTTTCGCCTTGGCTTCGGGCGATTCGTACACCTGCGTGAGCGCGCGGCGCGTGTTGAGCGCGAGCGCACGGAAGTCCTGTCGCTGTGCATTGAACTGCGCGTATTCGGCGCGCGCCGCCTCACCGGCTTCGCGCTGCAGCCACATCGCGCCGCCGATGCGCTCGACGGCCGTGGCGTACGACTCGTTGAACACCGTGTCGCCCGGCACATAGAGCACCTGGTGCGCCAGCTCGTGGAACACGATGCGCGCCAGCTCGCCCTCGGGGTAGCCGATGAAGGTGGACAGCAGCGGATCGCCGCCGGCCCAGTTCATCCAGCCCAGCGTGGAGTAGGCCGGCACGGGGTACACGGCCACTTCGAGGCCGTTCGTCTTCTGCGCCTCGGCCTCGGTTTTCGCGGCGGCCTCGTCGTAGTAACCGCGATACCCCACGCAGCCCGCGACCGGGAAGCACCAGCTCTTGAGCGTGAGCGAGTACGGCGGCGCGGCCACCACGTTCCACACGGCGGCGGCGCGGTGCAGGTCGGCGTACGAGGTGTAGCTGGCGTTGTCGGGCAGGCCGAGTTCGCTCGACGCGAAACGGCGGATGCGCTGCGCGAGCTCAAGCTTGGCCTTGAGCGGCGCGCCCACGGCCGGGTCGGCCAGCCATTCGGGCACGGGCTTGGCCGCGCGCAGGATGTCGAGGTGGCCGTTGGCCGATTGCCAGTAGTAGCCGAGGTCGGCGCAGCCCGTCAGGAAAAGCGCGCCGGCCAATGCCAGCGCGGGCGCGCGCAGCCGTCGCATCACGCCTTTTCGACCTGCACCAGGCAGTCGTAGAAGGTCGGACCGCGGCCGATGTCGGTCAGGCGCTGGCTGGTCAGCTCGTTGACGTTGGTGCCATCCATGCCCAGCTTGCGCCACCAGATGCCCATGCCGTGCACCACGCCCTGGCGCGCGCGGCGCGACACCTCGGCGCGGCAGCGGTGCTCACCGCGCTGGTTGAACACGCGCACCGTGGCGCCGTCCTCGATGCCGCGCGCGGCGGCGTCGTCAGCGTGGATCTCGAGCAGCGGCTCGACCTCGATGGCGCGCAGGCTGGTCACGTTGACGAAGGTCGAATTGAGGAAGTTGCGCGCCGGCGGCGAGATCATGGCCAGCGGGAACTCGGTCGAGCTGCCGGCCGGCTCCCAGTTGGGCACGTGGTCGGGCAGGCCGTCCATGCCCATGGCCTGCAGGCGCTCGCTGAAGAATTCGCAGCGGCCCGAGGGCGTGGGGAACGTGCCTTCGGCGAACGGCGCCTCGGCCAGCTTCAGGCTGGTGAAGCCTTGGGCGCGCAGCTGGTCGAAGTCGATCGCCTTCTCGGCGAAGGCGGTGCGGCACAGCGACTCGTCGCTCTCCGAAAAGCAGGGCTCGTCGAAGCCCAGGCGGCGCGCCAGTTCGCGGAACACCCAGGCGTTGCTGCGGGCCTCGCCGCGCGGCGCCACGGCCGGGCGGTTCAGCAGCACGTCGGTGTGGCCGTAGCTGCAGTGGATGTCCCAGTGCTCGAGCTGCGTGGTGGCGGGCAGCAGGTAATCGGCGTAGTCGGCGGTGTCGGTGCGGAACTGCTCGAGGACCACGGTGAACAGGTCTTCGCGCGCGAAGCCCGCCACCACCTTGGCCGACTCGGGCGCCACCGCCACCGGGTTGCTGTTGTAGACCACGAGGGCCTTCACGGGCTTGGTGGTGTCGAGCAGCGCATCGCCGATGGTGCTCATGTTGATCGTGCGCGGCTTGCGCCCGGCCAGCAGGTCGGAGCGCTGCAGCGCGGCGCGGTCGACCGGGTAGTGGCCCGAGCTGCTGAGCAGCAGGCCGCCCGCGCGGTCGCGCCAGGCGCCGACCAGCGCCGGCAGGCACGCGATGGCGCGCGCCGCGTTGCCGCCGCCGCGCACGCGCTGCATGCCGTAGTTCAAGCGGATCGCGGCGGGCTTGGTCGTGCCGTAGGCCTGGGCCAGCGCCACGATCTGCGCCTCGGGAATGCCGCAGACCTCGGCCGCGCGCGACGGCGGCCATTGCAGCGCGCGCTCGCGCAGCTGCTCCCAGCCCAGCGTGTGGTTGGCGATGTAGTCGTGGTCGAGCCAGTCGTGCACGATGAGTTCGTGCATGAGCGCCAAGGCCAGCGCGGCGTCGGTGCCGGGCAGCAGCGCGATGTGCTCGTCGCACTTGTCGGCGGTTTCGGTCTTGCGCGGGTCGATGCATACCAGCCGTGCGCCGGCGCGCTTGGCGGCCTGGGCGTGGCGCCAGAAGTGCAGGTTGCTGGCGATGGAGTTGCTGCCCCAGATGAGGATCAGCTTGGCCTCGGCAAAGAACTCGATGCGCATGCCGACCTTGGCGCCCAGCGTGTAGACCATGGCTTCGCCGCCCGCCATCGAGCAGATGGTGCGGTCCAGCAGCGAGGCGCCCAGCTTGTGGAAGAAGCGCCGGTCCATCGACTCGCCCTGCACCAGGCCCATGGTGCCCGCATAGCTGTAGGGGAGAATTGCTTCCGGTTCCGACTGCAATCCCCGAAGATGCGCGGCGATGTCGTCCAATGCCGTCTCCCACGAGACGGGCTCGAAGCGGCCGCTGCCCTTGGGACCGACGCGTTTCAGGGGCTGCACGAGCCGCTCGGCATGGTCATTGCGTTCGATGTACCGGGACACCTTGGTGCACAGCACGCCGCCAGTGTGCGAGTGGGCGGGGTTGCCTTGCAGCTTCACCGCCACGCCGTCCTTGACGGTGGTGACGAGCGCACAGGTGTCGGGGCAATCGTGCGGGCAGGCGCCCAGCACCGTGGAGGGTGCGGAGGCGTCGGGCGTGTCGAGGAGGGAATCCGTTGCGTGGGCCATCGGACAAGTCTAATTTGAGTATCAACACACAGGGCAGAGGGAGGATTTCACCATGACGATGCAATTGAATCGCAGGCATTTTTCGATCGCCACGGCGGCCGCCGCCACGCTGGGCGGCTTCGGCATCGCCCGGGCGCAGGGCGACACGCCGCTGGTGCTGGGCCAGTCGGCGCCATTCACGGGGCCGGCGGCGCAGCTGGGCATCCAGTTCCACCAGGGCGCCAAGCTGTTCCTGGACCAGTACAACGCCCAGCCGGGCCAGCGCGACGTGGTCATCAAGAACCTGGACGACGGCTACGAGCCCGACCGCTGCGCGGCCAACACGCAGAAGCTGATCGGCGAGGACGTGTTCGCGCTGTTCGGCTACATCGGCACGCCGACCAGCCTGGCCGCGCTGCCGCTGGCGGTGAAGGACAAGGTGCCGTTCATCGCGCCGTTCACGGGCGCGATGTCGCTGCGCGAGCCTTTTCACCGCAACGTGTTCCATCTGCGCGCTTCGTACAACGACGAGACGGCATTGATGGTGAAACAGCTCACCCACCTGGGCATGAAGAAGATCGCGGTCTTCTACCAGAATGACGCCTACGGCAAGGCCGGCCTGGACGGCGTGACGCTGGCGCTGGCCCAGCAGGAACTCAAGCCCGTGGCGCTGGCCACGGTGGAGCGCAACTCGGCCGACGTGGCCGCCGCCGTGAAGACGATCATGGCGAGCCAGCCGGCGGCGGTGGTCCAGGTCGGTGCCTACAAGGCCTGCGCGGCGTTCATCCGCGAGATGCGCAAAGCGGGCTACGGCGGCGTGTTCTTCAACCTCTCGTTCGTGGGCACGCAGGCGCTGGCGGACGAGCTGGGCAAGGAGGCGGCGGGCGTGATGGTCACGCAGGTGGTGCCCTCGCCCTACAACCAGGCGAATGCGCTGGCCCGCGAGTTCACCGAGGCGGTGCGCAAGGCGGGCGGCGGCGCGAGCGCCAATTTCTCGAGCATGGAAGGCTACCTGGCCGCCAAGGTGCTGACCGAGGGCCTGCGCCGCGCACCGGGCGGCAAGGGCACGCGCGACGGACTGATCGCGGGGCTGGAAAGCATCGAGCGGCAGCAGTTCGGCGGCTTCGAGGTGTCGTTCTCTTCGAAGAGCCATGTGGCTTCGAAGTTTGTCGAGCTGTCGATGCTGACGGGGGATGGGCGGGTGCGGACGTAGGCCCTGTTTTCGCGCTCTTGTTCAGGGCGCGTGCCCAGGCCACCGGGTACTTCCCTCCGCGAATGTCCTCCGGCCTGCGGCCTCCCCCTTAATTTCGCTGCGGGAAGCACCCAGTGTCCTGGGCACGGGATGCAGCGCTGGGAAGCGGTCAGGTGGAGAGGCCGTCCACCGCCTGGAACATCGCCTGCCGCGCCTGGCTCACGATCTGGCCACGCCAGGCGTCGCTGTCCGTATAGAACGCCTCCACCATGCGCGCGCGGATGCCGTCGGCCAGGTCGGCGGGCGCGTCCGGGTGCTTGTGCAGCCAGTGGTCGGCGCGCAGGGCGCCGGTTACCTCGAGCATCGGCAGCGTGCCGTATTCGAGCGCGATGCCGGTGTACTCGGCCTGCGGGCACTCTTCGTACACGGCGTCCCACATCAGGCCGCGCAGCAGCGCCGAGGTCGAGGAACCGTCGTAGATCGAGGTGACGGGCGCCGCCGGCGTGCCCCACCAGGCGTTGGCGCGGGCATAGGCGACTTTGTCGTCGCGGCAGGCAAAGATGCGCTCGCCCAGGCCGTTGGGGCCGAGGCCCGTGTGCAGGTCGATCCAGGCCAGGCGCTTCGCATGGCCTGCATGGCGGCGCAGCACGCTGCGGATGGTCTTGTTGCTCCAGGTGGGCGCCTTGCCGCCGAAGAACAGGCCGTCGTCGAACTGGTACTGGCCACTCGTCACTGCCGCCTGGTAGGCCGTAGCGCCGTGCTTCTCGATCCACTTCTCGATCGCGGCCTGGTTGTCCGGCGTCGGCGGCCAGGTGTCGGGCAGCAGC
Organism: Variovorax sp. KBS0712; assembly: GCF_006323185.2. NCBI lineage: Bacteria > Pseudomonadati > Pseudomonadota > Betaproteobacteria > Burkholderiales > Comamonadaceae > Variovorax > Variovorax sp. KBS0712. The sequence continues at coordinate 508,358 of NZ_VCCD02000004.1, read as the reverse complement.
AGCGGATGCAGCTTGGCGTAAGGCTCGTTCACCGGCACGGGCTTCGAGAAGTCGAGGAAGTTGCGGTTCAGGTCGACGTTCTCGTGCGTCACGCGGCGGCCGTACGAAAAGCCGTGCGGGTTCAGCGCATGCACGTACAGCACGGCCACGCCCTGCGCCTTGGCCTTCTCGCGCCATTCGGCGTCGTGCAGCGCGAACACCTGCACGCCGCTGCCGCAGTGGCCTTCGACGCCGTGGCAGGCGCTGGTGACGACCAGCAGCCGCTCGGCGTTGGCATCGCCGTCGAGCGCCACGTCCATCGACAGCTCTTCGCCGTCACGGCCCTTGAGCGGGTGCGCATGCGGCTCGACCGTGAGGCCGGCGCTGACGCAGCCCTGCAGGAACTTCTGGCGCGCCTGGGCGTAGCGCGGCGAAAAGGCCTCGCCGATGCCGATCATGCCGCTGCGCCGCCGGTGCCGGGCTTCAGGAACTGCTCGGCGATCTGCACCCAGCAGGTGGCGCCCAGCGGAATGAGGTCGTCGTTGAAGTCGTAGCTGGCGTTATGCAGCGTGCACGGGCCTTCGCCGTGGTGCACATCGCGGTGCGAGCCGTCGCCGTTGCCGATGAAGGCGTAGGCGCCGGGCTTGGCCTGCAGCATGAAGGCGAAGTCTTCCGAGGTCATGGCGGCCTCCTGCTTGAGCACGTTCTCGGGGCCGACGATCCCGCCCATCACGCGGCGCGCGAAGTCGGCCTCGGCCTCGGTGTTGATGGTCGGCGGGTAGTAGCGCTCGAAGCGGAACTCGCAGGTGGCGTCGTGCGCGGCGCAGATGTGCTCGCTGATCTGCTTCATCTTGGCCTCGATCATGTCGAGCACCTCGAGCGAGAAGGTGCGCACGGTGCCCGACAGCTCGCAGTTGTCGGGGATCACGTTGTTGGTCTCGCCGGCGTGGATGGTGGTGACCGAGATCACCGCCGAGTCGGTCGGCTTCATCTTGCGCGTGAGGATGGTCTGGAAGGCCTGCACGATCTCGCAGGCGATCGGCACCGGGTCGATGCCGGTCTGCGGCAGCGCGGCGTGGCCGCCCTTGCCGACCACGTTCACATGGAACTTGTTGCCCGAGGCCATCACCGGGCCGGGGCTCACGGCGAACTGGCCGGCCTTCATGCCGGGCCAGTTGTGCATGCCGAAGACGGCGTCCATGGGGAACTGCTCGAAGAGCCCTTCCTTGATCATCTCGCGCGCGCCGCCGCCGCCCTCTTCGGCCGGCTGGAAGATCAGGTAGACGGTGCCGTCGAAGTTGCGGTTTTTCGCCAGGTGTTGCGCCGCCGCGAGCAGCATCGCCGTGTGGCCGTCGTGGCCGCAGGCGTGCATCTTGCCGTGGTGCTGGCTGGCGTGGGCGAAGGTGTTGAGCTCGGTGACGGGCAGTGCGTCCATGTCGGCGCGCAGGCCGACGGCGCGGGTGCTGGTGCCGTTCTTGACGATGCCGACCACGCCGGTGGTGCCCAGGCCGCGGTGGATGGGAATGCCCCATTCGGTGAGCTTGCCTGCCACCACATCGGCGGTGCGGACTTCTTCGAAACAGAGTTCAGGGTGGGCATGAAGGTCACGCCGGACGGCCGCGATGCCGGCCGCCTGCGTGACGAGCGAGTCGATGAGTTTCATAAGACACAGTCTAGGCTTTGCGCCCAGCGCCGCAAAGACCGTGCCGGGCAAACCCTCAGCGGCCGATGCTCTTGAGGTACTCGGCGCGCGCGGCCAGCGCGGTGTCGGTGAAGTCGGTGAACACGCCATCGACGCCGAGCTTGTAATAGACCGCGTATTCGTTCTTGCCGTCCTTGTTGTAGTCGGACGCGAGCCGGCGCGACTCGTTACGGAACGTGAAGGGGTGCACGAACAGGCCCGCCTTGTGGGCGTCGGCGATCAGCGTGGTGGGGGCCATCGAGGTGGCGTCGGCGTCGTTGATCTTGCCGTCCTTGTTGACGTCCACCACCTTGCCGTCGGCGCCCACGGTGCCCTTGACGCTCACGATGTAGCGCTTCCAGGGGCCGATGCCGTCGGCGTAGGTCTTGATCTCGGCCAGCCCGGCGGGCGTGACCATGACGTCGAAGTTGCGCTTGTCGCCGGCCTTGGTCCACTCGTAGGGGCGGTCGACCGGCACGGCGTAGGTCATGGCGCCGGTCTTCATGTCGATGCCGTCGCCGTCGATCAGTTGGATGAGCCGGGTGTTCAGGCCCTTGCTCTTCATGTACTTGAGGCTGCCGGGCTCGAACGACTGCACGTAGATGGGCGCGGTCTTGCTGTTCCAGCCGGCGGCGTTGATGGCGGCGATGACCTTGTCTTCCATGGGCATGCCCAGGTCGCGGAAGTAGGTCGGGTTCTTGGTTTCCGGGTAGATCGCGATGGTGCGGCCGGTTTCCTTCGTCTTGGCCTTGGCGAAATCGATGATCTCCTGGAAGGTCACGACCTTGAACTTGCCGTTGAATTCCTGCGGGCGCTCCGCGTCGGTCGAGATGCCGCCCAGGGTCTTGATCTCGGCCAGCGTGAAGTCGTTGCTGAACCAGCCGGTCTGGGTTTCGCCGTCGACCTGGATGGTCTTCTTGCGCGAGGCGAAGCGGGCGTGCTTGGCCACGTCGGTGCTGATCGCCAGGTTGGGGTCGTGGCGGGCGATGAGCACGCCGTCCTTGGTGGAGACCAGGTCCATCTCGATGACGTCGGCGCCCAGCTCGATGGCGCGCGCGTACGACTCCAGCGTCTGTTCCGGCAGGTAGCCCGAGGCGCCGCGGTGGGCGATGACCAGCGGCGGGTTGCCGTCCAGCGTGAGCAGCTTGTTCGCCGCCGGGCCGGTGGTGCCACAGGCGGCCAGGCTCAGGGCGGCCGCGGCGGTCAGGGTGATCTGCAGGGACATGCGCATGTTGTCTTCTCCATCCAAACAAAGAAAAAAGAGGAGGCAGGCTACCCGCTGCGCGTGACAACGCCGATACCCATCTGCGCGGGCGTTCAACTTCCCGGACAATCTGTTGCATGCAGCACACGCTTTCTCCCCAGAGCCTCTTGATGGCGCAAACCTTGGTTCGCATGAACACAGTGAGCGCAAACAGCAACCTCGAGCTGATCGACTTCGCCCAGGCGCACCTCGCGGCCCTCGGCGTGAAGAGCCGCATCACCTACAACGCCGAGCGCACCAAGGCGAACCTGTTCGCCACGCTGGGCGAGGGCAAGCCGGCCGGCGTGATCCTCTCGGGCCACACCGACACGGTGCCCTGGGACGGCCAGGCCTGGAGCGTGGACCCGCTGTCGGCCGTGGTGCAGAACGAGCGCCTGTACGGGCGCGGCTCGGCCGACATGAAGAGCTACATCGCGATCGCGCTGGCCAATGCCCAGCGCTTCCTCGAGGGCGACGCGCCCTTCGCCGTGCACTTCGCCTTCACGTATGAAGAAGAGATCGGCTGCTTCGGCGTGCGCGAACTCATCGCCGACATGCGCGACGCCGGCATCAAGCCGCTGGCCTGCATCGTGGGCGAGCCCACCAGCATGGTGCCGGCCATCGCCCACAAGGGCGTGTACCGCTACAAGTGCTGCGTGCGCGGCAAGGAGGCGCATTCGTCGCTCACGCCGAAGTCGGTCAACGCCATCGAGATGGCCGCGCGCGTGATCGGCAAGGTGCGCGACATGGCCGAAGATTTCGAGCGCAGCGAGCCGCGCTACGACGGCTTCGACGTGCCCTTCAGCACCGCCAGCGTGGGCCAGTTCCACGGCGGCATCGCCGACAACGTGGTGCCGCGCGACGCCGAGTTCCGCTACGAATTCCGCGACCTGCCCACGGCCGACGCCAAGCGCATGCAGTCCGACGTGCTGGCGTACGCCGCGAGCATCGAGCCCGCCATGAAGAAGGTGGCGCCCGACGCCGGCTTCAAGTTCGAAACGATCTGCGAGATTCCGAGCTTCCTGGGCGCGGCCGGCGATCCGGTCACGCTGCTCGCGCAGCGCCTGGCCAGCGAAGACCGCACCACGCTGGTGGCCTTCGGCACCGAAGCGGGCCTGTTCAAGAACGCCGGCATCCCCACCGTGGTGTGCGGCCCCGGCAGCATCGAGCAGGCGCACCAGCCCGACGAGTTCGTGAGTCTTGAGCAGCTCGCGCGCTGCGAGCTGTTCATGGAGCGCCTCGCGACCTCGCACACCATTGGCTGAAGACCACGGCAGCGGCGCACTGCAACGCATGAAACGCGTCGCGCTCGGCCTGCTGTGCGCGGCGGCGGCGCTGTATGCGCTGGCCAGCGCGCTGCACGGCCAGCACCCGGCCTGGGGCTACGTGGCGGCCTTTGCCGAGGCCGCGATGGTCGGCGCCATTGCCGACTGGTTCGCGGTGGTGGCGCTGTTCCGCCACCCGCTGGGCCTGCCGATCCCGCACACGGCGATCATCCCGAGCAACAAGGACCGCATCGGCGCCAAGCTCGCGGGCTTCATCTGCGACAACTTCCTGAGCACCGCCCAGGTGCTGGCCAAGCTGCGCCAGTTCGACGCGGCAGGGCGCATCGCCGAGTGGCTGGCCCGGCCCGCCAGCGGCGAGCGGCTCGGCGAATGGGGCGTGGCCGCCACGCGCTACGGCCTGACCGCCTTCGACGACGAACGGGTGCGCGACTTCATGGGCCGCGCCGCCGCGACCGGCCTGGCCAAGATCGACCTCTCGCGCCTCACCGGCCAGGCGCTGGACGCGCTCACGGCCGGCGGGCGCCACCAGGCGCTGCTCGACGACGTGCTGCAGCAGGTGGCCGAGCTGCTCGACGGCGACGAGGTGCAGGCGCACATCACCGAGGCCATCGCGCGCGAGATCAAGACGCTGCGCTACGTGGGCCTGGACCAGGTGGCGGCCAAGCTCGCCACGCGCAAGATCGTGGCCGCCATCGCGCGCACGCTGGCCGAGCTGGCGGCCGAGCCCGACCACCCGATGCGCCGGCGCTTCGACCATTTCGTGGACGACTTCGTGGTGCGCCTGAAGCTCGACCCCGAGTTCCAGCAGCGCGGCGAGCAGATCCGCGCCGAGCTCATTGCGCACCCCGCGCTGGGCGACTACCTGCACGGCCTGTGGGGCGAGCTGCTGGGCTGGCTGCACGACGACCTCGGGCGCCCCGACTCGACCATCCGCCAGCGCATCGCCACCATGGCCGGCGCGCTGGGCCAGCGGCTGCAGAACGACGCGGCGATCCGCGCCTGGATCAACGAGCAGCTCGAGGCCGCCGCGCCGGCGGCCATCGAGCGCTACCGCGAGGACATCCGCCGCTACATCGAGGAGCGCGTGGGCGAGTGGAACGCGCACGAGATGACCGACGAGCTCGAGCGCCACATCGGGCGCGACCTGCAGTTCATCCGCATCAACGGCACGCTGGTGGGCGGGCTGGTGGGGCTGCTGATCCACACGGTGACGCAGCTGCTGCGCACCTGAAGCTGCGGGTTATCCGCAGCGGACGAAAGTCCGCTTCTTGTCCCGCGAGCGACTGCGCGGCCTCTTCCGGCTCCTAGACTGCGGCGCACTGCCGCATCTGTCACAACGCCAACCCAGAGGAGATCGCCATGCCCCGTCGCTCGATCCGCGCTGCCGCGCTGACCGCCGCCCTCGCCCTGCTCGCCGCCTGCAGCTCGCTGTCGCCACCGCCCAAGCGCCCCGCCGCGTGGGCGGCGCCCGAGGTGCTCGTGGCCCCGTCGTCCTTCGCGGGCGTGCACGGCCTGGCCATCGATGCGAAGGGCCGGCTGCTCGCGGGCTCCGTGCTCGGCAACACGCTGTGGGAGGTCGACCGCCAGACCGGCGCCGCCAAGGTGCTGATCGATGCGCCCGAAGGCCAGGCCGACGACATCGCGGTCGGCCCGAAGGGCGAGCTGGCCTGGACCAACTACCTCATGGGCATGCTGCGCTACCGCGAGAACGACAGCGCGCCGCTGCGCGTGCTCGCCAAGGACCTGCCCGGCCTGAACTCGCTCGATTTCGATCGCAAGAACGGCAAGCTCTACGCCTCGCAGGTGTTCCTGGGCGATGCGCTGTGGGAGATCGACCGCGAGGGCAAGCAGCCGCCCCGGCTCATCAAGAAGGACATGGGCGGCTTCAACGGCTTCGAGGTCGGGCCCGACGGCCTGCTCTACGGCCCGCTGTGGTTCAAGGGCCAGGTCGTGAAGATCGACCCGGCGAACGGCAACCTGACCGTGATCGCCGACGGCTTCAAGATCCCCGCCGCCGCCAACCTCGACGGCAAGGGCAACCTCTGGGTGGTCGATGCGCGCAGCGGCGAGTTGGTGAAGGTCGATCTTGCGAGCGGCAAGAAGACCGTGGCCAAGCAACTGCGCCCGTCGCTCGACAACCTCGCCATCGCGCCCGACGGGACGATCTACGTCTCGAACATGGCCAACAACGAGGTGCAGGCCTTCAACCCCGCCACCGGCGCGCTGCGCACGCTCACCAGCGGCAAGGTGGCGGTGCCCGCGGGCCTGAAGATCGACGGCAACGACCTGTGGGTGGCCGACGTCTTCGGCTTCCGGCAGGTCGACGTGCGCACCGGCGAGGTGCGCGACGTGTTCCGCATGCAGCGCGACCCCGAGCTCGACTACCCCTTCGCGGTCGGGCTGTCGCCCAAGCTCTTCGCGCTGACCTCGTGGTTCACGGGCTCGGTGCAACTGGTCGACCGACAGACCCTGAAGACGGTCGAAACGATCCACGGCCTGAAAGCGCCGTTCGACGCGCTGCCGATGCCCGACGGCAGCGTGATCTACGCCGAGCTCGCCACCGGCAGCATCACCCGCGCCAGCGGGCCGAAGTTTGCGGAGAAGTCAGTGCTGGCTAGCGGACTGAACGGCCCGGTGCAACTGGTGGTCGGCCAGGACGGCGCGCTCTACGTGACCGAGGCCGCCGGCAAGCTGCTGCGCATTCCGCTGGACGCCAGCGCGCCGCTGCGCACCGTGGCCGACGGGCTGGCGCTGCCCGAGGGCCTGGCCCAGACGCCGTGGGGCAGTTTCATCGTGGCCGAGAGCGCGGCACGCCGGCTGGTCGAGATCGACCCGGCCACCGGCACCCGCCGCACCGTCGCCGAGAACCTGCCCATCGGCCTGGCCGCCGGGCCCGGCCTGCCCCCGCCCTACGTGGTGACGGGCGTGGCCGTGGGCCGCGACGGCACGGTCTACGTGGCGGCCGACAGGAACAATTCGATCTATCGAATTCGGCCTGTCATTCAGGGTAACAATTAGTACAAGTTTCTGTTTACTTTTATAAACACATATTACAAACTGGTCGGGACGCGTCGCAGCGTTCCGATCGCATAGGGCAGTCGGGGTCTGCGAAGCGCTCTTTCCGAAGGGACATCGCATGACTCCACTCGTCGTAGGCCAAGTGCTATCGCCCGAATACTCCCTGGGGCTGGTCGCGCTTTCGTTCGTCATTTCCTTCTTCGGCTCGCTGGTGGCCCTGATCTGCGCCGGGCGCATGGTCGGTGCCGACGGCAAACCCAACCTGGCCATCGTGGCCTGCGCCGCGGTGGCGCTGGGGGGCATCGGCATCTGGTCGATGCACTTCATCGGCATGCTGGCTTACCGGCTGCCCTTCGGCATCGCCTACAACATGCCGCTGACCATCGTGTCGCTGGTGGCGGCCATCCTGATCTCGGGCATTGCGCTGTACCTGGCGGGCGGGCGCGCCAAGTTCAGCCGCTCGGGCTGGCTGGCGGGCAGCCTGCTGGCGGGCCTGGGCGTGTGCGTGATGCACTACATGGGCATGTTCGCGATGAACATGCGGGCCACGATGAGCTTCGACTTCAGCATGGTCGCGCTGTCGGTGGTCATCGCCATCACGGCCGCCGCCGCGGCGCTGTGGCTGGCCTTCAACCTGCGCAAGCTGAGCCACCAGGTGGCCGCCGCCGCCGTGATGGGCGTGGCGGTGTGCACCATGCACTACGTGGGCATGAGCGCGGCCAGCATGATCTGCACGGCGGCCGCCCCGGTCGACGCGCTCTCGCTGGGCGGCAGCTACATGGGCCTCACGGTGTTCGGCACGGCCGGCGCGGTGCTGATCTTCATCTACTGGGTGGTCACGGGCAGCAGCCTGGACGCCGCCCCCGCCGCACAACGGCGCGTGCGCCCCAGCTAGTTGGCGCAAGCGGGCCGGGGGCCCGCCTCCTAAAGTCTGTGCGAAACGACACGCGCGCACCGCACAGACCCCCATGCCCTTCCTCGAATCCCGGCTGCACACCGCCGGAGACAGCTACCAGGCCAACCGCGCCAGCATGCTCTCGCTGCTGGAGCAGGTCCGGTCCCATGAAGCCCGCGCCGTGGCCGCCTCCAGCGCCTCGGCCGAGCGCTTCGCCAAGCGCGGCCAGCTGCTGCCGCGCGAACGCCTCGCGCTGCTGCTGGACACCGGCGCGCCCTTCCTGCCGCTGGCCACGCTGGCGGGCCTGGGTCAGGACAACCCCGACCTTTCGAAAAGCGTGCCCGGCGGCGGCCTGATCGCCGGCATCGGGCGCGTGGCGGGCGTGCGCTGCATGATCAGCGCCTCCGACTCCGGCATCGACGCCGGCGCGCTGCAGCCCATGGGGCTGGACAAGCAGCTGCGCCTGCACGAGATCGCGCTGGAGAACAAGCTGCCCTTCATCCAGCTGGTGGAAAGCGCGGGCGCCAACCTCATGCAGTACCGCGTGCAGGACTTCGTGCGCGGCGGCAACATCTTCCGCAACCTCGCACGGCTCTCGGCCGCGGGCCTGCCGGTGGTGACCGTGACGCACGGTTCGTCGACCGCGGGCGGCGCCTACCAGACGGGCCTGTCGGACTACATCGTGATGGTGCGCGACCGCACGCGGGCCTTCCTGGCCGGCCCGCCGCTGCTGAAGGCCGCCACCGGCGAGATCGCCACCGAGGAAGAACTGGGCGGCGCCGTCATGCACACCCACATCTCGGGCCTGGGCGACTACCTGGCCGAGGACGACCGTGACGCGCTGCGCATCGCGCGCGCCATCCTCGGCGGCATCGACTGGGCGCGCGACGAGGCACCGCGCGCCTTCGCGCCGCCGCGCCACGACGCCGAGGAGCTGATGGGCCTCATGCCCGCCGACGGCCGCCGGCCGGTGGACATGCGCGAGGTCATCGCGCGCATCGCCGACGGCTCGGAGTTCCTGGCCTTCAGCGAGCACTACGGCAGCGCCACGGTCTGCGGCCACATCCGGCTCGAAGGCCACGCGGTGGGCATCATCACCAACAACGGCCCCATCGATTCCGACGGCGCCACCAAGGCCACGCACTTCATCCAGGCCTGCTGCCAGTCGCGCACGCCGATCGTCTACCTGCAGAACATCACGGGCTACATGGTCGGCCGCGCGCACGAGGAGGCCGGCATCATCAAGCACGGCGCCAAGATGATCCAGGCCGTGACCAGCGCCAACGTGCCGCAGATCACGCTGCATTGCGGCGCTTCGTACGGCGCGGGCAACTACGGCATGTGCGGGCGCGGCTTTGCGCCGCGCTTCTGCTTCAGCTGGCCCAACGCACGCACCGCCGTGATGGGCGGCGAGCAGGCCGCGCAGACCATGGCCATCGTGATGGAGGCCGGCATGGCCCGCAAGGGTGCCGTCGACCGCGACAAGATCGACGCGATGCAGCGCCAGATCGTCGAGCGCTTCGACCGCCAGATGAGCGTCTTCACCACCAGCGCATTGCTGCTCGACGACGGCGTGATCGACCCGCGCGACACGCGCGCCGTGCTGGCCGAGGCGCTGTCGATCTGCCGCGACGCCGAGGCACGCGCCCCGCAACCCATGCAGTTTTCGGTGGCACGGCCATGAGCGCATTCAAGAAGATCCTGATCGCCAACCGCGGCGAGATCGCCGTGCGCGTGATGCGCACCGCGCGCGCCATGGGCTACCGCACGGTCGCCGTGTACTCCCGCGCCGACGCAGACGCCGAGCACGTGCGCCAGGCCGACGAGGCCGTGTGCATCGGCGAGCCGCTGCCCGCGCAGAGCTACCTGAACATTGACGCGATCGTTGCCGCGGCCCGCGCCAGCGGCGCCGACGCGGTGCATCCGGGCTACGGCTTCCTGGCCGAGAACGCGGCCTTCGCGCAGGCCTGCCGCGACGCAGGGCTGGTCTTCATCGGGCCATCGCCCGAGGCCATCGTCGCGATGGGCGACAAGGCCGGCGCCAAGCGGCTCATGCAGGCGGCCGGCGTGCCGTGCATTCCCGGCTACCAGGGCGACGATCAAAGCTCCGCAACGCTGGCCGCCGAGGCCGAACGCATCGGCTGGCCCGTGATGATCAAGGCCACGGCCGGCGGCGGCGGGCGTGGCATGCGGCTCGTGGCCTCGGCCGGCGCCTTCGCCGAGCAGCTGCAGAGCGCGCAGTCCGAGGCGCTGCATGCCTTCGGCGACGCCACCGTGATCCTGGAGCGCGCCATCGTCGCGCCGCGCCACATCGAGATCCAGGTGTTTGCCGACCGGCACGGCCACGCGATCCACCTCGGCGAGCGCGACTGCTCGGTGCAGCGGCGCCACCAGAAGGTGATCGAGGAAGCGCCCTCGCCGGCCGTCGATGCCGCGCTGCGCGCGCGCATGGGCGCCACCGCCGTGGCCGCCGCGAAGGCCATCGCCTACGAAGGCGCGGGCACGCTCGAGTTTCTGCTCGACGCGCAAGGCCAGTACTGGTTCATGGAGATGAACACGCGGCTGCAGGTGGAGCACCCCGTGACTGAAGCGGTGACGGGGCTGGACCTCGTCGAGCTGCAGCTGCGCGTGGCCGCCAGCGAGCCGCTGCCGCTCACGCAGGACGACGTGCGCATCACCGGCCATGCGATCGAAGTGCGCCTGTGCGCCGAAGACCCGCAGCAGGGCTTCCTGCCGCAAAGCGGCACGCTCACGGCGTGGCGCCCGTCGCCCGCGCTGCGCACCGAACACGCGCTGCGCGACGGCGCCGAAGTGCCGCCCTTCTACGACTCGATGATCGCCAAGCTCATCGCATCGGGCCGCACGCGCGACGAAGCACGGCAGCGGCTGCTGGCCGGCCTGCGCGACACGGTAGCGCTCGGCCTGCCGACCAACCAGGCGCTGCTGCAGCGCGCGCTCGCGCACCCGGTGTTCGCGGGCGGCGGTGCGACCACCGCCTTCATCGGCGACCACCTCGACGCGCTGCTGGCCGCCGACACCGCGAGCAACACGCGCGCCGCCCTGCTCGCGGCCCTGCTGCTGCAGACCGGCGCGCGCGGCTGGCCTTCGCCGCTGGCGCACACGCTGCCCAACGCCCTGCGCTTTGCGCTCGACGGTGCCGTCCACACGGCGCGCGTGACGCCGCGCGGCGCGGCGCATTTCGAGGTCGTGCTGGACGACGCCGCGCCGGCCACGCTCGCGCTGCTGGCGCTGCCGGACGACGGCCCGGTGCGCTTTGCCTGCAACGGCGTGGCCGCGCAGGCATGGGTGGTGCGGCGCGGCGAACGCACGGACCTCCACTTCGACGGCCTCGCCCACCGCCTCGACGACCTCACGCACGTGGCCGTCCCGCGCGCCGGCGCGGGCGGCGGTGACGGCCTGCTGCGCGCCTCGATGAACGGCCGCGTGGTCGCGCTGCTGGCCGCCGAGGGCGACACCGTCGCGGCGGGCCAACCACTGGTCACGCTCGAAGCCATGAAGATGGAACACGTGCACTGCGCGCCGCGCGCGGGCCGCGTCGCGGCGCTGCATGTGGCCGTGGGCACGCAGGTGGCCGCGCGCCACATCGTGGCCGAGATCGCCGAGGCCTGAAGGCCCCTCCCCTTTTTCGAGAACCTGTCGAATGAACGCATCCCACTATCGCTCCGTCTTCGCGCCCGGCCTGTTCGCCGGGCAATGCATCGTCGTCACCGGCGGCGGCTCCGGCATCGGCCGCTGCACCGCGCACGAGCTGGCCTCGCTCGGCGCCCACGTGGTGCTGGTCGGGCGCAAGCCCGAGAAACTCGACGCGGTGCGCGCCGAGATCGAGGCCGCCGGCGGCAACGCCAGCACGCAGGCCTTCGACATCCGCCAGGAAGACGCCGTGCGCGAGGCCGTGAAGGCCATCGTCGCGGCGCACGGGCGCATCGACGGGCTGGTCAACAACGCGGGCGGTCAGTACATCACGCCGCTGTCCGCCATCTCGGCCAAGGGCTGGGAGGCGGTGATCCACACCAACCTCACGGGCGGCTTCCTGGTGGCGCGCGAGTGCTACCTGCAGAGCATGCAGGCGAACGGCGGCGCCATCGTCAACATCGTGGCCGACATCTGGGGGTCGATGCCGAACATGGGCCACAGCGGCGCCGCACGCGCCGGCATGGTGAGCTTCACCGAGACCGCCGCCGCCGAATGGGCCGTGAGCGGCGTGCGCGTGAACGCGGTGGCGCCGGGCTACATCGCCTCCAGCGGCATGGACCACTACCCGCCCGAGGCCGGCGACATGCTGCGCGCCATGCGCAAGACGGTGCCCGCGGGCCGCTTCGGCAACGAGGCCGAGACCTCCGCCGCCATCGCCTTCCTGCTGGGCCCGGCCGCCGCCTTCATCAGCGGCACCGTGCTGCGCGTGGACGGCGCGCGCCCGCAGGCGCGCATGGGCTGGCCGATGGAACTGCCCGATGCGCAGGCGCAGCAGCGCCCCGCGGTGCGGCCCTACGACGGCTTTCACCTCGCGCAGACACCGCGCGTGTTCCAGGACAAGTAACGAGCGAACGAACGGAGACCAGTGATGCAGTACACCCATGAACACCTCGAGATGCAGAACACCCTGCGCCGGTTCATCGACGAGGAGATCAACCCCCACGTCGACGAATGGGAAGAGGCCGAGATCTTTCCCGCGCACGAGGTCTTCAAGAAGCTCGGCAACCTCGGCCTGCTGGGCCTGAACAAGCCCGAGGCCTTCGGCGGCGCCGGGCTCGACTACTCGTTTGCGATGGCCTTCGCCGAGGGGCTGGGCCACATCAGCTGCGGCGGCGTGCCGATGGCCATCGGCGTGCAGACCGACATGTGCACGCCCGCGCTCGCGCGCTTCGGCAGCGATGAGTTGCGCCGCGAGTTCCTGGTGCCCGCCATCGCGGGCGACACGGTCGGCTGCATCGGCGTGAGCGAGCCCGGCGCGGGCAGCGACGTGGCGGGCCTGAAGACCTACGCGAAGAAGGACGGCGACGACTACCTCATCACCGGCCAGAAGATGTGGATCACCAACAGCCTGCAGGCCGACTGGATGTGCATGCTGGTCAACACCAGCGAGGGCCCGGTGCATCGCAACAAGTCGCTCGTGATGGTGCCGATGAACCTGCCCGGCATCGAGAAGGCCAAGAAGATCCGCAAGATCGGTATGGACTCGAGCGACACCGGCCTCATCTACTTCGACAACGTGCGCGTGCCGCAGCGCTACCGCATCGGCGAGGAAGGCCAGGGCTTCGTCTACCAGATGCAGCAGTTCCAGGAAGAGCGCCTGTGGTGCGCGGCCAGCTCGCTCGCGCCGATGGACGACTGCATCACGCAGACCATCGAATGGGCGCAGCAGCGCCAGATGTTCGGCGCCACGCTGGCCGACCAGCAGTGGGTGCAGTTCAAGCTGGCCGAGCTCAAGACCGAGGTGGAGGCGCTGCGCGCCCTCACCTACCGCGCCTGCGACCTGCACGTGAAGGGCGAGGACGTGCTCGAGCTCGCGTCGATGGCCAAGCTCAAGACCGGCCGCCTCACGCGCCAAGTGGCCGACACCTGCCTGCAGTTCTGGGGCGGCATGGGCTTCACGCTGGAGAACCGTGTCTCGCGCCTGTACCGCGACGGCCGCCTGGGCTCCATCGGCGGCGGCGCCGACGAGGTGATGCTCGGCATCCTCGCCAAGACCATGGGCATCGCCAAGCGCCCGCCGCGCGGCTGAGCGCCATGGACGCTGAACTGCAGGCCGACCGTGCGGCGCTCGCCGACACGGTGCGCCGCTTCGCCCAGACCGAGATCGCACCGAACGTGCTGGCCTGGGACGAGGCCGGCGAATTCCCGCGCGCGCTGTACGCCCGCGCGGCCGAGCTGGGCCTGCTGGGCCTGGGCTACCCGGAAGCACTCGGCGGCACGCCCGCCTCCTATGCGCTGAAGCTGCCCGCGTGGGTCGCGCTCGCGCGCCACGGCCAGAGCGGCGGCGTGCTCGCGAGCCTGTTCTCGCACAACATCGGCCTGCCGCCCGTGGTGCTGCATGCGAGCGACGATGTGCGCCGCGAGGTCGTGCCCGCGGTGCTGCGCGGTGAAAAGATCGCCGCGCTTGCGATCACCGAACCCGGCGGCGGCTCCGACGTGGCCGCAGTGCGCACGACGGCGAAGCGTGATGGCGATCACTACGTGCTCAACGGCGAGAAGACCTTCATCACCTCGGGCATGCGCGCCGACTGGATCACCGTGGCCGTGCGTACCGGCGAAGGCCGCGGCGCGGGCGGGCTCTCGATGCTGCTGGTGCCGGGCGACGCGCCCGGCCTTTCGCGCACCCGGCTCGCGAAGATGGGCTGGCTGTGCTCCGACACCGCCACGCTGCACTTCGACAACGTGCGCGTGCCCGCGCGCTACCTGCTGGGCGACGAAGGCGGCGGGTTCCGCATGGTCATGGGCAACTTCAACGGCGAGCGCGTCGGGCTCGCGGCCGGTGCGCTGGGCTTCGCGCAGGCCTGCCTGGACGAGGCGCTGGCCTGGTCGCGCGAGCGCAAGACCTTCGGCGCCGCGCTCATCGAACACCAGGCGGTGCGCCACAAGCTGGTCGACATGCAGATGCGCATCGCCTCGACCGAGGCCTGGCTCGAGGCCGTGTCCGCCGAGGGCGACGCGCACGAGGCGGCGGGCCGCATCAACGCGCCCGAGTGGGTGGCGCAGGTCTGCCTGCTCAAGAACCACGCCACGCAGACCATGCAGTTCTGCGCCGACCAGGCGGTGCAGATCCTCGGCGGCATGGGCTTCATGCGCGGCACGGTGAGCGAGCGCGTCTACCGCGAGGTCAAGGTGATGATGATCGGCGGCGGGGCCGAGGAGATCATGAAGGAGCTGGCGGCGCGCCAACTCGGGTGGGTGTAGCGGCAGAGCCGACCTTTCTTCCGGCCCGGCCGGAACGCCGCTGCGCAGCGGGTGTCCAACCGTTCAGCACCTTTGCTGAGTCGCGGGAGATCACCATGCTCTCTTTCACTTATGGCATCGGCGCCGTCGCCCTGGTCCTGCTGGCGGCGCTGCTCTTTTCGGCGATATGGATCTTCCGGGAGTACGAGCGCGGCATCGTGTTCACCCTGGGGCGCTTCTCGAAGGTGGCAGGGCCCGGACTGGTGTTCGTGATCCCGGCCATCCAGCAGGTGGTGCGCGTCGACCTGCGCACCGTGGTGCTCGAAGTGCCGACGCAGGACGTGATCTCGCGCGACAACGTGTCGGTGAAGGTCAGCGCGGTCGTCTACTTCCGCATCGTCGATGCGGCCAAGGCCATCATCGAGGTCAAGGACTTCTTCAACGCGACCAGCCAGTTGGCTCAGACCACGCTGCGCTCGGTGCTCGGCAAGCACCAGCTGGACGACATGCTGGCCGAGCGCGAGAAGCTCAACCTGGATGTGCGTGAATCGCTGGACGTGCAAACCGCGTCATGGGGCATCAAGGTGTCGAACGTCGAGATCAAGCAGATCGACCTCACCGAATCCATGATCCGCGCCATCGCACGGCAGGCCGAGGCGGAACGCGAACGCCGCGCCAAGGTGATCCATGCCGAGGGCGAACTGCAGGCATCCGAGAAGCTGTTCCAGGCCGCGCGCGTGCTGGCGCAGGAGCCGCAGGCCATCCAGTTGCGCTACCTGGAAACGCTCACGGTGATCGGCGCGGACAAGAACACGACCATCGTGTTTCCGCTGCCGGTGGACCTGATGGCGAGCTTGCTCGGCAAGCAGCACGCATAGCGCGCAACGCACGAAAGCGGAAAACCGTTCGAAGCACCCGCCGGCATCCTTTCATGCCGGCTGACGCCTGACGCGCGTCAGTCCGCGTCTTCCCCACCGCCCGCCTGTGCGGCCAGCGCGGCCGCGGCGCGCAGCTTGTCCTTCTTGCTCGGCCGCGCGCCCTTGATGCCGCCGTTGCCCGAGGTGTCGACCACCACCGGCGCCGTCTCGATCGGCTCGAAGCCCGCGATGCGCTCGCGCGGCACGCGCTGGCCCTGGCGCTTCTCGATCAGGCGGAAGTGCGCCTCGGTGGCCGGGCTCACGAAGCTGATCGCCAGCCCGCTCGCGCCCGCGCGGCCGGTGCGGCCGATGCGGTGGATGTAGTCGGTGGGCGAACGCGGCAGGTCGTAGTTGATGACCACGGGCAGCTGCGCGATGTCCAGGCCGCGCGCCGCCAGGTCGGTGGCGATCACCACGTCCCACCGGCTCTGCTTGAACTGCGCCAGGATGTCGCGGCGCGTGCCCTGCGCGATGTCGCCGTGGAAGGGCACGGCGTAGATGCCGTTGCGGTACAGCTTCTCGGCCACGGTCTGCGCGGCGTGCTGCGTGGCGACGAACACCAGCACGCGGTCCCAGGTGCCTTCGTTGTCCTTCAGCAGCTGGCGCAGCAGCTGGGTGCGACGGGCGGCGTCGACCTCGATGGCGCGCTGCACGATGTCGGGGCGGGTGCCGGGCTCGCCCTGCACGTCGACCAGCGCCGGGTCGTGCAGCATGTCGTCGGCCAGCGCCTGGATGGCGATCGGGAAGGTGGCCGAAAAGAGCAGGTTCTGGCGCCGCGCCGGCAGCAGCGCCAGGATGCGCTGCAGCTCCTCGGCAAAGCCCAGGTCGAACAGGCGGTCGGCCTCGTCGAGCACGAGCGTCGACACGGCGTCGAGCGCGAGCGCGTTGTGTTCGACCAGATCGAGCAGCCGGCCGGGCGTGGCGACCACGATGTCGGCGCCGCCGCGCAGCCGCATCATCTGCGGGTTGATCGAGACACCGCCGACCGCGACGACGATCTTCAGGCGCTCGGGCAGGTGCCGTGCGAAGTCTTCCAGCGTCTCGCCGACCTGGGCCGCGAGTTCGCGCGTGGGCACGAGCACCAGCGCGCGCAGCCGGCGCGACGCCGACGAGGCAGGCTCGGCGGCCAGGCGCTGCAGCAGCGGCAGGGAAAATGCGGCCGTCTTGCCAGAGCCGGTCTGTGCCGAGCCCCGCAGGTCGCGGCCCTGCAAAATGGCAGGGATGGCCGCCGCCTGGATGGCGGTCGGCGCGGCAAAGCCGCTCGCGGCGGCCGCTTGCGCGAGCGCGGGGGTCAGGCCCAGGGTATCGAATGGCATGGAACGGGCACCGGGAAAAAGAGAGAGATCGAAAGAAAGACGGATCGAATGGGAACGATGAAGAACAGCCGCACCGGCAGCACGCTGGTGTACTCCACCGAGGCGGGCGGGCGCATGTGCCCCGACTGCGGCGCCCCGATGGCGCAATGCCGCTGCAAGGAACTCGCGAAGGCCCGCACGGCGGCCACGGACGGCATTGTCCGCGTATCGCACGAGACCAAGGGCCGAAAGGGCAAGGGCGTGACCGTGGTCAAGGGCCTGCCGCTCGACGCGGCGGCGCTGGCGGCCGTGGGCAAGCAGCTGAAAGCAGCCTGCGGCACGGGCGGTACGGTGAAGGATGGCACCGTGGAGATCCAGGGCGATCACCGCGAGGTCGTCATCGCCGCCCTCGTGAAGCAGGGCCACACGGTCAAGCGCGCAGGCGGCTGAAGCACGCATGAACCCCGAAGACCTGCAGCGCCTGGTGACGCTCGAAATGCCTTTTGGCAAGCACAAGGGCACGCTGATTGCCGATTTGCCCGGAAATTACCTGACCTGGTTTGCGCGCGAGGGTTTTCCCGCGGGAGAAATTGGCCGGCTGCTCGCTTTGATGCATGAAATAGACCACAACGGCCTGTCCGACCTCCTGAAACCGTTGCGAAACCGCCCGTCGGGTCGGAATGTTTCTCGATAACACAAGATTTCCCCCCTTTTTTCGGAAATCGGGCCGGATAATCCGGCTCACGTGTCTGCGAGCCTTGGCTCCCGTGCACGTAATTTGGTGATCGGTCAGTTTCGCGCCACAGCGCATTAGTTTGTTGTGATTCTGGGACTCCATCGCTTTGTGTTTTTTTGGTTTGAATTAGGAGTCCCTCCATGGGCAAGAAACTTTACGTGGGCAACCTCGCCTACTCCGTGCGTGACAACGACCTGGAACAGGCTTTCGGCGAGTTCGGCTCGATCGTCAGCGCCAAGGTCATGATGGAACGTGACACCGGCCGTTCGAAGGGCTTCGGCTTCGTCGAAATGGGCACGGACGCTGAAGCACTCGCAGCTGTCGAAGGCATGAACGGCGCATCGCTGCAGGGCCGCGCCCTGACGGTGAACGAAGCCCGTCCGATGGAAGCACGTCCCCCCCGCACCGGCGGTGGTGGCGGCTACGGCGGTGGTGGCGGCGGCGGCTACGGTGGTGGCGGCGGCGGCGGTTACGGCGGCGGCGGTGGCGGCCGTAGCGGTGGCGGCGGTGGTTACGGCGGCGGCGGCGGTGGCCGCGGCGGCTACTAAGCCCTCCCCCACACACTCATGAGCGCCTCGGCGCTCTGAATGAATAAAAAGCTCCTTCGGGAGCTTTTTTCGTTTCCGGCCCCCACAACCCGGCCCCGGTCCCTGCCCCTTCGAGGAACACCGCGGAACCGGCTTTGCCGGGCCGCCGGTGTCGCCCCCGGAAGGGGGTTGGCGAAAGCGACACGAACTGCGCGAAGCCTGGGGAGAGCCCGTACTTTCCCTGTAAGCATTTGTCCGTACCGCGCTGGTCAGCCGACGGTCAGCCGCTGGCGACGACCCTCGTCCCTTCGAAAACAGAGGGTCGAGACAATGAAAATCAAGAGACAGGCGGACTTCTTCTCAGGAGTCATGTTCGCCGCCGTCGGTGGCGCGTTCGCCATCGGTGCCACCACCTACACCATCGGCGACGGCGCCCGCATGGGGCCGGGGTACTTTCCGCTGATGCTGGGCATCCTGCTGGCGCTGCTGGGGGCGCTGATCATGTTCCAGGCCATGGTGGTCGAGAGCGCCGACGGCGACAAGATCGGCAAATGGGCCTGGAAGCCGCTGGCCTTCGTGCTCGGCGCCAACCTGGCCTTCGGCGTGCTGCTGGGCGGCCTGCCCAGCGTCGGACTGCCGGCGATGGGCATGATCATCGCGATCTACGCGCTGACGATCATCTCGAGCATGGCCGGCGAGCACTTCAAGCTGCGCGACGTGCTGGTGCTCTCCACCATCCTGGCGGCCGGCAGCTATGTGGCCTTCATCTGGGCGCTCAAGCTCCAGATCCAGGTCTGGCCCACCTTCATTTCGGGTTGAGGAGCACACCGCCATGGAACTGTTCCACAACCTGGCGACCGGCTTCGGCGTCGCCTTCACCTTCACCAACCTGCTGTACTGCCTGGTCGGTTGCATCCTGGGCACGCTGATCGGCGTGCTGCCGGGCATCGGCCCGGTCGCGACGATCGCGATGCTGCTGCCCGCCACCTACGCGCTGCCGCCCGTCTCGGCGCTGATCATGCTGGCCGGCATCTACTACGGCGCCCAGTACGGCGGCTCGACCACGGCCATCCTGGTGAACCTGCCCGGGGAGTCGTCCTCGGTGGTCACCTGCATCGACGGCTACCAGATGGCAAGGCAGGGCCGCGCAGGCCCCGCGCTGGCCGCGGCCGGCCTGGGCTCGTTCTTCGCGGGCTGCGTCGGCACGCTCATTCTTGCGGCCTTCGCGCCGCCGCTGACCGAGCTGGCCTTCAAGTTCGGCCCGGCCGAGTACTTCTCGCTGATGGTGCTGGGCCTGATCGGCGCGGTGGTGCTGGCCTCGGGCTCGCTGCTCAAGGCGGTGGCGATGATCGTGCTGGGCCTGCTGCTGGGCATCGTGGGCACCGACGTCAACTCGGGCGTGGCGCGCTTCAGCTTCGACATTCCCGAGCTCACCGACGGCATCGGCTTCGTGGTGATCGCCATGGGCGTGTTCGGCTACGGCGAAATCATCGGCAACCTCTCGCAGCCCGACGACGAGCGCGAGGTGTTCACGCACAAGGTCAAGGGCCTGTGGCCCACCAAGGACGACTTCAAGCGCATGACGCCCGCCGTGCTGCGCGGCACGGCGCTGGGTTCGGCGCTGGGCATCCTGCCGGGCGGCGGTGCGCTGCTGGCGGCCTTCGCGGCCTACGCGCTGGAAAAGAAGATCAAGATGCGCCCCGGCGAAGTCGCCTTCGGCAAGGGCAACATCCGCGGCGTGGCCTCACCCGAGTCGGCCAACAACGCCGGCGCGCAGACCTCCTTCATTCCGCTCTTGACGCTGGGCATCCCGCCCAACGCCGTGATGGCGCTGATGGTGGGCGCGATGACCATCCACAACATCCAGCCCGGCCCGCAGGTGATGACCAGCAACCCCGAGCTGTTCTGGGGCCTGATCGCCTCGATGTGGATCGGCAACGCGATGCTGATCATCCTGAACCTGCCGCTGATCGGCATGTGGATCAAGCTGCTGACGGTGCCCTACAAGTTCCTGTTCCCTGCCATCGTGCTGTTCTGCGCGATCGGCGTGTACTCGACCAACAACAACACCTTCGACGTGTGGATGGTGGCGATCTTCGGCTTCATCGGCTACCTGTTCCTGAAGCTGCGCACCGAGCCGGCCCCGCTGTTGCTGGGCTTCATCCTCGGGCCGATGATGGAAGAGAACCTGCGGCGCGCGCTGCTGCTGTCGCGCGGCGCGTGGAGCGTGTTCGTCACGCGGCCGCTGTCGGCGGGGCTGCTGATCGCCGCGGCGCTGCTGCTGGCCATCGTGCTGTTGCCGGCGATCAAGGCGAAACGCGAAGAGGCGTTTGTCGAAGACTGACCTCGGCGCCCCAAGAAAAAAGCCCCTGGCCAGACGCCAGGGGCTTTTTTTATTTCAGGAACGCGTCGTAGGCGGTTTTCAGGATCAGCGCACTCACCACCACGATGAACACGATCCGCACGAAGCCTGCCCCGTGCTTCAGCGCCACGCGCGTACCGACCAGGCTGCCGGCCACGTTGGCCACCGC
The DNA here is from genome assembly GCF_006323185.2 of Variovorax sp. KBS0712. Lineage (NCBI taxonomy): Bacteria > Pseudomonadati > Pseudomonadota > Betaproteobacteria > Burkholderiales > Comamonadaceae > Variovorax > Variovorax sp. KBS0712. The sequence continues at coordinate 487,356 of NZ_VCCD02000004.1, read as the reverse complement.
CATCACCAGCCCGTAGTGCCACCAGACGTGGCCCTTGGCGGCCAGCAGGATCAGCGCGGCGGCGTTGGTCAGGGTGTTGATGACCTTGGCCGAGGCCGAGGCGTTGAGGAAGTCGTAGCCCATCCAGCGCACGAACAGGAACACCAGGAAGCTGCCCGTGCCCGGCCCGAAGAAGCCGTCGTAGAAACCGATGGTCAGGCCGATGGTGCTGGCCGCCAGCGTCTCGGCGCGGCCGCTGAAGCGCGGCGCGTGCAGCCGGCCCATGTCCTTGCGCGCCAGCGTGTAGACCAGCACGCCCAGCAGGATGACCGGCAGCGCCCGGCGCAGGAAGTCGCCCGGGAAGACCGTGACGGTCCAGGCGCCGAGCATCGAGCCGCCGAAACCCAGCAGCGCGGCCGGCCACATGGCGCTCCAGCGCATCTGCACCCGCTGGCTGAACTGGGCCGCCGAGGCCGCCGTGCCCCAGATGGACGCACTCTTGTTGGTGCCCAGCAGCGTGGCGGGCGGTGCGCCCGGAAACACCGCAAAGAGGGCCGGCACCAGGATCAACCCGCCGCCGCCCACGATCGCATCGATAAAACCCGCGAGCAGTGAGGCGCCCGTGACCACCAGCATTTCCATGCGGGCGATTGTCTCACCGGACCCGCTATCGAAACGATAGCTATGGTGGCCGGTACCGGCTGGCCAAGCGGCTTGTTTGGCTTGGAAGAAAGCGCCTGCATTCGCGCTGCGAACAGGCAAAAAAAAGCGCCGACCAGCGGCGCTTTTCAAATATCAGACAGGCATCTCGTACGGAGCCTTTGAAGAATGTTCTTGTTGATCGATCGGAAGCTTGTCTCCTCGGACCCTCGGCAGTACGAGCAGGGCCCGTCGCGAGTGCGCAGATTGTGCAAGCGCGCACCCGCCCGGTGCATTAGGAATTACCCGCTTCGTGTTACTTCGACCTCCCGGTTGGGAAACCAAAGTGTTTCAGTCAGTTAACAAGATGGCATGACTCGTGCACACAGGCCTTCTGTCCACCACTCCAAGAAGAAACGGTCATGGCCCTGCTGGCACCCCAAGCCTCCCTGAACGCGGCCGACACCGCCTGGATGATGACCTCGACCGCGCTGGTGCTGCTGATGACGCTGCCCGGCATCGCGCTCTTCTATGCCGGCATGGTGAGGCGCAAGAACGTGCTGGCCACCATGGCCGGGGTGGTGGCGATCGCCGCGGTGGTCTCGCTGACCTGGTTCGCGCTCGGCTACTCGCTGGCCTTCACGCCCGGCTGGCCCTGGCTGGGCAAGCTCTCGCACATCGGCTTCTCGGGCTTCGAGTACCTGAAAGAGGCCGGCCAGGTGGCCGTGAGCCACGTGGCGCCGAACGTGCCGGAATCGGTCTACGCCATGTTCCAGCTGAGCTTCGCGATCATCACCACCGCGCTGGTGCTCGGCGCCTTTGTCGAGCGCATGCGCTTCTCGGCGCTGCTGTGGTTCGCGCTGCTGTGGAGCGTGCTCGTGTACGCGCCGGTCGCGCACTGGGTCTGGGAGCCGGGCGGCTGGCTCGCGCAGATGGGTGCGCTCGACTTCGCGGGCGGCTCGGTGGTGCACGTCAACGCGGGCATCGCGGGGCTGGTGTGCGCCTATGCGCTCGGGCCGCGCCGGGGCTACGGGCGCGAGGCCTTCGAGCCCTACAGCCTGGCGCTCACCATGACGGGCGCGGGCCTGCTGTGGGTGGGCTGGTTCGGCTTCAATGCCGGCTCGGCGGTGGCGGCCGACGGGCGCGCGGGCCTGGCCATGCTGGTCACGCACATCGCGGCGGCGGCCGGCGCCATGAGCTGGATGGTCGGTGAATGGATCGTGCGCCGCAGCCCGTCGCTCCTGGGCCTGTGCTCCGGCCTCGTGGCGGGGCTGGTGGCGATCACGCCGGCGGCCGGCTTCGTCACGCCGCTGTCGGCGCTGGCCATCGGCGCCATCGCCGGGCTGGCCTGCTACTGGGGCGCCACGGGCCTGAAGCACCTGCTCGGTGCGGACGACTCGCTCGACGTGTTCGGCGTGCACGGCATCGGCGGCATCGTGGGCGCGCTGCTCACTGGCGTCTTCGCCGACCCGCGCATCTCGGGCGCGGCGGGCAATGTGCTGACGCAGGCGATCGCGGTCGCCAGCGTGGCGATCTACAGCGCGGCCGGCACAGCCATCGTGTTGTTCCTGGTGCATGTGCTGGTCGGATTGCGCGTCGACCCCGAGAGCGAACTGGTGGGCCTCGATCTTGCTCAGCATCGTGAACACCTGGGAGCCTGACCACCCGAGGGAGACGCCATGCCATCCATGTCCGAAAGCGAACGCATCGCGCTTGCAGCACGCCTTCACGTGGCACTGCGGCGAAAGCACGGGCGCGTGACCGACACCGAATGGATGGCCACCAACGCCGAGTACGCCGCCGAGATCGTGCGCATGACGCGCCAGCACGCCGCCGAGACGAAAGACGACGAACTCGACCAGCTCGCCACGCGGCTCGAGCAGGCCATGGAACCGCTGGCCCGCGCCGCGCGGCTGGCGGCGCGCCAGCCCGACGGCCTGCCGCCCACGCCGCCGCCGCGCTATGTCGGCGGGCTGCGCTGACGACGCCTCAGTTCGCGGCCAGCGCCGCCTTGCGGATCGACGCCAGCGTGCTCGCGGGCGTGATCGCCTCCGGGTCCAGCAGGCAATGCAGGATCGCCGGCTTGCCGCTGGCGCGCGCACGCGCCAGTGCGGGGCCGAATTCTTCCGTCGTGGTCACGCGCTCGCCGTGCCCGCCGAACACCTCGGCATAGCCACGGAAGTCGGGGTTCTTCAGCTGCGTGGCGCTGATGCGGCCGGGGTAGTGCTTTTCCTGGTGCATGCGGATCGTGCCGTACATGCCGTTGTCCAGCAGCACCACGAGGATCGGCAGGCCGTACTGCACGGCGGTCGCGAACTCCTGGCCGTGCATCATGAAATCGCCGTCGCCCGCGAACACGACCACCTCGCGTTCGGGCCACAGCCGCTTGGCGCCGACGCCCGCCGGCAGGCCGTAGCCCATCGAGCCGCTGGTCGGCGCGAGCTGGCTCGCGAACGCGCGGAACGGCCAGAAGCGATGCACCCAGGTCGCGAAGTTGCCCGCGCCGTTGCAGAAGATGGTGTCGGCCGGCAGCACCTCGCGCAGGTGCTGCATGACCTCGCCCATCTGCAGCGGGCCGGGGATGCGGACCGCGGCCGGGTCGCTCCAGCGCAGGAAGTCTTCGCGCGCGGTCTTCGTCTCGGCCTGCCACACGGGCGGTGACGCCGGACGCAACGCGGACACCGCTTCGGCGAACGCCTGCGGCGTGGCGTGGATGCCCTGCGTCGGGCGATAGAGCTTGCCGAGCTCGTCGGCATCGGCATGCACGTGCACCAGCGCCTGCTTCGGCTGCGGGATCGCGAACAGCTCATAGCCTTGCGACGGCACTTCCGACAGACGCCCACCCACCAGCAGCACGAGGTCCGCATCGCGGATGCGCGCCAGCATGCGCGGGTTGGCGCCGAGCCCCAGGTCGCCCGCATAGCAGGGGTGCTCGGCGGACATCAGCATCTGACGGCGGAACGAGCAGTACACGGGCAGCGCATGCGCCTCGGCGAACTTCGCGAACTGCTGCGTCGCGGCTTCCGACCAGCGACTGCCGCCCAGGATGACGACGGGCCGCTGCGCCTGCGACAAGCGCTGCTGCAGCTCGGCGATCTGCGCCGCGCCCGGATAGGTTTCGGTGACGGCATACGGCAGCGCATCGGCCACCACGGCGGCTTCGGTCAGCATGTCTTCGGGCAGCGCGATCACCACCGGACCGGGCCGGCCCGAGGTCGCGACATGAAAAGCGCGCGACACCAGCTCGGGCACGCGCGCCGGATCGTCGATCTGCACGACCCACTTGGCCATCGTGCCGAAGACCGCGCCGTAGTCCAGCTCCTGGAAGGCTTCGCGGCCCATCGCGTCGCGCGCGACCTGGCCGACGAACAGCAAGAGCGGCGTCGAATCCTGGTGCGCGATGTGCACGCCCGCCGCCGCGTTGGTGGCGCCGGGGCCGCGCGTGACGAAGCAGATGCCGGGCTGGCCCGTGAGCTTGCCCTGCGCCTCGGCCATCATCGTTGCGCCGCCCTCCTGCCGGCACACCGTCACGTCGATCGATGCGTCGTGCAGCGCGTCGAGCACGGCCAGGAAGCTTTCGCCGGGCACGCAGAAAAGCTGCCGGACGCCGTGGGTGATGAGCTGGTCGACCAGGATCTGGCCGCCGGTGCGGGAGGAAGTCATGAGGGTTCCAGTGGAATGAAGAGGAGAGGTCAGGAGAGCGCGGCGCAGGCCGCGGCGATGCGCGCGCACGCCTCTTCGAGCTGTGCCATCGACGTCGCATACGAGATGCGGAAATACGGCGCGAGCCCGAACACGCTGCCCGGCACCACCGCCACCTCGAAGTCCTGCAGCAGGTAGCGGCAGAAGTCGCTGTCGGTCTGCAGCAGCGCGCCGCTGGCAGTGCGCTTGCCGAGCACGCCGGCGCAGCTTGCGAAGGTGTAGAAGGCGCCCTCGGGCACGCGGCAATGCAGGCCTGGCGTGCGATTGAGCGCGGCCACGACGAAGTCGCGGCGCTGTTGAAAGGATGCGCAGCGCTCGGCCACGATGCCCTGCGGTCCGGTGAGCGCCTCGATCGCCGCGGCCTGGCTCACCGACGACGGGCACGAGGTCGACTGGCTCTGCACCACGGCCATCGCGGCGATCAGCGCGCGCGGTCCGGCGCCGTAGCCGACGCGCCAGCCGGTCATCGCATAGGCCTTCGACACGCCGTTCACCGTGAGCGTGCGTTCGCGCAAGCGCGGCTCCACGGCCACCGGCGTTGCGAACGCGAGGCCGTCGTAGAGGATGTGCTCGTAGATGTCGTCCGCCAGCACCCAGACGTGGGGATGATCGAGCAGCAGGTCGGTGATCGGCTTGAGTTGCGCCGCGCTGTAGGCCGCACCGCTCGGGTTAGACGGCGAGTTGAGAAACAGCCAGCGCGTGCGCGGCGTGATGGCCGCCTGCAGCTGCGCGGCGGTCAGCCGAAAGCCGTTCTCCTCGCCGCACGCCACCGACACCGGCACGCCGCCGCAGATCTGCACGATGTCGGCGTACGAGGTCCAGTACGGCGCAGGCAGGATCACTTCGTCGCCCGGGTTCAGGCTCGCCATCAGCGCATTGAAGATCACCTGCTTGGCGCCCGCGCTCACGCTGATCTCGTCGAGCGCAAAGTCCAGCGCGTTGTCGCGCTTGAACTTCAGCTGCACGGCCGCCTTCATCGCCGGGCTGCCGTCGAGCACCGTGTAGCGCGTGTCGCCGCGCGCAATGGCCTGCGAAGCCGCATGCCGGATGTTCTCGGGCGTGTCGAAGTCGGGCTCGCCCGCGCCCAGCACGATCACCGGGCGGCCGGCGCGCTTGAGCGCCTGCGCATGGTCGGTGATGCGCAGGATCTCCGAGACGTGGATGGCGCGCACGCGTTGCGCCGGCGAGAACACGGCGGCGTCTGTCACTTGGCGTAGGCCTCCAGCGGCTTGTCGTTGGGCTCGAGCAGCAGCTGCTTGAGCGCGGGGCTCATCGGCAGGTTGAGGCTGGTGTTCTTCGGCGGGATCGCGGCCACGAACCACTTGGTGTAGATCTTCTCGAGCTCGCCGCTCTTCATGAGCTTGCGCAGCGAATCGTCGACCGCCGCCTTGAAGGCCGGGTCGTCCTTGCGGAACAGCAGCGCGATCGGCTCGGAGCCCAGCGCCTCGCCGGTGATGCGGTAGGCCGTCGGGTTCTTCGAGTTCGCGATGATGCCGGCGAGCAGGTTGTCGTCGAGCACGAAGGCATCGGCGCGGCCCGACTCCATGAGGAGGAAGCTCTCCAGGTGGTCCTTGCCGAGCATCGTGTTGTACGAGACGTTCTGCGCGCGCTCGCGCTTGCGCAGCAGCTGCACGGCGGTGGTGCCGGTCGAGGCCGACACGTTGCGGCCCGCGAGCTGGTCGAGCGTGGTGATGCCCGAGTCGACCTTGGTCGCCATGCGCACTTCGCTCACGTACGTGGTGAGCGCGAAGGCCACCTGCTGCTGGCGCGCGGTGTTGTTGGTGGTGGGGCCGCAGCCGATGTCCAGCGTGCCGTTCTGCACCAGCGGGATGGTGTTCTGCGCGGTCACGGCCATGTACTCGAGCTTGGCGTTGGGCGTGATGTCCTTGAGCACGCGCTCGCAGAGTTCGACGTGGTAGCCCACGTACTTCTCGCCCGCGCCCAGCATGTAGGCCATGGGCGGCGAGGCTTCGCGCACGCCGAGCACGACCTTGCCGCTCGCCTTGATCTTGTCGAGCGTGCCGCCCGTGGGCGCCTGCTGCGCGGTGGCGGTGGTGCCGAAGGCGAGCGCAAGCAGCGCGGCGGTGGCGAGGGTCTTCAGTTGCATCTTCATCTTTGCTGTCTCCTGGTGGTTTTTCTGGGGGGATAGGTACGGCCGCTGCCTGGCCGCTGCGGCGAAACGCCGCGCGGCAGGCACCACGGGCCGGGGTTGTTCAGTCGCCGATGTCGAAGGTCACGCCTTGAGCCAAGGGCAATGCCGTCGAGTAGTTGATGGTGTTGGTGGCGCGGCGCATGTACGCCTTCCAGCTGTCCGAGCCCGCTTCGCGTCCGCCGCCGGTTTCCTTCTCGCCACCGAAGGCGCCGCCGATCTCGGCACCGCTCGGTCCGATGTTGACGTTGGCGATGCCGCAGTCCGAACCCGCGCTGGACATGAAGCGCTCGGCCTCGCGCACGTTGAGCGTGAAGATCGACGACGACAGGCCCGCGCCCACCGCGTTGTGCCATTCGATGGCTTCGTCGAGCGAGCTGTAGCGCACCACATAGAGGATGGGCGCGAAGGTCTCGCGCAGCACGGGGCCGGCGTGCGACTTCAGCTCCACCAGCGCGGGGCGCACATAGAACGCGTCCTGCGTGCCGATGCCCTCGACGCGCTGGCCGCCGTGCACCGTGGCGCCGGTCTCGCGGCTTTCGTTCAGGGCCTTCTGCATGCCGTCGAAGGCGGCGCGGTCGATCAGTGGACCGACCAGCGTGCCGGCCTCGCGCGGGTCGCCCACCTGCACATTGCCGTAGACCTTCACGAGCTTGGGCACCAGCTGGTCGTACACGCTCTCGTGCACGAACAGGCGTCGCAGCGTGGTGCAGCGCTGGCCGGCCGTGCCCATGGCCGCGAAGGCGATGCCGCGCAGCGTGAGATCGAGGTCAGCCGAGGGCGTGACGATGGCGGCGTTGTTGCCGCCGAGTTCGAGAATCGCGCGGGCGAAGCGCGCCGCCAGCTTCGGCCCGACCTGCCGGCCCATCGCCGTGGAGCCCGTGGCCGAGAGGATCGGCACGCGGGGGTCGTCGACCAGCACCTCGCCGATGTCGCGCGGGCCCAGCAGCAGGCCGAGCAGGCCTTCGGGCGCGTCGCCGAAGCGTTCGATGGCGCGCTGCGCGATGGCGTGCACGGCCAGCGCGGTGAGCGGTGTTTTCTCGGACGGCTTCCACACCACCGGATCGCCGCACACCAGCGCGAGCGCCGCGTTCCACGACCACACGGCCACGGGAAAGTTGAAGGCAGAGATCACGCCGCACACGCCCAGCGGATGCCAGGTTTCCATCATCCGGTGCTCGGCGCGTTCGGTGGCCAGCGTGAGGCCGTAGAGCTGGCGCGAGAGGCCGACGGCGAAGTCGCAGATGTCGATCATTTCCTGCACCTCGCCCGCGCCTTCGGACGGGATCTTGCCGGCCTCCAGCGTGACGAGGCGGCCCAGGTCGCGCTTGGCGGCGCGCAGCTCTTCGCCCAGCAGGCGCACCAGCTCGCCGCGACGCGGCGCCGGCACCAGGCGCCAGGCCTTGAAGGCCTCGTGCGCGCGGCCGATGGCGCCGGTGGCTTCCACGGCCGTGGTCTGCGGCACCTGCGCGATCACCTCGCCGCTGACCGGCGAGCGCACCGTGAGGTCGCCGCGGGTGTGGGCGGTGCGGGGCACGCCCAGGCGATGCAGCAGTTGTTCGACCTCGGCGGGAAGGGACACGGGGGTCTGGGCTTCTGGCATGGACGCTCCAGGGAGAAGGAAGTACAGAAGAAGAAATGCAACGGCGTTAACGGGCCAATATGTGCGAAACCCGCGCCCTTGCCTAGCGAAAAATTGGAAGGACTTGGTGCGTTTTGCGAATGAACTTCGTGGTGACACCTTCGTTCGACGCACGACAAACGCCTGCCCGCACAATGCGCGCGTGCCCCGAAAACCGTCCGATCCCTCGCCGCCCCCACCCTATTGGCTCTACCTGCTGGAATGCGAAGGCGGCGTGTACTACGCGGGCATCGCGCTCGACGTGGAGCAGCGCTTCTTCCAGCATGTCTTCGGGCTGGGCGCCAAGTTCACGCGCGCGCGTCCGCCGCAGCGCGTGCTGGCGGCGCGCCAGTACCCCGACAAGGGCGCCGCGCTGCGGGCGGAGATCGCGCTCAAGGCGCTGCCTCGCGCACGCAAGCTGGCGTTCTTCGACAGTTAGCCACCCGCCGCAGGCGACCTGCGCAGCATCACCGGCAGGCACAGCAGATAGCGCACGGCGCCGGCCAGCCCTGCGCCGTGGGCTGGAGGAGCAGGCGGCACCGCCCGATGCGGAAGTTCGGCAGCAGGCGCTCGATGCCGCCGCGGCCTCGCGCCCGCTGCTGGCCGAGGCCTTCGCCAGCTACCGCAAGGCCGGCCCCGATGCGATGTTCGAGGTCGGCGTGGACCTCATGCTCGAAGGCGCGAAGGCGCGCCTGCAGGCTGACACCCAGCGCGGCGCCAAGCCGCGCCGCTGAGCCGGCTCAGCGGTTGCGGTTGTCTTCCAGGATCCAGCCCGCCGCCTTCTCCGCCATCATCAGCGTCGGGCTGTTGGTGTTGCCGCTCGTGATGGTGGGCATCGCGCCCGCATCGACCACGCGCAGGCCGTGCACCCCGCGCACGCGCAGGCGCGCATCGAGCACCGCCATCGGGTCGCCGTCGGCGCCCATCTTGGTGGTGCCGACCGGATGGAAGATGGTGGTGGCGATGTCGCCGGCCAGCCGCGCGAGGTCGTCGTCGGTCTGGTACTGCACGCCAGGCTTCCACTCTTGCGGCTTGTACTTGGCGAGCGCGGGCTGCTGCGCGATGCGGCGCGTCACGCGCAGCGAATCGGCCGCCACCTTGCGGTCTTCCTCGGTGCTCAGGTAGTTGGGCGCGATGGCGGGCGCATCTTCGAAACGCGCGCTCTTGATGCGCACCGAGCCCCGGCTCGTCGGGTTCAGGTTGCACACGCTCGCGGTGAAGGCCGGGAAACTGTGCAGCGGCTCGCCGAAGGCGTCGAGCGACAGCGGCTGCACGTGGTACTGGATGTTGGGCCACGCGCGGTCGGGCGAACTGCGCGTGAAAGCGCCGAGCTGCGACGGCGCCATGCTCATCGGGCCGCTGCGCTTCAGCAAATATTCGAGGCCGATCTTCGCCTTGCCGACCAGCGACGAGGCCAGCACGTTGAGCGTGGGCGCGCCCTCGATCTTGTAGACCGCGCGGATCTGCAGGTGGTCCTGCAGGTTGGCGCCAACGCCGGGCGCGTCCAGCGCCACCTCGATGCCGTGCTGGCGCAGCAGCTCGGCCGGGCCGACGCCCGACAGCTGCAGGATCTGCGGCGAGCCGATGGCGCCCGCGCTGAGGATCACTTCGCACTCGGCATGCGCGGTGGTCATCTCGGTGCCGTCCCACACCTGCGCCCCGGTGCAGCGTTTCGTGCCGTCGGGCAGCGTCTCGAACAGCAGGCGCGACACCTGCGCGCCGGTCCACAGTTCGAAGTTGGGGCGGCCGTAGCAGGTGGGCCGCAGGAAGGCCTTGGCGGTGTTCCAGCGCCAGCCGTTCTTCTGATTGACCTGGAAGTAGCCCACGCCTTCGTTGCTGCCGCGGTTGAAGTCGGCGGTGTGCGGCACGCCGGCCTGCACGGCCGCGTCGGCGAAGGCGTCGAGGATGTCCCAACGCAGCCGCTGTTTCTCGACACGCCACTCACCACCCGCGCCGTGCATCTCGTCGGCGCCGAGGTAGAAGTCTTCGTGCTTGCGAAAGGCCGGCAGCACGTTCTCCCAGCGCCAGCCTTCGTCGCCCGTGAGCTCAGCCCAGTGCTCGTAGTCGCGCGACTGGCCGCGCATGTAGATCATGCCGTTGATGCTGGAGCAGCCGCCCAGCGTCTTGCCACGCGGATAGCGCAGCGTGCGGCCGTTGAGGCCCGCGTCGGGCTCGGTGTTGTAGAGCCAGTCGGTGCGCGGGTTGCCGATGCAATACAGGTAGCCCACCGGAATGTGGATCCAGTGGTAGTCGTCCTTGCGGCCGGCCTCGATGAGCAGCACACGCTTGGTCTTGTCGGCGCTCAGCCGGTTGGCGATGAGCGAGCCGGCGGTGCCGGCGCCGATGATGATGTAGTCGAAGGTGGTGTCGCTCATGGCGGCTGGCTTTTGTCTCTCGTTGTTCTTCGGATCGAAGCAGCGCCGCGCGTGCGGCGCCCCTTTTTACTTCGCGGTGGGCATCACGAACTCTGCGCCCTTGCCGATGCTCTCCGGCCAGCGCTGCATGATCGACTTCTGCTTCGTATAGAAGCGCACGCCCTCTTCGCCATACGCGTGCATGTCGCCGAACAGGCTCTTCTTCCAGCCGCCGAAGCCGTGCCAGGCCATCGGCACCGGGATCGGCACGTTGATGCCGACCATGCCGACCTGGATGCGGCGGCCGAACTCGCGCGCCACGTTGCCGTCGCGCGTGAAGCAGCTCACGCCGTTGCCGAACTCGTGCGCGTTGATGAGGTCCACAGCCTCCTTGAAGGTCGCGACACGCAGGCAGCCCAGCACGGGGCCGAAGATCTCTTCCTTGTAGATGCGCATCTCGGGCGTGACGTGGTCGAACAGCGTGCCGCCCATCCAGAAGCCGTCGCCGCAACCTTCGCCCGCCTTGTTGCCGTCGAAGCTGCGGCCGTCGACCAGCAGCTTCGCGCCTTCCTTCTCGCCCTGCGCGATGTAGCCGGTGATGCGCTCGTGCGCGGCGCGCGTGACGATCGGGCCCATCTCGGCCGCGAGGTTCTCGCCATCGAGCACCTTCAGCGTCTTGGTGCGCTCGATGAGCTTGGGCAGCAGCCGGTCGGCCACGTCGCCCACCAGCACCGCGACGCTGATCGCCATGCAGCGCTCGCCGGCCGAGCCGTAGCCGGCGCCGATGAGGGCGTCCACGGCCTGGTCGATGTCGGCGTCGGGCATGACGACCATGTGGTTCTTCGCGCCGCCCAGGGCCTGCACGCGCTTGCCGTGGCGCGCGCCGGTCTCGTAGATGTAGTTGGCGATGGGCGTGGAGCCCACGAAGCTCACGGCCTTGACGTCGGGGTGCTCCAGCAGCGCGTCGACCGCGGCCTTGTCGCCCTGCACCACGTTGAACACGCCGTCGGGCAGGCCGGCCTTCTTGAGCAGCTCGGCCATCAGCAGCGACGGGCTCGGGTCGGTCGGGCTGGGCTTGAGCACGAAGGTGTTGCCCGCGGCAATGGCCACCGGGAACATCCACATCGGCACCATCACCGGGAAGTTGAAGGGCGTGATGCCCGCGACCACGCCCAGCGGCTGGCGCAGCGTCCAGTTGTCGATACCGGTGCTCACCTGGTCGGTGAAGTCGCCCTTGAGCAGCTGCGGGATGCCGCAGGCGAACTCGACGATGTCGATGCCGCGGCTCACCTCGCCCTGCGCGTCGGTGAAGACCTTGCCGTGCTCGGCGGTGATGAGGTGGGCGAGTTCGTCCTTGTGCTGGTTGAGCAGCTCCAGGAACTTGAACATCACGCGCGCCCGGCGGATCGGCGGCGTGTCGGCCCAGGCCGGGAACGCGGCCTGCGCGGCGGCCACGGCGGCGGCCACCTGGGCGGCGTCGGCCAGGCCGACCTTGCCGGTGACGGCGCCGGTGGCGGGGTTGGTCACGTCCTGCGTGCGGCCGGAGGTGTTGGCGGCGGGGGCGCCGGCGATGTGGTGGTCGATATTTCGGGTGCTGATGGACATGTGCGGGTCTCCTGAAGGCAATTTGGCCCAATCCACGAAGAGAAAGCCAATGAATTCGCGTCGATGGCGCTATAAATCAGTCTTATATGACTACGTCATCGATGGACCTCCAGATTCTGCGCGCCTTCATCCTGGCGGCGCGCGAGGGCAACGTCTCGCGCGCCGCCGAAAAGCTGCACCTGACGCAGCCCGCGGTGAGCCTGCAGCTCAAGCGTTTTGCGGAAGAAACCGGGCTGGTGCTGTTCACCCGCACGCCTCACGGGCTGGCGCTCACGGCCGACGGCGCGGCCATGCTGCCGCAGGCCGAGCGCGTGCTGGCGGCCGTGGGCGACCTGCAGCAGGCCGCGCGCAACCTGCAGGTCACGGTGCGCGGGGCGCTGCGCATCGGCACCATCCTCGACCCCGAATTCACGCGCCTCGGCGTGTTCCTGCGCGAGCTGGTCGAGGCCGCGCCGCAGATCGAGACCGAGCTGCGCCACGGCATGAGCGGCAGCGTGCTGGCGCAGGTGCTGCGCGGCGAGCTCGACGTGGGTTTTCACCTCGACCCGGGCGATGAACCCGACGACGCCGCCCCGGCGCCGCTGGCGGTGCGCACCCTCACCCGCTTCAGCTACCGCGTGGTCGCACCGGCCGGCTGGGGCCCGCAGGTGCTGGGCCGCGACTGGAAGGCGCTGGCCGCCCTGCCCTGGCTGGCCACGCCGCCCGAGTCGGCGCACCACCGTTTGCTGGAACGCGTGTTCGGCCCGCTCGGCCTGGCGCCCCGGCGCGTGGCGCTGGTCGACCAGGAGGCCTCGATGCTCGACCTGCTGAAGTCGGGCGTCGGCCTGAGCCTGGTGCGCGACTCGATCGCCATCCGCGAAAGCCAGGCCCACGGCCTCGTGCTGGCCGACCGCGTGCGGCTGGATTGCGCGCTGCGTTTCGTCTCGCTGGCCGCACGGCGCGACGAGCCCGTGATCGCCAGCGCCTGGGATGCGCTGGCCCGGGCCTGGAGCTGAAGATTGGCTGAAAAAAACGGCGTCTGGCCCTACGCAAACGAAGGGCCAGACGCACACAAGCCCCGGATGCACGCGGTTACGATGCGCGCTCTCGCTTGGACCTTTGTTTACGTTTTGTCCCGCACCTTTGCCCATGTCGCCTACCCCGTCGCCCGCTGACGCCCCCGCCACCGACGACGCCTTCGCGCCGCCGCGCGCGCAGACGCAGGACGTGGACGGCCGTACCTGGGCCGTGGCCAGCGGTTGCTGGACCACGCTGGCGATGTCGACGCGCCCGGCCTGGGAGGCGCTGGCCAGGGACCTCGCGGCGCTGCCGCCCGCGGACGACCGGGCCTGGGACCTGCGCCCCATCGGCCAGCTCGACCACATCGGCGCCCAGCTGCTGTGGGAGCACTGGCGCCAGGCCTGGCCGGCCACGATCGAGCTGTCGCCGCAGCACCAGGCGGTGCTCGACCAGGTGGCGAAGTTCACGGTGGCCACGCCCGACGAGCCGCCCAAGTCGCTGAGCGACCGGCTGCACGCACTGGCCCACCACGGCCCGCGCGCGATGGTCGTGCTGCGCGACTTCGTCGGCCTCATCGGCCAGCTCGCGCTCGACCTGTGCACGCTGGCGCGCGCGCCGCACCGCGCGCCGTGGCGCGACTTCTCGGGCCACCTCTATCAGTTCGGCGCCACGGCGCTGCACATCACGGCGCTGGTCGGCCTCTTGATCGGCGTGGTGCTGGCGTACCTGATCTCCCAGCAGCTGCGCAACTACGGCGCCGAGGCCTTCGTGGTGAACATCCTCGGGCTGTCGCTGATCCGCGAGCTCGGGCCGGTGCTGGCCGCCGTGCTGATCGCGGGCCGCTCGGGCTCGGCGATCACGGCGCAGATCGGCGTGATGCGCGTCACCGAAGAACTCGACGCCATGCGCGTGATGGGCATCCCGCACGGCTTCCGTCTCGTGATGCCGCGCGTGCTGGCGCTGGCCATCGCGATGCCGCTGATCAGCCTGTGGACCTCGATGGCGGCGCTGGCCGGCGGCATGCTCGCGGCCGATGCGGCGCTGGGCATTTCGCCGTCGTATTTTCTGTCGGCCTTGCCGCGCGCGGTGCCCATCTCCAACCTCTGGCTGGCCCTGGCCAAGTCGGCGGTGTTCGGCGTGCTGATCGCGCTGATCGGCTGCTACTTCGGCATGAAGGTCAAACCCAACACCGAGAGCCTGGGGCGCGGCACCACGTCGTCGGTCGTGACCTCGATCACCGCCGTGATCCTGGTCGACGCGCTCTTCGCAGTGCTCTTCAAGGGCATAGGATTCCGCGGATGAACGCCGCCGCGACATCCCCGTCGAACACCGTGGTCGACATCCGCAAGCTCTGGACCGTGTTCAAGAGCCCCGATGGCGAACAGGTGGTGCACCGCGACCTCGACCTGCACCTCGACCGCGGCGAGGTGCTGTCGCTGGTCGGCGGCTCGGGCACCGGCAAGACGGTGCTGCTGCGGCAGATCCTCGGGCTGCAGAAGCCCACGAAGGGCGCGGTCGAGGTGCTGGGCCGGGCGCCGGGCGAACTCAGCGCGGCCGGTGCGGCCAACGTGGGCATGCTGTTCCAGCACGGTGCGCTGTTCTCGGCCTTCAGCGTGCTGGAGAACATCGCCTTTCCGCTGCGCGAACTCAAGCTGCTGCCCGACGAGCTGATCCGCAACGCCGCGCTCGTGAAGCTGCAGATGGTGGGGCTGGAGCCGCAGCATGCGAACAAGAGCCCGTCGGACCTGTCGGGCGGCATGATCAAGCGCGTGGCGCTGGCGCGCGCGCTCATCATGGACCCGCCGCTGCTGCTGCTGGACGAACCCACGGCCGGCCTCGACCCCGAAGCCTCCGACAGTTTCTGCGACCTGCTGCGCGGCCTGCACCGCGAGCTGGGCCTGACGGTCGTGATGGTCACGCACGACCTGGACACCCTGTTCGACCTGAGCACCCGCATCGCGGTGCTGGCCGACCAGAAGGTGATCGTGAGCGGCACGGCGCGCGAAGTCATCGCCTACCCGCATCCCTTCATCCACGAATACTTTCTCGGCGGGCGCGGCCAGCGCGCCCTGGAGGCGCTGCACGACAAGCCCGCCGCCGGCAAAGCACCACCCGCGCCGCAGCCCGAGGCCGCGCGCGCTGAAGAAAGGTAGGTCCCCCCATGGAAAACAAGGCCCATGCCCTCGCCGCCGGCGCCTTCGTGCTCGGCCTGATCGCCGCGCTCGTCGCGCTGGTGGTCTGGTTCACGCGCGACAACACCGTGCGCAACGTCTACGAACTCTCCACCCGCGACGCCGTGAGCGGCCTGCAGCCGCAGGCCCAGGTGCGCTACCGCGGCATCTCGGTCGGCAAGGTGACCTCGATCGACTTCGACCCCAAAACCAAGGGCAACGTGCGCGTGCGCATCACGGTCGACGAGCGCGTGCCGCTCACCACCTCCAGCTTTGCCACGCTGAGCTACCAGGGCGTGACCGGCCTGGCCTTCATCGCGCTGGACGACGAGGGCGAATCGACCGTCGCGCTCAAGCCCGACAACAACAACCCGCCGCGCATTCCGCTCAAGCCCTCGATGCTCGCGAAGCTGCAGGACCGCGGCGAGGAGATCATCGACCAGGTGGAAGAAGTGACCAAGCGCGCCAACGCGCTGCTGGCCGACGCCAACCAGAAGCGCGTGGCCGACGCGCTGGAGAACATCGCGGCCGCCTCGGCCAGCGCCAACACACTGCTCAAGCAGCTCGACAACACCGTCAAGACCGGCCTGAACCCGACGCTGGCCGCCATGCCCGAAACGCTGTCGACGGTGAAGAAGGCGGCCGGCGATGTCTCGCGCGTGGCCAACAACTTCAATTCCACCGTGGGCCGGCTCAACGCACCCGACGGCCCGGTCGAGCGCCTGAGCGAGGGCACCAAGGCGCTGGCGCAGGCGGTCGACTCGTTCAACGCCGCCACCCTGCCGCGCGTGAACCGCGTGGCCGACGACACCGCCCACGCGGTGCGCCGCCTGGGCCGCGCGGCCGACAGCATCAACGACAACCCGCAATCGCTGCTGTTCGGCAATGGCGGCGCCGCCGCGGGCCCGGGCGAGCCCGGCTTCGTCGCACCCGCCGCACGCCACTGACCGGGAGCAGACCAACCATGCGCATGAAGAACACCCTCCCCGCCCTCGCCAGCCTCGGCTGTGTGCTGCTGGTCGCCGGCTGCGGCATGCTGCCCGACAAGCCGGCGCGCGCCACGCTGTACGACTTCGGCCCCGGTCTTTCGGCCGCCGCACCTGCCGCCGCTGCCGCGCCGGCCACCGCGCTGCCGGCGCTGTCCCTCGCGGAGTTCGACAGCAACACGCGCCTGGACGGCACGCAGATCCTGTACCGCCTGGGCTATGCCGACGCCAACGAACTGCGCCCCTACGGCCAGTCGCGCTGGAGCCTGCCGCCCGCGCAGCTGCTGCGCCAGCGGCTGCGCGACACGCTGGCCGAGCGCCGCACCGTGCTCGGCCCCGAAGAAAGCGCGACG
The DNA here is from genome assembly GCF_006323185.2 of Variovorax sp. KBS0712. Classification (NCBI taxonomy): domain Bacteria; kingdom Pseudomonadati; phylum Pseudomonadota; class Betaproteobacteria; order Burkholderiales; family Comamonadaceae; genus Variovorax; species Variovorax sp. KBS0712. The sequence goes on along the minus strand of NZ_VCCD02000004.1, from coordinate 470,798 downwards.
CTCGCGCGCACCGAGGGCATCGTGCCCGACACGCTGCGCATCTCGCTCGACGAGTTCAGCCACTACTTCGATGCGCCCGCCAGCAGCACGGGCCTGGTGCGCCTGCGCGCCACGCTGGTCCGCACCGCCACCGGCGGCGACCGCGTGATGGGCCAGCGGACCTTCACCGTGCGCCGTCCCGCCGCCAGCGCCGACGCGCCCGGCGGAGTGAAGGCGCTCATCGCGGCGAGCGACGCGGCCATGGCCGAGGTCGTGCAGTGGGTCGACCAGTTGCAGCAGCAGGAGCCGCCGCAGCCGCGTGTGGCGGCGCCACGGCGCTGAACGGCTTTTCATTCCAACCAACCCTGAGGAGACCCGTCCCATGAACGCAACGCGCATCGTCGGCATCCTGCTGGTCGTGGCCGGCATCGCCGGGCTCGGCCTGGGCGGCTTCAGCTTCACCAAGGAAACCCACCAGGCCAAGCTGGGCCCGCTGGAGTTCTCGGTGAAGGAAAAACAGACCATCAACATCCCGGCCTGGGCCGGCGTGGCGGCGATCGTGGTGGGCGGCGCGCTGGTGCTGCTGGGTGGCAAGAAGGGCTGACGCCCGCCGACCACTGCCATGGCCGACGCCTTCGTGCCGCTGGAAGGCGGCTGCACCTGCCGGCAGGTGCGCTACCGCCTGAACGCCCCGCCGCTGTTCGTGCACTGCTGCCACTGCCGCTGGTGCCAGCGCGAGACGGGCTCGCCCTTCGCGCTCAATGCGCTGATCGAACCGGAACAGGTGCAGGTGCTGCAGGGCGCGGTCGATCTGGTGCTCACGCCCTCGGCCAGCGGACGCGGCCAGAAGTACGCGCGCTGCCCGGCCTGCCATGTCGCGCTGTGGAGTCACTACGCCGGCGCCGGCGACGCCGTGAGCTTCATCCGCGTGGGCACGCTCGACACGCCCGACCGGCTGCCGCCGGATCTGCACATCTTCACGATGTCCAAGCAGCCGTGGGTGGTGCTGCCGCCCGGCGCAGCGGCGGTGCACGAGTACTACGACCGCAAGGACTACTGGCCCGCCGAAAGCCTCGCGCGCTGGCGCGTGCTGCGCGAGAAAATGCGGGCCGGCTAGCGCTTCAGTCGCCCGCCATGCCGGCGACCAACTTCGGCAGCAGGTCTTCCGACGCCCCCCGCAACACCACCGCCGCTGCATCGTCCAGATGCGGCAGCGGCTCGATATTCAGCGTGACCAGCCGCGCCCCGCGCGCCATCGCCAGCTTGGGCAGTTCGGCCGCCGGGTAGACGATGGTGGTGCTGCCGACCACCAGGAACAGGTCGGACTCCTGTGCCGCCACCTGCGCGTCGAGCAGCACGCCGGCGTTCAGCATCTCGCCGAACATGACCACGTCGGGCCGCGCGTGCGAGCCGCAGCGCAGGCAGCGGTGGAAGGGCCAGGGGCCGCTGCGGTTGCCGCAGTGGTCGCAGCGCCAGCGGCGCAGCGAGCCGTGCAGCTCCAGCACGTCCTGCCCGCCGGCCTTGCCGAGCAGGCCGTCGACGTTCTGCGTGATGAGCCGGGTCGCGGGACGCAGCCGCTGCAGCTGCGCGAGCGCGAGGTGGCCGGGGTTGGGCGACGCGGTCTCGATCTGCGACAGGCGCTGGGCCCAGAACTTCGTGAAGCCGCCCGGGTCGCGCGCGAGGTCGTCGGCATGCGAGAACTTGAGCGCGTTCTGGCTCATCCAGAGACCGTCGGCGTCGCGGTAGGTCGGGATGCCCGAGGCCTTGGACAGCCCCGCGCCCGAGAAGACCACGATGCGCCGCGCGCCGCGCAGCAACGCCACGGTGCGGTCGATGCGCAGCGCGAGGTCGTCGGAGGAAGAAGAAGACGTGGAAGACAAGGCGGAAGAAAACAGGGTCATCGATCGGAAACGGAGGGCACCACGGCGCCGGTGGCGCTCGCCCCCAGGCGCTGCGACACCGTGCCCGCGCAGGCCTTGAGCGCGCGCGCGATCTCGCCGTCCCAGGCGGTGTGGAAGATGCCGGCCGGGCCGATGGCGGTCACGGCCAGCACGATGGCGCCCGTGTGGTCGAACACGGGCGCGGCCATGGCGCTCACGCCCTCGATCACCTCGCCGTCGGAGCGGCTGATGCCGTGGTCGCGCACTTCCTGGCACTGGCGCTCGAAGTCGCTCCACGAGGGCAGCGGCTGCACCGGCGGCATGCCGGCCGGCGGCGCGGGCTCGGCGGCGCCCTTGCGCTGCTTCTGGCGCTGGCGCTCGTCCTCGAGCTGCGCGCGCACCACCGCCGGGTCGAGGTAGGCGGCGAAGACGCGGCCCGAGGCCGTGTTGGTGAGCGAGAACACCGTGCCGTGGCGCATGTTCACGTGCACCGGCGAAGGCGACTCGGCCGTGCGCACGATGGTCGCGCCGCGCGCGCCCCACACGGCCAGCGCCACGGTGTGGCCGATCTGCTGCGCGAGCTGGCCGATCAGCGGCGTGGCGATGTGCACCGGGTCGGCCTGCTGCAGGCTGATCAGACCCAGTTGCAAGGCCAGCGGGCCGAGCAGATAGTGGCCGCTGGCGCGGTCCTGCTCGATGAGGCCCAGCCGGCCGAAGCTCACCATGTACGGGTGGGCCTTGGCGGCCGTCATGTCCGCTTCGCGGGCAAGGTCTTTGAGCGCCATCGGGCGGCCGTGGTGCACCAGCGCGCGCAGCAGCTGCCCGCCGACTTCGATGCTCTGGATGCCGCGCTGGGCGCGGTCGGTGTCAGTCGCTGCCATGGCCGCCTTGCCGTCTGGTTGTTCGTTCATGAAGAAGGCATTAGACATGAACTGATCTCGGGCTTACACTCCGCGAATTCGTTATCTGCAAACTCGTTCGCCTTAAACGAATCAGGCGAATCCCAAAACCACCCCACCGGAGACACACGATGAGCCAAGCCAAGAAATTCGCCAGCCAGGCCGACCTGGAAGAAAAGAAGATCACCTTCAGCCAGATCTCGGAGCACGCCTGGGCCTACACGGCCGAGGGCGACCCCAACACCGGGATCATCATCGGCGACGACTGCGTGCTGGTGGCCGACACCCAGGCCACGCCCGCCATGGCCGCCGACGTGGTGCGCCGCATCCGCGAAGTGACCGACAAGCCCATCAAGTACGTGGTGCTCACCCACTACCACGCGGTGCGCGTGCTGGGCGCGGCGGGCTACGGCGCCGAACACATCCTGGCCAGCCAGGACACGCGCGACCTGATCGTGGAGCGCGGCGAGGAAGACAAGGCCAGTGAAATCGGCCGCTTCCCGCGCCTGTTCCAGAACGTGGAGACGGTGCCCCCGGGCCTGACCTGGCCCACCATGACCTTCACCGGCAAGATGACGCTGTGGCTGGGCAAGCTCGAGGTGCAGCTGCTGCAGCTGGGCCGCGGCCACACCAAGGGCGACACGGTCGTCTGGCTGCCGCAGGAGCGTGCGCTGCTGTCGGGCGACCTGGTCGAATTCGGCGCCACGCCGTACGCCGGCGACGCCTACTTCCAGGACTGGCCGCAGACGCTGGACAACATCGCCGCCCTGAAGCCCCTGGCCCTGGTGCCGGGCCGCGGCGCCGCGCTGACCACGCCCGAAGCCGTGGCCGAGGGCCTGAACGGCACGCGCGCCTTCATCTCCGACGTGTACGCCAGCGTGCAGGAAGGCGTGAAGGCCGGCCGCGACCTGAACGCGGTCTACAAGGAAACCTACGCGAAGCTGCAGCCCAAGTACCAGCAGTGGGTCATCTTCGACCACTGCATGCCCTTCGACGTGAGCCGCGCCTACGACGAGGCCTCGGGCCACGCCGACCCGCGCGTGTGGACGGCCCAGCGCGACATCGACATGTGGAAGGCCCTGGAAGGCTGATCACGCCGCGACCTTCCCCCGCGCGGGGAAGGCGACGGAAACGACAAGGACACGGAGACATCACGTGATCGACTATCAAAGCCTGCGCTTCGACTACACCCGCCACGCCGACCAGGACGCCGCCGCGCCCGCCCGCCACCCCGTGGTGGTCGTGGGCGCCGGCCCGGTGGGCCTCACGCTCGCCATCGACCTCGCCCTGCGCCAGGTGCCCGTGGTGCTGCTCGACAACGACAACAGCCTGTCCAGCGGATCGCGCGCGATCTGCTTCGCCAAGCGCACGCTCGAGGTGTTCGACCGCCTCGGCTGCGGCGACCGCATGGTGGACAAGGGCGTGTCGTGGAACGTCGGCAAGGTGTTCTTCCATGACGAGCAGGTCTACCGCTTCGACCTGCTGCCCGAGCCCGGCCACGAGCGCCCGGCCTTCATCAACCTGCAGCAGTACTACGTCGAGGGCTACCTCGTCGAACGCGCCGCGGCGCTGCCGCTGATCGACCTGCGCTGGAACAACAAGGTGGTCGGCATCGAACAGCGCGACGACGGCGCGGTGCTGACCGTGGAAACGCCCGAGGGCGAGTACCGCCTGCAGGCCGGCTACGTGGCCGCCTGCGACGGCTCGCGCTCCAACCTGCGCCAGATGCTGGGGCAGGAAGCCAAGGGCCGCGTGTTCCGCGACCGCTTCCTGATCGCCGACATCACGATGGACGCGCAGCTGCCCACCGAGCGCCGCTTCTGGTTCGACCCCTCGTTCCACCCCGGCCAGAGCGTGCTGCTGCACAAGCAGGCCGACGGCATGTGGCGCGTCGACTTCCAGCTCGGCTGGGACGCCGACCCGGTGGAAGAGCGCAAACCCGAGCGCATCACGCCGCGCGTGCGCGCGCTGCTGGACAGCATCGGCTTCGAAGGCGTGCAGTTCCAGATCGGCTGGGCCAGCGTCTACACCTTCGCCTGCCAGCGCATGGAGCGCTTCCGCCACGGCCGCGTGCTGTTCGCGGGCGACTCGGCGCACGGCGTGTCGCCCTTCGGCGCGCGCGGCGCCAACTCGGGCGTGCAGGACGCCGACAACCTCGCCTGGAAGCTCGCGGCCGTGCTGGCCGGCGACGCGCCCGACGCGCTGCTCGACAGCTACGCCAGCGAACGCGAGTACGCGGCCGACGAGAACATCCGCAACTCCACGCGCGCCACCGACTTCATCACGCCCAAGAGCGAGGTGAGCCGGCTGTTCCGCGACGCGGTGCTCGAGCTGACCAAGCGCCACGCCTTCGCCCGCTCGCTGGTCAACAGCGGGCGGCTGTCGGTGGCCACGGTGCTGCGCGACTCGCCGCTCAACACGCCCGACGCCGACACCTTCGCCGGCGCGATGGTGCCCGGCGCCGCCGCGGCCGACGCGCCCGTGCGACGCGCCGACGGCAGCACCGGCTGGCTGCTGCGCGAATGCCATGTGGCGCGCTTCACCGCGCTGGTGTTCGGCACCGGCGACGCCGCCGAGCGCAGCCTGCAGGCGCTGAACGCCAGCGACCTCGCGCTGCACGTGGTGCGCGTGGAAGGCACCGGCGCCGACGCCGAACTCGCCACGCAGCGCTACGACGCGCAGCCCGGCACCGTCTACCTGTTGCGGCCCGACCAGCACGTGTGCGCGCGCTGGCGCCACCCCACGGCAGCGAACCTTCGCGCGGCCCTCGACCACGCACTGGCAAAGGCATGACCCCGATGCAACAGCAACTGATCACCACGCCGAACCTCGAAGCGCCCGACGATTTCTACGAGGCGCTCATCGAGGCCCACCAAGGGCTTTCCACCGAAGAAAGCCACGCCTTCAACGCACGGCTCGTGCTCGTGCTGGCCAACCACGTCGGCTCTCTGGCCGTGCTGCGCGAAGCCTTCGACGCGGCGCGCGCCGGCTGAACGGCCGCACGTTCTCACCTCATAGCGACTTTCGAAAGACAAGCCCATGACCCAAGCAACACCCGCCGCCGAACGGCGCTACCAGAGCGGCTTCGGCAACGAATACGCCTCCGAGGCCGTACCCGGTGCGCTGCCGCAAGGCCGCAACAACCCGCAGCGCGGCCCCTTCGACCTGTACACCGAGCTGCTCTCGGGCACCGCCTTCACGGCGCCGCGCCATGAGAACCGCCGCACCTGGCTGTACCGCCGCCAGCCCTCGGTGGTGTCGGGCCGCTACCAGCCCTACGCACAGGCGCACTGGACCACCGGCGCCGACCGCGAGATCGCGCTGCCGCCCGAACCGATGCGCTGGGGCCCGCTGCCGCTGGACGGCGCGGCCGACGTCGACTTCATCGACGGCATGCACACGCTGGCCGCCAACGGCGACGCCGAGTCGCAGGTGGGCATCGGCTCGCTGATGTACCTGGCCGGCCGCTCGATGGAGCAGCGCGCCTTCGTCAACGCCGACGGCGAGATGCTGGTGATGCCCCAACAGGGCCGCCTCGTCGTCACGACCGAACTCGGCGTGCTCGACGTCAAGCCCGGCGAAATCGTGGTGCTGCCGCGCGGCATGGCCTTCAAGGTCGCGCTGCCCGACGGGCTCTCGCGCGGCTACGTGTGCGAGAACTACGGCGCGCACTTCCGCCTGCCCGAGCTCGGCCCGATCGGCTCGAACGGCCTGGCCAACGCGCGCGACTTCCAGGCGCCCGTCGCAGCCTTCGAGGCAGATGGCGGCGCCTACGAGCTGGTGAAGAAATTCGGCGGCCGCTTCTGGACCGCGCCGACGAAGCAGTCGCCCTTCAACGTGGTCGCCTGGCACGGCAACCTCGCACCGGTGAAGTACGACACGGCCAACTTCATGGTCATCGGCTCGATCAGCTTCGACCATCCCGATCCCTCGATCTTCACCGTGCTGACCTCGCCCAGCGACACGCCCGGCACGGCCAACTGCGACTTCGTGATCTTCCCGCCGCGCTGGATGGTGATGGAAAACACCTTCCGTCCGCCGTGGTTCCACCGCAACCTCATGAGCGAGTTCATGGGCCTGGTGCTGGGCGAGTACGACGCCAAGCCGGGCGGCTTCAAGCCCGGCGGCGCGAGCCTGCACAACTGCATGGTGCCGCACGGGCCCGACGAGGAAGCCTTCGACAAGGCGACGCACGCCGACCTCAAGCCGCACAAGCTGGACAACACGCTGGCCTTCATGTTCGAGAGCCGCTACCGTTTCATCCCGACGAACTTCGCGCTGCAAAGCCCGGCGCTCGACACCGACTACACCGACTGCTGGGCCGGTCTGAAAGACCAATTCAAGGCATGACGCACGCTCTCACCCTCACCCGCCGCGCCGCGGCCCTCGCGCTGCTGGCCGCGCCCTTGTTCGCGCACGCGGCCGACTTTCCGTCCAAGCCCATCAAGTTCATCGTGCCCTACACGGCCGGCGGCACCACCGACCTCGTGGCGCGCACCGTGGGCCAGAAGGTGTCGGAGAAGCTAGGCCAGCCCGTGCTCATCGACAACCGCGGCGGCGCGGGCGGCAACATCGGCATGGACGCCGTGGCCAAGGCCGCGCCCGACGGCTACACGATCGGCTTCGGCGCGATCTCGACCAACGCGCTGAACCCGCACATCTACAAGTCGATGGCCTTCGATCCGCGCAAGGACTTCACGGCCATCAGCCTGCTGGGCATGTCGACCATCGTGCTCGAAGTGCCCGCAAGTTCGGCCATCAAGACCGTGCCCGAGCTCATCGCCGCCGCGAAGAAGAACCCCGGCCTGCCCTACGCCACCGCGGGCGCCGGCACCTCGATGAACCTGGCCGGCGTGATGTTCGCGCAGATGACCGGCACCGAGCTCACGCACGTGGCCTACAAGGGCAGCGGCCCGGCCATCACCGACATGCTGGGCAACACCATCGGCGTGATGTTCGACAACCTGCCGGCGTCGCTGCCGCACATCCAGGCCGGCAAGCTGCGCGCACTGGCGGTGGCGGGCTCCACGCGCTCGCCCTCGCTGCCCGACGTGCCGACGATGGCCGAAGCGGGCCTCAAGGGCTATGCGCTGGAGCCGTGGTTCGGCGTGTACGGCCCGGCGAAGCTGCCGGCGCCGATCGTGAAGGCGCTGAACGAAGCGTTCGTCGAAGCGCTCGCGATGCCCGACGTGAAGGCCAAGCTGCAGCAGGCCGGCTTCTCGCCGCGCGGCTCGAGCGCGCAGGAGCTCACCACGCTCACCGACACCGAATACAAGCGCCTGGGCGACGTCGCCAAAAAAGCGGGCATGACCGCAGACTGATCCGATTCAAAGAAAGACCTCCATGACCGCACTCAACGCCACCCACGACCCGAAGCTGCGCAGCTGGGTCGCCGCCGCCAACGTGGCCGGCACCGACTTCCCGATCCAGAACCTGCCCTTCGGCCGCTTCCGCGCCGCCGGCAGCAGCGAGGCCTTCCGCATCGGCGTGGCCATCGGCGACCAGATCCTCGACCTGCGCGCGGCCGGCCTCATCGACACCGACGACATGAACGTGCTGATGAACGCCTCGGTGAAAGACCGCCAGGCGCTGCGCGCCGCGATCTCCGCGGGCCTCGCCGAAGGCAGCGGCCAGCAGGCTGCATGGTCGAAGGCGTTGCTCGCGCAAGCCCAGGCCGAGATGACCGTGCCCTGCCGCATCGGCGACTACACCGACTTCTACACGGGCATCCACCACGCCACCACCATCGGCAAGCTGTTCCGCCCCGACCAGCCGCTGATGCCCAACTACAAGTGGGTGCCCATCGGTTACCACGGCCGCGCCTCGTCGATCGGCGTGAGCGGCCAGGTCTTCAAGCGCCCGCAAGGCCAGACCAAGGCACCCGACGCAGTGGCGCCGAGCTTCGGCCCCTCGAAGCGGCTGGACTACGAACTGGAGCTGGGCTTCCTCGTGGGCCGCGGCAACGCGCTCGGCGAGCCCATCGCCATCGGCGACGCCGAGGACCACCTGTTCGGCGTGACCCTGCTCAACGACTGGTCGGCGCGCGACCTGCAGGCCTGGGAATACCAGCCGCTGGGCCCCTTCCTCGCGAAGAACTTCGCCAGCACGCTGTCGCCCTGGATCGTGACGACCGAAGCGCTGGCGCCGTTCCGCGCGAAGTTCGAGCGCCCCGCCGAAGACCCGCAGCCGCTGCCCTACCTCGACGCCCCGTCGAACCGCGACAGCGGCGCGCTCGACATCACGCTCGAAGTGCTGCTGCAGACCGCGAAGATGCGCGCCGACGGCGTGGCGCCCGTGCGCCTCACGCTCGGCAACACCACCGAGGCCGCCTACTGGACCGCCGCGCAGCTCATCACGCACCACACGGTGAACGGCTGCAACCTGCAGCCCGGCGACCTGCTGGGCTCGGGCACGCTGTCGGGCCCGCAGCCCGACCAGGCCGGCTCGCTGATGGAGCTCACGCTGGGCGGCAAGCAGCCGGTCACGCTGCCGAACGGCGAGAAGCGCACCTTCCTGGAAGACGGCGACACGCTGGTGATGCGCGGCTGGTGCGAGCGCGAAGGCGCGGTGCGCATCGGCCTGGGTGAAGTCGCCGGGACGGTGGTCTGAACCTGCTGGCTTGATCGACGGTGCGCCCCGCGGGCGCATCTTTCAGGGCGTCGGCGCCGCCGACGATGCCGCGCCCGCCGGTGCCGGCACCGCGGCCGCCGCGGGCCAGGCCACCTCGCTGGCCACGCGCGGCTTGCCCATCGGCGCGCCCGCGCGGCCGATGCGCACGGCGGCCATGTCGGCCTCGCTCGGGTACTGGTCCATGAGCCAGTAGTCGAACACGCGGCGCGCCAAAGGCGCCGCAGCACCCGCGCCCCATCCGGCGTTCTCGACGATGACGGCGAGCGCGATCTTCGGGTTGTTGGCCGGTGCGTAGGCCATGAACAGCGCGTGGTCGCGCTGGTGCTCTTCGAGCGCACGCGCGTTGTACTTGGTGTTCTTGGCCTGCGTCACGGCCTGCGCCGTGCCGGTCTTGCCGGCCGCCTGGTAGCCCGCGCCCGCGAACACGCCGCGCGCCGTGCCGCTGGTGACCACGCTGGTCAGGCCTTCGCGGATCACGGCCACGTTGGCCGCCGTGTAGCCCAGGTTCTCGGCCGGCGGCTGCGGCAGCGGCACGACCTGCCCGCTGACCGTGTTGCGCATCGCCAGCGCCAGGTGCGGCCGGTGCTTCATGCCGCCGTCGGCCACGATGGCCGTGGCCTGCGCCAGCTGCAGCATGGTGAAGGCGTTGTAGCCCTGGCCGATGCCCAGCGAGATGGTCTCGCCCGCGTACCACTTCTTCTGCTCGGGCCGCTTGTAGGCGTTGCGCTTCCACTCGGTGCTGGGCAGCACGCCGCGCACCTCGCCGCCCAGGTCGATGCCGGTGATCTGGCCGAAGCCCATCGGCTTCATGAAGTCGTGGATCAGGTCCACGCCCATCTCGTTGGCCAGCGAGTAGTAGTAGATGTTGCTCGACACCTGGATCGAGCGGCGCATGTCGACGCCGCCCAGGTAGCCCTCGGGGCTGCCGAAGCGGTGGCCGCCGAAGTTGAAGTAGCCGGGGTCGTTCACCACCACGCTCGCGGCGCGCTTGCCGGTCTGCAGCGCCGCCAGCGCCATGAAGGGCTTGTAGGTGGAGCCCGGCGGGTAGGTGCCGCGCAGCGCGCGGTTGAGCAGCGGCTTGTCGATCGATTCGGTGAGCGCCTGCCAGCTCTCGGTGTCGATGCCCTCGACGAAGAGGTTGGGGTCGAATGTGGGCTTGCTCACGAAGGCCAGCACCTCGCCGGTCTTGGGGTCGATGGCCACGAGCGCGCCGCGCCGGTCGCCGTACATGTCTTCCACCAGCTTCTGAAGCTTGATGTCCAGCGACAGCATGACGGTGTTGCCCGGCGTGGCCGGGTGGCTCGCGAGCCGGCGCACGGCGCGTCCGCCGGCCGAGGTTTCCATCTGCTCGACGCCGGTCTGGCCGTGCAGCATCTTCTCGTAGCTCTGCTCGATGCCCAGCTTGCCGATGTAGTCGGTGCCCTTGTAGTTGGCCTGGTCTTCCTCGTCCCAGTCTTCCATCGCGGTCTTCTCGCGCTGGTTGATGCGGCCGATGTAGCCCAGCACGTGCGAGGCCAGCTCGCCCTGCGGGTAGTTGCGGAACAGGCGCGCCTTGATCTCCACGCCCGGGAAGCGGTAGCGCTGCGCCGCGAAGCGCGCCACTTCCTCGTCGCTCAGGCGGGTGCGGATCGGAATGGAGTCGAAGCTGCGCGAGTCTTCGCGCAGGCGCTTGAAGCGGCGGCGGTCGCGCGGCGACACCTCGAGCACGCTGGTCAGGCTGTTGATGGTCTCCTCAACATCACCGACCTTGGAGGGCGTGATCTCCAGCGTGTAGGCCGAGTAGTTGGAGGCCAGCACGATGCCGTTGCGATCGAGGATGAGCCCCCGGTTCGGCACCACCGGCACCACGGCCGTGCGGTTGCTCTCGGCCTGCTCGGCCAGGTCGGCATGGCGCACGACCTGCAGGTAGACCAGCCGCGAGCCCAGCAAGCTGAAGGCGAACAGCACCGCCAGGCCGATGACGATCACGCGGCGCTTGAAGCGCGCCAGGTCGGCGGCAACGTTGCGGATTTCGGTCATGGCGTCAGGAAGCTTAGGCGTGCGCAGGTGCGATGGCAAATGCGACGGGCGGCCGCCGCCGGGCCGCCCCAAGGCGGGCCGCGCCTCCCCCTCGGGGGGTGGAGTTACACGCAGCGAAGCGAAGTGAAAAGCCGGGGGGCACCATGACTAGAGGGGGCGGTTCTCGTCGGGTTCGGGCGTGCGGCGCTGGGGCGCCAGCAGCAGCGCGGTGGCCAGCGGCCACAGCGCCGCCTCGAGCGCCGGCGAGACCAGCACGCCCCAGCCCGGGAACACGCCGCCGCCGATCATGCGCGTGATCACCTCGATGAACTGCGACAGCGCGAACAGCGGCAGCACCTGCAACGCCTGCGAGAGCACCGGGTACCACAGCAGGCGCCGGTGGATCATGATCGCGAAGAAGCCCAGCGTGGTGTAGGACAGCGCATGCTGGCCCAGCATCGACGACTGGTGCACGTCCATGAGCAGGCCGAACATGAAGGCCGCGCCGATGCCCACGCGCGCGGGCTGGTGCACGCCCCAGAACACGATCACCAGCGCCAGCAGGTCGGGCATCCAGGCGGCGCGGCCGATGGGGATCATGTTGACCAGCAACGCCACGAGCAGGCTGGTCCACATGAAGACGGGGCTGACGGGCAGCAAGAGCTGCTGCTGGCCGGGGCGCTTGATCATCGCGTCGCTCCCGCCGGTTTCTTCTCGTTCTTGCCGGCGCCCGGCTTGCCTTCGGGGCGCTTGCGCTGGGTGGACGCGGCCTCGACGTGCGGCGGCGCCACCGGGGCACCCGAGGGCTCGAGCACCAGCACGTAGCGCGCCGCGGTCACGCGGGCCAGCGGCACGCAGTAGATGCGCGCGAAGGCCGAATCGGCGCGGCGCTCGATGCGTTCGATCTTGGCCACCGGCAGGCCGGCCGGGTAGATGCCGTCGACGCCGCTGGTAGAGAGCAGGTCGCCCTCCTGCAGGTCGGCATTGGCCGCCATGAAGCGCAGCTCCATGCCGCCGCCGTGCGCCGAGGCGTCGCCGAAGGCCACGCTGCGCACGCCGGTGCGGGTGTTCTGCACGGGAATGGCCAGGTCGCGGTCGATCACCAGCGTGACCTCGCTCGTGAAGGGCAGCACCTGCGTCACCTGGCCCAGCACGCCGCGCGCGTCGATCACCGGCGAGCCGGCGGCCACGCCCTGCGCGAGGCCCTGGTCGATGACGATCTTGCGCGTGTAGGGGTCGGCCGCGTCGTACAGCACCTCGGCCGGGCGGCCCGGCGTGGTGGTGGTCTGGCGCAGCTCGAGCAGCTCGCGCAGGCGGGCGTTGTCTTGCGCGAGCGTGTCGGCGCGGCTGGCGGTCTCGGCCTGCAGCATCAGGGCCTTGCGGGCCTCGTCTTCGTTGCGCTGCGCGGTCTGCAGCTCTTCGAAGTAGCGGCTTCCGCCCATCACCAGCATGACCGGCTTGAGCGCCGCCATCTGCACCGGGTAGAGCACCGCGCCGATGGCCGAGCGGATCGGCTTCACGAGGTGAAAGCGGGCGTCGGCGACCATGAGGAAGAGCGAGAGCGCGCCGAAGAAGATCAGCTTGCTGAGTGCCGATTGCCCCTGGTTGAACAGGGGTGGCGCTGTGCGATCGAGCGTGCCCAGAGGCATGTAGTCAGACCCGGCGGTGGTGCGGCATCAAATAACAAAAAGCCGGCCTGCGCAAGCAGAGGCCGGCCGATGATGGCTTTCGCCTTTTACTCGCTCGTGAAGATGCTGCCCAGACGGTCCATGCGCTCCAGGGCGATGCCGCAGCCGCGCACCACGCAGGTCAGCGGGTCTTCGGCCACGAGCACCGGCAGGCCGGTTTCCTCGGCGAGCAGGCGGTCGAGGTCGCGCAGCAGCGCGCCGCCGCCGGTGAGCATCATGCCGCGCTCGGCGATGTCGGCGCCCAGTTCGGGAGGCGTCTGTTCCAGCGCGTTCTTCACGGCCGAGACGATGTTGTTCAGGGGGTCGGTCAGGGCTTCCAGCACTTCGTTGCTGCTGATGGTGAAGCTGCGCGGCACGCCTTCGGACAGGTTGCGGCCCTTGACTTCCATTTCCTTGACTTCGGAGCCCGGGAAGGCCGAGCCGATGTTCTTCTTGATGACTTCGGCCGTCGGCTCGCCGATCAGCATGCCGTAGTTGCGGCGGATGTAGTTGATGATGGCTTCGTCGAAGCGGTCGCCGCCCACACGGACCGAACCCTTGTAGACCATGCCGCCCAGCGAGATCACGCCCACTTCGGTGGTGCCGCCGCCGATGTCCACCACCATCGAGCCCGAGGCTTCGCTGACGGGCAGGCCGGCGCCGATGGCCGCGGCCATGGGTTCTTCGATGAGGTAGACGGCGGTGGCGCCGGCGGCTTCGGCCGCGTCCTTGATGGCGCGGCGCTCGACCTGGGTCGAGCCGCAGGGCACGCAGATGATGATGCGCGGGCTCGGCGTGAGCAGCGTGCGCGGGTGCACCATCTTGATGAACTGCTTGATCATCTGCTCGGTGATCACGAAGTCGGCAATGACGCCGTCCTTCATCGGGCGGATGGCCTCGATGTTGCCGGGCACCTTGCCCAGCATGGCCTTGGCTTCGCGGCCGACGGCCTGGATCACCTTCTTGCCATGGGGACCGCCTTCGTGGCGGATCGCGACCACGGAGGGCTCGTCCAGCACGATGCCCTTGTTGCGGGCGAAGATCAGGGTGTTGGCGGTGCCGAGGTCGATCGCCAGGTCGGTGGAGAAGTACCGACGGAAAGCTCCAAACATGTGCGGAATCCTCTGAGCACGGCCTGCGCATCGGCAGGTCGTCGCTCTATTTTTGGGTCGTTTGACGGGGTGAATTGATCGTTTTTGGCGCAAAAGCCGGCGCGTTCGCGGGGGTTGCGGCAAAGGCGGGATAATAACCGAATCCCCTCTGAATCCCGTGTCGGCACCCTCTTCGGCGTGCGATTGCCTCCGGTTTTTTCGACCCGTCAGCCATCTATGTCTCTTTCCGCTTCCGATATTGCACGCATCGCCTCCTTGGCGCGGCTGCAGCTTGCCCCAGATGAAAGCGAGCGCATGCTCACTCAAATCAACGGCTTCTTCGATCTGGTCGAACGCATGCGCGCGGTCGACACCACCGGCGTCGAGCCGCTGGCGCATCCCGTGGCCGCGCTCGAAGACGTGACGCTGCGCCTGCGCGACGACGTCGTGAGCGAGCCGAACAACCGCGAAGCCAACCAGAAGAGCGCCCCGGCCGTCGAAGCCGGCCTGTTCCTCGTGCCCAAGGTGATCGAATGATGAGCAGCGGTGAACTGCACCAATTGAGCGTGGTCGCGCTGGCCAAAGCGCTGGCCGATCGCAAGGTGTCGGCCGTCGAGGCCTCGCAGGCGTTTCTCGGCCGCATGAAGGCCCACGAGTCGCTGGGCACCTTCGTCGACGTCAACGAAGAAGTCACGCTGGCCCAGGCCCGCGCGGCCGACGCGCTCATCGCCAAGGGCAACGCGCCTGCGCTGGCCGGCGTGCCCATTGCGCACAAGGACATCTTCGTCACCACCGATTTCGCCACCACCGCCGGCTCGAAGATGCTCGCGGGCTACCGCTCGCCCTTCGACGCGACCGTGGTGCGCCGCCTCGCCGAAGCCGGCGCGGTCACGCTGGGCAAGCTCAGCTGCGACGAGTTCGCGATGGGCTCGGCCAACGAGAACGTCGCCGTGCCCGCCGTGGGCCACGACCAAGCCGTGCCGGTGCGCAACCCCTGGAACCTCGAACGCATTCCGGGCGGCTCGTCGGGCGCCAGCGCGGCGGCAGTCGCGGCACGCCTGGCCCCTGCGGCCACCGGCACCGACACCGGCGGCTCGATCCGCCAGCCCGCTTCGTTCTGCGGCATCACCGGCATCAAGCCGACCTACGGGCGCGCCTCGCGCTACGGCATGGTGGCCTTCGCATCGAGCCTCGACCAGGCCGGCCCGATGGCCCGCTCGGCCGAAGACTGCGCGCTGCTGCTGTCGGCCTTCTGCGGCCCTGATCTCGACCGCGACTCGACCTCGCTCGACAAGCCCGCCGAAGACTTCGGCCGCTCGCTGAACGACTCGCTCGAAGGCCTGCGCATCGGCGTGCCCAAGGAGTTCTTCGGCGACGGCGTGGCGCCCGGCGTGCGCGCCGCCATCGATGCGGCGCTCGCGCAGTACGAGAAGCTCGGCGCGAAGCGCGTCGAGGTCTCGCTGCCGCGCACCGAGCTGTCGATTCCCGTGTACTACATCCTGGCCGCGGCCGAAGCCTCGAGTAACCTGAGCCGCTTCGACGGCGTCAAGTTCGGCCACCGCGCCAAGCAGTACAAGGACTTGGCCGAGATGTACGAACGCACGCGCGCCGAAGGCTTCGGCGACGAGGTGAAGCGCCGCATCATGATCGGCACCTACGTGCTCTCGCACGGCTACTACGACGCCTACTACCTGCAAGCGCAGAAAGTGCGCCGCATGATCGCGGACGACTTCCAGCAGGCGCTGACGCAGTGCGACGTGATCGCCGGCCCCGCCGCACCGACCACCGCCTGGAAGATCGGCGAACACGGCGACGACCCCGTGGCCGACTACCTCGCCGACATCTTCACGCTGCCCGCCTCGCTCGCAGGCCTTCCGGGCATGAGCGTGCCTGCAGGCTTCGACGGCGGCATGCCCGTGGGCCTGCAGCTGATCGGCAACTACTTCGGCGAAGCGAAGCTGCTGAACGCAGCGCACCGCTTCCAGCAAGCCACCGACTGGCACACGCGCACGCCGGAGGGCTTCTGACATGAGCGAGACCGTGAACACATTCGAAGCACAACAACAAGGCCGTCCGACCGGCCCGCTGGTGCGCGGCTATGAAGTCATCATCGGCTTCGAGACGCACGCCCAGCTGTCGACCGCCAGCAAGATCTTCAGCCGCGCCTCCACCGCCTTCGGCGCCGAGCCCAACACGCAGGCCTGCGCGGTCGACCTGGCACTGCCCGGCACGCTGCCCGTGATGAACAAGGGCGCGGTCGAACGCGCCATCAAGCTGGGCCTGGCGCTGGGTTCGCACATCGCGCCGCGCAGCGTGTTCGCGCGCAAGAACTACTTCTACCCCGACCTGCCCAAGGGCTACCAGATCAGCCAGTTCGAGATTCCGGTGGTGCAAGGCGGCTCGGTCTCTTTCTTCCTCGGTGAAGAGAAAAAAACCGTGCGCCTCGTGCGCGCCCACCTCGAGGAAGACGCGGGCAAGTCGCTGCACGAAGACTTCATCGGCCAGAGCGGCATCGACCTGAACCGCGCCGGCACGCCGCTGCTGGAAATCGTGACCGAGCCCGACATGCGCTCCACCGCCGAGGCCGTGGCCTATGCGAAGGAGCTGCACAAGATCGTCACGTGGATCGGCATCTGCGACGGCAACATGCAGGAAGGCAGCTTTCGCTGCGACGCCAACGTGTCGGTGCGCAAGCCCGGCGAGAAGCTCGGCACGCGCCGCGAGATCAAGAACCTGAACAGCTTCAAGTTCATGCAGCAGGCGATCGACTACGAGATCAACTCGCAGATCGACGAGCTCGAAGAAGGCCGCGCCATCGAGCAGGCGACCGTGCTGTTCGACCCCGCCACCGGGGAGACGCGCACCATGCGCACCAAGGAAGACGCGGCCGACTACCGCTACTTCCCCGACCCGGACCTGCCGCCCCTCGTGGTGGCCGCCGAGTGGATCGAGCGCGTGCGCGCCACCATGCCCGAGCTGCCGCGCGCCACGGCCGAGCGCTATGTGCGCGACCACGGCCTGTCGGAGTACGACGCCGCGCAGCTCACGCAGGGCGCGGCGCTGGCCCGCTACTTCGACGACGCGGTGAACGCCGGCGCGGCGCCCAAGCTGGCCAGCAACTGGATCACCGGCGAGATGGCACGCCGCCTGAACGCCGCCGAGATCGGCATCGAGGCCGCGCCCGTGAAGGCCGCGCAGCTCGCGCAACTGGTGACGCGCATCGCCGACGGCACGCTGCCGAACAACGCCGCGCGCCAGGTGTTCGAAGCGCTGTGGAGCGGCGAAGGCAGCGATGTCGACGCGATCATCGAAGCGAAAGACCTGAAGCCGATGAACGACACCGGCGCGCTCGACAAGATCCTCGACGAGGTGATTGCCAAGAACGCGAAGAACGTCGAGGAATACCGCGGCGGCAAGGAAAAGGCGCTCAACGGCCTCGTGGGCCAGGTCATGAAGGCCAGCGGGGGCAAGGCGAACCCGGCGCAGGTCACCGAGCTGCTGAAAGCCAAGCTGGGCTGATCCATCCAACCCCGGGGCCTTGCGCAAGGCCCCGGCAGGTTCATTCGTTCAGCGGGGGTTGCCGCCGTTCTGCGGCGACCAGAGCGTCTTCAGGCGCCCGCGCTCTTCGTCGAAGCGCGCATTCACGCGCTTCTTCTCTTCTTCCTGCTCCGCGATGAAGCGGTTCTGCACGGCCACGCTCTGCGTGTTGTCCTCGATGCGGCGGCGCACCGCGCCGGGCGCCTTGCTCGTGTCCTGCTTGTAGAACTCGAGCTCCTCGTCGATCTTCTTGCGGTCGTCGGCGAGCTCGACGAGGCGCTTCTTCGCGGCCTGGATCACGGCGTCGATCTGCGACAGCGCCTCGACGCGCTCGCGGTCGTGCGTGGTGGCATTGGGGTAGCGCACCAGCAGCGCGCGCTCGCGGCGGCGCTCGTCGATGAGCCGCGCGGCCTGGATGGCGGCTTCGCGCGCGCGGTCCTCGCGCTCCTGCTGCTCGCGCGCCGTGTAGGTCGGCTCCAGCTTGCGGCGCACCGTGCCGCTCGGGCTCAGTTCGCGCTGCTCGCGGTCGCTGCACTCGGCGATCGGCCGGTCGGCCGTGAGCGTGCGCCCGCGCGCGTCGACGCAGGTGTAGATGCCGACGCCGGGCCCGTCCGTCCTGGCAGGCTGGGCCAGCGCCGTTGCGCACGACGACAGGGCCGCCAGGCCCAGCCACAGCGACGCCACGACGGCGGCAGAAGAGGGATCGCGCGCGGGGCGTCGCATCGGCGCTGCGTCTCAGGCGCCGTAGCGCGTGCGGTAGGCCAGCACGCGCTCGCGGTGCGCGCCGAGGTCGGCGGCGGCGTTGCCCGAGAGGTAGCTCAGCAGGTCGTCCAGCGTGGCGATGGGCACCACCGCGAGGCCGAGCTGGTTGCGCACGTACTGCACGGCGCTGTGGTCCACGTCGACGCCGTTCTCGGTGGCTTTTTCCTGCCGGTCCAGGGCGATGGCCACGGCATGCGGCGTGGCGCCGGCGGCCTGGATCGCGGCGATCGATTCGCGCACCGCGGTGCCGGCCGACATCACGTCGTCGACGATGAGCACGCGGCCCTTCAGCGGCGCGCCCACCAGATTGCCGCCTTCGCCGTGCGCCTTGGCTTCCTTGCGGTTGTAGGCGAAGGGGTAGTTGCGCCCGCGCCGGGCCAGCTCGGCGGCCACGGTGGCGCCCAGCGGGATGCCCTTGTAGGCGGGGCCGAAGATCATGTCGAACTCGAGGCCGCTTTCGACCAGGCGGTCTGCATAGAATCCGGCGAGCCGCGCGATCTTGGCGCCGTCGTCGAAGAGGCCCGAATTGAAGAAATACGGGCTCATGCGACCGGCCTTGGTCTTGAATTCGCCGAAGCGAAGCACGCCGGCGTCGAGCGCGAACTGGACGAAGTCCTGTGCCACCGCGCTGCTTGTCTGACCGTCTACAGCCATTGGAAATTCCTTGTGTTCAAACTGACCAGTCTCAATCTCAATGGCCTGCGCTCGGCGGCCACCAAGGGCGTCGCCGACTGGGTGGCCGAACTCGCGCCGGATTGTATTTGCATGCAGGAGATCCGCGTCCAGGCCAGCGATGTCGAAGGCCGCTTCGAGCAGATGGCCGGCCTGCAGGGCCACTTCCACTTTGCCGAGAAAAAAGGCTACGCGGGCACCGCCATCTACACGAAGCATGCGCCCAGCGCCGTGGTGGTGGGCTGGGGTGATCCCGAATTCGACGCCGAAGGCCGCTACCTCGAGCTGCGCTTCGACACGCCCAAGCGCAAGTTCTCGGTGATCAGCTGCTACTTCCCGAGCGGCAGCTCGGGCGAGGAGCGCCAGGCCGCCAAGTTCCGTTTCCTGAAGGGTTTCTTCCCGCACCTGCTGGCGCTGAAGAAGGAGCGCGAGTTCATCCTGTGCGGCGACATCAACATCGCACACCAGGAAATCGACCTGAAGAACTGGCGCGGCAACCAGAAGAACAGCGGCTTCCTGCCCGAGGAACGCGCCTGGATGACGCGCCTGCTCGACGCCGGCACCGAAGGCGCCGGCCTGGTGGACGTGTACCGCCGCCTCAAGCCCGACACCACGGGCGACGCCTACACTTGGTGGAGCAACCGCGGCCAGGCCTACGCGAACAACGTGGGGTGGCGGCTGGACTACCACCTGGCCACGCCGGCCATGGGCGCGCTGGCGCGCACCGAAGCGATCTACAAGACGGTCAAGTTCAGCGACCACGCGCCGATCACGGTGGAGTACGACTTCACGCTGTAAGTCGCCCGCCCGTCGATGCCGATCCCGACCCCGTCTCCTTCCACGAGCCCCTCCGCGCCACCTGCCGCGACGGCGGCTTATCTGCCGCGCGACGTGGTGAACGCGCCCGAAGTCAAGGCCGCGATCGCGCGCCGCAGCGCTGAGCGCGGCGACGACACCGACATGGCGGCCTGGCTGCTGAACCACTTCTTCCGCTGGGCCATCGGCAGCTTCGGCAACGTGCTGCCGGTGCAGTCGCCCGCCGACTACCTGGCCGCGGCCGGGCCCGACAAGCCGCTGCCCGAGTGGCTGGCGAAACAGCTGCAGCCGCGCGCCCCTGTCGCGGTGAACGCGGCGTCCGCCCAGGACAAGGAAAAGTCCAAGTCCGGCAAGCCCGAGCCGCAAGCCCCTGAAGCCAACCCGAAGACTTTCTACTACCTCGACCCCGACCACCTGCTGCTGGTCGACCGCGAACGCATGCTGGTCGAGTTTTTGCGTTCGCGGCGCGGCACGCGGCTCGAGCAGAAGCTGCAGCGCATCACCTGCTTCATGGCCATGGCCCTGTGGGAGCAGGAGCACCAGCGCATGCAGGCCAAGCGCAACAAGGGCTGGGTGCCCAGCAGCGGCCTGGCGCTGAAGGAAGTGCTGCGCACGCCCAACGGCGTGATCTTCGAGTTCATCGGCAGCCATGCGGCGCTGCGCGAGGAAATGGCCTACGAGTCGTTCCACATGCAGCACTGCCTGGGCCAGTTCGCCAACATCAAGAAGCTCAATGGCGGCTACGGCGAGCAGTACGCGAGCGCGGCGCAGAGCGGCCGGCTACGCCTGTTCACGCTGCGCAGCGCGGGCAACCTGCCGCACGTGACCATCAGCCTCGAAGTGCATCCGAACGGGCTGCGCGTCGACCAGATCAAGGGCAAGCAGAACCGCCACCCGATCCGCAAGTACGCGGACGACGTGCTGCAGTTCCTGCGCACGCTGCCGCCGCGCGGCGAGCGCCACAGCGACTGCGAGGGCATGGGCCTGGTGTTCGAGCCCGAGGCCTCGGACGCCGCCCGGGGTGAATGGAAGTTCGTCACCGATGTTCAGAGCCCCGATTTCCTGCTCAGCGTGATGAGCGGCAACTTCCACCTGATCGAGCACTTCGAGCAGCCGCCGCCGGCGCTGCAATGGCTGCTGCTGCGCATCGCGCCGCACGAGCTGGCGCGGCTGCGGCAGATGGACGTGGCAGTGGCCGCCGCCGCCCGGCTGACGCTGCCCGCGAACCGGCTGCCGCCGGCGCTGCAGGCGGCCCCCACGCAGGCGCCCGCCGCGATGCTGGAGATCGAAGGC
This sequence comes from Variovorax sp. KBS0712, assembly GCF_006323185.2. Classification (NCBI taxonomy): domain Bacteria; kingdom Pseudomonadati; phylum Pseudomonadota; class Betaproteobacteria; order Burkholderiales; family Comamonadaceae; genus Variovorax; species Variovorax sp. KBS0712. The sequence continues at coordinate 449,574 of NZ_VCCD02000004.1, read as the reverse complement.
ATCTCGCTGAGCGCCGCCGTGTGCGCGCCGCCGCTGGGAGCGGCATTGCCATGACGCAGGCCATCGTCATCGTTGTGTTCCTGGGCCTGCTGTACCTCGGGGTGCGCATCGCGTGGTTCGTCGTGCGCACGGCATTCCGCGTCGTCGTGCACGGCTCGGGCACGGCGATCGGCCACATGGAAAAGGCCAACGCCGACCTCGCGGTGCGCGCCGCGCAGGCCCGGGCCGACGCCGGCAAGGTGGTGCCCAACCGCCGCCGCTGGGCGCTGGCGCTCGGCGACATCCTGCTGCTGCGCAACGGCCTGCGCTGCGACAGCGACACGCTGGCGCTCGACGTGCCCGCCGAGCAGCGCCAGCGGCTGGCCAAGCAGGTGCTGCGCGAAATGAACATGGCCGCCGACCTGCCCGAGCGCGACATCGCCACGCAGATGCAGGCCGCGCTCGTCGGCTGGGTCGGCGGGCTCGGCCGCACCCACGCCAATTTCTACGAACAGCTCGCGGCCGAAGGCCAGGTGCGCGACGCACTGGCTTTCGACTGCGCGCGCACCGCCTTCCTGGTGCGCTGCATCGCACTGCTGGGCTGGGTGCCCGAGTCGCAGGCCTGGCTGGTGCTGTTCCTCAACGCGCAGCGCGCGCAGGACAGCTTCGAGAGCTGGGAAGACTTCGGCCACGCCTATGCGCGGGCCCGGCTGCACTGGCTGCGCATCAGCAGCCAGGACGGCCCCGCCTCGTCGCGCGCCACGCTGGAAGTGCAGGAGCACCTGCAGAACACGCAGGGCAACTGGCTCACGCTGCCCTGGAAGCGCTACCGCATCTTCGATCCCCAACCCGTCACTCTCGCCCCCGCCGCGTCGGCCTGACGCGCAACCGCACATGACCACCCACACGCCCTCTGCCGCAGCGACCGTGATTCCCCCCGCGCCCGCGCGCTGGAAGCTCTGCGACATCGACGCCCTGCTGCGCGCCGGCGATTACGCCGCACTCGACCAGCGGCTCGACGACGCGCTGGCCGCCAGCTTTCAAGACCGCGACGAGGAAGAGCGCTACTACGGCGCCTTGCCCGACGACCTGGCCGGCTGCACCGCGGCCGGCGCCGAAGGCCTGGCCCGCCTGGCCGCATGGCAGGCCGCCAACCCGCAATCGGCCCATGCCTGGCTGTGCGAAGCGCACTACTGGTACCACTGGGCCTACGAGTACCGCGGCTCGGGCTGGGCCAGCACGGTCACCGCGCTGGGCTGGGAATGCGCCCATGCCTGCGCCACGCGCTGCGCCGTGGCCGCGCTGCGCGCCCTCACGCTCGCGCCCACGATGTGGACCGCCTGCGCCCTGCTGCTGCAGAGCACCTCGGCCTTCAACGAGCCCGACTGGCTGACCGAGCTGGTGCGCAGCGGCCGCTGGCCCGACAAGCCGCTGCAGCACGACTTTTCGCTCGACGACGATGCGGCCACCCGCGACGAGCTGCTGGCGCAGCTCGCGCGCTCCGGCCTGGCGCACGACGAGCGCGTCGCCTGCCCCCAGGCCGTGCCCACCGCCCTGCCCTCGCCCGTGCAGGGCCGCAAGGTGATCAGCGGCACGTCCTACTGGATCCACGCCACGCTGCACGTGCACCCGCGGCTGTTCTTCTTCATGCGCCAGTGCGTCTGGTTCCAGCAGCCGCGCTGGGGCGGCAGCCACGAGCGCGTGCGCGCCTTCATCGCCTCGCCCGCCTGCGCCCACCTGAGCGAGGTCGAGAAAGACCGGCTGCGCCACGAGATCTGGCGCGACGACTACCAGGGCAACAGCGTCGACAAGGACGAAGACCCGGCCGAAGCCCAGCAGCGCATGGCCGCCACGCGCCAGCGCGCCCAGGAGGCGCTCTACCCCTACCACCGCTGGGAAACCCTGCGCTGGCTGGCCGTGAGCCACTACATGCTCGACCAGCACGCCGAAGCGCTGGCCTGCCTGCGCGAGGCCGAGAGCCACCACCCCATCGACGACGACTACGCCATGAACATGGCGGTGCACGTCGCCCTGGAGCAGGACCCCGACGGCCACTGGCTGGGCCAGGCCATCTGCAACAGCGCCAACGCCTACGAATGCAACACCGCGCTGATCCTGCACGGCTACTGCAGCCTGAAGGGCGCCTTCGGCTTCGTGCCCAACGCGGCGACCGGCAACGCCTGGCTGGCGGCCGCGCGCGAACGCAACGCCGGTACCGAGAACTGGGACGACCTGGCGCGCGCACTGTGGCGCGTGCCGCGCAACCAGGAAGCCTTCGAGATCCTGGAGATGGGGCTGGCCGCCGGCGACAAATCGTGCCTGCTCACGCTCGGCATCTTCCACGCGGGCGGCGAGCACGGCACCAAGGACCGGCAGCAGGCGATGCACTGCTACGGCCAGGCGGCACAGGCCGGCAACAGCGTCGCGGCCTACAAGCTGGGCTACCTCTGCCACGACATGGCCTGGGAAGACGCCACGCCCGCGGCGCAACGCCCCGCGCTGCAGGCGCAGGCGGTCGAGGCCATGCTGAAGGCCCGCGAGCTGGGCCACGACGACGCCACCGAGGGCGCGTTGATGTTCATCAGCGACCTGTCCGACATCCCCGTGCGCCACCGCCACCTGGACTTCGTGCGCGAGCACGCCACCAACGGCGACGCCATCGCCATGGCCACGCTGTCGACCCTGCTGGCCGACGCCAACGACAAGGTGCTCTACAACTACCGCGAGAGCGTGCGCTGGATCATGGGCGCGCAGGCCGTGGCGCCCGAGGACGAGTTCGTGGTGAACGTGACCAAGAACACCCACCAGGACGGCTTCCTGTCGTCCACGCTCTACAAACTCACGCGCCGGCAGATCAAGGCGCACGAGATCCCGGGCGGCGACAACGCGATGGTGTAACGGCTAGCGGGACAACGCCGGCAAGGCCTTGGCCAGCGTCTCGCTGAAGGCGCGCATCGCCTCGGTCTCGTGCGTGCCGCGCTTGGTCAGGCGAAAGAAGTCCATGCCCACGCGCGGCTTCAGCAGCACGTCGGTCTTCACGCGGTGACGGCGGCAAGCCGCCAGCGCGAAGGTGGGCATCACGGCGGTGCCGAAGCCGGCCTCGACCATCGAGATCAGCGTGCCGAAGAAGTTGAAGGCGGGCCGCTGCGCGTCGGCCAGGCCGATCTCGCCGAGCTGGCGCTCGATCACCTTCTGGATCGGGTTGCCGGGCGGCAGGCCGATCAGCGTGGCGCCACGCAGCGCGGACCAGGGCGCGGTGCCGACCGGTTCGCCGTCGGCCACGGCCTGCGTCACGCGCATCAGCTCGAAGCGCCCCACGGGCGTGCGGTCGAGCCCCGCCGCGGCCTTGAAGAAGAAGCCCAGGCCGAGGTCGGCCTCGCCGGCGGCCACCATCGCTTCCACGTCGCGCAGGTCGGCGTCGAAGAGGCGCAGCGCGACCTGCGGATGCGCCTGGCGAAAACTCGCGAACACCCAGGGCAGCAGGTGCGAGGACACCAGCGGCGTGGCCGCGATGCGCAGCGTCTGGCGCGCCGCGTCGCCCTCGGCGCCGAGTTCGGCGGCCACGTCATCGAGGTCGGTGACGAGCCGCTCCACCACCGGCAGCAGCCTGCGGCCGGCCGGCGTGAGGCTCACCATGCGCGTGGTGCGGTCGAACAGGCGGCAATCGAGCTGCTTCTCCATCTCGCGGATCAGGATGCTCAGGCCCGCCTGCGTGATGTGCGCCTGCTCCGCCGCGCGGGTGAAGTTGCCGATGCGCGCCACCTGCAGGAAGGCGCGCATCTGGCGCGTGGTCAGGTTCATAAGGATTCATGATAAATCCATATCACATCTAAATTTCCCATATGCCTCGTTTGCGGTCCCAATACGGACCCCATGAGCACCGCACCTAACGAAGTCATCATCCTCGGCGCCGGCATCGGCGGCCTGACCTTCGCCCTGAGCCTGCACCAGGCCGGCATCGCTTGCCGCGTGTACGAGGCCGTGCCCGAGCTGCGCCCGCTCGGCGTGGGCATCAACCTGCTGCCGCATGCGGTGCGCGAGCTGTCCGAGCTGGGCCTGCTCGACGCGCTCGACGCCGTGGGCGTGCGCACGCAGGAGGCGGTCTTCTTCACCGAGCACGGCCAGCTGGTGTTCCGCGAGCCCGCCGGGCAGCACGCGGGCTACGACTGGCCGCAGTACTCGATCCACCGCGGCGACCTGCAGACCGTGCTGCTGAACGAAACCTTGAAGCGCCTGGGCCCCGACAGCGTGCAGTGCGGCCACCGCTGCACCGGCGTCGAACAGGATGCCGACGGCGTGACGGTGCACTTTGCCGACGGCCGCGCGCCGGTGCGCGGCGCGGTCGCGGTGGGCTGCGACGGCATCCACTCGGCACTGCGCAAGCAGCTGTGTCCGAACGAGGGCGCGCCGCGCTATTCGGGCATCAACATGTGGCGTGGCACCGCGGCCTGGAAGCCCTTTCTCTCGGGCGGCAGCATGGTGCGCGCGGGCTGGCTCACCGTCGGCAAGATGGTGATCTACCCGATCCGCAACGACATCGACGACCAGGGCCGCCAGCTGGTGAACTGGGTGGCCGAGATCCACGCGCCCCAGCCCGCGATGCGCGACTGGAGCCGCGCCGGGCGCCTCGAGGACTTCCTGCCCGCCTTCGCCGACTGGCACTTCGACTGGCTCGACGTGCCCGCGCTGATCCTGGCCTCCGACACCATCCTGGAGTACCCGATGGTCGACCAGGACCCGCTGCCGCGCTGGAGCCACGGCCGCCTCACGCTGCTGGGCGACGCCGCGCACCCGATGGTGCCGCGCGGCTCCAACGGCGCGGGCCAGGCGATCATCGACGCGCGCTTTCTCGCCGGTGCGATGAAGCGCGAAGGCGTGGGCATCGCGGCGCTCGACACCTACGACCGCGTGCGCGTGAAGGCCACCACCGACGTGGTGCTGACCAACCGCAGCAACCCGCCCGACACCATCCTGCGCGAGGTGTTCGAGCGTTCGGGCGGCCAGCGCGTCGAGAACCTCGACGAGCTCGTCACGCAGCAGGAACTGCAGGCGATCTCGGACCACTACAAGCGCGTGGCCGGCTACGACCCGGCGGCGCTGAAGGCGCGCGCGTCGTACCTCTGAGCGCCGGCACATTCACCGAACAAGACGGAGACAAGACCCCATGAGATTTCTGGCCAGGACCTTCGCCACCCTGCTGGTCGCGGCCAGCGCCGCCGCGGCCCACGCCTGGCCCGACCAGCCGGTGACGCTGGTGGTGCCCTACACGCCCGGCACCGGCATCGACCTGATCGCGCGCCAGCTCTCGGCCCGCCTGCCCGCCGTGCTCGGCCAGCCGGTGATCGTGGAGAACCTGGCCGGTGCCAGCGGCAACATCGGCAGCGAGAAGGTGGCGCGCGCCAAGCCCGACGGCTACACGCTGCTGGTGCAGGTCAACACGCTGGTGATGAACAAGGGCCTGTACAAGTCGCTCGCCTACGACCCGGTGGCCGACTTCACGCCGGTGTCGCAGACCTCGTGGGGCACGCTGCTGCTGGTGACCAACCCGTCCACCCAGAAGGCGGGCTCGCTCGCGCAGCTGGTGGCCACCGCCAAGGCCAACCCCGGCAAGCTGACCTACGTCACGCCGGGCGTCGGCACGCCGCACCACCTGTCGATGGCGCTGCTGATGCAGGGCTCCGGCACCGACCTGCTGCATGTGCCCTACAAGGGCACGGCCGGCGCTGTCACCGACCTGCTCGGCGGGCGCATCGACGCGATGTTCCTGCCGGTGCACGTGGCGCTGCAGCACATCCAGGCCGGCAAGCTCAAGGCGCTCGCCACCGGCAGCGGCCACCGCCTGCCGCAGCTGCCCGACGTGCCCACGCTGGCCGAGGCCGGCGTGACCGCCGACAACGTCGACATGTGGTACGGCGTGCTCGCGCCCAAGGGCACGCCGGCCAACGTGGTGGCGCGGCTGAACACGGAGATCGCCGCGGTGCTGAAGTCGCCCGAGGTGGCGAAGTCCTTCGAGTCGCAGGGCATGGTGCCCGCCAGCTCGACGCCGGCGGCGTTCGGCGCGCTGATCCAGAAGGATGCGCAGCGCTGGGCGACGGTGGTGAAGAAGGGGAACATCACCGCCGACTGAGCGGAGCCGGGGCGGGAAGCGCAGCTACTTGCGCGCAGCCGCCCGGTACAGGTTCTCGACCTTCGGCACGTTCGCCTCGAGCTTGGCGATGCGGTCCGGCCCGCTCGGGTGGGTCGACAGGAAGCTCAGGCCGCCCTGGTTCTTGGAGGCGGTGGCCATCTTCTTCCACAGCGACACCGAGGCCTGCGGGTCGTAGCCCGCGCGCGCGGCGAGTTCGAGGCCCACGAGGTCGGCGTCGGTTTCGTCGCTGCGGCTGAACTTCAGGGTGATGAGCTGCGTGCCGGCGCGCGCCGCGAGGTCGCCCACCTGGCCGAGCCCCAGCAGCTGCGCGCCGATGGACAGCGCCGCGCCGGTGCCGACGCTCTTGGCCATGCGCGCACGGGCGTGTTCGCGCAGCGCGTGCGCCATTTCATGGCCCATGACCATCGCGACCTCGTCGTCGCTCAGCTTGAGCTGTTCGAGGATGCCGGTGAAGAAGGCGATCTTGCCGCCGGGCATGCAGAAGGCGTTGATCTGCTTGCTGCCGATCAGGTTCACCTCCCACTTCCATTCGCGCGCGCGGGTGTTCCACGGCAGGGCGAAGGGAATGAGCCGCTGCGCGATGGTGCGCAGGCGCTGCAGCTGCGGGTTGCCATCGCCGGCCAGTGCGCCCTTGGCGCGCGCCTGTTCGAGCAGCTGGCCGTACTGCTGCACGCCGGCCGCCTCGATCTGGTCGGCGGGCACGAGGTTGCGCGCCACCGAGGCATTGCCGACATTGACCTGCGCCAGCGCCGGCGCGCTCAGCGCGGCACCGGCAGCGGCCAGCAGGAAGGCCCGGCGCGGGTTCCAGGCCGAGGCTTCGGAGAGGGCGGAAAGGGGGCGTTCGCATCGTGTGCACATAGGTGCCCGGATGATAGGAACAAATGGAGACGAGCGGGCGCGCCGATCTCCCCAACAGCTCATGGACAATCCCCCACTCATGTCCGCACCGCCCGCCGAACCCACCCAAGCCCCCGCGAGCGCCGCGCTGCCCTGGCGCGACGCGCTCAAGGTCTACCTCGAACCCGCCACCCTGCGCATGCTCGCGCTGGGCTTCTCGGCCGGCCTGCCGCTGCTGCTGGTGCTGGGCACGCTGAGTTTCCGGCTGCGCGAGGCGGGCATCGACCGCACCACCATCGGCTACCTGAGCTGGGTCGGGCTGGCCTATGGCTTCAAGTGGGTCTGGGCGCCGCTGGTCGACCGGCTGCCGCTGCCACCGCTGACCACGCTGCTCGGGCGTCGGCGCGGCTGGCTGCTGCTGGCGCAGGGCATGGTGATCGTCGGGCTGGTCGGCATGGCGATGAACGACCCGCGCCTGGGGCTGCAGCCACTGATCTGGTGCGCGCTGCTGGTGGCCTTCGGCTCGGCCACGCAGGACATCGCGCTGGACGCCTTCCGCATCGAATCGGCCGAGACGCGCAAGCAGGCCGCGCTGGCCGCCGCCTATCAAACGGGCTACCGGCTCGCGATGATCTGGGCCGGCGCCGGCGTGCTGTGGGTCGCGGCCTGGGCCGAGGTGGCGCCCGCCGTGGCGGTCACCGGCGCGGCGGCCTACCAGAACGGCGCCTGGAAGACGGCCTACCTCGTCATGGCGGCCTCGATGGCGGTCGGCGTGCTCACGGTGCTGCTGTCGCCCGAACCGGTGCGGCGCGTGCTGCCGAAGGCGAAGAACGCGGGCGAATGGCTGCGAAGCGTGCTGATCGAACCTTTTGCCGACTTCATCCGCCGCTACAAGTGGCAGGCGGCGCTGATCCTGGCGCTGATCGCCATCTACCGCATCAGCGACGTGGTGATGGGCATCATGGCCAATCCCTTCTATGTGGACATGGGCTTCACCAAGGACCAGGTGGCCACGGTCAGCAAGATCTACGGCGTGATCATGACGCTGGTGGGCGCCTTCGTGGGCGGCGTGCTGTCGATGCGCCTGGGCGTGATGCGGGTGCTGATGCTGGGCGCCGTGCTGAGCGCCGCGAGCAACCTGCTGTTCGCCTGGCTGGCCACGCGCGGACACGACCTGACGGCGCTGATCGCGGTGGTCTCGGCCGACAACCTGGCCGGCGGCATCGCCTCGGCGGCCTTCATCGCCTACCTGTCGAGCCTGACCAACATCAGCTACTCGGCCACGCAGTACGCGCTGTTCAGCTCGCTGATGCTGCTGCTGCCGAAGTTCATCGCCGGCTATTCGGGCGCGTTTGTCGACGCCTACGGCTACAGCACCTTCTTCACCGCCACCGCGCTGCTGGGCGTGCCGGTGCTGCTGCTGGTGGCGCTGGCCTCGCGCATGGCGGCCCGCACAGGCGACGGCGAGCGTCAATAGGGCCTGCGCCGGAGCTGTCATCTATAGGAAACAGCCGACGCAACCTGATACGCAACGCTGGTAGGCTGCGACATTCATTGCGTGAAAATTGCGCTTTCCCGCTTTTTCTTCTGTCGCCAACGCCCTTTCGCCTGTCGCCTGCTCCCACATCCATCGTGCCGTCCCGAATTTCTCCCCTTCAAATCAGTGCCTACACGGCCACCTCGGCCGTCGGCGTCGGCAAGGAAGCGCACGCCGACGCACTCGCGCACTCGCGCAGCGGCCTGCGCGCCAACGACTTCGGCGAGGCACCGCTGCCGACCTGGATCGGCCGTGTCGACGGCCTGGAAGACGTCCGCCTGCCCGAATCGGCCGCGTTCTGGGACTGCCGCAACAACCGGCTGGCCTGGCTGGGCCTGCAGGCCGACGGCTTCCTCGAGGCCGTAGCCGCCGCGCGCCAGAAGTACGGTGCCACGCGCATCGCGCTGGTGCTCGGCACCTCCACGGCCAGCATCGGCGAGACCGAGCTGGCCTACACGCAGCTCGACGCCGACGGCAACTTTCCGCCGGACCAGCGCCGCGCGGCCGTCCACACGCCGCATTCGCTGGCCATGTTCGTGCAGCAGGTGCTGGGCATCGACGGCCCGAGCGAGACGATTTCGACCGCCTGCTCGTCCAGCGCCAAGGTGTTCGCTTCGGCCGAGCGCCTGATCCGCCTGGGCCTGGCCGACGCGGCCGTGGTCGGCGGCGCCGACACGCTGTGCGGCAGCGTGCTGTTCGGTTTCAACTCGCTGGAGCTGGTCTCCACCGAGCCCTGCCGCCCCTTCGACGCCGACCGCAAGGGCATCAGCCTGGGCGAAGCGGCCGGCTTTGCGCTGGTCGAGCGCGTGCAGGCCGGTGACAACGCCATGCAGCTGCTGGGCTACGGCGAAGCCAGCGACGCACACCACATGTCGACGCCGCACCCCGAGGGCCTGGGCGCCGAGCGCGCACTCGACGACGCGCTGGCGCGCGCGGGCCTGGCGGCCGACGCCATCGACTACATCAACATGCACGGCACGGCGAGCCAGAAGAACGACGAGGTCGAGGGCGCGCTGGTGGCGCGCCGCTTCCCGGCGCGCACGCACGCCAGCTCGACCAAGGGCTTCATGGGCCACACGCTGGGCGCCGCGGGCATCGTCGAGGCCGTGGTCTGCCTGCTGGCGATCGAGCGCGGCCTGATGCCGGGCACGGTCAACACGCGCACGCTGGACGAGGGCTTCGGCCCGCAGATCAAGCTCGAACCCGCAAAGGGCGAGGTGCGCTACGCGCTCTCCAATTCCTTCGGTTTCGGCGGCAACAACTGCGCGCTGGTCTTCGGCAAGGCGGTGGCCGCATGAGCACGCCCAAGCCCCCGACGCTCTACATCGAAGGCCCCGCCTTCTGGACCCCCACGCTGCCCGGCTGGGAGGCCGCGCGCGTGGCCTTCCGCGGCGAAGGCGCGCTGGCCGATCCGCCCGCCAAGCGGCCCTCGCCGCAGGTGCTGGCCCCGGCCGAGCGCCGCCGCGCGCCCGACACCGTGGCGCTGGCGCTCGAAGTGGCCGCCGCGGCCATCGCGGGCGCCGACCGGCCCGCGGCCGACGTGCCCTGCGTGTTCACGTCGGCGCACGGCGACCTGTCGATCAACGACTACATGTGCAGCACGCTCGCGGGCGACCCGAAGATGCTGTCGCCCACCAAGTTCCACAACTCGGTGCACAACGCGGCCGTGGGCTACTGGACCATCGGCACCGGCTGCATGGCGGCCAGCAACGCCGTCTCGGCCTATGGCCACAGCTTTGCCGCCGGCCTGCTCGAAGCGGCCGTGCAGTGCGCGGCCGACCAGACGCCGGTGCTGCTGGTGGGCTACGACGCCCCCACGGTCGGCGCGCTGGCCTCGGTGACCGACAGCCGCGGCCTGCTGGCCGTGGCGCTGGTGATCGCGCCCGAGCGCACGGCCCGCACGGTGGCCAGCCTCGACTGGTCGCTGGTCGGCGATGCCGCCGCGGCGACCGCGCCGCGCTCGGCCGCCGCCGCCACGCTGAAGGACATCAACCCGATGGCCGACGCCCTGCCCCTGTTCGAGGCGCTGGCCCAGGCCCCGGGCAGCGCCGACGCGCCCATCGACCTGCCGCTGTCGGCCGCGCTGGCCCTGCGGCTGCGCCTGCAGGCCGCGGGCTGACCGGCCCCCGCCGGGGTCGGCGGTGCGTGTTGACACACACGAACCGCGCGAGTCGCGCCCCGGTAGGTCATCATTGCCGCATGGCGCCCACGCAACCTGGGCGAGGCGCTATGTTTTTCGCAGCAATCCAGGTTGACAGGGCGATGCTGCGTTTACCCAACTTTACGGAGCGTTCAAGCCCGCTTGCTCCCGGTGAACGACCATGAAGCGCATGAGCACCCCCCAACTCCTGATGATCGAAGACGACACCCGCCTGGCGCAGATGGTGGGCGAGTACCTGACACAGTCGGGTTTCGCCTTCAACCACGCCGGCGACGGCGCCACCGGCCTGGAGCAGCTGCAGCAGCACGCGCCCGACCTGGTGATCCTCGACCTGATGCTGCCCGACACCGACGGCCTCGAGGTCTGCCGCCGCATCCGCGCCCTGCCCGGCCCGCTGGCCAAGGTGTCGGTGCTGATGCTCACGGCCAAGGGCGACCCGATGGACCGCATCATCGGCCTGGAGATCGGCGCCGACGACTACCTGCCCAAGCCCTTCGAGCCGCGCGAGCTGCTGGCACGCATCCGCGCCGTGCTGCGCCGGCGCAGCGAGAACGCCACCGAGGCCGAAGCCTCCACGGTGATGCGCTTCGGCACGCTGGAGATCGACCGCAACGCGCGCACCGTGTCGGTGGCCGGCGCGCTGGCCGACCTCACCTCCTACCAGTTCGACCTGCTCGTGGCGATGGCCGAGCGCGCGGGCCGCGTGCTCACGCGCGACCAGATCATGGAAGCCGTGCGCGGCCGCGAGCTCGAGGCCTTCGACCGCTCGATCGACGTGCACATGGGCCGCATCCGCGCGGCCATCGAGGTCGACGCGAAGAACCCCAAGCGCATCCTCACCGTGCGCGGCGTGGGCTACGTCTTCGCCAAGCAACAGGACTGACCCGGACCGCCCCGCGATGCTGCGCAGCCTCTACCGCCGCCACCTCTACGTCCGCATCTGGCTCGCGGTGGTCGGCGGCGTGGTCATCCTCACGCTGATGGCCAACTGGATCGTGCGCGTGGCCGCCGAGGCCGAGCGCGAACGCCTGGCGCCGGTGCCGCGCGAGGTGGTCGTGCTCGACAACGAAGACCGCACCATCGGCACCGGCAAGGCCATGCGCGTGCCCGGCCAGGGCCTGGAGTTCGATGTGCAGCTGAGCGACGGCCGCGACATGACGCTGCGCGTGGCGCCGCGCGAGCGCCCCACCGGCACCGGCGGCTTCGCGCCCTGGCGCACCCCGTTCGGGCTGGGCTGGATGATTGCGCTCGTGGGCGTGGCGGTGGCGCTGGGCGTCTACCCGATCGTGCGGCGCATCACCCAGCGGCTCGAGACCCTGCAGCGCGGCGTGCAGCGCTGGGGTGAGGGCGACCTCTCGGCGCGCGTGATCGAGGAAGGACAAGACGAAGTGGCCGATCTCTCCAAGCGATTCAATGCCTCCGCCGAACGCATCGAGCAGCTCGTGCGCTCCCACAAGTCGCTGCTGGCGAACGCCTCGCACGAGCTGCGCTCGCCGCTCACCCGCATCCGCATGGGCCTGGAGCTCATGGGCGACCAGCCCAGCCCGGCGGCGCGCGAGGAAATCTCGCGCAACATCGGCGAGCTCGACCAGCTCATCGACGAGATCCTGCTGGCCAGCCGGCTCGACGCCAGCGAGGCCGACATGGGCACCATCGAAGCCGTCGACCTGACCGGTCTGGCCGCCGAAGAGTGCGCGCAGGTGAACGCCGAACTCGACCTGGCCGAAGGCACCGACAACGCCACACTCACCGTGCCCGGCGTGTCGCGCCTGCTGCGCCGCGCGATCCGCAACCTGCTGGAAAACGCCCGCCGCTACGGCGCCGGCGAGATCAGCGTCGAACTCGGCAGCGCCGGCGGCTACGCCACGGTGCGCGTCAACGACCGCGGGCCGGGCGTGCCGGCGACCTTGCGCGAACGCATCTTCGAGCCCTTCTACCGCCTGCCGGGCGCCAGCGAGCGCAATGGCGGCGTCGGCCTGGGGCTGGCGCTGGTGAAGTCGATCGCCGAGCGCCACGGCGGCTCGGTGCGCTGCGAAGACCGGCCGGGTGGCGGCGCGAGCTTCGTGATCTGCCTGCCAGCCAAAGGCCCTGCCGCCGCAGCGCACTGAGCGCCTTCGGGTGCGCAGGGGCAAGTCAGGGTCGGCCGAGGGGCCGCACCTAAAATCCCGGCCCTATGCAGAGATCGCACATCGTTCGGCCCGCGGCCATGTTCTGGGGGCTGGTGGTGTTCATGCCGGTCGGCGTCACCTACCTGTCGGCCATCGTGCTGCTGCTTGCCCTGCTGGTGGGCGGCGGCTTGCGCGAGCGCTATGCGCGGCTGCGCGCCAACCCGCTGTGGTGGCCGGTGGTCGCCTACGTGGCGTGGACCTTCATCGTGCTGGCCGTGCGGCCGCACTACCCCGAGACCCCCTCCAACCTGTTCCACGGGCTGCGCATCGCCTTCACCTTCCTGATGGCGATGGCGCTCACGCGCGAGGAGGCGCTGTGGGCGCTGCGCGGCTTCCTCCTGATCGCGGCGCTCAACATCGCGCTCATCGTGCTGCACTACACGCTGGGCTTTCCGGTGCCGGGCGCGCTGCGCGGCGTGGTGATGGAGGTGGGCAACAAGTCGATCAGCAACGCGCTGCTGTTCAGCATCGTCGCGGCCAGCGCCGCGGTCTATGGGCTGTCGCAGATCACGGGGCACCGGCCCCTGCGCGCACTGGCGGCCTTCGCGCTCGTGCTCGGGCTGGGCGCCGTGGTCGCGCTGCCACTCACCTCGCGCACCTCGGTGCTCGCGCTGCTGCTGGTGATTCCGGTGGTCTGCCTGCACCAGTGGAAGAACCACCTCAAGGCGCTGTCGGCCGCGCTGATCCTGGGCGCGGTGGTGATCGGCGCGGGCCTGTACCAGCTGCCGCAGCTGCAGCAGAAGGTCGAGACCGGCATCGAGGAGCTCGAGAAGGCGCAGACCGGCGCCGTGTTCCACGGCAGCTGGATCATCCGCTACTACATGTACCGCGACACCGGCGCCATGATCGCCGACCAGCCCGTCGCGGGCTGGGGCATCGGCGGCTGGACCGACCAGTGGCACAAGCGCGGCCCGGCGCTGTTCGCCGACTCCAACATGCCGCACAACGACTTCCTCTGGGTGGGCGCGCAAAGCGGCATCCCCGGCATCCTGAGCCTGCTGGCGATCATGCTCGTCGCCGTCTGGCAGGCCTGGCGCCGGCCCGACATCGCCGGCCGCTACGCGCTGGCCGCGACACTCATCGCGCTCATCGCGTCGAGCGTGAACTCGGCCATGCGCGACGCGCAGATCGGGCTGGCGGTGCTGTGGATCGCGATGGTCTACCTGCGGCTGGCGCAGGAATCGCAGGACCCCGATCCGTGGCGCGGCCTGTGGCCCACGGCCCGGCAAAGCTGAAACGAAAAAACCGGCCGCAAGGGCCGGTTTCTTTTTTCCGCCTGGCCGCTCAGTGGCGGCTGGACACGGTCTCGCCCGCCTTCAGGCGGTACACCGTGCCGCAGTACGGGCACTTGGCTTCGCCGGTGCGCGCCACGTCGAGGTAGACCTTCGGGTGGCTGTTCCAGAGCTTCATGTCGGCCTTGGGGCTGGGGCAGAACACGCCGCCCTGGTGGTTGAGCTCCTTCGCGAGGAGTTCGACGACTGCATTGGTGGACATGTTGTTCCTCAGACCTTCGTGAGCCAGTGGGCGTACTTGGGATTCTTGCCGTTCACGATGTCGAAGAAGGCCGACTGGATCTTCTCGGTGACCGGGCCGCGCGCGCCGCCGTCGCCCCGGTTGCCGATCTCGATGCGGTCGAGTTCGCGGATGGGCGTCACTTCAGCAGCGGTGCCGGTGAAGAAGGCCTCGTCGGCCACGTACACCTCGTCGCGCGTGATGCGCTTTTGCACGAGTTCGATGCCCAGGTCCTTGCAGATGTGCAGGATGGTGTTGCGCGTGATGCCGTTCAGGGCGCCGGCCGACAGGTCGGGCGTGTAGACCACGCCGTTCTTGACCACGAACACGTTCTCGCCCGCGCCTTCCGACACGAAGCCGCTCGCGTCGAGCAGCAGCGCTTCGTCGTAGCCGTCGTCCAGCGCTTCCATGTTGGCCAGGATCGAGTTGGTGTAGTTGCTGACCGACTTGGCCTGCGTCATCGTGATGTTCACGTGGTGGCGCGTGTAGCTCGAGGTCTTCACGCGGATGCCGCGGCGCATGCCTTCTTCGCCGAGGTAGGCGCCCCACGACCAGGCCGCGACCATGGCGTGGATCTTGTTGCCCTTGGGGCTCACGCCCAGCTTCTCGGAGCCGATCCAGATCAGGGGGCGCAGGTAGCAACTCTCGAGCTTGTTCTCGCGCACGACCTGCTTCTGGGCTTCGTTCAGCTGTTCCTGCGAGAACGGGATCTTCATGCGCAGGATCTTGGCGCTGTTGAACAGGCGCTCGGTGTGCTCGGCCAGGCGGAAGATCGCCGTGCTGCCGTCGGCCGTCTTGTAGGCGCGCACGCCCTCGAAGGCGCCGCAGCCGTAGTGCAGCGTGTGGCTCAGCACGTGGATCTTGGCGTCGCGCCAGTCCACGAGTTCGCCGTCCATCCAGATCTTGCCGTCACGGTCGTCCAGCGAGGGGGGGATCGAGCTCATTTCCTGATTCCTTTGGGAGCGGTGTGGGGGTGCGACCCACTGGGAAGTCGCAAAAGCTTTCGATTTTACGGCCGAGCCCGGAACCGGGTGCCCGACAATGGCCGGTTGTGCCAACCAGTGGAAAAAGGGTTCCCGTGTCCGTATTCAAGAACGTCATCGTCTATCGCATCGAACCTGCCTGGTCCCAATCACTGACCGAGGCAGAAGAAGGGCTGGCCAAGCAACGCTTCGTGCCTTGCGGCCCCTCGCAGGAAAAGTCCGCCGGCTGGGTCGAGCCGCGCGGCGAGGCCAACGGCCCGCTGGTGGAGTCCATCGACGGCCAGTGGCTGGTCGAGTACATGATCGAGAGCAAGCAGGTCCCCGGCTCCGTGGTGCGCCGCAAGCTCGACGAGCGCTGCGCCCACATCGAGACCACCACCGGCCGCAAGCCCGGCAAGAAGGAAAAGAAGGAGCTCAAGGAAGACATCACCCTGGAGCTGCTGCCCATGGCCTTCACGCGCAGCGCGCGCGTCACGGTGTGGATCGACAAGGCCGAGAACCGCCTCGTGATCAACTGCGGCAACGCCGCCCGCGCCGACGAAGTGGTCACCAGCCTCGTGAAGTCGCTCGACGGCTTTGCCGTGGCGCTGATCAACACGCAGATCGAACCGGCCGCCGCCATGGCCAACTGGCTGCTGACGCAGGAGCCGCCGGCCGGCTTCAGCATCGACCGCGAGTGCGAGCTCAAGGCCTCGGACGACTCGAAGGCCGTGGTGCGCTACGCCAAGCACGCGCTGGACATCGACGAGGTCAAGCAGCACATCACCGACGGCAAGCGTCCGACGCGCCTGGCGCTCACCTGGGACGACCGCGTGTCCTTTGAGCTCACGCACGGCCTGCTGATTCGCAAGATCACCTTCCTCGAAGGCACGGGCGATGGTGCGGCGGGTGGCAAGAAGGAAGACAACTTCGACGCCGACGTGGCCATTGCCACCGGCGAACTCGGCCAGCTGGTGCCGGCGCTGCTCGATGCGTTGGGCGGTGAAGCGGCGTTCTCGGCGGCACCGCCGGACGAGGCACCGAAGGCTGCGGCCACCGCGCCTGCGGCGCAGGCCGACACGCCCGAGGAAGAAGACGCGCCGTTCTGAGGTTCTGAATCAGGCGAAGCGCCCGCGCCGCCTTCAGGCCGCGGTCGTTTCTTCGTCGGCCGGCGTCTCGGGCCGCGTGAGCGTCCAGCTCTGCAGCTTGCCGCCGTTGAACACGGCATCGACGTAGGAGCCGCCGGCATCGGTCCAGCGGTACAGCTCGGGCTGCTCGTTCTCGGGCGAGCGCTGCTCGCCGAGCGCGCGCGTCATCGCGATGACGTGCATCAGCGTCACGCCGGGCTTGAGCTTGGCATTCAGCATCACCGAGCTCGCCACCGTGCCAATGGGCCGGTCGGCGGCCCGCTTGAGCACCTGCATCGTGCGGTTGAAGTGCATCAGCAGGAACATCACGATGGCGCCGCCGGCGAACGCCACGCCGGCCCAACCGTATTGGTGCCAGGACAGGCCGAGGAGAACGACGGCCCCCACGGGCACCAGCAATTTCTGGAAATTCATGGGGCGCATTGTCGCCGCCCGGTGGAAGGCCCTCGCAGGCCGATGCAGTTGCCCCACGGGGTCGCGCACCTGCGCCATGTGCGCATCGCCCTCGAGCCGCAACGACGAATTTCATTCGGCGAGGGCGAGGAACGGCCCGCGATTGTGCGGCCCCGACCCCGTCGCAGTAGCCGCCGTGGCTACCGCCGGGCGCAGAAAGCGGTACTCCCGGCGAAAGGCACGCGGTGCCGGGGCGGGTGCGGGCACATTTCGCCGCACGGGCATCTGCCCGGGCCACCGAGAAACGCATGAACATCCCGCGTTCCGTCACCATCGTTCGACTCACCCTTGCCGCCGCACTCGCGGGCACCGTCCTCAGCGGCTGCTACGTGGTGCCGCTCGGACAACCCGCTCCCATCGCGCCGTCGCAGCAAAGCTACGCCGTCGCACCGGGGCCGGTGTCACAGACCTTCAGCGCGCGGCTGTATCCGTCGAACGCCGAAGCCGCGCGCTACGGCGCCGTCGGGGGCACGGTGACCAACGACATGAACGGCCGCGGCCACTTCAATGCACAGATCGGTGCCGAACAGTTTCAGGGAGAGGCGACCCGCGTGGCCGGCTCGCGCACCACCGGCGTGGCGAACGCCACCGGCAGTCGCGGCGGCAACCTGAGTTGCCAGTACACGATGAACTCCGCCACCTTGGGCAGCGGCCAGTGCGTGCTCAACAACGGGCCGGCGTTCACGATGCACATCGGAAGCTAAGCAAGCAAAGAACACAGAAGGCCAGGGAGGCCAGGGAAGGTAGGGAGGGTAGGCCCGGCGCGTGTCCACCGCGCGCCGGGCGTTTTTTTGTCCGTCCTACCAGTTCACGAGCTGCCGCATCTTGCGCCG
The DNA here is from genome assembly GCF_006323185.2 of Variovorax sp. KBS0712. NCBI lineage: Bacteria > Pseudomonadati > Pseudomonadota > Betaproteobacteria > Burkholderiales > Comamonadaceae > Variovorax > Variovorax sp. KBS0712. The sequence continues at coordinate 431,836 of NZ_VCCD02000004.1, read as the reverse complement.
CAGCTCGCGTTCGCGTTTTTGCTCGGCGTTCCAGTCGTCGCGGATGGCCAGCGTGACCGACAGCGCCATCAGCAGGATCACGAACGCAAACGGCAGCGCGAACACGATGGTCGCCGTCTGGATCGCCTTGATGCCGCCCGCGAACAGCAGGCTCAGCGCAATCGCCGCCACCAGCACGCCCCAGGTGATCTTGACGCGGGCAGGCGGGTTCGGATTGCCCTTCGTGCTCATGATGCCCAGCACCAGCGTCGCGGAATCGCCCGAGGTCACGAAGAACACGAACACCAGCAGCGTGGCCACGATCGACAGCAGCCCGCCCATGGGCATGGCCTTGAACATCACGAACATGGTGGTCGACACGTCGGCCTTCACCGACTCGACCAGCGGCACGCCCTGGAAGATCTCGAAGTTGAGCGCCGCGCCGCCGAACACCGAGAACCACGCGAAGCCCACCAGCGTGGGTGCGATCACCGTGCCCAGGATGAACTGACGGATCGTGCGGCCGCGCGACACGCGCGCAATGAACAGGCCCACGAACGGCGACCACGCGAGCCACCAGGTCCAGTAGAAGAGCGTCCAGTCGGCCACCCACGAGCTGTTGCGGAACGGGTTCATGCGCAGGCTCATGCGCACGAATTCGGCCAGGTACGAACCCAGCGTGTTGGTGAAGGTCTCGACGATGGCGATGGTCGGCCCCACGACCAGCACCGTGAGCGCCAGCAGCGCCGCCAGCACCAGGTTGCCCATCGACAGCCACTTCACGCCGCGCTCGACGCCCGTGACCGCCGAGGTGATGAACAGCACCGTCGTCACCACGATGATCGCCGCCTGCGTCCAGCGGCCGATGTCCGTGCCGAAGGCCGCGTGCAGCCCGCTGTTGATCTGCGTCGCGCCCATGCCCAGCGAGGCCGCGACGCCGAAGGCCGTGGCCACCACGGCCAGCACGTTGAAGGCCGGCGACAGCCGCTGCACGAAGCGCCACGGCAGCGCCTCGGTGGCCGAGCTGACCAGCGGCAACGCCTTGCGACGGAAGCTGAAGAAGGCGATCGACAGGCCGACGATGCCGTAGATCGCCCAGGGGTGCAGCCCCCAATGGAAGAAGGCGTAACGCATGGCCACGCCGGCCGCATCGGGCGTGCCAGGGATCACACCGGGCGGCGGGTTCGCGTAGTGCGAGATCGGCTCGGCCACGCCCCAGAACACCAGGCCAATGCCCATGCCGGCCGCGAACAGCATCGCGAACCAGGCGCCGATGGAGAACTCGGGCTCGTCGTCCTCGTCGCCCAGCTTCAGGTCGCCGAAGCGGCTGAACGCCAGGAAGACGGCCAGCACCACCAGCCCGAGCACCACCCACAGGTAGAACCAGCCGAAGTTGCGCGTGATGTCGGCGAGCGCGGTGCTGAACACGCGATCGAGCGACGCAGGAGACACCAGCCCCCACAGCACGACCACGGCGATCAGCCCGGCGGAGACGATGAGTTGCATGGGGGGTCTCCTGGTGGGGGTGTTGTCGTGCGGGTGCGCGTCAGTCGAGTCGTCGCACCACGTCCATCGCTTCCTCGATGCGGTCGACCGGGTGGATGGTCAGGCCCTCGATCTCCTTCGTGCCCTTGCGCGGCGCGTTGGCCTTGGGCACCACGGCCACGCTGAAGCCCAGCTTGGCCGCTTCGCGCAGGCGCTCCTGGCCGCGCGGCGCGGGCCGCACCTCGCCGGCCAGGCCGACTTCGCCGAAGGCGATGAAGCCCTTGGGCAGCGGCTTGCCGCGCAAGCTGGAGGTGATGGCCAGCATCACGGCCAGGTCGGCCGCGGGCTCGCTGATGCGCACGCCGCCCACCGCGTTGACGAACACGTCCTGGTCCATGCAGGCCACGCCCGCGTGGCGGTGCAGCACGGCCAGCAGCATCGCGAGGCGGTCGCGGTCCAGGCCCACCGACAGCCGGCGCGGGCTCGGCCCGCCGTTGTCGACCAGCGCCTGGATTTCCACCAGCATCGGCCGCGTGCCTTCGAGCGTGACCAGCACCACGCTGCCGGGCACCGGCTCGGCGTGCTGGCTCAGGAAGATCGCGCTCGGGTTGGTCACGCCCTTCAGGCCGCGTTCGGTCATGGCGAACACGCCGATCTCGTTCACCGCGCCGAAGCGGTTCTTGATGGCGCGCACGAGGCGAAAGCTCGAGTGCGTGTCGCCCTCGAAGTACAGCACCGTGTCGACCATGTGCTCGAGCACGCGCGGGCCGGCCAGTGCGCCTTCTTTCGTGACATGGCCCACCAGCACCACGGCCGTGCCGCTGGTCTTGGCGAAGCGCGTGAGGTGCGCCGCGCATTCGCGCACCTGCGCCACCGAGCCGGGCGCGGAGGTGAGCTGGTCGGAGTACACGGTCTGGATCGAGTCGATCACCGCGATGGCCGGGCGTGTGGCGTCGAGCGTGGCGATGATTTTTTCGAGCTGGATCTCGGCCAGCACCTGCACCTGCGAGTGGTCGAGCCCGAGCCGCTTGGAGCGCAGCGCCACCTGCGAGCCGCTTTCTTCGCCGGTGACGTACAGCGCGTTCTGCCCCGCGCGCTGCAGCGCGTCGACCGCCTGCAGCAGCAGCGTCGACTTGCCGATGCCCGGGTCGCCGCCGATCAGCGTGACGCCGCCCGACACGATGCCGCCGCCGAGCACGCGGTCGAGCTCGTCGAGCCCGGTGGGCGTGCGCGCGACATCGGTGGCTTCGATTTCCGAGAGCGTGGCGAGTTCGGAGGCGCCCGCGAGCGACGCGAACTGCGTGCCGAAGCGGTTGTTGGCCGGTCCGTTGGCCGCGCCGGCGACCTGTTCGATGAGTGTGTTCCATGCACCGCAGCTGGGGCATTTGCCGAGCCACTTGGGGCTGGTGCCGCCGCATTCGCTGCAGACGAAAGTTGTTTTGTCCTTGGCCATGCAGCGAGTTTAGGGGGCGCGGTTCAGGCGATGGCGAATTCGCGCACCAGCAGGTCCGCGAACGCCGCCGCGGCCGGCGAGAGCGATCGGCCCTGCCGCGTCACGACCGCGATGTTGCGCGCCACGGTCGGGCGCATGAGCCGCCGCGCCACCAGCCGCGTGTGGTCGGCATGCGCGAGGATCGACGCCGGCAGCAGCGCCGGGCCGAGCCCGCTGGCCGCCATCGCGAGCGCCGTGGTCAAGAGCGTCACCTCGTAGGCGATGTCCAGCCGCACGCCGGCGGTTGCGGCGGCGATGTCGATGCTGCTGCGCACGCCGTACCCCGGCTTGACCGTGATCAGCGGATGGCCCGCGAGCTGCCGCCAGGTGATGCGGTCGGTGCCGGGCAGGCGCAGGTCGCGGTCGGCAATCACCGCGAGGTGGTCGTGCACGAACACGCGCTGGTCCAGCCCCGGCGTGCGCGCCTGCAGCGTGCCCACGCCGAAGTCGACCTGCTCGCCGAGCACCTTCTCCACGAACTGCCCGGGCGCGCAGTCTTCGATGGCGACCTTCACGTCGGGATGCAGGTCGAGGTAGCGGCGCAGGGCCTTGGGCATCAGCGTCTGCGCGATGGTGGACGTGGCCGCGATGCGCACGCGCCCGCGCCGGCCCGCCGCCAGCTCGGCCATGCCGGTGCCCAGCGCATCGAGTTCGGCGAGCACGCGCTCGGCATAGGCGATGGCTTCGTTCGCGGCCTCGGTGCGTTGCAGCGAACGCGTGGTGCGGTCGAACAGGCGCACGCCGAGCCGCGCTTCGAGTTCGCGCAACAGCACGCTGACGGCCGGTTGCGTCAGCGACAACGCAGCCGCCGCACTCGACAGCTGGCCGCTGTGGTACACGGCCGCGAACGCGCGCAGCTGCCGCACAGAAGGCACGCCGCGCATTGATAGTGGTTTTTTATGAATGGCCATGAAAGTTTCACTTTTTCCGCGAGCCGGTTCGGCACTGTAATGGCGCCTCACAAGAATCTGGAGACAAGCGACCCATGACCGAGCAACTGCAAGCCCAGGTGCTGATCGTCGGCGCCGGCCCCGTGGGGCTGACGCTGGCCATCGACCTGGCGCAACGCGGCATCGACGTGCTGATGACCGAGATCCGCCATCGCGGCGAGCCACCCAACGTGAAGTGCAACCACGTCGCGGCGCGTTCGATGGAGGTGTTCCGCCGCCTGGGCGTGGCGCAGGCGCTGCGCGATGCTGGCCTGCCGGCCGACTACCCCAACGACGTGGCCTACCGCACGGCCGTAACGGGCATGGAGCTGTCGCGCATTCCGATCCCCGCGCGCCGCGAGCGCTACACCGCCACCGGCGGCCCCGACACCTGGTGGCCCACGGCCGAACCGCCGCACCGCATCAACCAGATCTTTCTCGAGCCGGTGCTGTTCGCGCATGCCGAGGGCACGCCCGGCCTGCGCATCCGCAACCGCACGCGCATCGACGACTTCGAGCAGGACGACGAGGGCGTGTGGGCCACGGGCGTGGACCTGGACGACGGCCGCGCGGTGCGCATCCGCTGCCAGTACCTCGTCGGCTGCGACGGCAGCCGCTCGACGGTGCGCAAGAAGATCGGCGCCAGCCTGCACGGCACCGACGTGGTGGGCCGCGTGCAGTCGACGTACCTTCGCGCGCCTGCGCTGCTGGGCCTGCTGAAACACCCGCCGGCCTGGGCCACCTTCGCGCTGAACCCGCGGCGCTGCGGCAACGTGTACGCCATCGACGGGCACGAGACCTGGCTGCTGCACAACTACCTGCTGCCCGAGGAAACCGACTTCGACTCGATCGACCGCGACTGGGCGATCCGCCAGATCCTGGGTGTGGGCGACGACTTCGAGTACGAAGTGATCTCCAACGAAGACTGGGTCGGCCGCCGGCTCGTGGCCGACCGCTTCCGCGACCGCCGCGTGTTCATCTGCGGCGACGCCGCGCACCTGTGGATTCCGATGGCGGGCTACGGCATGAACGCCGGCATCGCCGATGCGATGAACCTCTCGTGGCTGCTCGCGGGCCGGCTGCACGGCTGGCTGGCCGAGGGCGCGCTCGCGGCGCACGAGGCCGAGCGCCAGCCGATCACCGAGCAGGTGTCGCGGTTCGCGATGAACCACGCGCTGGCGCTGCAGCGCCAGCGCGAAGGCGTTCCCGAAAACATCGAGGCGCCCGGGCCCGAGGGCGACGCGCTGCGCGCCGCGCGCGGCCAGGCGCTGTACGACCTGAACGTGCAGCAGTACTGCTGCGGCGGGCTCAACTTCGGCTACTTCTACGACGGCTCGCCGCTCATCGCCTACGACGGCGAGGCCGCGCCCGCCTACACGATGTACGAGTTCACGCCCTCGACCGTGCCGGGCTGCCGCACGCCGCACCTGTGGCTGGAGGACGGCCGCTCGCTGTACGACGCGATGGCGATGCCCGGCGAGGGCTACACGCTGCTGCGCTTGGACCCCGCGATCGATGTCGCGCCGCTCGAAGCGGCCGCCGCGGTGCGCGGCCTGCCGCTGCGCACGCTCGACATCCGCGCCTCGGCCGCCACCGCCGTGTACGACCGGCCGCTCGTCATCTCGCGCCCCGACCAGCACGTGGCCTGGCGCGGACATGCCGTGCCGGCCGACGCGCTCGCGCTGGTCGACCTGCTGCGCGGCGCCGCCGTGGTGGCCGCACCGACACCCGAAAAAGAAAGAGAGACAAGCCAATGAACCGTCGCCATGCCTTGCGCCATCTGGGCGCGCTGTCCGCCGCCGCCTGCGCCGCAGGCCCCGCCCTCGTGCGGGCGCAAGGCGAGAAGCCCATCACCATCGTCGTGCCTTACGCGCCCGGCGGCACGACCGACATGCTCGGCCGGCTCATCGCGCAGCAGCTGGGCACCGCCCTGGGCCGCACCGTGATCGTCGACAACCGGCCGGGCGCCGGCACCGCCATCGGCGCCTCGCAGGTGGCGCGCGCCGCGCCCGACGGCTCGACGCTGCTGGTCGCGACCAGCACCACGCTCGCCATCAACCCCTGGCTCTACAAGAAGCTCTCGTACGACCCCGCGAAAGACTTCGCGCCCGTCGGCCTCATCGGCGCGGTGCCGCTGATGGTGGTGGTGCATCCGTCGGTGCCGGCGACCACGCTGGCCGAGCTGGTGGCGCTCGCCAAGTCGCGGCCCGACGCGCTGAGCTACGGCTCCGCCGGCAACGGCAGCCCGCAGCACCTGGGCGCGGAGATGTTCAAGGTCGCGACCGCCGCGAACATGGTGCACGTGCCCTACAAGGGCAGCGCGCTCGCGCTGACCGACCTGCTCGGCGGCCAGCTGCAGCTCATGTTCACCGACATCGCGCCGGCCCTGCAGCACGTGCGCAGCGGCAAGCTGCGCGCGCTGGCCGTGACCTCGCGCAAGCGCCAGCCGACCTTCCCCGCCGTGCCGACGGTGGCCGAGTCGGGCGTGGCCGGTACCGCCGATTTCGAGGCGGTGGCGTGGCAGAGCGTGGTCGCGCCCGCGGGCACGCCCAAGGCCTTCATCGACCGCTGCAGCCAGGAGATCGCCCGCCTCGTCGCGCAACCCGCGCTGCGCCAGAAGCTCGAGAACGAAGGCTTCGAGCCGGCCGCGCCCGGTGCGCACGGTGCGGGCGCGCCGGAGCAATTGGCCGCCTACATCCGCAGCGAAACCGAACGCTGGGGCCGGGTGATCCGCGCCTCCGGCACCACGATCGACTGAGCACCCGACGGCCCGCAAGGGTTATCCCGCAGGCGTGTTTTCTCGGCATTCATTTAACATGTTAAATAATTCTGAGAGGCACAGCTTTTGAGCACCACCTTCACGCACCGCAATTTGCCGCGCCTGCTGCTGCAGGCCCGCGAAGCCGTGATGGCCCACACGCGGCCCAGCCTGCGCGAGCACGCGCTGTCCGACCAGCAATGGCGCGTGCTGCGCGTGCTCGGCGAGCACGGCGCGGTCGACACCGGCCGCGTCGCGCGCGAGGCCTTCATCCTCGGCCCCAGCCTCACGGGCGTGCTCGCGCGCATGGAGCGCGACAACCTCATCACCCGCGCCCGCGACCCGGCCGACCAGCGCCGCACCGTGGTCGAGGCCACGCCGCACGGCATGAAGCTCGTGAAGCGCCTGGGCACCAGCATCGAGGCGCACTACGACTGGATGGAGCAGTCGCTGGGCAAGGCCAAGCTGACGCAGCTCTACGGCCTGCTGGACGAACTGATCGCGCTGGAGCAACCCGAACCATGACCACCTCCTTTCTCCCCACCGGCACCGTGTACGGCACGCTGCTGAACTTCCGCGCCGAGGCCGCGGCGCTCGCGCCGCAGATGACCGAGGCGCCCTACAAGGCACCGCCAAAGGCGCCCGTGCTCTACGTGAAGACGGCCAACACCTGGAGCCCGCACGGCAGCACCATCGCCGTGCCCGCCGCGGTGACCGACGTGGAAGTCGGCGCCAGCATCGGCATGGTGATCGGCGCCGAGGGCGACGTCGAAGGCTTCGTGCTGCTGAACGACCTGTCGATCCCGCATGCGAGCTTCTTCCGCCCGCCGGTGAAGTTCAAGTGCGTCGACGGCTTCCTGGGCATCGGCCCGGCGCTGCGCGATGCGCAGGAGGTGGCCGACCCGGCGCAGTTCCGCGTCGAGGTGCGCATCAACGGCGAGCTGAAGCAGTCGATCGACTTCTCGCAGCTCGTGCGCCCCGCGCCGCAGCTGCTGGCCGACGTGGGCGAGTTCATGACGCTGGCGCACGGCGACGTGCTGATGCTCGGCTGTGACCTGGGCCGTCCGCTGGCCCGCGCGGGCGACCGCATCGACATCTCCGCGCCGGGGTTCGAGACCCTGAGCAACACGCTGGTGAAGGAAGCAACGGCATGAAGCACGCACGCGTCATCTTCGAAGGCCGCGAACACACCGGCACCGCGCACGAATTCAACGGCCAGGCCGATGCTGCCGTGCGGCTGGCCGACGGCCGCGTCGTGCCGCAGGAGCAGCTCGTGTGGCTGCCGCCGCTCGCGCCCACGGCGCGCCCGCGCACCATCCTCGCACTGGGCCTGAACTACGCCGACCATGCGAAAGAACTCGAGTTCAAGGCGCCCGAGGAACCCCTGGTGTTCGTCAAGGGCCAGAGCACGCTCATCGGCCACCGCCAGCTCACGCACCGCCCGACCGACGTGAAGTTCATGCACTACGAGTGCGAGCTCGCCATCGTGGTCGGCAAGACCGCGAAGCACGTGAAGCGCGACGACGCGTACGACTTCATCGGCGGCTACACGGTGGCCAACGACTACGCGATTCGCGACTACCTCGAGAACTGGTACCGCCCCAACCTGCGCGTGAAGAACCGCGACACCTGCACGCCGCTGGGCCCGTGGTTCGTCGATGCGGCCGACGTGGCCGACCCGATGGCGCTCGCGCTGCGCACCACGGTGAACGGCACCGTCACGCAGCAGGGCAACACGCGCGACATGATCTTCGACGCGCCCTTCCTCATCGAGTACTTCAGCCGCTTCATGACGCTGTCGCCGGGCGACCTCATCCTCACCGGCACGCCCGACGGCGTGGTCGATTGCCAGCCGGGCGATGTGGTCGTGACCGAGATCGACGGCATCGGCGCGCTGGTCAACACCATCGCCGCGCGCTGATCGACTGCGCCACCCCCTTTCAAAAAAACGGAGACACACCGCCATGACGACCGCCAGAACCCGGACCTTCCGCCTTGCTGCCGCCTTCGTGGCGGCCAGCGCCGCCACGCTGCTGCTCGCACCGGCGGCCACCGCACAGACCGCCTCGGCCTACCCGACCAAGCCCGTGCGCTGGGTCGTGGGCTACCCGGCCGGCGGCGGCACCGACTACCTCGCGCGCACGGCCGGCGCGCAGCTCTCGCAGCAGCTCGCACAGCCCGTCACGGTCGACAACCGCCCCGGCGCGGGCGCGATCATCGCGTCGGAAAACGTGGCGCGTTCGCCGGGCGACGGCTACACCGTGTTCTCGGCCGACAACGGCGTGCTGGTCTACAACCCCGCGCTCTACAAGAAGCTGCCCTACGACGCCGAGAAAGACTTCGCGCTGCTCGGCATGATGGGCCGCTCGCCACTCATCATCACGGCCGCGCCGGGCGCGGGCTTCAGCGACGCCAAGGCGCTCATCGCGGCGCTCAAGGCCTCGCCGGGCAAGTACAGCATCGCCACGCCGGGCACCGGCAGCCCGCACCACCTGGCCTACGAGCTGTTCCAGCGCGAAGCCGGCGTGTCGCTGCTGCACATTCCCTACAAGGGCGGCGCGCCCGCGCTGCAGGACCTCATGGGCAACCAGGTGCCGCTGATGATGCTCGACCTGCCCAGCGGCATCAGCGCCGTGAAGGCCGGCAAGGTCATTCCGCTGCTGGCCATGTCGGCCGAGCGCGTGCCGCAGCTGCCCCAGCTGCCCACGGCCAAGGAGCTCGGCTACGCCGTCGAGGCCTACACCTGGCAGGGGCTGGTGGCACCGGCCGCCACGCCCAAGGACATCCAGGCGCGCCTGGGCGCCGACCTGCTGAAAAGCATGAACGACACCGGCGTGAAGCAGAAGCTCTACGACGCCGGCTGGGAGGCCCGCCCCACGGACGCCGCCGAGATGGCCCGCTTCGTGGACACCGAACGCAAGAAGTGGCATGCGCTCATCAAGGCGCGCGACATCAAGCTCGACTGACGACACACCGCCGCAAGGCCGCAACACCCTCACGCCCATGCAACAGATCCATCACCTCATCGACGGCAAGCCAGTCCAAGGCGCCGACTACTTCGAAACCGTCAACCCCGCCACGCAGGAAGTGCTGGCCGAAGTCGCCTCGGGCGGCGAGGCCGAAGTGAACGCCGCCGTGGCCGCCGCCAAGGCTGCCTTCCCCAAGTGGGCCGGCCTGCCCGCGCCGGAGCGCGCCAAGCTCATCCGCAAGCTCGGCGACCTCATCGCCAAGCACGTGCCCGAGATCGCGCAGACCGAGACCAACGACTGCGGCCAGGTGATCGCGCAGACCGGCAAGCAGCTCATTCCGCGCGCGGCCGACAACTTCTACTACTTCGCCGAGATGTGCACGCGCGTCGACGGCCACACCTACCCCACGCCCACGCACCTGAACTACACGCTGTTCCATCCGGTGGGCGTGTGCGCGCTCATCAGCCCGTGGAACGTGCCCTTCATGACCGCCACCTGGAAGGTCGCGCCCTGCCTGGCCTTCGGCAACACGGCCGTGCTGAAGATGAGCGAGCTCTCGCCGCTCACGGCCGCGCGCCTGGGCGAGCTGGCGCTCGAAGCGGGCATTCCGGCCGGCGTGCTGAACCTGGTGCACGGCTACGGCAAGGAAGCCGGCGAGCCGCTGGTGGCGCACCCCGACGTGCGCGCCATTTCGTTCACCGGCTCCACCGCCACCGGCAACCGCATCGTGAAGAGCGCGGGCCTGAAGAAGTTCAGCATGGAGCTGGGCGGCAAGAGCCCCTTCGTGATCTTCGAAGACGCCGACCTCGACCGCGCGCTCGACGCGGCCGTGTTCATGATCTTCAGCAACAACGGCGAGCGCTGCACGGCCGGCTCGCGCATCCTGGTGCAGCAGTCGATCTACGCCGACTTCGCGGCCAAGTTCGCGGAGCGCGCCAAACGCATCGTCGTGGGCGACCCGCTCGACGAGAAGACCATCGTCGGCCCGATGATTTCGCAGGCCCACCTGGCCAAGGTGCGCAGCTACATCGAGCTGGGCCCGAAGGAAGGCGCGACGCTGCTGTGCGGCGGCCTCGAGGCGCCCGCCAACCTGCCCGACCGCGTGAAGAGGGGCAACTACGTGATGCCCACCGTGTTCGCCGACGTCGACAACCGCATGAAGATCGCGCAGGACGAGATCTTCGGCCCGGTCGCCTGCCTGATCCCGTTCAAGGACGAGGCCCACGCCATCGAGCTGGCCAACGACATCGCCTACGGCCTGAGCAGCTACGTCTGGACCGAGAACATCGGCAAGGCGCACCGCGTGGCCGCTGCGGTCGAAGCCGGCATGTGCTTCGTCAACAGCCAGAACGTGCGTGACCTGCGCCAGCCCTTCGGCGGCACCAAGGCCTCGGGCACGGGCCGCGAAGGCGGCACCTGGAGCTACGAAGTGTTCTGCGAGCCGAAGAACATCGCGGTGTCGATGGGCTCGCACCACATTCCGCACTGGGGCGTGGCGTGAGCATTCAACGCCGCATGCTGCTGCAGGGCGCGGCCGCAGTCGCGGCCCTGCCCGCACTGGCACGCGCGCAAACGGCGTGGCCCGCCAAGCCGGTGCGCATCGTCGTGCCCTTCACGCCCGGCGGCACCACCGACTTCGTCGCGCGCCTCGTCGGCCTCGAACTCGGCAAGGCGCTGGGCCAGCCGGTGATCGTCGAGAACAAGCCCGGCGCCGGCACGGTGATCGGCGTCGATGCGGTCGCCAAGTCGGCGCCCGACGGCTACAGCTTCGTGTGCGTGGCCAACAGCTTCACGGCCAACCCCACCCTGGTGCGCAAGCTGCCCTACGACACGCTCAAAGACCTGCGCCCGGTCGCGCTCATGGGCATGTCGGAGCACGTGCTCGCCACGCACCCGGGCAGCGGCCTGAAGACGCTGGCCGACCTGCGCAACCAGGCCAAGGCCAAACCCGGCACCCTGAGCTTCGCCTCCTTCGGCAACGGCACCTCGGCGCATCTGTCGGGCGAAATGCTCAAGCTGCAGATGGGCCTGGACATCGTGCACGTGCCCTACAAGGGCCAGGGCCCGGCGCTGGCCGACCTGCTCGGCGGCCAGGTGACCGTGATGTTCGGCAACTGGCCCGAGTTCCGCGGCCATGTGCAGGCCGGCAAGCTGGTGGCGCTGGGCATGGCGACCGCGCAGCGCTCGCAGTACGCGCCCGCGATACCCACACTGGCCGAACAGGGCGTGGCCATCGAGTCCAATTCGTGGAACGGCCTGCTGGCCCCGGCCGGCACGCCCGACGCCATCGTGCAACGCGTGAACGCCGAAGTGAACCGCGCGCTCGCCTCGCCGGCCGTGACCGAGGCGTTCCACAAGGGCGGCATCGCGTCGCTGTCGGGCACGCCCGAGCGCTTTGCCGAGTTCATCCGCAGCGAGATCGCGAAGTACGGCGACGTGATCCGCAAGGCCAACATCCAGATCGAGGGCTGACCCATGAGCCTCTATGCGATGCAGAAATTCTTGTTCGCGCTGAACCGCGACGCCGAGGTGCAGCGCCGCTTCGGTGAAGGCGGCGACACGCGCGCCACGCTGCTGGCCGGCTACGACCTGAACGACGAAGAGCGCGAAGCCATCGGCAGCGGCGACATCGGCAAGCTCTATGTGCTCGGGTGCAACGGCCAGCTGCTGATGCACTTCGCGCCCTTGCTCGGCGTCGCGTGGGCCGACTACCTCGAAGCCATGCGCGAAGGCGTGCGCAAGTACGGCCCCGTGCGCGCCGGCATCTACGCAATGACAACCGGAACCGACGAGAAAGTGGCAGGCGTATGAGTCTCGTATTCGCAGGCGTGTGCAGCCACGCCCCCGGCATCACCGGCCGCGCGCACCTGGCCGACCCGGCGGTCAAGGACGAGTTCCACGCGCAGTTCCATCGCTTCGGCGAGGCGATGCGCGCGACCAAGCCCGACGCGGTGATCGTCATCGCGGCCGAGCACTTCGCGAACTTCTTCATGAACAACATGCCGGCCTATGCGATCGGCATGGCCGACAGCTACGAGGGCCCGATCGAAGACCCGAAGTGGCTGGGCATCGAGAAGCACACCATCCCCGGCGACGCCGCGCTGTCGCAGCGCCTGATCCGCGAGGTGATGCAGACCGTGGACGTGGCCTACGCGGAAGAATGGAAGTTCGACCACGGCATCATGGTGCCGCTGAACTTCCTCACGCCGAACTTCGACACCAAGGTCATCCCCGTGAACATCAACTGCCAGGGCCCGCCGCTCACGCCGCTGCACCGCGCGTGGGCCTTCGGCGAAGCCCTGCGCCGCGCCTGCGACAAGGTGCCCGAGCGCATCGCGCTGGTGGGCACGGGCGGCATCTCGCACTGGCCGGCCACGCCCGACTCGGGCAAGGTCAATGCCGAGTGGGACGCCGAGTTCATGCGCCGCTGGTGCGCCAACGACCGCGAGGCGTTGCTCTCGCAGGCCGACTACGGCGACGAGGCCACCTACCGCGAAGCGGGCCAGGGCGGCTTCGAGATCCGCACCTTCCTGAGCGTGGCCGCGGCCGCGCGCGGCAAGGGCGAGATCTTCCACATGAAGGCCATCCCGATCTTCGCGGTGACCTGCACGGCCGCGACGATGTCGGTGGTTTGAACGGAGCACGACCATGCCGCACCTGGTGATCCTGTACACGCCCAACATCGAGGCCGAGACCGACGTGTCGGCGCTGTGCCGCACGCTGGCCGACACCATGCTCGAACAGCGCGACGAGGCCGGCAAGCCGGTGTTCCCCACCGGCGGCACGCGCGTGCTGGCCTACCCGGCCGCGCACTACGCGGTGGCCGACGGCCGGGCCGACTACGCCTTCGTGTACCTCAACCTGCGCATGGCCTCGGGCCGCTCCGAGGCGGTGAAGAAGAAAGCCGGCGACGAGCTGCTGGCTGCCGTGCGTGCGCATTTCGAGCCGGTCTTCACGCAGCGCCACATCGGCATCACCCTGCAGATCGACGAAGCGCCGGGGCAGGTGTACGACGGCAAGCACAGCAACCTGCATCCCCTGTTCAACACCCCATAAAGAAGAAGCGAGCCCCCATGCTCTCCACCGCCACCATCGCCCAACTGGCCGCCGAACTGCACGAGAGCGAGAAGTCGCGCGTGCAGGTCGAGCATTTCTCCAAGCGCTTCCCCGAGATGACGATCGAGGACGGCTACGCCATCTCGCGCGAATGGGTGAAGCACAAGATCGCCGAAGGCCGCATCGTGAAGGGCCACAAGATCGGCCTCACCTCGCGCGCCATGCAGCAGGCCAGCCAGATCACCGAGCCCGACTACGGCACGCTGCTGGACGACATGTTCTTCGAGCAGGGCGGCGACATTCCGTTCACGCGCTTCATCGCGCCGCGCATCGAGGTCGAGCTGGCCTTCGTGCTCGGCAAGAAGCTGCAGGGGCCCAACGTGACCATCTTCGACGTGCTGGCCGCCACCGACTACGTGGTGCCCGCCATCGAGATCATCGACGCGCGCATCGAGCAGTTCGACCGCCACACCAAGGCCATGCGCAAGGTGTTCGACACCATCGCCGACAACGCGGCCAATGCGGGCATCGTGCTCGGCGGCCGGCCGGTGAAGCCCGACGCGGTCGACCTGCGCTGGGTGAGCGCACTGCTCTACAAGAACGGCGTGATCGAGGAGTCGGGCGTGGCCGCGGCCGTGCTCAACCACCCGGCCACCGGCGTGGCCTGGCTCGCGAACAAGCTCGCGCCGTGGGACGAATGCCTCGAAGCCGGCGAGATCGTGCTGGGCGGTTCGTTCACGCGCCCGACCAATGCCGTGCCGGGCGACACCTTCCACGCGGACTACGGCCCCCTGGGCTCCATCGCTTTTCGCTTCGTCTGACGAGTTTTTTCATGCACACCCCACTCAACACCTTCAAGCAGGCCCTGCAGGCCGGCCAACCCCAGATCGGCCTGTGGGTCGGCCTGGGCGACGGCTACGTGGCCGAGCTGCTGGCCGGCACCGGCTACGACTGGCTGCTGGTCGACGGCGAGCACGCGCCCAACGACGTGCGCTCGGTGCTCGCGCAGCTGCAGGGCATCTCCAGCGCGTGGTCGGCGCAGCCCGACGCGCAGCGCTCGCACCCCGTCGTGCGCATTCCGGTCGGCGACACCACGCTGATCAAGCAGTACCTGGACATCGGCGCGCAGACGCTGCTGGTGCCGATGGTCGACACCGCCGAGCAGGCCGCCCAACTCGTGCAGGGCATGCGCTACCCGCCCGAAGGCATCCGCGGCATGGGCAGTGCGCTGGCGCGCGCCTCGCGCTGGCAGGCCTACCCGAACTACCTGCACGAAGCCAACGCGCAGACCTGCCTGTTGGTGCAGGCCGAGACGGTCGAGGCGATGAAGAACATCGACGCCATCGCGGCCACGCCGGGCGTGGACGGCGTGTTCATCGGCCCGGCCGACCTGTCGGCCTCGATGGGCTTCGTGGGCCAGCCCAACCACCCCGAGGTGCAGGCCGCGATCGCCGACGCCATCGCACGCATCCGCAAGGCCGGCAAGGCGGCCGGCATCCTGTCGACCACCGAGGAGCAGGCGCGCAAGTGGCTCGCGGCCGGCGCGCTGTTCGTGGCCGTGGGTGTCGACACCATCCTGCTCGCGGCCGCCGCCAAGCAGTTGCTCGCGAAGTACAAGGCCGCACCGGGCGCCACCGCGCCCAACGGCTACTGATCCCCTTTCAAGGACATTTCGATGCGACGCACCACCCTCGCGGCTTTTGCCGCTGCCGCAGCCCTGTTCCTCGGCGCCTGCGCCCAGACGGGCCCGGCCTCGACCGCGCAGGCCCGGCAGGAAGCCAACCGCCAGACCGTACTCGCCTTCTACGAGAAGGGCCTGAACCAGAAGGACGCCGACGCAGCATTGCAGTACGTGGGCAACCGCTACGTGCAGCACAACCCCACGGCGGCCGACGGGCCCGAGGGCTTTCGCAAGTTCATCGCCTTCCTGCGCGAGAAGTTTCCGAACTCGAAGAGCGAGATCAAGCGCAGCTTCGTCGACGGCGACTACGTGATCCTGCATGTGAACGCGGTGCGCGAACCCGGCACGCGCGGCAGCGCCATCGTCGACATCTTCAAGCTCGAGAACGGCAAGATCGTCGAGCACTGGGACGTGGTGCAGCCCGTGCCCGAAACCGCCGCGAACAAGAACGGCATGTTCTGACGCCCCGCCCTTCCACGAGCCAGCCTTCGCCAGCCGCATGACCACGCCCACCGACCCCACGAAACGCTTCCGCTCCGCGACCATCCGCGAGGGCACGATCCGCGCGACCACGCGCAGCTTCCTGCACGCGCTGGGCCAGGACGACGAGGACATCGCGCGCCCGCACGTCGGCGTGTTCCACACGGGCGGCGAGATGAGCCCGTGCAACCTCAACCTGCGCGAGCAGGCGCAGCACGCCAAGACCGGCATCTACGCCGGCGGCGGCACGCCGCACGAATGCCCCGTGGTGTCGGTGAGCGACGGCCTGACGATGGCGCACTCGGGCATGCGCTTCTCGCTGATCTCGCGCGAGCTCATCGCCGACAGCGTGGAAGCGTCCACGCGCGGCCACCAGTGGGACGGCATCTTCGCCATCGGCGCCTGCGACAAGAACCTGCCGGGGCTGATGATGGGCATGGTCCGCTGCAACGTGCCGAGCGTGTTCGTGCATGGCGGCTCTGCCCTGCCGGGGCAGATGCCCGGGCCCGATGGCCGCGACCTGAACGTGGTCGACACCTACGAGACCATCGGCAAGGTGCTCGCCGGCACCGCCACGCACGACGAGCTCGACGCCATGAGCCGCGCCTGCCTGCCCACGGCCGGCGCCTGCGCGGGGCAGTTCACGGCCAACACCATGGGCATGGTGTCGGAGGCGCTGGGCCTGGCGCCCATCGGCTCGAGCATGGTGCCCGCGGTGTTCAGCGAGCGCGCGCCGCTGATGCGCCGCGCCGCCAAACAGCTCATGAAGGCGGTGATGGGCGACGGCCCGCTGCCGCGCGACGTCGTGACGCGCAAGGCGCTCGAAAACGCCTGCGCCGTGGTCTCGGCCACGGGCGGCTCGACCAACGCCGCGCTGCACCTGCCGGCGATCGCGCACGAGGCCGGCATCAAGTTCCACCTGGACGACGTGGCCGAAATTTTCGCGCGCACGCCGCTCATTGCCGACCTGCGCCCCGGCGGCCAGTACCTGGCGCGCGACGTGTACTACATCGGCGGCGCGGGCGTGATCCTGCGCACGCTGCTGGAGCAAGGCTTCCTGCACGGCGACGCCCTCACCTTCACCGGCCGCACGCTGGCCGAGGAAGTGGCCGACGCCGCCGCGCCCGACGGCCGCGTGGTGCGCGAAGCCGGCAACCCGATCACGCGCGACGGCGGGCTGGCGGTGCTCAAGGGCAACCTCTGCCCCGACGGCGCGCTGCTCAAGACGACGGGCCTGAAGACGCTGGTGCACCGCGGTCCGGCGCGCGTCTTAAACTCGGAAGAAGAAGCCCAGGCGGCCGTGCAGAACCGCCGCTACGAAGCGGGCGACGTGATCGTCATCCGCAACGAAGGCCCCAAGGGCAGCCCCGGCATGCGCGAGATGCTGGGCATCACCGCGCTGCTGTACGGCCAGGGCATGGGCGACAAGGTGGCGCTGCTCACCGACGGGCGTTTTTCGGGCGCCACGCGCGGCCTGTGCATCGGCTACGCGGGGCCCGAGGCGGCCGACGGCGGGCCGATCGCGGTGCTGCGCGACGGCGACATGGTGGCCATCGATGCACGCGCCGCGGCGCGCAGCATTTCGGTCGAACTGAGCGCCGAAGAAATCGCGTCGCGGCTGGCCGGACGTGAGGTAAACGCGGGGGCGGCGCACGGTGGTTTGTTGGAAAAATACGCGCTCACCGTGCGCCCTGCCCACCAGGGCGCCGTGACCCACTCGGGCGCGGTCACCTGGCTGCGCGACGAGTCGTGATCCTGCTCCCTCCTCACCATCCCGAAAAGAGACAGACATGACCTTCACCCGCCGCCACATGCTGCAGTCCACCGGCGCCTCGGCGCTGCTCGCCAGCCTCGGCCAGCAGGCCTTTGCGCAGGCTGCCGCGCTCGAGAACGCCACCATCGTCACCGGCTTCGCGGCCGGCGGCACCTCGGACACCACCTGCCGGCGCATTGCGCTGAAGCTGAGCCCCGACTACGCCAAGACCGCCGTGGTCGAGAACCGCACCGGCGCGGGCGGCCAGATTGCCGTGAGCTACGTGAAGGGCCGCCCGGCCGACGGCACCACCATCCTGCAGACGCCCACGTCGATCCTCACGATCTACCCGCACATCTACAAGAAGCTGCCCTACGACCCGATGGTCGACCTCACGCCCGTGAGCCTGGCCTGCATCTTCGACTTCGGCTTCGCGGTCGGCCCGGCCGTGCCGGCCACCATCAAGACGGTGCCCGAGTTCCTCACCTGGGCCAAGGCCAACCCGGCCGGCGCCAACTACGGCTCGCCGGCCGCGGGCTCCACGCCGCACTTCATCGGCGCGCTGCTGGGCAAGCAGGCCGGCGTCGAGCTCAAGCACGCGGCCTACCGCGGCACGCAGCCGGCCATGCTCGACCTCTTGGGCGGCAACATCTCGGCGGTGTCGGGCCCCATCGGCGACATCACGCAGCACCTGCAGTCGGGCAAGGTGCGCATCCTGGGCGTGTCGGGTGCCAAGCGCAGCCGCTTCGCGCCCGATGTGCCGACCTTCGGCGAGCAGGGCATCAAGAACATGGCGCACAGCGAATGGTTCGCCTTCTTCCTGCCGGCCAAGGCCTCGCCCGAACTGGTCACGAAGCTCAACACGGCGATGAAGAACGCGCTCGCACAGAAGGACGTGATCGACGGCCTCGGCACCTTCGGCCTGGAAGCCATGTCTTCCACGCCGGCCGAGCTGGCCGATCTGTTGAAGAAGGACACCGCCAAGTGGGCGCCGATCGTGAAAGAGGTCGGCTTCACGGCTGAAGGTTGATCACATGAAGGAACTGCCATGAACACACTCGCCACCGCGCCGTCGGCGCTGGTCCATCCCTCGATCCATCCCGACGAGCGCGCCGCGCGCGAGGAGCTCGCGGCCTGCTACCGCGTGTTCGCGATGCTGGGCTGGACCGAGATGATCTACAACCACATCACGGTGCGGCTGCCCGACAGCGTGACGGGTGGCGAGAAGCAGTTCCTCATCAACCCCTTCGGCCTGCACTACAGCGAGGTGACGGCCAGCAACCTGGTGAAGATCGACCTGCAGGGCAAGGTGCTCGACGGCTCGACCTACCCGGTGAACCCGGCCGGCTTCGTGGTGCACGCGGCCATCCACGACGGCCTGCCCGGCGCGCACTGCGTGATGCACACGCACACCACGGCCGGCGTGGCCGTGGCCTGCCTGCAGGGCGGCCTGCAGCAGACCAATTTCTATACCGCCCAGCTGCACGGCATGGTGGCGTACCACGACTTCGAGGGCATCACGATCCATGCCGACGAAGGCCCGCGCCTGCTCAAGAGCATCGGCGACCGCAACGCGGTGATCCTGCGCAACCACGGCCTGCTGGCCTGGGGCCAGACGCTGCCGCAGACCTTCGCCATCTTGTGGACGCTGCAACGCGCCTGCGAGATCCAGATGGCGACCTTCTCGATGGGCGCCGCCATTCCGGTGAGCGAAGAGATCGCACAGCGCTGCACGCGCGACGCGCTGCAGTTCAGCCCCGCGCACGGCGCCGGGCAGGACGTGTTCAATGCATTGGTGCGGCAGGTGGACCGCATCGACCCGAGCTACCGCAACTGAGGCGCCTGTTCCCATGAAGATTTGCATCTACGGCGCCGGCGCGATCGGCGGATGGATCGGCGTCGGCCTCGCGCAGGCAGGCCAGCGCCTCAACGTCGTGGCGCGCGGCGCCACGCTCGACGCACTGCAGAAGGACGGCCTCTCGCTCATGCGCGGCGACGTGCGCACGCGCGTGCCGGTGAACGCGGTGGCCGACCCCGAGGCACTCGGTGTGCAAGACCTGGTGGTGATCGCCGTGAAGGCGCCCGCACTGGCCGGCGTGGCCGAACGCATCGGGCCGCTGATCGGGCCCGACACGATCGTGCTGGTCGCGATGAACGGCGTGCCGTGGTGGTTCCTCGAAGGCGGCTTCGGCGGCGAGATCACGGGGCACCGGCTCGCGGCCGTCGACCCCGAAGGCGCCATTGCCAAGGCCATTCCGTCGCGCAACGTGATCGGCTGCGTGGTGCACGCCAGCTGCTCGCTCGACGGGCCGGGCGTGGTGCGGCACCACTTCGGCAACGGACTGATCGTGGGCGAGCCTTCGGGCCAGGCCACGCCGCGCGTGCAGAAGCTGGTCGAGCTGCTCAAGAGCACGGGCATCGACACCACGCTGTCGCCGCAGATCCAGAAGGACGTGTGGTTCAAGCTGTGGGGCAACATGACGGTGAACCCGATCAGCGCGCTCACCGGCGCCACCACCGACCTGATCATGGGCGACGACTACGTGCGCGGCTTCATCTCGGCCGTGATGCTCGAAGCCAAGGAGATCGGCCGGCGCATCGGCATCGAGATCACGCAGAGCCCCGAGGACCGGCACGCGGTGACGATGAAGCTCGGCGCGTTCAAGACCTCGATGCTGCAGGACGTGGAAGCGGGCCGCTCGGTCGAGCTCGACGCGCTCGTCACCGTGGTGCGCGAGCTGGGCGAGCTGACGGGCGTGGCCACGCCGTTCACCGATGCGCTGCTGGGGTTGGCGCGGCTGCGCACGCGGCAGCTCGGGTTGTACTGAGCGACCGAAGGCGCGGACTTACCAGCGCTTCTCGGGTGCGGCAGAGATGATCTTGGTGCAGGCCTCCACGGCCTTTGCGCGTTCTTCGCGCAGCAGTTGCCAGTTGTCGGCCTGCCACCGTGCCCATGCGACCGGCTCCGACTGGTAGCGGCATTCGATCGGCGGGCGCATGAAGCCGGGGCGCCCCAGGTCGGCGCCGAACTTGAGGCGGAACAGCTCGTCCGATCCCAGCAGGTTCTCGTAGACCAGGTGCCACGGTCCCGGGAGCAGCGGGGTGTCGGCTTCCTTCGGGATCTGGCGCGCCGCCTCGATCTCCTCGGGCGTGGAGCCGTCGGTCAGGGCGGTGGCCAGTGCGGCCTCGGCGCGCTTGCGGTAGATGTCGGTGGCGACCTTGCTCAAGGCGTCGTTGAGGTCGCTGATGGCGGGATTGACGCCCAGCGGATCGTCCTTGAGTTCTTCGAGCGTGGTGCCGCCCAAGTCGTCTTTCGAGAAGCCTTGCGCGGCCACGCCGCCGGCCAGCACCGCGAACGCGACGTTCAGCGCCACCTGTCCCGCCACGTTCTGGACCGTGTTCTCGCGGCGCACCACGCGCAGGCGCTCGATGCCGGGTTTGTAGGTGCCGCGGTTGAAGCGCAGACGGGTTTGCGGGGGTGCGGCGGGTGCTGCTTCGGCGGGCGCTGAAGCTGCGGCCATGGGTTGTGGTGCGGCTGCTTCGGTCTGGGCTTGTGCCGAGAAGCCGGCGATGGCCAGTGCCAGGCCGAGGGCCCGCCGTGTGGCACGCGACGGCGTTCGTTTCTTCGTCGAATGGGTCATTGAACTGTTTTCCTCCGGCGCGGATTGTCTCCGGCGTGGCGGCTCGGTTCTATCGACGATGTTCAGGGCGTGTGCACAGGCCACCGGGTACTTCCCTCCGCGAATGTCCCCCGGCCTGCGGCCTCCTCCTTGATTTCGCTGCGGGAAGCACCCAGTGTCCTGCGCACGGGACGCGGCGGTGGTGTGCGGCCGATCAACGACTGCACTGCCCAACGCTCACGTCGATGGGGTGCCTTGCGCAGCGAAATTAAGGGGGAGCCCGAAGGGCGGAGGACATTCGCGGAGCAAGGTGCCCCGTCGGCGGGAGCGTCGCCCCGAACGTCAGGCTCAGGCGGTCAACCCGCCAACCCGACGTACACGTTCTGCACGTCGTCGTTCGCGTCGATGGCCGCAAGAAACGCCTCGACCTCTTCGAGGTCGGCAGCGCTCAGGCTCGCAGGATCAACGGGGTTCTTGGGCCGATAGCCCAGCTTGGCCGACAGCACGGTGAAGCCCTGGGCCGGCAGTGCGCGGCTCACCAGGTCGAGGTCGGTGGGCTCGGTCAGGAACAGGGTGGTGCCGTCTTCGGCACCTGGCTCGAAGTCCTGCGCGCCGGCTTCGATGGCGGCCACTTCGGCGTCGGCGTCCTTGCTGGCGGGCTCGGCTTCGATCATGCCGAGGTGGTCGAAGTCCCAGGAGACCGAGCCGGAGGTGCCGAGCTGGCCCTTGCGGAACAGCACGCGCATTTCAGGCGCGGTGCGGTTCACGTTGTCGGTCAGGCACTCGACCATCACGGCCACGCGGTGCGGGGCGAAGCCCTCGTACATCACGTGGTCGAAGTGCACCGCCTCGCCCGTGAGGCCGGCGCCCTTCTTGATGGCGCGGTCGAGCGTGTCCTTCGGCATCGAGACCTTGCGGGCCTGCTCGACGACCAGCCGCAGCCGCGCGTTCGAGGCCGGGTCGGCGCCGTTGCGCGCGGCGATCATGATTTCCTTGGCCAGCTTGCCGAACAGCCGGCCCTTGGCATTCGCGGCCACGTCCTTGTGCTTGGCTTTCCATTGCGCGCCCATGTCTGCATTCCTTGGTGTTGTGGGGGGCGGCGAAACGCCGCAGCCCCCGAGGATGCCACGAGCCGGGGGCCGCGCCCAGCCGGCCCCTTCCGCCGTCAGGGGCGCCCCGTCTGCCCGCCTTCCTCCGGCGCCAGGCTCACCCACAGGGCGGCGCCCACGATCAGCAGGCCGCCGGCCCAGCCCCAGGCGCCGATGCGCTCACCCAGCCCGAGCGCCGCGATGGCCGCGCCGAACACCGGTTCGCTGCCCATGAGCAGCGACACCCGGCTCGGGCTGCTGCGCGAGGCCGCGTGGTTCTGCGCGAAAAAGGCGAACACGGTGCACAGCAGCACGAGGTAGGCCATGCCCCACCAGAAGCCGGCCGTGGCGGGCGGCAGGTGCCAGGCGCGCCCGCCCGATGCGGCCAGCAGCGACAGCGCCGCCGCGCCCAGCGCCATCACGCCCGACTGCACGGCCGTCAGCGTGAGCGCCGGCAGGGTGTGGCGGCCCGCCAGGCGGCGCGTGAGGCACACCATGACGGCGCGCAGGAAGGCGGCGGCGAGCATGAGGGCGTCGCCCCACCCCATCGACAGGTCGGCGAGCGAGGGCGCCGACAGCAGGGCCGCGCCCACGGCCGAGAGCCCGGCCGCCCAGAACACGCGCCGCGCGGGCCGCCGGCCCAGCAACCACCATTCGACAAAAGGCGTGATCGCCACGCACAGGCTGATGAGGAAGGCCGCGTTGCTCGCCAGGGTCAGCGAGACGCCGAAGGTCTCGCACAGGAAGATGGCGAGCAGGTTGGCGCCCAGCAGGCCGCCCACGGCGAGCCCCTGGCGCCACTGCGGGTCACGCCACAGCGGCCGCAGCGCGGGCAGCAACACGAGAAAGGTGAGGCCGAAACGCAGCGCGACGAATTCGAGCACCGGCAGCTGCTGCGTCGCCTGCTTGGCCACTGCGTAGCTGCCGCCCCAGACCGCCGCCACGAGCAGCAGCATGAGTTCGGCGGGACCGAAGCCGGCCGGCCACCACCCGCGTCCCGCCGGGACCGCACCTTGCAACGCCTTTGAATCCATACTGTCTGCCCGCGGCCCGGGGCGCCTGAAAGAAGAAGAGATGGCGCATTGTTCCGGGCGGCACCAGGGCCGCACAGCCGTCGGCCGGAACAGGACTCTTGCGTGGTCGGAACGAATTCATTTCTCAAGGTGCTGCCCGAGATGGTGACCTTCGTGCGGGTCGCCGAACGGGGCAGCTTCTCGGCCGCCGCCGACCTGCTGGGCATCACGCCCTCGGCCGCGAGCCGGCAGGTGAAGCGGCTCGAACAGGAGATCGGCGTGCAGCTGCTGCAGCGCACCACGCGCCAGCTGCGGCTCACGGAGCCTGGCGCCGAGGCTTTTGCGCGCTGCCGCGAGCTGGTGGCGGCGGCGCAGGGCGCGATGGACATCGGCGCGCAGTTCGCCCGCACGCCGGCCGGCCGGGTGCGCCTGAGCGCGCCGAAGGCCTTTGCGCGGCGCGTACTGCATCCGCACCTGCTCGACTTCCTGCGCGCCTATCCGGAAGTGGACGTGCAGCTGATCGTGGCCGACCGCGACATCGACCCGATCCGCGAAGGCGTCGACCTCGTGGTGCGCCTCACCACGGCGCCGCCCGAGGGGCTGGTGGCGCGGCAGCTGACGGCGGTCGAGCACATCCTGTGCGCCACGCCGGCCTACCTGGCACGCCACGGCGCCATCGCGCACCCGCACGACCTGCGCGCGCACAGCTGCCTGTCGCTGGGCGAGCACGAGCGCGACCACCACTGGCGCTTTCGAAAAGACGGTGAGGACGAGGTCGAGGTGGTGGTGGACGGCCGCTACGTCTGCAACCACAGTGAGATGCGGCTCGATGGCGCGCTCTCGGACCTGGGCGTGGCCTGCGTGCCGGCCTTCACGGCGCGCGAGGCGCTGGACGACGCCCGCGTGGTGCGCGTGCTGCCCGACTGGGCGCTGCAGGGCAGCTACCAGGGGCACGCGTGGCTGATGTACCCGCCCAGCCGCTACCTGCCGCCCAAGTGCCGGGTGCTGGTCGAGCACCTGCTCAGCGCGGTGCCTTCCCCGTGAGCACGCGCACGGCCTCGGGCAGCGAGTGGACCTGCGGCATGAAGTGGTCGATGAGCGCGCCCAACGCCACCGCGCAGATCACCGCGCCCAGCAGCGGCTTCCAGGTGAGCCGCACCGCCGCCATGAGCCAGCCTTCGCGCGCCACGCGCACCGCGGCGCGGGCCGACACATAGGAAAAGGCGACCTCGATCGCCACGGCCAGCAGCGCGTCCCAGCTGAAGTACAGCAGCACCAGCGAGCCCGCGCCGAGCACGACGGCCACGCACAGCAGGAAGATGGCGAGCACCGGCACGACGATGATCGCGCCTTCGTCGGCGCCGCCCGCGGCGTCGAGCGCGCCGCTGGCCACGTCGGAGAGTGCGCTGGTGCCTTCGGTGGCGTCGGTCACGCATCCGTGGTCGCCGGAGCCGTCGACACCCAGGTCGACATCGGGTGCCTCGATCTCGGTGCGCCGCTCCACCAGCCGCTGCGCCCACCAGCGCAGCACGCACAGATACCCGACATAGCCCACGCCCAGCGTGACGAGGTAGCGCACGGCCAGCGACTCGACATGCAGCAGGTGCATCTGCAGCGCCGACACGCCCCACATCAGCAGCAGCGTGAAAGTGCCGATCAGCAGGCCGTGCGTGCGCAGGCTGTGATCGCGGTGCAGGTCGCGTTCGACCTGGGTTTCCCACAGGCGCACGGAGCGCCAGTTGGAAAGAACCTTCACGTCATTCGTCGGCGGGTGCGAAAGGCACCCGCGGCGCGACCGCGCACATGAGTTCGTAGCCGACGGTGCCGGCGGCCTGGGCCACCTCGTCGATCGGCAGCACCGCGCCGGTCAGGGCCGAGCGGCCCCACAGCGTGACCTCGGCGCCGAAGGCGGCATCGGGCACGGGCGTGAGGTCGACGGTGATCATGTCCATGCTCACGCGGCCCACCATGCGGGTGCGCACGCCGTTCACCAGCACCGGGGTGCCGGTGTCGCAGTGGCGCGGGTAGCCGTCGGCATAGCCGACCGCCGCGATGCCGATGGTGAGCGGGCCGTCGGCCGCGAAGCGCGAGCCGTAGCCGATGGTGTCGCCGGCCTTCAGCGTCTGCACCGAGATGAGCCGGGTCGACAGCGTCATGGTCGGCTGCAGCTGCCAGTGCGCCGCGTCGTGCTCGGGGAAGTCGGGGGCGCTGCCGTACAGCACGATGCCGGGGCGCACCCAGTCGCCGCGCGTGCGCGGCGCGTGGCGCAGCGTGGCCGCGCTGTTGGCGATGGAACGTTCGCCGGGCAGGTCGCGCGTGGCGCGCTCGAACACCTCGAGCTGATGCTCGATGCCGCGCGGGCCGTCGGCGTCGCTGAAGTGCGTCATGAGCGAGATCTCGTCGACCTGCGGGAGCGCATTGAGGCGCGTCCAGGCCGACCCGAAGCGCTCGGGCGAGAAGCCCAGGCGGTTCATGCCGGAGTTCATCTTCAGGAACACGCGCTGCGGCTTGAGGGTCTTGTGGGCCGCGAGCATGTCGATCTGCTCGTCGCAGTGCACCGAATGCCACAGGTCCAGCCGCGAGCACAGCTCCAGGTCGCGCGCGTCGAACACGCCTTCGAGCAGCAGCACCGGGCCGCGCCAGCCCAGCGCGCGCACGCGCTCGGCCTCGGCCAGGTCGAGCAGCGCGAAGCCGTCGGCGCCGCGCAGGCCCTCGAAGACACGCTCGATGCCGTGCCCGTAGGCGTTGGCCTTGACCACGGCCCAGACACGGGCATCGACGGCCGAGCGGCGGGCGCGGTCGAGGTTGTGGCGCAGGGCGGCGGTGTGGACGGTGGCGAGAATGGGGCGCGGCATGGCGGGTGTTGGGGTGGTTTCAGACCACGTTTTAGCATCTTCGGGAATGGGGTCGAATCCCGTGGGGATGCCTGAATTCGCGTCGTACCCCCATGCTATAACCGCCCATTCGCGCCTGACGCGACACTTTTTCACTACCGCCAGCAGACCCTCTGGCCAGCCAGCCCATCGATGAAGCGCGGTTTTTACACGATCATGTCGGCCCAGTTCTTTTCGTCGCTGGCCGACCAAGCGCTTTTCGTCGTTGCCGTCGATCTCATGCGAAGTTCGGGCGCCCCCGAATGGCAGCGGGCCGCCCTGGTGCCGATCTTCGCGGTCTTCTATGTGGTGCTGGCCCCGCTGGTGGGCGCCTTTGCCGACGCATTGCCCAAGGGCAAGGTGATGTTCATCAGCAACGCGATCAAGGTCGTGGGCTGCCTGATGATGCTGTTCGGCTCGCACCCGCTGCTGTCGTATTCCATCGTGGGCCTGGGCGCGGCGGCCTACTCGCCGGCCAAGTACGGCATCCTCACCGAGCTGCTGCCGTCGTCGCAGCTGGTCAAGGCCAACGGCTGGATCGAAGGGCTGACCATCGCCTCGATCCTGCTGGGCATCGTGCTCGGCGGGATGCTGGTGGGCCATGCGGTGTCCAGCCAGCTGCTGCTCATCGACCTGCCGTTCATCGACACCGGCATCGACTCGCCGGCCGAAGCCGCCATTGCGGTGCTGATCTTCGTCTACGTGCTCGCGGCCTGGTTCAACACCCGCATCCCGCACACCGGCGTCGAGATGCGCCCGCTGCGCTCCAACCCCGAGCAGAGCATGGTGCGCAACCTGGCCGGCCTGCTGCCCGACTTCTGGCATTGCAACGCCCGCCTGTGGCGCGACCGGCTGGGCCAGATCTCGCTGGCGACCACCACGCTGTTCTGGGGCGCGGGCGGCAACCTCAAGTACATCGTGCTGGCCTGGGCCGCCGTGGCGCTCGAATACAACACCACCCAGGCCTCGGCGCTGACCGGCGTGGTCACCATCGGCACCGCGGTGGGCGCCATCGTGGCCTCGATGTACATGCGGCTGGACATGGCCACGCGCGTGATCCCCATGGGCATCGCGATGGGCCTGATGGTGATCTGCATGAACTTCATCGGCAACGTCTGGCTGGCAGTGCCGTTCCTGATCATCCTGGGCGGCCTGGGCGGCTTCCTGGTGGTGCCGATGAACGCGCTGCTGCAGCACCGCGGCCACAACCTGATGGGCGCGGGCCGCTCCATTGCCGTGCAGAACTTCAACGAGCAGGCCTGCATCCTTCTGCTGGGCGGCTTCTACAGCGTGTGCACGGGCCTGGGCCTGTCGGCCTACGGCGCGATCAGCGCCTTCGGCCTCGTGGTGGCAGGCTGCATGTGGATCATCAAGCGCTGGCACGAGAACAACCTCAAGAAGTATCCTGAGGAAGTCGAGCACCTCCTCGCGATCGCCCGCAGCGACAAGCACCACTGATTTCGCGCGACCGCGTTGGTGCAATGGCCGGCGCGCCGAGCGCCCCCACTCCAACGCCCCATGCCCGCCCTCGCCCTGATGTTCAACGCCTTCGTGTGGGGCGTTTCGTGGATTCCGTTCCGCCAGATCGCCAGCCACGGCCTGCATCCGCTGTGGACCACCTGCCTGATCTACCTCGTCATCGCCACGGCGATGGGCCTCGTGCGCCGGCACGCCTGGAAGGCCTTCGCCGCGTTCCCGATGCTGGCGGCACTGGGCTTGGCGGCGGGCTTCACCAACGTGGGTTTCAACTGGGCCGTGACGCAGGGCGACGTGGTGCGCGTGGTGCTGCTGTTCTACCTGATGCCGCTGTGGAGCGTGCTGCTGGCCTGGCTGCTGCTGGGTGAGCGGCCCACGGGCGGCGCGCTGATGCGCGTGGCGCTGGCGCTCACCGGCGTGGTGGTGGTGCTGAAGGCGCCGGGTACCGACTGGCCGGTGCCCTCGAGCCTGCCCGACTGGCTGGGCGTGGCGGCGGGCTTCGGCTTTGCCGTGACCAACATCGTGCTGCGCCACCTGCGGCATGCGCCGGGCGAGTCGCGCGCGCTGGCCATGTTCTGGGGCTGCACCGTGGTGGCGGGCGTCGGCGCGGTGAGCGGCACTGCATTCGGCGGCATCGATTCGCCGCTGCTCGCCTCGCCGGGCTGGCTGGGCTGGGCCGCGCTGCTGGGCACGGGCTTCATCGTCGCCAACGTGTGCCTGCAGTACGGCGCGCCCAAGCTGGCGGCCAGCGCGACCTCGGTGATCATGCTGTCGGAGGTGCTGTTCGCCAGTGTCTCGTCGGTGGCGCTGGGGGCGTCCACCATGAACTCGCGCATCCTCGTCGGCGGCGCGCTGATCGTGCTGGGCGCGGTGTGGTCGGCGTTTGCGCGAACCCCGCCCGCGCGCGATGATGGCGTTTCCGCGTCCACCTGAGGAGCTCTCTCCATGACCAGCGTCTACGACTTCCAGGCTACCCGCATCGACGGCAAGCCGGTGAAGCTCTCGACCTTCCGCGGCAAGGTGCTGCTGATCGTCAACACGGCGAGCAATTGCGGCTTCACGCCGCAGTTCGAAGGCCTGGAAGCGCTGCACGAAAAGTACGCCGACCAGGGCCTCGCGGTGCTGGGTTTCCCCTCCAACCAGTTCGGCGGGCAGGACCCGGGCACCAACGAGGAAATCGGCGCCTTCTGCATGACCAACTACGGCGTGAGCTTCCCGATGATGGAGAAGATCGACGTCAACGGCAGCAACGCGCTGCCGCTGTACCAGTGGCTCACCAAGGAAAAGCCGGGCCTGCTGGGCAGCACGGCCATCAAGTGGAACTTCACCAAGTTCCTGGTCGGGCGCGACGGCGCGGTGCTCAAGCGCTACGCGCCGCTGGACACGCCGGCCTCGCTCACGCGCGACATCGAGGCGGCGCTGGCCGCCGGCTGAGTTCAGAAGCGGAAGTCGGCGCTCTTCGGCGCGCCGCCGACCGTCACGGTCTGGCTCCTGGTTTCGCCCGTCGAGGTGCTCACGTCGATCACGTAGCGCCCCGCCGGCAGGTCGATGAGGCACACCGGGCCGGTGGCGGTGAAGGCCATGGCGGCGGACGAGTTCGCGTCGCCACCCTTGATCGCGACGTTCAGGTTGGCCAGGTACGCCCCGTCGGCGCGCGCGAACAGCAGCGACAGCGGGTGGTTCTTCATGGCGGCGCGCATGGCGTTCGACTCGTCGGAGCCGATGCCGCCGCACACATAGCGCGTGGTGCCGATGCCCTGCCAGGGCGGCAGGGCCGAGGGCGGCTGCTGCGCCTGCGCGGCGACGGTGCCTGCGATGCAGGCAGCGGCCAGCAATGCACGGGGCAGCGGAAAAGCAGAAACGAAAGACATGGCACGAACTCCTTGCAGCGTCTTCGATTCGCCATGATGCGCCCCGAACGCGCGGTGCGCACGTCGGACGGCAGCGTACCCTGCCGTGCGCGCGCGCCCTACCCTGCGGGCGGCTGCAGCGCCGCGTCGAGCAGCTCGACCCAGTGCCGCACGGGCGTGTCGCCGCTGCCGCTTTGCAGGTGCGTGATGCAGCCGATGTTCGCCGAGGCGATGGTCGTGGGCTGCAGCTGCTTCAGGTGGCCGAGCTTGCGGTCGCGCAGCGGGTAGGCCAGCTCGGGCTGCAGCACCGAGTAGGTGCCGGCCGAGCCGCAGCACAGGTGCGATTCGTTCATGGCCACGCGCACGTCGAAACCGAGCGCGCGCAGGTGCGTCTCGACGCCGCCGCGCAGCTTCTGGCCGTGCTGCAGCGTGCAGGGCGGGTGGTAGGCGACCACGCCTTCGGGCGCGCGCACGCGGCCCTGCAGCGCGGGTACGAGCTCGGGCAGCAGCTCGCTCAGGTCGCGCGTGAGGGCGCTGATGCGCGCGGCCTTGGCGGCATAGGCCGCGTCGTGCTGCAGCAGGTGGCCGTACTCGCGCACGGTGACGCCGCAGCCCGAGGCGTTCATCACGATCGCCTCGACCTCGTTGCCTTCGACGAAGGGCCACCACGCATCGATGTTGGCGCGCATCTGCGCCTTGCCGCCCTCCTGGTCGTTGAGGTGGAACTTCACGGCGCCGCAACAACCCGCCTTGGGCGCCATCACGGCCTGGATGCCGGCCGCGTCGAGCACGCGCGCGGTCGCGCTGTTGATGTTCGGGGCCATCGACGGCTGCACGCAGCCCGCGAGCATCAGCACCTTGCGCGCATGCGTGGCGGTGGGCCAGCGGCCGGCGTCCTGCTGGGCGGGCACCTTGGCCTTCAGTGCTTCGGGCAGCAGGCCGCGCACGGATTGGCCGAGCTTCATCGCGGGGCCGAACAGCGGCGACGGCAGCGCCTCCTTCAGCAGCCAGCGCGTGGCCGACTCCATGGCGGGGCGCGGCACTTTCTCATCGACGATCTTGCGGCCGATGTCGACCAGGTTCCCGTACTGCACGCCGCTCGGGCAGGTGCTCTCGCAGTTGCGGCAGGTGAGGCAGCGGTCGAGGTGCAGCTGCGTGCTGCGCGTGGGCGCATGGCCTTCGAGCACCTGCTTGATGAGGTAGATGCGCCCGCGCGGCCCGTCGAGTTCGTCGCCGAGCAGCTGGTAGGTCGGGCAGGTGGCGGTGCAGAAGCCGCAATGCACGCACTTGCGCAGGATGGCTTCGGCTTCGCGGCCCGCGTCGGTGTCGCGGAATTCGGGGGCTAGTTCGGTTTGCATCGCGGGGTGGGTGTCGTTTCTTTTTTTAGGACTCGCCTGCGAAGAGCCGGCCGCGGTCGAAGACCCCGTGCGGATCGAACTCCTGCATCAGCGCGCGATGGATGCGTGCCACCGGCGCGCTCAGTGCGTCGAAGCGCGGCACGTCGCAGTCCGCAGCTTGCGCCGCGGGCACGCGGAACAGCGTGGCATGGCCACCGGCGGCACGCGCGGCTTCGCGCAGGCGCGCCGCCTGCGCGGGCGGCGCGAGGTACCAGCGCTGCCCGCCGTGCCATTCGACCAGCGGCGCGGCGCAGCCCTCGATGGCGATCGCCGGCGCGGTCTGCGGCACCGACAGCCGCCACAGCGCCAGCGCACCGTCGGCATCGAGCGTGAACCACGGCATGCGCTGGTCGCGCAGCGCGGCCCAGCCGGCGGCCGCGCGCACCGGGTCCTGGCGTTCGCCGCCGAGCTGCGCGCAGGCCGCTTCGACGGCCGCCACGGCGCCGCGCAGCCGCAGGCGCAGCACGCCCGCGCCGGGCGCGTGTTCGAACCAGCTGCTCGCGTTCAGCGGCAGCGGGCGCCCGCCCCACTCGTTGAGCAGGCGCAGCGCATCGGCCTGGCTGCAGGCGAAGGCGAGCGTGGCCTCGGCGGGCGCCACGGGCAGCACCTTGAGGCTCACTTCGGCGATCACGCCCAGCGTGCCGAGCGAGCCGGCCAGCACGCGCGAGACGTCGTAGCCCGCGACGTTCTTCATCACCTGGCCACCGAAGCTCAGCACCTCGGCGCGGCCATTGATGAGCGTGGCGCCGAGCACGTAGTCGCGCACCGCGCCCACGCTGGCGCGCGACGGGCCGCTGAGGCCGGCGGCGACCATGCCGCCGACGGTTCCGCCGTCTGCAAAGCACGGTGGCTCGAACGGCAGGCACTGGCCTTGTTCAGCGAGCGCGGCCTCGAGTTCGGCCAGCGACGTGCCGGCGCGCACGGTGACGACCAGCTCGCTGGGTTCGTAGCTCGTGATGCCGCTGAGCGCGCGCAGGTCGAGCAGCTCGCCGCGCGGCGGCTGGCCGTAGAAATCCTTGGTGCCGCCGCCGCGCAGGCGCAGCGGCGTGGCATCGGCCGCGGCGGCGCGCACGCGCTCGACGACCTGCTGGAGGGCGGTATCCGTGTTCATGAAGCTCTCAGAATCTCGGCAGGTCGGGATGCGCCAGCCGGCCGCCGCGCACCACTTCCTTGCCGTACTCGGCGCAGCGCTGCAGCGTGGGAATCACCTTGCCGGGGTTGAGCAGCCCGGCGGGGTCGAAGGCGCGCTTGATGCCGAACATCTGCTCGTTCTCGGCCGCGGTGAACTGCACGCACATGCTGTTGAGCTTTTCCACGCCCACGCCATGCTCGCCCGAGACGGTGCCGCCCATGGCGACGCTGGTCTCGAGGATGTCGGCGCCGAACAGCTCGCAGCGATGCAACTCGTCGGGGTCGTTGGCATCGAACAGCACCAGCGGGTGGAGGTTGCCGTCGCCTGCGTGGAACACGTTGCAGCAGCGCAGGTTGTATTTTTTCTCCATCTCCTGGATCGCCAGCAGGATGTCGGCGAGCCGCTTGCGCGGGATGGTGGAGTCCAGGCACATGTAGTCGGGGCTGATGCGGCCCGACGCCGGAAAGGCGTTCTTGCGGCCGCTCCAGAATTTCATGCGCTCGTCTTCGCTGGTGCTCACGGCGATGGCGGTGGCGCCGCAACCGCGCAGCACCTCGGTCATGCGGCCGATTTCTTCCTCGACCTCTTCGGGCGTGCCGTCCGATTCGCACAGCAGGATGGCGGCGGCGTCGAGGTCGTAGCCCGCGTGCACGAAGTCTTCGACGGCGGCGGTCATGGGCTTGTCCATCATCTCCAGGCCGGCCGGGATGATGCCCGCCGCGATCACCGCCGCGACCGCGTCGCCGGCTTTGCGCACGTCGTCGAAGCTGGCCATGATGCAGCGCGCCAGCTGCGGCTTGGGCACGAGCTTGACCGTGACCTCGGTGGTCACGGCCAGCATGCCTTCGCTGCCGATGGCCAGCGCGAGCAGATCGAGCCCCGGCGCATCGAGCGCCTCGCCGCCGAACTCGATGGGTTCGCCTTCGGCCGTGAAGCCGCGCACGCGCAGCACGTTGTGCAGCGTGAGGCCGTACTTCAGGCAGTGCACACCGCCCGAGTTCTCGGCCACGTTGCCGCCGATGGTGCAGGCGATCTGGCTCGACGGATCGGGCGCGTAGTACAGGTTGAAGGGCGCGGCGGCCTCGCTGATGGCGAGGTTGCGCACGCCGCACTGCACGACGGCCGTGCGGCTCACGGGGTCGACCTTCAGGATGCGGTTGAACTTGGCCAGCGACAGCGTCACGCCCAGCGCGTGCGGCATGGCGCCGCCCGAGAGCCCGGTGCCGGCGCCGCGCGCCACCACGGGCACGGCCAGCGCATGGCAGGCGCGCAGCACAGCGGCCACCTGCGCCTCGGTCTCGGGCAGGGCCACCACCAGCGGGCGCTGGCGGTAGGCCGTGAGGCCGTCGCATTCGTAGGGCGTGGTGTCTTCGGCGTGCCAGATGAGCGCATGCGCGGGCAGGTGCGCCTGCAGCGCCCGCACCACCTGCGCCTGGCGCTCCGCCTTCGACAGCTGTGCGTGCTGGTCGGTCGTGACGGGAGCATTCATGGCGGGAACAACTTTCAGCGGACGACCATCAGGGTGAATGGCCACACATAGGCCTGCAGCGTCACGTACAGGCCGACCAGCGAGGCCAGCGCGATCGAGTGGAAGAACACGTAGCGCAGGATGTCGCCTTCGTGATTGAACCACCGCGTGGCGGTGGAGGCCACCACGATCGACTGGGCGTCGATCATCTTACCCATCACGCCGCCCGAGCTGTTGGCCGCGCCCATGAGGTTGGGCGCCAGGCCGAGCTGCTCGGCCGCGACCTTCTGCATGCCGCCGAACAGCACGTTCGAGGCCGTGTCGGAGCCGGTCATGGCCACGCCGATCCAGCCCATGAGCGTGCCGAAGAAGGGATAGAACACGCCGGTGTTGGCGAACGCCAGGCCCAGCGTGGTGTCGGTGCCCGAGTAGCGCGTGAGCGTGCCCAGCGCGAGCATCAGCACGATGGTCATGAGCGAGTAGCGCACCATCCAGAGCGTGCGCACGAAGGTGCGCACGATCTCGATCGGGTTGTACTTCATGAACAGCGCGCTCACGATCGCCGACAGCAGGATGCCGGTGCCCGTGGCCGACAGCAGGTTCAGCACGTACACCGCGCCTTCCTTGGTGGGCGCGGTGACCACCGGCGGCATCTTCTCGATCAGGTTGTGCAGCCCGCCCATCGGGAACGAGGGCGCGAAGACGCCGTTGAGCGCGGTCTTCACCGAGGGCAGGCCCCAGATGAAGACGAACACCGAGAGGATCACCCAGGGCATCCACGCGCGCACCAGCGCCTCGCGGCTGTGCACGACGATGGCGGCCGGCGGCTTGGCCTCGTGCGCGCTCACGTCCTTGCCGCGCAGCGAGGGCGAGCGCCACACGTTCTTGGGCTGCCACACGCGCAGGAACAGCACCAGGCTGGCCATCGACACGATGGCCGCGATGATGTCGACCAGCTCGGGGCCGATGAAGTTCGACACCAGGTACTGCGGCACCGCGAACGACACGCCCGTGACCAGGATGGCCGGCCACACTTCCATCATCGCCTTGCGTCCGGCGAAGGCCCACACCAGCCAGAACGGCACCAGCAGCGAGAAGAACGGCAGCTGGCGCCCGATCATCGCGGTGACTTCCATCAGGTCGTAGCCGTGCACCTTGGCCAGCGTGATCACCGGCGTGCCGAGCGCGCCGAAGGCGACCGGCGCGGTGTTGGCGATCAGCGAGAGGCCGGAGGCGGCCAGCGGCGAGAAGCCCAGGCCGATCAGGATGCCGGCCGTGACCGCCACCGGCGTGCCGAAGCCCGCCGCGCCCTCGAAGAAGGCGCCGAAGCAGAAGGCGATCAGCAGGAGCTGGATGCGGCGGTCTTCGGTGATGCCCGAGAGCGAGTCCTGCAGCACCTTGAAGCTGCCGTTCTGTTCGGCCAGCTGCTGCAGGAAGATGATGTTCAGCACGATCCAGCCGATCGGCAGCAGGCCCGTGAAGCCGCCGAAGAGCGCGGCGCGCCCGGCCATCTCGGCCGGCATGCCGTAGGCGAAGACGGCGACGGCCAGCGCCGCCAGCAGGCCCAGGCCGGCGGCGATGTGGGCCTTGATGTGGAAGAAGCCGAGGCACGCAAGCATCACCACCACCGGGATCGCGGCGAGCGCGGTGGAAATGATCATGTTGCCGAACGGGTCGTAGATCTGCTGCCAGGTCATGCGTTGTCTCCGGGGAGGCTGTTGTTGTGCCCCGCACTCTAGGGAGAAGCGCGCCGTCCGGATTGAAGGTTTTTTGCCCGGACCTTGATAAAAATTTGTCGGGCCGACGTGTCGGTCAGTGCAGCGTCTGAACGATCCAGTCGACGAAGGCCGCGCACTCCCAGCGCTCCAGCGTGCCCGGCTGCCAGCAGATGTAGTGGCGGTGCGGCGAGGGCACGGGCCGTTCCGACAGCGCCACCAGCCGGCCCGATTCGAACCAGGCGGCGCCCAGCTTCTGTCGCACCAGCGCCACGCCGAAGCCGCTGGCGGCCGCGTCGTAGACCAGGCCCAGGTCGTTGAACTGCGCACCCAGGTGCGGCTCGGGCTGGTCGATGCCGCAGCTCGCGAA
This sequence comes from Variovorax sp. KBS0712, assembly GCF_006323185.2. Taxonomy (NCBI): domain Bacteria; kingdom Pseudomonadati; phylum Pseudomonadota; class Betaproteobacteria; order Burkholderiales; family Comamonadaceae; genus Variovorax; species Variovorax sp. KBS0712. Next base: position 396,252 of record NZ_VCCD02000004.1, on the reverse strand, counting down.
CCAGGTGCCCCAGGGCTCGAGCGGGCTGCGGATCAGCCGCGCGCTGGCGATCTCGGCCGCGGTGCGAAAACCGTCGAAGGGCCCGAACTCGTTCAGGTAGCTCGGGCTGCAGGCGGGCACCACGTCCTCGGCGATGAGCAGGCGGTGCTCGCAGTCGGCGTACGCGCCGATGCCGTAGCGCACCTGCAGGTCGGTCTGCTCGGCCGTGACGTCGAGCAGCGGGATCGACACGTGCAGCGCCAGCTCGATGTCGGGGTAGATGTTGCGAAAGAGCTCCAGCCGCGGCATCAGGAACTGGCGGCTGAAGGTGGGCGTGACGGCCACGCTCAGGCGCGGTGCGCGCAGCGCCGCGTCACGGCTGCCGGGCGTGGCCTGCTGCAGCGCGGCCAGGCCGACGCGCACGTTCGCCAGGTAGGCCGCGCCGTCGGCCGTGAGGCTGAAGTCGCTGCGCCCGAAGAGCTTGAAGCCCACGTGCGCCTCGAGCTGGCGGATGCGGTGGCTCACGGCGCTGGCCGTCACGCACAGCTCGTCGGCCGCGCGGCCCGCATGCCGCAGGCGCGCGACGGCCTCGAAGGTCAGCAGGCATTGGATCGGGGGGATGTGGTGCAGGGCCATCCGCGGGGCAGCCGGAGAGCTCAGAAGGCGTGAATGAATCCGGCGTGGCCGAGCAGCCCGCCCAGGCGCGCCCCATCAAGGCGCAAAGCGCAGCCATAGCTCGGGCTATGGCGAGCATTTGCAACGCCGAGGGGGCGTGTCTGGGCGGGATGAGCGGACATGGCGGGTTCGTTCACGCCTTCTTAGTCTTCGAAGAAATTCACCGGCAGGCCCGGCGTGTCGACGCGCATCGAGAGCACGGTGCCCGAGGCCGGGCGCTGCACCAGCTCGTCGGCCGGGCGGCCCTTGCGCCCGCTGGTGACGAACAGCGTGCGCAGGTCGTCGCCGCCGAAGCAGGGCATGGTCGGGCACTGCACCGGCACCGCGATGGCGGCCACGCGCTCGCCCGTGGGCGCAAAGCGCAGCAGCTGCGCGCCTTCGAACATCGCGACCCAGTAGTGGCCGGCGGCGTCGACGGTGGCGCCGTCGGGGCGGCCGTCGTAGTGCGTGGGCGTGCTGGGTACCCAGCCCGCGGGCTTGGGGTCGAACTGCTGGAACACGCGCGCATGCGACAGCGTGTTGGCCTCGGCGTCCCAGTCCCAGGCGCGCACCACGTGCGCGGCGGTGTCGGCCCAGTACAGGGTGCCGTTGTCGGGCGAGAACGCCAGGCCGTTGGCGGTGGTGACATGCTCCAGCATCGACGTGATGGTGGGCGAGACGTCTCCCGGGCGTGCGTCGAAGCAGTAGAGCGCGGCGTTGGCGCGGTCCTTGGCCTCGTTGAGCGAGCCGGCCCAGAAGCGGCCGAGCGCGTCGCACTTGCCGTCGTTGAAGCGCATGGTGCGCACGTCGTGCTCCGCGCGCGCCATCGCGACGAGGCTGCCGCCCCACTCGCGGGCCCGGTAGATGCCGTCGCGCAGCGCGATCACGAGGCCGCCCGTGCGTGCCGGCGCCATGCAGCCGGGCTCGGTGGGCAGCGCCCAGCGCTCGACCGTGGCCGTGGGCGAACCGATCTCGCCGCGCGTGCGCAGCACGGCGCGGCCCGGGATGTCGAGCCAGTAGAGCGCGCGTTCGTGCGGATGCCAGAACGGCGATTCACCCAGCTCGCAGAGGCTGTCTTCGATGGAGGTCCACATGGTGGGGCGATTGTGCCCCCGGCCACGCGGGCCGCGGGCAAAAAAAAGCCCGCTGACGCCGAAGCGCTCGCGGGCTGAACATCCAAAGGAGACTCGCCTGAAAAACTTTGTTCTTTGTAATCAGACTGTGCGGTGTGTCTCTTCGCGGAACACCGCGGAACCGGCTTTGCCGGGCCGCTGGTGTTGCCCCCTGCAAGGGGGTTGGCGAAGCGACACGAAGTGCGCGCAGCCTGGGGGTTTACCTGTTGTATGCCGTTTCGCCGTGCGAGGAGATGTCGAGGCCTTCGCGCTCTTCTTCTTCCGACACACGCAGGCCGAGGGTCAGGTCGGCGATCTTGTAGGCGATGAAGGCGACCACGCCGGACCACACGATGGTGAACAGCACGCTCTTGACCTGGATCCAGACCTGCGCGCCCATCGAGAAGGTGTCAGGCGTCAGGCCGCCGGTGCCGCCCAGGCCCTTGGCAGCGAACACGCCGGTCAGGATGGCACCCAGGATGCCGCCCACGCCGTGCACGCCGAACACGTCGAACGCGTCGTCCGCGCCGAGCATGCGCTTGAGACCGCCCACGCCCCACAGGCAGACCAGGCCGGCCAGCAGGCCCATCACGATCGAGCCCATCGGGCCGACGAAACCGGCGGCGGGCGTGACGGCCACGAGGCCGGCCACGGCACCGGATGCAGCGCCCAGCATCGAGGCCTTGCCCTTGTGCAGGCTCTCACCCAGGATCCACGACAGGGCCGCGGCGGCGGTGGCGAGCACCGTGTTCACGAAGGCCAGGCCGGCGGCGGCGTTGGCCGCACCTGCCGAGCCGGCGTTGAAGCCGAACCAGCCGACCCACAGCAGCGAAGCGCCGACCATGGTGAGCGTGAGCGAGTGCGGCGTGAAGGCTTCCTTGCCGTAGCCCACGCGCTTGCCGACCATGTAGGCGCCGACCAGGCCGGCGATACCGGCGTTGATGTGCACCACGGTGCCGCCGGCGAAGTCCAGCGCGCCGTCCTTGCCCAGCAGGCCGCCGCCCCACACGATGTGGGCCATGGGCACGTAGCTGAAGGTGAACCAGATCACCGAGAACAGCAGCACGGCCGAGAACTTGGCGCGTTCTGCAAAAGCGCCGACGATCAGCGCCACGGTGATGGCCGCGAAGGTGCCCTGGAAGGCGAAGAACACGTATTCGGGGATCGTGGTCAGCGCGCCGAAGGTTTCCTGCGTGATGCCCTTCATGAAGATCTTGTCGAAACTTCCGAAGAAGTTGCCGTCGCCCGTGAAGGCCAGGCTGTAGCCGTAGATGGCCCACAGCAGGCTGATGAGCGAGAAGATCACGAAGACCTGCATCAGCACCGACAGCATGTTCTTGGAACGGCCCAGGCCGCCGTAGAACAGCGCCAGGCCGGGGATGGTCATCAGGATCACGAGCAGGGTCGAGGTGAGCATCCAGGCGGTGTCGCCGGAGTCGACCTTGGGCGCGGGAGCGGCGGCCGGTGCGGCGGGCGCAGCTTCGGCAGCAGCGGGTGCTGCAGCCGCGGGCGCAGCTGCGGCAGGTGCAGCAGGTGCCGATGCAGCCGGTGCCTCAGGGGTGGCGGCGGGTGCCTGGGCCAGCGCCGAAGTACCGGCGACGAAGACGCTCAAGCCGAGCGCAAGAGAGACAAGAAGTTTTTTCATAGTCGTTGTTCTTTCGGGCCAGGACTCGATCAGAGGGCTTCGCGGCCCGTTTCGCCGGTGCGGATGCGCACGACCTGTTCGAGGTTGTAGACAAAGATCTTGCCGTCGCCGATCTTCCCGGTGCGCGCGGCGCCCTCCACGGCCTCGATCACGCGGTCGACCAGCTCGTCGGAGATGGCCGCCTCGATCTTCACCTTGGGCAGGAAGTCGACCACGTACTCGGCGCCGCGGTACAGCTCGGTGTGGCCCTTCTGGCGACCGAAGCCCTTCACTTCCGTGACGGTGATGCCCTGCACGCCGATGGCCGAGAGCGCTTCGCGCACCTCGTCGAGCTTGAACGGTTTGATGATGGCTGTGACCAGCTTCATGATGAGTTGCTCCTTCTGGATGGATGAAAGGCGGCGCGGCAACGTGGGCCGCGCCTGGTTGTTGTGTCGATTACAGCGTCTTCGTCAGCGTGAGGATGAAGCGTGCCTTGTTGGGCGAGTAGTAGGTGGTGCCGAAGGTGCCGAAGTCGGGGATCTCGATGCCCGGGTAGGCCACGACCTGGTAGTTGGACTTCTTGTTGGCGCCCTGCACCGAGCCCGTGAGCGTCAGGCCGCTGCCGAAGTCGTAGGTGGCGCCGATGTTGTAGTCCACGTAGCTCTTGTAGCCCAGGCTGCGGATGTCGCTGGACATGTTGGTGAAGCCGACGGCGGCCTTGAGCGTGACCTTGGGCACGATCTCCTTGCTGTAGGCGAGGTTCAGGTAGCCGGTGTTGCGGCCCTTCAGGCCCGAGCCGGTCTTGGCACCGGCGTAGCCGAAGTAGTCCTTGGACACCGTGTGCGAGTACTTGGCCGTGAACGAGCCGAAGCTGTCGTTGGCGTAGGTGGCGCCCACGTACAGCTCGGTGGTGTTGCCCACCGAGTTGCCCGGGTAGATGTAGGTGAGCGCACCCACGTCCATGTCGACCGGGCCGGCCTTGAACTTGTAGCCGCCGTACAGGTCGCTCTCGATGCTGTTGCCCTTGAGCCAGTTGACGCTGGAGTTCCAGTTGCCGATGTAGAAGCCGCTGTCGCCGAAGGCGTAGTCGAAGCCGCCCTGGATGGCGGGCTTGAAGCCCTTGGTCTTGGCGTAGTCGTTCTTGCCGATCATGTCCTGGTCCTGGCCGCGGAACTTGTAGTTCGTGGTCAGCGAGACATTGCCCGTGAGCAGGGGCGCGGGCGCCGGTGCGGCGGCGTCGGCGGCCTGGGCCATGGCGGCGCCCGAGGCGGTCAGTGCAGTGGCCAGAACGATCAACGCCTGGGCGGCGGTACGGTGCGTCATCAGGGAACTCCTCGCAAGTGTGTTGTTGGACCTGAGCACCCTCAAAGCAGGGAGCGTGCCAAACTGCACGAATACCGCCCCGGCCAGAGGGCGCAGGTGTCCGGCGATGAGCGCCAAATCGTTACAAGCCCTGTTTCCGGCAGTTGCACACGCTTGCACGCTGCACGGTCCTGGGCTTGCACGTCGCAGGCGCACCAACTTGGGGAGAGGGAGAAAAATGAGTCTGTCTTTGGTGCAAAGCCGCGCCTTGCTCGGCCTGGAGGCCGCCGCCGTCACGGTCGAGGTGCATCTGGCGAACGGCCTGCCGAGCTTCACGCTGGTCGGGCTGGCCGAGACCGAGGTCAAGGAGGCGCGCGAGCGCGTGCGCTCGGCGATCCAGAACGCCGGGCTCGAATTTCCGACCAACAAGAAGATCGTGGTGAATCTCGCCCCGGCCGACCTGCCGAAGGACTCGGGCCGCTTCGACCTGCCCATCGCCCTGGGCATCCTCGCGGCCAGCGGGCAGATCGAGAACGCCCGCCTCGCCGGCCACGAGTTCGCCGGCGAGCTGTCGCTGTCGGGCGAACTGCGCCCCGTGCGTGGCGCGCTCGCGATGGCCGTGGCCACCTACACGCAAGGCACGGCCGTGCGGCTGGTGCTGCCCCTGGACAGCGCCCAGGAGGCCGCGCTGGTGCCGGGCGCGCAGGTGTACGGGGCCCGGCACCTGCTCGACGTGGTGCGCCAGTTCGTCGCCAGCGGCGGCGGGCCCGTCGATGCGAGCGACGACGGCTGGACCCGCGTGCGCGCCGCGCCCGGCGACGGCGCCCCGCGCTATGCCGACCTGGCCGACGTCAAGGGCCACACCGGCGCCAAGCGCGCGCTCGAGATCGCCGCGGCCGGTGGCCACAGCCTGCTCATGGTGGCCACAGCCTGCTCATGGTGGGCGAGCCGGGCTCGGGCAAGTCGATGCTGGCGCACCGCTTCGCCGGCCTGCTGCCGCCGATGAACGTGGACGAGGCACTGGAGAGCGCAGCCATCGCCAGCCTCGACGGCCGGCTGGCGCCCGAGCGCTGGATGAGCCGCCCGACGGCCACGCCGCACCACACGGCGAGCGCGGTGGCGCTGGTGGGCGGCGGCTCGCCACCGCGGCCGGGCGAGATCTCGCGCGCGCACCACGGCGTTCTGTTTTTGGACGAGTTCCCCGAGTTCACACGCGCCGCCCTCGAAGCCCTGCGCGAGCCGCTGGAGACCGGCACCATCACGATCACCCGCGCCGCCCGGCGCGCGGAGTTTCCGGCCCGCTTCCAGCTCATCGCCGCGATGAACCCCTGCCCCTGCGGCTACCTGGGCTCCACGCTCAAGCCATGCCGCTGCACGCCCGAGCGCATCGCGCGCTACCAGGGCAAGCTCAGCGGCCCGCTGCTGGACCGCATCGACCTGCACATCGAGGTGGCGGCCGTGTCGGCGCCGCAGCTGCTCGATGCGCCGGCGGGCGAATCGACCGACAGCATCCGCGCGCGCGTCGTGGGCGCGCGCGACCGCGCGCTGCAACGCCAGGGCCATGCGAACCAGGCGCTGCAGGGCCGCGCGATCGACACGCACGCCGTGCTCGATGGCCCCGCCCGCCAGCTGCTGCAGCAGGCGGCCGCGCGGCTGGGCTGGTCGGCGCGCAGCACGCACCGCGCGCTGAAGGTGGCGCGCACCATCGCCGACCTCGCGGGGCAGGACGCGGTGCAGGCCGCGCATGTGGCAGAGGCGGTGCAGTACCGCCGCGCATTGCGCACCGGCACGCCCTGACGCGCTGCCCTCTTACTTGAACTCGTGGCTCACCACCGGTGCGGACTTGCTGTCCTGCACCGTCACGCGCTGGCGGTAGGCCGTGAGGTCGCCGTTGCGCACCTCGATCGTGTAGATGCCGGGGCGCAGCGGCAGCGACTTGAGCGGCGGGCTCACGCCGCGGTCGGCGCCATCGACGAAGACCTGGCCCCAGGGCCGGATGTTGAACTGCACACGGCCCATGCCGGGTGCCGCGGCCGGCGCCGGTGGCGGGGCCGGCGGTGCGCCCGCGATCACGGTCGGCACGGGGTTCGTGCTGCCCGCGGCGGGCGGCGGCGGTGACTGCCGGTTGAGCTGGGCGATGGCGTTGCGCGCCTCGCGCGCATGCAGGCCGCGGCGGTGGCGCCGCAGGTAGGCCTCGTAGCCTTCGCGGGTGTTCTCGGCCTGGGCCAGGTTCCAGTCTTCCACCTCGGCGACCACGGCGGGGTCGGGGGGCGGCGGCGCTTCGGGTGGCGCCGGCTGTGCGGGCTGTGCGGGCTGTGCCTCAGGCTCGGCCGGTGGCGTGGGCGCGGCGGCGACCGGCACGTTGTCGAGCGGGCTCAGCGGGGCGCTGGCCGATGCAGCGGGCGCGGACGCCGGCGGCGCATCAGAGGTCGCCCCCGCCGGCGGCATCGCGGCCGGGGGTGCGCCCGGATCGGACATCGGCGTGCCCGGCGGCGGCGCGGCCGCGATCATCGGATCGGACGGCGCCTTGGCCGTCAGCCGCCAACCGATCCAGCCGCCGACCGCAAACAGCGCCAGCACCAGCGCACCGACAAGGAACCACGGCGGGCGCTTCGATGGCTTCTTCGGTCGTGCGACAGGCGATGGCGGCGCAGGCGGCGGTGGTGCCTGCACGCGCGCGGTCGCCGCTTCCACAGGCACGGGCTGCACCTCGGGCGCGGGCGGTGGCGCTTCCTCCACCGGCTCCGGCGCAGGCGGCTCCTGCGGCACGGGCGCAGCGACGGGCACGGCAGCAGCAACCACCGCCGCCGGCGGCGCCGCCCGGTCCACCACGTACAGATCGCCCAGCTTCACCAACCCCAGCTCGGCCGCGAAGGCCGCCACCGTCTGCGTGCGGTCCTTGCTGTGCACGGCCAACGTGTGGTCCACCGCGGCGCAGAAGGCCGGGCTCAGGTCGTCGCGGTCCAGCGACGACAGCGGCACGTAGGCGTCCTGCACGCTGCGCACCACGGCCGAGGGCGGCGGGTGGCCTGTCACCGCGCGGTACAGCACGGCGCCCAGCGCATAGAGGTCGGTCCACGCGCCCTGCAGCAGCGTGTTGTCGTCGGCGTACTGCTCGATCGGCGAGTAGCCCGACTTCACCATCACCGCGACCTCGTCGACCAGGTCGGCGATCGACTTGCGCGCGGCGCCGAAGTCCAGCAGCACCGGGCGGTCGTCCTGCTGCTGGATGAAGATGTTGTCGGGCGCGATGTCGCGGTGGAAGCACTGGCTGTGGTGCAGCGTGTCGAGCGCGCCCAAGAGCGGCCCCAGCATGCCCAGCAGCCAGGGCTCCGTCAGCGTGCCCGGCTCGCTCTCGGCCAGCTGGCGCAGCGTGCGGCCCTTGTACAGCTGGATCGCCATGTAGGCGGTGGAGTTGGCCTCCCAGAAGCGATGCACCCGCACCAGCGCCGGGTGGCTGAACTGCGCCAGCGTGCGCGCCTCGTTGATGAAGCTGCGCAGCCCCGCCGCGAAGGTGGCGGTGAGGCGCTCGGAGCGCACGTGCACGCTGTTGTCGCCCACGCGGCGCGCGAGCATCGAGGGCATGTATTCCTTGACCGCCACCTCGCGCTGCAGCGAGTGGTCGTAGGCACGGTAGACGATGCCGAAGCCGCCCTCGCCGATGACTTCGAGCAGCTCGAACTCGTCGAGCCGGTGGCCCGTGCCGAGGGGATGGGGGCGCTCCTCCTGCGGGTCGGGCGTCGCGCTAGGGCTGGCGGGCGTCGTCATGGGGTGTCTCTTCTTCCTGCGGGTGGGTCGGGCGCGTCAGGCCCACGGCACGTGGCCTTGCGAAAACAACTGGGAAAACAGCGGCGTGTTGAGCCCGCCGCCGTGCGCCGCGGTGCGCAGCGGCGAGCCGTCGGCCTGGTTGGTCCACCAGTAGCTGGTGCCGCCGAAGGGGTCGAAGCACAGCGGCAGCTCGGGCCAGCCCAGGCGCTGCTGCGCGCTCGCGCCGCGCGCACCGTTGGCAGCAGGGCCGGCGGCCGCGCCGAGGATCGAGAGGATGTCGTCCGAGCCGCCGCTGGCGGTGCGAAAGCCCGTGCGGCCCGCGGCCAGCACCTGGGTGTCGAAGAGGTCGGGCGCCACGCCGTGGCGGATGGCCTGCAGCAGCGCGCTGCCGCACTGCCAGTACCACGCGGCCGAGCCTTCGAGCAGCGCGGGGTGGTAGCGCGCCGCGTCCACCTGCAGCGCCACGCAGGCCGGGTAGTAGCGGCCCACGCGGTCGCAGCTGGGCGCGATGCAGCCCAGCTGCACCGCGTTCACGCCGTGCGTGGCGGGGATGGCGAAGTTCCAGACCGGGGCCACCGCGTAGTGGCGCGTCATGGCGTCGGGCCAGCGCTTGAAGCTGCCCAGGCCGTTCTGCATCCAGCGGTCCCACCAGGCCTGCAGTTCGCGCGGCATGCGGCGGTAGAGAAAGTCGCCGGCCGACGGCAGCTTGCCGTACCAGCCGATCTGCTCGTCAAGCGGCGACCAGGCGTGCGGGGGAGGCGTCATCCTAGGATTTCCCGGGGCAGGAGAAGCTGTTCATCTGCGACAGCCGCAGCGGGTTGTAGACGCTGTTGGCCGTCACCGCGAGCACCACCTTCTTGCCCTGCAGGTCGAAGGTCGCGTTGAACGACTCGGGCGTGCGCCCCGACGAGATCGAGGCCTTGTCGAACAGCCGGTGCAGCGCCCACGGCCCCTCGGTCACGATGCCGCCGGCCGGCGTGCCGTTGGCCACCGTGACCTGCAGCCGCACCTGGTTGCTGTTGCGCGGACCGGGCCACTTGATGCTGCTGGGCGCCTGCGGGCCGTGGGCGTAGCGCACCGTCTGGCCGTCGATGTCCAGCGTGAACTGCGTGAGCGTGGCGTCCATGTCCTCGGGCCGGATGTCCAGCGTGAACGAGGGCGTGCGCCCGCCCGCCATGCCCGTGAAGAACACGTCGCGGATCGCCTGTGCCTTCTGGAACGCGTCGAGGTAGGCCGAGCGCCCCGACGCGCTGCCGTCCACGCCGCGCTTGAAGGTCCACGGGTTGACCGAGGTGTCGACCTGCGAGGCGAGGTTCTTCTGGAAGAAGTCGTCCATCATCCCGCCGGGCGCGAACAGCTGCGCGAAGTCGCCGGCCGCCACGTCGCGGTTCGAGCCACGCGCGAACGGGTAGCGCCCCGCGATCGCCTGGCTGCAGAACTGCCCGATGGTCGCGGCCGCGTTCTGCCCGATGTTCTGCCGCGTCACCGCCGCGGCCTTCGACGACGCGGTGGCCGACAGGTCGTTCAGCATGCCCTGGAACGGCACCGGCAAACGCCCTGCTTCGGCCTGCAGCTTGGTCACGGCATCGCCGGGCGGCGGGATGTTGCCGCTGCGCAGCGCGGTGTCGGTGGCGGTGAGGAAGGTGTACAGCTCGTTGATGAGCGCGGCCGTCTGGTCCAGCGGCGTCTGGCCGCCGGCCTTGGGCGCGGTCACCATGCGCCGCAGCGGCGCGAAGTGGTTGTCGACCAGCGACTCGGGCCGGTCGGGCGCGGTGTTGCGGCGCTGGCTGCCGTCGGGCTGGCCGATGAGCTGCTCGATGCGCTCGCGCGTGCTGGTCACGCGGTTCTGCGCCTGGTCGAGCAGGCTGCGCGTGGCCTCGTCGTGGTTGCGCAGCAGGTCGGTCTCGCGCGCCGCGCCGCGGATGAGGCGCGACATCGGCGACTCGCCGGTCGACAGCACGCGCGTCATCTGGATGCTCTGCAACAGCGACTTGCTCTCGGCCAGCCGGATGTCGGCCAGGTACTCGTCCCAGGTGCGGATGTAGTCGCTGAGGTACAGGCGCCGCACTTCGCGCAGCAGCAGCTCGCGCGAGGTGATGTCGGCGATGCCCGGCGCGCGGATCTGCAGCACCCAGCGGTCTTCCTGCTCCAGCGCCAGCGTGGTCTCGGCCATGCGCTTGTCGAAGATGTCCCAGTAGCCGCGGTAGGTGAACAGCGTGGGAATGCCGTCGGTCAGCGGCTTGCCGCTGGCGCGCCGGACCACCAGCGCCGACTCCGCGCCGCCCGCCTCGGCGATGGTGAAGGCATTGGGCGCGCTGGTCTGCAGGAGGATGCGGCGCAGCCGCGCGTACGAGCGCTGCGCCAGCGGCACGCCCGCCAGGCGCTCGCGCGTCTGCGCGATGAGCTTGTCGTCCTTGGTGAAGGGCGAGCTCACGACGCGGTCGGCGAACAGCGTCTTCAGGTGCGCTTCGAGGTTCGTGCGCTGCTCGCGCGTGAGCGAGGCGCCGATCTTGCGGTCGACGTCGGTCAGCAGCCAGGCCTGCAGGAAGTCGGCGTCGTAGCGCTCGGGGTCGTACAGCATGAGGTAGGCCTTGAGCGCCTCGTAGCTGTATTCGGCATCGAGCTTCGCGGCCTCGCGCAGCGACTGTTCGACGCGCTGCGCGGCCTGCGGCAGCAGCACCGTCTCCAACGCGCGCTGGTACACGCCGTCGGTGGCGGCTTGCAGCTTCTCGCCCTGGTAGAGCCCGAAGCGGTAGCCCACGGGCGGATCGCCGATGTCGAACTCGGCCGACTTCGGCAGGTCGCGCAGCCGGTCGAGGATGAGCAGCGAGCTCGCGATGTCGCCGCTCGAATCGACCACCGTCGGCAGCTCGCCGCGTGCGGCGGCCTTGTTGAAGGCCTTGGCGTTGCCGTCGACCTCGGCCACGTAGGCCTTGTTGTGGCGCCAGCTGTTGGCCCATGCGCCCAGCAGCACCACCGCGAGCACGCCGACCAGCGCGTAGCCCGCCAGGTCGATGGCGCGGCGGCGGCGGTACCAGCGCAGGTTGGTGCCGGCCACGCCCGCGTCGCGGAAGATCACCTGCTGCAGCAGCTCTTTCAGGAAGTAGCTCTTGCCCGGGCCCGGCGGCGGCGCGGGCGGCGCGTTCACCTGCAGGTAGCGCTTGATGGCGCCCATCACGCGGTCGAAGGCCGTGCCCTCCTGCGTGCCGCTGGTGAAGTACACGCCGCGCAGCAGCGGCGCCACCTCGAACTTCGACGGGTTGAACACGTCGGCCAGGAAGGTGCCCAGGATGTCCTCGAAGCTCGCGAACTGCTGCGGCAGCAGGTAGGCCTGCGCGCGCCGCATCGGGTCGGGCTCGGTCGCCATCAGCTCGGGCAGGCGCTCGTCCAGGCGCTGGTGCAGCAGCTTGTATTCCTGGTGGAAGCGCTCGCGCAGGTCGGCCTTGGCCGGGTCGGCGGGGTTGCCCTCGATGGGGAAGGTGAAGCCCCACACCTGCTGGCGCTCGGCGCGGCCCAGCGAGCCGAAGTACTCGTTGAAGCCGGCCAGCAGGTCGGTCTTGGTGACCAGCACGTACACCGGGAAGTTGATGCCCAGGTCGTTGCGCAGCTCGAGCAGCCGCTTGCGCAAGGCCATGGCGTGGCGCGCGCGCTGCGCGTCGTCGGCCAGCGGCAGGTCGGCGATGCTGATGGTGAGGATCGCGCCGTTGATCGGCTGGCGCGGCCGGAACTTCTTGAGCAGCTCGATGAAGCCCTTCCACTCGCCCTCGTCGGTCTCGCGGTGGCTCTCGTGCGTGGTGTAGCGCCCGGCCGTGTCGATGAGCACGGCCTCGTTGGTGAACCACCAATCGCAGTTGCGCGTGCCGCCGATGCCGCGCACCGCGGCCTTGCCGAGCTGGTCGGCGAGCGGAAAGTCGAGGTCGGAGTTGACCAGCGCCGTGGTCTTGCCCGAGCCTGGTGCGCCGATGAAGATGTACCAGGGCAGCTGATAAAGGTACTGCCGGTCGAACAGCGCGAAGCGCCCCGCCGCCTTGCCGCCGGGGCCCGGGCCGAAGCGCATGTTCTTCAGCACCGCGGTCGCGTCAGCGAAGCCGCTGTGCAGCTCCTTGATCTCGGGCGCCTCTTCGGGCTTGGCTTCCTTCGCCTTGGGCGACGGCGTGCGCAGCTGGTGCAGCAGCTGCGCGTTGAGGCGACGCTCGCGCCACTTGCGGTAGGCCACGCGCACCAGCCACACGCCGAACATCAGCGCGATGACCACGATGCGCACGAACTCGCCTTCGAGCGGGCGGTAGCGGCCCACGGCGATCACCGGGCCGATGACCCAGATCAGGAACGCGAGCGCGACCAGCCCGAAGAAGACCCAGAGGTCGCGGCTGACGAGAAAACGGAAGAGCGCGCGCAGCATCAGCGGGTTCCTCCTTGTGGTTGTGGCTGCCGGGGTTGCGGCGCAGACCCCGGCACGGGCACGCCGGCCACCGGCGCCACCAGCAGCGTCACCTCGACGCGCCGGTTGCGCGCGCGGTTGGCCGCCGAGTCGTTGGGCACCAGCGGATCGGCGTCGCCGCGGCCTTCGGCGCGCAGCCGTTCGGGCCGGCTCAGGCGCGTGGCGATCATGGCCTTCACCGCATCGGCGCGCGCCTGCGAGAGCTGCCAGTTGGACGGGAAGCGCACGCTGCGGATCGGCTGGTCGTCGCTGAAGCCGCTGACCAGCACGTTGCCTTCCACCGCGTTGAGCGCGTCGGCCACGCGCGCGAGCACCGGCGCGTAGCGGTCGAGCACGCGGTCGGAGCCCGAGGCGAACAGGCCGTCGCCGCGCAGCACCACCACGCTGCGGTCGGCCTCGTCGCGCACCGTGAGCAGGCCGTCGCGGATCTCGGGCTCGAGAAAACGCTGCAGGCGCGGCTGCGCCGCGGGCACCGCCACCGCGCGCTGCGTCTGCGGCAGGCGCACCGCGTTCACGGCCGAGAACGCGCCGTCGGAATGGCCCGCGAGGTTGAAGGTGAGCACCGCGAACACCAGCACCAGCAGCACCGCCGCCACCGCGCCCACGGCCCACACCGGCAGCCAGTGGCGCGTGCGGCGCACGGGCGCGCTCGCGTCCTGCCAGTGCGGCGACAGCGGCGCCGCGATTTCGCCGCGCGCCTGCCGGATGATCTGCAGCATCCGCTGCTTGAGCGTCTCCAGCTGCGAGCGGCCGTTGTCGATGACGCGAAAGCGCCCCTCGAAGCCCATCGCCAGGCAGAAGTAGATGAGCTCGATGAGGTGCAGGTGCTGCTGCGGGTTTTGCACCAGGCGCGACAGCAGCTGGAAGAACTTCTCGCCGCCCCAGGTCTCGTTGTGGAACATCACGAGCAGGCTCTGCGACGACCAGATGCTGCCGCCCCACGGCGTGAGCGCCGCGGCCTCGTCGACCGCGGTGCACAGGCAGTAGCGCGCGCCGATGATCACTTCGGGCGCGATGCCGGCCTGCTGTGCGCGCGTCTCGAAACGACGCACCTCGTCGACGAGGTGCTCGCGCAGTTGCGCGGGCGACGGGTGGTGGCCGGTGGCGCGGATCTGCGGGATCAGGTCGAGCAGCGGGTTGGCCGCCGCCACCAGCGGGTTGTTGCCCGCCAGCGCCGTGTCGCCCGCATGCGGGCGCCGCGCGTCGTGCCACGCGGTGAAGGCATCGGGCTGGGGTTGCTGCTGGGGTTGCGGCCCCGGGCCGCTGTGCGTGGTCGCGCCGCCGCCCGGATTGGGAGGCACGAAACCACCCGGGCCGACGGCCATGTCATTGGCACCGTTCATAGGGTCCCTCACGGACGGATGGCCCAGAACTCCATGGCGAGCCCCGGAAAGTCGCCGGCCAGGTGCATGGCGACGCCGCCCGATTTCTCGAGCTGGCGCCACATGTCGCCGCCCTTGTCGAGTTCGAAGTAGTGGTAGCCCGCGTGGTACGGGATCTGGCGCGGCGCCACCGGCAGCGAGCGCACGACCACGCCGGGCAGCTGCAGCTGCACGAGGTCGCGGATGCGCTCGACCGAGCCGATCTTGACCTGCGTCGGAAAGCGCTGCTGCACGGCATCGGCCGGCAGGTCGGCATGCACCGCGAGCACGAAGGCCGCGTTGCGCACCAGCACCGGGTCGGGCATGCGGCCCACGCGCACGCCGTGGCTGCGCTCTTCGAGTTCGATGGCGATGGCGCTTTGCTCGAGCACCGCCGACAGCGAACGCCGCAGCTCCTCCATCAACGGGCGGATGCTCTCGTTGAGGTTGTCGTGGTCGTACACCGGCCACACCACCGGACGGCGCGTGGGCGAGGTGTGCGTGGCCAGGTCGCAGGCCAGCTTGAGCCAGTCGACGAACAGCGTCTCGGGATGCACCTGCACCGCCTGCTGCGCATGCCAGGTGAGCGCGAGGTAGCGGTTGACCAGCTCCAGCAGCAGGAAGTCGGAGACCTCGCTCACGCCGCCGCGCCCCGGTTGCGACAGCCGCGAGGCCAATGCCTCGGAGCGCTGCGTGAGCAGGCCGTGCAGCTCGGCCGTCATGCTGCGCAGCATCGGATGCGCCGAGGCATCGAGCACCGGCGGAATGTAGTTGGCATCGACCACCAGCTTGTGGTCGGTGCGCCGCTCGATCACGCGCACCGCACCGATGGCCTGCCACTCGGCCGTGAGCGACGACGCGCGCGCCAGCCGCAGGCGCGGCTTCGCCAGCTGCAGCACCGCGGGGCCGAGCGCCACCGCGTTGCCGTCGGCCACTTCGCGCTCGACCACGCCGAAGCGCGCGGCCGAGCCTTCGTCTTCCGAGAAGATCACTTCTTCGCTGCCGGGCCTGCGCAGTGGCAGTGCGAGCACGATGAGTTCGTCGGTGAGGTCGGTGGGCACGTCGAAGGGCATCGGTGCGTCTTCGAGACCGAACGAGAACGGCGTGCCGTCGGGCAGCACGCCCGCGCCGCCGAGCAGCGACACGCGCCCGAGCGCGAAGGCATCGCGGTCGATGTCCAGGTGCAGCCATCCCCAGTAGGCACCCTGCATGCCCGCGGTGCGGCGAGTGACGTACTGCTCGACATAGCGCTCCATCTGCTGGAAGTGCTGGGGCCGCAGGTACATGCCTTCGGACCACACCACGCGATTCGCCAATGCCTGAGATTGGGCGCCCTGACCGGCTGCGCCCGCGTTGCGAACTGTCACCAAAGAACCTCCTGGAGTGCTCACACGGAGGCGGGAAATGCGCTGTACAGCGGCTCCCCGCTCGATCTTCTTTCGCGTCTGATGCTACACGGCGCCTCTTGCGTTTTGCATGCCTTTTCAGAGGCGAATGCGCCGCACTTTCGTATTAGCGTGTGCTGAAACTTAACGACTTGGTAGCAGTTCGAGGCCGCTCTTGCGCACCGCGATGCGCACGCTCTGCTCGCTCGGAGAAAACTGCCACACCTTGTAAAGATTCGTTTGTTTCGGCTCCTTCAACGGCAACACGATGCGCCACCGCGCCGCTTCCAGCTTGCGATAGCCGGCGATCACGCCGATGGCGCGCGAGTCGAGTCCGGCCTCGCGCTTGAACACGCGTTCCTCGCCGCTGCGCAGGATGGCCTGGTCCGCGTTCACGAGCTCGGTCATGAGCGTCTCGCGGTCGCGGTCCTGCAGCGCGAAGTAGTCTGCCGTTTCAAAGTTGCCGGAAGATTTCAGTTCGAAGACCTTCACGAGAATCGGTGCGGCCTGGCCGCGACCATCGGGATTCACGCCGTCGTCGATGCGCACGGTGATGGCATACGGCGTGGGCATCGACTTCGCTGTCGATGCGCAACCAGCGAGGCCTGCGAGCAACGGCGATGTGGCCAATGCGCCTTGAATCAAGGTCCGTCGATGCATGAGATCTCCCTGAAAGCTTCGCGATCTATATTATCGAAACCATGCACGCGCACGGTGTGCATTGCGTGCTGTTGCATCGTGATGCAACAGCACGCCCTCTCTCACGCATTGCCTCTCGCGAAGTAGGAGAAAAGATTGAAGTCTTGCCTGCCTGTTCTGTCTTTTGCCTTCATGCTTGCGCTGTTGAGCGGCTGCCAGAGCACCCCGGATGCCTCACAGCAACCCGAACGCCTGAGCCAGCAAGTGGCACGCACCACGCTCGAACGCGCGCAGCAGGCCTACGATGCGGGCGACTACGCCAAGGCCATCTCCACGTTGAAGAGCGGCGGCGTGTCGGTGTTCGACGGGGCCGAGCCCGCGACGCGGCTGGCCGCGCTCAAGCTCGAAGCCTTCAGCTACTGCGTGAACAACCAGATCGCGGAATGCCGCACGCAATTCCGCAAGCTCCTCGATGTGTTCCCGAGCTTCGACCTGAATGTCGCGGAACGCACCCACCCCGTGTGGGGCCCCGCGTTCGAGGCCGCGAAGAAGATGAAGCGCGGATGACACGCGGCCGGCCACGGCCGCGCCCGGGCACGCTCGCGCCCACCGCGACGAACATGGAGATGCCATGCGCTGGACAGTGATTGAACACGGCGGCATGCCCGTGGCCTCGGGGCCCTCGGCGCTGCTCGCCGCCCCGGGCGGCACCATCGGCCGCAGCCCCGACAACCACCTCGTGCTGCCCGACGAACACCGGCAGATCTCGCGCCTGCAGGCCACCGTGCGCTTCGACGACGACGGCGCCGCCGTGGTGCGCAACATGAGCGCGGTGCTGCCGATCAGCGTGAACGGACGCACGCTGCGCCACGAAGAAGAATCGCGCGTCGCGCTGGGCGACCGCGTGACCATCGGCAGCTACGTGCTCGAGGCCGCGAGTGCAAGCCAGGCCCCACCGCCTGCGATCGCCGAGGCGCCCATCACCGAGCCGTCGCTGTCGCAGTTGGTGTCTGCTTCGCCTGTGGCATCGAACCTCGCGTCGGCCCCGTCGATCAGCGCGCTGCTGCCCACCGCATCGCCGGCCTCCGATGTCTTCGCGGACCTGTTCGGCGAAGGCGCGCTGCCCCTGGGCGATGCGCCACCCGAAACGACGGTCGCGATGCCGACCTTCGCGCCGGCGCCGGTGAATGCACCGGCCCCTGCGCCCTTGCCTGCACCGCCGCCACCGTCGCTCTCTTCCACTGCTGCAGCGCCTTCCACGACCACGCAGGTCTCCGCGCAGATGCCGTCCGCCGCCGACTGGGACGCCATCCTCGCGAACGCGCCGCGCCGCGCCGACGATGCGGCGGCGCCGATGCCCGACCCGCTGGCGCACGAGCCCTTCGCCCTGCCCTCGCAGGCGCAGCGCAACCCCGTCGATCCGCTCGCCGGGCTGGACCCGCAGTCGACGCAGGGACTGTCCGATCTCGCGCTCAAGCGCAGCATGGACCCGCTCTCCTTCTTCGCCGAAGACCGCGATGCGCCCTCGCCGCTGTCCGACCCGCGCCCCACGGCGCTGACGCAGGACAACCCGCTCGACGACGTGCACCCGGCCATGGACTTGATCGCACGGCCGCTGGCGGCGCCGTCGGGCCACAGCCTGGCGAACCATGCGCGCGAGATGACCTCGCAGTTCAATCCGCCGCAGCCGGTGGCGATCACGCCCTCGGTCGCCATGCCGGAGCCAGTGGAAGAGGCTGCGCCTGTTGAAGAGGAGCCCGTTGTTGTCGCAGCGCCAGAGATTCCCGTCGCAGTGACCGAACCGGCCGTGCCTGAAGAAGCGCCGCCTGCCTTGCCAATCGCGGCAGTCCCTGCACCAGCGCCGACCTCACCACGCCCCCCCTCCTCCGGCGACGACCTGTTCAAGGCGTTCCTCGAAGGCGCCGGCGTGCCAGAGATCGCGGGCCAGCAGCCGCTCGATGCCGAGGCGATGCGCCACCTGGGCCGGCTGATGCGCGCCTTCACCGACGGCACCATCGAGCTGCTGTCGTCGCGCGCGATGCTCAAGCGCGAGGTGCGCGCCGAGATCACCATGATCGTGGACGAAGAGAACAACCCCTTCAAGATCCTGCCCAACGGCCGCGCCGTGCTGATGCAGATGTTCGGCGCACGCATGCCCGGCTTTCTCACGCCCGAGGCCGCCGTGCACGATGCGCTGGGCGACCTGCAGTCGCACCAGCTCGGCATGGTGGCCGGCATGCGCGCCGCGCTGCTCACGCTCTTGCACCGCTTCGATCCGGGCGGTCTCGACAAGGCCACGCCGCACGACGGCGGTCTCGGCGAGAAGTTGTTGCCCGGTGGTCGCGAGGCGCGGCTGTGGCGCCAGCTGAAGCAGCTGCACGCCCACACCACCGCCGCCGTCGAGGACGACTTCCAGGCCGTCTTCGGCCGCGCCTTCCAGCAGGCCTACGACCGCGAGATGGAACGCTTGAAGGAGGCGCGCCGTGCTTGAAGCCACTCACGCCTTCGCCGTGCCCATCTCGACCTCGCAGTTCTCGTGCGTGGGCGAACGCAGCGGCAACCAGGACGCCATCGGTTATCACCTGGACGAACGCAACGCCTGCTTCGTCGTGAGCGATGGCGTCGGCGGCCACGCGGGCGGCGAGCTGGCCTCGCGCATCGTGGTCGACACCGCGCTCAACACTTTTGTCGACCACCCGTCCGTCGCGGCCGACGACATCCGCCATGCGGTGAAAGAAGCCAACGACGCCGTGCTCGCCAAGCAGCGCGAGCTGGCCGACCAGAGCCGCATGAGCGCGACCATCGTCTCGCTGTTCGTCGACCGCGCCACCGGCGAGGCCTGCTGGGCCCACGTCGGCGACAGCCGCCTCTACTGGTTCCGCCGCGGCGCGCTGATGCAGCGCACCGAAGACCACAGCCTGTCGGAACGCTCGGGCGAAGCCGCCGCGGGCCAGGGCGCGAATGGTGGCGAGCGCCTGGTGAAGAGCAACCTGCTGTACCGCGCGCTCGGTGCGCGCGCGACGGCGGAGACCTCGGTGTCGACACCGCAGCGGCTGGCCGATGGCGATGCGTTCCTGCTGTGCACCGACGGGCTCTGGCAGCTGATCTCGCAGCAGGTGATGGAGCGATCGCTGCAGCTGGCCGACAGCGCGGAAGAGTGGCTCGCACTGCTGCGCCGCGCGGCCGAGGCCAAGGCCGACAAGTCGCGCGACAACTACTCGGCGCTGGCGGTGTGGGTGGGGTCACCGCAGCAGGTGACGCTCGCGGGGACGGCGGCCTGATCCCTCGCCAGGCCGCGACCGAAGCGCTTCAGAACTTGAAGTTGAAGAACTTGAAGTGCAGGCCGGGGATGCACTCGAAGCCGATGATGTTCATGCGGTTCTGAACCGCCAGGCTGGTCAGCCGCGTGGCCGGCCCGCCGCGCAGCAGCAGGGTGAACGAGCCCGTGATGTGCCGCTGCATCTGCATGAACACCTGCGAGATGATGCCGCCCAGCACCCCCGGCTGGTCGAGCAGTGTGATGGGCGTCTTGGCGAAGAGGTTGTGCATCGGACCGCCGTACAGCAGGATGTGCCAGCACGCCGGAATGGTCATCGGCCGCAGGCCGAGGTTGAAGAACGGGAACGGGAACGGCATCTTGCAGACGTCCGGGAACGCCAGTGCACCGCCCATCCATTGGTGTGTCGCCAACATCGTGTTTTCTCCTTGGGTTTGTTGTGGGGTGGGATGCGTCTGTTTCAGCCCATGTGGATCTGCCCGGCGTCGACCTTCATCAGTTCCTTGCCGGTGATCACCACGTGCTTGCCGTGGACGATGGCGGTCTCCTGGGCGCGCAGGTCGAGGTGGCCGACGCGCACCTGCTCGACGCCGTCGACGAAGCGCAGTGCATTGCGCGCGATCTGCATCACGCGCTCGGCCACCGACTCGAACACCTGGCCGACCAGGCGCAGCCGGCCGACCGTGGCATCGAGCGCCTGCCCGGTGTAGCGCATCTCGCGCACGTCGCACTGCGCCTGTTGCGCGTCGAGCGCCCATTGCGCGCCCTGCATCTGCAGCGTCGCCGCGCTGTGAAGGCGCAGGTCCGCGGCGCTTTCGATCGAGATCGCCCCCGCGGGCGCCGCCAGGCGCAGATCGCCGGGCGCCTCGATGCGGCTCACCGACGCGTCAGCCTGCTCGATGACGGCCAGGAGGTAGACGCGCCGGGAGTCCGGCCCCGACAGCAGCACGGTGTCGCCCGGCTGCGGCTGCAGCAGGCAGCTGGCGGCGCGGCGGCAGTGCCAGGTGGCGCCGTCTTCGGTGTGCACCTCGAACAGCCCGTCGGCATCGACGGACACCAGCTGGCCCAGGTGCTGGACCGGCCCGGACACTTCGACCGGTGTGCGCAGTGGAACGACTGTCATGGTGAATCTCCTTGTCTGATCTGCGGGAAGACCTGCGATGCGGCGCATTGCTACATTCGCCGTCACTGAACCTTGGACCACGTCTGCGCCTTGTGCAGCTCGGGATCGCTCTCGATGAGGCCCTTGCGCCTCGAAAACCGCGCACCGTCCTCCACCGTGCGATGCACGCGCGTTCGCAGGAACTGCGCGTCGCGCAGGTCGGCATCGACGAGCTCGGCGTAGGAAAAATCGGCGTCGTGCAGGCTGGCCCCCCGGAAGCTGGCGCCCTTGCAGCGCGCCCGATGGAACACGCTCTCGTGGATGTGGGCCTCGCTGAGGTCCGCGCCTTCGAGCAGGGCTTCCACCCAGATGGCGCGATCGAAGCGTCCGCGCTGCAGGGTGGCGCCGCGCAGGTCCGCGGCCGGAAACAGCGCGTTGGGCGCATCCGCCTGCGCGAAGTTGGCCTGGCGCAGCGAGGCGCCCTTGAAGATGCACTGCACCAGGGCGGCGTTGCCGAAATCGACGTGGTCCATCCGGCTGTCGGTGAACACGCAGCGCAAGAACCGTTGCGCGGGAAAGCGCTGCTTCGTCAGGTCGCACTCGATGAACAGCGTGGTGTCGAAGCTCGCGCCCGCGAACACCGCCGTGGTCAGGTCCTGGCGATGGAAGGTGACCGCGTGCAGCGTGGAACCCGAGAAGTCGATCCCCTCCAGGCGGCACTCCGTGAAGGAAACCTGCTTGAAGTGGTCCGACCGCAGGCGGCTTTGCGTCAGCTCGCAGCGAAAGAACAGCGCGTTGTCGACATGGGCTTCCAGGGAACTCGTCTGCGGCAGCGTCGATTCTGAGAAACGGGTGCCTTCGCACCGCGCACCGTCCAGCGTCGCCTGCGGCAGCCGGCAGCTGAAGAACTGCACGTTGTCGAGCGTGCTGCGCGACAGGTCCCCGCCGTCCAGGCGGCAGTGCGTCAGCACGCTGCCCTCTAGGTTGGCACCGGTGAAGCGGGCACCGCTGAAGTCGACGTGGTCGAGCATCGCGCCGGACAGGTCCAGCCCGCTCATGTCCCACCCCCGGCAGTCGGCGGTGCGGACCTGGACGCCATGGCGGATGTGGTCGAGCAGTTCATCGCGGGTCATGCGGTCGGCGCCTCGGGTCGACGCGCCGGCCATACCTTGGCATGCTTGGTGTAGGTGCCATCCATGCGCGTCGCGGGGTCGAACAGCACCTGGGACACGTCGGCGCGGAACAGGTTGGCGCGCGTCAGGTCGGCGCCGCGCAGGTCGGCCTTGGCAAGGTTCGCGTCGATCAGGTTGGCCTCGCGCAGCGACGCACCGGAAAAATTGGTGCGGATGAACAGGCTGTCGCCACCCACCATGCGGTCCAGCCGCGCATGGCTCAGGTCGCATTCCGACAGGTCGCTGTTGTCGATGCGCGCATCGCTCAGGTCGGCCTGCCGCATCGGCGTGGTCCGCAGGCCGCACTCCTTGAGAAGGGCCGAGTTGAAACGGGCCTGCGCCAGCGTGCAGCCGTGCGCGAAGCCGCTGCCTTCGAGGTGCGCGTTCGAGAAATCGACGCCGTTCGAACAGTCGGCGGTGACGAAGCCGCAGCGCTCCAGGCGCGCGCCCACGAAAGACACGTTCTGCAGGCGGCATTCGACCCAGGTCACCTGGTCGAAGCTCGCACCGTCAAAGCGCAGGTCTTCCAGCTTCAGGCGCAGCACGACCATCTGCTGCCAGTGCGAGCGACTGAGGTCGCAGCGCTGCAGCGTCGCTTCGCCCAGTTGCGTCAGCTCGAAGCGCATGCCCACCATGCGGCAACCGTCGAAGCGCGTCTTGTCGCAACTGGCTTCCCGCAGCTCGGCCCCGTCGAAGACGGTCTGCTCGCAGCGGGCACTGCCCAGGTTTGTCTTGACGAGCTTCGCGCGCGCCATCGAGGCCTGGCTCAGGTCGGCCCGCACCAGCACGGCCTGCGAGAAATCGCAGTCGTCGAGCTGCGCGCCGCGCAGGTTCGTGTCCTGCAGCACGGCCTCCACGAAGCGTGCGCCGCGCAGGTCCATGCCGGACAGGTCGACGCCGGTGAGGTTGAGCCGCGAGAAGTCGCGCTGCGCCGGGTCCACGGCTTCGAGCCGCCGGCGCCACTTGGCGGAACGGAACGAGGGCGCCGGTGGCCGGGGACTCGACAGGTGGGCCGAATAAAGACCGGCCTGCTGCCGCAACGCCGACGCGGTGTCGGAAGGCGGCGGCACGGGCAGCACCAGCGCATCGTCCTTCCCGTCGCCGTCATCTTCCTCAGCCAGGGACGGCCCTGCGCCCAGCGCATCGAGGGCGAACACACCGGAGGCATCCGCCTGCCTGGCGAACGCCTCCATCTTCGCCTTGGCGTCGCGGCCCTGCGCCTCCATCCGCTCCAGGTGCTCGACCAGGTCATCGACGTGCGGCGGGGGGTCCGGCGGGGCCAGCGCGGGCAGGTGCACTTCCGGGTCCAGGCCGCGTGCGCGCAGCTCTTCGCGCCGCCGCTCGTGATCGCGCTGCTGCCCCGCGCGCAGGTTGCGCACGAGCGGTTCGTTGACCGATGCCGGAAAGGTATCGGCCCAGTCGCTCAGCACCTCCGGGGGCGCCAGGTCCTTGTCGCGCATCGCGTGCAGGCCGCCGCGTTCGGGTTCCGAGCGCAGCTTGAGCACCGACTCGTAGTGCGCCAGGGTGCGCGGCGTGTCGTCCATGCGCTCCAGCGCCGCCATGCCCAGCGGCACGTCGGCCGCGTCGTCCTGCGTGACCGGGAACACGCCGTGCCAGATCAGCACCATCCGTTCAAGGTGCGGAAAGAACCAGACCGTGCTCAGGCGCAGCGGCACCTCGCGTAGCGCGGGGCCGCTGGGCGTGTGCTGCACGAAGCAGCGGGCCTGCCAGCGCGGCAGCTGCCCGCGCAGCACCGGAATGTCCGGAT
This sequence comes from Variovorax sp. KBS0712, assembly GCF_006323185.2. NCBI lineage: Bacteria > Pseudomonadati > Pseudomonadota > Betaproteobacteria > Burkholderiales > Comamonadaceae > Variovorax > Variovorax sp. KBS0712. The sequence continues at coordinate 372,665 of NZ_VCCD02000004.1, read as the reverse complement.
GCATGTTCCAGAGTTCGTAGGCCGCGCCGGTGGGCACTTCCTGCAGGCCTTCCCAGCGCTGATCGGCCGGTGCCGCATTGAAGTGGCGCCAGTCGGCGTCCTTGGCGAGACCCGGGTAGTCGTTCTCCAGCCATGTCTGGCCGTACTGCGTGCCCATCAGCGACGCGCGCTGCGGCCAGTCGGGCGGGATCGCGCCGAAGCCGGCAGGCGGCACGGCCTGCTTCGGAGACGTGGGCTGCCGGCCCGGCGTCTCGATGTGCGCGAGCCGCGTGGCGCGCACGCCGTTGACGAGCTCCTCGACCGTCCCCATGCCCAGCGGGTTTTCCGGCACGCCAGGGCCGCCGTAGGCATGCCGCCAATCGAGCGGCATCTTCTCGAAAGGCTGCGGCGCCGTGGCCCGGCGGTCGAGCCAGTAGCGGTCGCCGTGGACCGTGAGGGTTTTCTGCAGCCCGGCGATCTGCAGCTTCACCGCGCAACTGGTCTTGTCCTGCTGGTGGCTCGTGTAGGCGTAGCCGCTGACCAGCACCTCGGGCACCAGCTTGGGCACGCCCAGGTCCAGCACTGCGCCGGGGCCGATGAGTTCGGCCGTGCTTTTCCACAGCTCCTGCTCCAGCACCAGATGCGGGTTGTCGCCCAGGGTGCTCATGGCCATCACCGCGACCCCGAGGTGGTCGCTGCGCTGCCAGCGGTACGGATGCGTGAGCATGCTCAGGTGGATCGGCTTCACGGTCCTCAAGAGGCGGCTCCTTCGTCGATGCGCGGATCGGATTGGCTCACCCAGGCGACTTCCTTGCCGCCACGGCTGCCGCGGTGCAGCAGCACTTCGCGGCCGCGCGCGTAGCCCGCCATGTCGATCATGTCGACGGCCTGCTCCACCTGTGCGCGGCGTCGCTCGCCACCCGGCCCGTCGAACTCGACGACAAGCCGGATGACGTACTGGTTCAGCACCATCGTGTTGTCCGAGCTGGCTTCGACGATGCGCGCCGGCCGCGTGTCATGGGGTTCGGGCTTGCGGGACACCCAGAAGTGCACGCCCACGCACAGCAGTATCGTCAGCACGATCCCGCCGCCGACCACGGCCCCGAGCGTGAGATTCGCCGCCGTGGACGTCCCGGCGATGCGTGGAAAGATCAGGCCGACCAGCAGCAGCACCGCGATCGACGCGACGCACACCAGCAGCGTGATCCGGCGGGCCGTCATCACCAGTACGTGTACAGCGAGGAGGTCTCGTTGCGCCAGACGGCCCCGCCGAAGGCAAGCACGTCGAGCGCGATGTTGACACCCGACATGTTGAGCTTGGCGACCTTGATGTCCACCAGCGCCGTGGCGTAGTTGAAGGCGAGGACATAGGTCGACGAGATGTTGAAAGGCGCGGTGATGTCCAGCACGGTCGTCGCTTCCGTCCGAATCTCCGGCGCCTTCGAATGCACCTTGGTGTCGGACGAGGACTTGATCAGGTCCTTGGCGTGGGTCGTGACGTATTCGCCGGCCTCCGTGTTCACGCCTTTCTTGTACCTCACCTCGTTCTGGTTGGAGCTGTGGGTGATCTTGTCGGCTTCGACCAGCCAGTTCTTCCCCGGCGCCCTGAAGGTGATGTCCCCGCCTTCGGTCTCCACGGTGTAGTTGCCCTTGATGTTCGCCTTGTAGAAGCCGCCCGTCTTCAGGGTCGCGAACATGGCGACGTCCACCTCCCACCGGCCTTTGGTGGTCTTGAGAATCTTGCGGCCCACGGTCTCGGTGTGCGTTTCGGTGACCGTGAGGTCCTTCGTCCCGGTGACCGTTTCATTCAGGTGGGGTTTGATGAACCGGTCTTCGCCGGTGTCCACCGTGTCGTGCCGCTTGCCGGTCACGTGGATGGTCTGGTTGCCGATGACATCGACCTGCTGGTTGCCGCCGTCCACCTTGATGAACTGGTCACCCCCGTTGACGGTGATCTTCTGCGGCCCGCCCTTGTTCACCGTCAGGGTGTGCGGGCCGTTGATGGTCTCGTCCAGCGAAGTGTCGCCCGTGTACTTGTCGGCCCCGTCGATGAAGGTGGTGCGCTCGCCCTCCACCGTGTGCGTCTCGTTGTTCTCCACCTCGATCGTCAGATCCTTCTGCGCATGGATCTTGATCGACTCGCACCCCGGGTCATCGTCGATGATGAAGTGATTGGCCAGCTCGCCGTCGCCCTTGATCGTGCGGCTGATGAACCCGCTGACCGTCGCCTTGGCCGGCAATTCCAGCGGCGGCATCTGGTCCGCGTTGTAGACGCGCCCGATGATGATCGGCCGGTCGGGACAGCCCGCGATGAAATCGACGATCACCTCCTGCCCCACGCGCGGATGGTTCACAGCGCCGAAGTTGGAGCCGGCCCACGCGCTGGACACGCGCACCCAGCACGAGCTGTCTTCGTTGCGTTGGCCGTAGCGGTCCCAGCGGAACTGCACCTTCACGCGGCCGTACTTGTCGATCCAGATGTCTTCGCCGGGCGGCCCGACCACGGTGGCAGTCTGCGGGCCCTGGGTGCTCGGCACGCGCGTGATGCGCCTTGCGCGGAACGGGAACGAGGTGGGCTGCACGCCGAAGTGAAAGCTGTACTCGCCCGGCATGCCGCCGCTGGCGTAGCCGCCTTCGCGCAGGCTGTACATCACCGAGACGACGAGGTACTCGCGGTTGTCCTCGTTGCGCGGTGCGTTCTGCATGGTGAAGCGGTAGCCGGGTGCCATGCCGCGCACGTTGGTGTGGCCGGTGTCGACCTCGGCCTGGGCCTGCGCTTCCTCCAGGCGGATGCGCGCGTAGTGCTCGCCCTGCCCCGCATCGCTGTAGCCGCCCATCCACTCGTACATCTCGTAGCGGCCGTGGTCGTTGCCGCGCGGCTGGCTGCGCGTGTTGAGCAGGTCGGCCCTGGGCTTCTTGAAGTCGAAGTCGTCGACCACGTAGGTGCCGGGGCGAATCTCTTCGGTCACTTCCCACTGGTCGATCACTTCGCGGCCGGGGTCGGTGGCGCGGTCGCTCGCGAGGTAGCCGATCTTCGGATAGCCGGGCAGCGTCTCGTGCGCGCTCATGTCGTCGGCGAGCACCAGCGTGTGCTGGTTCTTGTCATGCTTGAAGTAGTAGTAGATGCCCTCGTGCTCCATGAGGCGGCTCACGAAGGCGAAGTCGGTCTCCTGGTACTGCACGCAGTACTCCCACTGGCGGTACGAGGCGCTGAGCTTCTTCTCGAAGGCGAAGCCGTACTCGCCCAGCACGTCTTCGAGGATCTCGACCACCGACTTGTTCTGGAAGATCTTGCAGTCGCTGGTGCGCGTGAGGTACCAGAGCCACGGCCGCACCGAAGCGCGGTACACGGTGTAGCGCGAGGAGCCGCCCTCGCGCCCGATCATGGTGAAGCGCGTGATCTGGCCGTTGAGGTAGCGCGGCGTGCCGCTCAGGGTCTGTATCTCCAGCGCCAGCGGCTTGCCGAGCAGGCCCTTCATGTCGACCGAGGTGTTCGGGCTCAGCAGGTCGACCTCGAACTCGAACAGCTGCGACAGCCCTTCGCTGCCGTGCATCGAGCGGAACAGCAGCTGTTCTTCTCCGAGCGGGGTGTGGGCTTTGACGACTCTGTCCATGCGGCTCTCCCTTGGGTCTACGCGGGGCGTTCTGAAAACTCGTACTGGAAGTCATCGCCCGCTGCGCCCAGCTGCACGCCGGCGAGCTTGCGCGCACTGACGGTGGCGCCGATGACTTCCTCGCTCAGCCGGGGCAGGATGGTGTGCGTGAGGATCGCGTCGATCATCCGGCCACCCGACTCTATGGCCGTGCAGCGGCGTGCGACAAGCGCGACGGCGCTGTCGTTGTAAGCCAATGCAATGCCGTGGTTGGCCTGCAGGCGCGCCGCGATGCGGTCCAGCTGCAGGCGAATGATCCGGTGCAGCGCATCGGCCTGCAGCGGGTAGTAGGGCACGACCACCAGGCGCCCGAGCAGCGCGGGTGCGAACACTTTCAGCAGCGGCTCGCGCAGCGCGGCCGCCAGCGGCTCGGGGTCGGGGAGCAACGTCGGGTCTTCGCACAGCTGCATGACGAGGTCGGTGCCGACGTTCGACGTCATGATGATCACGGTGTTGCGGAAGTCGATGTGGCGGCCTTCGCCGTCTTCCATCCAGCCCTTGTCGAAGACCTGGAAGAAGATCTCGTGCACGTCGGGGTGCGCCTTCTCGATCTCGTCGAGCAGCACCACGCTGTAGGGCCGGCGGCGCACGGCCTCGGTGAGCACGCCGCCTTCGCCATAACCCACGTAGCCGGGCGGCGCGCCCTTGAGCGTGGAGACGGTGTGCGACTCCTGGAACTCGCTCATGTTGATGGTGACGAGGTTCTGCTCGCCGCCGTACAGCGCCTCCGACAGCGCGAGCGCGGTCTCGGTCTTTCCCACGCCCGAAGGGCCGCACAGCAGGAACACGCCGACGGGCTTGTTGGGGTTGTCCAGCCGCGCACGCGCGGTGCGGATGCGCCGCGAGATGGTCTCCAGCGCATCGGGCTGCGCGACCACGCGGGCCGACAGGATCTCGCCCAGGCGCAGCACCGACTGCGCGTCGTCGCGCACCATGCGGCCGATGGGGATGCCGGTCCAGTCGGCGACCACGGTGGCGACGGCCTGTGCATCCACCGCCGCGAGGATGAGCGGTGTCTCGCCTTGCAGCTGCACGAGCTGGTCTTGCGCTTCGTTGAGTTCGGCGCGGATGGCTTCGGGTGTTCGCTCGGGCTCGGCCGGCGGTTCTTCTTCGCGGTCATCTTCCGCTTCAGATTGCGCCGGCACCGCCGCAGGCGACAGCAGCTTGCGCAGCGCGACGATGCGCTCGACCAGCGCGGCCTCTTCCACGCGCCGCTGCTCCAGCAGTTCGAGTTCAGCCTGCGCGGCAGCCACCTGCGCCGCGATGTCTTCCACGCGCTGGTGCTCGCCGACCCCGATCGCCGCCTCGCGCCCCGCGATGCCCGACTCGATGCCCAGCACCTCGATGCGCCGCTTCAAATCTTCGAGCGCCGCAGGCAGCGCATGCTGGCTCAGCGCCACGCGCGCGCAGGCGGTGTCGAGCAGGCTCACGGCCTTGTCGGGCAACTGCCGCGCGGGAATGTAGCGGTGCGACAGGCTCACGGCCGCTTCGAGCGCGGCGTCGAGGATGAGCACGCCGTGGTGCTTCTCCAGCTCGGCCGAGATGCCGCGCAGCATGACCACGGCCTTGGGCTCCGTGGGCTCGTGCACCTGGATGGTCTGGAAGCGCCGCGTGAGCGCCGGGTCTTTCTCGATGTACTTCTTGTACTCCGACCAGGTCGTGGCACCGATGGTGCGCAGCCGCCCGCGCGCGAGCGCAGGCTTGAGCAGGTTGGCCGCGTCGCCGGTGCCAGCCGTGCCGCCCGCGCCGACCAGCGTGTGCACCTCGTCGACGAACAGCACGATGGGCTTCGGGCTTTTCTCAACCTCGTCGATCACCTGCCGCAAGCGCTGTTCGAACTCGCCCTTCACGCCCGCGCCGGCCTGCAGCAACGTGGGGTCGAGCACCCACAGCGACACGTCCTTCAGCGAAGGCGGCACGTCGCCGGCCGCGAGGCGCGAGGCCAGGCCTTCGACCACGGCCGTCTTGCCGACGCCGGCCTCGCCGGTGAGCAGCGGGTTGTTCTGGCGGCGGCGCATGAGGATGTCGACGATCTGGCGGATCTCGTCGTCGCGGCCGTACACGGGGTCGAGCTCGCCGGCGCGCGCCTTGGCCGTGAGGTCGCTCGCGTACTTGGCCAGGGCCGAGCCGCCGGCGGCGGGGGCATCGCCTTGATGCTGCGCCACCGATGCGCCACCGCCCGCCTCCGACGCGGCGTCGTAGTCGTCTTCCGGCGAGCCTTCGGTCCACGCCGCGAGCTGCGCGACCAGCACGTCGGGCACGAGCTTGTCGAACTCGCGCGAGATGCCCGAGAGCACCTGGCGCAGGCCCGGCGTCTTCACGATGCCCGCGAGCAGGTAGGCGCCGCGGATCGAGGTGGCTTCGAAGCGCAGGCTGGCATAGACCCACGCGCGCTCCACCGCATGGTCGACGTGCTCGGAGATGTCGCTGATCGACGTGGCGCCGTGCGGCAGGCGGTCGAGCGCGCGCACGAGGTCCTGTTCGACCGCGTCGAGGTTGAGCCCGGCGCGCTTGATGATGCGCAGCAGGTCGCTGTCCTGCAGCTGCAGGATCTGGTGCAGCCAATGCACGAGCTCCACATAGGCATTGCCGCGCAGCTTGGCGAAGGCGGTGGCGGTCTCCAATGCCTTGTAGAGCATCGGATTCAGTTTCGAAAAAAGAGAGACGCGGCGGATGTCGGTCATGAGGAAGCCGGTGCGTTGCGGGAAAAGAGCGCCTCGGGCTGGAACACCATGTCGCCGGCGTCGGTGTCGGACAGGCGGGTGCCGAGCCAGCTGCCCCAGCCCAGGCGCTGGTCGCTGCTCAGCCGCATGCCGCGCGCCTCGGGCTTCTTGAGCACCAGCCGCAGCTCCCAGGCGAATTCGATGCCGACGTACTGGCGCACCCAATCGACCACCTGCTGCAGCCGCGGGCTGCCCGGCAGGAACTCGCGGAACTGCTGCTGCGACAACGGGCCGAGTTCGAGCCTGAACTTGCCCTGCGCATCGCGCACCGCCAGGCCGATGGTGGCGCCGCTGCCGAGCCGGTGGTTGCGCCCGAGCAGGCCGATGCGGCTGACCTGGCGCTCGTCGATGTGCACCCAGTCGCTCACGAACTCGACCACGCGCACGGGCACGTCGAAGTACAGGCGAAGAATCTGAATGAGTCCTTCGGGGTTGCGGGTCTGGCGCACCAGGTGCCCTGCCATGTGGGTGCGCGCGTGGTCGGCGATGCGGTCGCGCGCCTTCAGGCCGGGCTGCCCCATGTTCATGAGGCTGGCCACGTAGTCGACGAAACGGTGGCCGTCGGTGCGGTCCAGGCTGTTGACCGACTGTGCATCGGCCCAGGCGCGGTAGAACAGCAGGATCAGCCGGTGATGGAACAGGTCGGCGAACGCGCTGAGCGTGTTGTCGGCGTGGTGGCGTTTGCGCTCGCGTGCGTACTCGGTCAGGTGCAGCGGCAGCGGGCCGTTGGGACCGAACAGGCCGAAGCCGTAGATCGAGATGCGCGGCGCGCCGTCTTGGTCGACCTCGACACCCGACACGTTCGACGGCGCGAAGGCCATCGAGGGCTCCTGCCCCAGCCGCAGCGGCTCGTCGCGCGGGCGCGGCGCGCGGCCCAGCAGCGGATGGTCGCCCTGCGCGTCGAGCCGGCGCAGCAGCATGAACAGGTCGTGCTCGAAGGGCTGCTCGACGAGCCGGGCCCACAGCGCGGGGTCGGCCTCGGGCACGCCGCGGCGCGGCGCGGACTTCGCCTTGGTGTGGGTGGGGCTGCGCGCATCGACGGCCGCTTCTTCGCGCGCCTCGGTCTCTGCCGGCAGCACCTGCAGCATGGCGTCGTCGGTGAGGCCGGTCGTGCTCATACGGTGGGGCGGCGTCCCACGCGCGGGGTCCAGCGCGCAATTTCGCCGCGCTGCAGGCTGGACAGCGCGAACTCGGTGAAGGCGTTGAGCGACACGTGCCGGCTGAAGAACTGCTCCAGCACGGCGCCGAACAGGTACGGGCTCGTGCCAGAGAAGGCGACCTCGTCGATCTGCAGCGCGACCTCCACGCCGCGCCCGAACACGATCGGACCCGGCTCGGGCAGGCGGCGGAACACCGGTGCCAGCGCCATCGAGCGCACGCCCTGGATCTGGCGGCGCACGGCCGGGTCGGCGAGGTTGCCGTACAGGTCGAGCATCTCGCGCAGCGCGGCGGCGCCCTGGGTGGCATCGACGTCGGTCAGGCTCAGGTAGTTCAGGCCCAGGTGACTGATGAGGCGCCAGGTGAGCGCGCCTTCGGCCAGCGCCGGGTACGGCCGCGACGGGCCGCGCAGGATGCGCACGCCGCGCACCGGCGCCGACACGCGCAAGGTGAAGTCCGACTCCAGCCCCGTGGGCAGCAGCAGCGGCAGGTCGCGGTTGGTGCACAGCGCGTCGATGGTGATGTGGCGCAGGCTGTGCGGGAACGGCGCGTCGTGCTGGTCGACCAGCGACACGTACACCTCGCTGCCCGTATAGCTGGTGCGCGTGCCCTGCGCGCGTGCGCGGTCGGACACCAGGCGCGGCTCGCGGCGCAGCGAGAAGTAGGCGCCGAAGTCGCCGTCGTCGGAAGCGAACGAGCCCAGGAAGGGCCGGAACTCGCGCTCTTCGGAGCCGTTGGCCATGTGGCCCGTGACGCGCTCGACGGTGAAGATCTCGAAGTCGCGCGGGCGCGTGCGGTCGATCACCGCATGGTGCTCGTGCTGGCCCGGCCCGACCGGGATGCGGTCGCTGCGGCGCGGCACGAGGTTGATGATGGGCGTGCAGAACAGCGAGAAGTGCCTGGCATCGACCAGCCGCTCCAGGTCGGCATCGGCGCGGTCGAGCAGGATCACGATCTCCATCGTGGTGCCGCCGATGGCCGAGGCCGCCGCGCGCAGGTGCTTCACGCTGAAGAACAGGTAGCGCTCGGGAAAGGCGAAGTACTCGTGCAGCAGGCGGTAGCCCTGGAACGAGCGTGCGTCGTAGGGCAGCAGCGACTGCTCGGGGTCGAAGCCCTCGTGGCGGATCGCCTCGTCGCCCAGCGGCACGATGCGCGCCGTGCTGCCGGGGCCGGCGCGGCACACGGTGGCCACGCTGTGGTGAGCCACCAGTTCGAGCACGCGCAGCGCGTGCAGCTCCGCGCCCGAGAGAAAGAACTCGAGCCGATCGAGCGGCATCTCCGAAAAGCGCGCGCCGCCCACCGCCTCGAGCTTGATCGTGATGGCGCTCTTGGCCTGACGCGCCGCCATCGGCAGCGCATGCGCGATCTCGGCCGGCACGGGCCCCAGGCTCGCCTCGGCAATCTTGATGGGCCACAGCGTGACGGCGTGCCCCGTGCGGAACTCGCAGGCCGTCTGCTCGCCCTTGATCATGCGTCCGCGCAGGAGCGTGTGGCGCGGCAGCTCGTAGCCCGCCTTCAGCGAGCCCTCGTTGAGGTTGCCGTCGATCTGCACCACGGCCATGGCGGGCAGCGGCGCGAGGAAGTTGGGGTACACCACCTCGAGCAGGCGCTGCGAGAAGCGCGGAAACTCCGCGTCCATCTTGAGCTGGATGCGCGCCGTGAGAAAGCTGAAGCCTTCGAGCAGGCGCTCCACGTACGGGTCGCTGACCTCGATGCCGCGCATGCCCAGGCGGCCCGCGATCTTCGGGTAGCGCTGCGCGAACTCGGCCCCGAGCTCGTGCATGTAGGTGAGTTCGCGGTTGTAGTAGTCGAGGAGCTTGGCGTCCATCAGAGCCCTCCTGTCGGCCGCAGCACCATGTGCCCGCTTTCAAGGTCCAGCTCCGAACGCAGGATGAACTCGATGGGGTACGGCACCGACCACAGCGTGCCGCGGATCTCCAGCGCGAGCAGGTTGTGGTGCTCCAGGTCGGTCGCATCGGTCACGCAGCGCACGTCGATGCTGTCCTTCATGATGCGCGGCTCGAAGTCGATGATGGCCGCACGGATCGCCGCCTCCACGTCGGCGAAGTCGACCTCCGACATGCGCCCGCCGGCCCAGCCGCGCACGCCGTAGTTCACCACCGAGCCGCGCGCGCGCGGCATGCCGTTGATGCGGTGGTCGGCACCGAAGTTGGTGGTGTTGAGCAGCCACTGCAGGTCGCGCAGCACCGAGTCGCGCAGCAGCTTGCCGCTCATGAGGAAGGCGCCCGCGCGCTCCTGGCCGTTCTGCGGCGCCTTGTCGGTGAGGCGGTCGAGCAGCACGGGCTGCAGGCGGTCGCGCGCGACGCTTTCCTGGGCGTCGCCGTCGATGTCGGTGGTGACGGCGGGGGTCATGCAGCCACGCCTTCCGTCGCTGCGGCGAACTCGATGCGCCGCAGGTCGAGCAGCGAGTGATCGCCGGCTTCGCTGATCAGCGTGCGCTGGCCGACGCCTGCGAACTGGTCGTCGCCCGCGAGCGGCTGCCAGTCGGTGCGGCGGCCCAGCGCGGTCTCGTCGTCCAGGTCCGCGAGCGCGCCCGGGTAGCGCACCGGCACGAGGCCGTTGAGGCCGCGCCCGTCGTGCAGCTCGATCTCGGCCGGCGCCCACAGCAGGTCGACCAGGTGCTGCGGGCGCGAGAACTTGATGCGGCGCACCGCCGGCAGCGGCAGCCACGCATAGCCCGAGGGCGTGAACAGTTCGAGCACGGCGCCGATGCGCGCGTCCCCGTCGCACAGCCAGGCGAAGTCGCTGTGCGCCGCGGGCTCGCCATCGAGCGCCTGCACGGCGCGCGCGTCGGAGCGGTCGACGGTGGTCAGCGTGCCCTGCAGCGCGGGCGCCGCATCGCGCGCGGCCTCGCGCAGCGCGGCGGCTTCGTCGGCACGTTCGGCGGGCAACACGGCGGCGCCGAGCAGTTGCTCGACCCAGTCGGCATTGCCCGAGACGATGGCCGGCGTGCGTCCGCCGCCGGCCCAGAAGTCGGTGCGCTCGCGCTCGCCCCGCAATGCCATCGCGCAGGTGACGCTGGCCGGCGTGAACGTGGGGTCGAGCTTGGTCGCGAGCTTGAGCTGGTCTTCGGCCCGCTGCCATTCGCCGCGCAGCGCGAGGAAGTGGCACAGGGCAAGGCGCAGGCCGGCGTTCTGGGGACTGGCGCGGATCTGCCGCTGTACCCATTCGGTGTGCTCGGCCACGGAGCGCTCGCCCAGCACTGCAAACCCATCGCCCATGAAACTTCCCCGTTGACTGGCTGAAAGGTGAAAGGCGGCGCGCCGCGAAGGGGCGCCGCAGGAGACAGACAAACGGCTGTGGACCGCCAGCGGGGGCTGCATGGCCCTGAAGGCCACGGCCCCGCCGCGCAACAAGGAAATCAGGCTTCCTTGTTTTCCTTGATGTTCCAGCCCAGCACCGTCTCGGCGCCCTTGCCGCCCTTGTCGGTCTGTTCCCAGTACTGCTGTTTCACCTTCGCGGCCTGGAAGGCGTACTGCACGAGCACCGCATCGCCGCCCTGCTCGGCCGTGTACTGCACCGAGGTGACGAGCACCTCTTCGAGCGTGACGCGCGTGTATTCGATCTGCGAGCCGCCGGCCTTGCACACGGCCACCTCGACCTTGCTCAGGTGCTTGCCGCTCGCGCAGTTCTTCAGCACGGAAGGCGCGGCCTTGTCGATGCGCGCGAGCACCTGCAGGTCGTTGAAGCTGGCCTTGCCCACGCCGCCGCCACCGCCGCTGACCATGTTGCCAGGCTGCGTCGCTCCCCATGCAAACGACTTGATGTCGGTCCAGTCCTTGTGGTTGGAGTCCTTGGACTCGCCGTTTGCACCCTCGACGCGCATGAACATGTCTACTGCCATGATTGACCCCCAAAAGTTATCGATGAATTGCCCGGTAGCGGGACAGTGGAATTAGCTGCTGTCCTTCTTGTTGGACGGCAGCTTCGAAACCAGCCGCAACGACACCGTCAGCCCCTCGAGCTGGTAGTGCGGCCGGAGAAAAAACTTGGCGGCGTAGTAGCCGGGGTTGTCCTCGATGGCTTCCACCTGGACCTCGGCCGCCGCCAGCGGCTTCATCGCCTTCGTGTCCTGCGACGAGGTGCCGGGGCTGCCGTCGACGTAATTCATGATCCAGTCGTTGAGCCAGCGCTCCATGTCCTCGCGCTCGCGGAACGAGCCGATCTTGTCGCGCACGATGCACTTCAGGTAGTGCGCGAAGCGGCAGCACGCGAACAGGTACGGCAGGCGCGCCGCCAGGTTGGCGTTGGCCGTGGCATCGGCGTCGTAGTACTCGGCCGGTTGCTGCAGCGACTGCGCGCCGATGAAGGCCGCGAAGTCGGAGTTCTTGCGGTGCACCAGCGGCATGAAGCCGTTCTTGGCGAGCTCCGCTTCGCGCCGGTCGCTGATGGCGATCTCGGTCGGGCACTTCATGTCCACGCCGCCGTCGTCGGTGGGGAAGGTGTGGGTGGGCAGGTTCTCGACCGCGCCGCCCGATTCCACGCCGCGGATCGAGGTGCACCAGCCGAACTGCTTGAACGAGCGGTTGATGTTCACGCCCATGGCGTAGGCCGAGTTGGCCCAGGTGTAGCGCGTGTGCAGCGCCGAGTCGGTTTCTTCCTCGAACTCGAACTCGTCGACCGGGTTGGTGCGCGCACCGTAGGGCAGGCGCGCCAGGAAGCGCGGCATGGCCAGGCCGATGTAGCGCGCGTCTTCCGAATCGCGCAGCGAGCGCCACGCGGTGTGCTCGGTGTTCTGGAAGATCTTGGTCAAATCGCGCGGGTTCGACAGCTCCTGCCACGAGTCCATCTGCATCACGGTGGGCGAGGCGCCGGCGATGAAGGGGCAGTGCGCGGCGGCGGCGATCTTGGCCATCTCGCCGAGCATCTCGACGTCGGGCGGGCTGTGGTCGAAGTGGAAGTCGCCGATCAGCGCACCGAAGGGCTCGCCGCCGAACTGGCCGTACTCGGCCTCGTAGATCTTCTTGAACATCGGGCTCTGGTCCCAGCCGATGCCCTTGTGGCGCTTGAGCGAGCGCGCCACTTCGCGCTTGGAGGCGCACATGACGCGGATCTTCAGCTGCTCGTCGGTCTCGGTGTTGTTCACGAGGTAGTGCAGGCCGCGCCATGCACCTTCGAGCTGCTGGAAGTCTTCGTGGTGCAGGATCTGGTTGATCTGCTCCGACAGCTTGCGGTCGATCTCCGTGATGATGGCCTGCACGCTGCGGTAGGCGTCGTTCGAGATGGTGACGGTGTTCTCGAGCGCCTGCACGGCCAGCGTCTTGACGGCGTTCTCCACCGCCTCGCGCGCCTGCTCGGTCTTGGGCTTGAACTCGCGCTGCAAGAGGTCGGAGAACTCGTTGGGCTCGAGCGCTTCGACGGTGGCGGTGCGGGCGCGTGCGCCTTGCTGGGATGCGGTGCTCATGGTGCGGTCCTGTCGTCGGCTTGCTTGGCTGCTGCGGCATCGGCGGCCGCCTGCGCGACCACGGGGTTGGGCGCGGACGCCAGCGACTTGAGCAGCGCCGGGTTCTGCAGCGCCTGCGCGATGAGTTGCTCGGCCCCGTTCTTGCCGTCCATGTACGAGAGCAGGTTCGACAGCTCGGTGCGCGCCTCGAGCAGCTGCTGCAGCGCATCGACCTGGCGCGCGATGCGCGCGGGCGAGAAGTCGTCCATGCTGTCGAAGGTGATGTCCACGTTCATCTGGCCTTCGCCGGTGAGCGTGTTGGGCACCTGGAACGCGACGCGCGGCTTGATGGACTTCATGCGCTCGTCGAAGTTGTCGATGTCCACCGCCATGAACTCGCGCTCCGCGAGGTCGGGCATGGGGTCGGTCTGCTTGCCCGCGAGGTCGGCGATGACGCCCATCACGAAGGGCAGCTGGATCTTGCGTTCGCTGCCGTAGATCTCGACGTCGTATTCGATCTGCACGCGCGGCGCCCGGTTGCGCGCGATGAACTTCTGACCACTGTTCCTGACACGGTTGTCTGCCATAAGCGTCCTCTTGAAACTGAATGCGTGGGTCGTACCGGTCGACCGGTGCCGGCGCGTTGTTCCTGCTCGCCGGCAGCAACGGCCGCTAGGGCAATGCGGCGTCGCCGTTCAACGGGCGGCCGGCAAGGCTTTCTATCTTTTGCAATCCCTCGGGCACGAGCTCTTCGATGATCTGGAAGAAGTTGAGGTCCATCAGCCGCTGGGCCCTGCGGATCAGCATGGGTGCCGGATGGCTCGGTTCCGTTCGTTCCAGGAACTCGCATGCTTTTTCCAACAACACTTGCACATCTTCACGAGCCGATATTTCAATCTCTTGAATACGCAGCGGACGCACCGCAGCCTGCGTGGCCGCTGCAACGTGCGCTGCGGGTGCGTGCACCTGCGCCGCACCGCTTGTGTCTTCTGCACGGCCCGTTGCCGACGCCTGCGGCACTTCGCTGTGCGGCTGCTCCGGCAGCAACTGGCCCACGGTGCGCAGCGACCGTTCGAGCCTTGAAAAATCGGGCGCCCAGCTCTGACCCAGCGCGCGCTCGCAGGTCTCGCGGATGCGCTGCAGGAGTGCCAAAGCCTCACGCAAGGCCACGACCGGCGCCGCCGCCTTGTCGTGTGCGCGGCGTGCGGCCTCGCGCAGGCGGCCGACGCCGCCGGGGTAGTCCACCTGGTCGCTCTTGCTCGAATCGAGCAGCGCCTCGACCTGCCGCAGGCTCATCGCCGTGCCACCGTCTTCGAGCAGCCGCGCATCGCGCACGCTGCGTCCGAGCCCTTCGGCTTCGGCCAGTGCGGCCAGCGCATTCATGCGCGGCAGCGGGTCTTCGTTCGTGCCATCGACGACGCGCGGATGCACGTCGTTCCAGAAAGCCTGCAGCACCGCGTCGACCTGCCGCAGCCCGTCGACATAGCCGGGCAAGCCGCGGCTTTCGGTCCATGCGAGCGTGAGCGGCACCAGCACGCGCAGGTCGCGCGTGCGCAGGCACAGCTGTCGTGCGATGCGGTCTACGCGCGCCCAGTCGGGCGGCTCGGCGGGGATGATGGTGTCGCCGAACTGCTGCTCGCGCTTGCCCGTGGCCGCCTGTTGGAGCGCCATGAAATCGGCGTCGTATTCCAGATCTTCACCACAGGGAAGCGGGCCCTCGACGGGCGTCTGCAACAGATCGATCTCATTCGGCAGCAACCACGACTCCCTTGATTTATCCACTCGCGATGGTAGTCATCTTGAGGGTAAGAAGAGGCATGGTCAACCGCAACAGAATGCAAAGTGCAGCCTCTGAATTCCAAAGGAGTACATCTGCTTTTAAAGTGCAGAAGTACGGGCTACAGCAGCCGACGCGACGCGAGGTTGCGCATCAACGCACCGAGGCCGAAAGACCACCGCGGCGCCTGGTCTGCATGCACCACGCGGTTGTTCAACGCACCCAATTCAGGGGCCGCGATGCGCACATGGTCGCCCACGACATGCGTGAATCCTTGCCCCGGTCCGTGACGGTCTTGTGTCGGCGCGAACATCGTGCCCAGAAACAACATGAAACCGTCTGGGTAGGCGTGGTGGCGGTTGAGTGTCTGCGCCACGAGGTCGAGTGGATCGCGGCTGATCTTCGCGAGCGAGCTCGACCCTTCGAGCGTGAAGCCTTCAGGGCCCGTCACGTTCAACGCGACCGTGATGCGACGCACATCGGCGATGCCGAAGTGCGCATCGAACAGACGGATGAACGGCCCGATGGCGCACGAGGCGTTGTTGTCCTTCGCCTTGCCCAGCAGCAGTGCGCTGCGGCCTTCGAAGTCGCGCAGGTTGACGTCGTTGCCGAGCGCGGCGCCGAGCGTCTCGCCGCGGCTGTTCACTGCGAGCACGACCTCGGGCTCAGGGTTGTTCCAGGCCGAGTCCGCGTGGATGCCCACGTCGGCGCCCGTGCCCACGGCCGCAAGCACCGGTGCCTTGGTGAAGACCTCGGCGTCGGGGCCGATGCCGACCTCGAGGTACTGCGACCACATGCCTTGCGCGATGAGCACGTCCTTCACCTTCATGGCTTCGGGCGAGCCCGGCACGATGTCGGCGAGGTTGTCGCCGAGCACATCGCCGATGGCCGCGCGCGTGGCTTCGGCGCGTGAGGCATCGCCGCGCGCCTGCTCTTCGATCACGCGTTCGAGCAGGCTGGCCACGAAGGTCACGCCGCTGGCCTTCACGACCTGCAGGTCGCAAGGGGCGAGCAGCCAGGCCTGGTTGCTGTCGCGCGTGCTTTCGTCGCTGTTGGCGAGCACGGCATCGAGCGCGGCGATGCGCGGCGCGGTGCCACTCTGCAGTGCAGCGCGCACGGCTTCGGCCGGCGAGCCCTTGCCTTCGAGCAGGTCGCTCATGGTGGGCGCGAGCTTTGACAGGTCGTGCAGGCCATCGCCCTGCACGGCCACCAGCACCGGGCCCACGCCGGGTTGCCAGAGACGGCCGACAAGGGTGGCGCGCTCGGCGTCGCGGGGCAGGCTGGAAGCGATCGAAAGGTCCAAAGGCATGGTGGGGTGTCTCCGTGAATAAGGTCTGCGCGCCATCGTAGCCGCGGGCCTGCGGCCACGCCCGCCGCGGGTCAGTGGCCCGGCGTGGCTCGCACGCGCGCCACCTCGGCGGGCAGGTTCGTCCACGGCGCTTCCTGCGGTGCGAAACGTGCGCGCATGTAGCCGGCGAGGTCGGCGATCTGGCGGTCGTCGAGCGCCTCGCGGAACGCGGGCATGAAGCCGATGTCGCGGTGCGCGGGTGCGCGCACGCCGTCGAGGATGGTGCGCAGCAGGTTGTCGGGCCGTGTGCTCGTGAGGCTGCTGTTGAGTGCGAGCGGCGTGTTCACGCCCAGCAGCGTGGGGCCGTCGCCGTCGTGGTGGCATGACGCGCAGGCGCTGTCGAACATGCGCTGCGCGGGGCCGAGCAGCTGGCCTTGCGTGCGCGCGGCGTTGTCGATGGCCTGCTGCGCAAGCGCTTGCGGTTGCGCGACCGGCGCGGGGTTGAACGAGCCGAGGTAGACGGCCATGGCGCGCACGTCGGCGTCGGGCACCTGCGCGAGTTCGCGCACCACCTCGGCCATCGGGCCGCCCGCGATGCCGTGGCGCGGCGAGTGGCCGTTGCGCAGGTAGCGGTAGAGCGCGTCGGTGTCCCACGGCACGGCGGCCTTCGACAGCTGCGTGAGCGCGGGCGCCTCCCAGCCATCGACCATCGCGCCCGAGAGGAACGCGCTGCCGCCCTGCTCCGCGCCGAGCGCGTTGCGCGGCGTGTGGCAGGCGCCGCAATGGCCCAGGCCGTTGACGAGGTAGGCGCCGCGGTTCCATTCGGCGCTCTGCGTGGGCACGGGCGGAAGCGGCGCGGGGTCGTGGAACAGCGCGTTCCAGCCGGCCATCAGCGGGCGCAGGTTGAACGGGAACTTGAGTTCGGACTTGGGCGTTGGCGCACGCACCGCCGGCATCGCCATGAAGTACGCGTAGAGCGCCTGCAGGTCGTCGTCGCTGGCCTTCGCGAAGGCGGTGTAGGGGAACGCGGGGTACAGGTGGTGGCCGTCGCGCGAGACGCCTTCGCGCATCGCGCGCTGGAAGGCGCTGAACGACCAGCGGCCCAGGCCCGTCTCGGCATCGGGCGTGAGGTTGGTGGTGTAGAGCGTGCCGAAGGGCGTGTCCATCGCGCGGCCACCGGCGTTGGGTTCGCCGCCGGGCGCGGTGTGGCACACGGCGCAATCGCCGAGTGCGGCGAGCACGCGGCCGCGCTCGATGGTGGACTCGCTGTAGACCGGCGCGCTGAGCGACACGGGCGCGATGGCGGAACGCCAGCCGAGCAGGCCGGCGATGACGCCCAGGCCGCCGATGAAGAGCGCGGCGCCGGTGGCCCACAGGCCCTTGCGACGCGGCCACAGGGCGTCCCGCACGCCTGCGCCTGAGGCAGGTGCGGGAGAGGGTCCGGCGGCATCGCCCTTCGCGTGGCCATCGCCCTGGCCCGGCGGCGGTGGCAGCGAACCCCGATTCAACTCCGCCAGCACCGTCTCCGGCGTGAACGGCGGCGAGCGGAAGCGCACGCCCGTCGCATCGAAGATCGCATTCGCGATCGCCGCCGTGCCCGGCACCGACGACGACTCGCCCGCACCCAGCGACGGCTCGCCGGGGCGCGGCATGTGCATCACCTCGATCACCGGCACGTCGCGGAAATTGAGGATCGGGTAGCTGCCCCACTCGCGGCTCGCGACCACGCCCCAAGGCAACACGCCCGGCAACTGCGCACCGCCAGCAGCAGCACCCTGCTGCGGCGCGAACTGCACCTGCTCCTTGAGCGCGCGGCTCGTGGTCTGGATCACGTTGCCGTGCACCTGGTGCTCGACGCCCGCCGGGTTGACCAGCAGCCCCGCGTCGTGCCCCACCACCACGCGGCGCACATGCACCTCGCCGGTCTTCTGGTTGACCTCGACATCGGCCACCCACGCGGCCCACGCCGCGCCGAAGCCCGGCCACTTGCTGTGGATGTAGCGCGCGTACGCGAAGCCCTGGCCGAAGAGGATGTCGCCGCCTTCGCCCAGCCCGCCGTCGGCGTTCTCCTGCGGCCCGGTGCGCATGCGCCAGCCGGCCGTCTGCGCGGTGGCCTGCACGAGCTCGACCGCGCGCGGATCGTCCAGGTGCCGCAGGCGGAACTGCACGGGGTCGACACCCGCCGCCGTGGCCAGCTCGTCGATGTACGACTCGTGCGCGAACGAACTCGGCAGCGCCGACACGCCGCGCAGCCACGAGGCGCGCACGATCGGCGCCATGTCGTTGACCTTCACGCGCAGGTTGTCGTAGCTGTACGGTGGGCGCGCGGTGCGGTCGCCCATCTCGTAGGCCTGCGCCACGGGCTCGACCGTGCGCGTGAGCAGCAGCGCCAGCGTGGGCGCACCGTTCGACGGATAGGAGGTTTCGAAGTCGTAGGCCGCGACGCGGCCGTCGGCCATGAGCCCGCCGTCGATCTCCATGAGCTGCGCGGCGCCCTTGGGCTCCCACGCATGCTCCTGCTCGCGCGAGAGCTGCACGCGCACCGGCGCACCCACGGCGCGCGCGAGCAACGCGGCATCGGCCGCCACGTCGTCGGCGCCGTTGCGGCCGTAGCAGCCCGCGGCCTCCATGCGCACCACGTCGACCTGCACGTCGTCCACGCCCATGAGCTTCGCGAGATCGGCGCGCAGCACGTGCGGGTTCTGCGAGCCGGCCCAGCAGCGCAGCTGCATGCCGCTGCCGTCGGCGGGTTGCCACTCGGCCAGCGCGCACGAGGGGCCGATGGACGCATGCATCTGGTAGGGCCACACGTAGGTGCGCTGCATCGGCTGCGCGGCGGCGGCCATGGCGCCGTCGACATCGCCTTCGTCGACCAGCAAGCGCTGCGTCGACGGGTTGTCGCGCAGGGCCTGCGCCACGTCGCGCAGGTCGGGCATGCCGGGCCAGGGTTTCCAGGTCACGCGCAGCTCGCGCATCGCCTGTTCGGCGTGCTCCTCGCGCTCGGCGACGATGCCGACGAAGTCGCGCACCACGACCACGGCGCGGATGCCGGGGATGTGGGCGATCGACGCTTCGTCGACCGCTTCGAGCGTGTTGCCGATGAACTCGCCGTGGTCCGCGCCCGCATACGGCGGGCGCACCACGCGGCCGTGCAGCATGCCGGGCACGCGCATGTCGTGCACGAACACGAGGTCGCCCGCGAGCTTGGCCGGGATGTCGACGCGCGCCTGGCGCGTGCCGACGAGGCGGTAGTCGGCCGGGTTCTTGGGTGTCGCGTCGAGATCGAGCCGCAGCACCGTGCGCTGGTGCGCCACGAGGTCCGCGTAGTTGAGGTGACGGTCCGGCGCCTCGGCCACGCGCACCACGCCGTTGCGCACCTGCAGCGCATCGACGGCCACGCCCAGCCGTTCGGCCGCGCGCGCCAGCAGCCAGGCGCGTGCCTGCGCCGCGGCCAGCCGCAGCGGCTGCGCGTGGATCTGGATCGACGCGCTCGCGATGGTCGCGCCCTGGTTGGGCACGCGCGCGGTGTCGCCGAGCATCATGCGCACGCAGGGCATGCCGAGGTCGAGCTCCTCGGCCACGATCTGCGCGAGCGCGGTCTGGATGCCGGTGCCCAGGTCGACGTGGCCGTTGAGCGCGGAGACGCTGCCGTCGTCCCACAGTGCGAGCAGCACCTCGTCGCCTTCGCTGGGGTGGCTGGCGATGAAGGCGGGCTGGCCCTTGGCGGGCGGCGGCGGGGGCGGCGCCTCGCGCACCACCAGCAGCACGCCGTCGGCGGCGAGGAATTCCGCGCGCGTCTGCGGCAGGTCGGCGCGGCGCGTCATGCGGCGGGGGCGTCCGGCGGGGCCGCACGCAGGCGCACGGCGGCGCGCTGCACGGCGTCGAGGATCTCGATGTGCGTGCCGCAGCGGCACAGGTTGCCCGAAAGCTCGCTGCGGATGCGCGCCTCGCTCGCATCGGGGTCGCGCGCCAGCAGCGCCGCGGCCTGCATCACCATGCCGTTGAGGCAGTAGCCGCACTGCGCGGCCTGCGCGTCTTCGAAGGCGGCCTGCACCGGATGCCAGCGCCCGCGCATGCCCAGGCCTTCGAGCGTGGTGATGCTGCGCCCCGCCACGCCGTGCGCCGGAATCACGCAGGACCGCGCGGCCACGCCGTCGACATGCACCGTGCATGCGCCGCACTGCCCGAGCCCGCAGCCGTACTTCGGCCCGTTGAGCCCCAGGTCGTTGCGCAGCAGGTGCAGCAGCGTGGCTTCGCGCGGCACGCCGGCGAGCGCGTGGGCCCGGCCGTTGACCTGCAGGTGCAGCGGCTCAGCGCCGCAACTGGCCGTCACGGGTGTACATCTCCAGGTCCACGAAGGTCGAGCCGTTGTGGTTCTTCGCGCTGTAGTCGACGGGGAAGTCGCCGAAGCGCGTGCTGCCGATGCTCTCGAGCCCGGCGATGAAGCTGTCGCGCGTGAGCGCCTTGCCCGCGCGGCGCAGGCCCTCGGCCATCACGCGCGCGACGATGTAGCCCTCCAGCGCGGTGTAGCTGTCGATCTTCTGGCCGCCGAACTCGGCGCGGTCGCGCTGGTAGTCGGCCACGATGGGCACGCGCTGCGCACCGGGCGGCGGCACGATGCTGGCCGTGACCAGCCCGGCGAGCTTGCCTTCGAGCCGCTTGGCCGAACCCGCCGCATCGGTGATGCCGACCGACAGCGTGTACAGCGGTGCGGCCGCGCCGCTCGCGCGGTAGTCGCGGATGAAGACCTCGGTCATGCGCCCGGCCATGATCATCACGACGGCGCCGGGGCGGCCTTCGGCGAGCCCGCCGATCACCTGCTTGGCGTCTTCGGCCGCGATGGCCATGGGCAGCGTCTGCACCACCTTCACCTTGTATTCGGCGGCCAGCTGCTCGCAGGTGGCGAGGTTCGACTTGCCGAAGGCACTGTCCTGGTAGACCACGGCGATCGACTGGATGCCCAGCGTCGAGAGGTGGCTGATGATCTTGCGCAGCTCCAGGTCGTAGCCCGCGCGCACGTGGAACAGGTAGCGGTTGGTCTTGGTGCGAAACGACGTGGTGCCCACCAGCGGCGCGAACATCGGCACGCCGGCCTTCTCGGCCAGCGGCATCGCTGCCGCAAGGTTGCCCGTGGCGACATAACCGGTGAGCGCGAAGACCTTGTCCTCGTCGATCAGCTTGGCGGTGTTGACGGCCGTCTTCGCGGGTTCGTAGGCGTCGTCGTAGGTCACGAGTTCGATCTTGCGGCCGTGGATGCCGCCCGACTTGTTGACGCGGTCGAAGTACAGCTGGATGCCCGCACGGTAGTCGACGCCGAAGTCTTTCGCCGGGCCGCTGAACACGGCCGACTGGCCGATGCGGATGGTGCTGTCCGTCACGCCGTTGTCCGCGCGCGCCGGCCGCAGCAGACCGGGGCCGAGGGCCAGGGCCGCGCCGCCCGCCACCAGGGTGCGCCTTGAAATCGAAAGCTTCATGCGTCGTCTGTCTCTTTGTTGTTGTCGTCGGAGGGGTGTTGCCGCGGCGGCGCCGCGGACTTCGTCGTCGTCAGCCGGCCTGGATGTCGCCGGACTGGATGCGCTTGACGCCCTTGGCCGTCATCTGCTTCCAGGCGGCGGCCAGCGAGCCGTTGAGGTCGATGCCGCGCGTGGCGTCTTCGATCACGTAGGCCTCGAAGCCGGCCTTGCGTGCGTCCATCGCGGTCCAGGCCACGCAGAAGTCGGTGGCCAGGCCGGTGACGAACACGGTCTTGATGCCGCGCGCCTTGAGGTAGCCGGCCAGGCCGGTGGCCGTCTTGTGGTCGGCCTCTTCGAAGGCCGAGTAGCTGTCCATGTCCTTGTGGAAGCCCTTGCGGATGATGAGCTGCGCGGTCGGCACTTTCAGCTCCTTGCCGAGCGCCGCATCGTCGGTGCCCTGCACGCAGTGGTCGGGCCACAGCACCTGCGTGCCGTAGTTGAGCTTCGTGGTCTCGAAAGGCTTCTTGCCGCTGTAGGTGCTGGCGAACGAGGCATGGCCCGCCGTGTGCCAGTCCTGCGTGACGACGATGTTCTGGAACGCGGGCGCCAGCGCGTTGATGACCGGGATCACCTCGTTGCCGCCCTTCACCGCGAGCGTGCCACCGTCGAGAAAACAGTTCTGCACATCGACCACGATCAGCGCGGCCTTGCCACCGGGCTTGATCTTGCCGGCCGCGAAAGCGGAGAGGCCGAAACTGCCGAGGCTGCCGGCGAGCCCCAGGGCAGCGGCGGACTTCAGGACGGTTCTGCGATGCATGGTGTGGACTCCGGTGGTTGAGGAAAGGAAACGGTCAGACGCTGAGGTAGGCCCTGCGCACTTCTTCGTTGGCCGCCAACTCGGCCATCGTCGCGTGATAGCGGATCTGCCCCTTCTCGAGCACGTAGGCGCGGTCGGAGACCAGCTCAGCGAAGTGCATGTTCTGCTCCGACAGCAGGATGCTCACGCCCTGCGCCTTGAGCTCGAGGATCATGTTGGCCATCTGCTCGACGATGACCGGGGCCACGCCCTCGGAGGGTTCGTCGAGCAGCACGAGGTACGGGTTGCCCATCAGCGTGCGCGCGACGGTGAGCATCTGCTGCTCGCCGCCGCTCATGCGGCCACCGGGGCGGTTGGGCATTTCGCCGAGGTTGGGAAACAGCTGGAACAGGCGCTCGGGCGTCCACAGCGGCGCGGCCGTGCCGTCGGCCCACTGGCGCGCGGGCTGCTTGCCGACCTCGAGGTTCTCCATCACCGTGAGGTCGGTGAACACGCGCCGGTCTTCGGGAACGAAGCCCAGGCCCAGGCGCGCCGCGTGGTGCGGCTCGCTCTTGGAAATGTCGTGGCCCAGGAAGCGCACGGCGCCGCGGCGCTTGGTGAGCATGCCGATCAGCGTCTTGAGCGTGGTCGACTTGCCGGCGCCGTTGCGGCCCATGAGCGCGACGACTTCACCGCGCCGCACTTCGAGGTCGACGTCGTAGAGGATCTGCGCGGCGCCGTACCAGGCGCACAAGGCCTTGGCTTCCAGAAGAGGTTCGTGCGTGCTCATGCGGTGACTCCCAGCGCTGCGGCTTTCTCTGCAATCTTCTCGAAGGTCTTGCCGCTGCCGAAGTACACCTCCTGCACCTTCGGGTGGTCGCGAATTTCGAGCGGCTTGCCCTGCGCGATGAGGCGCCCGCGCGCCAGCACGATCATGCGGTCGGCATACGCGAACACCACGTCCATGCTGTGCTCGGTGAAGAGCACGGCCATGCCGCGCTGGATGACGAGGTCCTTGGTGAGCGCCATGAGCGAGTTGCGCTCCTGGGGCGCCATGCCGGCGGTGGGCTCGTCCATGAGCAGCAGCTTGGGCGAGTTGGCCATGGCGATGGCGAGTTCGACGCGCTTCACGTCGCCGTAGGCCAGCACGCTGCAGGGCCGGTCGGCCTGCGCCTTCATGCCGACCTGGTCGAGCAGCGCCAGTGCTTCGTCGCGCTTGTGGTCGGCCGCGCGGCGCCACATCGAGAACAGCTTGTGGTCGTGCGAGAGCAGCGCCATCTGCACGTTCTCGACGACCGTGAGCGAGGCGAAGGTTTCGGCGATCTGGAAGGTGCGGCCCACGCCCTTGCGCCAGATCTCGCGCGGCTTGCGGCCCACGAGTTCGTGGCCGTCGAGCGTGATCGAGCCCTGGTCGGCCTTGAGCTGGCCGTTGACCATGTTGAAGGTGGTCGACTTGCCGGCGCCGTTGGGGCCGATGAGCGCCAGCAGTTCGCCGGGCGGCAGCTCGAAGCTGATGCCGTCGACGGCCTTCACGCCGCCGAAAGACTTGCCGAGGTTGGTGACTTTGAGGAGGCTCATGCCTTCACCTCCTTGAGCTTGGCGTCTGCTTCATCATGCTTCGGTGCACGCCAGCGATCGACGAGCTGCTTGATCGACCCGGCAATGCCCTGCGGGAACAAGAGCACCAGGATCAGGATGATGGCGCCGAGCATCGCGCGCCAGTAGTCGGTGTTGCGTGCCACGGTGTCGTGCAGCCAGGTGAAGGTGACGGCGCCGACCACGGGGCCCGCCAGGGTCTGGATGCCGCCCAGCAGCACCATCACGAGGCCGTCGACCGACTTGCCGACCGACAGGCTTTCCGGCGAGATGCTGCCCTTGGAGAACGCATAGAGCGCGCCGGCCAGGCCCGCCACGGTGCCGGCGATGACGAAGGCCGCCCACTGCATGCGCTTGACGTCGATGCCGATGGCGTCGGCGCGCAGCACCGAGTCGCGGCCCGCGCGCAGCGCATAGCCGAAGGGCGAGAACAGCACGCGGCGCAGCCACCACACGCCCGCGCCCACGAGCACCAGCGTGAGCCAGTAGTACACCTGCTTGTTCGACAGCCACTCCGAGGGCCACACGCCGGTCAGGCCGTTGCTGCCGCCCGTGAAGCTGTCCCACTGGTAGGTGACGGCCCACGTGATCTGCGCGAAGGCCAGCGTGAGCATCGCCAGGTACACGCCCGACAGCCGCACGGCGAACCAGCCGTAGACGAAGGCGCCGAGCGCGGCCACCAGCGGCGCGACCACCAGCGCCAGTTCCATCGGCAGGTGCAGCGCGCGCACCAGCAGCGCCGCGCCGTAGGCCCCGAGGCCGAAGTAGGCGGCGTGGCCGAAGGAGTGCATGCCCGCCGGCCCCATGATGAAGTGCAGGCTGGTGGCGAACAGCGCGGCGATCAGCAGGTCGATCATCAGCACCGTGGTGTAGGGCGAGCCGGCCGTCAGCAGCGGCAGCGCGGCCAGCACCAGCGCCAGCCCGGCGGCGGCCACGATGTAGGCGGTGCTCGGGCGGCGCAGCGGCTCTTCCTGCATGCCGACGTAGCGGCTCGGCGCCTGCGGCCGGCCGAACAGGCCCCAGGGACGCCACACCAGCACGATGGCCATCACGAGGAAGTCGACCATCAGCGTGAGCTTGGAGAACGACACGTCGATGCCGAAGATCTGCACCACGCCCAGCCAGATGCACACGGCCTTGATCTCGGCGATGAGCAGCGCGGCCACGTAGGCGCCGGGCAGCGAGCCCATGCCGCCGACCACCACGACGACGAAGGCGGCGCCGATGGTGTTCAGGTCCATCTCGAGCGTGGCGGGTTCGCGCGGCAGTTGCAGCGCCCCGCCCAGGCCCGCGAGCAGCGCGCCGAGCGCGAACACGGCGGTGAAGAGCCAGGCCTGGTTGACGCCCAGCGCGCTGACCATCTCGCGGTCTTGCGTGGCGGCGCGCACCAGCGTGCCGAAGCGCGTGCGCGTGA
Organism: Variovorax sp. KBS0712; assembly: GCF_006323185.2. Taxonomy (NCBI): domain Bacteria; kingdom Pseudomonadati; phylum Pseudomonadota; class Betaproteobacteria; order Burkholderiales; family Comamonadaceae; genus Variovorax; species Variovorax sp. KBS0712. The sequence continues at coordinate 347,424 of NZ_VCCD02000004.1, read as the reverse complement.
GCAGCAGCCACACGAGGCCGAGCACCAGCGGGCCGACGACGATCAGGAACAGGTCGTAGGAAGGAAACTGGCGACCGAGGATTTCGACCGAGCCCTTCAGGCCCGGCGCGCGCGGGCCGAGCAGTTCGTCAGGCCCCCAGAGCCACAGCACCGCGTCCTTGATGACCAGCACCAGCGCGAAGGTGGCCAGGAGCTGGAACAGCTCGGGCGCCTTGTAGATGCGGCGCAGCAGCAGCACCTCGATGAGCGCACCCAGCACGCCCACCGCGAGCGCGGCGATCAACAGCGCCGGCCAGAAGCCCACGCTCGGGCCGAGCTTCTCGACCAGCGTGTACGCGACGTAGATGCCCACCATGAAAAAAGATCCATGGGCGAAGTTGACGATGCGCGTCACGCCGAAGATCAACGAGAGGCCGGCCGCCACCAGAAACAGCGAAGACGCGCCGGCCAACCCGTTGAGCAACTGAACAACGAAGCCTGAAAAGCTCATGAGGGACCCTGAGGAAACTGGAGACACCGCGCCCCGCCGCGCTCAAGAAGCGGCGGCGGACGCGTTGCAGGAGCCGTGCGGTCAGTCCGCAGGGCGCATCTTTTTCACTTCGTCGTCGGTGGGCTGGAACTTGGCACCGTCGAGGTACACGTAGTCGACCATCACGCCCTTGCCGCCGTCGTTCTTGGTCTTGCCGACGTACGCGCCCATGGTGGACTGGTTGTCCTGCGCGCGGTAGCTGATCTTGCCGAAGGGCGTGTCGACCTGCAGGCCCTTGAAGGCGGCCACGAGCTTCTCGGTGTCGGTGCTGCCGGCCTTCTTCACGCCGGCGGCGATCGAGTAGATGGCGCTGTAGCCCACCACCGAGCCCAGGCGCGGGTAGTCCTTGAACTTGGCCTGGTAGGCGTCGTTGAAGGCCTTGTGCTCGGCGGTCTTCACGCCGTACCAGGGGTAGCCGGTGACGACCCAGCCGTTGGGCGCCTCGTCCTTCAGCGGGTCGAGGTACTCGGGCTCGCCGGTCAGCACGCTCACCACCTCACGGTCCTTGAACAGGCCGCGCGTGTTGCCTTCGCGCACGAACTTGGACAGGTCGGCGCCGAACAGCACGTTGAAGATGGCGTCGGGCTTGGCATCGGCCAGGGCCTGCACCACGCTGCCCGCATCGACCTTGCCCAGCGGCGGCGCCTGCTCGGCGACGAACTCGACGTCGGGCTGGATCGCCTTGAGCAGCGTCTTGAAGGTGGCGACCGACGACTGGCCGTACTCGTAGTTGGGGTACACGATGGCCCAGCGCTTCTTCTTGAGCTTGGCGGCCTCGGGCACCAGCATCGCGACCTGCATGTAGGTCGAGGGGCGCAGGCGGTAGGTGTACTTGTTGCCGTTGCTCCAGACGATCTTGTCGGTGAGCGGCTCGGCGGCGAGGTAGAAGAACTTCTTCTGCTTGGCGAAGTCGGTCAGCGCCAGGCCGGTGTTCGACAGGAAGGCCCCGGCCAGCACGTCGACCTTCTCGCGCGAGATGAGCTCTTCGGCCACGCGCACGGCGTCGCCGGGGTTGGCGTTGTCGTCGCGGCTGATGAGCTCCAGCTTCTTGCCGTTGACGCCGCCCTTGGCGTTGATCTCGTCGACCGCCAGTTCCATGCCCTTCTTGTAGGGCTCGAGGAAGGCGGGCTGCGCCTTGTAGCTGTTGATTTCGCCGATCTTGATCACGCCCTGCGCATGCGCGGGGACGAGGGCGGTGGCCAGCGTGACGACGGAAGCGGCGCAGAAGGCAAGGCGCAATGGATTCATCGGGAAGCTCCTAGAAGTTCGAACAGAAAACACGATGCGGGTGACGATGCAATGACAGGTCAGCGAAGACCGTCTTCGCCCTTGATTTCACTGACCTGCAGGCCGCCGACGCGCGGCAGCGGGCGGCCGCTGTCGGTGACGGCCACGGCCACAACGATCTCGTTGGCGCGCGGCGCGTCGGCCACGCGGGCCTCGACGGCGTCGAAGTGGCTGCGCACGAAGGCGGCGTCCTTGTGGCCCAGCGGCACGTCGATGGCCGTGCCCAGCGTGCCCTGCTTCTTGGCCGAGGGCACGAGCGCCGCACCCTTCTCGACCGCCAGGCGCAGCGGCGCGCCCAGCTTGGGATGCAGGATGGCGGCAGCATGCTCCAGCTCGCCGCGCTCGCCGACGATGGCAGCCTTGCCGTAGCTCTGCGCCTGGCCAGGCTCGATGCCCAGCGCCTTCACGGCCTTCTGGCCCAGCAGCGCGCCGAGCTCTTCGCCGATGGCGATGAGTTCGTCGAGGTTCTCGCTGTAGCGGCCGGCGTAGGGGTTCTCGATGACGGCGATGGCGACGGCGCGGCGCGTGGGCGGCGTCACGTCTTGCCCCATTTCCTTGCGGGTTTCGTCCACTTGAATGACGAGCTTGCGGATGTTGGCGGTCATGTCTGTGTGTTCCTTGTTGTCTTGTCTCTTGTCTTGTGCGGTCAGCGCAGGCCGTCCCACTTGCTGATGTCCTTGGCAAGCAGGCCGCCGACGCGCGCATGCACGCGGTAGCCGGTGCTCATCGCGAGGATGAAGACGATCTCGTCGGCCATCGGCGCGCCGGGCACGCGCACCTCGATGGCGTCGAACTGGCCACGCACGTAGCTGGCGTTGATGTTGGTGAGCGGCACGTCGAGCGCGGCGCCGGGCGGACCGACCTTCTTGGTCGAGGGCACGATCGACAGCGCGTTGCCGGGCTGGCCGGTTTTCTCCTCGGCCTTGCCCGCGGTGTAGGCGGCGCGGCTGCCCTTCCAGCCGAGCAGCTCGCGCATCGCGTAGCCGCCGGGCACATGCCACAGCGCGCCGTGCTCCAGCTCGCCGTCGGCGCCGACGATGGCGCCCTTGCCGTAGGTGGCGATCTGCTCCAGCGGCACGTCCATGGCAGCGTGCAGCTGGTGCGCCATGTCGACGCCCACGGGGTCGAGCAGCGCCATCATCGGCAGGATGTCGGGCTCGTAGCGGCCCGCGAAAGGATTGGTCAGCACCGCGCCGATGGCACCGCGCACCAGCGGGGTTTCGGCACGCGGGCCGAACTCGTGGTGGATGTGCTCGACATGGGTGAAGACGCGACGGATTTCGATCATGAAAAAGAACCTTGCTTTTCGTTAAGCAAATACTGAACCAACTGCTTCGGGCAGCGCGATGTCCAGCGACTTCGAGCATAAGGGTTCCACCCGCCGCCACTGCCCCTGGCAAACGAGCAGAACGGCCCACACGAGCCCCCTTTTCTGCAGCACGCGGGCGCACGCCGCGCCCGCATCGAGTGCATGGTGCACCTGCGCGGGCGCCAGCGGCGGCACGTCGACGGTGACGAGGGTGTCGCCGAGGTCGCTGTCGTCCTTGCAGGCGCTGGCGGGCAGGCGTTGGATGGCGGCGTCGGCCACGTCGACGGCGTTGGCGATCACGGTGGCGGCGGCGTCGGCCTGCGCCGCGGTGGCGGCCAACACCGTCACGCTGTCGGCGATGCCCAGCGAGAAACTGCGCCCGCGCCAGCCGCTGGTGGCGACGCCGCGCACGGGCTGGTCAGCGTGCAGCTCGAACTGGCCGTCGGTGGTCAGCATGCCGCTGTCGCGCCAGTCGAAGCGCGCGAGATCGGCAAACAAGCCCACGCGCGCCGTGTGGCCGGGCGCGAGGTGCAGTGCGATGTCGCCGCCGTTGTTGACCCAGGCGCGCTCGATGCCGGGCCGGTCGTAGAAGGCGATGAGTTCCTGCGCCACGCTGCCGGCCACGGCCGCCATGGGCGTGAGGAACAGCGGCGAGAAGGCATCGCAGGCGTCCCACATGCGGCGCGCCACCACGCCGCGCGGGCGCTGGCGCGCGGCCACGGGCAGGCGCAGCTGCGGCAGCTCGCGCACGAGTTCGTCGAGCACATGGCCGAAGCGCGCCCAGGCCGCGTCGTGCGCGGCGGCGACGGCGTACGGGTCGCCGTGCGCTTCGGCCACGATGTCGATCGGGCCGTGGTTGAAATGCCAGCGGCCCGCGTCGAGCGCCGTGCGTTGGGCGGACATGGTGTCAGCCCAGCATCGGGGCATGGCCGAGCGGCCACGGATTGGCATCGTCGATGACGAGCCATTGGCGCGCCAGCGGTGCGCCGTCTTCCTGCCACGCACCGCGCGCGAGCGCCTGTTCGAGCGGGAAGATGTGTTCGACGTGCCCGCCGAGCGCCTCGTAGTCGGCGCGCCGCATGCTGAACTCGATGGGCGCGACGATGGCCGGCGTGGGCACGGTGCCGAAGCTGTTGTCGGGCATGCGCATGACGTCGGCCATCACGGTGATGCCGCCGCCGGGCCATACATAGGCCGGCGCGCCGCCGCAGGTGACGTTGACCAGCGCACGCTTGATGGCCCGCGTGAGCAGCACGGGGTTTTCGGTGACGCCCGCGCGCAGGCTGCCGCCGGCGCCGCCGAGGAACAGCACGGTGCACAGCGAAGGCTCGCAGTTCTCGCCGATGCGATCGACGATGCGGCGCACTTCGGGCGGCATCTCCTTTTCGACGGGCTTCAGCGCGTCGTCGAGCACGTACCACTGCGCGTGTTCGCCGGTGGTGGAGGTCATGAGCAGGCGCAGGCCGGGGCGGGCCACGCCCTCTTCCCAGCCCTCGATGATCGCCAGCGGGTCGGCGATGTCGGTGCCGCCCCAGCCGTTGCCCGGGTTCGCGACCTGGAAGTAGCGCCCGGGTGTCGACTTGCGACCCAGCATCTGGATGCCCGAGGGCGTCATGTCGAGGCAGCGGCCGGCCTGGTGCTCGGTGAGCACGCCGGTGATGTGGTCGTCGACCACCACCACCTCGTCGGCCACGCCGGCGAACTGGCGCGCGAAGATACCCACGGCCGCCGAGCCGCAGCCCACGCGCATGCGCTGCTCTTCCACGCCGTTGACGATGGGCGCCTTGCCGGCCTGGATGACGAGGCTGACGCCGCCGTCGATGGTGCATTCGACCGCCTGCTTGTTGCCCAGCAGCTGCATGAGCTCGGCCGTCATGCGGCCTTCCTTCTTGCTGCCGCCCGTGAGGTGGTGCACGCCGCCCAGCGACAGCATCTGCGAGCCGTACTCGGCCGTGGTGACATGGCCCACGACCTCGCCCTTGTAGCGCACGTTGGCCTGCTCGGCGCCCAGGAAGCGGTCGGTGTCGATCTTCACCTTGAAGCTGCAGTAGCTGAAGATGCCTTCGGTGACGACGGTGACCATGTCGACGCCCTGGGCTTTCGAAGCCACGATGAAGGGCGCGGGCTTGTAGTCGGGATACGTGGTGGACGAGCCCACGCCGGTGACGAAAACCTCGTCGGCGTGCAGCAGGTCGCCGTTCCAGTCGGGCGCAGCATGGGCCTCTGCCGCGTCGGCACCGGGCCGGTCGAAGGGCACGAGCGCCGGCTGTTCGCTGGCGAGCGTGCGGCGCAGCAGCACCACCGGGTCGACGCGCACCAGCACGCCCTGGCGGTTGGCGTAGCGGTCGCAGGCACCGGTGCGGCCGTCGGAGATCTGGCACAGCACCGGGCAGGCGTTGCACTCGACCTTGGCGGTGCTCATCTTCTCGTTGCGCGGCGGCGCCTTGCCGAAGGCGGCGCCGCCGGCCTGCGCGACCAGGGGCATGTCGATGCCGGGCAATCCGTCTGTCTTGGTGTGTTCAGTCATCGGGGCGATCTCGTGGTGTGGTGCTGTCGGAGCGGGTCTTCAGGCTCCGGAGGTTTGCAACAAACGTGCCGTGCAGGTGCTTGTGCGGCGGCTTTCGTTTGTGTAGCATCCCCTACACTTTCATGTTGCGTTCACTACATCAAAGGTCAATGTAGCAAACAGGCCCGATGCTTGCAATGGTGTTTTCTCGCGGTGTTCATCGGGGTTTTTCCGACCAACGACAATGGAGGGTTGCTAGCCGGCCGATGGCGGACGCCCCAAAGGCGTGCATTTCGGCTCAGCCACCCTTTTCTGTCTTCAACCAACACTTGAGTTCTGTATGAGTGCATTCAGCGAAGAACGCGTCCTGAGCGTCCACCACTGGACCGACCGCCTGTTCACCTTCACCACCACGCGCGACCCGGCGCTGCGCTTCTCGAACGGTCATTTCACGATGATCGGCCTGAAGGTCAACAACAAGCCCCTGCTGCGCGCCTACAGCATCGTGAGCCCCAACTACGAGGAGCACCTGGAGTTCCTGAGCATCAAGGTGGAAGACGGCCCGCTCACCTCGAAGCTGCAGCACATCCAGGTGGGCGACACCGTGATCGTGGGCCGCAAGCCCACGGGCACGCTGCTCATCGACTACACGCTGCCGGCCAAGCGCCTGTACCTGTTCGGCACGGGCACCGGCCTGGCGCCGTTCATGAGCATCATCCGCGACCCCGACACCTACGAGAAGTTCGAGCAGGTCATCCTGGTGCACGGCGTGCGCCAGGTCGACGAGCTGGCCTACCACGACCTCGTGACCGACCACCTGCCCAAGCACGAGATCCTGGGCGAGATGATCGCCAAGCAGCTGCTGTACTACCCCACGGTCACGCGCGAGGAGTTCCGCAACCAGGGCCGCGTCACCGACCTGATCGAGAGCAACAAGCTCACCGACGACCTGGGCCTGCCCCCGCTGAACGTCGAGGAAGACCGCGTGATGCTGTGCGGCAGCCCCGGCCTGCTGGTCGACCTGAAGCACATCCTGGAAAAGCGCGGCTTCAAGGAAGGCAACACCTCGACGCCCGGCGACTTCGTGGTCGAACGCGCCTTCGCCGAGAAGTAAGCAATAGAAGAGGCGCTGCGCGCACGATGGCCGACTCCCGCTCCGTCAGCAAGCCCAAGCCCCAGCGCCGCACCGGCGTGCGCGAGGCCGCGGCCCAGGCCACGCGCGACAGCATCCTCAAGGCGGCGACCAAGGTGTTCGCCAAGTACGGCTACGACGGCGGCAGCGTGGAGAAGATCTCCAAGGCCGCCAAGTCGTACGACCGGATGATCTACTACTACTTCGGCAGCAAAGAGGGCCTGTTCATCGCGGTGCTCGAGGGCATCTACCAGCGCATGGACGATGCCGAGGCCGCCATTGCGCTCGACGCCTCGCGGCCCGTGGAAGCGCTCACCGAAGTCATCCGCTTCGTGCTCGGCTACTACCGCAAGAACCCCGAGTTCGTCACGCTGCTGAACACCGAGAACCTGCACAAGGGCCGGCACATCTCGAAGTCGCTGCGGGCGCGCGAGTACTCGTCGCGGGCGGTGGCCATCATTTCGGAAATCCTTGCCAGCGGCGCGGCCCAGGGCCTGTTCCGCACCGACCTCGTGGCGCGCGACATCTACCTGCTGATCGCGTCCACCGGCTATTTCTACACCTCGAACCGGCACACGCTCACGGCCTTCCTCGGCGAGCCGCTGGAGTCGCCGGAAGCCGTCGCGCACTGGGAAGATTTCGTCATCGAGACCCTGCTGCGCACCGTGCGCGCGGACGAGGTATCGGACAACCGCACCCCTTCCCCACCCCACGACGAGGACACAACGAAATGGCAGAAATCGCAGCCGGCGCAAAGTCGGGCAAGGTCGTCATAAAGAACATCGGGCTGCTGCTCTCGGGCGACATCGACAAGCCCATCCTCGACGCCGACACCCTGGTGGTGAACGACGGCCTGATCGTGGCGGTCGGCAAGGAGAAAGACTGCGACCTCGAAGGCGCCGTCACCGTCATCGACGCGCGCAAGACCTGCGTCGCCCCCGGCCTCATCGACAGCCACGTGCACCCGGTGTTCGGCGACTGGACGCCGCGCCAAGGCCAGATCGGCTGGATCGACTCCACCATGCACGGCGGCGTGACCACCATGATTTCCGCTGGCGAGGTGCACCTGCCCGGCCGCCCCAAGGACATCGTCGGCCTGAAGGCGCTGGCCATCACCGCGCAGCGCGCCTTCGACAACTTCCGCCCTGGCGGCGTGAAGGTGCTGGCGGGCGCGCCCGTCATCGAGAAGGGCATGGTCGAGAGCGACTTCAAGGAACTCGCCGAAGCCGGCGTGGGCCTGCTGGGCGAAGTGGGCCTGGGCTCGGTGAAGGCCGGCTACGAGGCCAAGGAAATGGTGGCCTGGGCACGCAAGTACGGCATCCAGAGCACGATCCACACGGGCGGCCCGTCGATCCCGGGCTCGGGCCTGATCGACAAGGACGTGGTGCTCGAGGCCGATGCCGACATCATCGGCCACATCAACGGCGGCCACACCTCGCTGCCCGAGGCACATGTGTGCGAGCTGTGCGAGAAGAGCACGCGCGCCATCGAGATCGTGCACAACGGCAACGAGAAGGTCGCGATTGCGGCGGCCAAGGCTGCCCTCGAACTGAAGTGCCCGCACCGCGTGATCCTGGGTACCGACGGGCCCGCGGGCTCGGGCGTGCAGCCGCTGGGCATCCTGCGCATGGTGGCGATGCTGTCGTCGATCGCGAACATCCCGGCCGAGTTGGTGTTCTGCTTCGCGACCGGCAACACGGCGAAGATCCGCAAGCTCAACTGCGGCCTGATCGAAGTGGGCCGCGCGGCCGACTTCGTGTTCATGGACCGCGCCCAGCATTCGCCCGCGCCGGGCCTGCTCGAAAGCGTGCAGCTGGGCGACATCCCGGGCGTGGGCATGGTGATGATCGACGGCCTCGTGCGCTGCGGCCGCAGCCGCAACACGCCGCCGGCCACCGAGATCCCGGTGGTGGTGTCGGGCGGGCACTGAACCTGAGTGAACGCGCCCGGCGGCGGCCTCAGCCGCCGCTGCGATGCGAGCGGAAGACCAGGTAGCGCGCCGAGAGAAAGTTGGCGCCCAGGCCCGCGATGCTGCCCAGTGCCACGCCGAGCGCGGCGGCCCAGCGCCCCTCCACCCAGTGCAGCGTGAGCACGTAGGTGCCGTAGTTCAGCACGGCACCGGCCAGCATGGTCGTGAGGTAGCCCAGGTATTCGCGCCAGACCGAACGCCCCGTGGCGGCGCCGGCCGCGCTCGCCGCGAAGGTGTAGCGGCGGTTGTAGAGCCAGGTGGTGGTGGCGGCGGCCAGGAACGACACGACGCGCGCGCCGTACCACCCCAGGAGCGGTGCCAGCAGGTAGAGCACCGTCACGTCCACCACGAAGCCGATCACGCCGGCCACGGCGAACGAGAGGAACTCGCGCCCGATCTTCATCGCGCCGCCGTCAGTGCGCGCGCAGGCTCTTGCGCAAGCTCTCGCGCACGCAGGGCTGCGCCAGGTAGCGCAGCCGCTTGGCCTCCTGCCGGCCGAGCGTGACGGTGTGCATCACCACGCCGCAGACGAAGGACAGCAGCGCTGCCAGCATCGCGCCGGTGGCGAGCACCGCCGTGGGCAGCCGCGGCACCAGGCCGGTGTGGGCGTAGGTCATGAACAGCGGCAGGGCCAGCGCGAGCGCAGCGATCGCGAGCACGGCCGCGACGATCGAGAAGAACTGCAGCGGCCGCTCGCTGACGAACAGCTTGCCGATGGTCTTCAGGATGCGCCAGCCGTCGCGGTAGGTCGAGAGCTTGCTGTGCGAGCCTTCGGGGCGCGTGCTGTAGGCGGTGGCTTCCTCGGCGTAGGGCATGCGCAGCTCGAGCGCGTGCACGGTCAGCTCGGTCTCGATCTCGAAGCCCTGCGACAGGGCCGGGAACGACTTGGCGTAGCGGCGCGAGAACACGCGGTAGCCCGAGAGCATGTCGGTGAGGCCGCCGCCGAAGAGCTGCGCCACGGTGCCCGTGAGCAGCCAGTTGCCGAAGCGGTGGCCGGCGCGGTAGGTGAGCGCGTCCTGGCCGTCGTCCACGCGGCTGCCGACCACCATGTCGAGGTTGCCCTCGACCAGCCGCGCGATGAGGCGCGGCGCGGCGGTGGTGTCGTAGGTGGCGTCGCCGTCGACCATCACGTAGATGTCGGCCTCGACGTCGGCGAACATGCGCCGCACCACGTTGCCCTTGCCGCGCGCGGCCACGTGCGTGACGATCGCGCCGGCCGCGCGGGCCACGGCGGCCGTGTCGTCGGTGGAGTTGTTGTCGAAGACGTGGATCTCGGCGCCGGGCAGGGCCGCACGGAAGCCCTCGATCACCTGGGTGATGGCCAGGGCCTCGTTGAAGCAGGGAATGACGGCGGCAATGCGCGGCATGGCGGACACGGGGGCGGGTCGGTGGTCGGTCGTCATGGGGCGGTCGTCGGAAGGAGTCGGTAGGCGCGGCTGCCGTCTTGGTCGTGCAGCAGGCCATAGTACTGGTCGAAGCCGGGCCGCACGCTGAGCACTTTCACCATCTCGGGCGACATGACGACGGTGGTGAAGCCCTCGGCCGCCAGCTTGCGCGCCGTGTCGCCGGGCGACATCAGCAGGTAGTCGCGGTAGCGCCAGCGCCCCAGCGTGTCGCCCCAGATCGGGTTGGGGCCGTAGTAGATCGCCTCGTTCAGCGCGATCTGGTAGACGCGGCCGGTCACGTTGCGGCGCACGTAGTCCATCACGCCGTAGCCCGGCACGTGCTTGCGCAGGAAGGCTTCGCGCGCCTCGGGCGTGAGCGAGATCATCGACACCTTGGTGGCCGTCTGGCCCACCGACACGGCAGCCAGCACGGCCAGCAGCAGCACCACGACCCAGTCGCCGACGCCGGCGCCGCTGCGCGGGCCGTCGGCAGCGACCGCAGCGGGCGCTGCGCGCAGTCCGCGCACACCCGCCGCGATCCAGCCGAACAGCACCTGCCAGCCCACGGCGGCCGTCATCGCGAGCAGCGGGAACGAGGCCATGAGGTAGCGCGGGTAGCGCGAGGTCACGACCCACACGGCCACCGAGTACAGGCAGAACCAGCCCGCCGCGCGCACGGCGGCGGAGCGCTTCCACCACACGCTGAAGGGCGCGAGGAACACCGACCAGATGAGCGCGTTGGGCATCTCGGCGTGGTCGCGCACGTCGGCCACCTGCTGCACGTAGTCGGCCGGCACCCATTCGGTGAACCCGAACACGCGTGCGCCGATCGGGTTGAAGGGGTCGCCCGTCATGATGGCGTTGCGCGCGTACCAGTAGATGCACGGAATCAGGAAGCACAGCAGCGCCGGCGCCCAGGCCTGCAGCAGGCGGCGCTCGTGGCGCACCACGAACAGCGCCACCAGCGGCAGGAAGATCAGCGCCTGGTACTTGGAGCCCGCCGCCACGCCGAGGCAGAACGCCGCCAGGCAGAGCCAGCGCGTGCCGTCGCGCAGCGGTTCGGATTCGCGCCACCACCACAGCGCCACGAAGGCCGACAGCACGAACAGCGCCACGCCCATGTCGATCAGCGCGTTGGCGTAGTCGCCCATGCCCAGCCAGATGGCCGCGCCGATGCAGGCGGTGAGCCGGTTGGCGTGCAGGATGCCCAGGCGGAAGATCATCAGCACCGACAGCGCGCCCGCCAGGGCGTTGAGGAAGTGCGGCAGCACGTCGTCGCCCACCTGCAGCGCGGCGGCGTACAGCAGGTTGTAGTTGTACGGGAACCAGGGGTAGCGCAGCCAGTCGTGGATGCCCAGCGTGCCCTGCTGCGCCACGAGGCGCGCGTAGGGCAGGTGGTACATCAGCTCGTCGAAGGCGGCCGGCGGCGCGAGCGGCGCCACCAGCGCGGGCAGCGCGACCAGCGCCAGCGCGATGGCGGCGATGCGTTCGAAGCGGGTCCACGGCGGCGTGGCGGGCGCGGCCGCGCGCAGCCCACGCACCTCGGCGCGCCAGCCGCGCCACTGCCATGCGGCAGCCACGACGCCCGCGCCGATCAGCCCGAGCGTGGCCTCGCGGCGGAAGAGCCCGAAGATCGCCAGCGCCTGGAAAGCACAGATGTAAAGGCCGACGCCGAGTGCAGCCGACATGGCCGCCTCGAGCCAGGCGTCGCGGCGCGAGGGCGGGCGCAGGCGCGCGAGCACCGCGCGGCCGGCACCCCAGCAGGCAATCACGAAGATCGCGAACTGGGCGTAGTGCGCGGCGGCAAAGATCAGCTTCTGAATATCAACTCCCGTGGCCGGTCACTCCGGTCGCGCCGACCGGCCGGCAGGTTCAAAGGTTCGGCGCCAGCAGGCGCTCGAGCTCCGCTTCGCTCGTGCGGCGCCGCGCGGCCTGGTCCTGCAACTGGTCGTGCCCGATCTTGCCGACGTTGAAGTACGTCGCGTCGGGGTGCCCGAGGTAGAAGCCGCTCACGCTGGCGGCGGGCATCATAGCGAGGCTCTCCGTCAGGGTCATGCCAATGTCCGCGCAGTTCAGAAGGTCGAACATCGGGCCCTTCACGCTGTGGTCGGGGCAGGCCGGGTAGCCGGGCGCGGGGCGGATGCCGCGGTACTTCTCGGCAATCATGTCGTCGTTGCTCAGGCCCTCGTGGGGCGCGTAGCCCCACAGGTCGGTGCGCACGCGGTGGTGCATGGCTTCGGCAAAAGCCTCGGCCAGCCGGTCGGCCAGGGCCTTGAGCATGATGGCCGAGTAGTCGTCGAGGTCGTCGATGAAGAACTTCTCTTTCTTCTCGACGCCCAGGCCGGCCGTGACGGCGAACACGCCGACGTAGTCCTTCACGCCGCTGTCCTTGGGGGCGACGAAGTCGGCCAGGCAGCGGCTGGGGCGCATCACGCCGTCGATCATCTGCTTCTCGGTCTGCTGGCGCATGCCGTACCAGGTGAGCGCGACTTCGCTGCGCGTCTCGTCGGTGTACAGCTCGATGTCGTCGTCGTTCACCGTGTTGGCGGGCCAGAAGCCGACCACGCCGCTGGCGCTGAGCCAGCGCCCTTCGATGAGGCGCTTGAGCATGCGCTGGCCGTCGGCGTACACGCGCACGGCCTCGGTGCCGACGATCTCGTCCTTCAGGATGGCGGGGAACGGGCCGGCCAGGTCCCAGGTCTGGAAGAACGGGCCCCAGTCGATGTACTTGGCCAACTCGGTGAGGTCGAAGTTCTTGAACACGCGCCGGCCGATGAACTTGGGCACGGTGGGCACGAAGTTGGCGAAATCGACCGGCGTCTTGTTGGCGCGCGCCTTGGCCAGCGGCCACATCGGCACCTGCTTCTTGTTGGCGTGCTGCGTGCGCACCTTCTCGTAGTCGGCGTTGATCTCGTCGATGTACGCGGTGGCCTGGTCCGAGAGCAGGCTCTGCGCCACGCTCACGCTGCGCGAGGCGTCGGGCACGTAGACCACGGGGCCTTCGTAGTGCGGCGCGATCTTCACGGCGGTGTGCACGCGGCTGGTGGTGGCGCCGCCGATGAGCAGCGGGATCTTCTTGATGCGGAAGTGGTCGTCCTTCTGCATTTCGCCGGCCACGTACTGCATCTCTTCGAGGCTGGGCGTGATGAGGCCCGACAGGCCGACGATGTCCGCGCCCTCGACCTTGGCCTTCGCCAGAATTTCGTGGCACGGGACCATCACGCCCATGTTCACCACTTCGAAGTTGTTGCACTGGAGCACGACGGTGACGATGTTCTTGCCGATGTCGTGCACGTCGCCCTTCACGGTGGCGATGATGATCTTGCCCTTGGTGCGCACGTCGCGGCCCGCGGCCTCGTCCTGGCGCTTTTCTTCCTCGATGTACGGAATGAGGTGGGCCACGGCCGACTTCATCACGCGCGCCGACTTCACCACCTGCGGCAGGAACATCTTGCCCTGGCCGAACAGGTCGCCCACGATGTTCATGCCGTCCATGAGCGGGCCTTCGATCACGTGCAGCGGACGCCCGCCCTTGGCGAGGATCTGCTGGTAGGCCTCCTCCGTGTCTTCGACGATGAAGTCGGTGATGCCGTGCACCATCGCGTGCGACAGGCGCTGGTTGACGTGCACCGGGTGCTCGGGCGTGCCGCGCCATTCGAGCTTCTTGCTGTCGTCCTTGGCGCCGCTCTTGGCGGTCTCGGCCACTTCGACCAGGCGCTCGCCGGCGTCGGGGCGGCGGTTGAGCACCACGTCTTCCACGCGCTCGCGCAGCGTGGGTTCGAGGTCGTCGTACACGCCGACCATGCCGGCGTTGACGATGCCCATGTCCATGCCCGCCTGGATGGCGTGGTACAGGAACACGGTGTGGATGGCCTCGCGCACCGGGTCGTTGCCGCGGAAGCTGAAGCTCACGTTGCTCACGCCGCCCGACACCTTGGCGCCGGGCAGGTTCTGCTTGATCCAGCGCACGGCGTTGATGAAGTCGACCGCGTAGTTGTCGTGCTCCTCGATGCCGGTGGCGATGGCGAAGATGTTCGGGTCGAAGATGATGTCTTCGGGCGGAAAGCCCACCTCGTCGACCAGCACGCGGTAGGCGCGCTCGCAGATCTCGATCTTGCGTGCGTAGGTGTCGGCCTGGCCCTTCTCGTCGAAGGCCATGACCACGGCGGCAGCGCCGTAGCGCTTGACCAGCTTGGCCTCGTGCTTGAACTTGTCCACGCCCTCCTTCATGGAGATCGAGTTGACGATGCCCTTGCCCTGGATGCAGCGCAGGCCGGCCTCGATGACCTCCCACTTGGAGCTGTCGACCATCACCGGCACGCGCGCGATGTCGGGCTCGCTGGCAATGAGGTTCAGGAAGCGCACCATGGCGGCCTTGCTGTCGAGCATGGCCTCGTCCATGTTGATGTCGATCACCTGCGCGCCGTTCTCCACCTGCTGGCGCGCGACGGCCAGGGCGTCCTCGAACTGGCCGTTGAGGATCATGCGCGCGAAGGCCTTGGAGCCGGTGACGTTGGTGCGCTCGCCGATGTTGACGAACAGCGTGCCCTCGCCGATGGCGACCGGTTCGAGGCCGGACAGCTTCATGGAAGGGGGAGCAACGGGAGCGGAAACGGATGCGGGAATCTGGGACATGGCCTCACCTGCGGAAGAGTCGGACAGGCGAGCGTCGTTGTCGCCCCAAGCCTGACGATTCGCCTCTGTGGCGAACCGCTGCAACGCTCCTTGGGAAGTCGCGCATTTTAGGTCGATTCGATTGCGCCCTGGGAAAACCCCAGTTTTCATTCCTGCACGTGTCAACAGAATGCGCCCACCGTTTCTGAACGAACGTTCGTGTTTTTAACCAAACGTAAGGGAGTTCGCCGATGGCCAGGAAGTGGAATGTCCGGTTGCAGCATGCAGCCACCCCGATGCGCGCCGTGGCCCTGAGCTGCGGCCTCCTGGCCGCCGCGGCCCTCGTGGTTCATGCGCCGCCGGCGCGTGCCGCCGCCGGCGACAGCGCCACGCGCGTCGAGGCCCGCGTCACCTCCGACACGGCGAAGACGAAGTACCCGATCGTGCTGGTCCACGGCCTGCTGGGCTTCGACAACCTGCTGGGCGTCGACTACTTCTACGACATCCCCGGCAGGCTGGCCGCCGCGGGCGCCAAGGTGTACGTGGCGCAGGTGTCGGGCACCAACACCTCCGAGATCCGCGGCGAACAGCTGCTGCAGGAGCTCAAGACCATCCGCGCGCTGGAGCAGAACCCCACGCTCAAGTTCAACCTCATCGGCCATTCGCAGGGCTCGCCCACGGTGCGCTACGTGGCGGCCGTGGCGCCCGACATGGTGGCGTCGGTCACGTCGGTGGGCGGCGCCAACGGCGGCTCGAAGGTGGCCGACCTGCTCGCCAAGCTGCCCGAAGGCGGCATCGGCCAGACCCTGGTGGTGAAGGCCGTCGGCCTGCTGACGGGGCTGATCGGTTTTCTCTCGGGCAAGGACCCGAGCCAGCTGCCCGAAGTGCCGCTGAACGCGCTGGCCTCGCTGACCACGGCGGGCGGCGCGGCCTTCGACGCCAAGTTCCCGCAGGGGCGCCCCGCGCCGGGCTCGTCGTGCGACGTGAAGAGCGGTGCGGCCGTGGCCAACGGCGTGCGCTACTACTCGTGGTCGGGCGTGTCGACCAGCTTCAACCTGTTCGACCCGAGCGACACGGCGCTGTCGACCCTGGGCAGCCTGTTCTTCTTCGGCGAGGCCAACGACGGCCTGCTCGCGGTCTGCACCACGCGCCTGGGCACCCACCTGGGCGACTACCGCCAGAACCACCTGGACGAGGTGAACCAGGCCTTCGGCAACACCTACGGCAGCCAGTTCCCGTACTACGAGAAGAAACCGCCGGAGCTGTTCAGGGAACAGGCCGCGCGACTCAAGAGCGCGGGGCTCTGAGGACGCTGCGCATGCGCGGTGTGGCCTTGACCATCGGCGCCGTCGCGCTGGTGGCCGCGGGGACCGGCTGGCTGGCGATCGGCCCCGGGGCGGTCGATGCGCCGCAGGCCGCCGCGCCCCGCGCCACGGCGGCGGTCGCGGTGCCCGGCGCGCCCCCGCCTGCGTCGCAAGCTGCCGCGGCCCCCGACGCCCTGCTCACCAGCGACCTCATCACCCTCTTCGACCAGGTGCTCGCCGAAGCGCAGGCCGACAGCAAGGCCACGCTGATGGCCCGCGCGCCCGCCCTGCTCGCCCTGCGCCTGCGCGAAGACTGGCGCGTGCGCGCGCTGGGCCTGCTGGAGCGCTACGTCGACATGCAGGAGGCCCTGCGCTCCCTGCAGCCGCCCGCGCCCGGCGACCCGGCCTTTTTGCGCCGCAGCCTGGAGGCGCGCGAGGCGGTGCGCCGGCAGTTCTTCGCGCCCGAGGAAATCGAAGGCCTGTTCGGCGACCAGATCCGGCAGGACCGGTTCATGGCCGAGAAGATGGAGCTGCTGTCCAACCCCGACCTCACGCCCGAACAGCGCGCCGCGGCGCTGGCGCAGAGCGAGCAGGCCTGGCTGTCGCCCGCGCAGCGCGAGGTGCGCAAGGAGGCGGTGGCCCATCTGGACGTGATGCGCCAGACCGAGGCGCTGCAGGCGCGCGGCGCCAGCCCCCAGGAGCGCTTTGCCGCGCGCAGCGAGGCCTACGGCTACGAGGTGGCGCGCGGCCTGGCCACGCTCGACCAGGAAACCCAGGAATGGAACGCCCGGCTCGACCGCTACGCCAGCGCGCCCGAGGCCGAGCGGGCCCAGCTGCGCGAGACGCTCTTCAACGAGAACGAGCGCCTGCGCCTGAGCGGTGCCCTGGCGATGCGCTCGGCCGCCGCGTCCAAGCCGGTGAAGTGAATCGGCCAAGTAAGCGCCGGCTTACGCAGGCTGCGCTTCGCCCATGGCCGAAGCCGGCAGGCCGAACACGCGGTCGAAGGCCCAGTTGAAGACGAAGGTGTAGACCAGGAAGAACACCACGAGGCCCAGGTCCATCACCAGCGCCTGCCAGAGCGACACGCCCAGGCCCCAGGCCAGCATCGGCACCAGGAAGGCGATCAGGCCGCCCTCGAAGCCGATGGCGTGGGCGATGCGGCGCTTCAGGCTGCGCCCGCGCACCGCCTGGCGCGACTCCCAGCGCTCGAACAGGGCGTTGAAGGTCAGGTTCCAGATCACCGCGATCACCGAGGCGCCCACGGCCAGCAGGCCCGAGTGGCCGAGCCCCGCGTCCGACATCAGGGCCAGGCCGGCGCTGGCCGCCACGATGGCGATGCCCTCGTAGAGGGAGATGTAAACGATCCGACGCTGAAGGCCCTGCATGACTGTTTCTCTGTGTGTTTGACTGCGATGGAGGGACTTTATTTGCTTTTGGCTGATATAAAAAGTTAACTTATTTCAGTTTTGTTGATAGATCGGGACGCCATGGCTTTCTCCAGCGACAACGTCGAGGTCTTCCTGGCCGTGATCGACCACGGCTCGTTCTCGGCCGCCGCGCGGGCGCTGCGCAAGGTGCCGTCGGCCGTGAGCATGGCCATCGCCCACCTCGAGGCCGAACTGGCGCTGCCGCTGTTCGACCGCAGCGGTCGCGAGCCCCAGCCCACGTCCGCCGCGCGCTCGCTCGAGCCGCAGGCGCGGCTGCTCGCGGCCCAGTTGCGGCAGTTGCAGGTGCAGGCGCTGGCGCTCACGCAGGGGCTGGAAGACCGGCTCACGCTGGCCATCGCGCCCGAATTGCTGGCCGCGCCCTGGAGCGGGCCGCTGGCCGCGCTGGCCGACGACTACCCGCTGCTGCAGGTCGAGGTGCTGGCCGCGCCGCAGGCCGATGCGCTGGCGCTGCTGCACAGCGGCCGGGCGCAGCTGGCACTGGTGTTCGAGCGCCCCAGCCTCGACGGCCGCGAGGGCTTCCAGGAGGTCGGCAGCGACACCATGGTGGCCGTGATGGCGCCCGAGCACCCGGTGCTGCGCGCCGCGGCCGGCGGGCGCCTGCGCGAGGAGCACCTGACCAACACGCGCCAGATCGTGGTCGCGGGGCGCGACCTGGCCACCAGCGACCCGCGCTTCGTGTTCGCGCGGCATGTCTGGCGCACCGACAACGCGCTGGCCGCGCTGAGCCTGATCACCGCCGGGCTGGGCTGGGGCTGGCTGCCACGCAACTTCGCGCGGCCCCACGTGGCGGCGGGCGCGCTGGTCGAGATCCCGTTCGAGAACCTCAGCAACGGGCTGGACCTGTGGGTGGACGTGGTGTGGTCGCGCGAACGGCCGCTGGGCCTGGGCGCGCAGCGCTTCGTGGCGCTGATCGCGCGCGACCGGCAGGCGGCGGCCGGCATCGCAACGCCGGCCGTGTGAGCCGGGTCAATTCTTTCCGTGGCCGTGGCCGTGCCCGCCTCCACCGCCGTGCCCACCGCCCCCGCCGTGCGGACGCCCTCCTCCACCACCGCCGCCCCCACCGGGCCGGCCCCCGCCCGGATGCGGATGCGACACGCCCGGCGGCGGCCCGGGCCGGAAGCCCGGCTGCGGTCGCGGCGGGCGGAACCCCGGATCGACGGGCGGCCGGATGCCCGGCCCGTGCGGGGGACGGACCCCAGGTCCATGAGGCGGACGGACCCCGGGCCCGTGGGGCGGACGCACGCCAGGCCCCGGCCAGGGCCGCGGCTGCCAGCCCGGGTGCACGGGCGGCGGCGGGCGCCAGCCCGCGATCGGCGGCGGCGGAGGCCGTTGGCCCCACCAACGCCGGTCGCCGTACCAGGGGCGGTCGCGGTAGTAGTCGGCCCAGTAGCTGCCGATCACGAAGCTCACGATCGGCACGCCGATGACCGCACCGTAGGTGGCCAGCGGCACGCGCTGCTGCTGGTAGGCGTAGTCGAGGTTCCTTGCCCAGACCCAGCCGCGCCCGCCGTCGGGCAGCACCACGTCGCACCAGCCGTAGCCGCTGGTGCAGCCGACCACGTCGACCGGCTGCCCCGGCCCGAGCCGTGCCACCAGCGGGTAGTCGCCCGAGGGCCCGGCGCGCAGGTTGACCGCGCCGCGCGTGAAGGCCTGCTGCGCCGCCGCCGCGAGCGGCAGCAGCAAAACGAGTGCGCCCAAGGCAGCGCGGCGCAAGAAGGATGTGGCGTTCATGGGAGGCTCCTGTGCGCCCCAGCGTAGGCGTGGGGCGGGGAGCCGTCAATCAGCCGAGGGCGCGCGCGGCGCCCGACTTCAGGCGGCTTCTTTGTAGAAGCCGTTGCTGTTCAGCAGGCGGCCCTTGGCAGGCGCCACCGCCGCACCGATCGCCGCGATGTGGTCCGGCGTGGTGCCGCAGCAGCCGCCCACGATGTTCACCAGCCCCTCGGCCGCGAACTCGTGCAGCAGGCGCGAGGTGACGTCGGGCGTCTCGTCGAAGCCGGTGTCGCTCATCGGGTTGGGCAGGCCGGCGTTCGGGTAGCAGCTGATGTAGGTGTCGCCCGCCACGCGCGCCAGTTCCTGGATGTAGGGGCGCATCAGCGTCGCGCCCAGCGCGCAGTTCAGGCCGATGGCCAGCGGCTGCGCATGGCGCACGCTGTGCCAGAAGGCGGTGACGGTCTGGCCGCTGAGGATGCGCCCCGACGCATCGGTCACCGTGCCGCTGATGATCAGCGGCAGGCGCTGGCCGCTGTTGTCGAAGTACTCGTCCACCGCGAACAGCGCGGCCTTGGCGTTGAGCGTGTCGAAGATGGTCTCGACCAGGATCACGTCGGCGCCGCCTTCGAGCAGCGCTTCGGTCTGCTCGTAGTACGCCGCGCGCAGCGATTCGAAATCGACATTGCGCGCGCCCGGGTCGTTCACGTCGGGGCTGATGCTCGCGGTCTTGGGCGTCGGGCCGAGGGCGCCGGCCACGAAGCGCGGCTTGTCGGGCGTGCTGTACTTGTCGCAGGCCGCGCGCGCCAGCTTGGCCGATTCGAGGTTCATCTCGCGCGCCAGGTGGGCCATCTTGTAGTCCTCCTGCGCAATGGTGGTGGCGCCGAAGGTGTTGGTCTCGATGAGGTCGGCGCCGGCCGCGAGGTAGGCCTCGTGGATGTCGGTGATGACGTCGGGGCGCGTGAGCGACAGCAGCTCGTTGTTGCCCTTCACGTCGCGCTCGAAGTCCTTGAAGCGCTCGCCGCGGTATTGCTCCTCGGTGAGCTTGAAGCGCTGGATCATCGTGCCCATCGCGCCGTCGAGGATGGCAATGCGGTTGGCCAGGATGCCCGGCAGCGCCTGGCCGCGGGTATAGATGAGGGGCTTGGTCATGTCCGCGATTGTAAAAACCCCGGTCTGGCCCGGCGCGCAGGCGGGTCTTGCCGGCGTCAGCCTTGCCCGCCCGCGATCTCCGCCAGCGCCTGCACGAAGCGCGCGTTGTCCGCGTCGGTGCCCACCGAGACGCGGATGAAGGTCTCGAAGCCCGGCTCCTTCCAGGGCTTGACGATGATCCCGCGCGCCAGCAGGGCCTCGTTGACCGGCGCGTTCGCCCGCCCGAGGTCGACGAACAGGAAGTTGGCCGCCGAAGGCGCGATGCGCAGGCCCGGCCAGACCGCCCCGGCCAGGGCGCGAAGCTGCGCCGCCAGCGCCTCGCGCTGCTGCACGGTGCGCGCCACCGCCTGCGCCATGAAGGCCTCGTCGCCCCAGGCCGCCAGCGCCGCGGCCTGCGCCGCCAGGTTCACGTTGAAGGGCGTGCGCACGCGGTCGAGCAGCTGCACCAGCGCCGCGTCGGACGCAATGCCGTAGCCCACGCGCAGGCCGGCCAGGCCCCAGGCCTTGGAGAAGGTGCGCAGCACGATCCAGGGGGCGCGGCCTTCGCCGGCCGCCTGCCAGGCGCGCAGCAGGGCGAGCACGTCGGGGTAGCCGGGCGCCAGCCGCGCATATTCGTAGTAGGCCTCGTCCACCACCAGCAGCGTGCCCGCGGGCACCGCAGCGAGCAGGCGCGCGAAGTCGCCGGCATCGAACATGCAGCCGACCGGGTTCGAGGGGTTGGCCAGCATCACCACCTTGGGCCCGCGCGCGAGCGCCGCGCACCAGGCATCGACGTCGAAGCCGAGTTCCGGCGTGAGCGTCAGCAGCTCGACCTGCGCGCCCATCATGCGCGGGTAGATCTCGTGCAGGCCGAAGGCCGGGCGCTGCGTGAGCACGCGGTCGCCCGGCGACAGCAGCGCCTGGCACATCATCTGCAGGATGTCCTCGGAGCCGTTGCCGATCACCACCTCGCCGGGCAGCGCACCGGTGCGCTGCCCGATGGCGGCACGCAGCGCCGTGGAGTTGGCGTCGGGGTAGGTGCCCGCGCGCGCCGCCAGGTCGACCAGCGCCCGCGCCACCGCGGGGCTGGGGCCGTACGGGTTCTCGTTGCTCGCCAGCCGCGCGATCTCGCTGACGCCGTAGCGCGCGCGCACGGCCTCCGAGGACAGCCCCGCGTTGTAGGGCGGCAGCGGCGGCACCTCGGGGCGCGCGAACGCGTGGATGGCGGCGCTCACCGGGCGCCGCCTTCGACGAAGGCCAGCACGGCTTCCAGCATGCGGCGCACGTGCGGCTTCACGCCCGCGGCCACGTCGGGCAGGTAGTCGAAGGGCAGCGCTTCCTGCATGTAGCTCGACTGCGTCATCTCCAGCTGCACCGCGTGCACGCCGCCGGCCGGGTTGCCGTACTGGCGCGTGATGTGGCCGCCCTTGAAGCGGCCGTTGAGCACGCCGGTGTAGCCCGGCGCCGATTCGGCGATGCCGCGCAGCGTGGCGGCCAGCGCGGGGTCGCAGCTCTTGCCATCGGCGGTGCCCAGGTTCAGGTCGGGCAGCTTGCCTTCGAAGAAGCGCGGCAGCACGGAGCGGATCGAGTGCGCGTCCCACAGCGCGACGGTGCCGTGCGCGGCCGTGAGGCGATCGAGCTCGGCCTGCAGTTGCTGGTGGTACGGGCGCCAGACGGCCTCGCGGCGTTCGGCAACTTCTTCGTCGGACGGGTGGTCTTCGGACTTCGCATAGACCGGCGTGTCGTCGAAGGTGTCGACCGGGCACAGGCCGGTGACGCTCTGGCCCGGGTACAGGCTGGCGCCGTCCGGCGGACGGTTCAGGTCGACCACGTAGCGCGAGTGCGTGGCCACGAGCACCGAGGCGCCGAGTGCGTCGGCGAAGTCGTAGAGCTGCTCGAGGTGCCAGTCGGTGTCGGGCACGTGGCGCGCCTCGTCGGTGAAGCGCGCGGCCAGCGCGGGCGGCACGTGCGTGCCGACGTGCGGCATCGAGATCAGCAGCGGGCGCGTGCCCTGGCGGAAGCGGAACGCCGGTTCGGTGGTGGTGAAGGCCATGGGAATTCAGTCCTTGAGGAGTTGGGTGCGCGCGGCAACGAAGGCGGCTGCGGCATCGCCATGCAGCGCGTGGCGCCCGGCCGT
Organism: Variovorax sp. KBS0712; assembly: GCF_006323185.2. NCBI lineage: Bacteria > Pseudomonadati > Pseudomonadota > Betaproteobacteria > Burkholderiales > Comamonadaceae > Variovorax > Variovorax sp. KBS0712. The sequence goes on along the minus strand of NZ_VCCD02000004.1, from coordinate 324,966 downwards.
GACGCGCGGGCGGCCCGCCACCCAGACCGCGTCGACGGCCGAGGTGCGGTGGCTCGCGAACACATGGGCCGAGAGCATGTCAGGCGCCGACAGGCCCTGCAGCGCGAGGTGATGGGCATCGAGCACGACGAAGTCGGCTTGCTGCCCCGCGGCCAGCCCGCCGACCGCACGGCCCGACGCCTGCGCCCCGCCCTGCACGGCTTCGAGCGTGAGCGCGGTGGCCACGTGCGGCTGCGCCGCGCTGGCACCGACGTTGCGCTGGCGCCGGCCCAGGCGCTGGCTGTACTCGAGCATCAGCAGCTCCTCGGCCGCGTTGACGCTGGCGTGGCTGTCGGAACCCACGCCCCAGGCGCCGCCGTGGCTGCGCCAGCGCGCGAAGTCGAAGATGCCGTCGCCCAGGTTGGCCTCGGTGGTCGGGCACAGGCCCGCGACCGCGCCGCTCTGTGCCGCGTATTCGTACTCGGCGTCGTTCATGTGCGTGGCGTGCACGAGGCACCAGCGCGCATCGACGGCCGCGTGGTCGAGCAGCCATTCGACCGGGCGCAGGCCGCTCCACTCCACGCAGTCGTCCACTTCCTTCGTCTGCTCGGCGATGTGGATGTGGACCGGCGCGGTGCGGTCGATGGCGTCCAGGCCGGCGAGCGCCTCGCGCAGCGCCTCGGGCGGCACGGCGCGCAGCGAGTGCGGCGCCAGGCCCAAGCGCGCGCCCTGCGCGTCGCAGTCGGGCTTGAGCGCGTCGAGCAGGCGCAGCATCGACTCGGTCGAGCGGATGAAGCGGCGCTGCCCCTCGGTGGGCGGCTGGTCGCCGAAGCCGCTGGTCTGGTAGAGCACCGGCAGCAGCGTGAAGCCGATGCCGGTGTTCTGCGCGGCGCGCAGCAGCGCACGGCTCAGCGCCGCGTCGTCGGCGTAGGGGCGCCCGTCGGTGTCGTGGTGCACGTACTGGAACTCGCACACGCTGGTGTAGCCCGCCTCGAGCATCTCGGCGTAGAGCCAGGTCGCGATGGCTTCCATGTGCTGCGGCCCGAGGCGCGCGGCGAAGCGGTACATCAGCGTGCGCCAGCTCCAGAAGCTGTCCTGCTGTTCGGCGCGGTGCTCGGTGAGCCCCGCGAAGGCGCGCTGGAAGGCGTGCGAATGCAGGTTGGGCATGCCCGGGATCACCGGGCCGGTCGCCACCTGCGCGCCCGCGGGCGGTTGCGCGCCGGCCTGCACCTGCGTGAGCCGGCCGGCGTCGTTCCACGTCAGCAGGACGTTCTTCGTCCAGCCAGCGGGCAGCAGCGCATCGGCTGCGAAAAGTGTGTGTGTCATTCGGTGGCTCCGACGGCGATGCGTCCCTGGCGCACCACGGCGCGCACCGGCTGCTGGCCGAACCAGTAGGCCAGCTCGGCGGCGTCGTGCAGGTTCCAGAGCACGAAGTTGGCGGGCATGCCGGGCGCGATGGCGCCGTGCGTGTCCTGCAGGCCCAGCGCGCGCGCGGCGTGCACGCTGACGCCGGCCAGCGCCTCGGGCACGGTGAGGCGGAACAGCGTGCAGGCCATGTTGACCATCAGCAGCAGGCTCAGCGTCGGCGAGGTGCCGGGGTTGTGGTCGGTCGAGACGGCCATCGGCACGCCCGCGGCGCGCAGCGCGTCGATGGGCGGCAGGTGCGTGTCGCGCAGCGTGTAGTAGGCGCCGGGCAGCAGCACGGCCACGGTGCCCGACTGGCGCATGGCCGCGATTCCCTCGGCCGACAGGTGCTCGATGTGGTCGCACGACAGCGCGCCATAACGCGCGGCCAGTGCGGCGCCGCCCATGTCCGACAGTTGCTCGGCATGCAGCTTGACCGGCAGGCCCAGCGCCTTCGCCGCCTGGAAGACCTGCTCGGTTTCCGCGAGCGAGAAGGCGATGCGTTCGCAGAACACGTCGACCGCATCGACCAGCCCTTCGGCGGCGAGCGCGGGCAGCATCTCCTTGCAGACGAGGTCGATGTAGTCGCCACTGCGGCCCGCGTACTCGGGCGGCAGCGCGTGCGCGCCGAGGAAGGTGGTGCGCACGGTGACGCCGTAGGCCTCGCCCAGTCGCCGCGCCACGCGCAGCTGCTTGCGCTCGTGCTCAAGCGCCAGGCCGTAGCCCGACTTGATCTCGATGGCACACACGCCGTCGGCCAGCAACTGCTCGAGGCGCGCGGCGGCCTGGGCGAACAGCGTGTCTTCGTCGGCTTCGCGCGTGGCGCGCACCGACGACACGATGCCGCCACCGGCCTTCGCCACTTCTTCGTACGTCGCGCCCGCCAGCCGCATGGCGAACTCGTTGGCGCGCTGGCCACCGTAGACCAGGTGCGTGTGGCAATCGACGAGCCCGGGCGTGACGAGCGCGCCGCCGCCGTCGTGCGGCGCGAGCCCCGCGAACTCGGCGGGCAGGTCGGCGCGCGCGCCGACCCAGCGGATCGCGCCCTGCGCGACCACGAGGGCGGCTTCGGCGTCGGGCGCCAAGGTGACGCCGGGCGCCGCACCGGGCGCCAGGCGCAGGCCGGTCCAGAGGCCGTCGGCCGAGGGGAATTCGCTGGGGGGTGTCATCGTCATCTCCTTTTTCTGTGGCCGCTCAGGCCGGCACGAAGCGCACGGCCACCAGCCGCGCGCCCTCGCTCGCCGGCGCGGCCTGCCATGCCTGCGCGGCGTCGGTCCAGCACAGGCCGTCGCCGTCACCCAGGGCTTCGCCGTCATTCAAGCGCCACTCGCCGCGCAAGGCCAGCAGCACGCCGTGCGGCGCGGGCGCGATGTCGGCGGCGCGTTCCAGCACCTGCACGTCGGCGCGCCACTGGCCGCCGCGCGCCATCACGTTGAAGTCGTTCGAGGCGCCGCCGAGCAGCGTGCAGTCGATCGGGTCGTCGCCCGAAAAGGCGAAGGGCTGGTGCGGCACGTCGAGCCGGTGCGACACGCGGCCGTCGTGCGTGAAGAGGCGCACGCCGTCGCCTTCGAGCAGCATGATCTGGCGGTCGATGCCCGGGAACACCGAGAACGGGCCCGGCGACGCGATGGTGGCGATGCTCACGCGCCAGCCGAAGCTGTCGAGCCCCGCGCCTTGCGGCCAGCTGGCGATTTCCTGCGTGGTGCCGCCGCCGTTCTTCCAGGGCGTGGCGCGCAGGGTCGCGCGCGAAAAACGCTGCACGCTCATCGCATCAACCCGCCCTGGCGCAGCTTCTGTTCGAAATGCCGCAGGATCAGCGTCATCGTGCCCGTGAGCATGAAGTACACGAGCGCGATGGCCAGGTACACCTCGAGCGAGCGGTACGACACGCTGATGATCTTCTGGCCTTCGTGCATCACGTCATGGATGGTCAAGAGCGACACCAGCGCCGAGTTCTTGATGAGCGCGATGAACTCGTTGCCCAGCGGCGGGATCATGCGCACCACGGCCTGCGGCAACACGATCTGGCGCATCGCCACGCCGGGCGTCATGCCCAGCGACTGCGCGGCCATGGTCTGGCCCTTGTCGATCGACTGGATCGCGCCGCGCACGATCTCGGACACGTAGGCGCCCGAGTACACGCCGAGCCCCAGCACGCCGCACACGAAGGCCGGCAGCAGGATGCCGAAGTGCGGCAGGCCGAAGAACAGAATGAACAGCTGCACCAGCAGCGGCGTGCCGCGAATGGCCGCCACGTAGGCGGTGCACACGCCGTAGATCCAGCGCCGCTTCGGGTTCAGCCGGCCGATGCCGACCAGCAGGCCCAGCACGCAACCCAGGGCCAGCGCGCAGGCGGTGATCTCCACCGTGACCAGCGCGCCGCGCAGCAGGTCGGGCCAGCCCTGCCAGACGGGCGAGAAATCGAAGTCCATGGCGCGCTTACTTGGCGGTGGCGCTGAACCACTTCTTCACGATGGCCGCGTAGGTACCGTCGGCCTTGAGCTTCTCGATCGCGCCGTTCACGGCCTTGGTGAGCTCGGGCGTGTCCTTGCGGATGGCCATGCCGTATTCCTCGGTGGTGATCTGCTCGTCGAGCACCTTCAGGCCGCCGCGCGTGCGCACGTACTGGAAGGCGGCGGGCTTGCCGGTGACGGCGGCGTCGGCACGGCCGATGTCCACGAGGTTGAACATCTCCTGGTTCTTCTCGACTTCCATCAGCTGCACCTGCGGGAATTTCTCCTTCGTGTACGACACGGACTTGGTGCCCACCTGCACGCTGACCTTCTTGCCGTTGATGTCGGCCGGCTTCTTGATGGTCGTGTTGTTGTCCTTCACCATGACCACGAGGCCGCCGGCGTAGTACGGCACGGTGAAGTCGACGACCTTCTTGCGCTCGTCGGTGATGTAGATGCCCGACACGGCCATGTCGAAGCGCTTGGAGATGAGGCCCGGCACGAGGCCCTTGAAGTCGATGTCGATCCACTCGATCTTGCGGCCCAGCGTCTTGCCGATGGCCTCGACCAGCTCCACGTCGAAGCCAGTGCGCTTGCCGTTTTCCACGAACTCCATCGGCGGGAAGGTGGCGTCGGTGGCCACGCGCAGCGGCTCGCCCTGGGCTTGCGCGGCGCCAGCGAAACCGAAGAAGGCGAGGCCGGACAGGGCGGCGGCGACAAGGGTGCGACGGGTGTTCATGGGAGGGCTTTCGTGGAGGTGAGGGAGGGAGAAAGAAAAGAAAGAGCGGCGACTACTGCAGTGCGCGCGAGATGCGGGCCGCCGTGACGACGGTCATGTGGACCAATGCAGCTTCCATGCCTTCGACGCGCGTGAGCGGCGCCATCAGCGTGATCGCCCCGCGCAGGCGCCGGCCCGCGGCCAGCACCGGCGCGCTCGCGCCCCACACGCCGGCATCGACCTCGCCGTGCGTCACGGCATGGCCGGCGGCGCGGATGGCGTCGAGTTCGGCGGCGCGCTCGGCACGGCGTTCGGGGCCTTCGTCCAGGCCGTCGAGCAGCAGGTCGCGCGCCTCGTCGGGCGCGTGGGCCAGCAGGCACTTGGCGCTGGCGCCGTCGCGCGCGGGCACGCTGCGGCCGCGGTCGAAGGAGCAGCGCAGCGACTGTTCGCTGTCGATCATCTCCAGGCACACGACGCGCTCGTTCACCAGGGTGACGAGCGCCACGCTCTCGTGGCTCTGCTGCGCCAGCACGCGCATGTCGGCGCGCGCGGCCATCACGAGGTCGGAGTTGCCGTCGAAGCCGCTGGCCAGCTGCACGCTCACCGGTCCCGGCGAGTAGCGGCCCTCGGACTCCATCACGAAGCCCCAGCGGCGCAAGGTGGCGACCTGGCGGTACAGCGTGCTCTGCGACAGGCCGGTGGCCTGCACCAGCTCGGCCGCCGTCATCGCCGCCTTGCTTTGCGCCAGCACCGACAGCACGAACAGCGCGCGGTCGTTGTGGGCGGGAGCGTCAAGGGGGGTCGTCATCGGGGGCAATCGCTGGGCGGTCGAAAGTGGATGCGGCGTGCAGTATCTTGCTCGCCGTTCTCACGACCAAGCCCGAATTCCCACGCGATGGGAATGAGCGCGTTTTTTCTTTCTACCTTCGTCTTACCGAGGCTCAGCGCACCAGCAACGGAAAGAGCGGATCGTCCATCGGCGCGCCGGCCGGCAGGCGCTCGGCCAGGCCCGGGAAATCGGGCGAGGTCTTCCAGCTGCGCGGCGCGTGGCGGATGTCGTCGCCCAGGAAGCGCACCGAGAACACGCGGCGCCGGTTCGGCCCTTCCACGCCGGCGGCCGCATGCAGGGTGAGCATGTGGAAGCAGACGAAGTCGCCCGGCTCGATGTCCCAGCCGACGATGGGAAAGCGCTCGCGCGCGCCCTCGATGTCGGGCAGGTCGTCGAGGCTGCCTTCGGGGAACCACTTGGCGTGGTTGTCCATGAAGGTGCGCGGCATCAGCCACGGCCCCTTGTGGGAGCCGGCCACGAACTCGAGCGTGGCGGCACGCGACACCGGATCGACCGGAATCCACATGCTGACGTTCTGCATGCCCTCGATGTTGTAGTAGGGCTGGTCCTGGTGCCACGGCGTGCGCTGGCGCGTGCCGGGCTCCTTCACGAGCAGGTGGTCGTGGTACAGGCGCACGGTGTCCGAGCCCATGAGCCGCTGCGCGAGCTGCGCCAGCGGCGCCTCCCTGATGAAGCGGCCGAAGGCGTCGATCTCCTGCCAGTTGCAGAAGTCCTCGAAGAAGCGGCCCGGGTCGTCGGGCCGGCTCGCGACCTTGGCGCGCGGGCTGGGCGCCGCCAGGTTCGCTTCGATGCCATCGCGCAGCAGCGCGAGTTCGTCGGCCGTGAGCAGCTGGCGGATGCAGACCGCGCCGTCGCGCTGGAACTGCGCCACCAGCGCGTCGTCCACGCGTTCGCGCACGCGGCGCTGCAGGTCGGAAGCATCGAGGGTCATCGTCGGGTCTCCTTCGGGTGTGGGGTGTCGGGTGACCCGCTTTTTTACTTCACCTGCGGCGCCTGCCGGCCTTACTTGATCATCGGCAGCTTCAGGCCCTGCTTCTTCGCCGTGGCCACGGCGATGTCGTAACCCGCGTCGGCATGGCGCATCACGCCGGTGGCCGGGTCGTTGAAGAGCACGCGCCCGATGCGCTTGGCGGCAGCGTCGGTGCCGTCGCAGACGATCACCACGCCCGAGTGCTGCGAGTAGCCCATGCCCACGCCGCCGCCGTGGTGCAGGCTGACCCAGGTCGCGCCGCCGGCCGTGTTGAGCAGTGCGTTGAGCAGCGGCCAGTCGGAGACGGCGTCGGTGCCGTCCTTCATGGCTTCGGTCTCGCGGTTCGGGCTGGCGACCGAGCCGGTGTCCAGGTGGTCGCGGCCGATGACGATCGGCCCCTTGAGCTCGCCGTTCTTCACCATCTCGTTGAAGGCCAGGCCGGCGATGTGGCGCTCGCCCAGGCCGAGCCAGCAGATGCGCGCGGGCAGGCCCTGGAAGGCGATGCGCTCGCGCGCCATGTCGAGCCAGCGGTGCGTGTGGGTGTTCTCGGGGAACAGCTCCTTGATCTTGGCGTCGGTCTTGTAGATGTCTTCCGGGTCGCCCGAGAGCGCCACCCAGCGGAACGGGCCCTTGCCTTCGCAGAACAGCGGACGGATGTAGGCCGGCACGAAGCCCGGGAAGTCGAAGGCGTTCTTCACGCCTTCGTCGAACGCGACCTGGCGGATGTTGTTGCCGTAGTCGACCGTGGGGATGCCCATGGCCTGGAAGTCGAGCATGGCCTGCACGTGCACGGCGCACGACTTGGCGGCGGCCTTCTTCAGGGCGTCGTGTTGCGACGCGTCCTTCATGGCGGCCTGCCACTGCGGCACGCTCCAGCCCGAGGGCAGGTAGCCGTTGATCAGGTCGTGCGCGGAGGTCTGGTCGGTCACGAGGTCGGGCTTGAGGCCGCCGGCCTTCGCGCGCTTGACCAGTTCGGGCAGGATGTCGGCCGCGTTGCCCAGCAGCGCGATCGACACGGCTTCCTTGGCGTCGCAATGCTGCTTGATGAGCTCGAAGGCGTGGTCGATGTCGCGCGCCTGCTTGTCGACGTAGCGCGTGCGCAGGCGGAAGTCGATGCTCGACTGCTGGCACTCGATGTTCAGCGACACGGCGCCGGCCAGCGTGGCCGCGAGCGGCTGTGCGCCACCCATGCCGCCCAAGCCGGCCGTGAGGATCCACTTGCCCGCGAGGCTGTTGTTGTAGTGCTGGCGGCCGGCTTCGACGAAGGTTTCGAAGGTGCCTTGCACGATGCCCTGGCTGCCGATGTAGATCCAGCTGCCCGCCGTCATCTGGCCGTACATGAAGAGGCCCTGGCGGTCGAGCTCGTTGAAGTGCTCCCAGTTGGCCCACTTCGGCACGAGGTTGGAGTTGGCGAGCAGCACGCGCGGTGCGTCGGCATGCGTCTTGAACACGCCCACGGGCTTGCCCGATTGAATGAGCAGCGTCTCGTCGTCTTCCAGTTCCTTCAGCGAGGCGAGGATCTGGTCGTAGCAGGCCCAGTCGCGCGCGGCGCGGCCGATGCCGCCGTACACCACGAGGTCTTGCGGGCGCTCGGCCACCTCGGCGTCGAGGTTGTTCTGCAGCATGCGGTACGGCGCTTCGGTGAGCCAGCTCTTGCAGTTCAGCTCGGTGCCGCGCGGGGCGCGGATCACGCGGGTCGGGTCATGGCGCGGATCGGCGCCGGTGGGGGTGTTCAGGGCGAATTTGTCGGGTGCGTTCATGGCGTGGTTCTCCTTGTCGGGTGGCGGTCGGTACGGATCACTTCGAGTGGCTGGGCAGGATGTCGAGCAGCGCGGCCGGCAGGTCGGCCGCGAGCGCCCACAGGCGCATGGCTTCGATGTCGGGTGCGAGGTAGCGGTCGGTCTCGAGGAACGCGACCTTCTGGCGGATGCGGGCGAATTCCGCTTCGACCAGCGGCGAACTCTTCAGCTTGCGCTTGAGTTCGATGCCCTGGGCGGCGGCCATCGCTTCGATGCCCACCACCACGGCGGTGTTGTTGACCATGTCGCCCAGGCGGCGCGCCGCGAAGGTGGCCATCGACACGTGGTCTTCCTGGTTGGCCGAGGTCGGCAGGCTGTCGACGCTGGCGGGGTGCGCATGCGACTTGTTTTCCGACGCGAGCGCGGCGGCCGTGACCTGCGCGATCATGAAGCCGGAGTTCAGGCCGCCGTCGCGCACCAGGAAGGGCGGCAGGCCCGACAGGCCGCTGTCGAGCAGCAGCGCGAGGCGGCGCTCGGCGATGGCGCCGACTTCGCTCACGGCCAGCGCAATGATGTCGGCCGCGAAGGCGACCGGCTCGGCGTGGAAGTTGCCGCCCGAGATCACCTCGCCGGTGTCGCAGAACACGAGCGGGTTGTCCGACGCGGCATTGGCTTCGATGACCAGCACGCGCGAGGCGTGGGCCAGGTTGTCGAGGCAGGCGCCCATCACCTGCGGGATGCAACGCACCGAGTACGGGTCCTGCACGCGACCGCAGTCGGCGTGCGAGGGCACGATCTCGCTGCCGTCGAGCAGCGTGCGCACGGCGCCGGCCACGGCGATCTGGCCGGGCTGGCCGCGTGCGGCGTGGATGCGCGCGTCGAAGGGCTTGATCGAACCCTGGATGGCTTCGAGCGACAGCGCGCCCGACATCAGCGCGGCGGCAAACACGTCTTCGGCGCCGAACAGGCCGGCCAGCGCCAGCGCAGTCGACACCTGCGTGCCGTTGAGCAGCGCCAGGCCTTCCTTGGGGCCGAGCACGAAGGGTTCGAGGCCGATGCTGCGCATGGCTTCGGCACCGCTCACCTTCTTGCCGTCGGCCAGCGTGGCTTCGCCTTCGCCGATGAGCACGCAGGCCATGTGGGCCAGCGGCGCGAGGTCGCCCGAGGCGCCGACCGAGCCCTTGCACGGGATGCTGGGCGTGACGCCCGCGTTGAACAGCGCCAGCAACGCATCGACCAGCGCGGGCCGCACGCCCGAGTGGCCGCGCGCCAGGCTCACGGCCTTGGTCGCGAGGATCATGCGCACCACCGGCGCGGCCAGCGGCTCGCCCGTGCCCACGCTGTGCGAGAGCACGAGGTTGCGCTGCAGCTCGGCCAGGTGGTCGTTGCCGATGCGCGTGCTGGCGAGCTTGCCGAAACCGGTGTTGATGCCGTAGACCACCTCGTCGTTCTCGACGATGTGGCGCACCGCGGCCTCGGCCTTGGCCATGCCGTCCTGCACCGACGGGTCGAGCGCAAGGTGCACGCCGCCGGCCTGGATGCGTCGCAGCATCGCAAGGTCGACCTTGCCGGGCGTGAGGGTCAATGTGGCGTGGGGAGTGGCGGTGTGATTGCTTGGCATGTGAACCTGTCTATACAAGTGGTTGCGAGAGAAAACGTAAGCCTCTGAGGGTCGAAAAAAAACGGTCTGTCTAGCCGAAGGTCGGGTTGCCGTCGGACTTGAATCGGCTGCCGAGGCTGTAGCGCGAAGCCGGATGCAGGCAGCGCACCCAGGTCACGGGCGTGTTGCGGATCCAGGTGCGGCGCGTCAGCAGCAGGCAGGGGTCGGTGGGCGCCATCGCGAGCCGCTCGGCCTGTTCGGCGCTGGGCAGCACGGCATCGACGACGTGTTCGATCTGGTCGAAGGGCACGTTGCGCACCAGGTACTCGCTGGGCGGCACGGCCGTGAAGTCCTGCTCGAGAAAGTCGGGCACGACCTGCGGGTTGACGTAGCGCTCCTCGAGCTGCACGGGCGTGTCGTTGTCCAGGTGCAGGCAGGCGCTGTGGAACACCGAGTCGCCCGCGCGCAGGTCGAGCCAGGCCGCCACGTCGGGCGAGGCCGCGAGGCGCTCGACCGCGAGCATCTCGCAGCGGTAGTCATGGCCGCGCTGGCGGATTTCGCTGGCGATGTTGGCGATCTGCAGCAGCGTGGACTGCGGCTTGTTCTCGGCCACGAAGCTGCCGACGCCGGCCACGCGCACGATGCGCCCCTGCTCCATGAGCTCGCGCAGGGCGCGGTTCACGGTCATGCGCGCCATGCCGAACTGCGCGACCAGCTCGTTCTCGGAAGGCAGGCGGTGGCCGGGCGGCCACGTGCCGTCCTGGATCTTGCGGGAGATGTGATCCTTGACTTGCGCATAGAGCGCGAGGGACGGCAGGTCGCGTTTCATCGGGGGATCAGTGCTCCGCCGCGGCCATCGACTCGGCGCGGATTTCTTCGGTCAGGCGCGCCTTGATGTCCATGAACTCGGGCGAGGTCTTGATGGTGTAGCTGCGCGGGTGCGGAAAGTCGACCGCGATCTCGGTCTTGATGCGGCCCGGCCGCGCGCTGAACACCGCCACGCGGTTGGCCATGAAGATCGCCTCGTCGATGTCGTGCGTGACGAACAGCACCGTCTTCTGCGCCGACTCCCAGATGCCCAGCAGCAGTTCCTGCATGAGCACGCGGGTCTGGTTGTCGAGTGCGCCGAAGGGCTCGTCGAGCAGCAACATCTTGGGATCGTTGGCCAGCGCGCGCGCAATGGCCGTGCGTTGCTGCATGCCGCCCGAGAGCTGCTTGGGGAAGTGGTGCTCGAAGCCGCGCAGGCCGACCTTGGCGATGAAGAACTCGCTGCGTTCCTTCTGGTCGGCTTCGCTCATGCCGCGCTCGCGCAGGCCGAAGCGGATGTTCTGCGCCACCGTGAGCCACGGGAACAGCGTGTAGCTCTGGAACACCACGCCGCGGTCGGCGCCGGGACCTTCGATGCGCTCGCCGTCGAGCATCACCTGGCCGGTGGTCGGGAAGTCGAGCCCCGCCACGATGCGCAGCAGCGTCGACTTGCCGCAGCCCGAGGGGCCGAGGATGGTGACGAAGTCGTTCTCCTTCACCTCGAAGTCGATCGGCTGCAAGGCCTGCGTGCGCTGGCCCTTGGTGCCGGTGAAGACGCGCGAGACGCCTTGAATGGAGAGTTGATTCTTCACAGTGCAGCCCATGCAAACAGACGGCGATTCATCGCCTTGAAAGCGAAGTCGGACAACAGGCCGATGACGCCGATCACGATGATCCCGAAGATGATCTGCCCGGTGTTCAACAGCGCCTGGCTGTCGGTGATCATGTGGCCGATGCCCGACGAGGAGCCGATGAGTTCCGCCACGATGACGTACGTCCAGGCCCAGCCCAGCACGAGGCGCAGCGTTTCGGCGATGCCCGGCGCGGCGCCCGGAATGAGCACGCGCGCCACGATGCCGCGGCTGTTGGCGCCCAGCGTGTAGGCGGCCTCGACGAGGTCGCGCCGCGCGCCGCCCACGGTGACGGCCACCATCAGCACGATCTGGAAGAACGAGCCGATGAAGATCACCAGGAGCTTCTGCATTTCGCCCAGGCCCGCCCACAGGATGAGCAGCGGGATGAAGGCCGAGGCCGGCAGGTAGCGGCAGAACGACACGAAGGGCTCGAAGAAGGCCTCGACGGTCTTCCAGGTGCCCATGGCCACGCCCAGCGGCACCGCGATGACGGCCGCCAGCAGGAAGCCGCCGAACACGCGCCACACGGTCATGCCGATGTCGCCGATGAAGCCGTACTCGGTGAAGAGCAGCCAGCCCTCCTTGACCATCGTGATCGGGCTCGCCAGGAAGGTGGGCGACACGAAGCCGCCCAGCGTGGCGATGCCCCACACCACCACGAAGAGCACGAAGAAGCCGAGCCCCAGCATCGTGCGCGCGGACGCGCTGATGGGTTCGAGCGGCGCGAACACACGGCGCCGCACGGGAGGCGCGGGCGGCGGCGTCACGGCGCGCGCCGGGGCGGCGGTCATCGGTTGCATCTGCGGCAAGGCCTTACTTGACATAGCTGGCGTCGAAGGTGGCGGCATAGTCTTCCGGCGCCTTGCGGATCACGCCGGCCTCCAGCAGGATGGCCGCGGCTTCCTTCATGAAGCTGGTGAGCTCGCCCGCGAAGAACTTCTGGTTGGCGGCCTTGTCCTGCCAGCGCAGGTAGGCCGACGACTTGGCGAACTGCTCGCCGCTTTGCTTGACGGCCGAACCCATGAGTTCGTTGGCCTTGGCCGGGTCGGCCTTGATCATGTCCAGCGCGTCGAAGTACGACTTGGTGAGCGCGGCGGCGGCCTTGCCGTTGGCCTTGAGCCAGGTGGGCGCGCAGCCGACGGTGTCCATCACCATCGGGTAGTCGAGCGTGGTGGCCAAAATCTTGCCGGCGGCGGGGTTGGCGCGCACGGTCGACAGGTAGGGCTCGTAGGTCATGGCGGCGTCGTTCTGGCCGGCCACGAAGGCTTGCGCGGCGGGCTGCGGCTCGAGCGAGACCACCTTCACGTCCTTCAGGCTCATGCCGTTCTTGCTGAGCATCCAGGCCAGGCCGAAGTACGGCGCGGTGCCCGGGGCGCTCACGCCGATGCTCTTGCCCTTGAGGTCGGAAAAACTCTTCACGTCGTTGCGCACGGCCAGGCCGTCGGCGCCGTAGGACTTGTCCATCTGGAAGATCTGCACGATCGGCACGCCGTTGGCGTTCCAGGCCACGTGCGTTTCCACCGTGGTGGCCGCGCACTGGATCGCGCCGGAGGCCAGCGCCAGGTGGCGGTCCTTCTGCGGGATCATCTTGAGTTCGACGTCCAGCCCGTTCTTCTTGAAGATGCCGGCCTTGTCGGCCAGCGACAGCGGCGCAAAGCCGGTCCAGCCGGACATGCCGAGCGAAATCTTCGTGTCCTGGGCGGCGGCCGTTCCGGCCATGCCCGCTGCACATGCACCTGCTGCCAGCAGCGAAGCGACTTTCACAACTACCGTCTTGACCATGGGGACTCCTGGTTCCATTTTTTGAGAGAGGTGACTCGGCGATACATGCCCGGGGGATATGGGCAGCACGCCTCGCATTGTTGCCAGGCGCCCCAACTTGTCTATACAGGATAACCCGAAAGTCCTGTTTTGGTGCATCTCCGAGAGAAATGCCCCATTTTGCTGTCTAGACAAGAGGGGTGCCGGGACGGGGTTCACCATTGCAAACGCCGTGCCACAGTCATATCGGAGCCGCTGGGGGACAATCGGCGTCCGCCCCGGCTCCGGCCCTTTTCTCCCCCTCTCCCGCCCTTCGCACCCCCGCCTGTGTCTTCCCTCGCTCCCCGCCCCTTCGACGCCTCCAGCGACGGCAGCAGCCCCGGCAGCGCGGCCCCCGCCGACATCCTTCACGACGTGTTCGGCTACGCGCGCTTTCGCGGAGCCCAGCAGGACATCGTGGAGCACGTGGTGGGCGGCGGCGACGCGCTGGTGCTCATGCCCACGGGCGGCGGCAAGTCGCTCTGCTATCAGATCCCGGCCATCGCGCGGCAGCGCGCGGGGCGCGGCGTGTCGGTGGTGGTGTCGCCGCTGATCGCGCTGATGCACGACCAGGTCGGCGCGCTGCACGAAGCGGGGGTGAGCGCGGCCTTCCTCAACTCCACGCTCGACTGGGAGCAGACGCAGGACGTGGAACGCCGCATGCTGCGCGGCGAGATCACGCTGCTGTACGCGGCGCCCGAGCGCGTGAACACGCCGCGCTTCCTGTCGCAGCTCGATTCGCTGAACGAGCGCGGCAAGCTCTCGCTGTTCGCCATCGACGAGGCGCATTGCGTGAGCCAGTGGGGCCACGACTTCCGCCCCGAGTACCGTGCGCTCACCGTGCTGCACGAGCGCTACCCGGGCGTGCCGCGCATCGCGCTCACGGCCACGGCCGACGACCTCACGCGCGCCGACATCGTCGAACGGCTGCAGCTCGAAGAGGCGCGCCAGTTCGTCTCCAGCTTCGACCGGCCGAACATCCGCTACACCATCGTCGAGAAAAAGGACGCCACCACGCAGCTGCTGCGCTTCATCGAGCGCGAGCACGAGGGCGATGCGGGCGTGGTCTATTGCCAGTCGCGCAAGCGCGTGGAAGACCTCGCGACGACATTGCAGGGCGCCGGCATCAACGCGCTGCCGTACCACGCGGGCCTCGATGCCGCGGTGCGCCAGAAGCACCAGGACCGCTTCCTGCGCGAGGAAGGCATCGTGATGGTCGCGACCATCGCCTTCGGCATGGGCATCGACAAGCCCGACGTGCGCTTCGTCGGCCACGTCGACATGCCCAAGAACATCGAGGGCTACTACCAGGAAACCGGCCGCGCGGGCCGCGACGGCGCCCCCGCCGACGCCTGGATGGCCTACGGCCTGAACGACGTGGTGAACCAGCGCCGCATGATCGACGAGAGTCCCGCCGGCGAAGAGTTCAAGCAGGTGATGCGCGGCAAGCTCGACGCCCTGCTCTCGCTGGCCGAGGCCAGCGACTGCCGCCGCGTGCGCCTCCTGGGCTACTTCGGCGAGAAGAGCACGCCCTGCGGCAACTGCGACAACTGCCTGAACCCGCCGCAGGTGTGGGACGGCACCGATGCCGCGCGCAAGCTGCTGAGCACCATCTACCGCGTGCAGCAGCTCAGCGGCATCAGCTTCGGCGCGGGCCACATCATGGACATCCTGCGCGGCAAGGCGACCGAGAAGGTCAAGCAGTTCGGCCACGAGCGCATCAGCACCTTCGGCATCGGCGCGGAGTTCAGCGAGGTGGCGCTGCGCGGCGTGCTGCGCCAGTTGATCGCCACGGGCGCGCTGGCGGTGGACGCCGAAGCGTTCAACACGCTGAAGCTCACCGAGGGCTCGCGCGCGGTGCTCAAGGGCGAGACCACGGTGTCGCTGCGCGAGTCGGTGTCGTCGCCGGCCGAGCGCAAGCCCCGGCGCGAGAAGGCCGCCAAGGGCGCGCCGTCGCCGGCAGCCGCCTCGCTGGACGACGTGGGCAAGAAGCGCTTCGAGGCGCTCAAGGCCTGGCGCGCCGAGGTGGCCAAGGAACACAACCTGCCGGCCTACGTGATCTTCCACGACGCCACGCTGGCCGCCATTGCCGAGCGCGCGCCCGCGACGCTCGAAGACCTGCAGGGCATCAGCGGGATCGGCACGAAGAAGCTCGAGGCCTACGGCTCTGAAGTGCTTCGCGTGTGCGAAGCCTTCTGACCCTCTCCACCTAGAGCAGGCGGGCCGCCTTCGAGAAATCGATGGACGCGAGCACCGCGGCGCGCATGGCCGTCAGCAGATGGCGCTCGTCGTTGCTGCGCTTCTGGAAGGTGTAGGTCAGCGCGGGCAGGGCCTGGCGGGTCTTCAGGATGCGCAGGTCGCCGCGGCGCGACAGCAGGCGCGCCCAGCCTTCCGGCAGGAACCCGACACCGATCCCCTCGATCAGCAGGCCGGCGACGGCGCCCCAGCTGTTGCAGCTGAGGCGGTGCGGCGCCTCGAGGTTCTCGGCCATGAGCCATTCGTCGAGCAGGCGGCTGGTGCCCGCGCCGGTCGGCAGCGTCACGATGGGATGTTGCGCGAGCAGCGGCGCGCCGAGGGTCGTGGTCTTGCCAGCCAGCGCGGGCGCGGCCACCCACACGAAATGCGCCTGGCCCACGGTGTGCGACGAGATCAGCCCGTGGTGCGGTGAGCGCCCGGCGATCACCGCGCAGTCGAGCTCGCCGTTGCGAAGGCGCTCGTCCAGCGCCGAGCCGAAGTTGACATGCGGCTCCAGGCGCAGGTCCGGCAGGTGCCGCCCCACATGCGCGACGAGCTGGGGCAACCAGGTCAGCGCGCTCAGTTCGCCGATGCCGAAGGTGCAACGGCCGCCGAGGCTGGCGGGCGCGCCGATCGACCGTTTCGTCTCGTCGGCCGCCAGCAGCAGCGCGGCGGCGCGCGGCAGGAAACGCTCACCCGCATCCGTGAGCGTGGCCCGCTGCCCGGCGCGGTCGAACAAGGACGCGCCGAGCGACACCTCCAGCTCGGCCAGTCGCTTGGACAGCGACGAGGTCGACAGGTGCAGCCGCTGCGCCGCAAGCGCAAAGCTGGCGCAGGTCGCGGCCCAGTAGAAGGCCTCCAGTTGCTTCAGCGTCATGCGCCGTCTCCCTCGGTCATTTCGAAAAAAGCGAAATGGCAAATTACCATAAATTCGCTTTTTTAAAACCTTCTGCCCCCCTACAGTCCGCGCGGACCGAACGACTGACTGGATGGCGGACATGACTGTTTTCTCGCGTGCCTTCGATGCCCCGCGCACCGCGCCGGCGCAAGCCCCTGCTGCTGCTGCCGCGGCACCACGGCGTCTCGCCGGCATCCTGTCGCTGCAGGACTTCGAGCACGCGGCCCGGCGCCGGCTGCCGCGCCCGCTGTTCGGCTACATCGCCGGTGCGGCGGAAGACAACCGCTCGCTGGACGCCAACCGCGTCGCGTTCGACGCACACGACTTCCTGCCCCGGGTGCTGGTCGATGTCTCCCGGCGCTCGCAGGAGGTCACGCTGTTCGGCCAGCGCTACGCGTCGCCCTTCGGGATCGCGCCGGTCGGCATCAGCGCGCTGTCGGCCTACCGCGGCGACCTGGTGCTCGCCCAGGCGGCGCAGGCGGCCGGCATTCCCGCGGTCATGAGCGGCACCTCGCTCATTCCGATGGAAGAAGTGGCCCAGGCCGCGCCCGGCACGTGGTTCCAGGCCTACCTGCCGGGCGATGCGGCGCGCATCGACGGCCTGGTGGCGCGCATCGCCGGCGCGGGCTTTCGCCACCTGGTCGTCACGGTCGACATTCCCGTCTGGGCGAACCGCGAAAACAACGTGCGCGCCGGCTTCACGACGCCGCTGCGGCCCAGCCTGCGGCTGGCATGGGACGGCCTCGTGCGGCCGCGCTGGCTGCTCGGCACGCTCGCGCGGACCTTCGTGACGCGCGGCATGCCGCATTTCGAGAATTCGTTCGCCACGCGCGGTGCGCCTCTTTTCTCCAGCACCGCGATCCGCGACACGACCGGCCGCGACCACATCCACTGGGACCACATCGCCCGCATCCGGCAGCAGTGGCGCGGACCGCTGATCCTGAAGGGCATTCTTCATCCGGCCGATGCCCGGCGCGCGCGGCAGCTCGGCGCCGATGGGCTCATCGTCTCCAACCACGGCGGCCGGCAGCTCGACGGCGCGGCCCCGGCGTTGCGCGCACTGCCGCAGGTGCTGGACGCCGCGGGCGAGTTGCCCGTGATGGTCGACGGCGGCGTGCGTCGCGGCAGCGACGTGCTGAAGGCGCTGGCGCTGGGCGCCAAGGCCGTGTTCGCCGGCCGGCCGTTCATGTATGCCGCCGCCGTGGGCGGCCACGCGGGCGTCACGCACGCGATCCGGCTGCTGCGGGACGAGGTCGACCGGAACATGGCGATGCTCGGCGTCAACGACCCGGGCGAGCTCGACGCGAGCTGCCTGATTCCGCGGCGCCCCTGATCGGCCCCCACTCATCTCACCCATTCCATCAATCCAAGAGGAGGAAGACACCTTGCCGAAAAACCCCACCCTGTTCGCCCTCGCCTGCCTGCTGGCGGCAACCGTGCCCGCCCACGCGCAGGGCTACCCCGACAAGCCCGTCAAGCTGCAGGTGCCGTTCGCACCGGGCGGCACGACGGACATCATTGCGCGCGTCATCTCCGAGCCCCTGGGCAGGCACCTGGGGCAGAGCGTCATCGTCGAGAACAAGTCGGGCGCGGGCGGCGCGATCGGGGCCGCCGAGACCGCGCGCGCCACGCCCGACGGCTACGCGCTGGGCATCGGCACCGTATCGACGACGGCGGCGAATCCGGCCATCAACCCCAAGGTACCGTACAACCCGAAGACCGACTTCACGCCCATCATCAACCTCGCGGCCACGCCCAATGTCATTGCGGTCCATCCCAGCTTTCCGGCCCGGGACTACAAGGGCTTCATCGAGGTGCTGAAGAAGAATCCCGGCAAGTACGCCTATGCCACCGCAGGCACGGGCAGCATCGGGCACCTGCAGATGGAGCTGTACAAGGGCATGGCCAGCGCGTCCGTCACGCACATCCCGTACCGGGGGTCGGGCCCGGCGCTCAACGACACCGTCGCGGGCCAGGTCGCGATGATCTTCGACAACCTGCCGTCGGCGCTGCCCTTCATCAAGGACCGCCGGCTGATCCCGATCGTCGTGGCGGCGTCCGAGCGCCTGAAGGACCTGCCCGACGTGCCGACCTTCAAGGAGGTCGGCCTCGCGCCGGTGAACCGCATGGCGTACTACGGCATCGTGGGCCCCAAGGGCCTGCCCAAGGACGTGGTGGACAAGGTGCACGCGGCGGCGCGCAAATCGCTCGAAGATCCTGCCGTGCGCAAGCGCATCCAGGACACCGGCTCCTTCGTCGTCGGCAACACGCCGCAGGAATTCACGCAGCAGATCGCCGCCGAATTCGACGTGTACAAGAAGGTGGTGGATTCCGCCGGGCTCACGCCGGACTGAACCCGCGAGAGCGCCTCTTCAGGCCACCGACGCCCAGACCGGCGCCATCGCGCGGTAGAGCGTGCGGAAGGCCTCCAGCCGGGGCTGGTAGGCCGCATGCAAGGCGGCGTCGGGCGCCAGCACCTGGCGCACCGGCGGCGCCACCACCACACCCGCCGGGTCTTCGCCTGTGACCGCCAACCGCGCGAGCCGCGCCGCGCCGAAAGCCGGGCCGCGGTCGGCGGATTCGTACAGCACCAGCGGCACATCGAGCACCGACGCGATCAGCTGCGCCAGGAAGGCGGAGCGCGCACCGCCGCCGATCAGCGCCAGGCGCTCGGGCCGTGCCGTCTGCGCGCTCAGCGCTTCCAGGCCGTCGGCGAGCGAGAAGGCGATGCCTTCGCAGACCGCCTGCATCAGGTCGGCGCGCGTGGTGGCGCCCGACAGGCCGACGATCGCGCCGCGCGCGAAGGGGTTGTTGTGCGGCGTGCGCTCGCCGAACAGATAAGGCAGCGCGAGCAGGCGCGAGGGCCCGGCGTACGCGGCCTCGACCTCGGCCAGCAGCGCGCCGACCGACGCACCACCGGTGCACGACGCCAGCGCCGCGAGCGGGCTCGCGCCGTTGAGCAGCGCGGCCATGCGGTACCAGCGCTGCGGCAGCGCATGGCAGAAGGCGTGCACCAGCCGCTCGGGGTCGGGGCGGTGCGCGGTGTCGGCCACCAGGATCTGCGCCGAGGTGCCGAGCGACACGAAGCCGTCGCCGGGCCCGACCACGCCGATGCCGACGCCGCCCGCCGCGGCATCGCCCGCGCCGCCCGCGATCGGCACGCCGCGCGGCAGGCCCCAGCGCGCGGCCAGCGCGTCGCACACGGTGGCGCAGGGTTCGCACGACTCGACCACGCGCGGCAGCCAGGCGGGATCGACCCCGCAGGCGGCGAGCGCCTGCGGCGACCAGCGGCGCTGCGCCTGGTCGAACAGCCAGGTGCCGGCCGCGTCGGTGACGTCGGTCACCTTCTCGCCCGACAGTTGCAGGCGCACGTAGTCCTTGGTCAGCAGCAGCGAGCGGGCGCGCGCCACGGCCTCGGGCTCGTGGGTGCGCAGCCAGCGCAGCTTGGGGCCGGTGAAGCCCGCCATCGGCTGCACGCCGACGGCGCGGCGCAGGGCCAGGTCGGTCTGCATGAGATCGGCGGCCTCGGCGGCGGCGCGGCCGTCGTTCCACAAGATCGCGGGGCGCACGGGGCGGTCGGCCGCGTCGAGCAGCACCAGCGAGTGCATCTGGCCCGACAGGCCGATGCCTTGCACGCCAGCCATCGCCGTCGGGTGCATGCGCGCCAGTTCGTCAAGGCCGTCGGCCACGGCAGCCCACCACTGGTCGGGGTCGTGCTCGCACCACAGCGGCTGCGGGTACTGCGAAGTGAGCGGCCGATCGACCGTGGCCACGACCTGCAGCAGCTGCAGGTCGGTCAGGACGATCTTGACCGCGGAGGTTCCGATATCGATGCCGATCAGCATGCGTGTGTTCCCTGTTCGAGGGCCGAAGTATCGGCGCTCCGGCCCCGCGCGCCGGCTGACGGCAGGTGGTTTACGAGCCGGTCGCCGGCAGCGAAATCGGCACCGGCCGCGTGAGCAGGTCGATGTAGAGCTCGAAGAAGCGCGCGTTGTCGAACTTCTTCACCACCGTCATCTTCTGCAGCGGCACGCCCGCGGGCGGCGTGGTGTAGCCGATGGAGCGGCCGTTGTCGGCCGCGCCGGGCTTGGCGACCACGTCGACATAGCGCTCGACGGTCTGCGTGGCATAGCGCGGATCGATGAGGTAGGCCAGCACCAGCGTGTCCCAGATGTTCTGCGTGTAGTTCGGGTTGTTCTCGAAGCCGTTGGTGCCGCTGAAGCCGTAGCCGTTGAGCTTGCGGAACACCTCGGTCACGGCCGTCGGCTTGGCCGGGTGCGCGATGCGGTCGTAGACGGGCTTGGTGAGGAACACGGTGTCGGTCACGTCCAGCGGCACCACCACCTGCGGGATCGGCAGGCGCACCACGAACTGCGCGGCCTCGGGGTCGAACCACCAGTTGAACTCGGCGAAATGGGTGGTGTTGCCGGCCACGTCGACGGCGCCGCCCATGTAGATGATCTTCTTGATCAGCGGCACGATGTCGGGGCTCTTCTTCACGGCCAGCGCGATGTTGGTGAGCGGGCCGATGGCCAGAATGGTGATTTCGTTGGGGTTGGCCTTGACGGTGTCGATGATGAAGTCGACCGCGCTCTTGCGCTGCACCACGGTGCGGGTGGCGAAGCCGTCGGGCGAGGGCTTGAGGTCGGCGTCGGTCTTGGGCTCGGGGCCGCTCCAGGCGCCCAGGTAGCCGTCGCCGCCCGCCCCCGCCTTCATCTCGGCCTCGATGGTCGCGTAGTCGTGGTTGATGGCGTAGTTCTCGCCCACGTAGACACCGATGCGCTGGCCCACGCCCAGGCGCTCGACCGACATCAGCGCGTCGGCCACGCCCTGCTTGAGCCACTGGTTGCCCGACACCACGCTGATGCCCATCACCTGCACCTTGCCCTCGGCCTGCAGCTGCGCGGCCATGACGCCGAGCTGGCCGTCGTCGCTCATGGTGTTGTAGTCGCTGTCGATGATGACTTTCTGCGCCACCGGCGGCGCGGCGAACCCGGGTGCCAGGCCGATGCCGTCGTTGCCGCCCCCGCCACCGCCGCATGCCGTGAGCACGGCCACGACGACGAGCCAGAAGGTCGTCACTGTCCATTTGCGCATCTGCTTCTCCTAAGTGTTTGGTTTCCAGCCCGGTTTCCAAAAGGGGCGCCAGGGAGTGAAAACGTTTGCGCAAACCTTTGCGCAAACGTTTGCCAAACTCTAAGTGGCAGGCCGCAGGCGTGGCAATGGGGTGCGGCTAGGGGTTTTCCGCGAGGCCGGGGCCGGCCTCGCGCGCGGGGTCAGGCCGTCTATCAGCCCGGGTTGGGCACAAGGTCGATCAGCCGGTTCTCGCGCAGCGGCGAGCGGGGGCGCAGGAAGAGCTCGTCTTCTTCCACCGGCGCGGCGGCCTTCTCCAGGCCCGGGGCGTCCGCGGCCTTGGCGGATGCCGTGGCCGCGGTGCACGAACCGGTGTCGCGCAGCCGCAGCGCCGCGGCCAGCCGGCCTTCGGCGGCGTCGCCCAGGAGGTGGTCGAAGTCGTCGGCCACGGCGCAGCTGGCATTGGGTGCAAAGCCGTCGCCGTAGTCGCCGAAACCGGCCTGGTTGACGCCCTTGAAGTTGACCGCGAAGTAGGTGGTGCCGCAGTTGTCCTGCGGGACGAACCCGTAGGGCTTGCCGCAGGTGGTGGCGCCCACGAGGTTGACCGTGACGCCCACGCCGCGCAGGCTGTTGATGACCGACTCGCTGGCCGAGCAGGTGCCGCGGCCCGTCAGCAGCGTGACGCGCGACAGGCCCAGCGTGGGCAGGGGCTGGCCGGCGCGGGTGGTCGTGAAGAAGGGCGTGAGGTTGTCCGCGAGCGTGGTGCGGTACGGATTCTTGTCGTTGAAGGTCAGCAACTCGAAGGTCTTGCCGTTCGTCGGGCCCGGCCCGGCCACCATGTAGGCCAGCTGGCTCGCGATGCGCAACTGGCCGCCGCCGTTGTAGCGCATGTCGATCACGAGGTCCTGGACGCCGCCGTCCTGCTTGAGCGTGTTCATGGCCGTGACGAGCTGCCCCTCGGCGGTCGAGATGTGGTCGTTGAACAGCAGGTAGCCCACGCGGTTGCCGGCCGGCCCGATGGTGCGGGTGTACAGCACCGGCGTGCTCGTGATGCGCTGGGCCGTGAGCTCGATCGGGCTGCCGCGCGTGCCGCTCACCTCGAAGGTGAAGGTGTGCTTCTCACCGAGGTTCTGCGGCGAGATCGCGCGGTTGATGATGTCGACATTGGCCTGCCCGGTGCTGGCCACCACGTCGACGCCGTCGACCGCGACCAGCTTGGCCCCGCGCGCCAGGCCGGCCGCCGCCGCCGGCGAGCCCGGCTCGACGAAGGCAAGGCGGATGTTGCGCGGCGGCGAGCTGCGCACCGCCGCCGTGTCCATGCCGTAGCCGACCGACACGCCGCCCTCGGACTCCAGGCGGTACGCCTCGGTGTCGAGGTAGAAGTGGAAACGGTCCTTGAGCTGGCCCGAGGGCGTGGTGGCCTGCGTCTTGAGCACGCTGAACCAGGTCAACGGCGTGGCGTAGTCGGACGCCTTGAGCGTGGTGGGCACCTCGTTGTACCAAAGGTAGGTTTCGTCGATCCAGCCGCGCACCCAGCTCTTCTCGTTGTCGACGGTGCCGGCGGTGTCGGGGTACGCGCGGCCCGTCGCGGGGTTGGTGCCCCGGCGCGGCGCGACGCACTGGCCGGCGACGGTCGAGGACGCGACGATGCCGCCCTCGCCCCCGTTGCCCCCGCCTCCCGGCACGGGCGTCGGCAGCACGCCGATCGGGAAGCCACCGCCGCCACCTCCTCCCCCGCCGCCTCCACCGCACCCCGCCAGCAGGCCGGCCAGGGCGAGCGCCACCGCGCCGGTGGCGGCGGCCAGGGCCCGCGAGCGCCGCGACGCGTGTGCATTGCGAAAGGCCATCGGGGTCCTCCTGGCGTCCGCGGTGGCGGACAGTGCAGACTGGTTTTTGTTCGGGGCGCGGGGGCGGGACGCTCGCCCGCTACTGGATGAAGCCCATGCCGCGCGATTCGCGCACTTCGGGCTTGATGCGGTGCTCGGCTTCGAGCTGTTCGAGAAACTCCGCCGCCGAGAACTCGGCCGCGAGGATGTCGGTCTGCCGCTTCACGGCCGCGAAATCGCCCGGGCACAGCTGCGACAGCAGCGCCAGACGCGCGCGCACCTCGCCGGTGAGCAGGGCCGCGTCGCCCGCGAGCGCCTCGGTGACGAACATGCGTTCGCGCTGCGCTGCGGTGAGCGGCATGAACTTGATCTTGAAGGTGAAGCGCCGCAGCGCCGCCTGGTCGAGCCGGTCGAGCAGGTTGGTGGTGCACACGAACACGCCGCGAAAGCGCTCCATGCCCTGCAGCATCTCGTTGACCTCGGTGACCTCGTAGGTGCGCTGCGCGCCGCGCCGGTCCTGCAGGAACGAATCGGCCTCGTCCAGCAGCAGCACGGCCTTCTCGGACTCGGCCTCCTTGAACATGGCGGCCATGTTCTGCTCGGTCTCGCCGACGTACTTGCTCATGAGGTCGCTGGCCTGCTTGACGATGAGCGGACGGCCCACGGCCTTGGCGATGTGCTCGGCCAACGCGGTCTTGCCGGTGCCGGGCGCGCCGTAGAAGCACAGCGTGCCGTGGCCGCGCGCCTTCAGCGCCTCGACGATGCGCGGGATCTCGAAGCGGGTTTCGACATGGAGCATGTCCAGGTCGTAGGTGGTGACGCTGCGGCGCTCGGCCGGGCTCTTGTCGAGCGTGCCCAGCGCGAGGTCGGCGTTGCGCAACTGCCGTTCGATGAGCGCCTCGACCGAGGCTTCGTCAGTTTTCGCCAGGCCGGCGAAGCGCACGGCGGTGCGGATCTGCGCGGGCGTGAGGCCCTTGCGCTCGGCCAGCTTGGCGGTGAAGGCCTCGGACACGACCACGCCTTCGAGCGTCTTCTTGACGAGCTGTTCGCGCGCGCCGGGCGGCGGCGATTTGAGCTCCAGGTGGTAGGCGAAACGGCGGCGGAAGGCCGGGTCGATCTGCTCGATGCGGTTGGTGACCCACAGCGTGGGCACGGGGTTGGCCTCGAGGATCTGGTTGACCCAGGCCTTGCCGCTCACGCTGCCGCTGGCGGGCGCGGGGATCTGCTCGGCGCGCGCCATGAACTGCGCGGCCTCGGTGCTGATGGGCGGGAACACGTCCTCGACCTCGTCGAACAGCAGTGCGGCCTGCGCGCTGCCCTTGAGGAACACCTGCGCGATCTGCAGCGAGCGGTAGCGGTCGCGGCCGCTGAGCGAGTTGCCATCGCGGTCGGCGTACTCGACCTCGAAGAGCTCCAGGCCCGCGGCCTGCGCGACCACCTTGGCCAGCTCGGTCTTGCCGGTGCCGGGCGGGCCGTAGAGCAGCACGTTGACGCCGGGCTCCTTGCGCGCGACCGCCGCGCGCAGCAGCGTGACGAGCATCTGCGCGTCTTCCTGCACGAAGGAAAAATCGTGCGGCGTGAGCGCGCTCTTGGCCGAGGGCCGCGTGAACACGGCCATCAGCTCGTTGTGGTCGCGGTACTCGCGCATGAGCACGGGCGGCAGCTTCTCGCTGACCTTCATGAGGTCGGCGAGGTCGGTGATGTTGTGCTCGGAGATGAGGTTCTCGACCAGGCCGATGCGCTCCAGCCGCGAGCCCGCGCGCAGCGCCTCGCCCACCTCGCTCGCGTTGACGCCCGCGATGTCGGCGATGGCGGCATAGGCCTCGGGCGCATTGTTGACCTTGAACTCGACCAGCAGCGAGCGCAGGTCACGTTGGTAGCGCGCGAGCGTGCCGTACAGGAGCAGCGCGCGCTCGGCCTTGTTGAGCTGCAAGAGGCCGGCGAGCGCATCGATGTTCTTCTCGACCAGCGTGGACTGCTTGCGCAGCGCGTGCGTGAGCCAGTCGCGCGTGACGGCCAGCACCGAGAGCAGGTCCTTGGGCTGGTCTTTCGCGTACTCGTCGAGGTAGAAGAACAGCGTGCCTTCTTCATACGGACCGCGCCACACGCCGTGGCGTTCGAGCAGCGTGCGGCCGTCGAAGTCTTCGACGCCCTTCCACGCTTCATTGCCCGCACAGCGGCGGCCCAGGAACTCGCGCAATCGCTGCAGCACCGCGGCGGGCCACACGAGGTGGCGCCCGGTGAGCGAGAGCAATCCGTTGATATCGCGCCGCACATTGAAGCGCGGCCCCTGCTTGGCGGCGAGCGTGAGCACGAAGTGCGAGCACATGAGCTCGAGCACCGGTGCTTCCTTGAGGCCGGGCGAAGGCAAGGCCTGCCCGCGCACCGCAGCAGCCACCACATCGACACCCGCACGCTTGACCATCAGGCAACCTCCTGCGAGGAAATACTTGGAGCGACCATAACGCAGACTTTTGGCTTCGGGAAGACGCCGAAAGAGTAAAAACCCTGATCCGCTGGATTCCAGCCACAATGCGCGCCATGGTCGGAATCGAAGCTATCCGTCGCGCCGCGGCGCGCCTGCAGGGCCAGGTGCTCAACACGCCCTGCGTGGAGTCGCGCACGCTCTCTGAAATCGTGGGTGCGCAGGTGTTCCTCAAGTTCGAGAACCTGCAGTTCACGTCCTCCTTCAAGGAGCGCGGAGCGTGCAACAAGCTGGTCGATCTGTCCGAAGGCGGCACGCGCGGCGTGATCGCCATGTCGGCCGGCAACCATGCGCAGGGTGTGGCTTATCACGCGCAGCGGCTGGGCCTGCGCGCACTCATCGTGATGCCGCGCTTCACGCCCGGCGTGAAGATCGAGCGCACGCGCGGCTTCGGCGCCGAGGTGGTGCTGCACGGCGACACGCTCGACGCGGCGCGCGCCCATGCGCTGGCACTGGCCGAGCGCGAAGGCCTGACCTTCGTGCACCCGTACGACGACGAAGCCATCATTGCCGGCCAGGGCACGATCGCGCTCGAGATGCTCGACGCCGTGCCCGACCTCGACACGCTGGTGGTGGCAGTCGGCGGCGGCGGGCTCATCGCCGGCATGGCCGTCGCGGCGCGCGAGATCAAGCCCGGCATCGAGATCGTCGGCGTGCAGACGCAGCGCTTTCCGGCGATGGTGAATGCCGTCAAGGGCACGCACCACGCGCAAGGCACGAGCACGATCGCCGAAGGCATCGCGGTCGGCACGCCCGGCGTGCTGACGCGGGAGATCATCGCCGCCAAGGTCGACGACCTGCTGCTGGTGGATGAAGGCGACATCGAGCAGGGCGTTTTGATGCTGCTCGAGATCGAAAAAACCCTGGTCGAAGGCGCGGGCGCGGCCGGCCTGGCGGCGCTGATCCGGCATCCGGAACGCTTTCGCGGCAAGCGCGTGGGCCTGGTGCTGTCGGGCGGCAACATCGATCCGCTGCTGCTCGCGGCCATCATCGAGCGTGGCATGGTGCGCGCCGGGCGGCTCGCCCGGGTGCGCGTCAGCGCGCGCGATGTGCCGGGCTCGCTGGCCCAGATTACGGCCACCGTGGCCGAAGCGGGCGCTAACGTCGACGAGGTGCACCACCAGCGCGCCTTCACCATGCTGGCGGCGCAGAATGTCGACGTCGAGCTGGTGCTGCAGACGCGCGGCCGGGCCCACTTGGCGAGCGTGTTGAGTGCCCTGAAAGACGCCGGTTTCGAAGCGGTGGAGCAGCACTGAGGGCTCCTCGCAACCCCCTAGACCCGCTGACGGCGCCTCGCCGGTAAAATGGCGGGAGTTTTGTCATTTGCGGTTGACTGCATTTGATGCTTTGTCATTTGCGTATTCGAGGTATTTCCCGATGTCCCATCCCACCCCCGCCGAGCACGGCCACGCTGCCGCTGAACATGACGCCGTCGAATCGGTCGTTCACCTGATGCCGCTCGTGCTCCCGCTGGCTGGCGGCGTGCTGATGCTGCTGCTGGCGTCGATCGCCGTTTTTCTCGCCTGAACTGACAGGCTTTCGCGCCTTTGTCCGCGGGCTGTGCGGCCCGCGTTGACGCAATCTCCCGAAGCGAAACGTTTTCTCAAACGGACCTCCGTGCCTGGTCAGGCGCGGCGCCCCGTTCGGAAAGACGATTTTTCAACTTAGGAGATTTCCGATGAACGCACCCACGATGAAGGGCCTTCCCATTCAGGCGCCCTCATACGTCAAGAACGCCAAGCTGATCGCCTGGGTGGCCGAGATGGCCGCGCTGTGCAAACCCGACGCCATCCACTGGTGCGACGGCAGCAAGGAAGAATACGACCGCCTCTGCCAGCAACTGGTCGACGCCGGTACCTTCAAGAAGCTGAACCCCGCCAAGCGCCCGGGCTCGTTTCTCGCGATGTCCGATCCGAGCGACGTGGCACGCGTCGAAGACCGCACCTTCATCTGCTCCGCGCAGAAGGAAAACGCCGGCCCCACCAACAACTGGATGGCCCCGGCCGAAATGCGCGCGACGCTGCAGCCCCTGTTCGACGGCTGCATGAAGGGCCGCACCATGTACGTGGTGCCCTTCAGCATGGGTCCGCTGGGCTCGCCCATTGCGCACATCGGCATCGAGCTGTCTGACAGCCCCTACGTCGCCGTCAACATGCGCATCATGACCCGCATGGGCAAGGCCGTGTACGAGGTGCTGGGCACCGACGGCGAGTTCGTGCCCTGCGTCCACACCGTAGGCGCACCGCTCGAGGCCGGCCAGAAGGACGTGACCTGGCCCTGCAACACCACCAAGTACATCGTTCACTACCCCGAGACGCGCGAGATCTGGAGCTACGGCTCGGGCTACGGCGGCAACGCGCTGCTGGGCAAGAAGTGCTTCGCGCTGCGCATCGCGTCGAACATGGGCCGCGACGAAGGCTGGCTGGCCGAGCACATGCTGATCCTCGGCGTGACCAGCCCCGAGGGCAAGAAGCACCACGTGGCCGCCGCCTTCCCGAGCGCCTGCGGCAAGACCAACTTCGCCATGCTGATCCCGCCGGCGGGCTTCGACGGCTGGAAGGTCACGACCATCGGCGACGACATCGCCTGGATCAAGCCGCAAGCCGACGGCACGCTGCGCGCCATCAACCCGGAAGCCGGCTACTTCGGCGTGGCTCCGGGCACCAACGACCTGACCAACCCGAACTGCATGGCCAGCCTGCACCGTGACGTGATCTTCACGAACGTGGCGCTGACCGATGACGGCGATGTCTGGTGGGAAGGCATGGGCGACGCGCCCGCGCATTGCATCGACTGGCAAGGCAAGGAGTGGACGCCGCAGATCGCCAAGGAAACCGGCGCCAAGGCCGCCCATCCGAACGCGCGCTTCACCGTCGCCGCCACCAACAACCCCGCGCTCGACGAAGCCTGGGACGACCCAAAGGGCGTGAAGATCGACGCCTTCATCTTCGGCGGCCGCCGTTCGACGACCGTGCCGCTGGTCACCGAAGCCCGCAACTGGGTCGAAGGCGTCTACATGGCTGCCACGATGGGCTCGGAAACCACCGCCGCGGCCGCCGGCCAGCAGGGCGTGGTGCGCCGCGACCCGTTCGCCATGCTGCCGTTCATGGGCTACAACATGAGCGACTACTTCCAGCACTGGCTCGACCTGGGCAAGAAGCTGCAAGCCTCGGGCGCCCAGCTGCCGAAGATCTACACGACCAACTGGTTCCGCAAGGGCGCGGACGGTAAGTTCGTCTGGCCAGGCTACGGCGAGAACATGCGCGTGCTGAAGTGGATGATCGACCGCGTGGAAGGCAAGGCGACGGAAGGTGTCGAGCACATCACCGGCGTGAGCCCGCGCTACGAAGACCTGAACTGGACCGGCCTGGATTTCAGCGCCGAGCAGTTCGCTACCGTCACGAGCATCGACAAGGCGGCCTGGCAGGCTGAGCTGAAGCTGCACACGGAGCTGTTCCAGCAGCTGGCGCACCATCTGCCGAAGGAACTGCCGGAGACGAAGGCTGCGATTGAGCAGCGGCTGGCGGCTTAAGTAAGGTAAGCGCTGCTCGCGGGCTCATGAGGCCTGCGAAGTGCGGGTTTTGAAAGCCCAATAGGAAGCCCGATGAGCTCATCTCATCGGGCTTTTTTTGTTTTAGGCACTAGTCAGTTGGCGCCGCGGCAGGTGATTCCTGGTCATGGTGGCGTTTTCGCGGATGTCGAGCGCGCGTTGCAGACGGCGCGCAAGCGTTTAGCTGGCTTGGAGCGTGACCCGGTGAAGCACGCGCGTCATGCGATGAAGGTGCTGATGAAGTTCAAGCTTCTCGAACTGCACGCGGCGTCGCACGCTGAATGGGATAGATGGCTTGCTGGAACGCCCTATTTCGAGCGGATCCGGGCTCGATTCTTTGCCGGTGAGTCGCTGGTCGATCTGACGTCGGAGCTGCTTGCAGAGCTGATTGCAGTTGGCGCAGCGCAATCCGATGCATCGGGAGTTCACAACGCCTGATTGGCGGTTGTCTGCTGCAATAAAAAAGCGCCTTCTCGTTCGAGTAGGCGCTTTTTCTTTGTCTGTCTGTTCTTGTCTTGCGTGTTCTTTTACGTCGCGCAAAGCAAAAAACCCCAGTCATTGCTGACTGGGGTTTTCTGGGCTGTAAGAGCCTGACGATGACCTACTTTCACACGGGAACCCGCACTATCATCGGCGCTGAGTCGTTTCACTGTCCTGTTCGGGATGGGAAGGAGTGGTACCAACTCGCTATGGTCATCAGGCATAAAGGGTTGTCCGATTGATCACGCGATCAATCAAACGAATTCATAGAGTTTGGAATCAGCTTTGGGCGAATTATTTTGAATGCGTCAACTTGGCATAACACCTTGATCAGATTGATCAAAGTTATAGGGTCAAGCCGCACGAGCAATTAGTATCAGTTAGCTTAACGCATTACTGCGCTTCCACACCTGACCTATCAACGTCCTGGTCTTGAACGACTCTTTAGGGGCTCAAGGCCCCGGCAGATCTCATCTTGAAACGAGTTTCCCGCTTAGATGCTTTCAGCGGTTATCTCTTCCACACTTAGCTACTCGGCAATGCCACTGGCGTGACAACCGATACACCAGAGGTGTGTCCACTCCGGTCCTCTCGTACTAGGAGCAGGCTTCCTCAAATCTGCAGCGCCCACGGAAGATAGGGACCAAACTGTCTCACGACGTTTTAAACCCAGCTCACGTACCTCTTTAAATGGCGAACAGCCATACCCTTGGGACCGGCTACAGCCCCAGGATGAGATGAGCCGACATCGAGGTGCCAAACACCGCCGTCGATATGAACTCTTGGGCGGTATCAGCCTGTTATCCCCAGAGTACCTTTTATCCGTTGAGCGATGGCCCTTCCATACAGAACCACCGGATCACTATGTCCTGCTTTCGCATCTGCTCGACTTGTCAGTCTCGCAGTTAAGCACGCTTATGCCATTGCACTATCGTCACGATGTCCGACCGTAACTAGCGTACCTTCGAACTCCTCCGTTACGCTTTGGGAGGAGACCGCCCCAGTCAAACTGCCTACCATGCACTGTCCCCGATCCAGATAATGGACCTAGGTTAGAACCTCAAACACACCAGGGTGGTATTTCAACGTTGGCTCCACAAGATCTAGCGACCCTGCTTCAAAGCCTCCCACCTATCCTACACAGATCTGTTCAAAGTCCAATACAAAGCTACAGTAAAGGTTCATGGGGTCTTTCCGTCTTTCCGCGGGGAGATTGCATCATCACAAACATTTCAACTTCGCTGAGTCTCAGGAGGAGACAGTGTGGCCATCGTTACGCCATTCGTGCAGGTCGGAACTTACCCGACAAGGAATTTCGCTACCTTAGGACCGTTATAGTTACGGCCGCCGTTTACTGGGACTTCAATCAAGAGCTTGCACCCCATCATTTAATCTTCCAGCACCGGGCAGGCGTCACACCCTATACGTCCACTTTCGTGTTTGCAGAGTGCTGTGTTTTTAATAAACAGTCGCAGCCACCGATTTTTTGCAACCCATTCATGCTTCGTTGTTCACTACACACTAATAGGGCACACCTTCTTCCGAAGTTACGGTGTCAATTTGCCGAGTTCCTTCTCCTGAGTTCTCTCAAGCGCCTTAGAATACTCATCTCGCGCACCAGTGTCGGTTTGCGGTACGGTCGTTGTTAGCTGAAGCTTAGTGGCTTTTCCTGGAACCTCGTTCAGTCACTTCACGGACAAGTCCGCTCGATCGTTGGCCTCGGTATATGTGCACCGGATTTGCCTAATGCACGCCTACATCCAACTAAACCAGAATAATCCAATAACTGGATGACCTATTAAGATCCGTCCCCACATCGCACTAACAATCGGTACAGGAATATTGACCTGTTTCCCATCAGCTACGCATCTCTGCCTCGCCTTAGGGGCCGACTCACTCTACGCCGATGAACGTTGCGTAGAAAACCTTGCGCTTACGGCGAGGGGCTTTTCACCCCCTTTAACGCTACTCATGTCAGCATTCGCACTTCTGATACCTCCAGCACGCTTTACAACGCACCTTCACAGGCTTACAGAACGCTCTCCTACCACTTGCAATAAATTGCAAATCCGCAGCTTCGGTAACTGGCTTAGCCCCGTTACATCTTCCGCGCAGGACGACTCGATCAGTGAGCTATTACGCTTTCTTTAAATGATGGCTGCTTCTAAGCCAACATCCTGACTGTTTTAGCCTTCCCACTTCGTTTCCCACTTAGCCAATTTTAGGGACCTTAGCTGGCGGTCTGGGTTGTTTCCCTCTTGAGTCCGGACGTTAGCACCCGGTGCTCTGTCTCCCAAGCTGTACTCATCGGTATTCGGAGTTTGCCTTGGTTTGGTAAGTCGCCATGACCCCCTAGCCAAAACAGTGCTCTACCCCCGATGGTAATACTTGAGGCACTACCTAAATAGTTTTCGGAGAGAACCAGCTATTTCCAAGTTTGTTTAGCCTTTCACCCCTATCCACAGCTCATCCGCTAGTTTTGCAACACTAGTCGGTTCGGACCTCCAGTACCTGTTACGGCACCTTCATCCTGGCCATGGATAGATCACTTGGTTTCGGGTCTACACCCAGCGACTGATCGCCCTATTCGGACTCGATTTCTCTACGGCTTCCCTATTCGGTTAACCTTGCCACTGAATGTAAGTCGCTGACCCATTATACAAAAGGTACGCAGTCACCCTTGCGGGCTCCTACTTTTTGTAAGCACGCGGTTTCAGGATCTATTTCACTCCCCTCCCGGGGTTCTTTTCGCCTTTCCCTCACGGTACTAGTTCACTATCGGTCAATGATGAGTATTTAGCCTTGGAGGATGGTCCCCCCATATTCAGACAGGATTTCTCGTGTCCCGCCCTACTTGTCGTTAGCTCAGTACCACACAGGTCATTTCACGTACGGGGCTATCACCCGCTATGGCCAGCCTTTCCAAGCTGTTCCGTTATGTCTTGTGCTATCACTAACAGGCTTCTCCGATTTCGCTCGCCACTACTTTCGGAATCTCGGTTGATGTCTTTTCCTCGAGCTACTGAGATGTTTCAGTTCACCCGGTTCGCCTCGCATGACTATGTATTCATCATGCGATACCTTTGCAGGTGGGTTTCCCCATTCGGAAATCTCCGGATCAAAGCTAATTTGCCAGCTCCCCGAAGCTTATCGCAGGCTATCACGTCCTTCGTCGCCTATCATTGCCAAGGCATCCACCACGTGCTCTTATTCACTTGACCCTATAACTTTGACGTTTCTTGCGAAACTACAAAATCATCTCAAGGAATATGTCAGGTCTTTCACCTGACGCGTTATGCCGTACTTCCAATATCGATTTGACTCGAAATTGAAGTTTCTTTTGACGCAATCAAAAATTCTATGTTGCTGATGGCACGGTCTGCACTAAACCTTTACGAATGTGCAGTTTCCATCAGCAACGCTGATTCGACTCTATGAATTTTTAAAGAACAGCCGATTGATCAAGAGATCCTGATCAACAACAAAGAAGCCTCATGCTTTCGCAGGAAGCTGCTTTGGTGTTGAATAAGTATCGAAGTTATTGGTGGAGGATGACGGGATCGAACCGACGACCCCCTGCTTGCAAAGCAGGTGCTCTCCCAGCTGAGCTAATCCCCCTCAAACTCTCACACGAGATATCAGAAGATTTGGTGGGTCTAGTTGGGCTCGAACCAACGACCCCCGCCTTATCAAGACGGTGCTCTAACCAGCTGAGCTACAGACCCATTCGCCAATCATCTTCAAAATTGAAGACAACCGACTTCTTCCAACAACCGATAAGTGTGGGCGTTTAAATTAAATTGCTTGTTTCCAGAAAGGAGGTGATCCAGCCGCACCTTCCGATACGGCTACCTTGTTACGACTTCACCCCAGTCACGAACCCTGCCGTGGTAATCGCCCTCCTTGCGGTTAAGCTAACTACTTCTGGCAGAACCCGCTCCCATGGTGTGACGGGCGGTGTGTACAAGACCCGGGAACGTATTCACCGTGACATTCTGATCCACGATTACTAGCGATTCCGACTTCACGCAGTCGAGTTGCAGACTGCGATCCGGACTACGACTGGTTTTATGGGATTAGCTCCCCCTCGCGGGTTGGCAACCCTTTGTACCAGCCATTGTATGACGTGTGTAGCCCCACCTATAAGGGCCATGAGGACTTGACGTCATCCCCACCTTCCTCCGGTTTGTCACCGGCAGTCTCATTAGAGTGCCCAACTGAATGTAGCAACTAATGACAAGGGTTGCGCTCGTTGCGGGACTTAACCCAACATCTCACGACACGAGCTGACGACAGCCATGCAGCACCTGTGTTACGGCTCTCTTTCGAGCACTAAGCCATCTCTGGCGAATTCCGTACATGTCAAAGGTGGGTAAGGTTTTTCGCGTTGCATCGAATTAAACCACATCATCCACCGCTTGTGCGGGTCCCCGTCAATTCCTTTGAGTTTCAACCTTGCGGCCGTACTCCCCAGGCGGTCAACTTCACGCGTTAGCTTCGTTACTGAGTCAGTGAAGACCCAACAACCAGTTGACATCGTTTAGGGCGTGGACTACCAGGGTATCTAATCCTGTTTGCTCCCCACGCTTTCGTGCATGAGCGTCAGTATAGGTCCAGGGGATTGCCTTCGCCATCGGTGTTCCTCCGCATATCTACGCATTTCACTGCTACACGCGGAATTCCATCCCCCTCTACCGTACTCTAGCTATGCAGTCACAGATGCAGTTCCCAGGTTGAGCCCGGGGATTTCACAACTGTCTTACATAACCGCCTGCGCACGCTTTACGCCCAGTAATTCCGATTAACGCTTGCACCCTACGTATTACCGCGGCTGCTGGCACGTAGTTAGCCGGTGCTTATTCTTACGGTACCGTCATTAGCC
The DNA here is from genome assembly GCF_006323185.2 of Variovorax sp. KBS0712. Lineage (NCBI taxonomy): Bacteria > Pseudomonadati > Pseudomonadota > Betaproteobacteria > Burkholderiales > Comamonadaceae > Variovorax > Variovorax sp. KBS0712. The sequence continues at coordinate 290,363 of NZ_VCCD02000004.1, read as the reverse complement.
TTCTGTATTAGAAAAGACCGTTTCGTTCCGTACAAAAGCAGTTTACAACCCGAAGGCCTTCATCCTGCACGCGGCATGGCTGGATCAGGCTTTCGCCCATTGTCCAAAATTCCCCACTGCTGCCTCCCCCGTAGGAGTCTGGGCCGTGTCTCAGTCCCAGTGTGGCTGGTCGTCCTCTCAGACCAGCTACAGATCGAAGGCTTGGTGAGCCTTTACCTCACCAACTACCTAATCTGCCATCGGCCGCTCCATTCGCGCAAGGTCTTGCGATCCCCTGCTTTCATCCGTAGATCGTATGCGGTATTAGCACAGCTTTCGCTGCGTTATCCCCCACGATTGGGCACGTTCCGATGTATTACTCACCCGTTCGCCACTCGCCGCCAGGATTGCTCCCGCGCTGCCGTTCGACTTGCATGTGTAAGGCATGCCGCCAGCGTTCAATCTGAGCCAGGATCAAACTCTATAGTTCGATCTTGATTTTTGCGCCTGACCTCGCGGTCAAGCAAAACTCATAAAAAAAGAATTAAAGTGAACTTCACTTCTATCTCATGAGCGTTTTTAAGTCTTGCGACTTGTTCCGAAGAACTTACGCAATTACCTTCAAACGCCCACGCTTATCGGCTGTAATTTTTTAACGATCACCGAAGCAACTTGTCGTTTACTTCGTTTTGCTTTGCTGCGATCAGCGAAGCCTTGTAGTCTAACACGATTTTTTAAGTATCGTCAAACTTTTTTCGCTTTCTTCAACTTCTTTTTTCGCATCCCGAATCTTTCGATTCAAGCTGCTGAAGTTGTTTTCAGCGGAGCCTTCGATTATGCACTGTTTTTTCAAACCGCGTCAACTTTCGAAGACTTTTTTTCGCTTTCCACTTCTTCTTTCCTGCAACCCGAACCTTTCAGTTCAAGTCGCTGAAGCCGTTTCAGCGAAGCCTTCGATTATGCACTGTTTTTTCAAACCGCGTCAACTTTCGAAGACTTTCTTCACCACTCACAACCAGCACTTCTGAGAGCGCCAGTCGCCTCGAACACCAGAGGTATTCAGCAGCGAAGCCTGCCAGTGTATGTCATTTTGGGTGCCGAAGCCAACACGAGATGAAAAGAATCTTGCAGCGAGACCGCTCCACAGCTTGCCGCGTCTTCAGGCACCGCTTGATCACACGGCGCCCCCAGGAGCGACTCCATCCGCCCCGTTATATATAGAGGCGTACGCTTCCCCAACCAGGGCGCCATCGAGCAACTCCCGCAGCGCCTCCATGACAGCAGAGACATTCACCAACTTGCATCAGCTCAGCCCCAATGAAGAAGGCCCGTCGGACATACGTCCGACGGGCCTTTGAACCAACTCAACTACAGCCGGCCGCTCAGCGCCCGGCCCAGCCTTGCTTAGTAATAACGCGAGCTGTTCATGCGGCGCATCGCTTCGTACAGCGTGGGCATGCGCACTTCTTGCGAACGACGGTTCATGCGAGCCAGTGCGTCGACCTTGGCGACGGCCTGAACCGACACGACGTCGTCCGACTGCTGGCGCCACACCGCGGCTTGCAGCTCTTGCATGATGCGCGGATCGCTCTGGGCGGTCGCCAGGAAGCGGGCGTCTGCACGCGCTTGCGCACGGCGCTCTGCAGCTTCGCGCCACAGGGTGGCCAGGTTGCTCTTGCGGACCGAGCCGACGAAGAGTGCGAACAAGGCGATGGCGGCGACGCAGAACACGGTCCATGCGGCGAGCAGCGCGCCTTCGTCCCAGTTGGAGACGATCTTGTCGGCGACCACGAGCACGGCGGCCGCGAGGGCCAGCACGAACAGGGCGATCAGCGGACGGGCGCCATGGGCACCGGCACGGGCGGCCTGGATCTGGCCGAAGAGAACTTCGGCGCGACGGACGCCGGGATGTTCGGTGGGTTGGTCAACGTGGACAAAGCTGGTCATGATGCATCCCTCCTGGGGACAAGTGGTAATCAGTGGTGGCGAACAAGGCCGATGACCCGATATTAGGGATTACCCCAGTGTTCCGCCACTTTATCTTTCTGATGTTTATCATTCATATTGCTGATGGATGTCAATTTCCGCACATTCGACCTCAACCTGCTGCGCGTCTTCGACGAGGTGATGGCAGAGCGCAACCTCACGCGCGCCGCCCGCAACCTCGCGATCACCCAGCCGGCCGTGAGCAACTCGCTGCGCCGCCTGCGTGAGCTGCTGGGGGACGAGCTGGTGCGGCGTTCCGGTGCGGGCGTGGAACCCACGCCGCGCGCGCAAGCCCTCTGGCCGACGGTGCGCGACGCCTTGCGCCAGCTGCAGCACACACTGGCGCCCGGCGAGTTCGATGCCGGCACCGCCGACACGACCTTCCTGCTGGCCATGGCCGACGCCACAGCCGCCGAGCTCATGCCGGGCCTGGTGAAGATTGCGGAAGAAGAAGCTCCGGCCATCTCGCTGCGCGTGCTGCCGCTGACCACGCGCGACCCGCGCCGCATGCTGGAGCACGAAGAAGTCGACATGGCGATCGGCTACTTTCCTGCCGTGATCGCGAGCCTGGCGGCGCGCGGCCAGTCGGGGGTGGGGGTGCCGTTCGAGACCCAGCGGCTCTACCTGGGTCAGTATGTCTGTGTGATGCGACGCGGCCATCCGCTGGCCAGCGCACCGCTGACACTCGACAGCTACTGCACGGCGCGGCACCTGCTGGTGAGTTTTTCGGGGCGGCCGTACGGTTTCATCGACCAGACGCTGGGCGCCATGGGGCGCGAGCGGCGGATCGCGGTGACGGTGAACCAGTTCTTCACCGCCGGGCGCGTGGTCGCGAACTCGGACCTGCTGGCGGTGCTGCCGCGTCACTTCGTGAGCGTGACGGGCATCGAGAATCAGCTGGTGGTGCGGGATCTGCCCTTCGACCAGCCGCCGGTGCACGTGGATGCCATCTGGCACCGGCGCGCCCAACATGGGCATTCGCACGAGTGGCTGCGCACGGCGCTGTTGCGCTCGGCGGCCGCGGCGTTTGCGGGCTCGGTCCACGGGCAGGCGTGACCTGCCCTTGGATCCCGGGTGCGCCGCACGTCAGCGAATTACCTGACGACGCTGAGCCAGGCGGAAGCCGCCGCACGCAGCTCTTGCGCGTGGTGCGCACCGCGACCGGCACGGCTGTCGGCGCTTTCCATCAGCGCAGCGGCGTGGCTGGCGGGGGTCTGGCTCGGCGACGAACGGAAGAAACGGGCCACTTGGGCAAGAAGACTGAACATGACGGTGCGCGGCTTGTGGCTGCGACGGAGTTGATTAACGATGGAAGTAGATTAAGGGTAATCCCTAGTAAAGCAAGCCCCAGGTTATGCATCTCATGCATAGTGCGATTCACCTAGACTGACCCGACGATGAAGCTGCAACTGCTCTCCGACCTCCACCTGGAATCCCATCCCCGCTTCCACGCCGAACCCATCCCGGGCGCCGACCTGCTGGTGCTCGGGGGCGACATCGGCTCCTACCAGGAAGGCTCCCGCCTGACGGACACCGATTTCGGCCTGGGCCGCTTCTCGCCGCGCAAGGGCTGGCCGACGCCAGTGGTCTACGTGCCGGGCAATCACGAGTACGACAACCTCGATTTCGACGCGACGCATGCGCGCCTGCGGGCGCTGTGCGACGAGCTCGGCATCCTCTGGCTGGAGCGCGAGACGCTGGTCATCGAAGGCATCCGCTTCATCGGCACCACGCTGTGGGCCGATTTCGACGCGCTGGTCGAGCCCCGCGACGGCCTCGCCGAGGCGCTCAAGAAGCGCGGCAAGGCGATGCGTGCGGCCGATTTCTACCTCGAGAAAATGGCCGGAACCCGCGACGGCAAGCCCTTCATGGCTGCCGAAATGAGAGAGCAAGCGCTCACCTGTCAGGCCTGGTTGCGAGACGCGCTGGCCCAGCCCTACGACGGCACGACGGTGGCCATCACCCATTTCGCGCCCAGCCTCGCCAGCGCCGATCCGCGCTACGGGCTCACGCCCGGCACCGCGGGTTTCTGCAATTCGCTCGACGAGCTGCTGCCGCACGCACAGCTGTGGCTGCACGGCCACCTGCATTGCCCGTTCGACTATGTGAAGGACGGCTGCCGCGTGGTCGCCAATCCGCTGGGCTACCGCAGCAACGGCGAGCAAGAGGGCTACCAGCCCCAGCTGCTGATCGAGATCCGCTGACCGGCCGTTTCGCCGCTCAGGCGCTGCGCCCCTTGGCCACGAGCCGGATGCCCGGCATGAGTTCGGCCGCGAGCTCGGGCCGCTCCAGCGCGTAGTCGAGGTTCATGCGCGCGATCTCGACGTGCTCCTCGCCGAGCGCCTGCGCGCGCGAGCCCTGGCCGCGCTCGATCGCCTGCACCATCGCGTGGTGCGTGCGGTGCGCCTGGCGCATCCACTGCTGGCCCTCCTCCATCGACGACTGCATGGGCAGCATCGCGCTGGGCGCGGCGAAGGGCTGGCCGCCGAGCATGTCCATCACGCGCTTGAGCGCGAGGTTGCCGCAACCTTCGAGGATCAGCCGGTGGAAGCGGTCGTTCATCTCGACGTAGGCGGCGTAGTCGTCGATCTCCATGCTGGGCTTGTTGACGGCGCGATCGCCGTCTTCCAGGCAGTCCTTCAGGTCGCGCAGCAGCTGGCGCGACACGCCGTCTTCCGCCAGCAGGCGGGCGGCAAAGCCCTCGATCACGCCGCGCACGCGGATGGCGTCGGCCACTTCCTGCGAGGTGAAGCGGCGCATCTGGTAGCCGCCGCTGGGCGACTGCTCGATGAGGCCTTCGTGCTCGAGGCTGGCCAGCGCCAGGCGCACTGGCGTGCGCGAGGCCCCGAGCTTCTCGGCCAGCGGGATCTCGGCCAGCCGCTCTCCGGGCACGAATTCGCCCTTGAGGATCAGGTCGCGCAGTTGCACGAGCACGCGGGATTGTTGGGAGTCCATCGGGAGGCGCCAGGGCAACAAGGAGAGGGATGAATGGGCGGATTCTAGGAGACCCGCCCGCCACTGCACGCAGCATAGCCAAACGGGCGCGGTTGTTGCATGCACTGCAAACAGAAGTGTGTCAAAAACACACAACCACCTCAGAGTTAACCCTATATATGGCCGCTTCAAGCCCCAAAACAGGGCGAATCGGCCGATGAAAGTTTGACCTTTGTCAAAAATCACCAAGACAATGCATACAACTGCATGCAATGCCTGCAGGCCTTCTGACAAAGACCTCTCGATGGAGCCCGCACGATGATCAGCGCCGAGCAAAACGATTTCATCACCCGCGTCGGACCCGGCGCGCCCGCCGGCAAGCTGCTGCGCCGCTACTGGCAGCCGGTGGCCCTGGCCGACGAACTGGCGGGCCCGCGCCCGGTCAAGCCCGTGAAGCTCATGGGCCAGGACTTCGTGCTGTTCCGCGATGAGAGCGGCCAGCTCGGCATGCTCGACCGCGACTGCCCGCACCGCGGCGCCGACCTCGCCTTCGGCCGGCTGGAAAACGGCGGCATCCGCTGCGCCTTCCACGGCTGGCTGTTCGACGCCAAGGGCAACTGCCTCGAAACCCCGGCCGAGCCCGCCACCAGCAAGCTGTGCAGCCGCATCAAGCAGTCGGCCTACCCGGTGGTCGAGAAGGCCGGCATCGTCTTCGCGTACATCGGCGAGGGCGAGCCCCCGGCCTTCCCCGACTTCGACTGCTTCGTCGCGCCCGACAGCCACACCTTCGCGTTCAAGGGCCTCTTCGAATGCAACTGGCTGCAGGCGCTCGAGGTGGGCATCGACCCCGCGCACGCCTCGTACCTGCACCGCTTCTTCGAGGACGCCGACACGTCGGAAAGCTACGGCAAGCAGTTCCGCGGCGCCTCGGCCGACTCCGACATGCCCATCACCAAGGTGCTGCGCGAGTACGACCGCCCCGACATCAGCGTGGAGCCCACCGACTACGGCTTCCGCCTGAAGGCGCTGCGCAAGCTCTCCGAAGACACCACCCACGTGCGCGTGACCAACGTGGTGTTCCCGCAGGCCTTCGTGATCCCGATGAGCGCCGAGATGACCATCTCGCAGTGGCACGTGCCCGTGGACGACACGCACTGCTACTGGTATGCCGTGTTCACCAGCTTCACCGGCCCGGTCGACAAGCAGCAGATGCGCGACCAGCGCCTGAAGCTCTACGAGCTGCCCGACTACACCTCGCGCAAGAACAAGCGCAACAACTACGGCTACAGCATCGAGGAGCAGCTGACCGAGACCTACACCGGCATGGGCGACGACATCAACGTGCACGACCAGTGGGCGGTGGAGTCGCAAGGCGCCATCCAGGACCGCACGCGCGAGCACCTGGGCAGCACCGACAAGGGCATCATTGCCTACCGCCGCGTGCTGGTGAAGGCCATCGAGGCCACGCTCGCCGGCGAAACCGCGCCGATGCTCATCGACGCCGTACAGGCCAGCGCCATGACCGGCCCGCCGTCGATCGACGGCATCGGCAAGGTGGTCGACGAAGCCGCCACCGAGGCCTACTGGCAGGACGCCGACCGCGCGCGCCGCCTGAAGTCCGACTGGGCGTCCGCACGCCTGGCTGCTGCTGCCTGAGCACGCGCCATGAACAGCCACACCTTCGTCGACCGCTTCGGTCTCTGGTCGGCCGACCAGCATGCGCAGGCGCGCGAACTCGTGCGCCGCATCGACAGCGGCGAGGTGGACACCGTCCGCTTCGCCTGGCCCGACCAGCACGGCCTGCTGCGCGGCAAGACCCTGGTCGCGGGCGAAGCGCGCTCGGCCCTGTGGGAGGGCGTGAACCTCACCTCCACCCTGCTGGCCAAGGACACCTCGCACAAGACCGTGTTCCCCGTGTTCACGCAGGGCGGCGGCTTCGCCATCGAGGGCCTGCAGGGCGGCGCCGACTTCACCATCGTGGCCGACCCCGCCACCTTCAAGGTGCTGCCCTGGGCGCCGCGCACCGGCTGGATCCTGTGCGACGCCTACATGGCCGACGGCCGGCCCTGCCCCTTCGCCACGCGGCAGATCCTGCAGCGCGCGGTGACGCAGCTCGACGAACTCGGGCTGGACTTCATCGCCGGCCTCGAGGTCGAGTTCCACGTGTTCAAGCTCGAAGACGCGCGCATGGGCCTGGCCGACTCGGGCCAGCCTGGCGAGCCGCCGCGCGTGTCGCTGCTGTCGCATGGCCACCAGTACCTGACCGAGCTGCGCTACGACCGCGTCGACGGCCTCATGGAGCTGCTGCGCTCGCAGCTCGTGGCGCTCGGCCTGCCGCTGCGCTCGCTGGAGATCGAGTTCGGCCCAAGCCAGTTCGAGCTCACCTTCGGCCCCACGGCCGGCGTGACGCCGGCCGACACCATGGTGCTGCTGCGCAGCGCCATCAAGCAGATCTGCCAGCGCGCCGGGCTGCACGCCACCTTCATGTGCCGCCCGAAGATCCCGAACGTGATGTCCAGCGGCTGGCACCTGCACCAGTCGCTGCGCCGCAAGAGCGACGGCGTGAACGCCTTCATGCCCGAGCCCGGCGGGCGTGACCTCAGCGAGATCGGCATGCACTACCTCGGCGGCCTGAAGGCGCACGCCTGCGGCGCGGCCGCGCTCGCCAGCCCGACGATCAACGGCTACCGCCGCTACCGCCCCTTCTCGCTCGCGCCCGACCGCGCGATCTGGGCCCGCGACAACCGCGGCGCGATGCTGCGCGTGCTCGGCGGTCCGGGCCAGAACGCCTCGCGCATCGAGAACCGCGTGGGCGAGCCGACGGCCAACCCGTACCTGTACCTCGCGTCGCAGCTGTTCTCGGGGCTGGACGGCATCCGCCACCAGACCGACCCCGGCCCCTCGGCCGATGCGCCGTACGAAACGCCGGCGGAGCAACTGCCGCGATCGCTCGGCGACGCCCTCGCCTGCCTGCGCCGCGACGAGATGCTCAACACGCAGATGGGCAAGACCTTCGTCGACTACCTGTGCCACATCAAGGAAGCGGAGATCGCCCGCTTCAACCTCGAAGTCAGCGAGTGGGAACACCGCGAGTACTTCGACATGTTCTGAACCCTTCAATGCCCACGATCCACTACATCCTCAAGGACGGCACCACGCGCGAGGTCGACGCCAAGGTCGGCGCCAGCGTGATGGAGACCGCCATCCGCGGCAACGTGCGCGGCATCGACGCCGAGTGCGGCGGCTGCTGCTCGTGCGCGACCTGCCACGTCTACGTCGACGACGCGTTCCTCGAACTGCTGCCGCCGCCCGACGACATGGAAAGCGCCCTGCTCGATGCCGTCGCGTCCGAGCGCCGGCCCGGTTCGCGCCTGAGTTGCCAGCTCAGCGTGAGCGCCGCCCTCGATGGCCTCACGGTGCGTGTGCCCGATACACAGGTCTGACCAACGCGTCGGGCATCATCGCCCGCTGCCAAACATCCGGTTACAAGCCAGCGGCGCCCGCGCGGCGCATTCCACTCCCACTGAAAGGCGTTTTTTCATGACGACGACGATGACCAAGCGAACCCTCCTCTCGACCCTGCTGCTCGCCGGCCTCGGCATGGCGGGTGCCGCTCAAGCCCAGACCACGGAGCCGCTGCGCATCGGCCTCATCGCGACCTACTCCGGCCCCTACGCCGACTACGGCCGCCAGTTCGACGCCGGCATCGCGCTCTATCTGAAGGAGCACGGCGGCAAGGTGGGCGGGCGCGCCGTCGAGATCATCAAGAAAGACACCGCCGGCCCCGCGCCCGACGCCGCCAAGCGCATCGCGCAGGAGCTCATCGTGCGCGACAAGGTGAACGTGCTCACCGGCCTGGACTTCAGCCCCAACGCCTATGCCGTGGGCGCCATCGCCACGCAGGCCAAGATCCCCACGCTGGTGATGAACGCCGCCTCTTCGGCCATCACCACCAGCTCGCCTTACGTGGCGCGCCTGTCGTTCACCGTGCAGCAGGTCACCGACCCGATGGCGCGCTACATGCTCAAGCAGGGCGTGAAGGACGCCTACACCGTGGTCGCCGACTACGCCTCGGGCGTCGATGCCGAGACCGCGTTCAAGAAGGCCTTCACCGCCGGCGGCGGCAAGGTCTCGGGCGAGGTGCGCACGCCGATGAACAACCCCGACTTCTCGGCCTACGTGCAGCGCATCAAGGACGCCAAGCCCCAGGCCGTGTTCTTCTTCTTCCCCTCGGGCGTGATGCCGCCGGCCTTCCTCAAGGTGTGGAAGGAGCGCGGCATGGAGCAGGCCGGCATCAAGCTGTTCGCCACCGGCGAAGCCACCGACGACAGCTACCTGGACGCCACCGGCGACGTGGCGCTGGGCCTCGTGACCAGCCACCACTACTCGTTCGCGCACAACTCGCCCAAGAACCAGAAGTTCGTGAAGGACTTCGCCGCCGACAACGGCGCCAAGCTGCGCCCCAGCTACTTCGCCGTGACCGCCTACGACACCATGGCCGCCATCGACCTGGCGCTGGCCAAGACCAAGGGCGACACCGCGGGCGACAAGTTCATGGACGCGCTCAAGGGCCTGAGCTTCGAGAGCCCGCGCGGCCCGATCGAAATCGACGCCGCCACGCGCGACATCGTGCAGACCGTCTACATCCGCAAGACCGAGCGCGCCAACGGCCAGCTGGTGAACGTGGAGTTCGACAAGTTCGAGCGCGTCAAGGACCCGGCCAAGGAAGCCGCTCCCAAGTAAGCCAACGCCAGCCAGCACGCAGCAAGCAGGAAATTCATGGGCATCGTGATCTTCGATGGAGTGGCCTACGGCATGCTCCTGTTTCTCATCGGCGTGGGCCTGTCCATCACGATGGGACTCATGAATTTCGTCAACCTCGCGCACGGCAGTTTCGCGATGGTGGGCGGCTATGCGGCCAGCGTGCTCATGAACCAGTGGGGCCTGGGCTTCGGGCTCTCGCTGGCGGCGGCCTTCGTGGCGGCGGCGGTGGTGGGCGCGGTGCTGGAGTTCGTGTTCTACCGGCGGCTGTACCGCGCGCACCCGCTGGACCAGGTGCTGCTGTCGATCGGCGTGGTGTTCGTCTCGATCGCCGCCTTCACCTACTTCTTCGGACCGACGATGCAGCCCTTCACGCTGCCGAAGGCGCTCGAAGGCCAGGTGTCGTTGCTCGGCCTCGAAGTGGGCCGCTACCGCCTGTTTCTGATCGGCTGCGGCGTGGCGGTGCTGGTCGCGCTGCTGCTGGGCTTGGGCAAGACGCGCTACGGTGCGATGGTGCGCGCCGCCGTCGACAACCAGCGCGTGGCGGGCGGCACGGGCATCCACGTGCAGCGCCTGTTCTTCCTGACCTTCTCGCTGGGCTGCGGCCTGGCGGGCCTGGGCGGCGCGCTGAGCCTGGGCATGCTGGGGCTGGAGCCGTCGTTCCCGCTCAAGTACCTCGTCTACTTCTTGATGGTGGTGTGCGTGGGCGGTGCGGGCACCGTCACCGGCCCGTTCATCGCGGCGCTGCTGGTCGGCATCGTCGACGTGGCGGGCAAGTACTACCTGCCTGAAACGGGCGCCTTTCTCATCTACGTGTTCATGATCGTCATGCTGCTGGTGCGCCCGAACGGCATCGTCGCCAAGAAGGGGCTCGCATGAAGCCGCTGAGCCTCTCCCCCGCGCAACTGCGCGCGGCCGAAATCGCCTTCTGGCTCGCGCTCGCCTCGAGCTTCTTCCTCCTGCCCGACAAGCTCACGCTGATGAGCCAGATCATGATCTTCGGGCTCTTCGCCGTGTCGCTGGACATGGCGCTGGGCTACGCAGGCATCCTCACCGTGGGCCACGCCGCCTTCTTCGGCGCGGGCGCCTATGCGGCCGGCCTGCTCGCCAAGTACGGCTGGAGCGAGCCCTTCACCGGCCTGGCGTTCGCGCTCGCCGTGTGCGGCCTGCTGGGCTACGTGCTGAGCTACCTCGTGGTGCGCGGCGCCGACCTCACGCGGCTGATGATCACCATCGGCGTGTGCGTGCTGCTGTTCGAGCTGGCCAACCGGCTCTCGGGCATCACGGGCGGCACCGACGGCCTGCAGGGCGTGGTGATCGCGCCGGTGCTGGGCCTGTTCGACTTCGACCTCTACGGCAAGACCGCGTTCGGCTATGCCTTCGGCGTGGTGCTCGCGATGTTCCTGCTCGTGCGGCTGGTGCTGCGCTCGCCCTTCGGCCTGGCGCTGCGCGGCATCCACGACAGCCGCAAGCGCATGACGGCCATCGGCTCGCCGGTGGAAGCGCGCCTGCGCATGGCCTACGCGATGTCGGCCGCCGTGGCCGGCGTGGCGGGCGCGCTGCTGGCGCAGACCACGCAGTTCGTGGGCATCGAATCGATCAGCTTCAACCGCTCGGCCGAAGTGCTGATCATCCTCGTGCTCGGCGGCACCGGGCGGCTGTACGGCGGCCTCATCGGCGCCATCGTCTACATGCTGGTGCACGACTGGTTCGCCGACATGAACCCGCAGTACTGGATGTTCTGGCTCGGCATCTTCCTGATCGCGGCCGTCATGCTGGGACGCGGCGGGATCATGGGCGCGCTCTCGCGCGTGGTGCGCACGGGGAAGGCGCGATGAGCTCCACCACCGCAACCACCACGCACGCGCTGCGCACGCAGAACCTGGGCATCCGCTTCGGCGCCTTCCAGGCCGTGAGCGACGTCAACCTGTCGCTCGAGCCCGGTGCGCGGCAGGCGCTGATCGGCCCCAACGGCGCCGGCAAGACCACGCTCATCAACCTGCTCACGGGCGTGTTCAAGCCCACCAGCGGCCACATCCACCTGGGCCCGCGCGACATCACGCGCCTGCCCGGCGACAAGCGCGCCCGCATGGGGCTGGCGCGCACCTTCCAGATCAACACGCTGTTCCCCAGCCTCACGCCGCTGCTGTCGGTGGTGCTCGCGATCAGCGAGCGCGAAGGCCTGGGCGCCACCTGGTGGCGGCCGCTCAAGGGCTGCACCGCCGTGTTCGACGAAGCGCATGCGCTGCTCGCCACGCTGAAGCTCGACGCCCTGGCCGACGTGCCCGTGGCCGAGCTGGCCTACGGCAAGCAGCGGCTGCTCGAGATCGCGCTGGCACTCGCCGCCAAGCCCCGCATCCTGCTGCTCGACGAGCCCGCGGCCGGCGTGCCGGAGGACGAGAGCGGCGAACTCTTCGAAGCCATCGCGGCGCTGCCGGCCGACATCAGCGTGCTCTTCATCGAGCACGACATGAAGCTCGTGTTCCGCTTTGCGCGCCGCATCTCGGTGCTGGTGGGCGGACGCATCCTCACCGAAGGCACGCCCGCCGAGATCGGCGCCGACCCGCGCGTGCGCGAGGTCTACCTGGGAAGCTCGCACCACCATGGCTGACACCGCAACCGCCGCCCTCGCCTTCGACCGCGTCACCGCCGGCTACGGCAACGCCGTGGTCCTCGACCGCCTCGACTTCTCGCTGCGGCCCGGCGAAAGCCTGGCCATCCTCGGGCGCAACGGCGTGGGCAAGACCACGCTGCTCGAAACGCTGATGGGCAACACCCGCGTGATGCAAGGCGCGATCCGCTGGCAGGGCGCCGACATCACGCGCTGGCCCGCGCACCAGCGCGTGCGCGCGGGGCTGGGCTGGGTGCCGCAGGAGCGCGAGGTGTTCCCCTCGCTCACGGTGGAAGAAAACCTCACGGTGATCGCCCGCCCCGGCAGCTGGACCTTGCAGCGCGTCTACGAATTCTTTCCGCGCCTGCGCGAGCGGCGCGGCAACTACGGCAACCAGCTTTCGGGCGGCGAGCAGCAGATGCTGGCCATCGGCCGCGCGCTCATGACCAACCCGAAACTGCTGCTGCTCGACGAGCCCATGGAGGGCCTCGCGCCGATCATCGTGGAAGAGCTGGCCGCGGCGATCCGGCGCCTGTGCGAATCGGAAGGTCTGGCCTCGATCGTGGTGGAGCAGCACCCGGTGCTGGCCCTGGACATGACGCACCAGGCGATCGTGCTGGAGCGCGGCACCGTCGTGCACGCCGGCCCGAGCGCGGCGCTGGCGGCCGACAAGGAGCTGCTCGAAGGCTTGCTGGGCGTCGGCATCGCCGAGGCGCCAGCCGGCTGAGCCGTCAGGCCAGGCCGATCCGCCGGGCCCGCACGAAGAAACGCCACGACGCCAGCCCCCCGGCGATCAGGCTCACGCCCCACGACAGCCACACGCAGGTGTACAGGATGAAGGCCAGGCCGACGTCCACCACGCGCGCCAGGAAGGTCGTGTCCTTGCCGAACAGCACGTGGGTGCCCAGGCCCCACCACACGAAGTACGGCAGCGCGGCCAGGCACAGGCCGTAGACGAGGCTGGCCGCCAGCGGACCGAGGTGCTCGCGCAGCACGGCCCAGCGCACGAGGAAGAACAGGGCCAGGTCCAGCAGCACCAGGGCCAGCAGGCCGAGGCCCAGGATGAGTTCGAGGGTCATGGCCGCACTGTAAGCACGCCGACCCGCGACAGGGCCGCGCGTGCGCCGGCGTACCGGCAGGCGCTACCGTGCGCCGCAGCGCGCGGTACGCCTCGACCGCATCAGCTCAGCATCTGCCCGCGGCTGCCGATCACGGCCACGTCCACGAACTGGCCGCCTTCGCGGTTGGAGCGGCCGTAGTTGATCTTCACGCCGCCGAGGTCGAAGTTCTCGATGCTCGCCATGCCGCCGAGCACGGCGGCGCGCGTCGGCGAGGGGCCGGCGCGGCGCAGGCCCTCGGCCAGCACGGCGGCGTTCATGTAGCCCTCCAGGCTGGTGAGCGAGAAGTCCTTGGTGCCGTTGGCCACCATGTCGGCCTGGTAGCGGCGCACGATCTCGAACTTGGTCGAGTACGGCGACGGCACCACGATCACGAAGCCCAGGCCGCGCGCCAGGTCGCCCATGGCCGACAGCGCGCTGGCCGTGATCGACAGGCCGTAGGCCGAGCTGCTGTTGCCCGCGCCGCGCAGCGCCTTCAAAAACACCGGCGCCGTGCCAGCCAGGCCGACCACCACCACCTGCGGCTTGGCCTTGGCGATGGCCTCGGCGGCCGGGCCCACTTCCATGCTCGTGGTGTTGGGCGTGGTGGCGATCACCGCCGGCTCCAGCTTGGCCTTGGCCAGCGCGTTCTTGAACGCCGCCAGCACCGACTGGCCCAGCGGGTCGTTCGAATGCACGAGGCCGATGCGGGTCTGGCCCAGCACGGCGGCAGTGCTCACCAGCTTGTCGACCTCCTGGTCGTAGTTGGCGCGCACCCAGAAGGTGTTGGGCGAGGTCTTCTTGCGCAGTGCGATGGTGCCGGTGATGGGGCCGACCACGGCCATGCCGGGCACCGCGTCCATCACCTCGGCGGTCTGGCGCGTGCCCAGCGGGTGCACCAGCGCGAGCACCGAGCCGTCTTTTTCGAAGGCCAGCGCGTTGGCCTTGGCCACCTCGGGCTTGAAGGTGTCGTCGGCCATCACGAGCTCGACCTTGCTGCCATGGATGCCGCCAGCCTTGTTCAGCGCGTTGAAGAACGCGGTGGAGCCCTGGTACAGCCCCTGGCCGTTGGCCTTTTCGACGCTGCTGTTGTCGAAGGTCGTCCCGATGCGGATCGCACGGTTCTGCGCGAACGCCGGAAATCCCAGCCCGACGCCGGCCGCGGCGGCCGTCGTGGCGGCCAGCCCGGAAAGGGCACGGCGGCGGCTGGTGGAAAGCGGCGCGGTCGACTCGCGCGGCACGGGGACGGTCATGATCAAAGCCTCCAATAGTCGGTGACAAAAGTTCACATTTCAAACAGAAATGTAACGCACCTCACTGGATCGGTCATGACAAACCCTAGAGCAGCTCCTCGCCCACGATGGGTAAAAGCAGCCAGTTCTTGAAGCGCAGCCAGAGGAATTCGCCCGGTTCGTCCTCGTGCACGATGTCGCCGCCGGCGTCGTCGTATTCGAGCCACTGCACGCGCCGCCCGCCCGGCGCGAGCCGCAGCCGGTAGCCCAGGTTGACGCGCTCGCCGTTCATGAGCTTGTCGTAGTCCTGCACCAGCCGCGGGCTGTCGATCACCAGGCCCATCTCGGTGTTGACGGCGGCCGAGCGGTGGTCGAGGTTCATCGAGCCGACGAAGAAGCGCTCGTCGTCCACGATGGCCAGCTTGGCGTGCAGCCGGCTGATCGACTTGCCGAAGTCGCCGAAGCGCCCCGAACGCCCGGTGAGCGTGGGCGCGATCTCGTAGATGGTGACGCCGATCTTCAGCATGTCGGCGCGGTAGCGCTCGTAGCCCGCATAGGCCAGCGGTTCGTCGGTGGCGCCCAGCGAATTGGTGACCACCGTGATGCGCCCGCCGCGCTCGATGGTCGCCTTCATCATCGCCATGCCGCGCGCGCCCGGAATGAAGTACGGCGAGCCGATCTTCACTTCGTGCTTCGCCGCCTGGATCACGCCGAGCGCACCCTCGGTCACGCTGCCGCCGTAGGCCGCCTCGGCCTTGCGCGTGATCTTGTCGGGGTCGTCCACGAACAGCGTGGCCGGGGCCCAGTAGCGGTCGATGCGGCCGGTAGTGAGCTGCTCGCCGAGCGGCGACTTGTTCAGGATGTCACGCTGGCGCATGGGCACGTCGGGCACGGCCGCGCGCGCCAGGGTGTCGAAGCGCCGCTGGGCTTCTTCCACCGGCACGCGCCGCGGCGCAATGCGCTCGATGGGCCAGGCGTGCTCGCTGTTCCAGTAGCGGTCGAAGCCCTCGGACATGCGGCGCACGATCGGCCCGCTGGACAGCACGTCCATGTCGATGAAGTTCGCCGCCGTGCTGCGCATGAAGTACTCGTTGGCGATGTTGCGCCCGCCCGAGACGGCGAAGCTGTTGTCGGCCACCAGCAGCTTGTTGTGCATGCGGTGGTTGATGCGCCCGAAGTCGCCCAGCGAGAACAGCAGCCGCGCGGGCAACGAGCCGGCGCGCGAAGGCAGCGGGTTGAACAGCCGCACCTCGATGTTCGGAAAGGCCGAGAGGCTGCTGAACACCTCGTCCTCGCCCGCCGTGTACAGGTCGTCCACCAGCAGCCGCACGCGCACGCCGCGCGCGGCGGCCTCGCGCAGCTCCTTGAGGAACAGCAGGCCGACGTCGTCGTTGCTGATCAGGTAGTACTGCACGTCGAGCGACTTCTGCGCATGCCGCGCCAGCGAGATGCGCGCATCGAACGCGAACGCCGCCTCGGGCAGCAGCCGGAAGCCCGACAGCCCCGCCGCCCCGCCCTGCGGCGCGTCCTGGGCGGCCAGCCGGCCCAGGTCGGTGTCGGCCACGTCGGTGATCGCGTTCGTGAGCACCGGGTGCGGCTGCGGCGGCGGCAGGCTGGCGCAGCCCGCGAGCCAGGCGAGGGCCAGCCCGCTCGACACCAGGGCGACGAAGCGACGGAGGCGGAACAGGGCGGCGGCCATGGGTTGCACTGTAGCGCCGCAGAGCCCGGCCCGGGCGGCATGCCGCCCTATGATCAACGGCACACACGGCAGCCAACGAAAAGAAGGAAAAAACGCGTGCTCAATGGGTTGTGGCTGGGGTTCTTCGGGATGGCGGCGCTCGCAGCGCTGGGACGGTGGCTCGTCGGCGGCGACCCGACCGTGTTCGCGGCGCTGGTCGAAAGCCTGTTCGCGATGGCGCGGCTGGCCGTCGAGGTGATGGTGCTGCTGTTCGGCACGCTCACGCTGTGGCTGGGCTTCCTGCGCATCGCGGAAACCGCCGGCCTCGTCGGCTGGCTCGCGCGCCTGCTCGGGCCGCTGTTCCGGCGGCTGATGCCGGGCGTGCCGGCCGGGCACCCCGCACTCGGGCTCATCACGATGAACTTCGCGGCCAACGCGCTGGGGCTGGACAACGCCGCCACGCCGATCGGCCTGAAGGCCATGCGCGAACTGCAGCGCCTGAACCCCGACCCCGTGACGGCCACCAACGCGCAGATCCTGTTCCTGGTGCTCAACGCCTCGTCACTGACCTTGCTTCCCGTCACCATCTTCATGTACCGGGCGCAACAGGGCGCCAGCGACCCGACGCTGGTGTTCCTGCCGATCCTGCTGGCCACGAGCGCCTCGACGCTGGTGGGCCTGCTGTCGGTGGCGGTGGTGCAGCGCCTGCGGCTGTGGGACCCGGTGGTGCTGGCCTACCTGGTGCCGGGCGCGCTGCTGCTGGGCGGTTTCATGGCGCTGCTGGGCACGCTGTCGGCGGCGGCCATCGCCTCGCTGTCGTCGCTGCTGGGCAACCTCACGCTGTTCGGCGTGATCATCGTGTTCCTGGCGGCCGGCGCGATCCGGCGCATCAAGGTCTACGAGGCCTTTGTCGAAGGCGCGAAGGAAGGCTTCGACATCGCGAAGCACCTGCTGCCCTACCTTGTCGCGATGCTGTGCGCGGTGGGCGTGCTGCGCGCCTCGGGCGCGCTCGATTTCGCGCTCGACGGCCTGCGCTGGCTGGTGCAGGCGGGCGGCTGGGACGCGCGCTTTGTCGACGCCATGCCCACGGCGCTCGTCAAGCCCTTCTCGGGCAGCGCGGCCCGCGCGATGCTCATCGAGACCATGAAGACCCAGGGCGTCGACAGCTTCCCCGCGCTGGTGGCCGCCACCATCCAGGGCAGCACCGAAACCACGTTCTACGTGCTGGCGGTGTACTTCGGCGCGGTGGGCATCCAGCGTGCGCGGCACACCGTGGCCTGTGCCTTGCTGGCGGAGCTTGCGGGGGTGGTGGCCGCGATCGCGGTCTGCTACTGGTTCTTCGGCTGAGCCCGCTTACTTGCGGGGCTCCACCACGGGGAACATCAGGTCGAAGTTGTCGAGCATCCCGAACAGCTCCCCGAGCTTCGCGCGGTTGCCATCGATCTTCACCTGCCCCGACTGCACGGCCTCGGGGAACGTCGTCTGCTTCAAGGTGATCGCATCGAGCGTCGCCCGGCTCAATGTGACCGTGGCGTCTGCACCGGCCGCCTGCTGGTTCTTCACGTGCGTGAGCGCCGAGTTCTCCAGCGTCAGCACGAACTTCTGGTTCGAATCGGTGAAGTTCCAGTTGACCACCATGGTCTTGCCCTCGGCCTTGGCCGCATCGAGCCGCACGCCGAGGAAGTCGAAGAAGAGCTCGTTGCTCACCGCCTTGAGCGTGTCGCCGTTCGCGCTGCTGCCGCCCGGGATCTTCGGCACGCCGTTGCGCAGTTCCATCGCGCCCACCAGGTAGGCGCTGCGCCACGTGCCCGCCTCCGACTGGTAGCCCAGCTGCTCCAGCGCATCGGCGCCGAGTTCGCGCGCCGCGCGGTTGGCCGGGTCGGCGTACACCACCTGGCTCATCGCGCTCGCCACCCAGCGGTACTCGCCCTTCTTGAAATCTTCGCGGGCCCGTGCCACCACCGCATCGGCCCCACCCATGTACTCGACCGTCTTCTTCGCCTGCGCCACCGGCGGCAGCGGGTTCAGGTTGGCCGGGTTCGCGTCGTACCAGCCCAGGTACTTCTGGTAGACCGCCTTCGCGTTGTGGCGCAGCGTGCCGTAGTAGCCGCGCGTGGACCACTCCTGCTCCAGGCTCGCGGGCATGCGCAGCGTCTCGGCGATCTCGGGCGCCGTGTAGCCGTGGTTCAGCAGGCGCAGCGACTGGTCGTTGATGAACTTGTACATGTCGCGCTGCTTCTTCAGCAGGTCGACGATGCGTTCGCGCCCCGTGGTGGGCCAGTGGTGCTGCGCGATCAGCACGTCGGTCTTGTCGCCGAAGGCCACGCGGGCCTCGTCGATGTATTTGGCCCACAGGTTGCCGTCGCGCACCTCGGCGCCGCGGATCGTGTACAGGTTGTGCATGTTGTGCGTCACGTCCTCGGCCATGTTGAGCACGCGAAACTGCGGCAGGTACATGAGCATCTCGGACGGCGCCTCCGAGCCCGGCACCAGCTGGAACACGATCTGCACGCCGTCGATGGTGCGCTCCTCGGTGGTCTTCTCGATGGTCGAAGTGGGCGCGATCAGCGTCACGCTGCCGCGCGCCAGCGCCTTGCCCAGCCCCGTGTCGACCTGCCCGCGCGCGCCCGGCGGCAGCAGCGTGCCGAACTGGTACTGCGAGCGGCGGTTCATCGCATTGCCCGCCAGGATGTTCTCGGCCACCGCCGACTCCATGAAGCCCGAAGGCGCAATCACCTGCACCTTGCCCGCGGCCACGTCGGCCTCGCTGACCACGCCCTTCACGCCGCCGAAGTGGTCGGCGTGGCCGTGCGTGTAGATCACCGTGCCGACCGGCTTCTTCGGGCGGTGCTGGTAGTACAGCTCGAGCGCGGCGCGCGCCGTCTCGGCGGCCAGCAGCGGGTCGATCACGATCAGCGAGGTGTCGCCTTCGACGATGGTGACGTTCGCCAGGTCGAAGCCGCGCACCTGGTAGACGCGGTCGGTCACCTTGAACAGGCCGTGGATGGCATTGAGCTGCGCCTGCCGCCACAGGCTCGGGTTGACCGTGTCGGCCGCCTCGTTCGCCTTCAGGAAGTCGTAGGGCTTCATGTTCCAGACCGGGCGCGGGCCGCTGCCGCTCACCAGTGCGTCGGGCACGGTGCCGATGAAGCCGCGCATCGCGTCCTCGAAGTCCTGCTTGTTCGCAAAAGGCAGCGCCTTCGCCATGTCGGCGTTGGCCTTCAGCGTGACGGGCTCGGCCGCCTTGGGCGCGACCACCGGCTGCGCGGTGGCGGCGAAGGCGCAGGCCCAGGCGACGAGGGCCAGGGAGAAACGGGTAGGCGCGAAGGGAGCAGCAGAAGCAATGCGGGTCATCGATGTCTCGGAGTTGGGGTCTGTCGGACGACGGGAGCACGGGAAGGCAGCGGTCGATTTTCGGAAGCGCCCAACCTCTTGGCAAATGCAAAATGTGCGCTTGCTTTTGAACCAAAACGCAAAATGCAGCTGCGCCACCTCCAGCACCTGATCGCCCTCGCCGAGCAAGGCAGCTTCGGGCGTGCCGCGCAGGCCGTGCACCTGTCGCAGCCCGCGCTCTCGCGCAGCATCGACGCGCTGGAGCAGGCGCTGAAGGCCCGCCTGGTCGACCGCGCCTACGGCACCGTGCGCTTCACGCAGGCCGGCGAGCTGGTGCTGGCGCGGGCCCGCGAGCTGGTCGCCGACGCGCGGCAGATCCAGCGCGAGGTGCAACAGCTCGAAGGCCTCACGCTCGGCAGCCTCAACGTCGGCCTGGGCCCGTTCGCGGCCGGGCTGCTGGGGCGCGCGGCGCTCTCGCTCATGACCCAGCGCCACCCGCAGCTGCTGATGCGCATGGAAGTGGCCGACACCCCCACCCTCAGCGAGCGCCTGCACCGGCGCCAGATCGACCTGTTCATCGCCGACACCCGCGACCTGAAGAAGCAGCCCGGCCTGAAGCTGGCGCGGCTGCCCAACGTGCCGGTGTCCTTCTTCGTGCGGCCCCGGCATCCGCTGCTCAGGCAGCCGGCGCCGGTCACGCTCGAGCAGCTC
Organism: Variovorax sp. KBS0712; assembly: GCF_006323185.2. Classification (NCBI taxonomy): domain Bacteria; kingdom Pseudomonadati; phylum Pseudomonadota; class Betaproteobacteria; order Burkholderiales; family Comamonadaceae; genus Variovorax; species Variovorax sp. KBS0712. The sequence continues at coordinate 270,041 of NZ_VCCD02000004.1, read as the reverse complement.
ATGGACTACCCGGTGGCCGGCCCCAACCTGCCGGCCGAGGTGGCCGCGCATTTCGACCGGCAGATCCGCCGCACCGACCGCGGCGTGTTCAACGTGACCTGCGACGACGCCGACACGCTGCGGCACCTCGCACTCACGGCCCACGCGGTGATCCTCGCGCCCCACGCGCCCGGCCTCGCGCCCGAGACCGCCGCGCTCGCGCCGCTGCCGGTGGCGGGCCTGTCGCGCATGCGCACCCACTACAGCCTGGTGACGCTGGCAGGCCGCACGCCCTCGGCCGCCGCCACGGTCTATACCCGGCTGGTGACCGAGTTGCTCGGGCCGGTTCAGCAGCCCGCCAGAGCCTGAGCCAAAATGGCCCCTTCTCCGCCGTTCACCGCCTTGCCGTCCGTTCTCCCGTGACCACTTCCCGCCGGGCCCAGCCCCCCACCTTCTCGCCCGGCGAATTCCGCAAGGCACTCGGCATGTTCGCCACCGGCGTGACCATCGTCACCGCACGCGCGGCCGACGGCAGCCTGGTCGGCCTCACGGCCAACTCGTTCAACTCGGTGTCGCTCGCGCCGCCACTGGTGCTGTGGAGCCTGGCGCGCGCGGCGGCGTCGATGTCGGCGCTGCGCGCCGGCTCGCACTACGCGGTCAACATCCTGGCCGCCAACCAGAAGGCGCTGGCGGAACGCTTCGCCACCAAGAACATCGACCGCTGGGCCGACGTGGCCTACACCGACGGCCTGGGCGGCGCGCCGGTGCTGCAGGGTGCGGCGGCCAGCTTCGAGTGCTTCAACCGCAGCCGCTACGACGAAGGCGACCACGTGATCTTCGTGGGCGAGGTGGAGCGCTGCACGCACGACCCCGACGCCTCGCCGCTGCTGTTCCACGGCGGGCGCTTCTACACCGAGCACCCGTTGTGAAGCACCCCGCGCTGCTGGCCGTCCTGCTGCTCGCCGCGCGGATCGCCACGGCGCAGGGCACCGCCGAGCCGTCGCCGCTGCGGCAGAACTGGTTCGACGACCCCTTCTTCCAGGTCGCCGCGGGCCTGCCGGCCTGCCCCATGCCGCAGGGCCCCTACTACACCGCCGAGGAACGCCGCGCGCAGACCCACTCGCGGCTGGAGCGCGGCACCAGCTGCTGGCTCGCCGGCCAATGCACCGACAGCAACGCCTACCGCTACGACAAGCCGCTCGCGCCGAAGGTGCGTGCCGCGCTGCGCGCGGTGCCGGGCGTGCGCCGCAGCAGCGTGTGGGTCACGGTGCAGCGCCGCTGGGTCTACCTGCAGGGCTGCGTGCCCGACGCGGCGATGGCCCGCAGGCTCGAACGCGCGGCGCGCACCGTGGCCGACGTCGAGACCGTGGTGCCCGACCTGATGGTGGGCACGCGCGGCAAGCCGCCCTACCCGCTGGCCGGGCACTGAGCGGCGCCGCACGGGTTCTTCGCCGGCGCGATACGATCATCGGATGAATTCCGCGGCCCGTGCCGCCACCGATTGACCGCGAATGATCCAGCGCAAGACCCACCTCGACTCCCTGGCCATCGGCCTGCTCATCGTCTGCTGCGCGTTCTGGGGCCTGCAGCAGATCCTCATCAAGACCACCGTGACCGAGGTGCCGCCGCTGTGGCAGGCCACGGTGCGCATGGTCGGCGCGGTGGCGCTGCTGTGGCTGTGGTGCGCGGTGCGGCGCGTGCCGCTGTTCGAGCGCGACGGCACGCTGTGGCCCGGGCTGCTGGCCGGCCTGCTGTTCGCGGGCGAGTTCGCCGGCATCTACCTGGGCCTGCAGCACACCAGCGCCTCGCGGCTCACGGTGTTCCTCTACACCGCGCCCTTCTGGGTCTCGCTGCTGCTGCCGCGCTGGGTGCCGGCCGAGCGGCTGCGCGGCTTCCAGTGGCTGGGCCTGTTCATCGCCTTCGCGGGCGTGGTGCTGGCCTTCAGCGAAGGCTTCGGCCACATGAGCTCGTCGCAGCTCATCGGCGACGGCATGGCCCTGGCGGCCGGCATGCTCTGGGGCCTGACCACGCTCACACTGCGCACCACGCGCCTGGCCACGGCCAGCGCCGAGAAGACGCTGTTCTACCAAGTGGCCGTGACCGCGGCCGTGTGCCCGGTGCTGTCGCTCGCGCTGGGCGAAACCTGGGGCTTCTCTTACTCCGCCTGGGCCTGGACCTCCATCGGCCTGCAGACGGTGGTCGGCGCCTTCGCCAGCTACCTCACCTGGATGTGGCTGCTGCGGCACTACCCGGCCACGCAGATGTCGTCCTTCACCTTTCTCACGCCGCTGTTCGCGCTGATCTTCGGCGTGGCGCTGCTGAAGGAGCCGCTCACGCTGCAGCTGGTGGTGGCACTGATCGGCGTGGCGCTGGGCATCGTGCTGGTGAACCGGCGGCCTGCGGTACAACGCCCGGCATGAGCAAGAAACTCCACCGGTTCCAGCCCGTCCTCGACGAGATCGTCGCCACCCTGCGCCTGCAGCTCGGCCAGGGCGGCACCGTGGCCAGCTACATCCCGGCGCTGGCGCGTGTCGATGCGCGGCAGTTCGGCATCGCGCTGCGCACCTGCGACGGCGAGGAAGCCGGCGCGGGCGACTTCGAGACGCCCTTCTCGATCCAGAGCGTGTCCAAGCTCTTCACGCTCACGCTCGCCATGCAGCGCATGGGCGACGCGCTGTGGGAGCGCATCGGGCGCGAGCCCTCGGGCAACCCCTTCAACTCGCTGGTGCAGCTGGAGAACGAGCAGGGCAAGCCGCGCAACCCCTTCATCAATGCCGGCGCCATCGCGGTGGCCGACCGGCTCGTGAGCCAGGCCAAGGCCAAGGGCGGCAGCGCCAAGGCCGACATCCTCGCGCTCATGAGCAGCCTGTGCGGCGAGCGCATCGGCTTCGACGGCGAGGTGGCGCAGTCGGAGGCCGACACGGGCTTTCGCAACGTCGCGCTGGCCAACTTCATGAAGAGCTTCGGCAAGATCGACAACGACGTGGCCGAGGTGCTCGACACCTACTTCCACCAGTGCGCGCTGCGCATGAGCTGCCGCCAGCTCGCGCGCGCCGCCGCCTTCCTGTGCCGCGACGGCGCGCACCCGATTCCCGGCGAGCCCGAGGTCACGGGCGAGCGGCAGACGCGCCGCATCAACTCGCTGATGCTCACCTGCGGCACCTACGACGCGGCCGGCGACGTGGCCTTTTCGATCGGCCTGCCCTGCAAGAGCGGCGTGGGCGGCGGCATCGTCGCGGTGGTGCCCGACCAGCTCACGCTGTGCGTGTGGTCGCCGGCGCTCGATGCCACCGGCAATTCGCTGCTGGGCATGAAGGCGCTGGAGCTGTTCGTGGCGCGCACCGGGCTGTCGGTGTTCTGACCCACGCTCAGACCGCGACGGCCACCGGCGCCACAGGCAGGCAGCCCATGCCGTCGAGCGCGGCCTCCACCGCTTCTTCGAGCGGCGTGTGCGGCTCGCGGCCCAGAAAGGCCACCAGCTTCGCGTTGTCCATGCCCACGGGCGTGCGCCACAGGTAGCGCATCTCGCGCAGTTCGCGAAAGGTGACGACGAAGGGCGAGGCCAGCGCCAGCAACCACCACGGGAAGGCCGACACGCGCACCTGGGCGCCGGTGCGCCGGGCCACCACCTTGCGGATCGCGTCGCTCATGCGCGTGCCGTCGGCATCCCAGTGGCCGGTCATGTGAAAGCGCGCAAAGGGCGCGAGCCGGTCGCGCCGCGCCAGCAGCTCGACCATGGTGCGGGCCACATCCGGCAGGTACGACCACTGGTGGCCCACACCGGGGTCGCCGGGGCGGCTGACGGCCCGGACGGGCTGGCCCGCCTTCACCAGCCCCTGCGAGAACCAGTTGTTGCCCGCCTTCGGGCCGAAGAAGTCACCGGCGCGCACGATCAGCACGCGCGCGCCCTCGCGGCTGGCGTCTTCGAGGCGCCGTTCCATCTCGACGCGGATCGCACCCTTGGCGGTGAGCGGGCGCTGCGGCGAGTCTTCGGCCAGCAGCGGAAAGGCATCGGGACCGAAGTTGTAGACCGTGCCGGGCAGCACGACGGTCGCGCCCTCGGCCTTCGCGGCGGCCAGGGTGCTGTCGAGCATCGGCAGCACCAGCTCCGACCAGCCGCGGTAGCCCGGCGGATTGACCGCATGCACGATGACCGCGCAGCCCTTCGCGGCCCGTCGCACGGCCTGCGCGTCCATCGCATCGCCGGCCAGCCAGGTGATGCCCTCGCGCTTTCCTTCGACCGCGCCGCGCTTCAGGGCGCGCACCTCCCAGCCCGCATCGCACAGCTGGCGGGCCACCTCGCCGCCGATGCCGCCCGTGGCGCCGAGCACCAGAACCGTGTTGTCGTTGCGTGCCATGAAATGCTCCTGAACAGTGATCGATGGGTGAATTCTGGGCAGGATGGGGTTCGAATGGAATTGCCGAACATGCACCACCGGCCATACATTTCCGTATGACCTGGAACATCAGCTGGGAGCTGTACCGCTCCTTCCTCGGCGTGCTGCGCGAGGGTTCGCTCTCGGGTGCGGCGCGCGCACTCGGCATCACGCAACCCACCGTCGGTCGCCACGTGGCGGCGCTCGAAGAAGCGCTCGGCGTGGTGCTCTTCACCCGCTCGCAGGTGGGCCTGCTGCCCACCGAGGTCGCGCTGGCGCTGCGCACGCACGCCGAGGCCATGGAGAGCACCGCGGCCTCGCTGCAGCGCGCCGCCAGCAGCCAGGGTGACGGCGTGCGCGGCGTGGTGCGGGTGTCGGTCAGCGAGGTGGTCGCGGTGGAGGTGCTGCCGCCGGTGGTGGCGCGGCTGCGCGAGGCGCACCCGGCGCTGAAGGTCGAGCTGGTGTCGACCAACCGCGTGCAAGACCTGCTGCGGCGCGAGGCCGACATCGCCGTGCGCATGGTGCGGCCCCGGCAGGCGCAGCTGGTGGCGCGCCGCATCGGCCACATCGAGCTGGGCTTCCATGCGCACACGAGCTACCTGGCGCGCCATGGCACGCCGCGCACGCCCGACGACCTGGCGGCGCACGCGCTCATCGGCTACGACCAGCCCTCGGCCTTCGTGCGCGAGGCGATCAAGTCCTTCAAGTCGGTCACGGGTTTCACGCGCGATGCCTTTGCGCTGCGCACCGACAGCGACCTCGCGCAGCTGGCCCTCATCCGCGCGGGCGCGGGCATCGGCGTGTGCCAGGTGGGCCTGGCCAAGCGCGACGCCGCGCTGGTGCGCCTGCTGCCGCGCGCGCTCTCGCTCAAGCTCGACACCTGGGTCACGATGCACGAGGACCTGCGCCACAGCCCGCGCTGCCGCGTGGCCTTCGATGCGCTGGTCGAGGGCTTGCAACAGTACGTGGGCGCGGCGGCCGCCCCCGCGCCCCGGGCGACAATGCCCCGCGCAAGACCCAAAGCTTCTCCCTGAATGACGACGACCGATTCCCCCGACCACCTCCCCCTGCAGGAACCCCGCCTCTGGCGCGACGACCTCTGGACCGCCCGCATCATCAAGAACGAGGAAGACGACGGCTGGGCCGTCGAGATGACCCGCCACGGCGACCCCGAGCCCGCGCTCGTCGGTCCCTGGACCATGGGCCGCGACAAGAAGAACCCCAAGCCGCTGGACACCCCCGCCTTCCACACGCTGGTGAAGACCGCCGCCGAGGTGATCCGCCGCCACGAACAGCAGCTGCACGCCACGCTCAACAAGAGCGTGACGGTCACCGCGCGCAACGACCAACGCGTGCGCGTGGCGCTGTCGATCGTGCCCGACGAGGACAACCCCTCGGCCACGCTCACGGCCTACGACGACGCCGACGACTCGGAGCTGGCGAGCGTGAACGTGTCGCCCGCGTTCCGGCTCACGACCTCGAGCGCGACCGCGTGGATCGAGTCGGACTACGCACGCCCGCGCAGCTGATGCACCCGGGCGCTGCGCGCGAATAGCACACGCGCCGCACTTTCGCCAATTAGCGAAAGAGCGTATGTTCACGCCGGGGTGAGTTGAGAAGAATCCGCCCCAACGAGCAATCGTTCCCAGTCATACGACGCCCGCTGCCAGTGCTGCCAGCGAGGTGTCGGGCAATTAAGCCCGAATCGGTTTCACCACCGGTTCGGGCTTTTTTGTTTTTTCGGTCGCAACAACGCCTTTTCAAAACGGATGCGCGTCATCCGGTGGCGCAGCTTTGCCCGAAGAAAACGCACTGGCAGCACAGCGCTCGTTTGCAGGGGCCGCGCGGCGGGAGGAGACACCCACCACGCGGTTCCGAAGGTCGGATGTTCCTGATGACTCGCACAAAACCAAAGCAAAGGAATTTGACATGACGAACGCTTTCAACCGCCGCCAGATCGTGAAGACCGGCGGCTCGATGATCGTGCTGGGCGCCGCCTCCGGCGTGGCCGGCCTGGCTCGCGCGCAGGACGGCGCCACCGTGAAGCTCGGCCTGCTGCACTCGCTCTCGGGCACCATCGCCATCGCCGAGGCCTCGCTGGTCGACGCCGAGAAGCTGGCCATCGAGGAGATCAACGCCGCCGGCGGCGTGATGGGCAAGAAGATCGAGGCCGTGGTCGAAGACGGCGCGAGCGAGAACTCGGTGTTCGCCGAGAAGGCGCGCAAGCTGCTGGAGCGCGACAAGGTGGCGGCCATCATCGGCTGCTACACCTCGGCCTCGCGCAAGGCGCTGCTGCCGGTGCTCAACCAGGCCAAGGGCCTGCTGTTCTACCCCACCTACTACGAGGGCCAGGAGCAGGACAAGCGCGTGTTCTACCCCTCGCAGGAAGCCACGCAGTCGGTGATCGCGGCGGTGGAGTGGATGGCACGCGAGAAGGGCAAGAACTTCTTCCTCGTCGGCTCCGACTACATCTACCCGCGCACCTGCAACAAGATCGCCAAGCCCGCCATCGCGAAGGCCGGCGGCAAGGTGCTCGGCGAAGAGTACGCACCGCTGGGCCACACCGAGTTCTCCTCGATCATCAACAAGATCAAGGCCGCCAAGCCCGACTGCATCTACAGCACGGTGGTGGGCGGCTCCAACGTGGCCTTCTACAAGCAGCTGCGCGCGGCGGGCCTGGACGGCGCCAAGCAGGTGCTGCTCTCGACCGTGGTGTCCGAGAACGAGATCGACGGCATCGGCAAGGACAACGCCGCGGGCTACTACGCCTGCATGGGCTACTTCCAGAGCATCAAGTCACCGGCCAACGAGAAGTTCGTGAAGGCCTTCAAGGCGAAGTACGGGCAGGACCGCGTGATCGGCGACCCCATGGAGGTGGCCTACAACAGCGTGTACCTGTGGAAGCTGGCGGTGGAAAAGGCCAAGTCCTTCGACGTCGACAAGGTCACGGCCGCTGCCGCGGGCGTGGAGATCGAGGCGCCCGAGGGCACGGTGCGCGTGCACGCCACCAACCACCACGTGTGGAAGAAGGTGCGCGTGGGCCGCGCGCGGCCCGACGGACAGTTCGACATCGTGTGGGAATCGCCGCAGCTGGTCGAGCCCAACCCCTTCCCGAAGGTCTGAACGCGATGAACTTCGACATCGCGGTGATGCAGGTGTTCAACGGCGTGAGCCTGTTCACCATCCTGCTGCTCATGGCCATCGGGCTGGCCATCGTGTTCGGCCTGATGGGCGTCATCAACATGGCGCACGGCGAGCTGATGGCGCTGGGCGCCTACATGACCTACCTGGCGGCGCGCTTCTTCGCGCACTACGCGCCGGGCTTCATGGACCTGTACCTGTTCGCCGCGATTCCGTTCGCGTTCGCCGTGACCTTCGCGTTCGGCTATGTGCTGGAGCGGGGCTTCATCCGCTTCTTCTACGACCGCCCGCTGGACACCCTGCTGGCCACCTGGGGCCTGAGCCTCATGCTGCAGCAGGCCTACCGCTCGATCTTCGGCGCGCAGGAAGTGAGCGTGCCGCTGGCCTCGTGGCTGGCGGGGGCGTGGGAGCCGACGGCGGGCATCCAGCTGCCGCTGAACCGCATCTTCATCGTCGGGCTCACGGCCCTGGTGGCGGTCGGCGTGTACCTGCTGCTGTACCGCACGCCGTGGGGGCTGAAGGTGCGCGCGGTGACGCAGAACCGCGCCATCGCCGGCGCGGTAGGCATCGACACGCACCGCGTCGACGCGATGACCTTCGCGCTGGGCTCGGGCCTGGCGGGCATCGCGGGCGCGGTGTTCACCATGATCGGCTCGACCAACCCCGGCACGGGCCAGCTGTACATCGTCGATTCGTTCATCGTGGTGGTGTTCGGCGGCGTGCAGAGCCTCATCGGCACCGCGCTCTCGGGCTTTGCCATCGCGCAGTCGCAGACCTGGCTCGAGTACCTCATGAGCGGCTCGATGGCCAAGGCCACGATCCTGCTGCTGGTGATCGCGGTGCTGTACTTCCGGCCGAACGGCCTGTTCGCCACGCGGTCGAGGAGCTGAGGCATGCACGGTCTTTCTCCTCAACGCAAGCGCGACCTCGGCGCGCTGCTCGCGGTGCTGGTGCTGCTGGCGGTGGTGCTGCCGCTCACGCTCGACCCGTTCCGCCTGAACCTCGTGAGCAAGTACCTCGCCTTCGCGTTCGTCGCGGTGGGCGTGGTGCTCACCTGGGGCTACGGCGGCGTGCTGAGCCTGGGCCAGGGCATGTTCTTCGGGCTGGGCGGCTACATGATGGCCATGTTCCTCAAGCTCGAGGCCTCGGCGCCCGAGCTGCCGGACTTCATGGTGTGGAGCAGCGTCGAGCAGCTGCCCGCGTGGTGGCAGCCCTTCCACTCGCTGGGCTGGACGGTGGCGGGCATCCTCGTCGTGCCCGCCGTGCTGGCCTACGTGTTCTCGTACGCGATCTTCAAGCGGCGCGTGAGCGGCGTGTACTTCGCGATCGTCACGCTGTCGCTGGCGCTCACGCTCACGGTGGTGGTGGTCGGCCAGCAGGGCGACACCGGCGGTGCCAACGGCATCACCGATTTCCGCACGCTGCTGGGCTGGGACATCGCCGGCGACGAAGCCAAGCGCACGATGTACTTCGTCGAGGTGGCGGCCATTGCGCTCGTGATGATGGTGTCGCTCGCCATCGTGCGCAGCCGCTTCGGCAAGCTGCTGATCGCCATCCGTGACAAGGAAGACCGCGTGCGCTTCAGCGGCTACAACACGGCACACATGAAGGCCTTCGTGTTCGCGGTGGCCGCCGTCTTGTCAGCCATCGGCGGTGCGTTCTACAGCCTGCAGGTGGGGCTGATCGCGCCGGGCGTGATCGGCGTCGTGGCCTCGGTCGAGATGGTGATCTACGCAGCGGTCGGCGGGCGGCTGTCGATTCCGGGCGCGGTGATCGGCGCGCTGCTCATCGGCTTCCTCAAGTCGTACCTGTCGGAGACCTTCCCCGAAGGCTGGCTGTACGTGCTGGGCGCGGTGTTCATCCTCGTGGTGTGGGCGATGCCGAACGGGCTCGCGGGCCTGGGCGAGAGGCTCATGCGCCGTCGGGGTGCGGAGGTCGCGCCATGAACGCCACGATGACGATGCCCAACGGCGGGCTGCCGCAGGCGGCCTCGGCGGTGCCGCCGTCGAGCGAGCAGATCCTGCGCATCGAAGACCTCACCGTGTCCTTCGATGGCTTCAAGGCCGTGGACGGGCTCAGCCTCTCGGTCGAGCGCAACGAGCTGCGCGTGATCATCGGCCCGAACGGCGCCGGCAAGACCACGCTGCTGGACATGGTGTGCGGCAAGACCAAGCCCAGCGCGGGCCGCGTGCTGTTCAACGGCCAGGACCTCGGCCGCCTGAACGAGTACGAGATCGTGCGTGCCGGCGTGGGCCGCAAGTTCCAGACGCCCTCCGTGTACGAAGACCTCACGGTGCTGGAGAACTTCGAGATCTCGCTGCCGCGCATGCACGGCCTGCTGCAATCGCTGACCTTTCGCCGCACGCCCGCCGTGCGCGAACGCATCGACGCGATGGCCGAGCAGGTCTTCCTGAGCGATCGCCTGGGCCACCGCGCCGGGCAGCTCAGCCATGGGCAGAAGCAGTGGCTCGAGATCGGGATGCTGCTGATGCAGGAGCCCGAGCTGCTGCTGCTCGACGAGCCCGTGGCCGGCATGAGCCCGCGCGAGCGCGAACAGACCGGCGACCTGCTGCGGCGCATCTCGGCCGGCAAGTCGGTGGTCGTGATCGAGCACGACATGGACTTCGTCAAGCGCATCGCGCACCGCGTCACGGTGCTGCACCAGGGCAAGTTGCTGAGCGAAGGCACAGCCGCCGAAGTGCAGGCCGACCCGCGCGTGATCGACGTGTACCTCGGCCATTGAGAAAAGGAGATATCCACATGCTCGAAGTCTCCGATCTCAACGTGGCGTATGGCGAATCGCACGTCATCCGCGATGTGTCGCTGCGCGTTGCGCCCGACGAAGCAGTCGCCATCATGGGCCGCAACGGCATGGGCAAGACCACCTTGCTGAAGTCGCTCATCGGCCTCTTGCCCGCGCGCGGCGGCCACATCCGCCTGGGCGGCGCCGAGCTCACGACGCTGCCCAGCTACCAGCGCGTGGCGCAGGGCCTGGCCTTCGTGCCGCAGGGGCGCATGGTGTTCCCGTTCCTCACGGTGGAGCAGAACATCCTCGCCGGTGCCGCGAAGTCGGGTCATCGCACGGTGCCCGACTACCTCTACACCTTCTTCCCCGTGCTCAAGGACATGAAGCAGCGCAAGGCCGGCAACCTCTCGGGCGGCCAGCAGCAGATGCTGGCGATTGCGCGCGCGCTCATCTCGGAGCCGAAGGTGCTGATCCTCGACGAGCCCACCGAGGGCATCCAGCCTTCGATCATCAAGGAGATCGCGCAGACGCTGAACGTGCTGCGCGCCGAGCGCGGCTTCGCCGTCGTGGTGTCGGAGCAGGTGCTGAGCTTCGCGCTCGACCTGGCTGACCGCTTTCTCGTCATCGACCGGGGCCGCATCGTGCACGACGAAGCGCGCGCGAGCCTCGACCAGGACAAGGTCAGGTCTTTCCTGACCGTGTAGCCCTTCCTCTTTTTCTTCAACCACCCCTTCAGGAGCAGCGTCATGAGACATGGTGATATTTCGAGCAGCAACGATTGCGTCGGCGTCGCGGTCGTCAACTACAAGATGCCCCGCCTGCACACCAAGGCCGAGGTGCTGGACAACGCACGCAAGATCGGCGAGATGCTGGTCGGCATGAAGAAAGGCCTGCCCGGCATGGACCTGGTGATCTTTCCCGAGTACTCCACGCACGGGATCATGTACGACGCCAAGGAGATGTACGACACCGCGTCGGCCATCCCCGGCGAGGAGACCGCGATCTTCGCGGACGCGTGCCGGCGCGCCAACGTGTGGGGCGTGTTCTCGCTCACCGGCGAGCGCCACGAGGAGCACCCGAACAAGGCGCCCTACAACACGCTGATCCTCATGAACAACCAGGGCGAGATCGTCCAGAAGTACCGCAAGATCATGCCGTGGGTGCCCATCGAGGGCTGGTACCCGGGCGACTGCACCTACGTGAGCGAAGGCCCCAAGGGCATGAAGATGAGCCTGATCATCTGCGACGACGGCAACTACCCCGAGATCTGGCGCGACTGCGCGATGCGCGGCGCCGAGCTCATCATCCGCTGCCAGGGCTACATGTACCCGGCCAAGGAGCAGCAGATCATGGTCTCCAAGGCCATGGCCTTCATGAACAACACCTACGTGGCGGTGGCCAACGCGGCCGGCTTCGACGGCGTGTACTCGTACTTCGGCCACTCGGCGCTCATCGGCTTCGACGGCCGCACGCTCGGCGAATGCGGCGAGGAAGAGATGGGCATCAACTACGCCGAGCTGTCGATGGGCCTGATCCGCGACGCGCGCAAGAACGGCCAGTCGCAGAACCACCTGTTCAAGCTGGTGCACCGCGGCTACACCGGCACCATCAACTCGGGCGACGGCGACAAGGGCGTGGCGGCCTGCCCCTACAACTTCTACACGCAGTGGATCAACGACCCCGAGGGCACGCGCGAGATGGTGGAGTCGTTCACGCGCACCACGGTCGGCACGCCCGAGTGCCCGATCGAGGGCATTCCGAACGAACCGGCCAAGCACCGCTGAAGCACCGCCCCATGGACCACGACATCTTCGAACTCGGCGATGTCGCGCTGCAGCGGGGGGCCACCCTGCGCGGCGCGAAGCTCGCCTACAAGACCTACGGCACGCTCAACGCACAGAAGAGCAACGCCATCGTCTATCCGACCTGGTACTCGGGCCAGCACTATGACAACGAGTGGCTCATCGGCCCCGGCATGGCGCTGGACCCGGCGAAGTACTTCATCATCGTGCCCAACATGCTGGGCAACGGCCTCTCGTCCTCGCCGAGCAACACGCCCGAGCCCTACAACCTGGCGCGCTTTCCGAACGTCACGCTCTACGACAACGTGACGCTGCAGCACCGGCTGGTGACCGAGCAGTTCGGCATCGAACAGCTCGCGCTGGTGGTGGGCTGGTCGATGGGCGCGCAGCAGACCAACCAGTGGGGGTGCCTGTACCCCGAGATGGTGAAGCGCATCGCGCCCTTCTGCGGTTCGGCGAAGACGGCGCCGCACAACATCGTGTTCCTCGAAGGCGTGAAGGCCGCGCTCACGGCCGATGCCGCATGGAACGGCGGCTGGTACACCACGCCGCCGACGCGCGGACTGCGCGCGGTGGGCCGCGTGTACGCGGGCTGGGGTTTGTCGCAGCCCTTCTACATGCAGCAGCTGTGGCGTGAGCTGGGCTTCAGCTCGCTCGAAGACTTCCTGGTCGGCTACTGGGAAGGCTTCTTTTTGCAGAAGGACGCGAACAACCTGCTCGCGATGCTGTGGTCGTGGCAGCACGGCGACATCAGCGACAACCCGGTGTTCAAGGGCGACATCAAGAAAGCACTGGGCGCCATCCAGGCGCGCGCGCTCGTGATGCCGGCCGAGCGCGACCTGTACTTTCCCGTGGCCGACAACGAATGGGAGGTGTCGCACATGCCGAACGCCGAGTGCCGCCCGATCCCGGGCGTGTGGGGCCACTTTGCCGGCGGCGGCAGCAGCCCGGTCGACACCCGCTTCATCGACAACGCCCTCAAGGAACTGCTCGCCACGCCATGAACGCCCCCGTCCACGATCCGCTCGCCAGCTACCGCATCGAGACCGAGCCCTTCTACCGGCCCGCTGGAAACGAAGTGGCGCTCTATGAACACGCCTATCGCCACCGCATGCCGCTGATCCTGAAAGGGCCGACCGGTTGCGGCAAGACGCGCTTCGTGGAGCACATGGCGTGGTCGCTCGGGCGGCCGCTGGTCACGCTCGCGTGCAACGAGGACATGACGGCGTCGGACCTCGTGGGGCGCTACCTGCTCGACGCGAGCGGCACGGCCTGGCACGACGGGCCGCTGACGCTCGCGGTGCGCCATGGCGGCATCTGCTACCTCGACGAGGTGGTGGAGGCGCGGCAGGACACCACCGTGGTGATCCACCCGCTGACCGACGCGCGCCGCATCCTGCCGCTGGACAAGAAGGGCGAGCTGGTGCACGCGCACCCCGACTTCCAGCTGGTGGTGTCGTACAACCCCGGCTACCAGAGCAGCGCCAAGGACATGAAGCCCTCGACGCGCCAGCGCTTCGCCGCGCTGGAGTTCGACTACCCCGACGGCGCGCTCGAAGCGGAGATCGTCGCGCACGAGGCCGGCGTCGGCATCGAGCTCGCCACGAAGCTGGTGGCCATTGCGCACTGCTCGCGCGAGCTCAAGCACCGCGGGCTCGACGAGGGTGTGTCGACGCGCATGCTGATCTACGCGGGCGTGCTGATCCGCGACGGCGTGTCGCCGCGCGACAGCTGCGACATGACGATGACGCGCGCCCTCACCGACGACCCCGACATGGCGAGCGCGCTGCAGGGCTTTGTCGAGGCGCAGTTCGGATGAACGACGGGCACGGCGCCCTCTCGCTGCTGGCGCGCGGGCTGGCCGGCGTCGATGTCGACGTGCAGCCGCTGGCCGGCGCGCGTGCTGTGCTCACGGGGCGCCGGCTGCTGCTGCCCGAGGGCGACGAGGCCGTGCGCCTGCACCGCGCGATGGTCGCGCATGCGGTCGCGCACCTGCGCCACTCGACGCCTGCGCGACCGGCGCGCGCACTCAAGCCCATGGGCATCGCGGTGGTCTCGGCCCTTGAAGATGCGCGCGTCGAGCGGCTGCTGTGCCGCGACTTTCCCGGCCTGCATGGCTGGTTCGTCGCCGCCCTGCCGCCCGCGCCCGATCCACTGGACCTGCGCTTTGCCGCGCTGGTCGCGCGCATGGACCGCGTGCTGCTTCGCGCCGAAGCGCAGGACGACAACCACTGGGTGAACAAAGCGCGCCGCCTGTTCGACGAGACAGTCTCGCGCGCAGGGCTGGAAGACTACGACGCCTTCCGCGCCGTCGCCTCGATCCTCGCCAACGACCTGGGCCAGATGCGCGTGCGCTTCGAGCCGCAGGACTACGCCGTGCCCGCGCCCTGGCGCGACGACAACAGCTACCTGTGGGACTTCGGCGAGGCCGAGACGCCGCCCGACGACGCCATCGCGTTGCAGCAGACCGGCGCGCGGCCACCGCCACCTTCGTCCGATGCACCGAACGAAGGCAACGACGCGCCACCCGAAGGCATCGCCGACATGGAACTCGGCCGCTACAGCTACCCCGAATGGGACCGCACGCAGGAGCGCCTGCGCCCCGACTGGTGCACGGTGATCGAGAAGCTGCCCGCGTGGCAGGGCCTGGGCACGGCGGGCACTTCGGCGGCGGCTGGCAACGAGCGGATCGTGCCGCTCGCCCTGCCCCGCGCGCGCCACCTCGACCGCACGCACCGCCTGCGCCGCCAGTGGGAAGGCGACGACATCGACCTCAACGCAGCCATCGAGGTGCTGGTCGATCGCCGCCTGCGCCTGCGGCCCGATGCGCGGTTGTTCATGCGCCCCGGCAAGGGGCCGCGCCCGTCGAGCGTGCTGGTGCTGCTCGATCTCTCGGAGTCGGCCAACGACGCGGGCCACGGCGACGGCGCCGTTTCGCTGCTCGACCTGGAGAAGCAGGCCGCGCTGCTGCTGGCCGCCTCGAACGCGCGCGGCATCGACCGGCTCGCCATCCACGGCTTCTCGTCGAACACGCGCGCCGAGGTGTACTACTACCGCCTGCTCGAGTTCGGCCAGCCGCTGGCCGCGCCCTCGCGCGCCATGATCGGCGCGGTGCGCGGACGCTATTCGACGCGCATGGGCGCCGCGCTGCGCCATGCGGCCTCGCACCTGCAGGCCGAGCCGGCGGGGCCGCGCGCGATCCTGCTGGTGACCGACGGTGCACCGTCGGACATCGACGTGCACGACCCGAAGTACCTGATCGAAGACGCCCGCCAGGCCGTGGCCGAGGCGCGCGACGCCGGCGTGCGCAGCGCCTGCATCGCGGTGGACGGCGCGGCCGACGCGTACGTGCGGCGCATCTTCGGCTGGCGCAACTATTGCATCGCCGACGACGCGCGCAGCCTGCCCGCGCGGCTGGCCCGCATGAGCACGCGGCTGGCCGCCGCCCATTGACCGACCGAATGAAGAAAGCCAGGGAGGAGCACACAATGAGGGCCCACACATCCAGGAGACACCCCAGTGGCTGACAGGGACCCTCTTCGCGTCGGCATTCTGTATTCCGAGACCGGCGTCACCTCGACCATCGGCCTGTCGCAGCTGCAGGGCGCGCTGCTGGCCATCGAGGAGATCAACGCGGCCGGCGGCGTCGACGGCCGCGAACTCGTGGCCGTGCGCTACGACCCGCAATCGAACCCCGTGCGCTACGCCCAGCTGGCCGAGCGGCTGATCGTGCAGGACCGCGTCAACGTGCTCTTCGGCTGCTACATGTCGAGCAGCCGCAAGGCCGTGATCCCGGTGATCGAGAAGTGGAACAAGCTGCTGTTCTACCCCACGCTGTACGAAGGCTTCGAGTACTCGGGCAACGTGATCTACACCGGCGCGGCGCCCAACCAGAACAGCGTGCAGCTGGCCGAGTTCATGACCACGAACTTCGGCGCGCGCGTGTACCTGATCGGCTCCGACTACATCTACCCCTACGAGTCGAACCGCATCATGGGCGAGCTGGTGATGCAGCGCCCCGGCAGCGAAAAGCTCGGCGAGCGCTACGTGGCGCTGGACGCCACCGAGAAGGACTACCGCGCGATCATGGACGACATCCGCGACAAGCGGCCCGACTTCATCTTCTCGACGGTGGTGGGCGATTCCACCGCGAGCCTGTACCGCGCCTATGCCGAGGCCGGCTTCGACCCGAAGACGATGCCCATCTCGAGCCTCACCACCTCGGAGGCCGAGATTTCGCAGATGGGCCCTGGCGTGGCCACGGGCCACTTCACGGCGGCGCCGTATTTCCAGTCGATCGATTCGCCCGCCAACCAGCGCTGCCTGGCGCGGCTGCGCGCGCGCTTCGGCGACGGCTGCGTGCCCAACCTGTGCTGGGAGGCCTCGTACTTCCAGATGCACATCTTCGCCAACGCCTTCCGGCAGGCGGGCACCGACGGCATCGCGGAGATCCTGCCGCACATCCTGGGCAGCGAGTTCGATGCGCCGCAGGGCCGCGTGAAGATCGACCCGACCAACCACCACACCTGCCTGTACCCGCGCATCGGCCGCGTCGACGCGCACGGGCAGTTCACCATCGTGCGCCAGGCGACGCGCCCGGTGTACCCGGACCCGTACCTCGTCACGCACTCGCTGGGCGACTGGACGGCGCGGCTCGATGCGCTGGAGCTCTAGGATGAACCCGCAGCGGTCGTTCATCGGCGAGTCCCGGCAGCGTGTCCCCGTGCGCAGGGCACCGGGTGCTTCCCGCAGCGAAATCAAGGAGGAGCCGAAGGCGGGGGACATTCGCGGAGGGAAGTACCCGATGGCCTGCGCACGCACCCCGGACAACAGCAGCCCCCAACGAAAGCGCTGACCGTGGACAGCACAGCCCCCAAGCGACACACCCTGCGGGTGACGCCACCGCAGCTCAAGGAGCTGCGGCTGCTGAAGATCGCGGTGATCCACCCCGACGACGCAGACGGCCGGCAGCTCACCCAGCAACTGCAGCGCATCGGCTGCCAGGTGCAGGCCTTCTGGCCGCCCGTGCAGCATCTGCCCGAGGGCATCGACGTGGCCTTCATGGCCGTGCAGCCCGACTTCATCAACCTGCGCTTCGAGTGGACCCAGAGCGAGGATGCTCCCGCCGTCATCGCCGTCGTGACCTACGAGAACCCGACCATCGTCGAGGCCGTGCTCGAGATCCGCGCCAAGGCCGTGCTGCCGTCGCCGGTGCGCTCGTTCGGCCTGCTGTCGGCGCTGGTGGTCGCGCGCGAAGCGCACAAGGAAAGCCGCTCGCTCGCGCGGCGCCTGCGCAAGACCGAGGCCAAGCTGCTCGGCGTGCGCCAGCTGGCCGAGGCCAAGAGCATCCTCATGAAGACGCACGACGTGTCCGAAGGCCAGGCCCACGACCTGATCCGCGAACAGGCCATGAGCAAGCGCACCACCATGGAAGACATTGCCGCGGCCATCGTCAACGCCAACGAGATCCTCTCGCTGGGCACCCGCGGCCCCAAGCCCGGGCCGGGCTGAACGCGCTCAGAGCTGGCGAAACGCCGTCAGCACCTTCAGCACGCTCTGCGTGGCGCCGTCGAGCGTGGCGTGCGGGCGGTGCGCAATGCCCAGGCGGCGCGTGAGCTTGGGCGTGACCGGCACGATCTGCATGCGCTCGTTGAGCGCCGCGTCGGTGGTCTGCTGCAGCGGCAGCAGCGCCGCGCCATAGCCCGCCGCCACCAGGCTGCGGATCGCCGCGTCGTAGTTGAGCTCGATGCGCGCGCGCGGCGCAAAACCAGCCGCGGCGAACCACTCCATCGACAGCCGGTACATGTGCGTGGTCGCGTCGTTGAAGATCAGCGGCTGCGTCGCCAGCCAGGCCGGCGTGGCGCGCTTGGGCGCCTTCCAGCGCGGCGGCACGAAGGCCATCATGGGCTGCGTGCGCCACGGCGTGACCACCAGCTCGCGCTGCGGCGGCTGCGGCATCGCCACCAGGCCGATGTCGAGCGTGCCCGCCGCCAGCCGCGCCATCGCCTCGGCCGAACCGAGGATGCTCACCTCGACGTCGATGCCCGCATGGCCCACGCCCAACGCCTCGAGCACCTGCGGCAGCAGGTCGACCACCACGCCGGTGGAGGTGCCCAGCCGCACGCGGCCCGTGCGGCCCTCGGCCTGGCGCTTGACGGCCTCGACCGCCTCGTCGGTGTCGCGCAGCAGCTTGCGCCCGCGCTCGACCAGCGCCGCGCCGGCCGCGGTGGGCGTGACGCGGCGGTTGCCGCGCACCACCAGCTGCGCACCCAGGCGCGATTCGAGCTCGCTGATGTGCAGGCTCACGGTGGGCTGCGCCAGGTGCAGCGCCTGCGCCGCCGCCGAGAAGGTGCCCAGGTCGGCGATGGCGATGAGGGTGCGCAGTTGGTCGAGGTTGAGCTGTCGCATCAGAAATGCTGATTGAAGGTGTCAGAAATCTCAACTTCCACAATAGCACGCGCCGCCGGAAGATGAGCGCTCCCCTACCAGGAGCCCACCGTGACCGCGCCGAAGCCACCGTCTTTTCATCAACGCCTGCTGCATGCCCTGCGCAACTGGCGCCGCCGCGCCGTGACACGCCGCCGCGCCCGCGACGACGTGCTGCTGCTGGCCGGCATGAGCGACCACGACCTGCGCGACCTGGGCATCGGCCGCAGCGAAGTGCCCGAGCTGGTCGACCGCAACCGCTACTGACTCGTTGAACCCGCCTGCGGTTTCTTCAGGAAGCCGCGGGCGATTTGAGGTTCAATCCGGGGCGTGCCCTCCACCGCCTCCCCCGCCCTTCTTTCCATCGAACTCACCTCGCCGCAGTCCGTCGACGGACGACGCGCGGCTTTCCAGTCGCTGTGGCTGCTGGTGCGCATGCAACACGCCCATGCCCACGGCGGCGGCAGCGGTGTCGTGCGGCTGGCCGATCTGCGCGGCGAGGTGTCCGACGCCAGCACGCTGCGCATGGTCGTGAGCCGCGCGTTCCGCGACTTCAAGGCCTGGGGCCTCGAAGTCGGCTGGGGCGAAGACCTGCAGCGCGAGCCGCGCTTTCTCAACGCCGAGCGGCGCAGCCAGGGCCCGTTCTGGCTGCCGGCCGCGCAAGCGAAGCGCCTGCGCCTGCTCGTGGACAACCGCCCGGCCACCGCCGCCGAGGTGGCGTCGTTCCTCGGCCTGCGCGCCCGCAAGGCGCAGGCCGCCGGCACGATCACGCCGCCCGACGCCGTGCACCTGCAGGACGCCGCCTTCTGGAAGCAGCTGGTCGCCTCGCAGCAGGCCGCGCGGCAGGGCCGGCTGATGTCGCCGGTGGCGGGCGGCAACGGCAATGGCAGCGCGCTCGAGTCCATCCGCCTGGCGGGCACGCTGGCCGCGAGCGACTTCCAGCGTGCGCTGGTCACGCTCAACGAGGCGATGCTGTGGCGCCGGCTCGGCGACAACGAACAGGCACGCCGCCGGCTGCAGGCGCTCAAGAAGCAGCGGCTTGCCCATCACGTGGCGGGCAACGACTACCTGGGCGCCATGGAATGCATCGTCTCGGCCTGGTGCGCCTACACTGCGCGCGACCTGCCGCTGGCGCAGTCGCTGCTGGGCGGCATGGCGCAAGACCCGGCGCGCGCGCTGGTGCTGCGCCACCACCCCGACGTGCGCTTCGAGTGGTGCAACCTGTGGGCGCTGGCCTGCCGCTCGCGCGCCCTCGCGCTGGCCGCCGACGACCGCCCGGCCGCCGCGGCGCTCGCCGAAGAGTCGCTGCAGCGCTTCGGCGAAGCGCTGGCCGCGGCTTTCGAGTCGCACTCCTTCGATGCCGCGCAGCACGTGGCGGCCAACATGGGCATGGCCGCGTGGCTGTTCGACCGCGTGGGCCTGGGCGACCTGCCGGCGCTCGCGCACGACGGCCACCGGGCCGACACCACGCGCCGCGCGGTGCAGTGGATCGCCTTCAGCGAATGGCTGTGCGGCCACACCGACGGCCAGGGCCGCTCAGCGTGGAACGCGATCTACCTGATGCGCATCGCGCGCGGCCACTGCCGGCCCGACGCGCAACCCACGCTCGCGCAGTTCCGCGCGCAAAAGCCGCTCGATCCGGCCGCCATGTCGAAGCTCGCGGGCCCGCTCGCCGACGCCTTCGACACCGCGAACTGGCCCGCACGCTGGGTCGACGTGGCGCAGGCGCGGCTGGCCGACCACCAGGCCGGGCGACGCCGCTACCCCGGCCTGCAGCAGGGCAGCCTGCTGTTCGAGCACGCGTGGTACGCGGCGCATGCGGGCGACCTGAAGGCGGCCGAGCACTCGCTGGGCCTGTTGCGCGAAGTGCTGCCGCAGCTGGTGCCGAGCGACCGCGCCTACTTCACCGAGTCGTGGAACGATGCGCTGCCGGCCGAGCTGGTGCTGGAGGCGAAGCCGCCGAGGAGGCCGTCCGCCCCTAAAAAGAAGGCGCGCTGAGCGCCTGCTGCACGCGCTCGCGCAGCACCGGCAACACGTCGTTCTCGAACCACGGGTGGTGCTGGAACCACGCGGTGTTGCGCGGCGACGGATGTGGCAGCGGAATGAAGCGCGGCGCGTAGTCGGCGAAGGCCTCGACGGTTTCCGTCACGCCGCCGCGCGCGGTCTTGCCGAGGAAGTGGCGCTGCGCGTACTGGCCGATGAGCAAGGTCAGCGCGATGTGCGGCATCTGCGCCAGCAGGCGGTCGTGCCACAGCGGCGCGCATTCCTTGCGCGGGGGCAGGTCACCGCTCTTGCCTCGGCCCGGGTAGCAGTAGCCCATGGGCGCGATCGCGATGCGCGTCGCGTCGTAGAACAGCTCGCGGTCGATGCCGAGCCAGCGGCGCAGCTGGTCGCCGCTCTTGTCGTTCCACGGCACGCCGGTCTGGTGCACCGTGAGGCTGGGCGCCTGGCCGACGATCAGCAGCCGCGCGCTCGCACTGGCCTGCACGATCGGGCGCGGCCCGAGCGGCAGGTGCGCCTCGCACGCGCGGCAGGCGCGGATCTCGGCGAGCAGCGCATCCACGATGTTGAAGCTAGTCAGCGAACGGACGGAAGAAGGCGTTCAGCTCGGTGCCCGGCGTGGCATCGGCAAAGCCGTCGAAGCGGCCCTCTTCGGCCAGCGTGCGCGCGGCGCGGATGAAGCCGCCCCAAGCCGCGCGCGCCATGCCGCCGCCCACGCTCACGCGGCGCACGCCGAGCGCGGCGATGTCCGCCATCGTCAGCTCGCTGGTCGCGCCGACCAGCAGGTTGACCGGCTTGGGCGCGACGGCGGCCACCACGGCGGCGATCTGCTCGCGTGTCTTGATGCCGGGCGCGTAGAGGCAGTCGGCGCCGGCCTCGGCGTACGCGCGCAGGCGCGCGATGGCGTCGTCCAGGTCGGGGCGGTTGGCAAAGAAGTTCTCGGCGCGGCCCACGAGCAGCGTGTCGCCGCCCGCGGCGTCGATGGCCCGGCGCGCGGCGCGCAGGCGCTCGACCGCCACGTCGATGGGAAACAGCGGATCGTCGGGGTTGCCCGTCGAATCCTCGATCGACAGGCCCGCCACGCCGGTCTCGACCGCGAGCCGCACGCTCTCGGCCACGCCCTGTGCGTCGGCGGCAAAGCCGTTCTCGAAATCGGCGTTCACCGGCAGGTCGGTGGCGGCCACGAGTTCACGCAGGTGGGCGAGGATCTGGTCGCGCGACATGGCGCCGTCGGCATGGCCTTGCGACCACGCGAAGCCCGAGCTGGTGGTGGCCAGCGCCTGGTAGCCCAGGCCTTCGAGGTAGCGCGCGCTGCCGGTGTCCCAGGGGTTGGGAATGACGAAGCAGCCTTGGGTGTGGAGCGCGCGAAAGTCTGCGCGCTTCTGCGCGATGGAGCGGGTCATGAGAGCCTCATCTTTCCTTTGGGGTTCAGGGAGGGGTTGCGGCCACCGGTGCAGCCGCGAGGATGTGTGCCGCGAGCACGGCGAACTGGTCGGTGCGGACCTCGCTGCGTTGGAACCAGCCCTTGCCGTTGTCGACACGGTGCACCACGACGAGGTCGCGCTTGCGATCGACCATCATGAACTGGCCGCCGGCACCCACGGCCAGGAGCAGCTGGTTGGGCCCGCGCTGCCAGAACGGGAAGCCCTTGAGCGGCACCCACCACAGATAGCCATAGCCGCTCCAGCCGGGTCCGACGGTCGTGTACGAGGTGGTGCTTTCGGTCACCCAGCCGGCCGGGACGATGCGCTTGTCGTGCCACATGCCGTCGCGCGCCATCAGCAGGCCGATGCGGGCCAAGTCGCGCGCCGACAGATGCATCACTTGGGCCGGGTGCTCGGAGCTGCGTTCGAGCCGGGACTCGGTGTCCTGCGGGTAGCGGAAATCCTGGAACTGCAGCGGTTCGGCCAGGTCGGTCTTCAGCGCCTCGAAGACGCTGCGTCCGGTGCGGCGCTCGAAGATGGTGCCCAGCACGTTGGCGTCCCAGTTGTTGTAGTACCAGAACTCGCCCGGCGCATGGCTGCCCCGGGCCGGTCGCTCGGCCTTGGCCTGGGCGGTCTCGTAGGCGGCCGGATGGTAGACACCCGAGCGCAGCTGCAGCAGCTGCCGCACGGTGGCCGTGCGTTCGGTGCCGCTGAGCCCGTCCTTGTCGCCGATGCCGAGCTGGCCCAGCGTCTGGTCCAGGTCGATCTCGCCGCGGCCGACGTGAATGCCGTAGAGCACGCTCTGCACGCTCTTGCGCACCGAGGCCAGGTTCATCGGCTTGTCGATGTCGCCGTAGGCATGCACGAGCACGCCCTTGTCGATCACGAGGTAGGCGTCGGACTTGATCGATGCGGCAAACGCATCGGCCACCTTGAGCTTCGCGTCGGACCAGTGGCTCGGTTCAGCCACGCTCGGGGTGGCCCACTGCGCGGCGGGGAACACACCGGCCGCGGGCACGGCGTGCGCGGCGCACAGCAGCAGCACGGCAGACAGCGCGGTGCGCAACACGCCGGGCAAGAGACTGCGCGGAAGACCGGCCATGGGCATCTCGACTCCTGAAAGTCGTGCGCCGTGGAAACGACGTGGAAACCTGGGGGCTGCGGGGCCCGGCGCGACGAGCCTCGCATTCTGACGCAGCGACGCCAGTCTTGCTGCCTCAGCACTCCACCACGTTCACCGCAAGCCCCCCCAGCGAGGTCTCCTTGTAGGTGGACTTCATGTCCTCGCCGGTCTGCTTCATGGTGCGGATCACGGCGTCGAGCGAGACGTAGTGGCTGCCGTTGCCGCGCAGCGCCATGCGCGAGGCGTTGATGGCCTTCACGGCGCCCATCGCGTTGCGTTCCACGCAGGGAATCTGCACCATGCCGCCGACCGGGTCGCAGGTGAGGCCCAGGTTGTGCTCCATGCCGATCTCGGCCGCGTTCTCGACCTGCGCGGGCGTGGCGCCGAGCACGGCGGCGAGCGCGCCCGCCGCCATCGAGCAGGCCACGCCGACCTCGCCCTGGCAGCCGACCTCGGCGCCCGAGATGGAGGCGTTGGTCTTGTAGAGCATGCCGATGGCTGCGGCGGTGAGCAGGAAGTCGACGATGCCTTCGTCGCTGGCCTGCGGCACGAAGCGCTGGTAGTAGTGCATCACGGCGGGCACCACGCCGGCCGCGCCGTTGGTGGGCGCGGTGACGACGCGGCCCCCGGCCGCGTTCTCCTCGTTCACCGCCATCGCGAAGGCGTTGACCCAGTCCATGGCCGCGAGCGGATCGGCGGCGCCGGCCTGCGCCAGCAGCTCGCGGTGCAGCTCGGGCGCGCGGCGGCGCATGCGCAGCGGGCCGGGCAGCGCGTGTGCGGCCAGCGGGTTGTCGATGCCGAAGCCGCGCTGCACGCACTGCTGCATCACGCCCCAGATGCGCAGCAGGCCCGCGCGCACCTCGGCCTCGGGCCGCCACACGCATTCGTTGCGCAGCACCAGCGTGGCCACGGAGATGCCGTGCGCGCGGCACTGCGCCATGAGTTCGTCGCCGGTCGTGAAGGGATGCGGCACGGCCGCTGCCGCGGCGGCCGTTTGCGCCACCGCCTGCCCGCCCTCGACGACGAAGCCGCCGCCGACCGAGAAGTAAGTGCCTTCGGCCAGCACAGCGCCGTCGGCCGCGAAAGCGGTGAAGCGCATCGCGTTCGGGTGCTCGGGCAGCGACTCCTCGCCGCGAAAGGCGATGTCGCGCACGCGGTCGAAGGCGATGGGCGCGGTGCCCAGCAGGCTCAACTGGCCGGTGCGGCGCAGCGCGTCCAGGCGCGGCTGCACGGTCTCGGGCCGCACGGTGTCGGGCGCGTCGCCGAAGAGGCCCAGGATCACACCTTGGTCGGTCGCGTGGCCGTGGCCGGTGGCGCCGAGCGAGCCGAACAGGTCGACGTGCAGGCGCGCCACCTGCGCGAGCAGGCCGCGCCGTTCGAGCGATTGCGCGAACAGCAGCGCGGCGCGCATCGGTCCGACGGTATGCGAGCTGGACGGGCCGATGCCGATCTTGAAGATGTCGAAGGCGGAGAGCATCAGCGCATCATGCGACCGGAAGCTGCTGTTTGACCAGCGCCACCCAGTAGGCCGCACCGAGCGGCAGGATGTTGTCGTTGAAGTCGTAGTACGGGTTGTGCACGTTCGGGTCGTTCGGGCCCTCGCCCGCGCCGATGCCGATGTAGGCGCCGGGGCGCTTTTGCAGCATGAAGGCGAAGTCTTCCGAGCCCATGGCGGGCGGGATGTCGGTGTGCACCTGCTCGATGTCGACCAGGCTGGCCGCTGCCGCGATGGCCGCGTCGGTCTCGGCCGGTGTGTTGACCACGCCGGGGTAGCCGCGGCGGTACTCCAGCGCCACCTTGGCGCCGTGCGTGGCGGCCACGCCGTCGCAGATCTGCTGCATCGCCGCCTGGGTCTTGTCCTGAATGGCGGCGTCGAGCGTGCGCACGGTGCCGCGCAGCACCACGGTCTCGGGAATGACGTTCCAGGTGTCGCCGCCGTGGATCTGCGTGACGCTGACCACGGCCGCGTCGGTGGCGCCGGTGCGCCGGCTCACGATGGTCTGCAGCGCGTTGATGAGCTGGGCCGAGATCACCACCGAGTCGATGCCGGTCTCGGGCATGGCGCCGTGGGCGCCCTTGCCGGTGATGACGATCTCGAAGGTGTCGAGAAAGGCCGTCATGGTGCCCTTGCGGATCGCGAAGCGCCCGCGCGGCAGGCTCGGGAAGTTGTGCATGCCGTAGACGGCGTCGGCCGGGAACTGGTCGAACAGGCCTTCTTCCACCATCACGCGGCCGCCGCCTTCGTTTTCCTCGGCGGGCTGGAACACGAAGTGCACCGTGCCCTGGAAGGGCTTGTGGCGCGACAGGTGCTCGGCCGCGCCCAGCAGCATGGCCGTGTGGCCGTCGTGGCCGCAGGCGTGCATCTTGCCGGCGCATTTGGAGGCGTGCGCCTGCGTGCCGAGCTCCTGCATGTTGAGCGCGTCGAGGTCGGCGCGCAGCGCGATGCTGGGGCCCTCGCCGTTCTTCAGCGTGCCGACCACGCCGGTGCCGGCCAGGCCGCGGTGCACGGGCAGGCCCATGAGCATCAGCGCGTTGGCCACCACGTTGGCGGTGCGGTGTTCCTCGAAGGCGGTTTCGGGGTTGGCGTGGATGTCGCGGCGCCAGCTGAGCATGCGGGCACGGGTGTCTTCGGCAATCTCGGGGTCGCGGTACATGGCGTGTATCTCTCGTGGGATGAAATCAGTGGAAGAACTCGGCGATGAACGTGGCGCCGAGGAAGGTGCCGGCCGTCGCGGTGAGCGACACCACCACGATGCGCCAGCCGAGGCGGCGGAACACGGGCAGGTCCTTGGCGACCGAGAAGCCGGCCAGCGCCAGCACCGGCGTGGTGAAGGCCAGGAAGTTGAGCTTGGCGGTGATCGCGATCAGCGCGTCGGAGAAGGGGAACAGGCCCGGGATGCCGACCACGGTGGCCACCACCGAGAGCACCAGCACCATCGGCAGGCGCGGCACGAAGCGCTTGATGGCTTCGACGGCGCCGGCAATCGCCACCACGGCGAGCACGCCTTCGAGCGACACCAGCACCGGCACCTTGTAGGTCACGGCATTGCCGATGAGCACGCCGCCGCCCACCACCAGCCAGGCCAGCAGCGTGTCGCGCAGCGAGGTCGGCGCGGCGTGGGCCACGTCGGCGCTCGAGACGTTCGCGCCCGCGTCCACGGCGGCGCCTTGTTGTGCGCCATGCTTCGAGAAGCGGCCCAGCACCGGCTCCAGCTTGCCGTAGAGCCACGAGCACAGCGGCAGCGACAGGAACAGCGTGAAGTAGAAGCCGGCCACGGTGGTCAGCAGGTTCGACGCAGCGGCAATCGCCGTGAGCTGCGGCAGCATCTCGGGCGGGCTCTGCGCGGCGATGGCGCCCAGCGCCGCCGCCATCAGGCTGCCCGAGCCCACGCCGGCGCCCATGGCCAGCGAGCGCGGATCGAAGATGTGCAGGCTGGCGATGAAGCCCGCCAGCACCGCGATGAAAAGCGCGCCCAGCACGGTGCCGGTGATGTACTCGGCCAGCACGCCGCGGCCTTCGGGCGAGGCCATGCCGTACTTCTCTCCGATGATCACGAGGTTGCCCTCGCGACCCACCGAGAAGGTGGCGCCCACGGCCTCGCGCTTGATGCCCAGCAGCAGCGCCAGCGGCAGGCCCAGCGCCAGGGTGCCCAGCGCATGGCCGAACTCCTGGAACAGCAGCGCCCAGCCGGCCTGCTTGACCTGCGGCAGCGCGGCGCCGACCGTGAGGCCCAGCTTCACCACGAACAGCAGCAGGCCCGCGTTGAGCAGGCCGCCGGCCAGCGACTGCTGCGCCGTGGCCACGCGCACCACGCCCGGCACGCGCCGGTGCGCGATGCCCCAGGCGGCGGCCATGAGGAGCGCCCACAGCATCGGCAGCAGCACCACCTTGCCGGGGCCGACGCTGAACTGCGTCGGGCCGATGAGTTCGGCCACGGCCACGAGGACCAGGGTGACGACGAGGAGCTTGAGTTTGCCGGCGGCGGTGGACGGCGCGACGGCTGCAATCGTGGAGGCGGCGGAGGTCATGGATGGAGGGTGTTCGAGGGGTGCCGGCGAGTTTCAGGCGGCAAGCCTCTTGCATCAATGACCGCAAATAAGGATATTCGTTGCATTGAATGCAACACTCGGAGACGACCGCCATGGACGACAAGCTCGACACCCGCCGGGTGCGCTACTTCATGCAGGTGCTCGACAGCGGCTCGGTGCGCGGTGCGGCCGACGTGCTCGACATGGACCCCTCGGCCGTGAGCCGTGCCATCGGCATCCTGGAGACCGAGTGCGGCTTGCCGCTGCTGGAGCGCCACGGACGCGGCGTGGTGCCCACCGACGCGGGCCAGCTGCTGGCCGGCTACGTGCGAAGGCAGCAGGGGCAGAAGCAGCACCTGCTGGCGCAGATGGACAGCATCCGCAAGATCGAGAGCGGCCACATCGACATCGTGGCCGGCGAAGGCTATGTCGACTGGCTCATGCGGCACAGCCTGCGCATCTTCATGGCCAGCCACCCGAAGATCACGGTGAACCTCGACGTCGCCAGCACCGACGAGATCGTGCGCCGCGTGATCGAGGAGCGCGCCCACATCGGCATGCTGTTCCAGCCGCCGAAGGACGAGCGGCTCACCTCGCACCAGTCGCACGCGCAGCCGATCCAGGCCATGGTGCTGGGCTCGCACCCGCTTGCGCAGCTCGATCGCCCGCTGAAGCTGGCCGACCTGCTGCCCTACCCCGGCGCCACGCTGCACCGCAACTTCGGCGTGCGCCAGCACATCGAGGCGGCCGAGATCAGCGAGGGCGTGCGGCTGCCCGCGCTGCTGACCACCACCTCGTTCAGCGCGCTGGGCCACTTCGTGTCGGCCGGCCTGGGCTACACGCTGGGCACGCGCATCTCGCTCACGCCCAACGCCGACCACCCGTCGCTGGTCGAGCTGCCGATGAAGAACCCGCTGCTGTCGCAGGGGCGCTCGCACATCGTGTCGCGCCACGGCCGCCTGCTGCCGCCGGCCGCGGCGACGCTGTTGCGCCAGGTGGTGGCGGACATGAAGCGCTATGCCGATTCGATCGCGGGCACCGGCACCGGCATCGGCAAGCCCCGTGCGAGCACGCGCGGGCGCGGCGCGACGGGTTGAAGGGCATGGGGGCTTGCGTTGCGTGCGCGCACGGTTCGGTGTTCTGATCGGACCCCATGTCCTACCTCGCTCCCCTCTTCATTCACCTGCTGTGCGCCGCCTTCTGGGTCGGCGGCATGGCCGTCATGCACTTCGCGGTGCGCCCCGCCGCCGTCGCCACGCTGGAGCCGCCGCTGCGCCTGCGCATGATGGCCGCGACGCTGCGGCGTTTCTTCATCGGGGTGGACGCGTCGGTCACGCTGCTGTTCGTGAGCGGCTTCGCGATGATCCTCGCGACCGGCGGCTTTCGCGCCGTGCACTGGCGCGTCGAGGCCATGATGGGCATCGCGCTCGTGATGGCGGCGATCTACGTCTACATCCGTGCTTCGGTGTTCCGCGCGCTGCGCCGCGCGGTGGACGACAACGCCTGGCCCGTGGCGGCCGCGCGGCTGAACACTGTGCGCCAGCTGGTGACGCTGAACCTCGCGCTGGGCGTGGTGGTGTTCGCGGTGGCGGTGATGGGGCGCGGCGGCTAGGCCGCCGGGCCCTTCAGCTCGACGCCGTTGCCATCGGGATCTTCGAGGTAGATCGAAGGGCCACTGCCCTCGGCCCCGAAGTTGTTCTGCACCTCGCCCTGCACCGGCACGCCGTGCCGCGCCATGCGCGCGCGGATCGCAGCTTCGTCGAAGGGCTCGATGCGCAGGCAGAGGTGATCGACGTTGCGCCCCTCGCGCCCGGCCAGCGCGCCGCCCTGGCGGCCCAGCTTGCCGTCGTGCGTGACGAGGTCGATGAGGCTGCTGCCGGCGCGCAGGTGCACGAGGCCGAGGTCGTCGCAGCGCTTCTCGAGCGTGCAGCCGAGCACCTCGCAATAGAAGGCCATGGACCGCGCGGCGTCGCGCACGCGCAGCACGACGTGGTCGATGCGCAGCACCGCGAACGGGGCCGCATCGGCTGCGGAAGCAACAGGAGACGAAGCAGGCGGGCGCGTCATGCCCGCCAGTGTGTCAGACCACCCCGGCCGCGCGCAATGCCTCGAAGCGCGAGGTGTCGACGCCCATCTCGGCCAGCACCTCCTGCGTGTGCTGTCCGAGCGCGGGCGGTGCGCGGCGCAGCACCGGCGGCGTGGCCGTGAGGCGCAACGGGCTCGCCACGCCGGTGATGCTGGCGATGCCGTCGCCCGCATCGCGCGGCAGCGTGACGGCCAGGCCGCGCGCCTTGACCTGCGCGTCGTCGAAGGCCTGCGCGATGTCGTTGATGGGGCCGCAGGGCACGGCCTTGTCTTCGAGCAGCGCGACCCAGTCGGCGGTGGTGCGGGTGCGCGTGAGCTCTTCCATCATCGGGATCAGCACGCCGCGGTGTTTCACGCGCAGCGTGTTGGTCGCAAAGCGTTCGTCGGCGGCCCACCCGGCGTGGCCGGCGGCTTCGCAGAAACGCGCGAACTGGCCGTTGTTGCCGATGGCCAGCAGCATTGCGCCGTCCTGCGTCGGAAAGTCTTGATAAGGCGCGAGGCTCGGGTGCGTGTTGCCCTGGCGGCCCGGCGCCTTGCCGGTGTTGAGAAAAGCGCTCGCCTGGTTGGCGAGGATGGCCATGCCCACGTCGAGCAGCGCCATGTCGATGTGCTGGCCTTCGCCGGTGCGGTCGCGCACCTGCAGCGCCGCGAGGATGGCGGTGCTGGCGTACACGCCGGTGAAGAGATCGGTGAGCGCCACGCCCACGCGCAGCGGGCCACCGCCGGGCTCGCCGTCGGGGCGGCCGGTGATGCTCATCATGCCGGTCATGGCCTGGATCATCAGGTCGTAGCCGGCGCGCTCGGCGTAGGGGCCGTCGTGGCCGAAGCCGGTCACGCTGCAATAGATGAGGCGCGGGTTGGCCGCGCGCAGGCTTTCCTGGTCGAGGCCGTACTGCTTGAGGCCGCCGGTCTTGAAGTTCTCGACCACGATGTCGGCCTGCGCCGCCATCTGCTGCAGCAGCGCCTGCCCTTCGGGCGTGGCCATGTCGATGGTGACCGAGCGCTTGTTGCGGTTGCAGGACGTGAAGTAGCTGGCCTGGTCGGTGTCGTGCCCGTTCGCGTCCTTCACGAACGGCGGACCCCAGGTGCGCGTGTCGTCGCCGACGCCGGGGCGTTCGATCTTGACGACATCGGCGCCCAAGTCCGCGAGGATCTGTGTGCACCACGGGCCCGCGAGCACGCGGGACAGATCGAGGACCTTGATGCCGTCGAGTGCTGCGGGCTTGGTGCTCATGCGTTCGTTCAGTTGGCGAAAGCGGCGATGCCGGTGATGGCGCGGCCCAGGATGAGCGCGTGGATGTCGTGCGTGCCTTCGTAGGTGTTCACGACTTCGAGGTTCACCAGATGGCGGGCCACGCCGAACTCGTCGCTGATGCCGTTGCCGCCCATCATGTCGCGCGCCATGCGGGCGATGTCCAGCGACTTGCCGCAGTTGTTGCGCTTCATGATCGAGGTGATCTCGACCGCGGCGATGCCTTCGTCCTTCATGCGGCCCAGGCGCAGGCTGCCTTGCAGGCCCAGCGTGATCTCGGTCTGCATGTCGGCCAGCTTCTTTTGAATGAGCTGGTTGGCGGCGAGCGGGCGACCGAACTGCTTGCGGTCCAGCGTGTACTGGCGGGCGCGGTGCCAGCAGTCTTCGGCGGCACCGATGGCGCCCCACGAGATGCCGTAGCGGGCGCTGTTCAGGCAGGTGAACGGACCCTTGAGGCCTTGCACTTCAGGGAACGCGTTTTCTTCGGGGCAGAACACGCCGTCCATGACGATCTCGCCGGTGATGCTGGCGCGCAGGCCGACCTTGCCGTGAATGGCGGGGGCCGTCAGGCCCTTCATGCCCTTTTCGAGCACGAAGCCGCGGATCGGGCCGACGGTGCCGCTTTCGCTGACTTCCTTGGCCCACACGACGAACACGTCGGCGATGGGCGAGTTGCTGATCCACATCTTCGAGCCGCTGAGCGAGTAGCCGCCCGGCACCTTCTTGGCGCGCGTGGCCATGCTGCCGGGGTCGGAGCCGTGGTCGGGTTCGGTCAGGCCGAAGCAGCCGATCCATTCGCCGGTGGCGAGCTTGGGCAGGAACTTCTGCTTCTGTGCTTCGGTGCCGAATTCGAAGATCGGCACCATCACCAGCGAGCTCTGCACGCTGGCCATCGAGCGGTAGCCCGAGTCGACGCGCTCGACTTCGCGGGCGATCAGGCCGTAGGCCACGTAGTTCAGGCCGGGGCCGCCGTACTGCTCGGGGATCGTCGGGCCGAGCAGGCCGAGCGCACCCATTTCGCGAAAGATGGCGGGGTCGGTCTCGCCGGTGCGGAAGCCTTCGATGACGCGGGGCGCCAGGCGCTCCTGGCAGTAGGCGTTGGCCGCGTCGCGGATCATGCGTTCTTCGTCGGTCAGCTGCTGGTCGAGAAGAAGGGGGTCGTCCCAGTGGAATTGCGCTTTGGCGGCCATGTGGATGTCTCCGGAAAAGGAAGAAGAAACAAAAGAAGGGGGAATGCGGTCGATCGTAGCCACGCAGGGGGCCCGGCGCAAACGATGAATCCTCACCCAGATATGCGTCTGACGCACATCTTGAGAGATACATCCTGTTGATTTACTGGTGAAACCAGGACGCCAGTCATACACTCACAGCATACATGCGCCGCAAGATCCCCCCCCTGCAGACCCTCGTGTGCTTCGACGCCGCCGCGCGCCACGAGAGCTACACCCGCGCCGCGCAGGAACTGGCGCTCACGCAGAGCGCGGTGTCGCGTCAGGTCGGCGCGCTCGAGGCCTTCCTGGGCGTGGCGCTGTTTCGCCGCACGCGGCACGGCGTGGCGCTCACGGCCAGCGGCGCCGCCTACGCACGCCAGATCGCCCGCCGCCTGGAGGCCATGGAACGCGACACGCTCGACGCCATGGCGCACCAGGGCGAAGGCGGGTCGCTGTCGCTGGCCGCAGTGCCCACCTTCGCCACGCGTTGGCTGGTGCCGCGCCTGCGCGGTTTTGCGGCGCTGCAGCCCGACGTGGTGGTGCACATCGAGACGCGCACCCGCCCCTTCCTCTTTGCCGACGCGGAATTCGACGCCGCGCTGTACGCCGGCACACCCGCGCAGGTCGAGAACTGGGCCGGCGCGCGCGCGCTGCTGCTCATGCATGAAGACGTGGTGCCCGTGTGCAGCCCTTCTCTCTTGCCCGACGGCAAGGCCGTGTCGCCCGAAGCCATCGCGCAGATGCCGCTGCTGCAGCAGAGCACCCGCCCCGACGGCTGGCGCCAGTGGTTCGACGCGCAGCAAGTCGACGCGCCCACCGCCCGCGGCGGCCCGCGCTACGAGCTGTTCTCGATCCTCGCCGCCGCCGCCTCGCACGGCCTGGGCGTGGCGCTGATGCCGACCATGCTGGTGGCCGACGAACTGGCGCGCGGCGAGCTGGTGGTGGCCTGCCCGCGGGCGCTGTCGGCGGAGCGCAGCTATTACCTGGTGACGCCGGAGCGGGCGGACCAGCGGCCGTTGCTGAAGTTGTTCAGTGATTGGCTGTTGGGGCAGGCACGCGAAGGTTGAAGCAGCCAAAAATGCATCTCGTACTAGACATTTCATTGGTTTTGACTAATATGAGATACACATATGCCATCCACCGCCCCGCCGACCTTAGACAAAGCCAACCGACGCCTTGAAGCGTTCGGTCGGCATATCCATGTCCGTCGGAAGTCGCTCAAGATCAGCGCCACCACGGCCGCCGAGGCGGCGGGCATGTCGCGCATGACGCTGCATCGCATCGAACGCGGCGAGCCCTCCGTCACGATGGGGGCCTACATGAACGCCCTGGCGGCATTGGGTCTGGATGTCGAAGTGACGGCACCGGTCGCAGGCACCGCCAAAGAGATGGCGACGCCGGCGCCTTCGCGCACGCCGACGCAGACCGTCCGGGTGGGCGACTTCGCGCAGTTGCGCCGCCTCGCCTGGCAATTGCCCGCGGACGCGGAACTCACCCCCGAAGAGGCCTGGGGCACTTACGAGCGCAACTGGCGCCACGCCGATCCGTCCGCGCTCGAGGACAACGAACGCCAGCTGCTGGCCGAGTTGGCCCGCCTGCTGGGCCGGAAACCGCTCGATGTTTGAGCGTGCGCACCATCGCCAGGTCGCCGACATGCTCGCGGCGCTAGACGCGGCCGGCAACCCCGGCTCCTGAGCCGAGACGGGAATCGAGGCAGGTCCGCTCAGGCCTTCGCAGCCGGCCGTGCGCCCTCTTGCGCGTACGCCTGAATCATCGCTGGGAAGGCGTCCATCGCGGGCAAGGTGCCGAAGCTGTGCTTCGCGGGCGTCGTGGCCCACGGCAGCTTCTCGTCGGTCCAAGTCTCCGCAAAGGGCACGACCCATTCGTGCCGGTCGAGCATGGTGGCGCGCAGGTTGACGAAATAGTCCATGCCCTCGGTGCGCGTGAACATCCAGCTCTTGCAATGCGGGCAGAAGAAGTGGTGCGACTCCTCGCCGTGCAGCCCGCCGATGACGGGCTCGCCCGACACCACTTCGAAGCCCGGCGCGGGGATCGCCAATGACAGCGAGAACGCACTGGCGCTCATGCGCTGGCAGCCGGTGCAGTGGCAAGCCATGGCCAGCAGCGGCGGTGCGGTGATGCGCAAGCGCACCTGGCCGCAGCGGCAGCCGCCGGTCCAGGGGAGTTGCCAGTCGCTGGCGGTGTCTTGGGGGGTGTGGTTCTGAGTGCTCATTGAATGTGAATGCTTTCAGGCTGGGTCTCCGGGATGATCGCTCAAGCCGGGCCCTGCCCCACCGAAACCCGCGTCCGAAAACGGCGAGCCCCCATCCCGCCGCCGCGCGACACTGCCCGCATGAGTTCTTCCGTCGCCGCCCGCATCCACGCCCTCGACTGGCCCCGCATCGATGCCGACCTCGCCGCGCGCGGCTGTGCCGTCACCGGAGCGTTGTTCACGCCCGCGGAATGCGCCGCGCTCACGGCCATGTACGACGAAGGCGTGCGCTTTCGCAGCCGCGTGGTCATGCAGCGCCACGGCTTCGGCCAGGGCGAGTACCAGTACTTCGCGAACCCGCTGCCTTCCAAACTCGTGGCGTTTCGCAGCGCGCTGTACGAACGCCTCGCGCCGCTGGCCAATGCCTGGGCCGCGGCCATGGGCCAGCCGGCCAACTACCCGCCGGACCACGCGGCCTACCTCGCGCGCTGCCATGCAGCGGGCCAGCTGCGCCCCACTCCGCTGCTGCTGCGCTACGGCGAGGGCGACTACAACTGCCTGCACCAGGACCTGTACGGCGACCTGCAATTTCCGCTGCAGCTCACGGTGCTGTTGAGCCGGCCCGGCGAAGACTTCACGGGCGGCGAGTTCGTGCTGACCGAGCAGCGCCCGCGCATGCAGTCGCGCGCCGAGGTGGTGTCGCTCGCGCAGGGCGAGGCCGTGGTCTTCGCGGTGAACCAGCGGCCCGTGGCGGGCACGCGCGGCAACTACCGCGTGACGATGCGCCACGGCGTGAGCCGCGTGCGCAGCGGACAGCGCCACACGCTGGGCCTGATCTTTCACGACGCGCGCTGAATAGAACGAACGTCCGTTCGCAATCAAGCCCTCGGGCGCAGCAACATCGCACCAAGCGTGCAAAGTTGCACACATGTATCAAATACAGGCGAAAATCCCGCGCGCATCCGGGGGGATTGCCAGGATGGCCGGCGCACACGATCGGCCCCGCAACACCCTCCGGACGCCGGACCACGACCTCGTGAGGAGGAGCCGGGGTCCGTTCCGAGTTGTCGTCAGGGAGCTGTATGTACAAGGAATCGTCCGGGCCTCCGGATGCGGCGGGTCGCCCGTCTTTCGCGCACGTCACCACGCCGGTGCCACCATCCCCGTCCCCTTCCACCGCCGAGAGTCCGCCGCCCCGACGCCCGCGTCGCTTCCGGGTCGATGTCGGCTCCATCGTCAGTGCCGTGGCGCTCGCGCAGTCGCTGCTGCTGGTCACGCTGGGCTACTGGGGCTCGCAGCGACTGGTGACGACGATCGGCACCTCGGCGCACAAGTCGAACCACGACCGCACCGAAGACAAGGTGCTGGCCTTCCTGGCCAAGGCCGAGTCGGCCGTCGGCGCGATCGGCAGCTCGCCCAGCCTCACGCCCGCGGGTGAGAACGTGGACCGCACGGCCGAGCTCCTGTGGACGCTGCTGCAGCAATCACCCGAACTCGACAGCGTCTACGTGGCGAACGTCGAGGGCAAGATGCTGATGGCGCTGCGCTACCCGGTGCCGGCGATCCGGCACATCGCGCGCGGCGACGGCTTCACCACCGAGACCTGGCAGTACAAGCTGCCGCTGGGTTCCGAGGCCGATGTGCAGCAGCGCTTTGCCACGCAGCGCGTGGAGGCCTACCGCAGCAACTACAACCCGACGCAACGCAGCTGGTTCATGCAGGCGCGCAAGACACAAGGGCCGGTGTGGACCAGCCCCTACGTGTTCGCCGCCGCGCAGGAACTGGGCGTGACCTACGCGCTGCCCAGCCAGCGCCGCCAGGCCGAAGGCAGCCCGCAGGCGATGGTGGTGGCAGGCGACGTGTCGCTGGGCCGGCTGTCGGAGTTCGTGCGCCTGTTCAGCCGCAACGGCAATGGCAACAGCGCGCTGCTCAGTGCCGACCACAAGGTGCTCGCGCGCAGCGACATGCCGGGCGTGCTGCACACGCTGGAAGCACCCACGGGTGCACTCGGCGCACTGAACGCGCAGATGGTGGCCGACGGCATCGCCGGCAGCGGCAGCGACAAGGCCTTCGCCTTCAGCCACGAAGGGCGGCGCTACCTGGTGCAGGCCTCGCGCATTCCCGCCACCGGCTGGCAGCTGGTCAGCTGGGTGCCCGAAGACGTGCTGCTGGGTGGCCTGCGCCGCGCGGTGGCGTGGTCGCTGCTGCTGGCGCTGGTGTTCCTGGGGCTGGCGCTGTACATGTCGCTGAAGCTGTCGAAGCTGGTGACGGCGCCGGTCGAGAACCTCTCGCGCATCGCGCACCGCATCGGCCGCCTCGAGCTCGACGACCTGCCGCGCGAGCCCAGCCGCGTGCTCGAAATCCAGCACCTGGACCAGGCGCTCGACGATTCGGCGCGCAGCCTCAAGGCCTTCAGCAAGTTCGTGCCGGTGGACGTGATCAACCAGCTGGTGGCGCAGGGCCACGCGCTCGCGCCCAACGGCTCGCCGCGCCAGGTGACGGTGATGTTCACCGACGTGGAGGGCTTCACGTCGATCTCCGAATCGATCGCGGCCGACGTGCTGGTGCGCCAGCTGACCGACTACTTCAACCTCGCGGCCGCGGTGTTCGCACGCCACGGCGGCGTGATCGACAAGTTCATCGGCGACGGCATCATGGTGCTGTGGGGCGCGCCGGCCGACCTGGAAGACGCGGAGTACAAGGCCTGCCGCGCCGCGCTCGAACTGCACGCCGAGATGCACCAGCTCAACCGGCAGTGGGCCGAACAGGGCCTGCCCGAGTTCCGCACGCACATCGGCATTCACACGGGCGTGGTGGTGGCGGGGGTGCTGGGCTCGAACGACCGGCTGTCGTACACGGCGTTCGGCGACGTGGTGAACGTGGCCAGTCGCATCGAAGGCGCGAACCGCCAGCTGGGCACGCGCATGCTGATCTCGGAAGTCACCTTCGCGGCGCTGAACGGCCGGTTGGCCACGCGGCGCATCGAAGAGCTGGTGGAACTGCGCGGCCGGCAGACGCGCATGGTGCTGCACGAATTGCTGACCTGATCTGAACTGACCCACGCGAACGTCGTGTCGCGCGGGGTGGTCGATTAGCGCGAGGGACGCGGCGGCGGCGGTGGCGTGGCCACGCGCACCAACATCAGGTTGGCGCTGGTGCCGTTGCCCTGCGTGAGCACCGAATACTGCGTGTCGTTGATGAACAGCAGCTGCTCGCCGCGCGTGATGCGTGCCGCCACGGCGTAGCGCATGCGCGGGTCGATGCGCGCGGCATCGACGCTGAGCTCGAAGGCGAAGGGCGGCTGCTTGCCGTTGGCGGGAATGCGCTGCTCGGCGAGCACGACCGAGGGCGCGTCCATGCGCGACACGTCGAGCAGTTGCACGCGCACTTCGGCTGCGGGATCGAGCGCGATGCGCTCGCGGTAGGCCACGGTGCCCGTCACGCGCAGCGGTGCGGCGGCGGGTTGGGCCGGCGTGCCCGGCGAGCCGCCCGCGCAAGCGCTCAGGACGGAGGCGCCGGCAACGGCGGAGAGCATGAGGAGGCTGGTGCGTCTTTTCATCGCCCCATTATGCGGAGGCCCGCTGCGCGGCGAAAGCCACATACCAATCCAGGCTGCCGGGGTTTGCCATCGCCTCGCGGTTCACGACCTTCTCGATGGGCTGGCCCAGCAGCAACTTCTTGATCGGCAGCTCCTGCTTCTTGCCAGACAGCGTGCGCGGAATCTCGGCCACCTGGAAGATGTCGTTGGGCACGAAGCGCGGCGACAGCGAGGTCTTGATGGCATTGTTGATGCGCGTGCGCATGGCCTCGTCGAGCGCCACGCCGGGGCGCAGCACCACGAACAGCGGCATGTAGCTGTCGCGGCCCAGGTATTCGAGATCGACCACCATCGAGTCGAGCACCTCGGGCAGGCCTTCGACCGCGCTGTAGATCTCGCTGGTGCCCATGCGCAGGCCCTGGCGATTGATGGTGGCGTCGCTGCGGCCGTAGATGATGCAGCCGCCGTCGCTGCCGACCTTGATCCAGTCGCCGTGGCGCCACACGCCGGGGTAGGTGTCGAAGTAGCTCGACACGTAGCGCGCGTTGCCTTCGTCGCCCCAGAAGTACAGCGGCATCGACGGAATGGGCTGCGTGCACACCAGCTCGCCGACCTCGCCGATGACCGGCTGGCCCTGCTCGTTCCAGGCCTCGACCGCGTGGCCGAGTTCGCGGCACTGCATCTGGCCCGGCACTTCGGGCAGCTCGCGGTTGCCGCCGACGAAGGCGCCGCAGAAGTCGGTGCCGCCGGAAATGTTGCACCACCACACCCCCTTCGAGCCCGCGTCGAGGATCTGCTGCGAGCCCCAGCGCTGCACCTCGTCGGGCAGCGGCGAGCCGGTGCTGCCGAGCGCGCGCACGCGCGACAGGTCGCCGCAGTCTTTCGCGACGAGCCCCGCCTTCATGCAGTTGGTGAAGTAGGCCGCGCCCGCGCCGAAGAAGGTGACACGGTGCTTCGCAACGAAGCGCCACAGCACGCCCCAGTCGGGTTTCTCCTTGCTGCCCGCCGGGTTGCCGTCGTAGATGCAGATGGTGGCGCCGAAGGCCAGGCCCGAGAGCTGCGAGTTCCACATCACCCAGCCCGTGGAGCTGTACCAGTGGTAGCGCTCGCCGAAGTTGTTGGCGCCGTAGCTCGCGCCCACGTCGTTGTGCAGGCCGCAGGCGTGCATGGTCAGCAGGATGCCGCCCTGCCCGTGCACGATGGGCTTGGGCAGGCCGGTGGTGCCGCTCGAATAGACGATCCAGATCGGGTGGTCGAAGGGCAGCCACTCGGGCTCGAAGGCTGCGACTACGGCGTCGTCGCGCGCGATGGCCTGCTGCCATTCGCCGTCGTGCGCCACCGCGTTCGCAGCAAAAGGCGACTGCACGAGCAGCAGCTTCTGCACGCTCGGCAGCTGGCCGCGCAGCTCCTGCAGCACGGTGCTGCGATCGAGCGGCTTGCCGCCGTAGTGCACGCCGTCGACCGCGATGAGCAGCGTGGGTTCGATCTGGCGGAAGCGGTCGGCCACGGCGGCCGTGCCCATGTCGGGCGCGCACACGCTCCACACCGCGCCGATGCTGGAGCACGCGAGAAACGCCACCATGGTCTCGGGCACGTTCGGCATGTAGGCGGCCACGCGGTCGCCGCGGCGCACGCCGAGCGACTTCAGCGTGAGCGCCACCGAGGCCACCTGCCGGCGCAGCTCGGGCCACGACAGCTCGCGCACCTCGCCGCGTTCGTTGTCGCTCACGATGGCGGGCAGGCCGGCCGCATGGGCCGCGTCGGCGTGGCGCAGCACCTCGCGCGTGTAGTTGACCTGCGCACCGGGAAACCAGCGCGCGCCGGGCATGCGGCGTTCGGCGAGCACCGCGGTGTGCGGCGTGGGCGAGTGCAGGCCGGCGTAGTCCCAGATGCTCTGCCAGAAGGCATCGAGGTCGGTGACGGACCAGCGCCACAGCGCGTCGTAGCTGTCGAAGGCCAGGCCGCGCGTGTCGCGCAGCCAGTTCTGATAGAGGCGGATCTGGGGGATGTTGGGAGCGGGCATGCCACGAGCGTAGCGCCGCGAACGGCCGTGCTCAATGAGGGTTGACCTCAGGGTTTATACGTGTGTTCAACATTTTTGTACAGCCGTTCAATACGCCCCCATGAACGCTCGCACACCGCCGGCCCGAAAACGCAGCGCCTCGGCTGCATCACGCGCCCCGACCGTCGCGCCCGAGCCCGCCCGGCCCGACCGCCGCCAGGCCATCCTGCTGGCGGCCGAGAAGCTCTTCGCGCAGCACGGCTACCACGCCGTGACGATCCGCCAGATCGCCGAAGAAGCCGGCGTGCCGCTCGCGCTGGTGGGCTACTACTTCGGCCCGAAGCATGAGCTGTTCCACGCGATCTTCGAGCACTGGAGCCACACCATCGACGAGCGGCTGGCGCGCCTGGCGGCCGTGACCATCGACCCCGACGACGCGCGCACGCTGCCGCGCATCATCGAAGCCTTCACCGCGCCCGTGCTGGCGCTGCGCGCGAGCACCGAGGGCGAGTACTACGCGCTGCTGGTGGCGCGCGAGCTGTACCACGCCACCGAGGAAGCCGACCGCGTGCTGCGCGGCTACTTCGATCCGCTGGCCGAGGCCTACATCGACGCACTGCACGTGGCGCTGCCGCACGCCACGCGCAGCCAGGTCGCATGGGGCTACCAGTTCGCGCTGGGCGCGCTGCTGCACCACCTGACCGACAGCCGCATCGAACGGCTCTCGCGCGGCGAGAACACGCGCGCCGACCCGGCCGTGGCGCCGATGCTCGTGAACTTCATCGCCGGCGG
Source organism: Variovorax sp. KBS0712 (assembly GCF_006323185.2). Taxonomy (NCBI): domain Bacteria; kingdom Pseudomonadati; phylum Pseudomonadota; class Betaproteobacteria; order Burkholderiales; family Comamonadaceae; genus Variovorax; species Variovorax sp. KBS0712. The sequence continues at coordinate 229,902 of NZ_VCCD02000004.1, read as the reverse complement.
CCTGCGCGCCGCGCTGCCGAAACCGAAAGCGGCCGCCAAGACCGCCGCCGCCAAGCCCTCACGCACGAAAAAGACCATCCCCAGGAGACCCCAGCCATGATGAAAAGACGCACCCTGCTGTCGGCGCTCGCGGCCGCATCGGCCACCGCCTCGTTGCCTTCGCGCGCCCAGCAGGCCCACCCGAAGATCGTGTTCGGCTACACGGCGGTGACCGACTTCGCCTCGGTCTTCGTGGCGGCCGAAGAGGGCTACTTCAAGAAGCGCAGCCTCGACGTGGAGCTGAAGTTCATTCCGCTCAACTCCACCATCCCGGCCGCACTGCAGTCCGACTCGCTGCAGATCGGCGGGCCCACGCCCTCGGTGTTCCTGCAGGCGGTGGACGGCGGACTCGACCTGGTGCTGGTGGCCGGCGGCGGCCTCACCTCGAAGACGATCACGGGCTTCGGCCTCGTGGCGCGCGCGGGCTCGGGCATCAAGAGCGCGCAGGACTGCGTGGGCAAGAAGATCGGCGTGCCGGGGCTCGGTGCCTTCCTGCACGTGACCTTCCGCGCGTGGCTGAAAGACAGCGGCGTCGACTACCGCAAGGTCAACTTCATCGAGGCCGCGTTCCCGCAGCATGCCGACCTGCTGCGCGGCGGCTCGGTCGATGCGGTGGTGTCGGCCGACCCGTTCATGAGCCGCATCACCGAGAGCGGCGCGGGCTACGTGGCCTCGTACTACTCGACCTTCCTGCCCGAGAACAACCAGACCATCGTGCACGCGGCCAAGCGCGAGTGGGTGGCGAAGAACCCCGCCACCGCGCGCGCCTTCCGCGAGGCGCTGGTCGAGGCCGGCGCCTTCATCCAGCAGCCGAAGAACGACGCCAAGGTGCGCACGGCCATCGGCAAGTACATCAAGCTGCCGCCCGAGGTGCTGGCCAAGGTGCAGGTCTCGCCGCCCGGCCCCGTGGTCACCGACAAGCAACTGGGCTACTGGACCGGGCTCATGAAGGAGCAGGACATGCTCAAGACGAACATCGACGTTGCGAAGCTGATCGCCAAGTGAGCGCGGCCGCCGATTCCTTTTTGCGCTTCGACGGCGTCACCATCCGCCTCGGCGGGCGCGAGATCCTGTCGCCCACCTCGTTCGACGTGGCGCGCGGCGAGTTCGTGTGCATCGTCGGCCCGAGCGGCTGCGGCAAGACCACGCTGCTGCGCGCGGCCAGCGGCCTCGTCACCGCCAGTGCCGGCGAGGTGCGGCGCAAGGGCGTGCCGATGACGGCGCCCTCGCGCGAAGTGGCCTTCGTGTTCCAGGACTACGGCCGCGCGCTGCTGCCGTGGCGCACGGTGGAAGGCAACGTGAGCCTGGCGCTCGAAGCGGCCGGCGTGCCGGCGGCCGAGCGCGCGCCGCGCATCGCCGACGTGCTCGGCAAGGTCGGGCTCGCCAAGCATGCGCACAAGTTTCCGGTGCAGCTGTCGGGCGGCATGCAGCAGCGCGCGCAGATTGCGCGCTGCCTCGCGCAGAAGCCCGAGCTGATGATGATGGACGAGCCCTTCGGCGCGCTGGACGCGCTCACGCGCCAGAGCCTGCAGGACGAGCTCGCGCGGCTGGTGCGCGACGACGGGCTCACGGTGCTGTTCGTCACGCACGACCTGGAAGAAGCCATCTACCTCGGCGACCGCGTGATCGCGCTGCAGGCCAATCCCGGGCCGGGACGGCCGAGCCTGGCGCGGATGATCGACGTGAAGATCCCGCGTCCGCGCGACCAGCTCACGACGAAGGAGCATCCGGAATACCTGCAGTTGCGGCGTGAGCTGTTCGCCTTCATCGAGCAGGGTCATGACTGAAGGCCGTCTCTTTCGCTGGCTGCGGCCGTGGGTGTTTCCCGCGCTGCTGGTCGGCGCCTTCGAGTGGTACGCGCGGCGCGCGGCGGCGTTGGGCAGCGATGCGCTTGCACCGCCCAGCGCGGCCGCCAAGGCCTTTGTCGGCGCGGCCATGGACGGCTCGCTCTGGCAGGCCACGGGCTTCACGCTGGGCACGGCGGCACTGGGCCTGCTGCTGGGTGCGGTGCTCGGCATTGCATTCGGGCTGGTGCTCGGGCTCTCGCGCCGTGCGGCGCAGCTGGGCGCCGTGTCCATCGAGGTGCTGCGCCCCGTGCCTTCCGTCGCGCTGATCCCGCTCGCGATGCTGGGCTTCGGTTTCGGCGTGCGCATGGAAGTGGCGATCGTCGCCTTCGCCACCTTCTGGCCGCTGCTGGTGCTGGTGCAGTCGGCGGTGCAGCAGATCGAGCCCCGGCTGCTCGAGGTGAGCCGCGTGCTCGGGCTGTCGGCGCGCGAGCGTGCCTTCAAGATCGTGCTGCCGGCCATCGTGCCTCGCCTGTTCGTCGCGCTGCGCCTCGGTGTGGCGGTGGCGCTGGTGGTGGCGGTGACGGTCGAGATCGCCGCCAATCCGCACGGCATGGGCTACGCGATGATGATCGCGCAGCAGAGCTTCGACCCCGCGCTGATGCTCGCGTGGCTGGGCTGGATCGGCGTGGTGGGCTTCGCGGTCAACGCGGGCATGGTGCGCCTGCAGGCCTGGGTCGCACGCCGCATGGGGGTGCAGCCATGAACAACCGCAACGGCCGACTGGGCCTGGGGTGGCTGGGCTCGGTGAGCGTGCTGCTCGCGCTGGTCGCGCTGTGGTGGGTGGCGAGCAACGCGGGCTGGGTCAGCCGCGTGTTCCTGCCAACGCCGCAGGCCACCTTCGCGAGCCTGCTCGAAGGACTCAATCTCTCTTCGGGCAATTCAGGCAACGGCGAGCTGCTCGCCTTCACGCAGGCCACGGTCGGCCGCATGGTCGAAGGCTGGCTGCTGGCGTCGCTCTTCGGCGTGCTGCTGGGCGCGGCCATCGGCGTGTCGCCCGCCGTGCGCGCGTGGGTGCAGCCGACGCTGGAGTTCATCCGTCCGCTGCCCGCCTCGGCGCTGCTGCCGCTGGCCATTTCGATCTTCGGACTGAACCCCGGCATGGTGCTGTTCGTGGTCGCCTTCGGCGCGATGTGGCCGGTGCTGCTGGCCACGGTGCACGGCTTCGCGGCGGTGGAGCCGCGCCTGTCGGAGGTGGCGCGCTGCCTGCAGATGTCGCGCACCGCGTACATCTGGAAGATGGGCCTGCCCAACGCCATGCCCGACATCCTGGCCGGCATGCGGCTGGCACTGACCATTGCGCTGATCGTCGCGGTGGTGGGCGAAATGATCGCCTCGCAAAGCGGCCTGGGCCAGGCCATCCTGCTGGCGGCGCGCGCCTTCCGCGCCAGCGATCTGTTCGCCGGCATCGTGCTGCTCGGGCTCATCGGCTTCGTGAGCAACGCGCTGCTGGCCTTGGCCGAAAAGCGCCTGCTGCGCTGGCAGCAGCCCTGACCGATTCGATCGATTCCTTCAAAACCTACACCCCACAAGGAGCCTCGCCATGCCACGCAAGTTCGTCGACCTGTCGATCTTTCTCGAAAACGACGTGCTGTCCGATCCGCCGGCCTTCGCGCCGAAGATCCAGTACTTCACGCACGAGCACACCTTCGAGCAGATCGAGCCCTTCTTTCCCGGCCTGAAGAAAGAAGACCTACCCGACGGCGAAGGCTGGGCCGTGGAACTGGTGCAGCTCTCCACGCACAACGGCACGCACCTCGACGCGCCCTATCACTTCCACTCGACCATGGACAAGGCGCTGGGCGAGAAAAAGCCCGCCATCGCCATCCACGACGTGCCGCTCGAATGGTGCTTCCAGCCCGGCGTGAAGCTCGACTTTCGCCACTTCGCCGACGGCTACGTGGTCACGGCCGCCGATGTCGAGGCCGAGCTCAAGCGCATCAACCACACGCTGAGCCCGCTGGAGATCGTGGTGGTCAACACGCGCGCCGGCTCGCGCTACGGCAACCCCGACTACGTGTCGGCCGGCGCGGGCATGGGCTACGAAGCGACGATGTACCTGCTGGAGCGCGGCGTGCGCCTCACGGGCACCGACGCCTGGAGTTGGGACGCGCCCTTCGTGCACACCGCCAAGAAGTACGGCGAGACGCACGACGCCTCGCTGATCTGGGAAGGCCACAAGGCCGGTCGCGACATCGGCTACTGCCACATCGAGAAGCTGCACAACCTCGAGGTGCTGCCGCCCACGGGCTTTTTCATCAGCTGCTTCCCGCACAAGATCCGCGGCGCCTCGGCGGGCTGGACGCGCGCGGTGGCGATCTTCGACGACGCGTTGATGGCGTCGGTGTGAACATGATCGAACTCAACCACACGCACGACGTTGGCGCCCGCAGTTGGGTCGCATCCGCCAACGTCGCGGGCAGCGACTTTCCGATCCAGAACCTGCCCTATGCGATGTTCCGCCGCACCGGCCGCCCCGAGCCGTTTCGCGGCGGCGTGGCCATCGGCGACCAGGTGCTCGACCTCGCGGCGCTGGCCGCGGGCTCGCACGTCGACGGCCTGGCGCTCGATGCGGCGCGCGCCGCCGCCCTGCCCGCGCTGAACGATTTCTTCGCGCTCGGCCCGCCCGCCTGGCAGGCGCTGCGCCATGCGGTCTTCGCGCTGCTGCACAGCGACGCGCCGGCCGCGACCGCGGACGACCTGCGCGGCTGCCTCGTGCCGCAGGCCGAGGTCGAATACACCGTGCCCGCGCGCATCGGCGACTACACCGACTTCTACACCTCGATCGACCACGCGCTGAACATCAGCCGCCTGATGAACCCCGACGGCGACGTCACGCCCAACTTCCGCTGGGTGCCGACGGCGTACCACGGGCGCGTGTCGACCATCGGCGTGAGCGGCCAGCGCTTTCACCGGCCGATGGGCCAGGCCATGGCACCCGGTGCGAAGGCGCCGACCTACCAGGCCTGCGCGCGGCTCGACTACGAGCTGGAGCTGGGCGTGTGGATCGGCCAGGGCAATGCGCAGGGCGAGGCGATTCCGCTCGCGCGCGCGGAAGACCACATCTTCGGTCTCTGCCTGCTCAACGACTGGTCGGCGCGCGACATCCAGTTCTGGGAGATGGCGCCGCTCGGGCCCTTCCTTGCGAAGAACTTCGCCACCACGATCTCGCCATGGATCGTGACGATGGAAGCGCTGGCGCCCTACCGTCAGGCGTGGACGCGGCCCGCGAACGAGCCGCAACCGCTGGCCTACCTGGAAGGCAGCGCGAACCGCGACGGCGGCGCACTCGACATCCGGCTCGAGGTGTGGCTCGAAAGCGAAAAGGCGCGCGAGCAGAAGACCGGGCCGTCGCGCCTGTCGGGCACGAGCTTCCGGCATCAGTACTGGAGCATTGCGCAGATGGTGGCGCACCACACGGTGGGCGGCTGCAGTCTGAACCCGGGCGACCTGTTCGGCAGCGGCACCATCTCGGGCCCTGGCGAGGGCGAGGCCGGCGCGATCATCGAGCTGACCCGCGCGGCGCAAACGCCGGTGACGCTCGCCAACGGCGAAACGCGCGGTTTCCTGGAAGACGGGGATGCGGTGCTGCTGCGCGGCTGGTGCGAGAAGCCCGGCCATGCGCGCATCGGTTTCGGCGAGAGCCGGGGGACCGTGCTGCCGGCGCGAGGTTGAAAGCGACGCGCCAATGAAAAAGGCCACCTGGTGAGGTGGCCTTTTCATGCGATTTGGAGCGGGAAAAGAGTCTCGAACTCTCGACCTCAACCTTGGCAAGGTTGCGCTCTACCAACTGAGCTATTCCCGCGTGAGCCTCAGATTATAAGGTGGTTTGAGGCGGTTTGCCATCTTCCCCCGAAAAAATTTGAAATCAGGCGCCGAACACCAGCGCGCGGTGCATCGACACCCCGGCGAACAGCCCGTCGGCCGAGGCCAGCGTGGCGTTGGAAAAAGCCATCGCCACATCGCCCGCCGCATACACGCCGGGCACCGTGGTCGTCTTCATCGCATCGACGCGCAGCACCGGGCCCATGGGGCCGTCGTCGAACGCGCAGCCCAGCTGCGCGGCCAGCGGACTGGTCGGCCGCGTGTGCGGCGCCACGAACAGCGCCTCGATCGGCACGCGCCGGCCGTCGTCCAGGCGCACGGCCGCGAGGTCCGTCCCCTGCCCTTCGAGGCCGGCGATGCGCCCGGGCTCCACGGCCACGCCGCGTGATTGCAGCCGGACGCGTGCCTCGGCATCCGGCCCTGCGTCGCCATTCAGGAAGAGCGTGGTCGGGCCCCACTCGGCGATCAGCAGCGCGTGGTCCGGCGGGTGCGCGCTGTGAAAGAGCACGCCCAGCGGACGGTCGCCGAACTCGTAGCCGTGGCAATAAGGACAGTGCAGCACGCTCTTTCCCCAGCGCTCGCCGAGGCCCGCGATGTCCGGCAGGCCGTCCTGCACGCCGAAGGCCAGCAGCAGCTTGCGCGTCGACAACTGTTCCCCGTTGTTCAACGAAACCGTGAAGCCCTCCGCGCCATCGGCCGTTGCCGCAGTCACCGTGCCTTCGACGAAGGTGACGGACGGATAGGCGAGCAGCTTGTCGCGCGCATCGGCAATCATCTGCAGCGGCGGCATGCCGTCCTGCCCGAAGAAGCCATGCGAGGCTGCGGCGAAACGGTTGCGCGGCGCGCCCGCGTCGACCACGCAGACCTTCCTGCGTGCGCGCGCCAGTTGCATGGCGGCGGAGAGGCCGGCAAAGCTGCCGCCCACGATGAGTGCGTCAAAACGCATGTGCGATGTCCTTCGCGGTGAAGCCGCCACCCGTCATGCGGCGATGAAAGTCCCTGGAAAGATCGGCCAGCGTGATCCCGTTGAGCCGCCGCAGCAGCAGCGCCTCGGCCTCCTGGCAGGCGCCGTCGAGCGCCGCGTTCACCGCCTGCTCGACGATGCAGCCCGGGCTCTCGGTGCGGTTGCCCATGGCCAGCAGCGCAGGCGCACCGACGGCGTTGTGGATGTCGCCCAGCGTCACCGAATTCAACGAGCACGACAGCACCCACCCGCCGCCATGCCCCTTGGCCGAGCTGACGAAGCCGGCCTGCCGCAGGCCCGCCATGAGCCGGCGCACGACCACGGGGTTGGTCTGCATCGCCGCGGCGAGCGCCTCGGAGGTGATGGGGGCGTCCAGCTCGGCCATGTGCAGCAGCACGTGGAGCACACCGGAAAGCTTGCTGTCTCGTTTCATGCAACATTATGAGTTGCATGTTTTCGATGACGTGGCGCATCGCGCCAAGAAACCCCCGGATCGGGCGGGGATTTGCAAACGCCGCCCTAACGCACGAGCCCCCGATTCCGCCGACGGCCGATTCCCACAGCGTCGAGCGAACGCGCCGCACATGGCGACAACCTGCCGGCCCGTCATGGTTGCCCCCGAATCGATCGAACCCCGGTCGGTTCTGCAAACCGTGACTCAGCAACGAAAGGAACTGTCACTCATGACTACACATGCAACCAACCGCATCTTCATCGGCGCCATGCTGGCGGGCCTGCTGGCCCTCGGCGGGACGGCCCAGGCGCAAGGCGTCGGGGTCGGCGTGGGGGTCAACGCCGATGTGAAGGCCTCGGGCAGCACCGGCGCGACGCCACAAGGCGGCGCAGCAGGTGCACGCGCGCAGACCGGTGCGTCGGCCGATGCCAATGCGGACACCTCCACCTCCGGCGCGACCGGCGGCGTGGGCAATGCCGTCGGTGGCGTGCTCGGCACGGCCACGGGTGCGGTCGGCGGTGCCACCGGCGCCGTGGGCGGCGCGACGCAAGCCGTCGGCGGTGTGACCAACACCGTGGGCAGCACCGTGAACAGCGCGACCGGTGCCGCGGGCGCCGTGGGCGGCGCCGTGAAACCGGCCACGGCCGGCGCCAAGGCGAGCGGCAAGGCCCAGGGCTCGGGCGCGGTCGACCTGCACAAGAAGTAAGTCGCACGCCGCATGGTTGCAGCGGCCGGACGCGGCTGTTGCAGCGCATCGCTCCGCAAGTAATCAAGCCCGCAGCGCTAAAGCGTTGCGGGCTTGTGTCGTTCAGAGGTCGGGGGCGGGCAGCTTGAAGAGGCTGGTGACTTCGGTGTCGAGCACCACCAGCGCGCGCTGGTTGAACAGCCGCCAGCGCCAACGCAGGATACCGAGCGTGGGGCGCTTCTCGGAGCGGCGCACCTCGATCACATCGGCCACGAGCCGCAGCGCATCGCCGGGGCGCACGGGGTTCGGCCAGCGCACGTGCTCGAGCCCGGGCGACGCGAACGATTCGGAACCGGCCAGCGCCGCCTCGACCACCAGCCGCATCGCGATCGAGCAGGTGTGCCAGCCGCTCGCGATGAGCCCGCCGAAGGGGCTGCCTGCCGCCGCCTCGGCATCGGTGTGGAACCACTGCGGGTCGTAGGCCCGCGCGAACTGCACGAGTTCGGCTTCGGTGAGCACGTAAGGCCCGGCCTCGATGACCTGGCCTGCGTGGAAGTCGGCGAACTGCATCCGCCGCAGCTTAGTACGTTTCGAGGTGCAGGCGGCCTTCGCGCTTGAGTTGCGCACCGACGGTGTCCCAGTCGAGCCCCGCTTCCTTCGCCACGTCGCGCAGTGCGAGCACCACGCCCTCTTCCATGCTCTTGAGGCCGCACACATAGAAGTGGCTGGCGCCGTCCTTCAGCAGCGCGGCCAGGTCGGCGGCGCGTTCGCGCATCAGGTCCTGCACGTAGCGCTTGGGTTGGCCCGGCGTGCGCGAGAACGCGAAGTTGATGTCGATGAAGTCTTTCGGCAGCGACTGCAGCGGGCCGAAGTACGGCAGCTCCTGCTGCGTGCGCGCGCCGAAGAACAGCATGAGCTTGCCGCCTTCGAACTTGCCGCTCTTGCGCAGGCGCCGACGCCATTCGGTCATGGCGCGCATGGGGGCGCTGCCGGTGCCGGTGCAGATCATCACGATGTGCGACTTGGGGTGGTTCGGCATCAGGAACGACGCACCGAAGGGCCCCACCACCTGCACGGTGTCGCCCACCTTGAGGTCGCACACGTAGTTGGAGCACACGCCGCGCACGGGGTCGCCCTCGTGGTCCTCGGTGACGCGCTTCACGGTGAGCGAGACGTTGTTGTAGCCGGGCCGTTCGCCGTTGCGCGGGCTGGCCACCGAGTACTGGCGCGCATGGTGGCGCTTGCCGATGGCATCGACGCCCGGCGGCACGATGCCGATCGACTGGCCTTCGAGCACGGGGAACGGCACCACGCCGAAGTCGAGCACGATGTGGTGGGTCTCGCTGTCGAAGCCGGCCTCGGTGCAGTTGAAGTTGCCCACCACGGTGGCGGTGGTCGGCGTCTTCGGCGGAAAGAGGTTGGTGTAGGCGTGCGCGGCCGACCAGGGCGGCACGCTGGCGCCGTACTGCGCGGAATTGAAGGCGGGCTCGGTGCCCTGCACGGCGGCCTGGGCCTGCGTCTGGGCAGGCACTTCCGCGGCCTCGGCGGCGGCGCCGGACACGCCCGCCGCCTCGAGTTCCTCGGGCGAGAGCTCGGCGGGGAGTTCTTCCCACGTGAGCTGCTCTTCGATGGTGTACGCGCGCACCAGCGGCATGGTGCGCCAGTTGTCGATCGAGCCCGTGGGGCACGGCGAGATGCAGGCCATGCAGCCATTGCAGACGTCCGCGCGAACGACATAGTTGTTGTCGTCGTGCGTGATCGCGTTCACGGGGCAGGTCGCCTCGCAGGTGTTGCAGCGGATGCAGATCTCGGGGTCGATCAGGTGCTGCTTGATGACCCCGGCTTCAACGACCATGTCCATGTTGTTCTCCATGCCCTCGCCGTGGGGACGAGGGCTTCATATCCAGGTGCTCAGCCGAAACGCACGTATTCAAAGTCGACAGGCTGGCGGTTGATGCCCATCACCGGCGGCGAGATCCAGCCTGCGAATTTGCCCGGCTCGATCACGCGGCCCATCAACGATGCCACGAAAGCGAAGTCTTCGGAACTCGGCAGCCATTCGTCGCGCTTGGCGGCCCATTCGATGTCGTTCACCACGCGGCCCTCGGGCGATATCTTGATGCCGGCGAGTGCGCCGATCTGGCGGTTGAAGGCCTTGTGCGGCACGACCAGGCGGGTGGGAATGCCGGCCTTCTCGAGCACCTTGTTCCAGCGGCCGACGCCGGCCACCGAGTCCTTGATGAAGTCGTCGCGCAGCACTTCGTTCAGGGCGTTGAGCATCGGCACGTCCTTCTCGACGAGCTGGCCGTCCTTGACCTCGAGCACCTTGTAGGTCTGGCCCTTGAGCACGTGGTCGTCGTCGCGCTTGCCTTCTTCGTAGCGGCCCTTCAGGCCCGAGCTGTAGAAGATGGCGGCGTTGCTCGACTGGTCGGCGCCGAACAGGTCGATGGTCACCGAGTAGTGGAAGTTCAGGTAGCGCTGGATGGTGCCCAGGTCGATGCAGCCGGCGGCGCGGATCTTCTGCGCGTCGTCGGTCTTGAGCTCGTTCATCACCTGCGCGGTGCGCGCGATGACGCGCGACACGCCGCTCTCGCCCACGAACATGTGGTGCGCCTCTTCGGTCAGCATGAACTTCGTGGTGCGCGCCAGCGGGTCGAACGCGCTCTCGGCCAGCGCGGCCAGCTGGAACTTGCCGTCGCGGTCGGTGAAGTAGGTGAACATGAAGAACGCGAGCCAGTCAGGCGTCTTCTCGTTGAAGGCGCCCAGGATGCGCGGGTTGTTCGCGTCGCCCGAGGTGCGCTGCAGCAGCGCGTCGGCCTCTTCGCGGCCGTCACGGCCGAAGTGCTTCTGCAGCAGGTAGACCATGGCCCACAGGTGGCGGCCTTCTTCGACGTTGATCTGGAACAGGTTGCGCAGGTCGTACATCGACGGCGCCGTGAGGCCCAGGTGGCGCTGCTGCTCGACCGACGCGGGCTCGGTGTCGCCCTGCGTGACGATGATGCGGCGCAGGTTGGCGCGGTGTTCGCCGGGCACGTCCTGCCAGACCTTCTCGCCCTTGTGGTCGCCGAAGTGCACTTCGCGGTTGGCGTCGCCCGGGTTCAGGAAGATGCCCCAGCGGTAGTCGCGCATCTTCACGTGGCCGAACTGGGCCCAGCCTTGCGGATCGACGCTCACGGCCGTGCGCAGGTACACCTCGTGGTTGGTCGAGCCCTCGGGGCCCACGTCGTCCCACCAGTTGATGAAGTTGGGCTGCCAGCCTTCGAGCGCGCGCTGCAGCGTGCGGTCTTCGCCGAGGTTGACGTTGTTGGGGATCTTCTCGCTGTAGTTGATCGTGCTCATCGTTGTTCCTTGGGTTGTGCGGACTGCTCTGTGCTCAAACGCGGTTCAGGTCGAAGCCGGCTTTCTGGCCGGTGCCGTAGACCTTCAGCGCGCCCTTTTCGCCGACGGCGTTGGGGCGGTTGAAGATCCAGTTCTGCCAGGCCGTGAGGCGGCCGAAGATGCGGGTGGCCATGTTCTCCTTGCTGGCGAAGCGCAGGTTGGCTTCGAGGCCGGTGAGCGCGTCGGGCGACATGGCGGCGCGCTCTTCGATGGCGATGCGGATCTCGTCGTCCCAGTCGATGTCGTCGGGCGCGGCGGTCACGAGGCCGAGCTTCACGGCTTCGTCGGCGTCGAGCGCCTGGCCGGCGGCGGCGCGCGCGGCTTCGAGCGGTGCGGCCTCTTCATAGAAGCGGCGCTGCAGGCGGCTCTGGTCGTTCACCATCGGGAAGAAGCCGAAGTTGAATTCGTTGAGCGTGAGCTTCGGAGCGCGCGCGGCGTCGTCGGGCAGCGCGAGCATGTAGGTGCGGTCGGCCGCGAAGGCCAGCTCGGCCAGCGTGCCGGCGAAGCACGAGCCGGCCTCGACCAGCGCGAACAGGCTGCGCGACGACACATCGAGGCGCGCCAGCGTGCGGCGCAGCGCGCCGATGGTTTCGCGCACCAGCCAGTGGTCCTTGTTCGCAAACATCACGGCATCCGAGGCCAGCACGGCGGCGGCGTCGCCTTCGGTCTTGAGCAGCCAGGTGCCGACGTCGAGTTCGTTGGTGCGCAGGTTGAGGATGGCGTCGTCGAGCTCGCGGCACACGGCCAGCGGCCACCAGGCGGCGCCGGCGGCTTCGATGGCGGCGATGTCGGCCGGCTGCGCGCCGGTGGGCGCCTTCACGGTGATCGTCGCGGTGCGCTTGCTGCGGTCGATCTGCACGTTGACGTTGGCGTACGCGATGCCGTCGGCGCTGTCGGTGCGCTCGACGCGGGTCAGGGCCACGCCCTTGGCGCCTGCGGGGCGGTCGCTACCGGCGGCGAGTTGCGTGGCGCGCTCCTGCACGGCGGCGGGGAACTGCGCGGGCTTGGCCACGGCATCGACCAGGCGCCAGTCGACCGCGCGCTGGCCGCGCACGCCTTCGACGCTGGTGCAGAAGATGTCGGCGAGGTCATGACGCACATGGCGCTTGTCGGTCACGCGGGTCAGGCCACCGGTGCCGGGCAGCACGCCGAGCAGCGGCACTTCGGGCAGCGAGACGGACGAGGAGCGGTCGTCGACCAGCAGGATCTCGTCGCAGGCCAGTGCCAACTCGTAGCCGCCGCCAGCGCAGGCGCCGTTCACGGCCGCGAGGAACTTCAGGCCCGAGTGCTTGGAGGTGTCTTCCATGCCGTTGCGCGTCTCGTTGGTGAACTTGCAGAAGTTCACCTTCCAGGCGTGGCTGGAAACGCCGAGCATGAAGATGTTGGCGCCGGAGCAGAAGATGCGGTCCTTGCCGCTGGTGACGATCACGCTGCGCACCTCGGGGTGCTCGAAGCGGATGCGGTTGAGCGCGTCGTTCAGCTCGATGTCCACGCCCAGGTCGTAGCTGTTGAGCTTGAGCTTGTAGCCGGGGCGGATGCCGCCGTCTTCCGCGATGTCGAGCGTGAGGCGCGCAATGGCGCCGTCGAAGCTCAGCGACCAGTGGCGGTACTGGGCGGGTTCGATGCGGTAGTCGACGCGCTGGGGCGCCTGGAGCGTGGTGTCGGTCATGCGGAAGTCTCCTGTGGGGCTGTGTTCAGAAAACCGTGAACAGGAATAATAATGCACTTCCTTGTTCCGATGACATGCATCATGCTGCATGCAAACAGGCAAGTCAATGCCTGTTGTGCTTTTTTTCAGATTTCAGGCGGACGAGGGATCCGGGGGTGTGCGCAGGACACCGGGTACTTCCCTCCGCGAATGTCCCCCGGGCTTCGCCCTCCTCCTTGATTTCGCTGCGGGAAGCACCCAGTGCCCTGCGCACGGGGGCACGCGGTCGGTTCACGGCCGATCAACAACTGCCCTGAAGACGCTCACGCCGATGGGGTGCCTTGCGCAGCGAAATCAAGGAGGAGGGGCGAAGCCCCGGGGGACATTCGCGGAGCAAGGTACCCCGTCGGCGGGAGCGTCGCCCTGAACAGCGAACGCCCCAACGCCAGCAGCAAGAAACTCAGGCCAGCCCCATCGACTGCCGGGCAACCGCGCGCAGTGCCTGGAAGCTCTGCGGCAACGTCTTCCCACTGGTATCGACCGACAGATCGGCCTTCGAATAGAAGGCAGCGCGCCCGTTCAGGATGCGCCGCAGGTCTTCCATGGCTTCCTTGCTGGCCGCCATCGGGCGGGTGTCGCCCTGCGCGGCCACGCGGCCCATGTGCTCCTCGGGCGCGGCCTGCAGCCACACGGTGGTGCAGTGGGCCAGCAGCTCGTTGAAGGTGGCCGGGTCGGACACGATGCCGCCGGGCGTGGCGATGACCACCTCACTGTAGATCTGCACCGCTTCTTCCAGCGCGCGGCGCTCGTAGCGGCGGTAGGCGTTGGTGCCGTACAGGTCGTGGATTTCGCGCACGCTGCAGCCCGCCAGCTTCTCGATCTCGCGGCTCAGCTCGATGAACGGAATCTCGAGGTCTTCGGCCAGCATCTGCCCCAGCGTCGACTTGCCCGCGCCGCGCAGCCCCACGAGCGCGATGCGCCGGTGCCGCGCCGGGTCGACCGAGGCCGTGCCCAGCATCTCGCCCAGCGCCACGCGCACGCGGCGCAGGTCTGCCTCGCTGCGGTGCTCGAGCAGTTCGCGGATCAGCAGCCACTCGGGCGAACTGGTCGTCACGTCGCCCACCAGCTCGGCCAGCGAGCAGTGCAACGCCCCGGCCACCTGCTGCAGCACCAGGATCGATGCGTTGCCGATGCCGTATTCCAGGTTCGCCAGGTGGCGCTCCGACACGTCGGCCGACAGGGCCACCGCCTTGCGCGTGAGGCCGCGCTGCGCGCGCAGGTTGCGCACGCGGTCGCCCAGTGCCACCAGCAATGGGTTCTTGGCCTCCCCGGCCACGGCGGCGCCGTGGTTGCCGGTGCCGCCCTCGGGCGCGGTGGCCAGCACCGCGTCTACATGCTCGTTCATGCCATTCCTCGTTCTTCGCCGGGATTGTGCGCGCTCAGGGTAAACACCATAGATGCACTATATTGCTTGACACCTGTTGTCTCGCTGCTTATTGTTCGATCACACGCAAGATACTGCACGCGCAGACTTCCTGCAAGAAGACGATAGTTCATCCGTTCGAGGCCCACGATGTCCGACACCCCCACGCCCGCCACCGGCAAGGCGGCATTTCACCAGCTGATCGCCGACCTGACCGCCGAGATCGCCGGCCAGCCGCTGGACGCCACGCTCGACCAGTGGCTCAACGCCACCCACGGCGCCGGCAGCGCCCGTTTTGCGCAACTGCGCCAGGCCTGCATCGGCGGCGTCGCCGAAGGCTGGCTGTGTGATCGCGAAGGCGGCGGCATCAAGTACGGCCGCGTCTTCAAGGCCGAGGACGCATTGCACCGCTTCTCGGTCGACGTGGTCGACATGCAGGACCTCGCCGGCCCGCACCACACGCACCCGAACGGCGAGATCGACCTGATCATGCCGCTGGACGACACCCCCGCCGCCACCTTCGACGGCCGGCCCGCGGGCTGGTGCGTCTACGGGCCCGGCACCGCACACCGCCCGACCGTGGCCCACGGCCGCGCGCTCGTCCTCTACCTGCTGCCCGAAGGGCAGATCAAGTTCACGGCATGAAGCACACCCCCAGGCTTGCCCACTGCGTGTGGCCTCCAACCCCCTTGCAGGGGGCAACACCAGCGGCCCGGCAAAGCCGGTTCCGCGGTGTTCCCCGATCGACCCCCATTGAGACCCTATCCAATGACTGAGCTTCTCGCCAACCACGTCGCCGGCCGCTGGCAAAGCGGCACGGGCGCCGGCACGCCCCTGTTCGACCCGGTGCTCGGCACCGAACTCGCGCGCGTCGACGCCACCGGCCTCGACCTGCCCGAGGCCTTTGCCTTTGCACGCGAACAAGGCGGCCGCGCGCTGCGCGCCCTCACCTACCGCCAGCGCGCCGGCCTCCTCGCCGCGCTCGTGAAAGTGCTGCAGGCCAACCGCGACGCGTACTACGAGATCGCCACCGCGAACTGCGGCACGGTGAAGAACGACTCGGCCGTCGACATCGACGGCGCGATCTTCACGCTCGGCCAGTACGCCAAGTGGGGCGACGCGCTCGGCGACGTGCGCGCGCTGCGCGACGGCGACGCCGTGAAGCTCGGCAAGGAGCCGGTGTTCCAGTCGCAGCACCTGCAGGTGCCGACGCACGGCGTGGCGCTGTTCATCAACGCCTTCAACTTCCCCTCGTGGGGCCTTTGGGAAAAGGCCGCGCCCGCGCTGCTGTCGGGCGTGCCCGTGATCGTCAAGCCCGCCACGGCCACCGCCTGGCTCACGCAGCGCATGGTGAAAGACGTGGTCGATGCGGGCGTGCTGCCGGCCGGCGCGCTGTCGGTCATCTGCGGCAGCTCGGCCGGTTTGATGGACCAGCTGCAACCTTTCGACGTGGTCTCTTTCACCGGCTCGGCCGAGACGGCCGCCGTGATCCGTTCGCACCCGGCTGTGGCCGAGCGCTCGGTGCGCGTGAACATCGAGGCCGACAGCCTCAACAGCGCCCTGCTGCTGCCCGGCGCCGCGCCCGGCAGCGAGGCCTTCAACCTGCTCGTGCGCGAAGTGGTGCGCGAGATGACGGTCAAGTCGGGCCAGAAGTGCACCGCCATCCGCCGCATCCTGGTGCCGGCCGAGGTGTACGACGCCGCCGCCGAAGCCATCGGCGCGAAGCTCGCGGGCGTGACCGTCGGCAACCCGCGCAACGAGAACGTGCGCATGGGCTCGCTTGTGAGCCGCGCGCAGCTGAACGCGGTGCGCGACGGCCTCGACGCGCTGGCCGCGCAGACCACCGTGCTGCACGACAGCAGCAACAAACCCCTCATCGACGCCGACCCCGCGGTGGCCGCCTGCATCGGCCCCGTGCTGCTGGGCGCGCGCGACGCCGATGCGGCGCAGCGTGTGCACGACGTGGAAGTGTTCGGCCCCGTCGCCACGCTGCTGCCCTACAACGACCTGGCACACGGTATCGCGCTCGCGCACCGTGGGCAGGGCTCGCTCGTCACCTCGCTGTATGGCAGCGACGATGCCGCGCTCGCCCAGGCTGCGCTGTCGGTCGCACCGAGCCACGGCCGCGTGCATGTCATCACGCCCGAGGTGGCGCAAGCCCACACCGGCCACGGCAACGTGATGCCGATGTCGCTGCACGGCGGCCCCGGCCGCGCGGGCGGCGGCGCCGAGTTGGGCGGCCTGCGCGCACTCGATTTCTATCACCGCAGGAGCGCGGTGCAGGCGAGCCCCGGCGTGCTCGCCGCCCTCGGCCTCTAGCGCCACGCACAGGCCCCAAGGAGACACACGATGAACAGCAGCCTGCCCGCACGACTCAACTTCGCCGAACACCTGTTCGCCCTCAACCGCGGCCGCGCCGCACGCACCGCCTACATCGACGACCGCGGCACGCTGGGCTACGGCCAGCTCGAAGACCGCGCGCGCCGCCTGGCCGCCGCGCTGAAGGCCGCGGGCATCCGCCGCGAAGAGCGCGTGCTGCTGCTCATGCTCGACGGCAACGACTGGCCCGTGAGCTTCCTGGGCTGCCTCTACGCAGGCATCGTGCCCGTGGCCGTGAACACGCTGCTCACGCCCGACGACTACGCCTACATGCTCGACCACAGCCGCGCGCAGGCGGTGCTGGTGTCGGGTGCGCTGCTGCCGACCTTGCAAGATGCGATGGCGCGCGGCGGCCATGAAGTGCAGACGCTGTTCGTATCGCAACCGACGGGCGCATTGCCCGAGGGCGCGCAGGAGTTCGAAGCCGCGCTCGCCGCCGCCGAGCCCCTGCCCGCCCCCGCGCTCACCGCGTCGGACGACCCCGGCTTCTGGCTCTATTCCTCCGGCTCCACCGGCAAGCCCAAGGGCACGGTGCACACGCACGCCAACCTGTGGTGGACCGCCGAGCTCTACGGCAAACCCGTGCTCGGCCTCACCGAAGACGACGTGTGCTTCTCGGCCGCCAAGATGTACTTCGCGTACGGCCTGGGCAATGCGCTGACCTTCCCGCTGTCGGTGGGCGCCACCGTGGTGCTGATGGCCGAGCGCCCCACGCCCGACGCCACCTTCCGCCGCTGGACCGAGCACAAGCCCACCGTGTTCTTCGGCGCGCCCACCGGCTTCGCGGGCATGCTCGCCTCGCCGAAGCTGCCGGCGCGCGAAGCCGTGGCGCTGCGCATGTGCTCGTCTGCCGGCGAAGCACTGCCGGGCGAGATCGCACAGCGTTTCAAGGCGCACTTCGGCTGCGAGATCATCGACGGCATCGGCTCGACCGAGATGCTGCACATCTTCATCTCCAACCGCCCCGGCGACGTGCGCTACGGCACCACGGGCAAGCCGGTGGACGGCTACGAGGTCGAGCTGCGCGGCGAAGACGGCCGCCCCGTGCCCGACGGCGAGGTGGGCGACCTGTACATCCGTGGCCCGAGCTCGGCGCTCATGTACTGGTGCAACCGCGAGAAGTCGCGCGACACCTTCCAGGGCGGCTGGACCAAGAGCGGCGACAAGTACACGCGCGACGCCGACGGCTACTTCACCTATGCAGGCCGCAGCGACGACATGCTCAAGGTCAGCGGCATCTACGTCTCGCCCTTCGAGGTCGAGGCCACGCTGATGCAGCACCCCGCCGTGCTCGAGGCCGCCGTCATCGGCAAGGACGACGCCGACGGGCTCACGAAGACCAAGGCCTTCGTGGTGCTGAAAGACGGCGCTGCGGCCACCGAGGACGAGCTCAAGGCCTTCGTGAAGGAGCGCCTGGCGCCCTACAAGTACCCGCGCTTTCTGGAGTTCGTGAGCGAGCTGCCCAAGACGGCCACCGGCAAGATCCAGCGCTTCCGGCTGCGCGAACGCGAGAAGCAGGCATGAGCGCGCCGACGGTTGCCACCGACTTCGCCACCATCGACTGGCGCGGGCGCACCGTGCGCATCGAGTGCCAGTGGATCGCCCCCGAACGCGGCGCCGACACCCCGCTCATAGTGTTCCTGCACGAGGGCCTGGGCTCCGTCGCGATGTGGAAGGACTTTCCCGCCCAGGTCTGCGAAGCCGCCGGCGCGCGCGGCCTCGTGTTCTCGCGCCCCGGCTACGGCCGCTCCACGCCGCGCGCCGAGGACGAGATCTGGGACGTCGACTTCATGCACCGCCAGGCGCACGAGGTGCTGCCCGCGCTGTTCGACGCGCTGAAGCTCGGCGACGAGAAGCCGTGGCTCTTCGGCCACAGCGACGGCGGCTCGATCTCGCTGCTGTACGCCTCGCGCTTTTCCGACAAGGTCGCGGGCCTCGTGGTGCTCGCGCCGCACATCTTCGTGGAAGACAAGACCGTCGCGAACATCGAGATCGCACGCGACGCCTACCGAACGACCGACCTGCCCAGCAAGCTCGGCCGCTACCACGACAGCGCCGACTCGGCCTTCTGGGGCTGGAACCGCATCTGGCTGCACCCGCCCTTTCGCGACTGGAACATCGAGGCCGAGCTGGCCACCATCCGCTGCCCCGTGCTCGCGGTGCAGGGCATCGACGACGCGTACGGCACGCTCGCGCAGATCCGCGACATTGCCCCGCGCGTGGCGGGGACCTGCGAGCTGCTCGAAATCCCTGAATGCGGGCATTCCCCGCATCGCGATCAGCCGGATCGTGTCATCGTCGCGACCGCTTCTTTCATCACCAACAACAGGAGACAGACACCATGACGAACCTTCGCACCGCGCGCCTGGCGCTCACGGCCATCGCCCTCGCCGCCCTGGCCTCCGCGGCCGGCGCACAGGGCACGGCAAAGCTCAAGGTCGGCCTCATGCTGCCCTACAGCGGTACCTACACCGCCCTGGGCGTGGCCATTGAAAACGGCTTCAAGCTCTACGTGGAACAGCAAGGCGGCAAGCTCGCCGGCCGCGAGATCGAATACTTCAAGGTCGACGACGAGTCCGACCCCGCCAAGGCCACCGACAACGTCAACAAGCTCATCAAGCGCGACAACGTCGACGTGATCGTGGGTACCGTGCACTCGGGCGTGGCGATGGCCATGGCCAAGGCCGCCAAGGAAAGCGGCACCGTGCTCATCGTGCCGAACGCCGGCGCCGACGCGGTGACGGGCCCGATGTGCGCGCCCAACATCTTCCGCAGCTCGTTCAGCAACTGGCAGCCGGCTTTCGCCATGGGCGAGGTGGCGGCCAAGCAGCAGGGCAAGAAGAAGGTCATGACCATCACCTGGAAGTACGCAGCCGGCGAAGAGTCGGTCAACGGCTTCAAGGAAGGCTTCGAGAAGAACGGCGGCAAGGTCGACAAGCAGCTCACCCTGCCCTTCCCCAACGTGGAGTTCCAGGCGCTGCTGACCGAGATCGCGGCGGCCAAGCCCGATGCGGTGTACGCCTTCTTCGCGGGCGGCGGCGCGGTGAAGTTCGTCAAGGACTACCAGGCCGCAGGCCTGAACAAGACCATCCCGCTGTACGGCCCCGGCTTCCTGACCGACGGCACGCTCGACGCACAGGGCGAGTCGGCGCAAGGCATGCTCACCACGCTGCACTACGCCGACGGCCTGAACACGCCGCGCGACAACGCCTTCCGCGTGGCGTACGCCAAGTCGTTCAAGCTGCAGCCCGACGTGTACGCGGTGCAGGGCTACGACGCCGCGCAGATGCTGGGCGTGGGCCTGAATGCCACCAAGGGCGACATCTCGAAGAAGGCCGAGTTCACGGGTGCGATCGAGAAGGCGAAGATCGACAGCCCGCGCGGCACCTTCACGGTGAGCAAGTCGCACAACCCGGTGCAGGACATCTACCTGCGCAAGGTGGAAGGCAAGGAAAACAAGCTCGTCAGCACGGCCATCAAGGGCCTGTCCGATCCGGCACGCGGCTGCCGGATGTAAGCAAGGCCACGGGCCTTCGGTTCTCTCTCGTTCCCTCGCGGCCCCGATCCATTTCACGGGGCTGCGAGCCGCCTTGCGGCAACCACAACCAACTGGGATCACACGGTGGATTTCGGAACCTTCTTGGTGCAGTGCCTGAACTCCGTTCAGTACGGCCTGCTGCTCTTTCTCGTGGCCTCGGGGCTGACGCTGATCTTCGGGATCATGGGCGTCATCAACCTCGCCCACGGGAGCTTCTACATGATCGGCGCCTACATGGCGTTCTCGCTGGCGCCGCTGTTCGGCGACCAGTTTTTGCTGATGCTGGTGGCCGGCGTGGTGCTGGCCGCGATCTTCGGCTACGTGCTGGAGTGGGCCTTCTTCAGCTACCTCTACCAGCGCGACCACCTGCAGCAGGTGCTCATGACCTACGGGCTCATCCTGGTGTTCGAGGAACTGCGCTCCATCTTCGTGGGCAACGACGTGCACGGCGTGAAGGTGCCCGCGTGGCTGGACGGCAGCTTCGCGCTGGGCAACGTCATGAGCTACCCGTGGTATCGCCTGTTTGCCTCGGCCGCCTGCATCGTGCTGGCCGTGGGCCTGTACTACGTGGTGAACCGCACGCGCCTGGGCATGATGATCCGCGCCGGCGCCAGCAACCGCGACATGGTGCGCGGCCTGGGCATCGACGTGAAGCGGCTGTACCGCATCGTGTTCGCGGCCGGCGTGGCGCTGGCGGCACTGGCCGGCATGATCGCCGCGCCGATGTCCTCGGTGTACCCGAACATGGGCGCGAGCGTGCTCATCATCTGCTTCGTGCTGGTGGTGATCGGCGGCATCGGCTCGATCACCGGGGCGCTCGTGGCCTCGCTGCTGGTGGGCTTCGTCGACACCTTCGGCAAGGTGTTCTTCGCCGACCTGGCGGGCATCGGCATCTACCTCTTGATGGCCATCGTGCTGATCTGGAAGCCCGAAGGCTTGATGGGGAGGCGGCCATGAGCCCGGTGGTTGCATCCGCACCTTCGTCGCCGCGGCGTGGTGCCTTCATCGTGCCCGTGCTGTGCGCCATCGCGCTCGGCGTGGCCGGCCCGCTGCTGGGCAACTACGCATCGGACTTCATCGTCAAGGTGATGATCCTGTCGATCTTCGCGCTCAGCCTGGAGCTGCTGGTGGGCATGACCGGGCTCGTGAGCCTGGGCCATGCGGCCTTCTACGGCATCGGTGCGTACGTCACGGTGCTGGCCTCGGGCAACGAGGGCGGCAACTTCGCGGTGCTGCTGGTGCTGTCGATGGGCGCGGCGGCGCTGTATGCGCTGTTCGTGGGCGCACTGAGCCTGCGCACGCGCGGCGTGTACTTCATCATGGTCACGCTGGCCTTTGCGCAGATGGCCTTCTTCGTGTTCCACGACACCAAGGTCGGCGGCGGCAGCGACGGCATCTACCTGTACGTGCGCCCCGCCCTCGGCGCGCTCGACATGGAGAACCGCACGGTGCTGTTCTACGTGGTGCTGGCGGCGCTGGTGTTCACCTACGGCCTGCTGGCGCTCATCCGCCGCTCGCGCTTCGGCGCGGCGCTCGCGGGCATCCGCGTGAACGAGCAGCGCATGCGCGCGGCGGGCTTCGCGGTGTACGGCTACAAGCTCGCGGCCTTCGTGCTCGCGGGCGCGCTGGCCGGGCTCGCGGGCTTTCTGCTGGCCTCGCGCGACGGCGTGGTCAACCCCGAGCTGATGGCCTGGCACAACTCCGGCGAGGTGCTGCTGATGGTGATCCTGGGCGGCCTCGGCCACCTGCGCGGCGCGGTGATCGGCGCCGTGGCCTTCACGCTGCTGAAGGAAATCTTCTCCACCCACGCCGTGATGGGCCCGCTGGCCGACCACTGGCAGCTCACGCTGGGCATCGCCATCATCGTGTTCGTGGCGCTGCTGCCCAAGGGCCTGATCGGCCTGGTGCAGCGCCTGTCGCCGAAGGGAGGCGCATGACCACCGCACTGCTGTCCGTGGACAAGCTCACGCGCCGCTTCGGCGGCCTCACCGCCGTCAACGCCGTCACGCTCGACCTGCACATCGGCGAGGTGCATGCGGTGATCGGCACCAACGGCGCCGGCAAGTCGACGCTCATCAACATGCTCTCGGGCGAGATCGAGGCCTCCGAGGGCCGCATCGCCCTGGACGGCGTGGACATCACCGCGCGCGCGCAGTCGCGCCGCGCCCGCGACGGCGTGGGCCGCAGCTACCAGCGCACCACCATCTTCCCGGAGTTCACGGTGCACGAGAACTGCCGCCTCGCCGCGCAGGCCGCCACGGCAAAACCGTGGGCGATCTGGCAGTCGTCGCAGCGCTGCGCCACCAGCAATGCCTCGGCCGATGCGGCGCTGGAAGCCGCCGGCCTCACGGCCGAAGCCCGGCGCGTCGCCGGCACGCTGAGCCACGGCGCGCAACGCCAGCTCGAAGTGGCGATGTGCCTGGCCACCCACCCGCGCGTGCTGCTGCTGGATGAACCGCTCGCCGGCATGGGCGCGGAAGAGACCGACCGCATGCTCACGCTGCTCGCGCGGCTGAAGGCCACGCACGCCATCTTGCTGGTGGAACACGACATGGACGCCGTGTTCCGCATCGCCGACCGCATCACGGTGATGGTGAACGGCACTGTCATCGCCACGGGCAACCCACAAGAAATTCGCGAGAACCCCGAGGTGCGCACGGCCTACCTCGGCGAGGAGCAACACTGATGCTGATCGTTCGCGACCTCAACACGTATTACGGCAACAGCCACATCCTGCGCGGCGTGCACGCCGGCATTCCGGCGGCGACCTCGGTCGGCCTGCTCGGGCGCAACGGCATGGGCAAGACCACGCTCATCCGCACCATCATGGGCTACGTGCGTCCGGCTTCCGGCGAAGTGCAGGTCGACGGCCGCACCGTCACCGGCCTGCCGCCCGAGAAGATGGCACGCCTCGGCATCGGCTACGTGCCCGAGGGGCGCGGCATCTTCCCGAACCTGTCGGTGCGCGAGAACCTCGTGATGAGCGAACGCGCCGGCATCGACGGCCAGCGCGCCTGGACCTTCGACCGCGTGATGGCCACCTTCCCGCGCCTGTCGGAACGGCTCTCGCACGGCGGCCAGCAGCTGTCGGGCGGCGAGCAGCAGATGCTCTCCATCGGCCGCGCGCTCATGACCAACCCGCGCCTGCTGATCCTCGACGAAGCCACCGAAGGCCTCGCGCCGCTGATCGTGGCCGAGATCTGGCGCGTGATCAGCGAGATCCGCGCGACGGGCATCGCCACGCTGATCGTCGACCGCGACTACCGCAAGGTGCTCGCGCACACGGACCTGGCGGTGGTGATGGAGAAGGGGCAGATCGTGCGGCATGGGGCGTCGGCCGATCTGCTGGCCGAGCCGCAGGTGCTGGAGGAACTGCTGGGCGTGTGAGCATGCGTGGCGGGCGTCACCCGGTCCGCTGCGCCATCAGGAAATCGATGAACACCCGCATGCGCAGCGGGACGTGGCGCCCGTCCGGGTACAGCAGCGTGTAGGGCCGCGAACGGCCCGCGAAGGGCTTCAGCACCTCGACGAGCGAACCGTCGGCCAATTCCTTCTCCACGACGAAGCGGTAGGTCTGGAACAACCCGGCGCCGCTTTTCGCGAGCGTGACGCCTCCGAGCACGTCGTCGGAGCAGCTGTAGGCGCCGTCCGCGAACACTTCGCGGTCCTTGCCGTTCTCCTTGAAGAGCCACGAAATGCGGCGGCCGCTGCTGGGCAGCTCGAACTGGATGCACTCGTGCGCGGCGAGATCGTCCAGCGTGCGCGGCGTGCCGGCCTTCCGCAGGTATTTGCGCGTGGCGACCACGACCAGGTCCGCATCCTCGAGGTGCCGCGCGATCAGCGTGGAGTCGGGCTGGGCCCGCACGCGCACGGCCATGTCGTAGCCCTCTTCCACGAAATCGATGTTGCGGTTGCTCAGGTGCACGTGCAGCCGGATGTCGGGAAAGCGTTCGCGAAACGCCGGCAGCAAGGGCAGGATGCGGTGGTGGCCGTAGGTGGTCGGCACGCTGATGCGCAGCGTGCCCGAAGGCAGTGCCTGCTGGCCCATCACCTCGCGCTCGGCCTCGGCGAGCTGCGCCAGCGCCTGTCGGCACTGTGCAAAGTAGGAGCGGCCCGCGTCGGTGAGCCGCACGCTGCGCGTGGTGCGCACGAAAAGCCGCAATCCCAGCCGCTTCTCGAGCCGGGAGATCGATCGGCTCACGGCCGCCGGCGTCACACCGGCCGCGAGTGCCGCCGAGGTGAAGCCGCCGCTCTCCGCCGCGAGGCAGAACAACTCGATGCTGCCCAGGAGGATGTCGCCGAACTGCCGCTGCATGGATTGATTACCTTGTGTATCAAGTGAAGTTCGAGTCTAGTGATTTATCTGTTTCGCTGTCATCAATACAGTTCTCCCCACGTCATCAACTTCCCTGGAGAACCGACATGCAGGACAACTCATCCCCCACCGTGGTCATCACCGGCGCCTCGAGCGGCATCGGCCTGGGCCTTGCGCAGGCGTACCTCGCGCGCGGCTTCAACGTGGTCGCGAATGCGCGCACCGAAGAGCGGCTCGCAGCCGCCGCGAAGCAACTCGGCAATCCGGCGCGTCTTCTCGGCGTCGCGGGCGACATCGGCCGCCGCGACACGGCGCAGCAGCTCGTCGACCGCGCCGTGGCGCGCTTCGGCCAGGTCGACGTGCTCGTCAACAACGCGGGCATCTTCAACGCCAAGCCCTTCGTCGACTACACCGAAGACGACCTCGAGCAAATGGTCGCCACCAACCTCAAGGGCTTCGTCTACGCCTCGCAGGCCGCGGCAAAGCACATGGTCGCGCGCCGCCAGGGACACATCGTCAACATCACGGCGAGCATCGCGCTGCAGCCGAACCAGCAGGTGCCGGCCGTGTTGCCGGTGCTGATCAAGGGCGGCATCAATGCCGCGACGCGCGCGCTGGCGCTCGAACTCGCACCGCACAACGTCAAGGTGAATGCGGTGGCACCCGGCATCGTGGACACGCCGCTGTACACGCCCGAGCAGCACGGCTTCCTCAACGGCCTGGCGCCCGCCGGCCGCATCGCGACCGTGCAGGAGATCGCCGATGCGGTGCTCTACCTCACGAGCGCCGATTTCACGACCGGCGTCGTGCTGCCCGTGGATGGCGGCATGAGCACCGGCAAGTGGTAATCACCTCAGTCATTCACCCAAGGAGCACACCATGCCTTTCATCAACCTGAAGATCACCCGCGACGGCGTCACGCGCGAACAGAAAACCCAGGTCATTGCCGAGTTCACGGAAACGCTCGAACGGGTGCTGAAGAAGCCGCCGGAATGGACGCACATCGTGATCGAGGAGATCGACACCGACGACTGGGGCTTCGCGGGCCTGACGACCACCGAGTACCGCAAGCGGCTGGCCGACCGTGCGAAGCCGCCGCAGTGAAGCAATGGCGCCGGATCGGACCGCATTGCCCTCGATGTGAGGAGGAGTAACACGTCCGTTCCACCGGGTTTCACCTCTGTCCTGCGACAGCGCGACAGCCGAATCATGTCCGGCTGCGCAGCCCCTCCCCGTGCCGCGCCCACCCACGCACGAGGCTGCGCATGACGTCCCTGCAATCGCGCCACATCGACAACGTCTATTCGATCGCCACCGGCACGGCGCTGCGGGCCGATCCGGCGGCGAGCCTGGTGCACAAGTCGTGGGCACGCTGCGTGCGCGACCACGGGCTCGATCCGTCGCGGCCGACGCCCGCGCGCATCCTGCCGGCGCAGGAGGTGCGCGTGCACCAGCAGCAGCTCGAGCACTTCCTGCGCGCCGCGCGCGCAGGCATGGAGGACATCTACCGCCGCGTGGCCGAGCTGGGTTACATGGTGCTGCTGACCGACGCCGAGGGCATCACGGTGGACTACATCGGCAACCCGGCCTGGGACGACCAGCTGCGCCGCGCCGGCCTGTACCTGGGCGCCGACTGGAACGAGGCGCACGCCGGCACCTGCGGCGTGGGCACCTGCCTCATCGAGCGCCAGCCGATGACCTGCCACCAGACCGAGCACTTCGACGCCACGCACATCGCGCTCACCTGCACGACGGCACCGCTGTTCGACCACAGCGGCAAGCTCACGGCGATCCTCGACGTGTCGGCCCTGCGTTCGCCCGAGGCGCGCGAGAGCCAGCACCTGGTGCGGCACCTGGTGTCGATCTACGCGCGGATGATCGAGGACGCCGACTTCCTGCGGCACTTTCGCGGCCACTGGATCCTGCGGCTGGGCAGTGCCTTCGGGCTGGTCGACGTGGCGGGCGAAGTCATGCTGGCCTTCGACGAAGGCGGCACGGTGGTGGGCGCCAACGGGGGCGCGCGCGAGGTCTTCCCGGGACACCAGCAACTGTTAGGCGGCGCCGTGTCGGACCTGCTGCACCTGCCGATGGACGCGATCTGGCGTCTGGGCAACGGCGGCGCGTCGGCGCTGCCGTTTGCGCACACGGTGCTGCTGCCCGGTGGGGGCGAGTACCACGCCTCGCTGATCGCGCCGCGCCTGCGGCGCTCGCCGGTCACTGCGTCCACATCGCCGGCGCCCCAACCTTCGGACCGCCTGCCGCCGCTCGAGCGCATCGCGGGCGACGACGACCCCGCCATGCAGCAGCTGATCGCGCAGGCGCGCCGGCTGGTGGACCGCGGCATCCATGTGCTGGTCGAGGGTGAGACCGGCAGCGGCAAGGAGGTGCTGGCGCGCGCGCTGCACGGCGCGAGCCGGCGTGCGGCGCTGCCCTTCGTGGCGGTGAACTGCGCGGCCATTCCCGATTCGCTGATCGAGAGCGAGCTCTTCGGCTACACGCCCGGCAGCTTCACGGGCGGCCGCGCCAAGGGCATGAAGGGGCTGATCGCACAGGCCGACCGCGGCACGCTCTTTCTCGACGAGATCGGCGACATGCCGATGGCGCTGCAAACGCGGCTGCTGCGCGTGCTGTCCGAAGGCGAGGTGCTGCCGCTGGGCGCGGAGTCGCCGCAGCGCGTGGACCTTGCGGTGGTGGCGGCCACGCACCGCGACCTGTCGGCGCTGGTCGCGGCCGGGCGCTTTCGCGAGGACCTGTACTACCGCCTGTGCGGCGCGGTGCTGAAGCTGCCGCCGCTGCGCGCGCGGCGCGACCGGCGCTACCTGATCGAGGCGATGTTCCATGAAGAGGCCGCGGCGATGGGCTCGACGGCGCGGCTGTCGGAGGCGGCGATGCTGCGGCTGATGGCGCATGACTGGCCGGGCAACCTGCGCGAGTTGCGCAATGTGCTGCGGCTGGCGCTGGCGCTCTGCACGGGGGCGAGCATCACGCCCGAGGAGCTGCGCCTGGCGCCGCATCGTCCGTCGCTCGACCACCGCGACGCCATGCCTTCCATAGTCGACGCTGAAGACAGCGCCGCCGACGCCACGCGCCTGCTCGACGCGCTGCAGCGCCACCGCTGGCATGTGGCGCGGGCCGCACAGGCGCTCGGCATCAGCCGCGCCACCGCGTACCGCCACATGAAGCGCTTCGGCATCGTGGCGCCGCAGCGCGGCTAACGCCTCAGGATCTGCTCGATCGCGCGCACGGCCGTGCCCAGGCCGTCTTCCGCGCGCATGCGTTCGCCCAGCGCCCCGGCCCGTGCGCGCACCTGCGGGTCGTGCGCGAAGGCGAGCCCGCGCGCCAGGTCGTCGGCGCTGAACCGAGCACCCGCCACGGCGGGCGGCGCGACACCCGCCTGCGCGAGGTGATGCGCCCAGAACGCCTGGTCGCCCGCGAAGGGCACGACCACCGACGGCACGCCCGCGCGCGCGGCCGAGTGGCTGGTGCCCGAGCCGCCGTGGTGCACCACCAGCGCCATCCGCGGAAAGAGCCAGTCGTGCGGGGTGTCGCCGATGACGTGGAAGTTCGGCGGCAGCTGCCCCACTTCGAGGCCGCTCCATCCGGGATGCAGCACCGCGCGCCGACCGGCCATGCCGTCGACGAGGGCCGCGAGCAGCCGCGCCTTTGTCGAAGCCCGTCATGCTGCCGAAGCCGATGTAGACGGGCGCCTCGCCGGCCGCGAGGAAGTCGCGCAGCGCGGCCGGCGGCTGCCAGTCGGGCGCGGGCGCCAGCCACTGGCCGCACACGGCGGCGTTGGCCGGCCAGTCGGCGGGGCGCGGCAGCAGGCTCGGCGAGTAGCCGTAGAGCGCGGGGTGCGTGGTCCACAGGCGACGGCGCGGCGGCAGGCCGCAGACCTCGGCGCGCGCGGCGTTCACGGCCGGCCGGAAGGCTCGCCAGAGCAGCCCGTTGACGAGGTGGTGGCTCGCGCGGTTCAGGAAGCGCGGCACGCGGGCCGGCGGCAAAAGGGCGAGGCGAACGCAGCCGTCGGCGTGAGCGGGAACATGCCCGCGCCGATGGCCGGCACGCCCAGCGCCTCGGCCGCCGACAGGCCCACGAAGGCCGCGAGCCCCGCGCAGACGATCGCGTCGCAGCCCTGCGCGGCCTCGACGGTCTGGCGCAGCCAGGGCGTGGCGTTGGCATTGGCGATGTCCGCGAGCGCCTTCGCGGCCGCCGCCGGCTTGTCGCCCTGCGCGATGACGCCGCCGAGCGCCTGCCGGATGTCGCCGGCCAGCGCCAGCGAGCGCACGCCGAGCCGTTCGGCCGCGCCGAGCGTGGTGGCGTCCGCCAGCAGCACCGACGCATGGCCCGCGTCGTCCAGCGCGCGGCACAGCGCGGCGAGCGGGCGCGCGTCGCCCTCGGTGCCGTAGGTGAGCACGGCGAGTTTCATGGGGCGCGCCTCCTTGCAGCAGGTGGCTTCGGGGCCGTGCGCGCGCGCCGACGAAGAGCTCGACGACCACCGCGAACTCGTCGCGCAGCACGAGGCCGGGCAGCGTGAGCCAGCGCATCAGCGCGCCGAAGTACAGGTGGTGCAGCAGGCTCGCGAGGTGCGCGGCCGACACGTCGGTGCGCAGCGTGCCGGCCTGCTGGGCGGCGGCGATGAGCGCCTCGAACAGCCCCGAGAGGTCGCGCGGCGTGCCGCGGTCGCCGCCGCCGAGTTCGCTCTCGATGTTGAGGAAGCGAAAGCGGAAGTAGTCCAGCAGGTAGGCCCGGTAGCGCTCGGACCAGTCGGCCGAGGCGTCGAGCAGGCCGGTGAGCTGCGCCGTGAAACCGGCCTTCGGGTCGATGGCCTCGTGCAGGCGCTGCGCATCGACCACGAGCTCCAGGTGCACCCAGTGCGCCAGGATCGCTTCCTTGGTCGGGAAGTGGTTGTAGAGCGTGCCCTTGGCCACGTCGGACTGCTGCGCGATCTGCTCCATCGTCGTCGCGTCGTAGCCCTGGGTTTCGAACAGGCGCATGGCGGTGGCGGCGACATGGTCGAGCGTCTGGTTACGCCGGCGCTCGCGGCGGCCGGGGGGATCGGGTTCGGTCACGGTGCGGGCCCTTGAATTTGAACGTCGTCCAATTTTATACGTCGTTCAAATTCTCATGCATCGTCTCAGTCTCGGTGAGACAGCGACAGGCACCTGCGACAAAACCGCCGCCAACCCCTTGATTCTTCGTCGCCCCCCGCACGGCACGAAAGCTGCGCCACGCCCTTCGCGTGCGCCTTGCCGCGCCGCGATTCGATTCGTTCAACGACACAACGGAGACATGCAATGACAGACCCGACCACCGGCCCCACCCGGGCCGCCGCCCAATGGCTGGCCGACTTCGCCGCCGCGCTCGCACGCGGCGACATCGATGCGGCCGTCTCGCTGTTCGAGGCCGACAGCTACTGGCGCGACCTTGTCGCCTTCACCTGGAACATCCGCACGCAGGAAGGCGCGGGCGCCATCCGCGCGATGCTGCAGGCGCGCCTGGCCGACACGCAGCCCACGGCCTTCGCGCTCGAAGGCGAGGCGACCGAGGCCGACGGCGTGGTCGATGCGTGGTTCGGCTTCGAGACGCGCGTGGCGCGCGGACGCGGCCACCTTCGCTTGCGCAATGGCAAGGCCTGGACGCTGCTCACCACCATGACCGAGCTGAAGGGCTTCGAGGAAAAGACCGGCGACAACCGCATCAAGGGTGCGGAGCACGGCGTGCACAAGGGCCGCAAGAACTGGCTCGAGAAGCGCCGCGACGAAGAGGCCGCGCTGGGCTACACCGAGCAGCCCGAGGTGGTGATCATCGGCGGCGGCCAGGGCGGTATCGCACTGGGGGCGCGGCTGCGGCGGCTGGGCGTGCCGACGATCATCGTGGAGCGCAATGCCAAGGCCGGCGACTCCTGGCGCAAGCGCTACAAGTCGCTGTGCCTGCACGACCCGGTCTGGTACGACCACCTGCCCTACATGCCCTTCCCCGACGACTGGCCGGTGTTCGCGCCCAAGGACAAGATCGGCGACTGGCTCGAGATGTACACGAAGATCATGGAGCTCAACTACTGGAGTTCCACCAACGCGACCAAGGCGCGCTTCGACGAGGCCACGCAGCGCTGGGAGGTGCAGGTGGAGCGCGAGGGCAAGCCCGTGACGCTGCGCCCGAAGCAGCTGGTGTTCGCGCTCGGCGTGTCGGGCTACCCGAACGTGCCGAAGGTGGCGGGCGCCGAGAACTTCCTGGGCGACCAGCACCACTCCAGCCAGCACCCGGGGCCCGAGGCCTACGCGGGCAAGAAGTGCGTGGTGCTGGGCTCGAACAACTCGGCGCACGACATCTGCGCCGCGCTGTGGGAGCACGGTGCCGACGTGACGATGGTGCAGCGCTCGTCCACGCACATCGCGCCGTCGCAGTCGCTCATGGAGCTGGCGCTGGGCGGGCTGTATTCCGAGCAGGCGGTGAAGAGCGGCATCGACCACCACAAGGGCGACCTGATCTTCGCCTCGGTGCCCTACAAGATCATGCACACCTTCCACATCCCGGTGTACGAGGAGATGAAGAAGCGCGACGCCGACCTGTACGCGCGGCTGGAGAAGGCCGGCTTCCTGCTCGACTTCGGCGTGGACGGCTCGGGCCTGTTCATGAAGTACCTGCGGCGCGGCTCGGGCTACTACATCGACGTGGGCGCCTCGGAGCTGGTGGCCAACGGCAGCATCCACCTCAAGAGCGGCGTGAACATCGAGCGCGTGAACGAACGCTCGGTCACGCTCACCGACGGCACCGAGCTGCCGGCCGACCTGCTGGTGTACGCCACGGGCTACGGCTCGATGAACGGCTGGCTGGCCGACCTGATCTCGCCCGAGACCGCCGACAAGGTCGGCAAGTGCTGGGGCCTGGGCTCCGACACGCCGAAGGACCCGGGTCCGTGGGAGGGCGAGCTGCGCAACATGTGGAAGCCGACGCAGGTGCCCCAGCTGTGGTTCCACGGCGGCAACCTGCACCAGTCGCGCCACTACTCGCAGTTCCTGGCGCTGCAGCTGAAGGCGCGCATGGAAGGAATCGACACGCCGGTGTACGAGCTGGCGGCGTCGCACCACAAGCGCTGAGCGGCCCGGTTTCCTCTCCCCTCGGGGAGAGGAAACGGCGCGTTCATTCCTGGATGAAGCGGCGCAAGCCTTCGAGGTCGGTCACGGTGATGCCGCCGTACTCGATGTGCAGGAACCCGGCCTCCTTCAGCCGGTTCAGCGCCGCGTTGCAGCGCTGGCGCGACACGCCCGACAGGTTGGCGATTTCTTCCTGCGAGGTCTGCAGGTGCGGCTCGCTGCCCGGGTGCAGCCAGGGATGGAACAGGCCGGCCAGCGCGCGCGCCACCTGGCTGTCGGCGTCGAGCAGGCGGTGCGCGGCGTAGCTGCCCATGAACCAGTGCAGCCGCTCGTTGATCTGCTGCAGCAAAAAGTGATCGAAGCCGCGCTGCGTGCGGTGCAGCCACTCGAAGGTCTCCAGCGGCAGCTGCGCCACGCGGCTGGGCCGCAGCGCAATGATGTCGGCCGAGCGCGGCACGGCGCGCAGCAGCGTGCCTTCGCCGAACCAGCTGCCCACCGACAGCCCGCCCAGCGTGACCGAGCGGCCGTCGCTGGAGGTGATCGACCACTTGAGCAGCCCTTCGAGCGTGCCGTACCAGTGCAGCGGCGTGTCGCCGCGCCGGCACAGCGCGGCGCCGGCGGCCACCTCGACCTCGCGCATCTCGTCGAGCACGCGCTCGCCCGCGCCCACGTCGAGCAGCGGAAACCAGGCCGAGCCCTGCAGCAGCTGGGGAATGGTCAGGGAGGCCGCGGGGATCGCCGGCTTGGTCGGGGGCATGCTGTCTTTTTTGTTTACTGCGCGCCCTTGAGCTGCTGCAGCTCGGCCTGCGCCTCGTGCAGCTTCTTCTCGCGGTCGGCGATCTTGCTGGCGCGTCCCTTCTCCTGCGCCGCGCGCAGGTCGCGCTCGCGCTCGGCCACCTTGCGCTCCTGGGCGCGGATGCGCTTCTGGTGCTCGGCCGCCAGCTTGGCGTCGGTGCAGTTGCGGTTCACTTCAGCCAGCGCCGTTTCGAGCCCGCGCACGCGCTGCTTCTGGCCCTTGGACTGGGCCATCTCGATGTCGCGGCCGATGGCCTCGCGCTTGGCGTCGCAGGTGGCGGGGCCCGCGGGTTGCGCGGCAGCGCCGAGGGTGGTGAACGCGGCCGCGGCGGCCAGCACGAGGGGCAGAAATTTCATGGAGAGGTTCCTTGTGTGCGCAACGGCGCAGGGGCGACTTTAGCGGCTGGCGCCGCGTAAACCCTGCCCCTGAATGTCGTCGCGATGACTGAGTACGAACGCATCACAAAAAATAATGGCGCGCCCCCCTGACTGACTGACCGAACGACCGACCCCAGGAGCCCCGAGCATGTCGAAGCGCAAAGTGATCGTGACCATCGCCCCCACCGGCGGCATGGCGCACAAGTCGCAGAACCCCCACCTCCCCACCCAGCCCGCCGAGATCGCCGCCGACGTGCTGCGCTGCTGGAACGCCGGCGCCAGCGTGGTGGCCATCCACGCGCGCCGCCCCGACGACGGCGCCACCTGCAACGCCGAGGTGTACCGCGACATCAACAGCCGCATCCGCGCGCTCGGCAGCGACATCGTGCTCAACAACTCCACCGGCGGCGGCGTGCACGGCGACATGGTCAAGCCGCTGGCGGGCGACCGCTGGGAGATCGCGTGGGAAGAGCGCATCAAGGGCATGGACGCCGGCGCCGAGATGTGCACGCTGGACGCCACCACGCTCAACCTGAGCTTCGAAGGCAAGCAGATCCTGATGGACACGCCCATCACGCGCGGGCGCGAGCTGGCCTCCGGCATGAAGGCGCGCGGCATCAAGCCCGAGTGGGAGGTGTTCAGCCCCACGCACATCCTGCAGGACACGACCACGCTGATCGAGGAAGGCCATGACGACGAGCCCTACTTCATCAACCTCGTGATGAACGTGCACCGCAACTTCCAGAACGCGATGCCGTACTCGCCGCGCAACCTGCAGATGATGGTCGACACGCTGCCCAAGGGCGCCATCTTCGGCGTGAGCGGCATCGGCATGTCGCAGCTCGAAGCCAACGTGGCGGCGCTGCTGCTGGGCGGCCATGCGCGCGTGGGGCTGGAAGACAACCTCTACTTCCGCCACGGCGAGCTGGCCACCAACGTGCAGCTCACCGAGCGCATCGTGCGCGTGATCCGCGAGCTCGACATGGAAGTGGCCACGCCGGCCGAGGCGCGCCAGATCATGGGCCTGCCGCGCGTGGGCGGCCCGCGGCCCGAGTTCGCGCTGGGCTGAAGACGCACGAGAACAACGAACGGAGACACGCACATGAACATTCCCCGCACCGCCCTGGCTCTCGCACTCGCCGCCGCATTCGCATCGGGCGCATCGGCCCAGGTGTCCGACGACACCATCCGCATCGGCTTCATCAGCGACATGTCGGGCCTGTACCGCGACTACGACGGCCCGGCCGGCGCCGAAGCCATCCGCATGGCCATCGCCGACATGGGCGGCGCCATCAATGGCAAGAAGATCGAGCTGGTCACGGCCGACCACCAGAACAAGCCCGACATCGCCGCCGCCAAGGCGCGCGAATGGCTCGACGTGAACAAGGTCGACATGCTGATCGGCGGCGTGAACTCGGGCGCGGCCATCGCCATGGCCGGCGTGGCGGCCGACAAGAAGAAGCCGTACTTCGTGGTGGGCTCGGGCGCGTCGAGCCTGACCAACGAGTACTGCTCGCCCTACACCGTGCACTACGCCTACGACACGGTGGCCATGGCGCGCGGCACCGCGAGCGCGGTGGTCAAGGCCGGCGGCAAGAGCTGGTACTTCGTGGCGGCCGACTACGCCTTCGGCGCAGCGCTGCAAGGCGACGCCACCAAGACCGTGCAGGCCAGCGGCGGCACGGTGGCGGGTTCGGTCAAGCACCCGCTGGGCGCGAGCGACTTCTCCTCGTTCATGCTGCAGGCGCAGAGCTCGAAGGCGCAGGTGCTGGCGCTCGCGAATGCGGGCGGCGACACGGTGAACGCCATCAAGTCGGCGGCGGAGTTCGGCATCAGCAAGAACATGAAACTCGCCGGCATGATCATCACCATCAACGACGTGCACGCGCTGGGCCTGAAGGCCTCGCAGGGCATGTACCTCACCGACAGCTGGTACTGGAACCAGAGCCCCGAGTCGCGCGCCTGGGCGCGGCGCTTCTTCGACAAGCACAAGCGCATGCCCTCCTCCTTCCACGCCGGCGACTACTCGGCCGCGCTGCAGTACCTGCAGGCCGTGAAGGCCGCGGGCAGTGACGACGCCGACAAGGTGATGGCGCAGCTGCGCAAGACGAAGTTCAACGACATGTTCGTCAAGGGCGGCTGGCTGCGCGACGACGGCCTCATGGTGCACGACATGCACCTCATGCAGGTGAAGGCGCCGGCCGAGTCGAAGGAGCCGTGGGACTACTACAAGGTGATCGAGAACATCCCCGGCGAAGCCGCGTGGACCACCAAGACGGAGAGCCGCTGCGCGCGGTGGAAATCGGCATGAACCTCACCACCGACGTGAAGCGCGTCGCCGTCGTCGGCACCGGCGTGATCGGCGCGAGCTGGGCCGCGCATTTCCTCGCGCACGGGCTCGACGTGAACGCGACCGACCCCTCGCCCGGCGCCGAAGACCGGCTGCGCGCCGCCGTGGCGCAGCACTGGCCGACGCTGGCGCGCTTCGGCCTGGCCGAGGGCGCCTCGGTCGACCGCCTGCGCTTCCACGACAGCCTGGAAGACGCCGTGGCCGTGGCCGACTTCGTGCAGGAGAACGGCCCCGAGCGCATGGACTTCAAGATCGACCTGTTCCGCCGCATGGACGCGGCCGCGCCGCCGGAGACGGTCCTCGCGTCGAGCTCGTCGGGCCTGGCGATCAGCGGTGTGCAGTCGGGCTGCGTGCACCCGCAGCGCGTGGTGCTGGGGCATCCGTTCAACCCGCCGCACCTGATTCCGCTGGTCGAGGTGATCGGCGGCGAGCAGACCTCGCCCGACACCATCGCCCGCGCGATGGCCTTCTACGCCGCCATCGGCAAGCGGCCGATCCACGTGAAGCGCGAGGTCAAAGGCCACATCGCGAACCGGCTGCAGGCCGCGCTGTGGCGCGAAGCATTTCACCTCGTCAACGAAGGCGTGGCGAGCGTGGCCGACATCGACACCGCCATCGCGCACGGCCCCGGCCTGCGCTGGGCCGTGATGGGACCGTTCATGAACCTGCACCTCTCGGGCGGTGCGGGCGGCATCGAGCACCTGCTCGCGCACCTGGGCGGGCCCATCGAAGATTGGTGGAGGGACCTGGGCGCGCCGTCGATGACGGACGCATTGAAGCAGCAGGTGGTGCAAGGCGTGGACGACGCCCTGGGCACGCGCCACACCGCCGACCTCGAAGCCGCGCGCGACACCCTGCTGTTGAACCTGATTCGCGCCAAGGCCGAGACAGGTACGCTGGATTGACATGACCGACTTTCTTCTCGACGACACCCTGGTCGCGCCGCCCCGCACGGTGCGCATCGACTTCGACGACGGCTCGTTCGTGCTGCGCTCGCCGACGGCGCTGCAGCCGTATGCGCGCTGCATCGGCGAATGGATCGAGCGTTGGGCGCGCGAGACCCCCGACGCGCTGGCCTTCGCCGAGCGCGACGAAAGCGGCGAAGGCTGGCGCAGCCTCGACTACCGCGCACTGCGCGCCGCCGTCGGCGCCGTGGCGCAAGGCCTGCTCGACCTGGACCTGCCCGCCGGCCGACCGGTCGTGATCCTCTCGGACAACGCCATCGACCATGCCGTGCTGATGCTCGCGACGATGCACATCGGCCGCACGGCCTGCTCGCTGTCCAGCGCCTACTCGCGCATGGCGAAAGACCCGTCGCGGCTGCACGGCATGTTGAAGGCGCTGCAGCCCGGGCTGATCTACGCCTCCGACGCGAAGGTGTACGGCGCATCGCTCGCCGACTGCGGCGTCGAGGCGGTCACGGTGTTCAGCCGCCACGCCAACACGCATCCGGGCGCGCTGGCTTTCGACCAGTTGCTCGACGCGAAGGAAACACCCGCCGTCATGCAGGCCTTCGCCGCCGTGGGCCCCGACACGCACGCCAAGTATCTGCTGACCTCCGGCTCCACCGGCCAGCCCAAGGTGGTGATCAACACGCACCGCATGCTGTGCGCCAACCAGCAGATGATGGCGCAGACCTGGCGCTTCCTCGCGCAAGAGAAGCCCGTGCTGGTCGACTGGCTGCCGTGGAGCCACACCTTCGGCGCGAACCACAACCTGCACATGGTGCTGTGCCACGGCGGCGCGCTCTACATCGACGAGGGTCGGCCCGCGCCCGGGCTCATCGAGAAGACCGTGCGCAACCTGCGCGAGGTGAAACCCACGCTGCTGTTCAACGTGCCGCGCGGCTTCGACATGCTGCTGCCCTTTCTCGAAGCCGACGACGCACTCGCCGCCGAAGTGTTCTCGCGCCTGCGCCTCGCCTTCTACGCAGCGGCAGCGCTCGCGCCTTCGACCTGGCAGCGCCTCGAAGCCGTGGCGCGGCGCGTGCGGCCCGCGCGCCCGCTGTGGCTCACGACCTCGTGGGGCGCGACCGAGACCTCGCCCACCATCACCTCGGCGCACTGGCAGCTCGACGGCGCCGGCTGCATCGGCGCGCCGCTGCCGGGGCTGGAACTGAAGTTCGTGCCCAACGGCGAGAAGCTGGAGATGCGCGTCAAGGGCGTCTCGGTGTTCCCCGGCTACCGCGACGCGCCACGCGAGACCGCCAGCGCCTTCGATGCCGAGGGCTACTACCGCATCGGCGACGCGGGCTTTCTCGCGAACCCCGGCGACCCGACGCAGGGCGTGATCTTCAACGGCCGCGTGGCGGAAGACTTCAAGCTCTCGACCGGCACCTGGGTGTCGGTGGGCACGCTGCGCGTGAAGCTGGTGTCGCTGCTGGCGCCGCATGTGCAGGACATCGTGCTCACGGGCCACGACCGCGACGCGATCGGCATGCTGGTGTTCGCCAGCCCGCAAGGCGCCGCCCTCGCGCCCGAGGCGCTGGCTGCGCGCATCGCCGGGGTGCTGCGCGCCCTGCGCGACGAAGGCGCGGGCTCGTCGCAGTGCCCGGCCTGCGCGCTGGTGCTGGCCGAACCGCCCAGCCTCGACGCGGGCGAGATCACCGACAAGGGCTACATCAACCAGCGCGCCGTGCTCACGCGGCGCGCGGTCGAGGTGGCGCGGCTGCATGCGCCGGCGCCGGGCGATGCGGACGTGATCCGCGCCACCTGAACGCGGCGGGGTTGGAGAACCCGGGAATGTTTTCTACGATGGCCGGGCCACCCGCCATTTCAACTTCCCGGAGACGCCGCCCATGTCCACCCCACCCTGCGTGACCTTCGAAGCGGACGGCCCCGTCTGCACGCTCACGCTGAACCGTCCCGACAAACGCAACGCCGTGGACGGCGTGGTGGCCGCCGCGTTGCGCGCGGCCTTCGAACGCTTCGAGGCCGACGACGCCTTGCGCGTGGCCGTGCTGACGGGCGCCGGCGGCCACTTCTGCGCGGGTGCCGACCTGGGCGCGGTGGGCGACCCGGCGCGCCGCAACGAGCTCGACCCCGACGGCGGCGGCGCCGGCCCGATGGGCCCGACGCGCATGGCGCTGTCCAAGCCGCTGATCGCGGCGGTGAACGGCTACGCGGTGGCGGGCGGGCTCGAGCTGGCGCTGCTGGCCGACCTGCGCGTGGCCGACGACGACGCGGTGTTCGGCGTGTTCTGCCGCCGCTGGGGCGTGCCGCTGATCGACGGCGGCACCGTGCGGCTGCCGCGCCTCGTGGGCATGGGACGTGCGCTCGACCTGATCCTCACGGGCCGGCCCGTTTCCGCGGCCGAGGCGCTGGCGATGGGCCTGGTGAACCGCACCACGCCGCCGGGCGGTGCGCTCGCTGCAGCGCAGGAGTTGGCGCGGCAGATCGCCGCCTTTCCGCAGCAATGCATGCTGGCCGACCGCCGCTCCGCCTTCGAGCAGTGGGACCTGCCGCTGGCCGAGGCGCTGCGCCGCGAAGGCGCGCAGGGCGTGCCGATCGTCGCGGCCGAAGGCGAAGCCGGCGCCGCACGCTTTGCCGGCGGTGCGGGCCGGCACGGCACCTTCAAGGGCTAGTTCAGGCGCGCCGCCGCAGCGCGGTGCGCAGCGCCTTCGCAAAGCGCGGGTCGGCCATGGCGCCCACATTGAAGCGCGACCAGCGCGAGACCTGCGTCGAGTCGACGCTGAAGATGCGCCCCGGCGCCATCACGATCTTGCGCGGCAGCAGTTCCTTCGCGAAGGCCAGCGAGTCCTCCACGCCGGGCAGCGCGGCCCAGATGTAGAGCGACTGCGGGCTGCGTGCGAAGACCTCGGCGTCCACGGCGTCGAACAGCTTCAGCGCGTCGCGCGTGGCCTCGCCCAGCCGCTGCTGCAGCCGCTTGAGGTGCCGCTGGTAGTGGCCCTCGCTCAGGATGACGTCGACCGTGCGCTCGCTGTACTCCGAGCTGCTCACGTGGATCAGCGCCTTCAGGTCGGCGAGGTCGCTCGCGAGGTCGGCGCCGCAAGCGATGAAGCCCACGCGCAGTGCGGCCGAGAACGACTTGGAAAAACTGCCGATGTAGATCGTGCGCTCGAGCTGGTCGAGCGCCGAGAGCCGCGGCAGCGCCGTGGGCTTGAAGTCGGCCAGCGGGTCGTTCTCGACAATCAGCAGGTCGTACTTCTGCGCCAGCTGCAGCACGCGAAAGGCCTTGGCCGGCGAGATGTCGGAGCCCGTGGGGTTGTGCGCGAGCGACTGCGTGAAGAACAGGCGCGGCCGTTCGGCGATGAGCAGCTGCTCCAGCACCTCGAGGTCGGGCCCGTCGGCCAGGCGCGGCACCGCCAGCATCTGCGCACCCGCGAGCTTGAGCTTGCCGAACAGCGGGTAGTAGCCCGGGTCGTCCACCAGCACCTTGCCGCCGGGCGGCACGAAATAACGGATGACGATGTCCATCGCCTCGTTGGCGCCGTGCGTGAGCACGATCTGCCGCGGCTCGGCGCCGATGCCGAAGTCCGCCAGCTTGCGCACGAGGTGGTCGCGCAATGGCGCGTAGCCGAAGCGGCTGCCGTAGCGGAACAGCGCACCGAGCCCCGTGCGCACGACCTTCGGGTGGTACTTGTCCAGCCGCACGTCGGCCAGCCATTCGACGGGCGGAAAGCCGTCGCCCACGGCCACCGCATCGGGCTGGGTCTTGAGCTGCTCGCGCATGAGCCACACGATGTCCATCGCGCGGCCGAGGCTGCCCGCGTCGTCCTCGGCGGGCTTGGGCGTGGCCGTGGCCTGCGCCAGCACGTAGTAGCCCGATCCGCGCCGCGGCTCGACGAGGCCGCGCGACACCAGCAGCTCGAAGGCGGCCACCACGGTGTTCTTGGCGTAGCCGTGCAGCTGTGCGAGTTCGCGCAGCGAGGGCAGCTTGTCGCCGGCCTTGTAGGCGCCGCTCGCGATCTGGCGCGCGAGGGTGTCGGCGAGCGAATCGGCGATCGTGGTCATGGGCTTGGACTGTGACACAGCGAGGCGTGGCGGCGCACCACTGTCCGCACTGTCCCGCCAAACTGTGCCTTCCGCGGGCGGTACAGCCGGCCTAAATTGCCTGCTCCCGAATTCACCTTCCGAAGAGACACGCACCGATGGCCGCCGATTCCCGCATTCCCAATTTCCGCGCACTCACGCCCGCCCAACGCCTGGCCCACATCGCACAGGCAGCCGCGCTCACCGACGACGAGGTGGCGCTGCTCGCGCAGCCCGGCGCGCTGGGCGTGGAGCGCGCCAACGGCATGGTCGAGAACGTGATCGGCACCTTCGAGCTGCCGCTGGGCGTGGCCGGCAACTTCACCGTGAACGGGCGCGACTACCTCGTGCCGATGGCGGTGGAAGAACCCTCGGTGGTCGCCGCCGCCTCGTTCATGGCCAAGCTGGCGCGCGGAGGCGGCGGCTTCGAGGCCTCGAGCACCGGCCCGCTGATGCGGGCGCAGGTGCAGGTGATCGGCATCACCGACCCGTACGGTGCGCGGCTGGCGCTGCTGCGTGCGCGCGACGAGATCCTGGCCGTGGCGAACAGCCGCGACAAGGTGCTGATCGGCCTGGGCGGCGGCTGCCGCGACATCGAGGTGCACGTGTTCGGCGACACGCCGCGCGGCGCGATGGTGGTGATGCACCTGATCGTCGACGTGCGCGACGCGATGGGCGCGAACACGGTCAACACGATGGCCGAGGCGGTGTCGCCGCTGGTCGAGAAGCTCACCGGCGGCACGGTGCGCCTGCGCATCCTGTCGAACCTGGCCGACCTGCGGCTGGCGCGTGCGCGCGTGCGGCTTGCGCCTTCCGTGCTGGCCACGCGCGAGCGCAGCGGCGAAGAGGTGGTCGAAGGCGTGATCGACGCCTACACCTTCGCGGCCATCGACCCGTACCGCGCGGCGACGCACAACAAGGGGATCATGAACGGCATCGACCCGGTGATCGTCGCGACGGGCAACGACTGGCGCGCGGTGGAAGCCGGCGCGCATGCGTACGCCTGCCGCAGCGGGCGCTACACCTCGCTCACCACGTGGGAGAAGGACACAGGCGGCGCGCTGGTCGGCACCATCGAGATGCCGATGCCGGTGGGCCTGGTCGGCGGTGCGACGAAGACGCACCCGCTCGCACGGCTCGCGCTGAAGATCCTCGACGTGAAGTCGGCGCAGGAGCTCGGCGAAGTCGCCGTGGCCGTGGGCCTCGCGCAGAACCTCGGCGCCCTGCGCGCGCTCGCCACCGAAGGCATCCAGCGCGGCCACATGGCGCTGCACGCCCGCAACATCGCGCTCGTCGCGGGCGCCACCGGCGACGAGATCGACGCCATCGCCAAACAGATGGCCGCCGAGCACGACGTGCGCACCGACCGCGCCGTGGCGCTGCTCGACGCGCTGCGCAAGAAGTAAGCAACGCGGGAGCCTCCCGCACCACGGTCCGCGGCCGACACCGCGGCGGTCGCGCACGCGGCCGTCACACAACCACAGACGGAGACAACTCGAATGAACGCAGACAGTGCAACGCCCGCCCGCTGGCGGCTGGTGGAGATATGGGGCGACACGGCCGACCTGGGCCACCTCGCGTGGTCGATCGCGATCGGCGTCGCCGTGAGCCTCACGGGTTACCTCGTGGCGAGCCGCGTGCTCGCGAGCGTGGTGAGCACGCCTGAATTGGCGCGCGCCTACGCGATGCTCGCGGGCCTCGGTGGCTGCGTCGTCTCGGGGCTGATCTGCGCGAAGCTCTTCGCGCCCAAGCGCGAAGTGGTCGAAGGCACCGCCGCCGATCCGCGCTGGCGCGAGGAGGTGCTGGCCGAGCTGGCCGCCGAGCACGGCGACCTGGGCTCGGTGGACGACCTGCCGCCGGTGGTGGTGCGCGAGATGAAGGAGCTCGAGATCTACGAGCTGTTCGCGTCGTACAAGCCCCAGGCCGCCAAGGCCGCCGAAGGAGCCGCCTCGTGATCGACGCAGCTCTCTTCAACCAGATCCTCGTCGCCACCGGCATGGGCCTCGTGGGCGCCATCGTGTTCGCGGCCATCGGCCTCGTCTCGGGCACCGACGAAACCACCACGCTCGCACCGCTCACCCTGCTGGTGGTGCTGCTGGGCGTGCCGCCCGAAGGCGTGTTCACCTTCTTCCTGGCGGCGGCCGTGGCCAAGCACATGACGCACGCGGTGCCCACCGCGCTGCTGGGCATTCCGGGCGACACCATGGCCACGCCGCTGCTGCAGGACGCCAACGTGCTGCGCAACCTGGGCGTGCCGCACATCGCGCTGCGCAAGATGGTGTCGGGCGCGATCATCGCGGCGTTTCTCGCGGTGCCGCTGGCCGTGCTGTTCGCAGTGCTGCTGGCGCCGTACGGCGCGGCCATCACCAAGGCGGCGCCGTGGATCTTCGTGGTGGCGGCCGTGGCCATCGCCTACTTCTCGAGCGGGCGCTGGGCCTCGGTGGCCACGCTGGTGCCGTTCGTGATGGTGATCGTGGCGCTGCAGGCGCTCACCGGCAAGTACGGCGTGAAGCTCAGCATCAGCTACTTCCTGGGCATCGCCATCGGGCCGCTGGTGGCCGATTTGTTCTCGGTGATCTCGCCCGCGGCGCGTGCGCGCATGAAGCGCGACAAGGTCCGCACCTTCTCGCTCGCACCCGACGTGAAGGGCTGGTCGGGCTACTTCCCGAACCCGTTCAAGGTGCTCGACCGCGGCCAGGTGAAGTGGACCTTCGCGACCGCCGCGATCTCCAGCGCCACCTTCGTGTTCAGCCCCGTGGCGATGACGGTGGTGCTGGGCGAGCTGGTGGGCTCGCGCATCAAGCATGCGTACCACCGCCTCACCACCACGCTGGCCGCGCGCAACGGCGTGACCGAGGCCACCTACATCGCCGAGGCGCTGATCCCGCTGATCGCCATCGGCCTGCCGCTGAGCCCCGTGGCGGCCGGCCCCGCCGCGCCGCTCTTCAATGCGCCGCCGGTGTTCACCATCGACTCGGCCACGGGCCAGACCCACAACCTGCACAACCTGCT
Source organism: Variovorax sp. KBS0712 (assembly GCF_006323185.2). Lineage (NCBI taxonomy): Bacteria > Pseudomonadati > Pseudomonadota > Betaproteobacteria > Burkholderiales > Comamonadaceae > Variovorax > Variovorax sp. KBS0712. The sequence goes on along the minus strand of NZ_VCCD02000004.1, from coordinate 186,790 downwards.
GAACCACTGGGAGTTCCTCGGCTACGGCATGCTGGCCGTGGTGCTCGCGGCGCTGGTGGCCTACCCCTTCACGATGAACTTCGCGCGCCGCGCGGCGCTGTTCGTCTCGCGCAAGGTGAGCCACGAGGCGATCATCGCGACCTTCGTCGGGTTGATCGTGGTGATCAGCGTGTGGGAAGGCCAATTGCTCGGCCTCTTGGTGATCCTCACGATGGGCCTACTCGGCGGCCTGCTGTCGCGCGCCATCGGCTTCAACACCGGCGTGCAGTTCATGGGCTACTACACGGCGGTGCTGACGGTGCCGGCAGTGATCAAGGCGTTCTCCTGATCGGCGAGCACCCACAGCGTGTCCCGTGCCCAGGACACTGGGTGCTTCCCGCAGCGAAATCAAGGAGGAGGGGCGAAGCCCCGGGGGACATTCGCGGAGGGAAGTACCCGGTGGCCTGGGCACACGCCCTGAACCAACAGCAGCCAGTCAGCGCTGCGATGCAGGCGGCTTCGGCGCCGTCTTCTTCGCCGGCTCATCCCCACCGAACAGCTTCTCCACCTGCTGCCCCACACGCGCCCCGATCGCCGTACCCACCCCCGGCAGCACCGCACTGCCAACGGCCGCCCCCGCGAGCGCGCCGCCGGTCATCGACACCTCGGGCTCGGCCACGCTGCCGCCGATCTTCAGCGGCACGCCGACCACGCCATCGACCAGGTCCACCGCCATCTCGCCCGACATCTGGCGGTTGAACAGCCGCAGGTTGCCGCTCGCGGTGAGCACGCCCGAGCGCGCCTTGAGGTTCGTGTAGCGCATCACGATGCCGTCTTCGGTGCCTTGGGTGTCGAGCGTGCCGGTGAGCTCGTCCAGCGCCGTGGTGCCGCCGCGGCTGATGCCGGCGGTGGTCACGGCCTTGGCCAGGTCGAGCCGGGTCAGCGTGGCGGGCTGCACCGAGAAGGTGGTGCGGGTGTGCAGGCCGCGGATCAGCGCGCCCACCTCGCGGGCCTCGGCCACCAGCGAGGTGTGGCCCGAGACCTTGCCGGCCACCGCCGACCGGCGCCCGAAGGCCTGCACCAGCGCCTCGATGTCGACCTGGCGCGGGTCGAGTTCGGCCGACACGCGCAAGCCCCGCCCTTCAGGCAGCACCTCGAGCCGCGCCTGCCCGTTCCACGTGCCGCCGCCCGCGTCGATGCGGGTGCGCCAGCGGTCTTCCGTGCCCTCGCGGTCCAGCCGCAGGCGCACGGGCGTCGCGGCGCCGGCGCGCTCCAGACGCAGGTTGCGAGGGCGCCAGTTGTCGTCGAACGTCACCTCGCCGTCGTAGGCAAGCGCGATGTCGCGGCGGTCGATCCAGACCACGTCGCGCCAGCGCACGCGCTCCACCGGCACGGGCGCCAGGGTCCAGGGCGCGGGCAGCGGCACGATGCGCTCGCTTTCCTGCGGCTCGGGGCCCTTGTCCCGGAAGGCGCGCACCGAGGCGCGCGGCAGCACCAGGCTCTCGAGCGCGATCTCGTCGATCGCCACCTCGCGGCGCAGCAGCAGCGGCCACAGGTGCAGCCGCACGCTCACGCGGCGCAGGGTGATGGGCTGGGGCTGGTCGGTCGCCAGCTCGGACAGCGCCAGCACGGGCACCGGCCACAGCGACCAGTGGGCGCCGCCCACGGTCAGCTCGACGCCGTAGCGCTGCGAGAAGCCGGCGGCGATGCGGGCCGCCACCTCCTCGTCGTCGGGCAGGCGCGCGGCCACCACGAGCGCCAGCGCGCCGATGCCCAGCAGCAGCACCGCCACCGAGCCCAGGAGCCACCGCCGCACCGAAGGGAAGGTCATCGGGCCAAGGTAGCACGCAAAGGCGACTGCGGTTGTCAGCCGTCGTCGCTATAGTGCCCTCGCACCCCCTGTATCGGAGACCCCTGCATGCGTATCTGGAAGAAAGAGATCTCGGTCGAATCGCTGACCGCCAACCACGTGGGCACGGCCGTGGCCGCCCTGGGCATCGAATTCCTGGAGGTGGGCGACGACTTCATCCGCGCCCGCGTGCCGGTGGACGAGCGCACCCGCCAGCCCTACGGCATCCTGCACGGCGGCGTGTCGGTGGTGCTGGCCGAGACGCTGGGCTCCTGCGGCGCGCACTACTCGGCCCCCGAGGGCGACCGCGCCGTGGGCCTGGACATCAACGCCAACCACATCCGCTCGGCCACCAGCGGCTGGGTCATTGGCACGGCACGGCCGGTGCACCGCGGGCGCACCACGCAGGTCTGGCAGATCGACCTGACGAACGAGGCGGGCGAGCTGACCTGCGTCTCGCGCATCACCATGGCGGTGCTGCAGCCGCGCTGAGCGCGGGCGCGCCCCCGGGGCGCTTCTTTTCTTTCTTCTCCCGCTGGTACGCCTCTTGCGGGTGGCACCCGTGTTCAGCACGGGGTGGATCGACCACAATCTCGCCCCAGGGAGCGCGTCGACCCCCCAAACACACACCAACCGAGGAGAAGAAAACACATGTTCAACTGGACTGAAAAGCCGGTGTCCACACTGGCCAACGGCGCGGTCATCGCGCCCGACGAGCGGTTGCCCTGGCTGCAGACCGGCGCGATGGGCATCCAGCACGTGATCGCCATGTTCGGCGCCACGGTGCTGGCGCCGATCCTGATGGGCTTCAACCCCAACATCGCGATCCTGATGAGCGGCATCGGCACGCTCATCTTCTACCTCGTGACGGGCGGCAAGGTGCCCAGCTACCTGGGCTCGAGCTTCGCCTTCATCGGCGTGGTGATCGCGGCCAGCGGCTACGCCGGCAAGGGGCCCAACGCCAACATCGCGGTGGCCCTGGGCGGCATCGTGGCCTGCGGGGTGGTCTACATCCTGATCGGGGCCATCGTGCAGGCCGTGGGCACGGGCTGGATCGAACGCTTCATGCCGCCCGTGGTCACGGGCGCCGTGGTGGCGGTGATCGGGCTGAACCTGGCGGGCATTCCCATCAAGAACATGGCGGCCAGCAACTTCGACTCGTGGATGCAGGCCGTGACCTTCCTGTGCGTGGGCCTGGTGGCGGTGTTCACGCGCGGCATGGTGCAGCGCCTGTTGATCCTCATCGGCCTGATCCTGGCCACGCTGGTGTACGCCGCGCTCACCAACGGCATGGGCCTGGGCAAGCCGGTCGACCTCAGCGGCATCGCCAACGCGGCCTGGTTCGGCCTGCCGACCTTCACGGCGCCGGTGTTCACGGCCAACGCGATGCTGCTGATCGCGCCCGTGGCGATCATCCTGGTGGCGGAAAACCTCGGCCACCTGAAGGCCGTGACGGCCATGACCGGGCGCAACCTCGACCCGTACATGGGCCGCGCCTTCATCGGCGACGGCATCGCCACGGTGGTGAGCGGCGCCGCGGGCGGCACGGGCGTGACCACCTACGCCGAGAACATCGGCGTGATGGCGGCCACGCGCATCTACTCGACGGCGGTGTTCGTGGTGGCGGCCTTCATTGCGCTCATCCTGGGCTTCAGCCCCAAGTTCGGCGCGCTGATCCAGGCCATTCCGCTGCCGGTGATGGGCGGCGTGAGCATCGTGGTGTTCGGCCTGATCGCCATTGCGGGCGCCAAGATCTGGGTCGACAACAAGGTCGATTTCTCGCAGAACAAGAACCTGATCGTGGCCGCCATCACGCTGATCATCGGCACCGGCGACTTCACGCTGAAGTTCGGCGACTTCGCGCTCGGCGGCATCGGAACCGCCACTTTCGGGGCCATCATCCTCTACGCCCTGCTGGGCCGTTCGCGCAACGCCTGAGCGCAGACAAAGTGAAACCTCGTGCAATAACTGTTGTGCGGGGTCAGTGAACACAGCGCCGGCCATCGGGCTTTGGCCGGCGCCCGTTAGACTCCAACGCTTTTCGCACCGACGTTCACACACGTTTTCCAATGGCCGATGTTTCCGCCGCTCGTACCAAGGCGGTTTTCGAATTCAAGAGCGCCACACTGCCGCTGATCGCAGTGATCCTCAAGACAGCCGACCTCGACGTGCTGGCCGAGGCGCTCGACGCCCAGTTGGCGGATTCGCCCGACTTCTTCGAGCAGGAGCCGGTGGTGATCGACCTCTCGCTGCTGCAGGAACAGGCGGCCGAGGGCGGCACCGACGCCCCCGAAATCGACTTTGCCGCCCTGCGCAGCCTGCTGGCGCGCCACCAGACCCAGCCGATCGCCGTGCGTGGCGGCAGCCCCGAGCAGCATGCCGCGGCGCGTGAAGCCGGCCTGTCGGTGGCCGCCATGCCCGCGGCCCCCGCGCCCCGCCCGCCGGCCCCGCCCGCCGAGGCGCCCGCGCCGTCGGAAGCCCCGCAGATCGTGCGCGAGCTGCCGGTGCCGGCCAACGGCACGCTGCTGATCGACAAGCCGCTGCGCTCGGGCCAGCAGATCTACGCGCGCGGCGGCGACGTGGTGGTGACGGCCATCGTGAGCTTCGGCGCCGAAGTCATCGCCGACGGCAACGTGCATGTGTACGCGCCGCTGCGCGGCAAGGCCATTGCCGGCGCGCGCGGGAACACCGAGGCGCGGATCTTCTCGACCTGCATGGAAGCGCAGCTGGTGGCCATTGCGGGCATCTACCGCACGAACGAAGTGCCGCTGCCCGAGCCCGTGCTGGGCAAGCCCGCCCAGGTGCGCCTGGACGGCAAAAAAATAGCGATCGACGCGATTCCCTGATGAAAAACCAGGAACGCGGCAGCGCTGAGCATCAATCGACAACTGAATCGAAACAAGAAGGAATGGCGATGGCCAAAATTGTGGTGGTGACCTCGGGCAAGGGCGGCGTCGGCAAGACGACCACGAGCGCCAGCTTCGCGTCGGGCCTTGCGCTCGCCGGCAAGAAGACGGCCGTGATCGACTTCGACGTGGGCCTGCGCAATCTCGACCTGATCATGGGCTGCGAACGCCGCGTGGTGTACGACCTCATCAACGTGATCCAGGGCGAGGCCAACCTGAGCCAGGCGCTCATCAAGGACAAGCAGTGCGACAACCTGTTCGTGCTGGCCGCCTCGCAGACGCGCGACAAGGAAGCCCTGTCGCAGGACGGCGTGGAGAAGGTGCTGACCGACCTGGCCGCCATGGACTTCGACTACATCGTCTGCGACTCCCCCGCGGGCATCGAGACCGGCGCCATGATGGCGATGCACTTCGCCGACGAGGCGCTGATCGTCACCAACCCCGAAGTCTCCTCGGTGCGCGACTCGGACCGCATCCTGGGCATGCTCAGCAGCAAGACCAAGCGCGCCAAGGACGGCGGCGAGCCGATCAAGGAACACCTGCTGATCACGCGCTACAACCCGAACCGGGTGGCCGGCGGCCAGATGCTCTCGCTGGAAGACATCCAGGACATCCTGCGCATCAAGCTGATCGGCGTGATCCCCGAGTCGGAAAGCGTGCTGCACGCCTCCAACCAGGGCGTGCCCGCCATCCACGACAAGGACACCGACGTGGCCCAGGCGTACAGCGACGTGGTCGCGCGCTTCCTTGGCGAAGACAAGCCGATGCGCTTCGTCGAAGCCGAGAAGCCGGGCTTCTTCAAACGGATTTTCGGGAGCAAGTAGGCATGTCGTTTCTTTCGTTCCTGCTTGGTGAGAAGAAGAAGACTGCGAGCGTCGCCAAGGAGCGCCTGCAGATCATCCTCGCTCACGAGCGCTCCAGCCTCAGCGGCAAGAAGCGCCCCGATTACCTGCCCGAGCTCCAGCGCGAGCTGGTGGCGGTGATTTCCAAGTACGTGTCGATCAACGCCGACGACATCAAGGTGCACCTGGAAACCCAGGACAACCTCGAAGTGCTGGACATCAAGATCGAACTGCCCGATCCGGTTCCGGCGCGCTGAGCGCCAGAACCCCGATCAACCGGCTCACGCCGGTTGGTCCGGGGCCGCAGCGGGCAGCGCCTCCAGCCGCTGCGTCCACGCGCGGGCCTTGTCCTCGTCGAAGAGCGGACTTTCGCGGTCGCCGTAGAACTGCTCCGCCAGAGATTCCACGCAGGCGCGCTGGCTCTCCAGGTTCTCTTCGCAGTCATCGAGCGCGGCACCGGTGAGCAGCCAGCGCTCGGCGGCTGCCGCGTCTTCCGGCCCGCCCTGGCCCTGCATGCGCATCCAGCCCAGCTCGTAGCAGGCCCAGCCCTGCTGGCGCTGCGTACTGTCCTCCGCCACCTTCTGCAGCGCATAGAGGGCTTCGGCGTACAAGGCCTTCACTTCCGTTTCTCCCTGGCCCTGTTCGGCCAACGCCCCTGCGTGCAGGCACAGCGTGCGGCCGAGCTGCATCGTGGCGCTGACGTCGCCGGCTTCGTGGCCACGGCGGAAGTAGCCGATCGCACGCGCCAGGTCGGGCTCTCCCGGTTCGCCGAGCTTGTACGCCAGGCCGAGGTTGTAGAGCGCCATCGTGTTGTTCTGCTTGGCGGCCCGTTCGTAGTGCCGCATGCCGCCTTCCAGGTCGCGCCCGCCCCCCTCGCCTTCCGTCAGCATGTAGCCGAGATGGGCGTGCGTGGCGGCGTCGTCCTCGCCGCCATGGGCGATGGCGTGCAGCAGCCAGGCGCGCGCCAGGGCGGGTTCGGCGCCGAGGCCGGCCGTGTCCCAGCGCAGCATCTTCGAGAGCTCGCACATCGCCACGGGCAGGCCGTCGGGCAACGCGGTGGCGGGGGCGTCGCCGGGCTCGCGCACGCCGGCGGCGCGTGCCATCCAGCGCAGGGCTTCGCGCGGGTCGGCCTCGATGCCCTCGCCGTCGCGCAGATGGCAGGCCAGCTCGTAGGCGGCCCGCAGGTCGCCGGCGGCATGGCGCGCGGCCATGTGCTCGGCGTGCGCCTGCTCGCGGCCGTCGGCGTGCAACCAGACGTACAGGCCGTTGTCGTTGCGCGCGGCCTGCACCGGCTCGCCCGCGCTCCAGCGCTTGCACAGCTGCGAGCGGACCGCGACGGCCATCCAGCCGTCGGCGACCGACAAGGCGGCGGTGATCCACGGGTAGGCCTGCGGGTGCAGCACGGCGCCATCGGCGCGCAGCACGCCCACCGCGAGTTGCCCCTTCTCGACCTTCGCGCTGCGCGGCACCGGATCGGCGACCAGCCAGCCGAAGTCCTGCGTGCCCCAGGCCAGCGGCTGGAGCGTGCGGTGCCGGCACGGCACCAGCTCGCGGCCGGTGGCCACGTCGTAGATGCCGCGCAGCCACGGCGCGTTCTTCGCCGTGCGCCCGCCCTTGGACGCCACGCGCACCAGGTCGCGCCGGACCATGGCGTGCGCGCGCTCCTCGCCGGTCAGCGGCTCCAGGGTCTCGAAGCGGCCGTAGTCGAAGGGCACGAGCACGCGGCCCTGCCCATCGATCAGGCCGCACAGGCCGTCGGCGCGTTCCACGGCGAAGCGCTTCGGCCGGGCCGGGGTGCCGCGCTCGTTCGACGGATCGTTGTCTTCGGTCGTCAGGATCTCGATCGGGTATTCCTCGAGCAGGTCGACCTGTTCGTAGACCGGCTCGATCGCGACGCGGCCTTGCGCGTCGAGCAGCCCGCTCTTGCCCTCGCGCTTGGCGTCGAAGCCCTCCCAGTCGTGGCGCCACTGAAGGCTTTCGAAATCCGGCGGCACGGCCCATTCGCCGTCCGCGCGCACCAACCCCCAGCCGCCCTCGTCGCCGCGCGCGGGCGCGAGACCAAAGGGCGTGAAGTCTTCAGCCTCTTCGAACCGCGGCGCGATGGCCCACTGGCCCTGCAGGTCGACATACCCGATGCGCTCGCCCACGCGGGCGCGCACCCGGCCTTCGACAAAGCTCCAGACCTCGTCGACCGAGGGCGCGAGCAGCCAGCTGCCGTCGGTGCGCAGCAGGCCGACGTGGTCGCCGACCAGGGCCGTGGCAACGTCGCCCTCGAAGGCCCAGACCTCGTCGAGCTGCGGTTCGAGCAACACGCGCGGCGCCTCGGCGTCGGCGAGCAGAAGGCCGGAGCGCTCGCCCTGCGAGATCCAGAGCAGGCGCGGATCGTCCGCGCCGGCGTAGCGGATGTCGTCCCACGAGGGCTCGACCACGGTGGTGCGCTGGCTGGCGCCCTCGTCGTCGTACACCAGGCGCATCACGCCCCAGCGGCCGTCGACCTCGAAGCGCCAAAGGTCCTCGCCCAGGTGGTTGTCGTAGTCGGGGCGTTCGCCGTCGTCTTCGTCTTCTTCCTCGGGCTCGAAGTCGGCAAAGCGCTCGTCGCGCGGCTCTTCGTAGCCGTCAAAGTAGGGATGCGACAGGCTGCCGAAGCCGAACTGCCAGGCCCAGGCCTCCCAGTCGGCGAAACGTTGGATGCCGAGTGCCGCGTCCACGCCCGGGTGGTTGCCGCTGTCGATGCAGCGCAGCACCTCGGCCCACAGTGCATTGCACTCGCGGCGGTTGCGCTCGATGAAGCCCTCGCCGTCCGCGTCGCCGCCCAACCAGGAGAGCTCGTCGAGGTTGGCGGAAAAGCGCAGCGCGCGGCCCTCCGGCGTGTCGTCGATCAGCTCGGCCAGGTGCAGCGCCACGGCTTCGAACTGCAGCGCGATCTGCGGCAGCGTGTGCAGCATCGGATGCCGCTCGACAAAGGCGTGCAGCTGCCGGATGCGCGCGAGCGCGGCATGCGCGTCGCTGGCGAGGTTGTCGGTGCCCGCATCGCCGAAGACGCGCTGGTGGTCGATGGCGTCGCCGGCCGCGCCATCGGCCAGCAGGAGCTGCCAGAGCACGGGGAAGTTGTTGTTAGCTTCGGCGATTTCGTCGGCCGATGCTTCTTCGGTGTCGGGAAGACTGTGTTCGAGATAGAGCCAGGAACGATTGCCCATGTGTGGTCGGTGCGTGTGTCGTCCATGGCGAAGGCCATGGGTGGCGCCCAGTTTAGGGGCGCCGTTTCACGCGCACGTGACCGCCGGCCGCTACGCCAGGAACTGCGTGACCTGCGCGAGCACGGCCTGCTCCTTGAGGATGCGGCGGTGGCCCCAGCCCTGCGTGGGAAAGAGCCGCGCGCCGGCGATCGCATCGCGAAAGGCCTCGGCGTCGGCGAAGCGGTTCACGCGGTCGTCGCGGTCATGCACGATGAGCGTCGGCTGCGCGATGCGCGGGCCCACGGCGGCGGGCTCGAGCTGCTGCATCAGGATGCCCTCGCGCGCCTCGATCAGGCGCTGCATGCCAGCCCGCGTGCGCTCGCTGAGGCCGAACACCTGCGCGAAGTAGCGCGTGTACTCGCGCGGCGAGGCGGGCGGCGCCAGCAGCACCAGCCGCTGCGCCGGCAGCCCGCGCCCCGCCGCATAGGCCAGCGCATTGGCCCCCAGCGAATGCGCGACCGCCGCGCGCAGCACGTGCCCGTCGGCGCCGAGCCGCGCCGCCACGTAGTCGATGGCGCGCGCGAACTGCGGCAGGTTGCTGGCCGTGCCCGCGCTGCGGCCGTGGGCCGGCATCTCCAGCAGCACGGGCCGCAGGCCTTGCGCAGCCACGGCCTGTGCGAGCGGCAGCATCTGGCCCGCGTGGCCGCCCCAGCCGTGCACCAGCAGCACGACCGGTGCCGACTCGGCGCCCGAGTCCTGCGCGGCCAGGTGGTAGATGCCCAGGTTCGCGTCCTCGAACGCCCAGGCCTCGCGGCGCCAGTCGGCACCGGGCTGCTGGCCGCGGTACAGCCATTTGGGCGGCAGCGGCGTGCCGAACACGCGGTAGGCCGCGCGCACGCCGAGGGCAGGCCACAGGCGCTGCGACGCGCCGAGGCCGAAGCGCATCGCGCGCATCAACGGGCTGGCGCTGTAGTAGCCCACGGGGGCGGTGGTGCGGGCGGTGGTGCGGGCGGTGGTGCGGGCGGTGGTGTGGGTGGTGGTGGTCATGAGGAAGGCTTTCGTTCAGGGGCTCAGTACCAGACCCAGTCCTGGTTGCTGCGCGGCAGGCTGCGCAGCGTGTCCTGCACGCCGCGCACACCGAGGAGCACCGCATAAGCGGCGAGAAAGAGGGCAATGATCAGCATGGTGCTTCTCCTTTTTATCGCACGGTGGTGCGAAATTAAGGCAAACGAAGAGGCGGTGGCCGTCGTCTGCGGGTGCGCCTCAGGCGCGGTAGCTGGAAAGAAGGCGCTGCCAGGTCTGGCCCGCGCGCTCGGCCGCATGCCCGTCGCGCAGGAAGCGCGCGTCGTGCAGCTGGTTCATCATGATCCCGTTGATCTCGCTCACGAGCTGGGCCGGGTCGGTGTCGACCTGGAGCTCGCCGGTCTCGACCGCCTGCAGCACCGTACGGCGCAGCGCGGCACGCCAGCGCGTGATCTCGTCGAAGAGCAGGTCGCGCAGTTCGCCTTCGCGGTCGTCGAACTCGAAGGCACCGGCCACGTAGAGGCAGCCGTTCTGCGCTTCGACGTCGCGCGTGCGGGCGATCCAGCGCGCGACGATGTCGTTGAGGCGGGGCAGGCCCTTGGGCTTCTGCATCGCGGGCACGAACACCTCGGCCAGGAAGCCGCGGCCGTACTCCTCGATGACGGCCTTCTGCAGCGCCTCGCGCGACCCCACGCGCGAGAACACGCCGCTCTTGGACAGCCCCAGCCGGCTCGCCACGGCCTGCAGCGAGATCGCCTCCAGCCCTTCGGCCAGCGCGAGGTGCATCGCCGCGCCGACGATGGCGGCGCGGGTGAGTTCGCTTTTCTGGGTCTTGGCGTCCATGCGGCGAACTTTAGCACAGTCGTGCGAAATATCAACTTCCTCACGCAGAAGGGCCTCATAGATGTTTTGCTCATGTGAAACCAACAAACGCATCGTTCCCCGCATAAGCGCTTGTGCCGAGAATCGCCGGTCGGCCCCGACCCGGGGTCCGGACCTCTTTTCACCTCCTGCGCGCCCGATGAACTTTCAACAACTGCGCTCGGTACGCGAGGCCGTTCGTTGCGGCTTCAACCTGACCGAGGTCGCCCACACCCTTCACACCTCGCAGCCCGGCGTGAGCCGGCAGATCCGCGAACTCGAGGAAGAGCTCGGCATCGAGCTCTTCGTGCGGGCCGGCAAGCGGCTCACGGGCCTCACCGAGCCCGGCGGCCACGTGCTGCCGATCATCGAGCGCATGCTGATGGAGAGCAGCAACCTCAAGCACGCGGGCCAGGAGTTCGTGGCGCAGCAAAGCGGCCTGCTCTCAGTGGCGGCCACGCACTCGCAGGCGCGCTATGCGATGCCGGTGGCGGTGCAGGAATTCCGCGCGCAATTCCCGAACGTGAAACTGCACCTGCACCAGGGTTCGCCCAAGCAGATCGCGCAGATGCTGCTCGACGGCGAGGCCGACGTGGGCATCGCCACCGAGGCGCTGGGCGACTACCCGCAGCTGGTCGCCCTGCCCTGCTACCGCTGGACGCACTCGGTGATCGTGCCGCCAGGGCACCCGCTGCTCGACGCGCCGCTCACGCTGGAGGCGCTCACGCAGCACCCACTGATCACCTACGACACCGGCTTCACGGGCCGCTCGCGCATCGACGAGGCTTTCGAACAGCGCGGCCTGCAGCCCAACATCGTGCTGGCCGCGATGGACGCCGACGTCATCAAGACCTATGTGCAGCTGGGCCTGGGCGTGGGCATCGTCGCCGGCGTGGCCTACGAGGCCGAGCGCGACACGCAGCTGCGCGCGCTCGATGCGGGGCGGCTGTTCGGCATCAACCTCACCAAGCTGGCGGTGCGGCGCGGCACCTATCTGCGCAAATATGTCTACGCGTTCATCGAGTCGTTCGCGCCGACGTTGACGCGCGCGATTGTCGAGAAGGCCTTGGGCGACGAGGTCAAGGTGTCTCACTACGAGATTTAGCTCAAGCGCAACGAAATCGACACTTCCGGCTCCAGGGTTGAAAAGAATGCGCGCAGCTTCACACAAGCGGCGTACATTCGGGTTAATTCCTTGGCTTCCGGAACGGATCAGCAATGGCATCGACTTCGCAGCAGCAGCAGCAACTACAGGCCACCCGGGCCGCCCAAAAGGCGGCCGATGCAGCGGAGAAGCGCGAACGCCTGAAACGTGCCCTGCCCGCCACGGTCGAGCTGCTGCAAAGCCGCCAGGCCGATCGCATCGACGATCGCGACATCGACGCGTACGTCGATCTCAACTGGCTCGAATGGCATGGCGGCGGCTTGCGCCTCACCATCACCGGGCGCAACGTGTGCGCCCAATCGGCCGCCACCGCGGTGGCCTGACAAGCCCCTCCCCCAGTTCCCCAAAGAAAAACCGCCACAGTCTCCTGTGGCGGTTTTTGCATGTGCGTGACGTGAACGCGGTGCGAAGGCTTACTGACCCGCAATGATCTGCGCGATGAGGCCGGTGGCAATGGCCGCGAGCACGTAGTCGCCGCCCACGCCCACCCACTGGTAGCCGCGCGGCGGCTGCTGCAGGCGGTAGGCGCGCCAGTCGTTCACCACGTAGTTGCGGCCCCGGTACTCGGTCGGCACGCGGCCACCGCGGCGCCACTCGGTGTGCGGCTGCGGGAAGCCCCGGCGGTCGAACTGGCGGCCGTCGCGGAAGTCCTGGTCGCCGCGGTAGCCGGCGTGAGGGCCGCGATGCCCGCGATGGTCGTCGCGCTGGTCATAACGACCGCCGCCAGGACGGTGGTCATCGCGCTGCTCGTAGCGGCCGCCGCCCGGGCGGTGGTCGTCGCCCCGGCGATCTTGCGCCAGCACGCTGCCTGCTGCCAGGGACATTGCGAGCGCCGCAACGGCGGCAGTGGTGAAGCGCTTGGTACGGAAGATCATCTGGAACTCCTTTTGTGTGTCTGTGATGACGCCTCCATTCTGTGCAGCGCGTGTGTCTGCTTCGGGTGCGTCAGGTCACCGTCAGATGAAATCCGGTAAGCGCAGGTATCTCCACGGCGTGTTGTCCTGCACGCGCGTGACGTACTTCACGCGCGCCCGCGGCCGCGCTGCGCAAGGCGCACCTGGGCGCCAGGTAAGGGGCTGCGCCCTACCCGCCCACCGTGCTGTTCGCCGCATCGGCACGCACGCGGCCCTGCGCCTCCAGCGCGTCCACCGGCGGCAGGTCGAGCTCGATCCACGCGCCGTGCGCGCGTGCTAGGTCGAAGGTGCCGGTCGATTGCGGCCGGTCGGTGTGCAGCACCAGCGCGTAGGGGCCTTCGCCGCGCACGGCGAGGCGCTGCGCGAGCGCGTCGCCGCCCAGCTCCGCCGCCGGGGCGCGGTCGCGTGGCGACGACAGCACCAGCACGCTGCTGCCCAGGGCGATCACCGCCACGCGCACCTGGCTGGCAGGCACGGCCACAGGCTCGCCGATGTGCGTGCTCGTGTCGTCGGAGACCGTGCCCAGCAAGGCGCGGTAGCGCGCCAGCGTGGCGTCGAGGTCGCGCACGGCAATGGCCAGGCTGGCCACGCCGAGCACGCCGTTGGGATGCACGCGGGCGGCGCCCTCGGGCACGCGCAGGGCGCGCCGCGTGAGGTCGCCGCACAGGAACGGCAGGTCGGCCGACGGGGCGCGCGCGGTCTGCCAGCGCAGGTGTTCGCCGTCGGGGCGCACGCGCCCGCCGTCGAGCGGGCCTTCGAGCACGAGGCCGCGCGCTTTCGCATCGGCCACGGTGACGGCCGTGTCGCGCGGCAGCAGGGCGAAGTCGACGATGCCTTCGCCGTGCCGCTGCAGCAGCTGCCACCAACGCTCGGCGGGCGCCGGTTCGCGCCATGCGATGAGTTCGAAGTAGCTGCCGTCGCTGAACACGACGAGCGCGTTGTGCGTGCTGCGGCCCGGATGGTCGCCGCCGCGCAGCACATGGAAGCCGAGCGCGGCGTAGTCGGCGATGGCGCGTTCGAGGTCGTGCACGGCGATGACGACGTGGTCGAGGGTCAGGGGCATGGTGAAGGTCTTCCTCGCAGGAAAAGGGGCGTCGTCGTCAGGAGGCGGTGCGGGCAGCGCCCTCGCCGCCCAGGTAGGCGTCGCGGATGCGCGCGTCGGCCAGCAGCGCGCGCGCCGGGCCCGAGAGCACGATGCGGCCCGTCTGCAGCACGTAGCCGTGGTGCGCGATCTGCAGCGCGAGGCTGGCGTTCTGCTCGACCATGAAGACCGAGACGCCCTGCGCGTTGATGCGCGCGATGAGCTCGAGCACCTTGTCGACGTACAGCGGCGACAGGCCCATGGTGGGCTCGTCCATGCACAGCAGCTGCGGCCGGCCCATGAGCGCGCGCGCCATGGCCACCATCTGCTGCTCGCCGCCCGAGAGCGTGCCGGCCAGGAAGCCCAGGCGCTGCGCCACGCGCGGGAACAGCTCGAGCATGCGTTCCAGGTCGTCGGCCACGGCCGCGCGGTCGCGGCGCGCATAGGCGCCCATGAGCAGGTTCTCGCGCACGGTCATCGCGGGGAACAGGCGACGTGCCTCGGGCACCGAGCCGATGCCCTTGCGGATGATCTGCGGCGTGCTCAGGCCGAGCGTCGATTCGCCGTTGAAGCGGACCTCGCCCGAACGCGGCTTGAGCAGGCCGAGCACGATCTTCATCGTGGTCGACTTGCCGCTGGCGTTGCCACCGAGCAGGCTGACGATCTGGCCTTTGCGCACTTCGATGTCGAGGTCGAAGTGCGCCTGCACGGGGCCGTAGAAGCTGTTGACCTTCTGGAGCTGCAGCAGGGGCGGGACGGCGCCCACCGAAGCTTGCGTGACGGCGCGCTCAGGCAGGTCGTCGTTTCTGCCCTCTCCCCAGAGGGAAGAAGGCGACAGGCCGGTGCGGGCAACGGTGGCGATCATGCGGGCACCGCTTCTTCCTGCGCTTCGCCGACCTGGCGATGGCCGAGGTAGGCCTCGATCACCGCGGGGTCGTTGCGCACGTCGTCGGGCAGGCCTTCGGCGATCTTGCGGCCATCGTCGAGCACGGCCACGCGGTCGGACAGCTGCATCACGAGGTCGAGCTTGTGCTCGATCAGCAGGATGGTCTGGCCGCGCGCCTTGAGGCCGCGAATGATCTCCAGCATCTCGGCCGTCTCGCTCTCGTTCATGCCGGCCGTGGGCTCGTCGAGCAGCAGCAGGCGCGGCCGCAGTGCGAGGGCGCGCGCGATCTCCACGCGGCGGCGGTTGGCGTACGAGAGGCTGTAGGCCGGATGGTCGGTGCGCGGCGTGAGCCGTTCGCCGAAGAGCGCGATGATCTCGCGCGCCTCGTCGCGCAGCGCTTCTTCCTCGCGCCGCACCGCCCCTGGCTGCACCAGCGCGAGCGCCAGCTCGGCCAGCGCACCCAGGCCCGGCACGCCGCCCACGCGCGGTTTCACGGCGCGCAGCCGCGTGTGCGCGCCGACCAGCACGTTGTCGAGCACCGAGAGGTTCGCGAACACGCGTCCGTGCTGGAAGGTGCGCGCCAGGCCGCGCTGTGCGAGCTGTTGCGCGGGCAGGCCGGTGATGTCGTGGCCGTCGAAGCGCACCTGCCCGGCATCGGGCCTGTCGAGGCCGGTGACGAGGTTGAACAGCGTGGTCTTGCCGGCACCGTTCGGGCCGATCACGCTCAGCAGTTCGCCCTCGCCCACCTGCAGGTCGACGGCGTTGACGGCCGTGAGCCCGCCGAAGCGTCGCACGAGGCCGCGGACCTCAAGCAGCGACGGCATCGGCGACCTTCGCCTTCGAGTTCACGAGCTTCACCTCGGCGCGAATGGCCTGCGGGTTGCGCAGCAGATTGAGGATGGGGCAGTTGCGCTCCACCGCCTCGAACAGCGCATCGATCTCCTCGCGGCTCGCGGGCGAATCGATGTGCACGGTGTAGCCGATCTCGTGCGGCCAGATCGGCGTCTGCTCGTGGCCCGGCTTGCCGCCGCGCGGATCGATGACGCCGGTCACCTCGACCTCGAGGCTTTCGAGCGGCACCTGGCGCTCGGCCGCCTGGATCAGGAAGATGTGCGTCACGCAGGTGCCGAGCACGCCCAGCTGCAGCTCGGGCGAACTCGGGCCGAGGTTGTAGCCCGCGAAATCGGGCGGGCTGTCGCTGATCACCTGGTGCTCGCGGATGCGCAGGCGGCGCACGCCGCTGCGGCCTTCGGCGCGCACGCTGGCCTTGAGCTGCGAAGGCTGTGCCGTGCCGGCCGCGACGGCGGCGTTGCGGGCCAGCACAGCGGCGCGTTTCTCGGCGAGGTAGTCGTTGAGGTGGCTCATGGTATGTGGTTCTTTCAGACGGTGCCGAGCAGGCCTTGGGGACGGAAGCGGATGAGAAGCAGGAGCGCAACGCCGTAGATCAACATGCGGTACTCGGCCGTCACGCGGAACAGCTCCGGCAGGCTCACGAGCGCGACCGCACCCAGCAGTGCGCCGCTGATGTTCCCGAGTCCGCCGAGGATCACCATCGTGAGCGCGAGGATCGAGATCTGCGAGCCGAAGGTCTCGTGGTTGATGTACGAGTACATGTGCGCGGTGAAGGCGCCGCTCACGCCCGCCGCGAAGCCGCCGAAGCCGAAGGCCAGCGCCTTGTAGCGGTCGGGGCTCACGCCGTAGGCGCGCGCGGCGACCTCGTCTTCGCGCACCGCGCGGAAGGTGCGGCCCAGGTGCGAGCGCAGCAGGCGCCACTGCAGCAACGCCAGCAACACCAGTGCACCGAACGAGGCCCAGTAGATCGCCTCGTTCGACGACGCATCGCGCCCGAACAGCGACAGCGGCAGAATCCCCGAGACACCGATGGGCCCGCGCGTGAGGCTTTCCCAGTTGAGGATGGTGAGCGCCACGATCTCGCCGATGCCCAGCGTGGCGATCGACACGTAGTGCCCGCGCAGCCGGAAGGCCGGGAAGATCAGCGCCGTGCCGATCAGCGAGGTGAGCACGCCCGCGGCCACGATGCCCGTGCCCACGGGCAAGTGCAGGTCGAGCACCAGCAGCGAGGAGGCGTACGCGCCGATGGCCAGCAGCCCCGCATGGCCCAGCGAGATCTGGCCGATGGTGCCGGCCACCAGCGTGAGGCTCAACGCGAGCGCGCCGTAGAGCCACGCGTTGGTGAGCGTCTGCAGCACATAGGGCGAGGGATCGAACAGCGGCAACAGCACGGCCGCGGCGAAGAGCGCGAGCAACACGCGCGGCGGCACGCGCCACGGCTTGCTCGGTGCGATGAAGGTGCCGGTGAGCGGCTCGGGCGGCAGCACACGCTTGCGGCCGAACAAGCCATTGGGCTTCCACACCAGGATGACCAGCAGCAGCGCGAAGGCAAACAGGTTGCGGTACGGCGTGCCGAGAATGGCCACGCCGTAGCTTTCGATGAGTCCCAGCAGCAGGCTGCCGACGATGGCACCCGGCACGTTGCCCACGCCGCCGACCACGGTGGCCACCACACCCTTGAGCGTGGCCTGGAAGCTCATCGCCGGGCTGATGTTGTTGTAGTACATGCCCACCAGCAGGCCCGAGAGTCCGCCCAGTGCGGCCGCGATGGCGAACACGGTCTGGTTCACGCGGTTCACGTCCACGCCCATCTGCTGCGCGGCGTCACGGTCCTGCGCGGTAGCGCGCACGGCCCAGCCCAGCTTCGTGAAACGCAGGAAGCCGAACAGCACGGCCGCGCTGGTGATGCCGATGCCCGCGATCAGCAGATCGAGTGCGCCGATGGTGCCGGTACCGATCTGCAGGCGCCAGTCGGGCAGCTGCGTGGGCAGCGCGCGCGGGTCGGGGCTGAACACCAGCTGCACGAGGATGTCGAGCACGAAGCTGATGCCGATGGTGGCCAGGAGCGGCGCGATGCGCGCGGCGCCCTGCAGCGGCCGCAGGCCCACGCGCTCGATGAGCATGCCCAGCGCGCCCGAGCCGATCACCACCAGCGCGATGGTGATGGGCAGCGGCGTGTGCAGGTAGGTGATGCTCGCCCAGCCGATGTACGCGCCCACGGTGTACACCGAGCCGTGCGCGAAGTTGATGAGGTGCGAGACGCCGAAGATCAGCGCGAGCCCCACCGCCAGCAACGCATAGATGTTGCCGATGATCAGGCCGTTGACCGTGTGGTCGAAGAAGGAGGTGAAGCTCATCTACTTGGCCGATGCCAGCGCCGCCGCCTTCTCGTCGACCTGCGCCCACTTGCCGTCCTTCACCACCAGGTTGACGCTCTTCACGCCGATCACGCGGCGCGTCTGCGCATCGAAGGTGGCCTTGCCGAAGATGACGCTGGGCACGTCCTTGATCTTGTAGAACGCATCGCGCACGGCCTTGCGGTCGGCCTTGGGGCCGGCCTCGCGCAGCGCAGCGGCGGCATACACCACGGCGTCGTAGGCATAGGCGTTGAAGGCGTCGGGCTCCTTGCTGTACTTCGCGCGGAAGCTCTTCACGAAGGCCTGCACCTCGGTGCGCGGCTCTTCGGGAAAGAAGGCGGTGTTGGTGTGGATGCCGTTCACGGCCGCGCCGCCGAGCTCGATGAACTTGGGCGAGTAGACCGAGCCCACCGCGGCGATGGGCTGCTTCAGGCCCACGCTGCGCACCTGGCCCGCGATGAGCGCACCGTCCGGGTAATAAGAGATGAGCACCACGCCGTCGGGGTTGGCGTCGCGCACGCGCACCAGGGTCGAGCGGAAATCTTTCTCGTCGGGCTGGTAGCCCTCGGCAATGGCCAGCTGCGCGCCGCGCTCCTGCGCGGCCTTCACGAGCACGTCCTTGCTGGTGCGGCCCCAGTCGGTGTTCAGGAAGAGCACGGCGATGCGCTTGAAGCCCAGCGTCTTCACGGCCAGGTCGGCCAGCAGCGGCTGCGCGTCGGCTTGGCTGATCGAGGGGCTCCAGATGTAGTCGCCGCCCTTGGTGAAGTCGGGGTGCGAGTTGGTGAAGCCCAGTTGCACCAGGCCCGCGCGCTGGTAGATGGGCGAGGCGGCCATCGAGGCGGGGCTGGAGAAGTCGCCCAGCTCGATGAGCACGCGCTTGTCGTTCACGAGCTTCTGCGCAATGGCGACGGACTGGCGCGGGTCGCTCTGGCTGTCCTCGAAGTTGTAAGCCAGCGGACGGCCATGGATGCCGCCCTGCGCGTTGATGTGCTCCAGCGCGAGGTCGAAGCCGGCCTTCCACTGCGCGCCGTACTGCGCGTTCTGTCCGGTGAGCGGACCGCTCACGCCGAACCACACGGGCTCGCCGCTGGCGGGTGCGGCCCAGGCCGCGAGCGGCGCGGTGAGCAAGGCGGCGGACAGTGCGACCGCATGGCGCAGGAAACGATGGCGGGTGAACAGCGGCGGCAGCATGGCGTCGGACCTCGGTGGCAGTGAAGGGATGAACGAATCGGCGTGGAGGCCGCGATTCTTCGCCGCTGTCCCGGTGCCGGGAAGGAACGAAAACGGAGAGGCTTATGCGCTTTCCGAGCAAGCGAAGGGGCAAGCGCCAACGGCCGCGCGGCCTCGTTTAAGCTGCGCGCCACATGAAGCGACGCCACCTCCTCCAGATGCTCGCCGGCGTGCCGGCCTCCGCCCTGCTGCTCTCCGCATGCGGCAAACGAAAGGCCTCAGCCAACGCGTTGAAGCCCGATGCCCGCGTGCTGGCGCTGGGCGACAGCCTGACCTTCGGCTACGGTGCGTCGCCCGAGACGGCATGGCCCGCGAAGCTGGGCGAGCTCACGGGCTGGCAGGTCGAGAACGCGGGGGTCAACGGCGACACCTCGGCGGGTGCGCTGGAGCGCCTGCCCGCGCTGCTGTCCGCCAACAGCTACGACGCGATCCTGATCGGCATCGGCGGCAACGACATGCTGCGCGGCGTGTCGCCTGCCAGCACGCGCGAGAACCTCGCGGCACTCATCGAGCAGGCGCGCGCGCACACGTCGCACGTGGCGGTGCTGGCCACGCCGGCGCCCGATGCGATGCGCGCGGTGGTCGGCTCGCTCAGCGACGCGCCGTTCTACGAAGAGGTCGCGAAGTCGGGGCAGGCGTTGCTGGTCGCCGGTGTGTATTCGGGCGTGCTGTCGGATGCAGCCCTGCGCTCGGACCGCATCCACGCGAACGCGAAGGGCTACGCCCAGGTGGCGCAGCAACTCGCCGAGCAGCTCAAGGCTGCGGGCTGGCGCTGAGGCCTGTGGCGCGGTCGTCGGCGCGCATCGGTGTGCGTGCGGTCGCGCCGCGCACCGGCAGGCTCTCGAGCACGCCGAACAGCAGTTCCATCGCGGTGAAGCCGAGGATGATCAGGCTGGCGCCCTGCGTCACGGCGTAGATCTGCCAGGTGGCGAACAGGAAGCGCGCCACGGCGTCGTAGCGGCCATAGCGCAGGCGCGGATCGCGGATGCGCAGCACGGCCCAGACGGTGACCACCGAGCCGAGCAGGTTGGCCATCAGCATGTGCACGGGGTCGAAGGCCGGAAAGCTGCCCGGCAGCTGCAGCGTCTGGATGGTCCACAGCAGCAGGGTGTGCACGGCGGCGAAGGTCCACGGCGTGGCGAAGCCGATGGTCACCACGAGGTCGTACCAGGCGCTGGCGCGGACGATGCGTTGGTAGGTGGGAAGCGCGATCATGAAGAAGAGCCCTGCAGGGAGTGAAGAAGCCCCGGAAGCTAAAGCCTCGGGTACGCTCCAAGGTCAAGCACATTCTTCGGCGAAGGAACAACGACCATGCAGATCGGCCAGCTGGCTTCGGCGACGGGCTTGAGCCGCGACACGCTGCGCTTCTACGAAGAGCGCGGCCTGATCCGCGCGCAGCGTGGCAGCAACGGCTACCGGGTCTATGCGAAGGAAACCGTGCAGATGGTGGGCTACATCCGCACCGCGCAGAAGCTCGGCTTCAGCCTGCACGAGATCGGCGACAACCTGCCCGCGGTGTGGGAATCGGCCGCGCCCGACGATGCGATCGCGGCGCTGCTGGCCGACAAGGTCGCGGTCATCGACCAGAAGATCGCCGAGCTGAACGCGCTGCGGCAAGACCTGCTGGCACGCGTGCCCGCCGGCTGCCCGATGGCTCAGGCGGCCTGCGCGCGCAACAGGTCGACGTAGGCGCCCTGCACCAGTTGGCTTTCGGCTTGCTCAGCGCAGCGTGTCTCCAGTCGTTCAGGCACCACGCTGTGAAGCAAAGAGAATCTTGATGGCGTCCAGGAAATGAGACATCTCGGGCTCCTTCGTGTTGAGGCTTCGTCCGCCATCGTCTTCGAGTCTGACCGTTGAGTTGCCCGATTCCAATTGGTCCACCAGCCACTCCAGAAAGGCCGCAACAGAACTCGCGACGACGAACTTCTCGTCTTCGTCTCGCCCGAAGTTGATGACTTGCCCGATCGTTCCACGTGGTCCCGGGTCCAGATCAACTCCGAGGTAGTTGCCACCGTGGTCGTACGCGAACGGAATCCAGTACGCGTTCGCGTAGATCTCCTTGACGGTGCCCGCCGATGCCGACTTCGAGAACATGCTTGCTCCCTCCATGACCTCAGGCGAGGTCTCGTCGGCGATCTTCTTCCAGTCGATCCAGTGGCCCTTCGCCTGCGCCATCGACAAGAACGACAAGCCATAGAACGGCCCGGTGTTGGCAGTCCCTGCCTGCCCGTCGTGTGCTCTGTACAAGTCTTTCAGCGACGCGGGAAAGCTCCTGCCGACTTCGCACTCGAACTCAGCGATGGCCGCCTCTGTGCATCCTGGTGCCAGGTCTGCGTGCACCTCCTGAAGATTGATCTCGAGCCATTTCTCGAGACGCTCCATCGCAGTTGCTCCTGCCTTGGAAGGCGCGGCCTGCGCGCGCAACAGGTCGACGTAGGCGCCCTGCACCAGCTGGCTCTCGGCCACGCCGAGCCGGGCCATGAGTGCATGGGCTTCGGCTACGCCGGCGTCGGCGGGCTCGCCCTCTTGCAGTACCACCTCGAGTTCGAGGAATTCACCGAGCCCTTCAACGCGGTCGAGGTGCACGCGTGTGCGGCCCACGAGGAACAGGCGGCGCTGCTTGCGCACGCGGCCGGCCAGGCCCCAGGCAAGCGTGAGCGATTCGCGCAGCGCGTCGGGCGTGGTGACGGGCGTGATCAGGTAGAACGATTCCTTCGGGCCGGTGCTGTCGGCGCGGCGGTAGAAGATGAGTTCGGCGCGGTCGGGGGCGAAGGTGCGCAGCTTGAGGCGGTCGGCGCTGTGCTCGCAGCGGAAGAAGGTGTCGTCCTGGGCGATCTCGATGGGGCCCTGGTCGGCGAGCGTTGCGGCGATTTCTGCGATGCGGTCCACGCTGTCGATGCGGGCCTTGATCTCTATGTTTCTTGCCATGTCTGTGGGCTTCTGTGAGATGGGATTCGGGGCGCGTGCACAGGCCACCGGGTACTTCCCTCCGCGAATGTCCCCCGGGCTTCGCCCTCCTCCTTGATTTCGCTGCGGGAAGCACCCGGTGTCCTGCGCACAGGACGCGGCGCTGGTGTGCAGCCGATCAACGACCGCACTGCCCAGCGCTCACGTCGATGCGGTGCCTTGCGCAGCGAAATCAAGGAGGAGGCCGCAGGCCGGGGGACATTCGCGGAGCAAGGTACCGCGTCGGCGGGAGCGCCGCCCTGGACAACAGGGCAGCAGCAACGACTCAGGGCGCGTTGCCCTGCGGCCCCACAGGCGGTGGCGCCGCGCGCCCACTCGAGCCCGGTGCCAGCTTGCGTCCGAAGGACTCGCCCACGTTGCGCACGGGCCGGCTGGCTTTTTCCGACACGTTGCTCACACCGCGCCGCGTGGCCGCATCGGCGCGGTTGACGCCGCGGCCGGCGGCGTTGGTGCCGCGTTGCACGCTACCCACGACCTTGCCGCTGCGCGAGGGCGACTTGATCGTGTGGGCGCGTTCGGCCTGGGGCGGGTTGTCGGCGCTCTGCGCCTGCGCGGTGACGGGCAGGCAGAGCGCGGCCGCGATGGCGGCGAGCGATGCGGCGGTGGTGTGAAGCTTCTTCATGGCGTCGTCCCCTGGGAGTGGTCTTCGGATTCGGCGGCGGCCGCGCGGGCCATGCGTTCGCTCTTCCAGTACACGTCGTCGCCGCCGTTCATGCGGTTGAGCACGCGTGCGAGCACGAAGAGCAGATCGCTGAGCCGGTTGAGGTACTGGCGCGGCGCGTCGTTGAGTTCGGTGGTGGCGCCCAGCGACACCACGGCGCGCTCGGCACGCCGCGCCACGGTACGGCACACGTGCGCGAGCGAGGCGGCGCGCGTGCCGGCGGGCAGGATGAATTCGGCCAGGCGCGGCAAGGCGGCGTTGTGGTCGGCCAGTGCGTTGTCGATCTGCAGCAGCGCCTCGGGCTTGAGCAGCGTGAAACCCGGCATCGAGAGTTCGCCGCCGAGGTTGAAGAGCTGGTGCTGCACATCGACCAGCAGCTCGCGCACGGGCTCTGGCAGCGGTTCGCACAGCAGCACGCCGATGTGCGAGTTGAGTTCGTCCACGTCGCCCATCGCGTGCACGCGCAGGTGGTCCTTGGGCACGCGGGTGTTGTCGCCCAGGCCGGTGGTGCCATCGTCGCCGGTGCGGGTGGCGATCTGGGAAAGTCGGTTGCCCATGGGCGCTCCTCTCGGTTCAGGTCGAAAGGCCGGCGGCGTCGATCTTGCCGGCCAGCCATTGCAGTCCGGCCAGATGCTGATGGTCGTGGCTGCACAGGTAGTGGATGAGGCTGCGCATCGTGAGCGGGCCGTAGCCCTCGAACACGGCCGTGCGCGCCAGCTGCGCGTCGCTCAGCTGCGAGATGATTTCCATCGTCTGCACGCGCGCCTGGCGGAACTCGGCGAGCACCGCTGCAGGGTCGGCCGCGCCGTAGTGGCGCTCGATGGCCAGCGGCCCGCTGTCGATCGATGCGAGCGTCGGATGGGTCTCGGCGAGCGTGCGGCGAAAGCGCACGTGGTAGCCCTCGATCTCGATGTCGCGCACATGGCACAGCTGCTCGATGGCGGTGAAGGCTTCGCTGGGCACGCCCTCCCATGAAGGCGGCGCCCAATGCCGGAAGGCTTTGGGAATGGCCGCGTAGTGGGCTTCGAGCTGCGAGGGAAAGGCCGCGAGGGCTGCAAGGGTCGTGGGGTTCATGTCTTTTACCGAAGCGCATTATGGTGCGCGCTCCGTAAAATGGCCGATCCCCCTCAGCCCCTCCAGGAGACGCCCGATGAACGCCCCGACTTCCACCTCGCACCTGATGCCGGCGCTTCATCTGCGCGATGTCCCCACAGCCCTGATCGACGGGCTGAAGGCGCGCTTCGGCGACAACTGTTCCACGGCGATGGCGGTGCGCACGCAGCACGGACGCGACGAGTCGTCGTTCGACGCACCGCCGCCCGCGGCCGTGGTGTTCGCCGAAAGCACGCAGGATGTTGCCGATGCCGTGAAGCTCGCCAGCGAGCACAGCGTGCCGGTCATTCCCTTCGGCGTGGGTTCTTCGCTCGAAGGCCACCTGCTCGCGGTGCAAGGCGGCATCAGCATCGACGTGTCGCGCATGAACCAGGTGCTGTCGATCAACGCCGACGACCTCACGGTGACGGTGCAGCCGGGCGTCACGCGCAAGCAGCTCAACGAAGAGATCAAGAGCACGGGCCTGTTTTTCCCCATCGACCCGGGCGCCGACGCCTCCATCGGCGGTATGACGGCCACGCGCGCCAGCGGCACGAACGCGGTGCGCTACGGCACGATGCGCGAGAACGTGCTGGCGCTCGAGGTGGTCACGGCCAGCGGCGACATCATCCGCACCGGCACGCGCGCCAAGAAGTCGTCGGCCGGCTACGACCTCACGCGCCTCATGGTGGGCAGCGAAGGCACGCTGGGCGTGGTCACCGAGGTCACGCTGCGCATCTACCCGCTGCCCGAGGCGGTGTCGGCGGCGATCTGCTCGTTCCCGAGCATCGAGGCCGCGGTGCGCACCACCATCGAGACCATCCAGCTCGGCGTGCCGATCGCGCGCGTGGAACTGATCGACGTGAACACGGTGCGCATGGTGAACGCCTACGCCAAGCTCAACCTGCGCGAAGAGCCGATGCTGCTGATGGAATTCCACGGCTCGCCCGCGGGCGTGAAGGAGCAGGCCGAGACGGTGCAGGAGCTTGCGAGCGGGCACGGCGGCAACGCCTTCGAATGGGCCAGCACGCCGGAAGAACGCACGCGCCTGTGGACCGCGCGGCACAACAGCTACTTCGCGGCCGTGCAGTCGCGTCCGGGCTGCCGCGTGATCTCGACCGACACCTGCGTGCCGATCTCGCGCCTGGCCGACTGCCTGCTCGACTCGGTGGCCGAAGCCGATGCCAGCGGCATCCCCTACTTCCTCGTCGGCCACGTGGGCGACGGCAACTTCCACTTCGGCTACCTGCTCGACCCGAACATTCCCGAAGAGCGCGTGAAGGCCGAAGAGCTGAACCACGCACTGGTGAGCCGCGCGCTGGCGCTCGAAGGCACCTGCACCGGTGAGCACGGCGTGGGCCTGCACAAGATGGACTTCCTGGTGACCGAAGCCGGCGTGGGCGCGATCGACATGATGCGCACGATCAAGCGCGCGCTCGATCCGAAGAACATCATGAACCCGGGCAAGATCTTCAGCCTCTGATCCCTCGCGATCACACATCAATGAAAAAGCCCGGCGGCTCGCAAGAGCGCCGGGCTTTTTCGTGGCCCGAAGGCCCGCGTCCTGTTCTTACCTGCGGCGACGTGCCGGTGCCGGCTCCGGCGGCACGTAGGTCTGCGAAGGCGCGGCGCCGCCATCGACACCCAAGCGGCCACCGCCGCCCAGGCCCTGGCCGCGCACCGTCTGCGCCTTGTAGTTGCGCAGCGAACGGACCATCTGGTTGAAGGCGTCCATGAAAGCTGCCGCAATCACCTTGCCCTGCGCGGTGTTCGTGTAGCCGCCGAGGCCACCGGCACCGCTGCGGCCGGCCAGGCCGCCGAAGGCGCCGAAGTCGGTCTTGGAGGCGCTGCCTTCGGCTGCTGCGACCTGCACGCCCGAGCGGTTGTCGATGAGCGTCAGCAAGGCGCTGGCTTCCTTGGTCTGCAGGCTGCCGCCGACGGCTGCGATGGCACGGCCACGGCCGCCCCCCACAAGGCCGCCGAGCGCACCACCGATACCGCCGGCATCGCTGTTGCTGAACACGATCTCAGGCGACAGGCCGTAGTCGGACGCCACCATCTGGCCGCGGCCGAAGTTGCTGCCGCCGCGCATCTCGCCCGACTGCTGCAGCGCACGTTCACGCGTCATCGCGTTCATGCCGGCCGCGCCGCGCTCGACCACGATGAAGCAGTTCGACTGCTGCACCAGCAAACGCAACAGATTTGCAGTAGGCGGCAGGCGGTACTCGCCCGTGAGGATGGTGTACCAGCCGGCGTTGACGTTCTCGACCAGCGACACGGTCCCGAGCGGCGATTCGCAGCGTTCGAGCTGGCTGCTCTCGCCCGAGGTGGCACCGCCGGCGGCGCTGCCCGTGGCCATGGTCTTGGCCGACTGGCTGCCCATCTGCATGTCGGTGGTGGCGCAGCCCGTGAGCAGCAGTGCGCCGACGGCGACTGCGGCGAGCGGGAACTTGGTGGCGAAGAACGGCATGGTCGACTCCCTCGTTTCGATGGTGGTGGTCTTGCAGGGCTGAAAGAAAAACCGCGATCGAGGATACGCGCAAAGGATTGCAGGAATCAATCAAACGAACGCAGGGGTCCGTCTTCGCAACACAGGCCGAACTAGGCCGTTCGGCGGATGCGTTCGATGAGCCCGTTGAGTGCTTCGATGGAGCCGAAGTGGATCGCCAGCTCGCCGCTTTCGCCGCGCTTCGTGCGCTTCTTGATGCGCACCTCGACCTCGGCCGTGAGCAGGTCGGCCAGCTCTTCTTCCACGCGCTGCAGGTCGCGCGACTTCTCGCCGGCATTGCCGCGCCGCGAGGGCGTGAGCGTGAACTCGGCCGCGAGCTTCTTCACCAGCGCCTCGGCCTCGCGCACCGACATCTTCTTGGCGGCGATCTGGTTGGCGGCGGTGATCTGCGTGCCGCGGTCGAGCGACAGCAGCGCGCGCGCGTGGCCCATGTCGATGTCGCCGGCCATCAGCATCAGCTGCGCGGGCTCGGCGAGGTTCAGCAGGCGCAGCAGGTTGCTGGCAGCGCTGCGTGAACGGCCGACGGCCTGGGCCGCCATTTCGTGAGTGAGCCCAAACTCGGTCACCAGGCGTTGCAGGCCTTGGGCCTCCTCCAGCGGGTTGAGGTCTTCGCGCTGGATGTTCTCGATGAGCGACATGGCCGCCGCGGCCTCGTTGGGCACGTCGCGCACCAGCACCGGCACGGTGTCCAGGCCCGCAAGCCGGGCGGCCCGGAAGCGCCGCTCACCGGCGATGATTTCGTACTCGGCGTTCTTGGCCGCGGCCGATTCGGCATCGAGCCGGCGCACCAGGATCGGCTGCATGATGCCCTGCACCTTGATGCTCTCGGCCAGCTCGTACAGCGCGCCCTCGTCCATGCGGGTGCGCGGCTGGTAGACGCCGGCCACCATCTGGTCGAGCTTCAGGGTGTTGGGGTTCTGCGGGACGCCGCCCTCTTCCGTGGCCCGGTCGCCGCCATTGCCGAGCGGATCGGCGGAGGGTGCGGCCGTCGGGCCGAGCAGCGCTTCGAGGCCGCGGCCCAGGCCCTTGGGTTTCTTGGTCGCCATCAGTGCGTGTCTTTCGAGAGGTCGTTCAGGAGTTTCCGGCCTTCGGGCCAGTCGCCCAGGCCGGATTCGGCGTTCAGGTGGCCGCCGGTGCCGGCATCGATGAAGCGTGCGCCCCAGTCGCGGGCCAGCTGCTTCGAGCGCGAGGCTTCGCAGTACGGGTCGTCGTTGGCGGCGATCAGCACGGCCGGGAACGGCAGCGGCTGGCGCACGATGGGTGCCCAGCCGGGAATCAGTTGGCGCAGGTCGTCGCGCTCCAGGTCGCCGGGCGCCACCAGCAGCGCGCCGCGCACCTTGTGCGTGTTGCGCGAGTGGGCCGCCCAGGCGGCGGTGAGGATGCAGCCGAGGCTGTGCGCAGCCAGCACCACTTGGCCCGGCGCGGCCAGCACTTCTTCTTCGAGGCGGATCGACCAATCGCCGCGCAGCGGGCGCATCCACTCGTGCTGGTCGACGCGGCGGTCGCCGTAGACCGACTCCCAGCGGGTCTGCCAATGGCCGGGGCCGCTGTTCTGCCATCCGGGCAGCAGCAGGATGCGGGGTTCACTCATGGCTGGTTGCTACGAACTTGATAGCGCCTGCCGCCCTTCGGGCGGGCGTCAGACGGGGTTTTGATCGGTATCGGCGACGGAAGCAGAAGGCGCGGCGGCCAGCACATCGTCGGGAATCGGCAGGTCGGGCACCACGCGCGGCGGGGGCGTGACCGGCGGTGCCACCGCGCCCGAGGCGAAGGCGCTCGCGGGCGGCATCTTGGCGACCAGCTCTTCGGCGAAGGCGATGAAAGCCTGACTGCCGCGGGCGGATGGGTCGAACACCACGCCCGGCAGGCCGTAGCTCGGGGCTTCGGCCAGACGAACATTGCGCGGGATCACGGTGTCGAACACCTTGTCGCCGAAGTGGGACTTGAGCTGCTCGCTCACCTGCTGCTGCAGCGTGATGCGCGGATCGAACATCACACGCAGCAGGCCGATGATCTGCAGGTTCTTGTTGAGGTTGGCGTGCACCTGCTTGATGGTGTTGACCAGGTCCGTGAGCCCTTCGAGCGCGAAGTACTCGCACTGCATCGGCACGATCACGCCGTGGGCCGCGCACAGGCCGTTGAGCGTCAGCAGGCTCAGGCTCGGCGGGCAGTCGATCAGCACGAAGTCGTACTCGGCGCCAACGGCGGCCAGCGCGGTGCGCAGGCGTTTTTCGCGGCGGTCGAGCGCCACCATTTCGACTTCGGCACCGGCCAGTTCACGGTTGGCGCCCAGCACGTCGTAGCTGGCTTCGGCCTCCACGAGCTTGTCGGACTTCACCCGCGCCTCGGCCACCGAGGCCGATTCGAGCAGCACGTCGTACACCGTGAGTTCCAGCTGGCGCTTGTCGATGCCCGAGCCCATGGTGGCGTTGCCCTGGGGATCGAGGTCGATCATCAGCACGCGCTGGCCCACCTTGGCCAGGCCGGCGGCGAGATTGACAGTGGTGGTGGTCTTGCCGACGCCGCCCTTCTGGTTGGCGATGCAGAAAATCTTGGCCATGTGTCGTCAGTGCGGGTCGTCGGGGTCGGTCAGCGCGAGATCGCGAGCTTGATGCCGAAGGCAATCAGGAAGGTGCCGGCCAGCTTTTCGAGCGTGGCCGAGATGCGGGGATTGGCGCGGATGCGCTCGGCCAGGAAGTGCGTGAGCAGCGTCGAGGTCAGGCCGTACAGGAAGGTCAGCGCGGCGATGGTCACGGCCATGGCGCCGAAGGTGATGACACCCTGGTGACGCGCCGGATCGACGAACAGCGGGAAGAAGGCCATGTAGAACACGATCGCCTTGGGGTTCAGCAAGGTGATCGTCAGCGCCTGGCGCAGGAAATGGCTCGGGCGGATGTTCAGGATCGGTGCCGCGCCGGGCTTGGCCAGGAGCATCTTGAGGCCGAGCCACGCCAGGTAGGCGGCGCCCAGCCATTGCACCGCCTTGAAGGCGGCCGGGTAGGCAGCCAGCACGGCGGACACGCCCGCCACCGCCGCCCACATCAGGACCTGGTCTCCCAGGATCACGCCGAAGGTCGCTGCCAGGCCGCCACGAATGCCGCCTTTGCTGGTCGAAGTGATCAGCGCCAGATTGCCCGGACCGGGAATCAGAAGGAACAGGACGATGGCGGCGACGAATGCGCCGTAGTCAGCGATGCCGAACATGGGATTTGCCTCGAAAAAGAGAGCCAGGGGGAGGCTTCGAGTCTAAGGCAGGCCAGCGCCGGGAAGATTGCTCCGGCACCGGCTTTTGCCGGCGCCGTCGCATCTTTTACGAAATCAGGCGGCCTCTTTGCGCGCCCAGACGATGCAGCGCTCGGCGTCCAGGCCCGGCACCGTCAGTTGTTCCACGTGAAACACTGCAACGCCGGCCGGCAAGACGGCCAGTTCGTCGGTCGGCACCTTGCCCTTCATGGCCAGCCAGACGCCGCCCGGTGCCAGCAGATGCACCGAGCCGTTGAAGAAATCGGGCAGCGACGCGAAGGCGCGCGAGCTGATCACCTCGTAGCTGCCGGCCAGCGATTCGACCCGCGCATGCAGGCCGCGCAGGTTCGGCAGCTCCAGTTCGGCCGCCACCTGTTGCACAAAGGCGGCCTTCTTGGCGACGGCGTCGAGGCAGCTGACTTCGATGTCGGGCCGCATGATGGCGATCACCACGCCCGGCAGACCGCCGCCGGAGCCGACGTCGAGCAGCCTGCCCTTCCCTGCCCACTCGCGCTGCAGCGGTGCGACGGCCGCGAGGCTGTCGAGCAGGTGGTGCGTCATGACGCCGGCCGGGTCGCGCACGGCCGTCAGGTTGTAGACCTTGTTCCACTTGAGCATCAGCGTGCCGTAGGCCAGCAGCTGTTCGCCCTGCGTGTCGGACAGGGCCACGCCCAGGGCGGCTGCGCCTGCGCGCAGCGTGTCGAGGGGCGTCGCGCTCATGGTGCGGTGTGCGGCTCGGTGGCAGCAGCTTCGATGGTTTCTGTGGTCGTGGCGGTATCGGCGGCGTCGCGGGCGAAGGCCTTGTGCCCGCCCTTGCGCAGGTGAATCATCAGCAGCGAGATCGCGGCGGGCGTCACGCCCGAGA
This sequence comes from Variovorax sp. KBS0712, assembly GCF_006323185.2. NCBI lineage: Bacteria > Pseudomonadati > Pseudomonadota > Betaproteobacteria > Burkholderiales > Comamonadaceae > Variovorax > Variovorax sp. KBS0712. Next base: position 156,332 of record NZ_VCCD02000004.1, on the reverse strand, counting down.
TGCGCGATGCCAGCCCCAGCGTTTCAGGCCGGTGCTTGTCCAGCTTCTGGCGCACCTCGAAGCTCAGGGCCTTGACCTGGCCGTAGTCGAAGTCGGCCGGCAGCTTCAGGTTCTCGAAGTGGGCGGCGCGCTCCACTTCGTCGTGCTGGCGCTCGATGTAGCCGGAGTACTTGGCCGAGATCTCGATCTGCTCGATCTCGGAAGCGCTCAGCGCCGACGACGGGCCGTACTTGCCACCGTCCAGCGACATCAGGGTTTCGTAGTTCACGTCGGGCCGGCGCAGCAGGTCGGCCAGGTTGTATTCGTGCTCGATGGCCTTGCCCAGCACCCGGGCCGACTCGGTCGCCGGCAGATTGCGCGGGTTCACCCAGATCGACTTGAGTCGCTCTGTTTCACGTGAAACAGCGTCGCGCTTGCGGCTGAAAGCGCCCCAGCGTGCGTCGTCCACGAGGCCCAGCTTGCGCCCTGCTTCGGTCAGGCGCATGTCGGCGTTGTCCTCGCGCAGCTGCAGCCGGAACTCGGCGCGGCTGGTGAACATGCGGTACGGCTCGGTCACGCCCTTGGTGATCAGGTCGTCGACCAGCACACCGAGGTAGGCCTCGTCGCGGCGCGGCAGCCAGGCGTCTTCGCCCCGGCATTGCAGCGCGGCATTGATGCCGGCGAACAGGCCCTGGGCCGCGGCTTCTTCGTAGCCGGTGGTGCCGTTGATCTGTCCGGCAAAGAATAGGCCGCGAATCGCACGGGTCTCGAAGCTGCTCTTGAGCTCGCGCGGATCGAAGTAGTCGTACTCGATGGCGTAGCCCGGGCGCAGGATGTGGGCGTTTTCCAGGCCCGGCATCGAGCGCACCAGCTGGTACTGGATGTCGAACGGCAGGCTGGTCGAGATCCCGTTCGGGTAGTACTCGTTGGTCGTCAGGCCTTCGGGCTCGAGAAAGATCTGATGGCTGTCCTTGTCGGCGAAGCGGTTGATCTTGTCTTCGACGCTCGGGCAGTAGCGCGGACCGACGCCGTCGATCTTGCCGGTGAACATCGGGCTGCGGTCGAAGCCCGAGCGGATGATGTCGTGCGTGCGCTGGTTGGTGTGCGTCACCCAGCACGGCATTTGCTGCGGGTGCATCTCGACCTTGCCCATGAAGCTGAACACGGGCATCGGCCCTGCCCCACCGGGCATGCCGTCGCCGGGTTGTTCGGTGCACTTCGAGAAGTCGATGCTGCGGCCGTCCAGGCGCGGCGGCGTGCCGGTCTTGAGGCGGCCCTGTGGCAGCTTGAGTTCCTTCAGGCGCGCCGACAGGCTGATGGCCGGCGGGTCGCCCGCGCGGCCGGCCTGGTAGTTGTCGAGGCCGACGTGGATGCGGCCGTCGAGGAACGTGCCCGCGGTCAGCACCACGGTGCGCGCGCGGAAAGAAATGCCCACCTGCGTGACGGCGCCGACCACGCGATCGCCTTCGATCATCAGGTCGTCGACGGCTTGCTGGAACAGGCTGAGGTTCGGCTGGTTTTCCAGGCGGTGGCGGATCGCGGCCTTGTACAGCACGCGGTCGGCCTGCGCCCGCGTGGCGCGCACGGCCGGGCCCTTGCTCGAGTTGAGGATGCGGAACTGGATGCCCGCCTCGTCGGTGGCAATGGCCATCGCGCCGCCGAGCGCATCGACCTCCTTCACGAGGTGGCCCTTGCCGATGCCGCCGATCGACGGGTTGCAGCTCATCTGCCCCAGCGTCTCGATGTTGTGGGAGAGCAGCAGCGTCTTGGCGCCCATGCGTGCGGAAGCGAGCGCGGCTTCGGTGCCGGCATGGCCACCGCCGACGACGATCACATCGAATTCTTCGGGGTACAGCATTGGAAAAAGGGGGCGCACCACAGACGCGTGCGCGGCGCAAAAAAGGGCACTAATTTTAAGCGGCGATGCCCTGCCGCAACCCCTGTGTGGACAAGCTAGGGAGCCGCGCCAAAATCGGCCCGGAGCCTTGTCGGCATTGCGCAGAATGCTATATATTTAATAGCAAACAACCCGCATCGGGCGGTCACTTCGGAGGGTCAGAGCACCGGTTCGGGCTTCTCGATGCCCCGCAGCTCGCCACTGGGTGCCGGCGTGCGCGGCGCAATGACCCGCTCGTCCTGCAATTCGCGCACGGCGAGCTTCTTGTCGGTCATGCGCACCGCGCCGAAGATTGTGGAGAAGGCCACGTCCTTCGCGTCGCGCCCCGTGCCCACGCGCACCAGCCGGTCGACGGGCGCCATGCGCGTCGGATCGAACAGCACCCACTGCCCGCCCAGCCACGCTTCGAACACGGCATGGAAGTCCTGCGGCGGTTCGTCGAACCACACATAGCCCACCACCAGCCGCGCCGGAATGTTGAGCGCGCGGCAGAAGGTGATGCCCAGGTGCGCGAAGTCGCGGCACACGCCCGCGCGCTGCACGAACACCTCGCGCGCCGTGGTGGTCGAGTCGCTGCTGCCCGGCACGTAGACGATGCTGTCGTGGATCCAGTCGGCAATCGCCTGCACGCGCCCGATGCCCGGCGGCAGGTCGCCGAAGAGCTGCTGCGCGCAGCGAGCCAGCAGGTCCGACTCGCAGTAGCGCGTGGGCAGCAGGTCGCCCAGCACCGCGTCGGGCAGCTGGCTCACCGGCACCTCGGGCAAGGTGGCCGGCACATGCACCACCGGGCGCCGCACCGTCGCGCGGTAGGCGATGGTCAGTGGCCCGGGCGCCGCGTCGAAACGCACGAAGCGGTTGCCGCTGTCGGCCTCGCAGCCCACCCGCAGCCGCACGGGCGGCTCGATGGTGAGCGTCTCGGCCAGCACCGCCTGCGCACCCGTGCGCGCGGCCTCGATGTTCAGCCGCAGGTGCGCCGGGGCGTCCACCTCGTAGTCCAGGCGCAGATCGACGTGCGACAGGTGCATGGCATGGGGCAAGGCGGTCAATCGAGCGCCTTCTTCACCGCGCCCACGCCAAGTGCGGCCAGCACCACGAACAGCACCGCCAGCACGAGGAACAGGCCGAACAGCAGCTTGGCGATGCCCGCCGCGCCGGCCGCCACGCCGCCGAAGCCCAGCAGACCCGCCACGAGCGAGATGACCGCAAAAATGATCGCGTACTTGAGCATGGTGAACCACTCCTTGGTTGCTTTGCGGCGGGCATGCGCCACCGTGTCCGGACTGTAGGAAGCCCCGCCGCGCCGCCCGATAGTCGGCACGCGCGAGCCGCCGTAGGACAAAAACGCGATGCAGCCAAACCCGCTAGCATCCCTTTCGGTCGCACAGATCTTTTCCTTCTATCCATTGGAGTTTTTTCGAATGAAGCTGTACTACTCGCCCGGCGCCTGCTCGCTCTCCCCCCACATCGCGCTGCACGAAGCGGGCATCGCCTTCGAGCCGGTGCTGGCCAGCACCAAGAGCCACAAGCTGCAGGACGGCACCGACTACTACGGCATCAACCCGCTGGGCTACGTGCCGATGCTCGAGCTCGACGACGGCACCCGCCTGCGCGAAGGCCCGGCCATCGTGCAATACATCGCCGACCTCGCGCCCACCAAGAACCTCGCGCCCGCCAACGGCACCATGCCGCGCTACCGCCTGCAGGAGTGGCTGACCTTCATCGGCACCGAGATGCACAAGGGCTTCAGCCCGCTGTTCAACCCGGCCATGCCCGAGGAAGCCAAGACCATCTCCAAGGACAAGCTCAAGGCCCGCTTCCAGTGGCTCGACAGCGAACTCGCCGCCAAGCAGTACCTGATGGGCGAGCATTTCAGCGTGGCCGACGGCTACCTGTTCACCGTCACCAACTGGACCAAGCCCACCGGCGTGGACATCTCGGACTTCCCCAACGTGCTGGCCTGGCACGCCCGCGTGGCCGCCCGCCCCGCCGTTCAGGAAGCGATGAAGGCCGAAGGCCTGCTGAAGTAAGCCGAAGCGCGCAGAACGCGACGCCAGCGACGATCCGGACCACCCCAGGGAAAACCCGGATCGCCGCAGCCACAAGCCGCATGCCGCGGCTTTTTTTTCGGGCGACGCTACGGCATCCGTCACCAGGAAGCCGAGCCGCCCATGTCCGAATCCCCTCCCCCTTCTTCCCCGTCCCCCGTCGAGCTGCGCGAAGAGATGCGCGGGCCCGTCATGTGGCTCACCATCGATCGCCAGGAACGCCGCAACGCCATCAACGCGGCCGTGCTCGAGGGCCTCTCCGATGCACTGGCCCGCGCCAACCGCGACACTGCCGTGCGCGCCGTGGTCCTCACCGGCGCCGGCACGCGCGCCTTCTGCGCCGGCGCCGACCTGCAAAGCGGCACCTCCTTCAAGTTCGACTACGCCGCGCCCTACCAGGGCATCGCCAACCTCTTTCGCCAGGCGCGGCAATCGACCGTGCCGCTGATCGCGCGCGTCAACGGCGCCTGCATGGCGGGCGGCATGGGCCTCATGGCGATGTGCGACCTGGCCGTGGCCAGCCGCCAGGCCGTGTTCGGCCTGCCCGAAGTGAAGGTCGGCGTGTTTCCCGCGCAGGTGCTCAGCGTGCTCGGCGGCCTGCTGCCGCGCCGCGTGCTGGCCGAGATGTGCATCACCGGCGAACCGATCGACGCCGCGCAGGCGCTCGAGCTGAAGCTCATCAACCGCGTGAGCGACGACGTCGACGAGAGCGTCGACTGGCTGCTGGGTCGCCTGCTCGACAAGTCGCCCGCCGCCATCCGCCGCGGCCTGTACACGATGAAGAAGATCGAGGCCATGGCCTTCGAGGAATCGATGGCCTTCACCGAAAGCCAGATCGGCCTGTTCGCGCTCACCGAAGACGCGGCCGAAGGCCAGCTCGCCTTCCGCGAGAAGCGCAAGCCGCAATGGAGCGGACGATGAACAGCAGCAACCACAACAGCAATCGCGTCGTCCGCATCGGCGGCGCCTCCGGCTTCTGGGGTGACAGCAGCGTGGGCGCGCCGCAGCTCGTGGCCAGCGGGCAGATCGACTACCTCGTGTTCGACTACCTCGCCGAGCTCACCATGTCGATCCTCGCGGGCGCGCGGCTGAAGAAGTCCGAGCTGGGCTACGCGACCGACTTCGTCTCGGTCGCGATGAAGGCCGTGCTGAAAGACGTCGTGAAACAAGGCATCCGCGTCGTGAGCAACGCGGGCGGCGTCAACCCGCAAGGCTGCGCCGATGCGCTCACGGCACTGGCCGCCGAGCAAGGCGTCTCGCTGAAGATCGCCGTGGTCAGCGGCGACGACGTGTCGCCGCTGCTGCCCGGACTGCGCGCTTCGCAACCGCCCGTGCGCGAACTGCAGAGCGGCGCACCGCTGCCCGAGCGCGTGCTCAGCGCCAATGCCTACCTGGGCGCGCGCCCGGTCCAGGCCGCGCTCGACGCGGGCGCGCAGGTCGTCATCACCGGCCGCTGCGTCGACTCGGCCGTCACGCTCGGCGTGCTCATGCACGAATTCCAATGGCAGCCCGGCGACCACGACCTGCTCGCCGCGGGCAGCCTCGCGGGCCACATCATCGAGTGCGGCTGCCAGGCCACCGGCGGCCTGCACACCGACTGGGACACCGTGCCCGACTGGCCGAACATCGGCTATCCCATCGTCGAATGCAGCGCGGACGGCAGCTTCGTCGTCACCAAGCCCGCGGGCACCGGCGGCAAGCTCACGCCCGCCGTGGTCGGCGAGCAGATGCTCTACGAAATCGGCGACCCCGCCGCCTACCTGTTGCCCGACGTGGTGGCCGACTTCACGCAGGTGCGCATCGAACAGGCGGGCGAACACCGCGTGCGCGTGCACGGCGCGCGCGGCCGCGCACCCACCGGCCGCTACAAGGTCTGCGCCACGCATGTCGACGGCTTCAAGACCGCGGCGCAGCTCACGATCGTCGGCTTCGACGCGGTGGCCAAGGCGCGGCGCACCGGCGAAGCGATCCTCGCGCGCACCGGCGCCCTCTTCGCGCAACAGGGCCTCGGGCCCTACAGCGGCACGCAGCTCGAAGTGCTCGGCGCCGAGTCCTGCTACGGCCCGCACGCGCAGACGCAGGCGCAGCAGATCCGCGAGGCCGTGCTGCGGCTCGCCGTGACGCATCCGCGCAAGGACGCGCTGGAGCTGTTCGCGCGCGAGGTCGCGCCGGCCGGCACCTCGTGGGCGCCCGGCACCACGGGCGCGGGCGGCGGGCGCGCCTCGGTGTCGCCGTCGATCCGGCAGTACGCGTTCCTGCTCGACAAGGCGCGCGTGAGCCCACAGGTGCGCGTCGACGGGCAGGCCGTCGACGTGCCCGCGACGCACGCCACCAGCGACGACCCGCCCGCCGTGGGCACCAACGATGAACTGCCCCTGGCCACGCCCGGCGACGACGCCATCGAGGTCCCGCTGATCCGCCTCGCGTGGGCCCGCAGCGGCGACAAGGGCGACACCTCGAACATCGGCGTCATTGCGCGCCATCCCGAACTGCTGCCGCTGCTGCGCGCGCAACTCACCGAGGCGCGCGTGGCCGCATGGCTCGCGCACCTGGTGCAGGGCCACGTCACGCGCCACGAGGTGCCCGGCATCCACGCCTTCAACTTCGTCTGCGAGCAGGCGCTGGGCGGCGGCGGCATGGCCTCGCTGCGCAACGACCCGCTCGGCAAGGGCATGGGACAGATCCTGCTCGCGCTGCCCGTGCGCGTGAGCCCGGCGCTGCTGGCGCGGTTGCTTCCTTAGCACCAATCGGGACAACCGTGCGACAGCAGGGTTGAGACGGGCGGCTTAGCCTTGCGCCTGTTTCAACTCTGCCCCCTCAATCCGCGATGTCCACCCTTTTCGACCCCGTCCAGGCCGGCGACCTCCAGCTCGCCAACCGCATCGTGATGGCGCCGCTCACGCGCAACCGCTCGCCCAACGCGATTCCGCCCGACATCGCCGCCACCTACTACGCCCAGCGCGCCAGCGCCGGCCTGCTCATCACCGAAGCCACCGCCATCAGCCACCAGGGCCAGGGCTATGCCGACGTGCCCGGCCTCTACGGCACCGAGCAACTCGACGCCTGGAAGCGCGTGACCGACGCCGTGCACGCCGAGGGCGGCAAGATCGTCGTGCAGCTGTGGCACGTGGGCCGCGTCTCGCACACCGAACTGCAACCCGGTGGCGGCAAGCCCGTCGCGCCCTCGGCCATCACCGCCAAGACCAAGACCGTGCTCATCAAGGACGGCGTGCCCACCTTCGTCGAAACGTCGGAGCCGCGCGCGCTCGACGCGGCTGAGTTGCCCGGCATCGTCCACGCCTATGCCGCGGCCGCACGCAACGCCGTCGAGACCGCGGGCTTCGACGGCGTGGAGCTGCACGGCGCCAACGGCTACCTGCTCGACCAGTTCCTCAAGGACGGCAGCAACAAGCGCACCGACGACTACGGCGGCTCCATCAAGAATCGCGCGCGCCTGCTGCTGGAGTCCACGCGCGCCGTGGTCGACGCCGTCGGCGGCGGCAAGACCGGCATCCGCCTGTCGCCCGTCACGCCCGCCAACGACGCGCACGACAGCGACCCGCAGCCGCTGTTCACCTACGTCGTGCAGCAGCTCGCGCCGCTGAACCTGGCCTATCTCCACATCATCGAAGGCGCCACCGGCGGCCCGCGCGAAATCGCCGACCGCCCCTTCGACTACGAAGCCCTCAAGGCTGCCTACCGCGCCGCCGGCGGCAAGGCCGCCTGGATGGTCAACAACGGCTACGACCGCCCCCTGGCCGAAGAAGCCGTGAAGGAAGGCGACGACCTCGTGGCCTTCGGCAAGCCCTTCATCTCGAACCCCGACCTGGTGCGCCGCCTGCGTGAGCACGCGCCGCTCAACGAGCTCGACAAAGCGACGATGTATGGGGGTGGGGTGAAGGGGTATACGGACTATCCGGCGTTGGGCTGAGCCAGCCTTCCAGCGTCAACTTCTTCGCGCTTGCTTCGCCCTTTTTGACGGGCAGCGCGTGAGGTGACGATTGTTCGCAGTGTGCGCCGCGCAGTCCCTGCAGACTGCGCCGACCTCTCCTCCTTCTCTCAAGGAAGTCGTCGATGCCGCGCACGCTGTCTGTTTCTTCTGCTGCGATCCCTGTTGTTCTTGGTCAGGCTGCACTGGAGCCCGTGCGGCTGTCGGGGCATGAAGGGGTCAACAGCCTCTTTGCCTACGAACTCTTTCTCAAGACCCCGGATGCGCTGGCTCTGTCCGGCGTCTCCTCCGGCGCCGACTTCGACCTGGATGCCTTCATCGGCCAGGAGATCAGCTGCGAGATCGAGCTCGATGGCTCTTCCCCTCGCCAGCTCAACGCCCTGATCACCGACGCAGCCCTGTGGGGCGAGGAAGGGCGCCACGCCCAGTACAAGCTCACCCTGCGTCCCTGGCTGCACCTGGCCACCCTGCGCACCGACTGCAGGATCTTCCAGAACCTCAGCGTCGTCCAGATCCTGGACGAACTGCTGGGCGGCTACGCCTTCCCCGTGGACAAGCGCCTGATCGAGCACTACCCCGTGCGCGACTACCAGACCCAGTTCAACGAGAGCGACTTCGCCTTCTTCTCCCGCCTGTGCCAGGAATGGGGCATCAGCTACCACTTCGAACATTCGGACGGTAAGCACCGCCTGGTGCTCTCGGACGCCATGGGCGCCTATGCGGCTGGCGATCCGCTGTACGAGCATGTGGAATACCACGCCCCGGGCTGGAAGATCGATGCCGAGTACATCCACAGCTTCGTTCCCCAGCACCAGCTCACCAGCGGGAAGTACGCCACCCGGGACTACGACTACACCCGGCCCAGGGCTGATCTGAGTGTCTCGAGAAGCGATCCGCGCCCCACTGGACAGGCAGAGGGCGAGGTTTACCAGTGGCATTCATCGGGAGCTGGGGGCAGTCACTACGCCCAGCCCAACGCGGGTGCAGATGCAAGCGCCGATCCTCACAGCGAAGGCCACTTGCTCTCCCTGCTGCGCATGCAGGCACTGCGCACCCATGGCGCCAGAGCCCAGGCCAGCGGCAACCTGCGGGGCATGGTGCCCGGGTGCACCTTCCAGCTGAAGAAGCACCCCAGGGAGTCGGCCAACGCCGAATACCTGATCCTGGACACCCGCTTGCTCATCGAGGACGTGGCCGAAGACAGCCAGAACCGAGAAGCCACTGTCGACCGCAAGCAGCAATGGCGCGTGCAGGTGGACTTCACGGCCCACCCGGTGAACGAACCATTACGCCCAGAGCCGACCCAGCCCAAGCCCGCCATGGTCGGCCCGCAGGTGGCGCTGGTGGTGGGCCCCGAGGGCCAGAACCTGTGGACGGACGAGCTGGGGCGCATCAAGGTGCAGTTCCCTTGGGACCGGCAGGGACAGAAGAACCAGCACAGCAGCTGCTGGGTGCGGGTGAGCTCGCCCTGGGCGGGCAACCAGCTCGGGGGCATCCAGATCCCGCGCATCGGGCAGGAAGTCATCGTGGGCTTCATCGCGGGAGATGCGGACCTGCCCATCTGCATGGGAAGAGTGCACAACCAAGTGAACCTGCCGCCGTGGCAACTCCCTGGCCAGAGCGCATTGAGCGGGTTCAGGAGCCGGGAGCTGACCGAGGGCGGAGGCAACGGTGCGGCGGGCAGGTCGAACCACCTGATCCTGGATGACACGGCCGAAAAAATCCAGGCGCAGCTCAAGAGCGATCACCAATCCAGCAGCCTGAGCCTGGGGGCGATCACGCGCATCGAGGACAACGCGGGCAGGAAAGACCCCAGGGGTGAGGGCTTCGAGCTGAGGACTGACGCCCATGGGGTGCTCAGGGCGCAGGACGGCATGCTCATCACCACTGAAGGCCGCCCCGATGCCGCTCGCCACGCCAAGGACATGGGCGAGACCATCCAGCGCCTGACAAGCGCACGCGACCAGATCGAAGGCCTGGCCGAAGCGGCCCGCACCGCCGAGGCCCAGAACGGCAACGACGACCAGTCCACCGTCGCCCATGCCATCAAGCAGCAGAACGAAGACCTGCGAGGCCACGGCAGCCCATCGACCGAAGGCCGCTTTCCCGAACTGGCCACACCGCATCTCGTGCTCGCCAGCCCCGCAGGCATTGCAGCCACGGCGACCACTCACCTGCATGCGCACACCGGCGCGCATATCCAGCTCACCAGTGCCGGCCACACCTCCTTAAGCGCCGCCCAGCGCATCCTCGCCAGCGTGGCGGAAGGCATGCGCATCTTTACGCTCAAGAACGGCATCAAGGCCTTCGCGTCGCAGGGCGACATCCACATCGAAGCCCAAAGCGACGCCATCGAGGCCACGGCCTTGAAAGACATCGACGTCGTGAGCACCGAAGACACGGTCTACATCACCGCCAAGAAGAAGGTCACGATCAACGGCGGCACCAGCTTCAGCGAATGGAGCGAAGGCGGCATCCGGCACGGCACGATGGGCACATGGATCGAACATGCCGCGACGCATGGGACGCCGGGGCCGGACAAGAAGCCAGGCCCCACCGCACAGACCGTGTGCTGGGAGTGCATGCAACGCGCCATGCGCCGCGCGACCGCGGCTGCACCTCGGGAGTGACATGCCGAACCACACCGCGCAACAGTCATCCGACCTCACACACGCTGCACGAACCAGACTCGATGTGGCGCTGCATCGAGCCATGTCGACGCAGATCGAACACTGGCTCAGTGCCGAAGGCGCTGCGACCGCCACGCCCATGCACCGCTACGCACTCGTCAGTGCGGGGCAATGCGAAGAAGGCGTCGTCGCTCGCATGGTCGCGATGCAAGAGCTCGCCTGCGAACGCTTGTTCATGCAGACACCCGAAGCGGAGATGGCCGACATCGGCCCCTGGCTCGTCGAGATCCCCACCTCATCTTCCGAGTCGCTGCGCTATGCGCTCGCGCATCAGGCTGCGGCCGAAGCGCTCACCCTGATGGCCAGCCCGCTGCGCTTGCAGAAGCTTTCCGCGCATCTGCGCGGTTTCCTGTCCGGCACATTGCTCGACGGATCGTCCGTTCTGTTGCGCTACTTCGATCCCCGCATCGGCTTCGACATGTTCGCGCACTGGTCAGACCCCGTGCAGCGCAAATTCAGCCGTCCGCTCGCCTGGTGGGCAGGCTGGGACGGTGACCTTCGCATTCGGTACATCAAGGGTGGCGCAGACACGGAGATCACGCCGTCGAACGAGGGAGTCGAACTTACTGCCGAATGGGTCCAGGCCATCGACAAGGCAGGGGAAGCGAATCTTGTCATCGCCCTGCTCTGCGAAGAACTGGAAACATCGAATCCCCCCGCGGCCGATCTGCTCGCACAGATGCATCCATTGCTTCGCCGGAAGATCGCACAAGCCGCGCTGGCATTCGCCCGTCGTGCAGGCCTGGCGGGTTGGGACAACAAGGCACACGCATGCCGCCTTGCCTTGCTCAAGCACGCGCGCTTCCACGCCCACCCCGGCTTCCTCGACGCTTTGTCGGTTGCACGCACTCCGCTGAATCTCCGTGATGTCTTGGCGCACACGCCATCGGCAGTGCAGCAAGGCTGGGCGTGCGACCGCGACGCGATGCTGGTTCGCCTCTGCGACGAACAGTCCAACGCCCTTCTGTCTGCCTTCAACACGACGGGCGGTGGCTTCATGTCCGACACCAAGACCTTCTGATCCATGGCAAACGAACCCAAGACCGGCGCATCGGTGTGCGATTGCAGCGACCCGGCGCAGCAAGTGGCCGTGATCCTCTATCCCAGCCTCGGCACGCCGATGCTGATCTCTTCCAGCCAGAAAAAGTGCAGCCTCTTCATCGCCACCGCGACGCTCGGTGTGGCCAACAGCGCTGGCCGACGAACCACGCATGACAAACGCGCGGAGGTCGTCTCCATGGATGGCGACGAAGAGCAGGCCGCCGCGGCCACCGTGGCGCGTCACCTGCGCCTCGTCGGCATGAAGGGCACCAAACCCGACGCCGACATCCGCGTGGGTGGACTGACCGGAGACGGCGCAGACTGCGCCAAGGCCAAGGGCGCCATCAAGGTCTGGCGCGTCGCCAAGTTCGAAGCCGGCGCGCTCATCTACAACCAGAAAGGCGAAATCTTCGCCACCCTCAGTCCGCAGGCTGCGAGCGCGTACACCGCCTCGGGCTTCGCGGGCGGGCACATCTACGAAGTGGAGCTCGACATCGAAAAACTGACCGTCCAGCCCGAGACCGACAGCTTCAAGAGCTTCGCCTGGATGGTCGAACCTACCCGCCAGCAAAAGGAAAGCTTTCCCACGCTGTGTGCTGCCAGCACGGTGCATTCTCAAGACCTGCTGGTCGAGTCCTTCCTTGCCGCCCAGGTCAACGACCTGCGGCACCGGCACCAGCCCACCAACACCGACGGCGCGCCCAAAGGGAAGGAAACCAACCTGATGGAATACGACGTCGCACAAACGGCACAGAAAGCCCGCACGCTGGCCCTCGACGACTCCCAGCGCTTGGCGGCGTGGCACCCCGTCATCCGACTGGCCAGTGACGGACCACTGAAGCTCGGGCACCTGAGCGACGTTCACATCAACGTGCGGCACAACGCGCTGGCCAAGTCACCAGCGCGCATCATCGAAGACAACAGCAGCTTCGACGGCCCTGCAGTGGGCGCACGCGTGTGCAACAGCTTCAACGCGCTCAAGGAGCTCTTCGACAAGATCGGTGCCGGCAAGAAGCCCGACACGGCCCTGCTCTTCACCGGCGACCTGATCGATTTCAATCGCAACATCGATCCCCGGCAGGTCGGCGACGGCATCGGCGAGCAATGGAAGAAGTTCAACGTGTTGAACCACTTCAACACGCCAGGCCTGTACCCACGCGGGCAGGACGACATGCTCGCCTTCAGCCTCGTTCGCTACGCCTACAACGAACTCAAGCTGCCTGTGTTCATGACCAGCGGCAACCACGAGGCATACACGGTGCCCTACGGCATCAGCCCGCGCATCAATGACTGGGGAGCCGCCATGGGCGTGCTCGAGGACACCACCGACACACTCGACACCGATGGCTGGGGCAGGGAACGCACCTTCGAGCCCACCACCACCGTCGCTACGCACGCAGGTACGCACCAAGCCCGCCGGATCGGAATCAAGGCCGAGATCGGTCGACGCGTCGTCAACAGCAACAAGAACCTCCATATCGGGGATCTGGCGGAAACCTATCGGGACTTCGACAAGGCCAGCCAATGGCACAACAACAAGGCCAACGAAGGCATCTCGGCCGACCACAACATGAGCATCTACGAGACCACGCTGGCATATGGCCCCACCTATGCACAGGCCCTGACCGGCAACAACTACAGGACCGAGAATTACGACTGGTTCTACGCCCTCTTCACGCCGCTCGAGGACGTGCTGATCGCGCTGGGCGTTGAACCCGACCGGCCCGGACCGACCACCCAGGTGATCGCGGCGCTGGGCTGGGGGCAAGGGGAGAACTTCAAGAACCTCACGGTGAGTGGCCTGCTGATCACCTCGACCGACCGCCAGGGAACCGGCATCCTGCCCCGCGCAACCCAATCCTTCAGCAACAAGCAGCTGCAGTTGCTGGGGCAGGCCCAGAGCCACAAACGCGCAAGCCCGGGTGCCAGCCTCACGGTGGCGACGCACTTCACCATCATCAACTACGACGAACCGCTGCCCTACTCGGCCACGCCCGAACAGGCACGCTTTATTCCTTCGAGCAGTCCCTTGGGCGCCCCTCTTCGCGGGCAACCCGGATTCAATCACGTCAACACCGGCACGTGCGAAGTCAACCAGGACGTCTATTTCGAGCGCTTCGTGTGCGTCGACGGTGGCAGCACGGGCAAGGCAACACCCGAGACCGCGGTGGATTGGCACTTCAGTGGCCACAGCCATCGCAGCGGCGTTTACGACGTCGCGTGGTGCCAGCCGTCCAGTGGCGCGCGCATGGTCCAGGTCACCAGTGCTGTCGACCCCGGCATCCGCAAGGAGACCGTGAAAGCGCCGGCACGCCAGCGCACGCGCTTCATCGTCAGCAGCAGCGGCGGTCCGGTCGGCAAGCAGAACCTCGACCGAGAACTCGACAGCTGGACCTTGCGTCCGCCCTCGGGCACGCTCCTGGACCCTGCGACGGGCGTCATCACCCAGGTCATGACGCAACGCTCATGCAAGAGCGCCGGCGCCCCACTGAACGAGAAGCCGCGCCTCGCGGTGGCACTCGACTACATGGCCGTGATGAGCCGGCATCCAGAAAAAGGCATTGATCCGCCCTTGGCCTTTGCGCCCACACCGCTCATACAGGCAGGGTGGAAGGTGCCGATAACGTTGAGTGGAACCGTGGCCAAGCTGGAGTGCATTTCGGGGATCAGGTTTTGGGTTTTCGAAAGTGGCAAAGATGAAGAGAAGCGCGTCGTGAAGCAATGGAACATGCTGACAACCACATTCAACCCGGACACCAAAGCGCCCTCCATCGCATTCACAGCGGAAGATCATGCCGTGCTGATCCGAGCTCTAGGCGAAGGCTCGATCACCACGCAGGCCTTTTGCGAAGTGCTGCTCAAGCAACCTAAGGTCGGCAAGGACGATTGGAGCAAGGACATGGACTGCACCGACCCTTGGATGTTTCCACTCGAGATCGGCGTTTTCGGCACGGCGCTCAAGGGCGGAGGCATGACCTACGGAGCAACGGGGAGCTCGAAGTGGTTCTTCCGCAGACCCGCGGAAGAACGAGGGGAAGTTCCCGATTGGAAGTTCTTGGCGAAGTACTACGCGGGCAAGGGATATACACCGGCGGATGAGGCTATCGATCCCGCCAAAGCAAGCGAGAAAAAACAATGAGGAGGCAGCCATGCAACGTCGTTTTTTTCTCGAGAGTGCGGCCGCCCTTGCCGGAGGAGCATCTGTGTCACCTGGGTTTTGTTCTATGAAAAACCCAAACATCAAGCGCTTTGGCAAGAGCTACAGTTACTTGGCAGACCCAACGTTGCGCGCCAGAGAAATCGGTGACAGCGTGCTCACTATCGAGAACGCGGAGTTCAGCGACGTTAACTTCATGGACTTGACCTGGCGAAAAGTCAGGCTGGTGAACTGCGATTTCATCGGGGCCTATGAAACCAAACTCGAACGCTTGGAGCAGGCCCTCCTCGAGAATTGTCGATTCGTCGGAATTCACAGTTTCGGCAACATGGTCGACGTCAAATTTTTGCGATGTCAGGTCCGGGGGCGCACCTTTCTACAAGGGCAATCCGATAGCAAGAATCTCGTCTTCGAAGAGTGTTCCTTCATGGGGAACTCCGCTGAGCCCAATGAATGGGGTTCTGTCGGGAGCTATGCCCAAGCCATGTTTTTGGCCTGCAAGGCAAAGTGGTTCAACTTGCGTGGTCACACAAAGCTCGATCTCGTCGATTGCAACATTGAGGATGTGAATGCAGCGCCTTGGCATGAACATGGCGGCTCCCACGTACTTATCGACAAGTGCAAACTGAAGGGCCTCGTCGATCTATCGGGGGCCGGCTCACTTTTGCATTCACTCACTGTTCGCGACACCTTGCTGGAACGTCTGGACCTGAGCGACACCACCATCAAAGGCGACTTGGTTGTGGAGCGAGTTAAAGGCGGCTACATCAACGCCTATGTCAAACAAGCTCGCAGCCTTCGCGTACGCAACAGCCAGATTCAGGGCAACGGCAAGAAGATCTTCGAGGCCTATGCCGGAGGGATTCTGTCGATCGAAATCGACGGGGTCGTCTTTGGCGGCGACCTCTCCTCCGAGCCGGTGATGATTGCGGGTGGCTTCTCGCTCAAGAGCGCCGACCGGATTTCGAATGTCAGTCAATCGATCGACATCAGGAATTCGACCATCCCCACGCTTGACGCAAGCTACCTCAACACCCAGCGTTTCGTGCTGACAAACAACCAGATCATGCGTGCCAACATTTCAAACAGTCGCATTGGAAATCTGGAGGTTTCCAGCACCAGCATCACCGGCAAACTCGATTTGCGTGGAACCCAGGCCGTGAAGCAGAAAGTCGATTTGCGCGCTGGCAGTACCCTCGGACGCGTCGATCAGATGGATGGCTCGAACATCGAGTTAGAGCCTCGCGCCCAGCGCTGAAGTCCTCATTCCGGATTGCCACCCAGGACGTCCGCGCATACCCTCTGCGCCTGTCCATCACGCGCCTCCGACCATCGCCATGCCTCGCATCACCGATCGCCTCACTGCGTTGGGCCTCGCCCTTCCTCCTCCTGTCACGCCACCACCCGGCGTCGTCCTTCCCTTCCAGTTCGTCCGTCTCATCGGCCGACGCGCCATGATCTCGGGCCATGGTCCGTTGAATGCCGATGGCAGCATCGCCGCACCACTCGGCAAGCTCGGTGCTGAACTGACCGTCGAGCAGGGCTACGCTGCCGCGCGCCTCACCGGCCTCGCGATGCTCGGCAGCCTGCAGCGTGCGCTGGGCGATCTGGACCGCATCACCGCATGGACGCGCGTGTTCGGCATGGTCGCTTCGGCACCCGGCTTTCAGCAGCAGCCGGCGGTCATCAACGGGTTTTCCGACCTGATCCTCGAACTCTTCGGTCCCGAGGTCGGCGCCCATGCGCGCAGCGCCGTGGGCATGGCGGAGCTGCCTTTCGGCATCCCGGTGGAGATCGAGGGCGAGGTCGAGTTCGACGCGTGAGCGACAAAGCAGCACCCTGGCAACTGCGCCGCGCCACCGCCGACGACGTGGCGACTGTCACAGCATGCGCGGTCGAGGCCTTCCGCACCTACATCCCGCGCCTGGGCCTCACGCCGCGGCCGATGACGCGCGACTACGCGCAGGCCATCGCGCACCTGCAGGTGTGGGTGGCCGAGCGACCGGAGCAACAGATCGGCGCCGCACTGCTGCTCGATGTCACAGACGAAGGCTTCCTGATTGATGTCATCGCCGTGCACCCCGACCACCAGGGCAGCGGCGCGGGCCGCGCGCTGCTCGAACTGGCCGAGCGCGAGGCACTGCGCCAGGGCCACGCATCGATCTACCTGTTCACGAACGAGAAGATGACCGAGAACCTCGCGCTCTACCAGCGCATCGGCTATGTCGAGTTCCGGCGCGAATCCCTCGACGGGCGCACACGCGTCTATCTGCGCAAGCCACTGACACGCACGTGAACGATCAGGCGTCGTCCCCGAAGGTCACGCTCACGCGCAGGCCGGTCGGCTCGGCGGCATCGAGCCGCAGCTCGGCCCCCAGCAGCTCGGCATAGCGCGCCACGATCGACAGCCCCAGCCCCGCGCCCTGCCCCAGCTTCTGGCCCGCGGGGCCTTGCGCCCAGCGTTGCATGAGGTCGCGCTGGGCCTCGAGCGGAATGCCGGGTCCGTCGTCGATCACGCTCAGCGTGCGGCCCGCAAGTTCGACGGTGATGGTGCGGCCGCCGTAGCGCAGCGCGTTGTCGATCAGGTTGTCGAGGATGCCCTCCACCAGCGCTTCGTTTGCAAGCACCGTCACGCCGTCGTCGAGGCCACGCGCGCCCAGGTCGACGCCGCGTGCATCGGCGCGCGCGAGGTGGCGCAGCACGGTCTGCTCGGCCAGCATGTCGAGCGACACGGGCGTGCGCTGCAGGTCGGTGCGCGCCTCGTCGGCCAATGCCAGCGCGAGCAGTTGGTCGATGAGGTGGCTCGCGCGCGCCTGCCGTTCGGACACACGCGTGAGCTGTTCGCGCCACACCTCGGTGTCGTGCTGCGCGAGCCCGTACTCGGCCAGCGCGCGAATGCCTGCGAGGGGCGTGCGCAGTTCGTGCGCCACGTTGCCCACGAACTCGCGCTGCGCGCGCACGCTGTAGCGCAGGCGGTCGAACAGCGCGTTGACGGCATCGCCCAGGCGCTGCAACTCTTTCGAGGTCTGCGCCACGGTCACCGGCGAGAGGTCGCGCACGTCGCGGGTGTCGAGTGCGCGCTGCAGCTCGCCGAGCGGGCGCAAGTCGCGTCGGATGCCATGCCAGAGCCACACGGCCAGCAGCACGAGCAGCAGCACCTGCGGCGCCATGGCATAGAACAGCAGCCGCTGCACCAGTGCGGCGCGGCTCAGCGTGGTCTGGGCCACGATCACGCGGTAGGGCATGTGCAGGCCGGGCTCGGCGTCATGATCGAGCACGACGGCACGCAGCACATTGCCGTCGTAGTCGACGTCGGAAAAACGGTAGCGCGAACCTTCGTCGGGCAACGGCGCCTTCAGGTCGCCCCTGCCGGAGATGAGCGTGCCGTCGAGCCGCTGCACCGAGAAGTAGACCTTGTCGGTCTGGTCGAACAGCACGGTCGCCACCTCGCGCGGCGTGAGCAGCAGCTCGATGCCGCGTTCGCCGGCCTGCACGTTGGCCGACAGCGCATAGGCGTCGTCGAGCATGCCGCGGTCGAAGGCCTGTTCCGAAAAATAGTTGGCGATGACGAGTGCGATCACCGCACCAGCCATCCAGGTCAGCGCCAGCGGCACCAGCACGTTGCGCAGCACGCGCCGCGTGAGCGAAGGTGCAGTGCGCGTGACCGGTGGGGTGGTGGCCTCGCTCACGGGCGGCCTCACACCTCGGCTTCGAGCAGGTAGCCGATGCCGCGCAGCGTGCGGATGCCCGCGCCCGAGCCGAGCAGCTTCTTGCGCAGGCGCGAGATGAAGGCCTCGAGCGCGTTGTCGCCCAGCGATTCGTCAAAGCCCGAGAGCTTGTCCGACAGCGCCCGCTTGCTCACCGTGCGGCCCGGCGGGCTCATGAGTTCCCACAACACCTCGAACTCGCGCGCCGGCAGATCGAGCGGTGCGTTCGCGACCGCGAAGCGCCGCGCCTTGCGGTCGAGCTTGAGCTGGCCGAGCACCACGATGTCTTCGGTGCCCTTGGCGCGCCGCACCAGGGCGCGCAGCCGCGCCTCCACCTCGGCGAGGTCGAAGGGCTTGCCCAGGTAGTCGTCGGCGCCGGCGTCGAGCCCGGCGATGCGTTCTTCGGTGCGCCCGCGCGCCGTGAGCACGAGCACCGGCGTGCGGTCGCCACGCGCACGCGCCTGTCGCAAGGCCGTGAGGCCGCTCGCCAGGCCGCTGGTGGGGCTGGCGGTGGCGGGCAGGTTGAGGTCGAGCAGCACGGCATCGAAGGGCTGCACGCGCCACAGGTGGTCGGCATCTTCGACGTTGGTCGACACGTCGACCCGGTGGCCCGCGTCGGCGAGGCTGCGCAGCATCACGTCGCGCAGCACGGTGTCATCTTCCACAAGCAGGATTCGCATGGTGAGTGAATGAGTGGTGGGTGATTTGTGGGTCTGCCCTGGCGATGGACGCGTCAGCGGCCGGTCAGTCGCTCACCGCGATAAACGCGACATGAGCATACGACACACCTTCCGATGAGTGCACGCGATCCCTCCGATCCCTTGAGCCTGGTGTCCCCCGCCGTGCAGCGCACCGCGGTGGTTCTGCTGCATGGTTTATGCAGCACGCCTGACGAGCTGCTGACCGTGCAATCGACCCTGCAGCGCCACGGGTATGCGGTGCAGCCGCTCTGCATCGCCGGCTACTCGTTCGACGCCGCCGCGCCGCTGCAGCAGGCCGTGCCTTTCGAACGCTGGCTCGACACCCTCGAGGCGCACGTGAAGGCGCTGCGCCGCACGCACGACCGCGTGATGCTGGTCGGCATCTCGGCCGGCGCCTCGCTGGCCCTGGGCGGCGCCATCCGCTGCGGGCGCGAGGTGGACGCGCTGGTGCTCATGTCGACCACGCTGCGCTTCGACGGCTGGGCCGTGCCGCGCACGCGCTTCTTGCTGCCGCTGGCTTTCTACACGCCGCTGGGCCGCCTCTGGCAGTACCGCGAGCGCCCGCCCTACGGCGTGAAGAACGAGCGCGTGCGCACCTGGATCGAGCGCGAGCTGCGGCATCGCCAGGTCTCGCGCGCCGGCAGCGCAGTGATCGGCGTGAGCCACCTGCGCGAGCACGACCGGCTCATCCGCCACGTGCGGCGCCGCCTGAACGACGTGCAGTGCGAGCAGGTGCTGGCGCTGCATGCGCGCGAGGACGAGGTGGCCAGCCTGTCCAACCTCGACCTGCTGGTGCGCGGGCTGCGCTGCGCCTCGCTGCGTACCGTGGTGTTGAACAACAGCTACCACATGATCAGCATCGACAACGACCGCCAGCAGGTCGTGCGCGAGACCCTCGCCTTCGCCGAGACCGTGGCCCACGGCCCGGTGCCCGAACCCGTGTTCCGCGTCCGCGGACTTGCCCTTCACGCCTGAAAGAAAGGAACCTCCTCATGTCTTCCTCTCCCACCTTCAACAGCATCGCCACCATCCTCGAGACCGATTTCCGTGTGGAACGCGCGAACATCTCGCCGGCCACCGCGCTGTCGGACCTCGGTCTCGATTCGCTGGCGCTCATGGAGTTCGTCTTCGCGGTGGAAGACGCCTTCCACCTGCGCATTCCCGAAGACCGGCTCGACCCGCGCGAAGCAGGCATCACGCTGCAACGGCTGTGCGAAGTGATCGATGCCGAAGGCGAGGCCGTCGCTGCACGCGCCGAGCCCATGGCAGCCGCCGCATGAGCAGCGGCGCCGCCCATGCCGTGCTGGCGGCCACCGCCACGGCCCACACCGCCGCCGCACCCGTGCACGTGAGCGGCCTCGGCTTCGTCACGCCGCTCGGACGCAGCATCGAGGCCTTCGACGACGCGCTGTTCGCCGGCCGCTCCGCGGTGCGCGCGCAGACCCTCGAGATCCCGGGCATGGACCCGATGGCGATCGCCGCCGCCACCTGCGACTTCGACGCCAGCAGCGTGCGCAGCGCCTCGCGCCTGCCGCTGGACCGCGGCACCGCGATGGCCCTGGCCGCCGCACAAGACGCCGCGGTCGATGCCGGGCTCGACCTCGACACCATCGACCGCGACCGCCTCGGCGTCTTCTGGGGCAGCGGCCTGGCCGGCGCCGGCACTTTCGACGCCACCACGCGCGCGCTCTACGGCGAACAGCGCCGCATGCGCCCCACCACCGTGCTCACCGTGATGCCCAACGCGGCGGTCGCCGAACTGGCGCTGCACTTCGGCGCGCGCGGCGCGGCGCTGGCCTATGCCTGCGCCTGCGCTTCATCGGCCGTGGCCATCGGCGAAGCCATGCGCGCCATCCGCGGCGGCTGGATCGACATCGCCATCGTCGGCGGCCACGACGCCATGCTCACGCCCGGCGTGATGGCCAGCTGGCACGCGATGCGCGTCATGGCGCCACCGCCGGCCGATGCGCCCGCCACCGCCTGCCGTCCGTTCTCGGGCGACCGCGCGGGCTTCGCCATCGGCGAGGGCGCGGCGGCACTGGTGCTCGAGTCGGAAGCCCATGCGCGCGCCCGTGGCGCCGGCGCCCAGCCCTTCGTGCTCAGCGGCTACGCGAGCAACTGCGACGGCACGCACATCACCCACCCCGACCCGGCCGGCCAGGTGCGCGCGATGCGTGCCGCGCTGCGCGACGCCGGGCTCGTGCCCTCGGACATCGGCCACATCAACGCCCACGGCACGGCCACGAGCGCGGGCGATGCGGCCGAGGCCGCGTCGATCGGCGAACTGTTCGGCAACGCCGCGCCCGTCAGCGCGACCAAGGCGATCCACGGCCATGTGCTCGGCGGCGGCGGTGCTATCGAACTCGTGGCCGCGCTGCGCGCGCTGGCCCGCGAGACCTTGCCGCCCATCGCCCACCTGCACACGCCGGACGCCGCGTTCGGCAACGTCGACTTCGTGCGCGGCGCGGCACGCGAGGCGCGGGGGCTGCGCCATGTGCTGTCGAATTCCTTCGCCTTCGGCGGCACCAACGCGGTGATCGTGGCAAGCCGGCGCATCTCGGAGGATTGAGCTTCGGGGGAAGAAAAAGGCGGTGCGGGCGTCGGCACCGCCTTGCTATGCTCGGCCGCATCCTGCCCCGCAGACCTCACGGAAGAAGCGCGACATGCCCCTGCACCGCCCTGCCGCCCCCTCGGACTTCGACGCCGTCTTCGATCTCTACATGCACGAGCGGGTCGTGCCCTACCTGGGCTACGACCCGATGCCGCGCGATGACTTTCGCCCGATCTTCCAGGGCCTGCTCGACAGCGGTGCGTTCTTCATCTTCGAAGTCGATGGGCAGCTCGCCGGCTTCTACCGCGTCACACGCTACCCGGGCCGCGCGCAGCATGTGGCGAGCCTGGGCACGCTCGCGGTCGATCCCGCATTCCACGGCCGCGGCATCGCGCAGACCATGGTGACCGACGTGCTCGCGCGGCTGAAGGCCGAAGGCGTTCGCCGCGTCGAGCTGATGGCCGAAAGCGACAACGCCACGGCCCTTCGTTTCTATGCCCGACTGGGCTTCGTGCAGGAAGGCACGCTGCGCCAGTTCTACCGCCGGGCCGGCGAAGCGGACTTCATCGACGAGCACCTGATGGCGCTGCTGTTCGACTGATCCGCTGTCGGATCAATGTTGTTGGTGCTTCGGCTTCCAGCGCCGCAGCAACAGCGCATTGGCCATCACGCTCACGCTCGACAACGCCATCGCCGCGCCGGCCACCACCGGGCTCAGCAAACCGAAAGCCGCGAGCGGAATGCCGGCCACGTTGTAGGCAAAGGCCCAGAACAGGTTCTGCCGGATCTTCGCCACCGTGCGGCCCGAGAGCTCGAGCGCTTCGGCCACGAGCGCGAGGTCGCCACGCATCAGCGTGATGCCGGCCGCTTCCATCGCCACGTCGGTGCCGCCACCCGACGGCGCCATCGCGATGCCCACGTCGGCCGCGGCCAGCGCGGGCGCGTCGTTCGCGCCGTCGCCGACCATCGCGACCACATGGCCGTTCTTGCGCAATGCACTCACCTGCTCGGCCTTGTCGGCCGGCAGCACGTCGGCGCGCACGTCCTCGGCCGGAATGCCCAGGCGCGCCGCCATCGCCTGCGCCGCGCGCAGGTTGTCGCCCGAGATCATCACCACGCGCAGGCCGCGCGCACGCAAGGTGCGGATCGCTTCGGCGGCTTGCGGCTTCGGCTCGTCGGCGAAGGCCAACAGTGCCTGCACATGCGCGGAGCCGGCATCGTCGAAGCACAGCAATGCGGAGACCGTGGCGCCCTGCGACTGCAGGCGCTCGATGTCGGCCTCGGCGGGCATCGCATCGAGTTCGCGGCACCAGCGCAGGCTCGCGATGGCCCAGGTCGCGCCGTTCACTTCGCCGCGCACGCCGCGCCCCGGCATCGCCTGCATCGCACCGAGCGGCGGCGCCTGTACGCCGCGTTCGGCAGCGGCAGACAACACGGCGCGTGCGAGCGGATGTTCGCTGCCGCCTTGCAGGCTGGCGGCCGTGGCGAGCAGGTCGTTCTCGTTGGCCAGCGCACCGGCCGCGGGCAGCAGCGCCGTGAGCACGGGGCGGCCCACCGTCAGCGTGCCGGTCTTGTCGAAGGCCACGGTGTCGACGCGGTGTGCAATTTCCAAAGCCCGCGCGTCCTTGATGAGGATGCCGTGCTTCGCGGCCACACCGGTGCCCGCCATCACCGCCACCGGCGTCGCCAGGCCCAGCGCACAGGGACAGGCGATGACCAGCACCGCCACCGCATGGATCAGCGCGGTCTCAACGCCGGCACCCGCGACCATCCAGCCCGCGAAGGTGACCAGCGCAATCACCAGCACCACCGGCACGAACACCGCCGCCACCTGGTCGACCATGCGCTGGATCGGCGCCTTCGCGGCCTGCGCGTCCTCGACCAGCCGGATGATCCGTGCCAGCACGCTCTCGGCGCCGACCGCGCGCACCTCGATGACCATGCGGCCGTCGCCGTTCACGGCGCCGCCGGTCAGCGCGTCACCGGGGTTCTTGGCCACGGGCAGCGGTTCGCCCGTGAGCATCGATTCGTCGACTTCGGACTGCCCTTCGAGCACGCGCGCATCGGCCGGCACACGTTCGCCGGGACGCACGGCGAGGCGGTCGCCGACCATCACCTCGGCCAGCGGCACGTCGCTTTCCTTGCCGCGTGCATTGATCAGGTGCGCCACTTCGGGCCGCAGCTGCTGCAGCGCGCGGATCGCCGAGGTGGCCTGGCGCTTGGCACGCGCCTCGAGCCACTTGCCCAGCAGCACCAGCGTGATCACCACCGCCGAGGCTTCGAAGTACAGGTGCGGCACCATGCCGTGCCCCGCATGCTCGCCGGTGGCGGCGCGCCACCACAGCCACAGCGACAGGCCGAAGGCCGCGCTGGTGCCCAGCGCCACGAGCAGGTCCATGTTGCCGGTGCGGGCCTTGGCCGCATGCCAGCCCGCGCGGTAGAAGCGCGCGCCGAGCCAGAACTGCACCGGCGTCGCCAGAAGCAGCTGCACCCAGGGCGGCAGCATCCAGCTCTGGCCGACCAGGTCGCCCAGCATCGGCGCCATCAGCGGGATCGACAGCGCCAGGCCGATGGCCACGGGCATGAAGCCGTGCCAGGGCGACAGCGCGGCGGCCTCGTCCTGCGCGGTGCTTTCGGCGCGCGGCTCGTAGCCGGCGGCGCGCACGGCGCGGCGCAGCAGCAGGGCCATGTCCTCGCCGCCGGTGGCCACGATGCGGGCCGACTCGGTCGCGAGGTTGACGCTCACGTTCTGCACGCCGGGCACGTTCTTGAGCGCGCGCTCCACGCGCATCACGCACGAGGCGCAGGTCATGCCGCCGACCGAGAGGTCCAGCGTGGCGGCGGCCGCGGAAGGTTGAGGCTGAATGTGTTCCATGGTCCCGAGGCTAAAGCCTGACACCATGGCAAGGTCAAGCGCGGTGACTTCAAAGCCCTTGGCCGGACGTTGACATCGTGAGAGGGTTGAAACTGGCGTTGTCCCCGATTCGGGTGTTCAATCCTTCCACCCTTCATTCATTCCGACAAGGAGCAACGACGATGAGCCAGAAATTCCAGGTCTCCGGCATGAGCTGCAACCACTGCGTGGAGGCGGTGCAGGACGCGGTACAGACGGTCGACCCGCACGCGCAGGTCACGGTCGATCTCGAAACCGGCCATGTGGACGTGTTGAGCCAGCAGCCGCGCCAGGACATCGTGGTCGCGATCGAGAACGCCGGCTACACCGTTCAATGATGACGGCGACCTCCGCCCACGGCCGCCAGGTCGCCATCGGCGAGGCCGCACGGCTGTCGGGCGTGTCGGCGCGCATGGTGCGCCACTACGAAGGCCTGGGCCTGCTGCCCGCGGTGGCGCGCACCGAGAGCGGCTACCGCCAGTACAACGACGCCGACATCCACACGCTGCGCTTCATCAAGCGCTCGCGCGACCTGGGGTTCTCGATGGAGGAAATCGCCGAACTGGTCGGCCTGTGGCACAACCGCCGCCGCGCCAGCTCGAGCGTCAAGCGCATCGCGCAAAAGCATCTAGGGGAACTGGAACAGCGCATCGCCGACATGCAGTCGATGCGCAGCACGCTCGCGCACCTCGTGCATTGCTGCCACGGCGATGCGCGGCCCGACTGCCCGATCCTCGACGACCTCAGCCAGGTCTAGCCGGCGGTCCCTTCGTGGAACACCGAGGAACCGGCTTTGCCGGGCCTCAGGTGTTGCCCCCGGTAGGGGGTTGGAGAAGCGACACGAAGTGCGCGAAGCCTGGGGGCGAGCCTGTGATCAGGCGTTCTTGACCAGCGACAGCACCTGGCTCGTGTCCAGCGTGCGCGCCCGTTCCTGGATCGCCGGCAGGTACTGCGTCTGCAGGCCCTGCCCTTCCTTCACCACGCTGGAGAACGCGTCCTTCAGCATCTGCGTGGAGAGCGTGCGCCCGCCCGCGTAGTAGCGCTTGGCCACGTGGCCCAGTGCATAGGTCGACGCGAAGCTCATGCCCGAGCTCACGGCCTGCTTGCCGAGGCCGCCCAGCAAACCGCCGCCGACCTTGCCCAGCAGGCCGCCGAGCAGCTTGCGCCCGGCCTGCTCCAGGTACTGCGAGGTCAGGCCCACGCCCACGGTGGCCAGGAAATCCTTGATGTGGCCGGTGTCCAGCTGGTAGCCGTGCGCCTGCCCGATGCGGTAGACCAGCTTCATCTGCAGCGGAATGATCGCCATGGTCGACAGCGTCTCGGGCAGCAGCTCGAGCGCGCCGTTGAGGATGGCGGCGTTGAGGATCGCCCGGTCGAGCTCGGTGCTGTCGGGGGCCTGCGGCGCCGCAGGGGCTGCGGCCGCTCCGGCCGTCACCGCGACCGCCGCTGGCACCGCGGCGGCAATGTCTTCCGCCCGCTGCGAAAACTGCGCCGCCGAGGCGTCCAGGCCGAGCGAGCTGCGCACGTCCATCAAAAAGAGCCGCTCCGGCTCCGACTGCACGCCGTCGGCGTCGCACATGCACACCGCCATCTCGTACGCCAGCTGGCGCGACTCGGCGCTTTTCAGCTCGCCGGCCACCGAGGCCAGCGACACCCGCTTCATCAGCACGTCCTGGTAGATCGTCGGCAGGTTCACGCCGTCGGCCTGCGACAGGCCCTCGGCGATGCGCTTGATCTCGGCGCGCTCGCGTTCGTGCTTCTCGCCGTCGACGAAGGCCGCCAGCAGGCTCAGGGTGACGATCGCTTTTGTTTCAGAAGGTGTCATGTTCGAGTTTTTTCGTCATGTGAAGGAGCGGATTGGGTCCGCGCGGCGCCCGAAGGTTCCTCCACGCGTTCTCCCCACAAAACTGGGGCAACTCTGTGGATAACCCCGGCACTGCTCTGTAGGGGCGTTGCAAGTCATTGATTTACAAAGGAAATCTACAACCTGCTCAATTAACAGGCAATGAATTTCTCGACCCGAAAACCGTCTTTCGCAGAATTGGCGAAGGCTGTCAAAGGACAACTCTGGGGAGAGTTTTTGCACAAGCCATCGGTTATCCACAGGGCCGGCGGGTTACCCCATGTTGTCCAAGTTGCGGGTACACCACGGAAGCGCGGGTGCGCACAGTGACGCGGGCATGACAAGTCGTTGTCACGTCAAGGAAAAAGCGACCTTTCCACAGACGGGTGCGACCCTTATCTACTACTACTAATTTGAATAAGAAGAATAAGAAGACAGGAAGAGGAAAAGCCGCGCCCGAAAAAAAAGCCGCGAAAGGCCGCGCCGGTCCCCGGCGCCTCGGGCGGAAAACCGGGCACGGGTCGTCCGTGGCCCTCGCTAACATCGCCGGATGAGCTTCAAACCCCGGATCCTGATTGCCGAAGACGAATCGGGCATCGCCGACACGCTCCAGTACGTTCTGAGCAGCGATGGTTTCCAGCCGATCTGGTGCGCCACGGCCGAAGAAGCCATCGCGCAGTTCGCACAGGAGCGCCCCGCGCTCGCCATCCTGGACATCGGATTGCCCGACCTGAACGGCTTCGAGCTCTTCAAACGCCTTCAGGCGCTGAACCAGTCGATGGGCGGCCCGGAGGTACCGATGGTGTTTTTGACGGCCCGCAGCGACGAAATAGACCGCGTGGTGGGCCTCGAACTGGGTGCGGACGACTACATTGCCAAGCCGTTTTCACCCCGTGAGCTGGTCGCCCGCGTGCGCACCATCCTGCGGCGCAGCGCCAGAAACGGCCCAGGAAGCCCGCCAGCGGCCGCAGCGCCGATTCATGGGGTACCCCATCAAAACGCGCCGGCGCCGCCTTCAGCGGCGCCACAGACCCCCGCAACCCCCTTTGCGCTCGACAGCGAGCGCATGCAGATCCGGTATTACGGACGGCTGCTCGAACTCTCGCGCTATGAATACGGCCTGCTGAAACTCATGGTCCAGCGCCCGGGGCGCGTGTTCACGCGCGACGAACTGCTGCAACTCGTCTGGGACGACGCCAGCGACAGCTTCGACCGCACGGTCGACGCGCACATCAAGACGCTGCGCGCCAAGCTCAAGACCATCGCGCCGGAGGTGGAGCCGATCCGCACGCTGCGCGGCACCGGCTACGCGCTGCACGAAGATCTGCCCGCCAGCAGGGAATGACGCGCCGGACCCGGATCTTCATCGGCATCCTGCTGATCTACACGGCGGGCATCGCCTTCCTGCTGTACCGCGTCGTTTCCGACATCGACCCGCGCTACCGCGAGTCGGCCGAGGAATCGCTGGTCGAGACCTCGCAGCTCATGGCCAGCCTGGTCGAGCAGGACGTGATCGCCGGCGCCATCAACACGGCGCGGCTGGAGCCGCTTTTTCGCAGCGTCTACACGCGCGAGTTTTCGGCCCAGATCTACAACCTGCACAAGAGCCGGGTCGAGCTGCGCGTGTACGTCACCGACCGCACCGGCCGCGTGATGTTCGATTCGCTCGGCCGCCACCTGGGCAACGACTACTCGCAGTGGAGCGACGTGAAGCGCACGCTCGGCGGCCTGTACGGCGCGCGCACTTCGCGCGATGTCGACGGCGACCCGCGCACTTCCGTGATGTACGTCGGCGCACCCATTCGCTGGAACGACGAGATCGTCGGCGTGGTCAGCGTCGGCAAGCCGGTGCAGAGCTTCGGCCAGTTCGTCGAGGACGCGCGCGTGCGCACCATCTGGGTCGGCGTGGGTTCGGCGCTGGCGCTGCTGCTGCTCACCGTGATCGTCTCGGTGTGGCTCGTGCGGCCCTTCGGCCTGATCCGCGACTACTGGACCTGGGTGCGCGCGCAGCGCAGCCTGAGCCTGTCGCGCATGGCGCGGCGCGCGGTCGACGCGGTGCGCACCGGCTTCGGCGAGATGCGCGACGCGCTCACCGGGCGCAACTACGTGGCCGACTACGTGCAGACCTTCACGCACGAAGTGAAGAGCCCGCTCTCGGCCATCCGCGGCGCGGCCGAGCTGCTGCAGGAGCCGCAGATGCCGCACGACCAGCGCGAACGTTTCCTGAAGAACATCGAACGCGAAACCCAGCGCATCCAGGAAATCGTCGACCGCATGATGGAGCTCACCGCGCTCGAGACGCGGCGCACGCTCGACCGCACCGAACCCGTGGCGCTGGGGCCGCTCATCGAAGACATTGCCGCCAGCGCGCAACCCGCTGCGTCTCGACGCAACATCCGGTTGATCGTGAACATTCGAGAGCCTGCGCGTGTCGAGGGCGATCCGTTCCTGCTGCGCCGCGCGATCAGCAACCTGCTCGACAACGCCCTCGACTTTTCACCGCCCGACAGCGAGGTGCTGCTGACGCTGGAAACCACCTCGCGCCTGGCGCGCATCAACGTGCGCGACCACGGCCCGGGCATTCCGGACTACGCGCAGGAAAAAGTCTTCGAGAAGTTCTATTCGCTCGCCCGGCCGCACAGCCAGAAGAAGAGCACGGGGCTGGGCCTGGCGTTCGTGAAGGAAATCGCGACCCTGCACCGCGGCCGCATCGACCTGGGCAACGCGACGCGCGGCGGCGCCGTGGCGACGCTCACGCTGCCGCTGCTGTCAACCCATCACTGACCCACGAGAGCGCGATACGCCTCGCGCGTCTCGGGGCTCACGGCGTCGAGCAGCTGCTCGTACGAGGTCTGGTGCCGCGCCAGCATGCGCGCCGAGGCCACGGCCTTCGACTTGCAGAACCAGTGGCAGGTGTGCTGCATCAGGAACAGCTCGGCCGACATCGTGAAGGCCTTCGATTTCGGCGAGCGGCCGGCGGCGTTCTTCGCCACGCCCGCGATGCCGCGCGCATGAATGCGCAGTGCTTCGCGCAGGTCGAAGCTGGCGGCGGGGAACAGCGTGGTGGCGAACGGCAAGGCCACCGGCAAGCGGCTCACGCGCGTGTCGGCTTCGGGTTCGCGCGCCAGTTCGGCGGCGAAGGTCTCGAACTGGGCGGCGAGCTTTTCCTCGGTGGCGTCGAGCAGGTGCCAGATCTGCTGGCGGCGCTCGGCGTCGTCTTCGCCGAGGCAGCGCAGGTAGCCCTGGGTCAGGCTCTCCATCAGCTTCTCGATCTGGTAGCGGCCCAGATGGCGACCGAGCAGCGCGATGCGCTGGTGCTGTTCCTTGGACTTGAGGATGTAGAAGCCGGCGGCGATCAGGGCCACCAGGGTGAGGATTTCCATGGATGCGAGAAAAGGGGAGAAAAGAGAAGAGACGAAAAAACGCGGGGGCCGCGGCACCGAGTGTAGGCACCGCAGACCGCCCGCGTTTTCCTTCTGCTGGATCGTCTTTTCGTGAAACACCGCGGAACCGGCTTTGCCGGGCCGCTGGTGTTGCCCCCGGCGAGGGGGTTGGCGTAGCGACACGAAGTGCGCGTAGCCTGGGGGAGTGCCGTTACCTGAAGAAATCAAGGATGCGGTTGCGCTCTTCAGGCGGCGGCGGCGCGCCGACCGGCGCGCCCGTCAGCACTTCCACCGGCTGGATCGGCTGCTCGGCGCTTTCCAGGCCCAGGCTCGCCACGTTGTGGCCCGGCGTGAAGTCGTCGAAGTACCACTCGCCGTCGATGCTCACCACGCCGGGCGGTTCGGCCGGCAGGGTCACGGGCACGCCGCGCAGCGCCGACTGCATGTAGCCGATCCAGATCGGCAGGCTCAGGCTGCCGCCGGTCTCGCCGCGCACGCCGAGCTGGCGCGGCGTGTCGTAGCCGACCCAGGCGATGCCCACGCGCGTGGGCTGGAAGCCCGCGAACCAGGTGTCGAAGGAGTCGTTGGTGGTGCCGGTCTTGCCGTACAGGTCGTCGCGCTTGAGCGCCTGGTAGGCCTTGAAGCCGGAGCCGCCCTTGACCACGCTCTGCAGCAGCGATTCCATGATGAAGGCGTTGCGCGCGGGAATGGCGCGGCGGCTTTCGTCGAGCACCGGGGGCTCGGTTTCCATCAGCACCTTGTCCTTGAGGTTGGTGACGCGCGTCACGAGGTACGGGTTCACGCGGTAGCCGCCGTTGGCGAACACCGAATAGCCCACCGCCATCTGCATCGGCGTGACCGAGCCGGCGCCCAGGCCCATCGGCAGGTTGGCCGGGTGCTTGTCCTTGTCGAAGCCGAACTTGGTGACCCAGTCTTGCGCGTAGGGCGCGCCGATCGACTGCAGCACGCGCAGCGTGACCAGGTTCTTCGACTTCATGAGCGCGTTGCGCAGCGGCATCGGGCCTTCGAAGCCGCCGTCGAAGTTCTTCGGGTCCCAGGGTTGGCCGCCGTTGGCGGCGGCATCGAACACCAGCGGCGCGTCGTTCACCACGGTGGCGGGCGTGAAACCCTTTTCGAGCGCGGCCGAATAGATGAAGGGCTTGAAGCTCGAGCCCGGCTGGCGCCAGGCCTGCGAGACGTGGTTGAACTTGTTCTTGCCGAAGTCGAAGCCTCCGACCAGCGCCGTGATGGCGCCCGTGCGCGGGTCCATGCCGATGAAGGCGCCCTCCACTTCGGGCAGCTGCGTGATTTCCCAGGTGTTCTTCGGCGTCTTCGCGACGCGGATCACGGCGCCGCGGCGGATCTTGATGTTCGGCGGCGCCTTCGCGGCCAGGCCGGACTGCGCGGGCTTGAGGCCCTCGCCGGAGATCTCGAAGGCTTCGCCGTTGGCGCGCACCGCGGTCACTTCCTTGGCGCTGGCTTCCAGCACCACGGCCGAGATCACGTCGCCGTTGTCGGGGTGCTCGGCCAGGGCTTCGTCGACCGCCTCGTCGATCTCCTTCTGGCCGCTGGCCGGCAGGTCGACGAACTTCTCGGGGCCGCGGTACACCTGACGGCGCTCGTAATCCATGATGCCCTTGCGCAGCGACTTGTACGCCGCGGCCTGGTCGGCCGCCACGAGCGAGGTGTAGACCTTCATGCCGCTGGTGTAGATGCTGTCGCCGTACTGCGCGTACATCATCTGGCGCACCGTCTCGGCCACGTACTCGGCGTGCAGGCGGTTCGGGTCGGCGGCGTCGCGCAGGTGCAGCTCCTCCTTCTTGGCTTCGGCCGCCTGTTCGGCGGTGATGAAGCCGGTCTCGTGCATGCGGTCGATCACGTAGAGCTGGCGCGCCCGCGCGCGACGCGGGTTGGCCACCGGGTTGTTGGCGCCGGGCGCCTTCGGCAGGCCGGCCAGCATGGCGGCCTCGGCGATGGTCACTTGCTGCAGCGGCTTGCCGAAGTAGGCCTCGGAGGCGGCGGCGAAACCGTAGGCGCGGTTGCCCAGGTAGATCTGGTTCAGGTAGATCTCGAGGATCTGGTCTTTGCTGAGCTGCTGCTCGAGCCGGAAGGCCAGCACGATCTCCGAGGCCTTGCGGCTGAGCGTGCGCTCCGAGCTCAGGTAGACGTTGCGCGCCACCTGCATCGTGATGGTCGAGGCGCCCTGCTTGCGCCCGCCCTTGAAGCTGGCCACGGCCGCGCGCGCGAAGCCCTTGTAGTCCACGCCGCCGTGGTCGTAGAAGCGCGCGTCTTCCACGGCCAGCACGGCGTCCTTCATGACCTTCGGAATGTTGGCGAAGGGCGTGAGGTTGCGGCGCTCCTCGCCGAACTCGCCGATCAGCGAACCCTCGGCCGTGTACACGCGCAGCGGCAGCTTGGGCCGGTAGTCGGCCAGCTCGGAAATGTCGGGCAGCTTCGGGTAGATGGCGACCACCCCCACGATGGCGGCGCCCAGCAGCGCGACGGCGCCGGCACCGGCCGCGATGGCGCTCCAGCCGGCGATGCGTTTCCACGGGAGCTGGCGCAGCGCACCGGCGGGTTGGGAAGGGCGAGGTTCTTGGGACATGGGATGGGGGCTAGCGAAGAGGTTGGAGCCGTGGCGCGCGCGGGCGTTCCGTCACCCGGGGATCGAGCGCGCCGCGCCGCACGCCTTCCAGCGCGCAGTGCATGGCATCGAAATACTTGTCGTGGTCGTAGGCGATGAGCAGCAGGTCCACCCCGGCGTCGAGTGCGCCCAGCGTGGCGTTGCAAAGACCTCGGTTGTAGGCCCCGCCCATCGTGAGGTCGTCGGTGACGAGCAGGCCCTGAAAGCCCCATTCGCCTCGAATCACCTGCCGCACGATTTTGCGTGAGAAAGAGACCGGCGCGTCCGCGTCGAGTTCCCGAAGGATGACATGGCCGAGCATGATCGCGGCATCCGAATGTTTCGACACGTCTTGAAACGGCTTCCAGTCGTGCGCGGCCAGCCGGGCCACGGGCGTGCGCAGTTCGGCACCCATGTGGTGCGTGTCCTCGGTCACGCCGGCCAGGCCGGGAAAGTGCTTGAGCGTGCCGCGCACGCCAGCCGATTCAAGGCCTTGCTCGTAAGCGAGCGCCACCTGCGCGGTGACGTCGGGGTCGCTGGAAATGGCGCGTTCCTCGATGCGGGTGTGCAGGTCCCAGCGGCCCGGGGCGCGGCCGGGGCGCAGGTCGACCACCGGGCTGAAGTTCAGCGTGATGCCCAGCGCGGCGAGCGCCCCGCCCTGCTGCGCGCCGTAGGCGCGGGCACGTTGCAACAGTTCGTGTGCGGGCACGTCGGCCTCGAGCAGGCTGGCGAGTGCCGGCTGGCGGGGCACCATCGGCGACAGGCGCGAGACGCCGCCGCCCTCCTGGTCGGTCGCCACCACCAGCGGCGGCAAGCCGGCCGCGAGCCGCAGCGCCTGCAGGCTGGCAATTTCCGCGCGCAAGGTGTCGGCGCTGCGGCCCTTCACGTTGCGGCCGGTGACGAAGATGCCGCCGATCAGGCCCCGGCGGGCCAGCTCGCGCAGGTCGTTCGCGTCGTCATAACCGACGATGAAGCGCGCGCCGAGTGCCTGCGCCACCGGGCCCGAGGCCGCGTTCACTTCCAGTCGGTGCTGGCGCGAGGCCAGCTCGTGGCCCAGCGCCGTCAGCGTCGCGCCCACCGTCAGGGCCAGCGCCACGACACGGCGCGCACCGCGCGCGCTGCGCCAGGCGATCGCGGCGGCGGCGCACAGCGCGGCGAGGAGCAGTGGCAGCTCTTCCTCGCGCAGGAAGCGCAGGTGCGGGTCCTTCAGGTGCCAGGCCCAGGCGCACAGCACGGCCAGCAACAGCCAGCCGAGCACGCCGGGGATGGCGCGCAGCAGTCTCATGCGTCCACCGTGGCCGCCGGGGTGGCCGGGGCGGGGTCGCTGCGGCGCGACAGCGCATACCAGTCGACCTTGCGCGTCACCAGCATCAGCGCGGCCAGCATGCCGAAGATCAGCAGCGCGCCCAGCAGCAGCGCATTGCTTTCCGAGGCCAGCAGGCCGTAGAGCGCGCCGTACAGCAGCGCCACGAAGGCGGCGAACGACAGGCCGCGTTGCCAGCCGCCGAGCACCGCGCTGAAGTACACGGCCAGCAGCGCCACGCTGGCTGCGGCCGCGCCCGCGTAGGCCATCCAGAAGGCGAACTTCTCCGACAGCGCGAGCAGCAACAGGAAGAACAGCGCGATCGACAGGCCCACCAGCCCGTACTGCACCGGATGCAGGCGCAGCTTGCGGAACAGCTCGAACATGAAGGCCGCCATCAGCACCAGGCCGATGAAGAGCGCGCCGTACTTGCCGGCCCGCGTGCTCATCGAATACACGTTGACGGGCTGTGCGAGCGACACGTCGAAGGTCTGCAGCGGGCCCGAGACATGGCGCGACATGGACGCCGAGGGCGCTGTGCGCACGACGGCCGCCGCGGCGTTCTGCGCGGCATCGCCTTCGCTGCCCCACAGGCCGGCACGCACCTGCTCGCGCGCCGTGGTCACGAGCGAGGACACGCGCCAGTGCGCGTCGAAGCCCTGCGGCGTCACCTCGCGCTGCGTGGCCAGGAAGCGACCGCCGAAGCTGGGGTGCGCCCACGGCGAACGCAGGTGCGCGGTGGTTTCCTCGGCGATCGGCACCATCGAGAGCGTGTCCTGGCCCACCAGCGAGAGCTTCATGTCGAAGGCCAGCGGCTTGCCCGTCTGCCAGGCGGCGAGCGCGGCGCCCGTGAGCGGCGCGTGGATGCCGTCGGCGTACGTCGCGTTGTCGGGCAGGCCCGGCACGCGCTGGCGAAAGCGCAGCGCCTCGCCGTTGACGGTGAGCGCGGGCGAGCCGTCGAGGCCGCGCAGGTCGCTCACGTGGAAGGCGACGAACGGCGGGCGGAACTCGATCGACGAGCCGCTTTCGCTGTGCGGCACGGCCTGCGGGTCGAAGCCCGCGAAGCCGCCGCCGAGCGCGGCCGTGAGCGTGTAGAACGGAATGCGGAAGATGCCGCGGTAGCGCTCCTGCGGCGCCATGTCGCCCTCGATGTGCAGCTTGTCGGGGAACACGGCGTGCACCATCTCTTTGCTCTGCGGGGCCTGCCCGATCACCTTGCCCTGCGCGTTGCGCAGCGGCTCCATCCAGCGCTCCACGTACGGCACCAGCAGCAGCGGGCCGACCATGGCCTGCGGCCCGGCATAAGACTCGGCGAGCTCGCGCGCGGCCTCCTGCTGGCTTTCGCCGCGGGCGCGGTTCAGGTCGTCGATGCGCGCCAGCGGAATGCACAGCACCAGCAGCAGGAAGAACAGGCCGGCCACCTTGACCAGCACCGAAGCCTGCAGGGCCTTCAACAGTTGAAGCATGGGTTTCTCCCCTCTTTTGCGGGTTTTTTCGTGATGAGGCGCCGATGCTCTCCGGCCGATCCGAAGGCCGTATGAAGCCGCTGCGCCGCGCACTTCACACAGACTTCACACAGCGGCGCCTCCGGTTGTGGCGACTTCAACGCGCCTTCCAACTGCCTTCTCGCACGCTCACGACAGTGAGGGCCGTGCAAGTTCGCACGCAGAAGGACACCCGCCATGGACACCCCCACCACCCCACGCCCCGGCCGTTGGCTCTGGCTCGCCACCGTGAGCCTGGCCACCGTGGGTTTCATCGCCATGGGCGCCCGCCCGGTCCACGCGCAGGAAGCGCCTGCCGGTCCGCGCCTGAAGACCGAGAGCCCGTATTTCTTCGTCAAGAGCGACGACCCCTCGGTCGACCGCCTGCCGCTGAAGGGCACCGAGGTCTCGGTCAAGATTTCGGGCGTGATCGCCGACGTCACGGTCACGCAGACCTACCGCAACGAAGGCCAGCGCGCCATCGAGGCGAAGTACGTGTTCCCCGGTTCCACCAAGGCGGCCGTGAGCGGCCTCAACGTGCGCCTGGCCGACCGGCTCATCACGGCGCAGATCCGCGAGAAGCAGCAGGCCAAGATCGAATACGACACCGCCAAGAAGGAAGGCAAGACCGCCGCGCTGCTCGAGCAGCACCTGCCCAACGTGTTCCAGATGAACGTCGCCAACATCCTGCCGGGCGACGACGTGAAGGTCGAGCTGCGCTACACCGAGCTGCTGGTGCCGCAGTCGGGCAACTACCAGTTCGTGTTCCCGACCGTGGTCGGGCCGCGCTACAACAGCCCGCAGTCGGAGAACGCACAGGCGAAGTGGCCGGCGCAACCCACGCTGCGCGCCGGCGTGGCGCCGGCCACCAGCTTCAAGCTCACCGCGAGCATCGACACGCCGATGGGCCTGAAGGAAATCCGCTCCGCCACGCACACCATCGACGTGAAGAAGCGCGACGAAGACCAGCACGCGGACATCACGCTCGGTGCCGACGGCCGCCCCGCCGACAACCGCGACTTCGTGCTCGACTACCGCCTGGCGGGCGAGAAGATCGAGTCGGGCCTCATGCTCTACAAGGGCCAGGGAGACAACGCCGAGAACTTCTTCCTCGCCATGGTCGAGCCGCCCAAGGCCGTGACCGCCAGCGCCATCTCGCCGCGCGACTACATCTTCGTGGTCGACATCTCGGGCTCGATGCACGGCTTTCCGCTGGACACCGCCAAGACCGTGCTCGAACGCCTGATCGGCGGCCTGCGCCCCAGCGACACCTTCAACGTGCTGCTGTTCTCGGGCAGCAACAAGATGCTGTCGCCGCAGTCGGTGCCGGCCACGCGCGCCAACATCGAGCAGGCGCTCGCCACGATCAAGAACTACAGCGGCAGCGGCAGCACCGAGCTGATTCCGGCGCTCAAGCGCGTGTACGCCGAACCCAAGGCCGCGAACGTGTCGCGCACCGTGGTGGTGGTGACCGACGGCTACGTGACGGTCGAGCGCGAAGCCTTCGAGCTGGTGCGCAACAACCTGTCGAAGGCCAACGTGTTCGCCTTCGGCATCGGCTCGTCGGTGAACCGCAGCCTCATGGAAGGCATCGCACGCGCCGGCATGGGCGAGCCCTTCATCATCACCGACCCGGTGCAGGCACCCGAGCAGGCCGCGCGCTTTCGCCGCATGGTGGAGTCGCCCGTGCTGACGAACGTGAAGGCCACCTTCGGCGGCCTGGACGTGTACGACGTGGAGCCGCAGGCGCTGCCCGACGTGCTGGGCGAGCGCCCCGTGATCGTGTTCGGCAAGTGGCGCGGTGAGGCCAAGGGCCGCGTGATCATCGAAGGCCAGGCCGCCACCGGCCCGTACCGCGAGGAAGTGCGCATCACGCCGCAGACGCGCCAGGACACCGCCGCGCTGCGCACGCTGTGGGCACGCCACCGCATCCAGAGCCTGAGCGACCAGGAAGCGCTCGAAGGCAGCGCCGCCTTCAAGGACCGCATCACCGAGCTGGGCCTGAAGTACAGCCTGCTCACGCAGTACACCAGCTTCATCGCGGTGGACAAGGTGGTGCGCAACGTCGCGCCGCAGAACAGCGTGGACGTGAACCAGCCGCTGCCGATGCCGCAAGGCGTGAGCGACCTGGCACTGGGCGCCGAGGTGCCGAGCACGCCGGAGCCGGAAACGCTGGGCGCGATCGCCGTCGTGCTGTCGATGCTGGCCATGCTGCGCCGCCGCGCACGCCGCAACGACCCCCGTCGTTTCACCGCCTGAACACAGGACGCACGACCATGTCTCTGGCAACCCTGGCCCACCACCATCCGCGCGTCGTGGACTGGGCCATCCGCATCGACCGCACGCCGGCCTTCGGCTGGCTGGCGCTGCAGTGCGCCGCGCTCGCGCCCACCTGGGCCTGGATGGCCCGCCGCCTGCAGGACGGTTCCGACGATCCGCTGGGCCTCGTGGCGCTGGTCGCCCTGGCGGCGCTCGCCTGGCAGTGCCGGCGCGAGCTGCGGGCCTCGCCGCGCCTGGGCTGGCTGGCGCTGGCCGGCGTGGGCACCGTGCTCGCCACGCTGCTGCGCACGGGGCTCGGTGGCATGCCCGCGCTGCCGCCGCTGGCCTCGGGGCTGGTGGCGGTGCTGTCGCTCGCGGCCGGGCTGCTGGCCTTTTTGCCGCGCGGCGTGGCGGCGCTGCCGGTGGCCGGGCTGTCGGTGCTGGCGCTGCCGCTGCTGTCGTCGCTGCAGTTCTACGCCGGCTACCCGCTGCGCGTGGTGACGGCCGAGGCCAGCCGCTGGCTGCTCGCGCCGGGCTTCGAGGTGGCGCGCGAAGGCGCGACGCTGATGGTCGACGGGCGCCTGGTGATCGTCGACGCGCCCTGCTCGGGCGTGCAGATGGTGTGGCTGGGCTACTTCACGGCCTGCGCGGTCGCGCTGTGGGCGCGGCGCGGCGACCACGCCTTCCTGCGCCGCCTGCCGGCCGTCGGCCTGCTGGTGCTGGCCGGCAACATCGTGCGCAACAGCGTGCTGATCGCTTTTGAAGGCGCCGGCCACGCGCTCGCGCCGTGGGCGCACAACGCGCTGGGGCTGGTGCTGCTGGCCGTGGTGTGCGGCGCCATCGCGCGCCTGATGGTGCCGGCGCGCGCGGCGCCGCGCATCGAACTCGACCGCCCGCTGCCGGGCCTGATCACCGCCGAAGGAGGCCGCCGTGTCGATACCGTTCGTTGAGCGCTGGTTCGCCAACCATTTCATCAACCGCGTGGGCCACAAGAGCGCCTTCGCGCTGGCGATGCTGCTGTGCGTGCTCTGGTCGGCCGCCGCGGCGCTGCGCGCGCCCGCTGAAGAGGCCGACGCCGTGGGTTCCCACGAATGGCCGAGCCAGTGGGACGGCGTGCCGCTGCGCCCGCTGGCGCTGAGCGAGGTCGAGCAGCGCTTTGCCGATCGCTTCCCGGGCGCCATCGGCCGCATGACCGACGGCCAGCAGACGCTGGTGATGCGCGCCGTGAACCGGCCCACGCGCATGCTGCATCCGGCCGCCGACTGCTACCGCGCGCTGGGCTACCGCATCGAGCAGGCGCGGCTGGAACGCGACGCGCAAGCGCGGATGTGGCGCTGTTTTGTGGCGCAACGGCACGGTACGGCAAATTTCCGCGTCTGCGAGCGCATCGTCGACGCCCAAGGCACGGCTTTCACCGACACTTCGGCTTGGTACTGGGCGGCGGCCAGCGGCCAGTCGCACGGTCCGTGGCAAGCTGTCACCGTGGCAAGACCGATGTGATGAGAACGTGTTTGTGAAGAAGACCCTGCGATTCGTGCTTTTCGGGCTGCTGGCCCTCGTCCTGACCGCCCTGGTGGCCATCTTCCTGATCGCCAAGATCGCCCTTGCGCCGGCGGCGGGCGAATGGAGCACCACGGTGAAGGCCGGCCCGCTCTCGTTCGAGATCGGCGTGCCCACCGCGGTGCGCCTGGCGACCTCGTCCTGGTTCGCGCCGCGGCTGAACGGCCACGCGCTCGACACCCGCTTCGGCACCGTGCATTTCACCTGGGACGAGAAAACCGGCCAGCAGCAGATGCGCTGCGCGCCGTGCAGCGCCGACGTGCCGGCGCTGGGCACGCAGCCCATCAAGGTCGAGCGGCTGGTGGCCACCGTGCGGCGCGACGGCAACACGCTGGCCGGCACCTTCGAGGCCACGCCCCAGGCGGCCGACAGCAACGCCCTGCTGCAGGGCACCTGGACCGGCCGCCTCGCGCCGAAGAACCTGCAGCTGGACGTTCGCGTGCAGGACGCGCCCATCGCCCGCTGGTACGCGGTGCTGGTGCCGGCGCTGCCCGAGCTGCAGCGCGCCCGCATCGGCGGCACGCTGGCGCTGCAGGCGCAGCTGCTGCTGCCCGACGCCACCTTCGCGGTGCAGCCGACCATCGGCCAGTTCACGGTCGAAGGGCTGGGCACCGAGGCCATGCTGGGCGCGCGCACCAGCTGCGGCCCGTCGGCCAAGCTGGCCAACGACAGCTGGCTGGCGCGCGCGGTCATCGCGGCGGAAGACCAGCGCTTCTTCAGCCACGCCGGCTACGACCTGACCGAGATCCTGGCCTCGATCGACCACAACCAGAAGCCCGGCCAGACCCGGCGCGGCGGCAGCACGCTCACGCAGCAGCTGGCCAAGCTGCTGGTCACCGGCAGCGACCGCACGGCCGAGCGCAAGCTGCGCGAGCTGCTCTACGCGGTCGAGATGGAGCAGACGCTGGGCAAGGCCCGCATCCTGCAGCTGTACCTGGACAACGCCCCGTGGGGTGGCAACCTCTGCGGCGGCGAGGCCGCGGCGCGGCGCTATTTCAAGCGCAGCGCACGCACGCTCGAACCGGCGCAGGCCGTCTGGCTCGCGGCCATGCTGCACAAGCCGCAGGCCGTGCTGGAGCAATGGCGGCGCGACGGCCAGATCGATCCCGACCGCACCAAGTGGGTGGCCGAGAGCGTGCGCGGCATCAGCCGCAACCAGCGCGAGGCGCTGCTCAAGAGCGTGGCCGCCGCCAAGTACGCGCCACCGGAGGCCGTGCAGTGACGACGAGCGTGGCCCCGCCCGACATCGAGGCCATCGAACGCGCCACCGTGGCGGCGGTAGCTCCCGAGGCCTGCGAGGAACTCGACGGCTGGCTGCTGCCCTTCGACCGCGGCACTGTCAAGCGCGCCCGCTCGGCCGTGCCGCTGCACCGCGACCCGGTGGAAGCCGCCACGCTTGACCGCATCGAAGACCGCTGCGACAGCCGCCAGGTCGCGCCCGCGCTGCGGCTGGCCGACGCCGCCTGCTTCGACACGCTGCGCGCCGAACTCGCGCGCCGGCACTACATGGCCGACAGCCCGACCTGCGTGCAGACCGGCTCGGCGCGGCGCATGCGCGGCCTCGTCGCGGCGGACGTGCGGCTGGCCGACGTCGACGCGACGCCCGACCCGGACTGGGCCGCGCTGTTCCTGGGCGAAGGCTTCGACCCGGTCGACGGCGTGCACCGCGTGCGCTCGCTGTCGCGCGCCACGGGCTCGCTCTTTGCGAGCGTGCGCGAAAACGGCGCCACCGTGGCGGCCGGCGCCATGGCCTTCGGCCACGGCTGGGCCAGCGTGCATGGCATGCGCACTGAACAGTCGCAGCGAGGGCGCGGCCTGGCCGGGCGCGTGCTCGCCGGCCTGGCGCAGGCGGCGCTGGCACGCGGCGTCGAACGGGTGTTCCTGCAGGTCGATGCGCAGAACCAGCCGGCGCTGGCGCTGTACCGCCGCGCGGGCTTCGAGACGCGCTGGCAGTACTGCTATTGGCAGCGCCAGCAGTGGCCGCGCTGAGCTGAACGGCTCCGGGCGGCGGGCATCCCCACCGGTGGCGCGGTCGGGCCTTTGGTGCCACCATGGGCGGCATGACGAACGTCCACGCCCACCACCACCCCACCGATCCCGTCGCCACCCCGCGCGGCATCGACCACATCGTGGCCGGTGTTTCCACCAGTGACGGCGACGGCGTCAAACTCACCCGCGTGCTGCAGCAGCCGCTGCAGAAGCGGCTCGACCCCTACCTGATGCTCGATGCCTTCGGCAGCGACAACCCGGGCGACTACATCGGCGGCTTTCCGAACCACCCGCACCGGGGCTTCGAGACGGTCACCTACATGATCGCCGGGCGCATGCGCCACCGCGACAGCGCGGGCCACGAAGGCCTGCTCGAGAACGGCGGCGTGCAATGGATGACGGCCGGCCGCGGCCTCGTGCACAGCGAGCTGCCCGAGCAGGAAGAAGGTCTGATGGAAGGCTTTCAACTCTGGCTCAACCTGCCCGCCAAGGACAAGATGCGCGAGCCCTGGTACCGCGACATCCGCAGCAGCGAGATCCCCGAGTTCACCACCGCCAGCGGCGCCCACGTGCGCGTGATCGCCGGCACCAGCCACGGCGTCGTGGGCGCGGAGCAGCGCGCGCACACCCAACCGCTGTACCTGGAC
Organism: Variovorax sp. KBS0712; assembly: GCF_006323185.2. Lineage (NCBI taxonomy): Bacteria > Pseudomonadati > Pseudomonadota > Betaproteobacteria > Burkholderiales > Comamonadaceae > Variovorax > Variovorax sp. KBS0712. Next base: position 114,631 of record NZ_VCCD02000004.1, on the reverse strand, counting down.
ATCACGCTGCCGCCCGGCGCCGAGTTCGCGCAGCCGCTGCCGCCTGACCACAACGCGCTGGTCTACGTGTTCCGCGAATCGCTGTGGATCGCGGGCAGCGAGGTGCCGACGCGGCGCATGGCCATCCTGGCGAACGACCCCGGCAGCGACGGCACGGTGTTGCGCGCCGGCGCCAGCAACCACAGCCCGGCGCGCGCGCTGCTCATCGCGGGCCGTCCGCTGAACGAGCCCATCGCGCAGTACGGGCCCTTCGTGATGAACACGCCCGAGCAGATCAAGCAGGCGGTGCACGACTTCCAGAACGGCAAGCTGGGCTGAGCCTGTAGTCGCTCGCCTACCGCAAGTCGGCGTCGCGTGCGGTTCGCGCCGGCCGGTGCGCGGCCTAAATTGCGGTCATGCCTCCCACGATACGCAAGGGACAGGCGCCGCCGATGCTGCAGCGCGCCGAGTTCCACGACCGCTTCATGCAGAGCTTCCACGACCCGGCGTTCCGGGCCGAGACCGAGGCGCTGCAGCGCCTGGAAGACATCGCCTGGCAAGCCTACGACGAAGGCCGCAAGGCGCCCGTGACGCGCCGCGCCGGGCCCGGCTATGCCGACCCCGACTACGAACTCTCGGTCGACTGGCTCGACGCCCGCGCGCGCATCGACGCGGCGCAGGACGCCTGGGGCCGGCCCGAGACGCGCTCGCGCGTGCTGCTCGTCAACGGCTCGCCGCGCAACGACGGCACCTGCCCCGGCGAAATCTCCAAGACCTGGCGCCTCACGCAGTGCGCGCGCGAGGTGCTCGAAGGCGGCGGCATCGAGGTCGACGTGCTCGACCTGAGCCGGCTCACGTCGGACTACGGCCGCCACATCCACCCGTGCAAGGGCTGCGTCTCGACCGCGATGCCGCTATGCCACTGGCCCTGCAGCTGCTACCCCAACCACGCGCTGCGCCAGACCGGCGACTGGATGAACGAGATCTACGAACGCTGGGTGGCCGCGCACGGCGTGATCGTGCTCACGCCCACGCACTGGTACCAGGCCGCGAGCCCGCTGAAGCTCATGATCGATCGCCTCGTGTGCGCGGACGGCGGCAATCCCGACCCCACCAGCACGCACGGCAAGAAGCCCGACGAGGCCAAGGCCCTGGAGCTCGAAGGCTGGGGCTACCCCAAGCACCTGGAAGGCCGCGTCTACGGCGTGGTGGTGCACGGCGACGTGGCCGGCCCCGAGGGCCTGCGCCGCAACCTCACGGACTGGCTCGACTGGATGGGCCTGGTCGACGCGGGCGCCCAGGCGCGGCTCGATCGCTACATCGGCTACTACGCGCCCTACGCCACCAGCCACGAGGCGCTGGACGCCGATGCCGACGTGCAGGAAGAGGTGCGCAACGTCGCGCGCGCCGTGGTGCTCGCGGTGGCCGCGTTGCGCGCCGGCAAGCTGCAGGTGCCCGACCGCGGGTTGAAGGCGCCCCGGCCCAAATAAGTCACGCTGCAGGCGGCAGGCCCGCGCTGCGGTTCATGCTTCTTTACGCACGCTCACGTTCGGCTCACGGACGCGTTACAGAGGCGCTCCACACTTCGTCTCACCCGCTGCCCTTTGGTGGCGGACTTCTTCGAAAGGAAGCGACTCTCATGATCTCTCTTCGCCAACGCATCGTCTGGGCCAGCCTGCTGGGTTCGGCCGCCCTCGCCTCTTCGGGTGCCTTCGCTCAGGCGCCGGCCGCCACCGCGCCGTCGACCGCCGCGCCCACGGCCGCCACGGCCCCCGCCGATGCCACCGCCGCACCCAAGGCGCAGCACAAGCGCATGGACCCGGCCCAGCGCATGGAGCGCATGAAGGAGCACCGTGCCAAGCGCCTGGCCGCGCTGAAGGACAAGCTCAAGCTCACCAGCGCCCAGGAAGGCGCGTGGAGCAGCTTCACCGAAGCCAGCCAGCCGCCGGCCGGTGCCGCCCGCCCGCAGCGCATGGACCGCGCCGAGTTCGCCAAGCTGACCACGCCGCAGCGCCTGGAGCACATGCAGGCCCGCCAAGCCGAGCGCAGCGCCCGGTTCGCCAAGCGCGCCGAAGCGACCAAGACCTTCTACGCCGCGCTGACGCCCGAGCAGCAGAAGACCTTCGACGCCGAGACCGCGAAGTTCGCGGGCCACGGCCATCGCTTCCATCGCGGTGGGCATGAAGGCCACCACGGTGCAGCGCCTGCCAAGAGCTGAGGCTGACCAGGCGGCCGGCTGAAGGGAGCCGGCCTCCAGGAAAGGGCAAGAAAAAGCCCGCGATGCGCGAAGCATCGCGGGCTTTTTCGTGGGCGCGCGGTGTTACTGCGGCGTGCCCGTCTTCTCGGTCGGGTTGGTCGGCACCGCCGGGCGTTCGCCCGGCTGGCCGAAGCGCGGCTTCACGTGCTGCGTCTCGGCGCGCACCTCGGCGCGCGAGCGCTCGCCGGTGGGCGACGGCATCGCGTTGGGCTGGTGGTTCACGGTGGTGCTGGCCTCGCCCTTGGGTACCACGCTGTTGGCGTTGTTGCGGTTCTGCGCGCGGGCCTCGGCCTTCACGGCTTCGCGCGAGACGGGCATCGAGCTGTCGCCCGCCATCGGTTCGACGGGCGCCGGTTTCTGGGCCTGGGCGAGGCCCGCGCCCAGCAGGGCGGCGAGCAGCGCGGTGGGGATCGTCAGGCGTTGCAGGGTGGTCATCATGGAAAGCTCCTTTGCAGATGAAAAAAGGCACAAAGCCGAGCGCGTTGGCATTGGCTTTGAAACCACCGTAGGAGCCTCGTTTCGGGCGCTGTGTGGGGGGGCGGCAGGCCTGCCTGTAGGAGCCCGCCGCCCTTGCGTGAAAGGCACGCGAAGAAGGTGGCGCGTTCCTACAGTCGGCGCGGGCGCGGCCACGTACAACGGGAACACCGATGTCCTCCCCCATCACTTCCCCGCTGCCCGAGGCCGCCGTCGCCGCCGCACCGGCCTCGCTCAAGGTCATGACCGTGAACACCCACAAGGGCTTCACGGCGCTGAACCGCCGCTTCATCCTTCCGGAGTTGCGCGACGCGGTGCGCACGGTGGGCGCCGACGTGGTGTTTTTGCAGGAGGTGATGGGTACGCACGCGCGCCATTCGCGCACGGTGAACAACTGGCCGGAGGCGCCGCACTACGAATTCCTGGCCGACACCATGTGGCCGCAGTTCGCCTACGGGCGCAACGCGGTGTATCCGAAGGGGCACCACGGCAACGCCGTGTTGTCGAAGTTTCCGATCGTGCATTTCCGCAATCACGACGTGTCGGTGAGCGGCCCCGAGAAGCGCGGCCTGCTGCACTGCGTGCTGCGCCTGCCCGGGCGCACGGTCGACGTGCATGCGATCTGCGCGCACCTGGGGCTGGCCGAGGCGCACCGCCAGCAGCAGCTGGAGCTGCTGTGCCACATCGTGCGCGACGAGGTGCCGGCCGACGCGCCGCTGATCGTGGCGGGCGACTTCAACGACTGGCGCGCCCGAGCGCACGACGTGCTGGCCGAAGGCGCGTCGCTGCGCGAGGTGTTCGTGCATGCCCACGGCCGCGCCGCGCGCACCTTTCCGGCGCGCCTGCCGCTGCTGCCGCTGGACCGCATCTACGTGCGCAACGCAGGCGCGCACGCGCCCGTGGTGCTGCCGCGCCGGCCGTGGTCGCATCTGTCGGACCATGCCCCGCTGGTGGCGGACATCGACCTGTGAGCAGCGAGGCCCCCATGCGCGACACCCCCGAGCGCGCCGGCCACTGGACCGGCGGCAACCGCATCGACCTGCTGGAGAACGGCGAGGAATTCTTTCCGCGCGTGTTCGAGGCCATCGGCGCGGCGCGGCGCGAAGTGATCATCGAGACCTTCATCCTGTTCGAGGACAAGGTGGGCCTGGCGCTGCATGCGGCCATGCGCGCGGCGGCGCAGCGCGGCGTGAAGGTCGACCTGATGATCGACGGCTTCGGCTCGCCCGACCTCTCGCACGCGTACCTCGAAAGCCTGGCCACGGCCGGCGTCAAGGTGCGCGTGTTCGACCCGGGCCAGCGCTTCCTGGGCCAGCGGCTCAACGTGTTCCGCCGCATGCACCGCAAGATCGTGGTGGTCGACGGCGAACGCGCCTTCGTGGGCGGCATCAACTACTCCGAGGACCACCTGCTCGACTTTGGGCCCAAGGCCAAGCAGGACTACGCGGTCGAGCTGGCCGGGCCGATCGTGGCCGAGATCCATCAGTTCGTGCTGCGCGCGATTGCAGTCGGCGGCAAGGGCGCGGGCTGGTTCCGGCGAAGGCTGAAAAAGGCACCGCCCGCGTCGCAGCTGCAGGCCGCGGCGGGCGAGGCCGACGCGATCTTCGTCACGCGCGACAACCGCCGCCACACCAACGACATCGAGCGCCACTACCGCGCTGCGATCCGCGCCGCGCGCGAGCGCATCGTGATCGCCAACGCGTACTTCTTTCCGGGCTACCGGCTCATCAAGGAGCTGCGGCGCGCGGCGCGGCGCGGCGTCGATGTGCGCCTCATCCTGCAGGGCGAGCCCGACATGCCGATCGTGAAGACGGCCGCCGGCATGCTGTACCACCACCTGCTGCACGCCGGCGTGCGCATCTACGAGTACTGCGACCGGCCGCTGCACGGCAAGGTCGCGCTCATGGACGACCGCTGGAGCACCGTGGGCTCGAGCAACCTCGACCCGCTGAGCCTGTCGCTCAACCTCGAGGCCAACGTGGTGGTGCGCGACACCGCGTTCAACAAGGTGCTGTGGGAGCGCATGGACCATCTCATGCAGCACAGCTGCAAGCAGATCGGCACGCACGACCTGGCCAGCGAGTGGAGTGGCTGGCGGCTGGTGCGCAGCTTCTTCGTCTTCCACTTCTTGCGCTGGTACCCGTCGTGGCTCAACCGCCTGCCGCGTCACGCGCCGCGCCTGACGCCGGCCGAGGCGACCGATCTCATGGCGCAGCAGAAGAAGCGCGGCGACGAGGGCACGGCGCGCACGGAGACGGCATGAGCGCATCCCTGGCCCTCACGCACCGGCCCTGGTGGCCGTGGGCGCGGCGCGTGGCGATCTGGGCCTTCTTCGGCGCCATCGCCTGGTTGCTGCTGAAGCAGGCGCGCACCATCGACTGGGCCGAGGTGTTCGCCGCACTGCGCGCATTGCCGGCGCCCACGCTGCTCGCGGCCGGCGCGCTGGCCGCCGCCAGCTTCGGGCTCTACAGCACCTACGACCTGCTCGGGCGCCACCTCACGAAGCACCGGCTCGGCGCGGGCACCGTGGTCGGCGTGACTTTCATCAGCTACGCCTTCAACCTCAACTTCGGCTCGCTGGTGGGCGGCGTGGCCTTCCGCTACCGGCTGTACTCGCGCCTGGGGCTGGGCAACGAGACCATCACGCGCGTGCTGGGCTTCAGCATGCTGACCAACTGGCTCGGCTACCTCGTGGTGGCCGGCGCGGCCTTCTGCTTCTGGCCGATGGCGCTGCCGCCCGACTGGAAGATCGACGGCGGCGGCCTGCGCATGCTGGGCGCGGTGCTGCTCATGGTGTCGCTGGCCTACCTGGCGCTGTGTGCGTTCTCCGATGGCCACGTCTGGCGCGTGCGCGGCCATGCGCTGCGCACGCCGAGCCTGCCGATGGCCTTGCTGCAGCTGGCGATGTCGTGCGTCAACTGGTCGCTCATCGGCGGCGTGATCTGGGTGCTGCTGCAGGGCGAGGTCGGGTATCCGCAGGTGCTCGCGGTGCTGCTGGTCGCCGCCGTGGCGGGCGTGGTCACGCACGTGCCGGCGGGGCTCGGCGTGCTGGAGGCGGTGTTCGTCGCGCTGCTGGCGCACGAGGTGCCCAGCACCCGGCTGCTGGGCGCGCTGCTGGCCTACCGCGCGCTGTACTACCTGCTGCCGCTGGCCGTGGCGCTGGTCGCCTACCTCGTCACCGAGGCGCGTGCACGGCGTTTGCGCGCGGATGCCGGCAACAACCACAACAAACGTTAAATATTGCCCGCAGAAAGCAATCGATCGGTGAAATGACGGTCAGGAATTGTTGCACTGCAACAATTTTCACTTTGCAGGCCTATAGTGGCCCTCTGTTCCCCTACGTGCCCTCTTCCCATGTCGTCCTTCAGTACCACCGCCCGCGTGGCCAGCCCGCTGATGCAATGGGTCGACCTGGCCCTCAAGACCCACGAGACCCTGCTGTCGTCCGGCACGGTGATCCGCATGCGCACCGAGCGCATCGCCAAAGCCGGGCTCACGCCCAGCGCGGCCGACCTTGCGGAGTTCCAGTTGATGGGCCACGAAAAGCTCGCCGCGGCGAGCGAGTCGGGCCTGGCGATGGCCCGGCAGTGGCACAGCAGCCAGGCCTCGCTGGCCCAGCGCGCATGGCAGCAATGGCTGCAGGGCGCCACGGCGCTCTTCTCGCTGGCCGGCAGCTTCACGCCGGCGCAGGCGGCCACGCACGGCGATGCGCTCGTGCAGGCCACGGCGCGCGGCGCCAGCACGATGGGTCAGCTCACGGGTGTGGCGGCGCGCATTGCGCGCGAAGGCCTCAAGCCGATCCACGCAGCCGCCACGTCGAACGCGCGGCGGTTGCTGGCCGAACTGCAGGCCTGACGCCGCTGCGTTTCAGGGCTGCGCCGGGACCAGCGTCACCAGCGTGATTTCCGACGGCGCGCCGAAACGCTTCGGCGGCCCCCAGTAGCCAGTGCCCCGGCTCACGTAGATCCACATGTCGTGCAGCCGGTGCAGGCCGGCCGTGAACGGCTGCTGCATCGGCACGAACAGGTTCCACGGGAAGAACTGGCCGCCGTGCGTGTGGCCCGACAGCTGCAGCTGGTAGCCGGCCGCGGCCGCCACCGGCGCGCTGCGCGGCTGGTGCGCCAGCAGCACGCGCGTGTGGACCAGCGGTGGCGCGTCGTACAGCGCCAGGTGCGGGTCGCTTGCGTGCGCGGCGTCGAAGTGGCCGGCGGTGAAGTCGGTCACGCCGGCCAGCACCAGCGCGCTTTCGAACAGCTCTTCGTCGGTCTGCGCGCCGCGCACGTTGCGCGTCTGCAGCACCACGTGCTCGTTCAGCAGCACCTTCAGGCCGAGGCGGCGCAGCTCGTCGATCCAGGCGTGCGCGCCCGCGTAGTACTCGTGGTTGCCCGTGACCACGAAAGTGCCGTGGCGCGCGCGCAGCCCTGCCAGTGGCGCGATGTGATCGCGCAGCTCGGGCACGCTGCCGTCGACCAGGTCGCCGGTGATCGCGATGGCGTCGGCGCCGAGCCGGTTCACCGCGTCGACGATGCGCTGGATGTAGCCGTTGCGGATCGTCGGGCCCACGTGGATGTCGCTGAGCTGGGCGATCGTGAAGCCGGCCAGCGCCGCGGGCAGGCCGCGAATGGGCACGTCGACGTGCTTCACGCCGGCCGTGCGGCGCGCGTTGATGAAGCCGATCAGCGACACGCCCGTGGCGAGCGCCAGCACCGCCAGCGCGCTCCACGGCGCGACCGTGTCCCACGGCACCTGCAGGCCGCCGAGCGCGGTTGCCAGCCAGGCCAGCAGCAGGCCGAGGTCGCGCACCAGCGTGAGCACGAACAGCGAGGAGAACCAGCCCATGCTGATCAGGCCGATCCAGTGCAGCGTCTCGCCCGCAGGCTTCGTCTTGCGGTCGGCGCGGTGGCTGCGCGACACGAAGGGCAGCGGCATCGTCACCGCCGATATCGCCAGCAGCACGAGCGCCAGCGGCCACGCAGGCGTGAGCGACGCCAGCGCAGGCAGCAGGCGCAGCGCGATGTAGACGTGCAGCAGCGCGGTCAGGACGCTCAGGGGACGGATCGGCATGAGGACTGGGGGGACGCGGGCATTGCCCGGGACACGTCATCTGCAAGGCGCATGCCGCGCATTCAAGGCGTCGAAGGCTGCCTGGGTCGCTATTTTTTCTATAGCGCAGGGCAACCGGATAGCGGGCGTTGGGGCGCCGCGGGCGTGACGTTTCGGTGTCGGCTGCGGCGCGGCGGCGCCGCGCTTACCGCACCGTGCGCGTGCCGGCCGACGCCATGTCGGTGCCCGCCGGCCATTCGAAGAGCGCCTTGGCCGGCGCACCGGGCGACACCAGCAGCGTCTGCTTGAGCGTCTGGCCGCCGATGCGAGCCTCCACTTCATAGCGACCCGGCTCGAGCCGCGCCACCATGAACGGTCCGCCCGAGACCACGTTGTCGAGCAGCGCGGTGCCGTGGCTGTCGCGCACGGTGACGTGCACACCGGCCGCGAAATCGGCGCGGCGGCCGTCCTTGATCGCGAATTCGAAGCTCGCGGGCCAGCGCGGCGACACGGTTTCCATCAGCTGCGCCTCGTCCTGGCCGATGCCGCCGCTCATGTACTCGACGCCGTGCGCCATGTGGATCGGCGGGTTCATCGCGGCCTGGGCAGGCTGCGCGGAGAGCGCGCCGCCGAGCAGCACCAGCAAGGCGGCGCCGGCCGCCGCGGCCACGGGCCGGGCGTGCGAGAACAGAAACAGGGGGTTGGTGGTGAGAGACATCGGAGCCTTCCTTTCCGGGCGGTAGTGGCGACACGCCACGCAGGAAGGCACTGTGCCGGGCACGACTTAAGGAAGACTTAACTGCGCGCGGGCCGCAGTGGCCCGCGTCGGGTCAGCGCGCGGCGGTTTGTGCCAGCGCCTGGGGCAGCGGTGGCGCGACCGAGGCCATGTCGAAGTTCGACGGCCAGACGAACGAGGCCCGCGCCGGGACGCCGGCGATCACGACCAGCTGCTGCGTGAGCGTGAGTCCGCCGAGCGTCACGTCGACGTCGTAGGCGCCCGGTTCGAGCCGCGCGAGCATGTAGGGCGCTTGGGTCTGCACTTCCATCACCGTCTGGCCCGTGTACTTCTGGCGGATCTGGATCGCCGCTTTGGCCGGGAAGCCCGCCTGCTGCGCGCCCTTGCCGTCGTTCACGCGCAAGTCGATGGTCGCGGCCCAACGGGGCGCCACCATTTCCAGGAAGGCGGCTTCGCCCTTGGCGGCGCCGCCGCACATGTATTCGATGCCCTGCGCGACCTGGATCGGCGGGTTCGAGAACGCATGGGCCGGCGACACGGCCACGAGGAAGGCCGCGGCGATCGATGCGCCGCCCAGAACCAGTGCAGCCACGGGCTGTTGGAAACGCTTGGGGTTCATTGCTCTGTGTGTCCTCGATCTTGCGTGACAGGAAATCCGTCAGGAATTTTGCTTAGCAAGAGTCGGGCTAGATATAGCGTTTACGAGGAAGCTTCTGCGTTGCGCAGGTGAATGCTATTGTTTTCATAGCTGGTGACGCCCGTGTGACGGGCGTCAGTTCCGCTTTTCGGGTGTCTTTCATCGGAAACCCTGAGACGGGGCTCGCGGGCGCGCCGCGCACGAGCGCTTTCCGGTCCGTCGCCGGCCCCGCGGCCTGTGCTGAATTGGCAACAAAAGACGGAATTGGTGCGCAATTGACTGGGCATTCCCTAGCTATTGGCGGGCGCGCAAAGAAATTAGGCTCGGCGCTTCCTTTCAAAGCGCGCAAACCAAATGCTTCATTCAAATCGCCGATTCGTTTTTTTGCTGATGGGTTTGGGACTGGCCGCCCAGGCAAGCGCAGAGCCGCCGGTGCCGATCCGGATCGGCGTCATCGGCCCTTTCACCGGGCCGTCGGCCGATTTCGGTGTGCCCATGCTCAACGGCGTGAAGATGGCCGTCGACGAAATCAATGCCGTGGGCGGGTATCTGGGCCGCTCGCTCGAACTGGTGATCAAGGACGACCAGGCCAATCCGGACACCGGCCGCTCGCAATCCCAGGCCCTCGTCAATGAAAAAGTGGTCGCCACCATCGGCTTCTGCAACACCGGCGTGGCGATGAATTCATTGGCCGTTTTCAATGACGCGAAATTGCCGCTGATCGTGCCTTGCGCCACCGGCTCGCCATTGACGTCGACCTATCCGCCGGCCACGAGTTATGTATTTCGCACCTCGCCCAAGGACAGCATCCAGGCCCCTTTCGTGGTCGACGACCTGCTGGCGCGCGGCTGGAAACGGGTCGCCGTGCTGCACGACAGCACCGGCTACGGCGAGGCGGGCGCCAAGGACGTCGAGAAGGCGCTGGCGGCCAAGCACCTCAAGCCCGTGTACGTGGGGAAATTTCCGCTCGGCGTGAAAGACCTGACGAAAGAGCTGTCGGAGGCCAAAGCGGCCGGCGCGGACATCATCTTCAGCTACACCGTGGGCCCCGAGAACGCCGTCATCGCGCGCAGCCGGCAGGCCTTGAACTGGAAGGTGCCGCAGGTCGGTGCCTGGACGCTGTCCTTCCCGTCCTTCATCGAGGGCGCCCGCGAAGCGTCCGAAGGCGCGCTGATGGCGCAGAGCTTCATCGCCGAGCCGAGCAACGAACGCCGCTCGTCGTTTCTCTCCAACTACGCGCGCAAATTCAACACCAAGCGCATCCCGGTGCCGATGGCCGCCGCGCAGGCCTACGACGCCACCTACCTGCTGGCCCACGCGATGTTCAACGTGCCCAGCGGCAAGCTCGAAGGCCCGTTCATCAAGGCCGCGCTCGAGCAGCCCAAGCGGCCCTACTACGGCGTGGTCACGACCTACGACAAGTCGTTCTCGGAAAGCGACAAGGACGCGCTGTCGCCCAACATGCTGGTGATGGGCGTGGTGCGTAACGGGCAGATCACCTTCGCGTACCCGGAGGATGCGAAGCGCAACCTGTTCGTGCAGCGCAAGCAGTAGGAGGAGTCAAAAAAAAAGGGCGCTTGCAGGCGCCCTTTGGTGAACAGCGCGACACCGCCGGTGCCGCGCCATCGATCGATCGATCAGACGTCGATGTTCGCCGCGCGCAGCGCGTTCTGCTCGATGAACTCGCGGCGCGGTTCCACCTCGTCGCCCATCAGCATCGTGAACACGCGGTCGGCTTCGATCGCGTCGTCGATCTGCACGCGCAGCAGGCGACGCACGGTCGGGTCCATGGTGGTTTCCCACAGCTGCTCGGGGTTCATCTCGCCCAGGCCCTTGTAGCGCTGGCGCGAGGTGGCGCGTTCGGCTTCGCCGATCAGCCACTTCATGGCCTGGCGGAAGTCGTCGACCTTCTCTTCCTTGCCGCGTTCGCCCTCGCCGCGCTTGACCAGCGCGCCTTCGGCGCTCAGCAGGCCGCGGAAGGTGTTGGCGGCCTGCGCCAGCGCGTCGTAGTCGGCGCCGTGCACGAAGTCCTGCGAGATCACGCTGGACTTGATGTTGCCGTGATGGCGGCGGCTGATGCGCAGCAGCGGCTTGTCGGTGCGGGCGTCGAACTCGCTGCTCACCTCGGCCGGCACGCCGGTCGTGTTGAGTTCGCGCAGCTTGGCCTGCAGCGCCACGGCCGAGGCCTCGGCGGCGGCCGGCGTGTCGAGGTCGAGCGCCACGCCGTCGGCGATGGCGCGCAGCGCTTCGGCGTCCATGAAGTTGCGCAGGCGCGCAATCACGGCCTCGGCCACCTGGTGCTTGCGCGCCAGCTCGGCCAGGGTGTCGCCCGACAGCGTGGTCGAGGCGGCACCGCCGGTCTCGATGCTCGCGTCCTTCAGTGCCACCTTGAGCAGGAACGCGTCGAGCGCGGGGCCGTCCTTCAGGTACTGCTCTTCCTTGCCGACCTTCACCTTGTACAGCGGCGGTTGCGCGATGTAGATGTGGCCGCGTTCGACCAGCTCGGGCATCTGGCGGTAGAAGAACGTGAGCAGCAGCGTGCGGATGTGGGCGCCGTCCACGTCGGCGTCGGTCATGATGATGATGCGGTGGTAACGCAGCTTGGCGACGTTGAAGTCGTCCGCGCCGCCGCCCGCGGTGGTCGCACCGGCGCGGCCGATGCCGGTGCCCAGCGCGGTGATCATCGTGAGAATTTCGTTGCTGGTGAGCAGCTTCTCGTAGCGGGCCTTCTCGACGTTCAGGATCTTGCCGCGCAGCGGCAGGATGGCCTGGAACTTCCGGTCGCGGCCCTGCTTGGCGGAACCGCCGGCGGAGTCGCCCTCCACCAGGTAGACCTCGCACAGGGCGGGGTCCTTTTCCTGGCAGTCGGCCAGCTTGCCGGGCAGGCCCATGCCGTCGAGCACGCCCTTGCGGCGCGTCATTTCGCGGGCCTTGCGGGCGGCTTCGCGGGCGCGGGCGGCTTCCACGATCTTGCCGCAGATGATCTTGGCGTCGTTCGGGCGCTCCTGCAGGTAGTCGGTGAGCAGGCGGCCGACGATGTCTTCCACCGGTGCGCGCACTTCGCTGGACACCAGCTTGTCCTTGGTCTGGCTGGAGAACTTGGGCTCGGGCACCTTCACGCTCAGCACGCAGCATAGGCCTTCGCGCATGTCGTCGCCGGTGACCTCGACCTTCGCTTTTTTCGCGAACTCGTTCTCTTCGATGTACTTGTTGATGACGCGGGTCATCGCGGCGCGCAGGCCCGTGAGGTGGGTGCCGCCGTCACGCTGCGGGATGTTGTTGGTGAAACAGAGGACCTGCTCGTTGTAGCCGCTGTTCCACTGCATCGCCACTTCGACGCCGATGTGCGTGCCGGGGATGCCGCCGTAGGTGTCGGCCGGCTTCTCGCCCGCTGCGTAGAACGAGTTCGGGTGCAGGACGGTCTTGCCCTTGTTGATGAATTCCACGAAGCCGCGCACGCCGCCGGCGCCGGAGAAGTCGTCTTCCTTGCCGGTGCGCTCGTCGAGCAGGCGGATGCGCACGCCGTTGTTCAGGAAGCTCAACTCGCGCAGGCGCTTGCTCAGGATTTCGTAGTGGAAATCGTTGTTTTCCTTGAAGATTTCCGTGTCGGGCAGGAAGTGCACTTCGGTGCCGCGCTTGTCGGTGTCGCCGATGACCTTCATGGGCGAGACCTCGAAGCCGTTCACGGTCTCGAGCAGGCGGTTCTGCACGAAGCCGCGGCTGAATTCGAGCTCGTGGATCTTGCCTTCGCGGCGCACGATGAGGCGCAGCTTCACGCTCAGCGCGTTCACGCAACTCACGCCCACGCCGTGCAGGCCGCCCGAGACCTTGTAGCTGTTCTGGTTGAACTTGCCGCCGGCGTGCAGTTCGGTGAGGGCGATTTCAGCAGCCGAGCGCTTGGGCTCGTGCTTGTCGTCCATCTTCACGCCCGTGGGAATGCCGCGGCCGTTGTCGGTGACGGAGATCGAGTTGTCGGAGTGGATCGTGACGACGATGTCGTCGCAATGGCCCGCGAGCGCTTCGTCGATGGAGTTGTCCACCACTTCGAACACGAGGTGGTGCAGGCCCGTGCCGTCGGAGGTGTCGCCGATGTACATGCCCGGGCGCTTGCGCACGGCTTCCAGACCTTCGAGGATCGTGATCGCACCTTCGCCGTAGCTGGAGTCGGCGGGGACGCCTTCGGGCGCCACGATCTGGATTTCGGGGGTATAGACCGGCTCGGTGTGCGGCACGTCGGGCTTGTTCTCTTCTGCACTCATTCGGATATTCCTCTGTCTCTCACGGGTTTCCCGTGATTTTTCGGGCTCTCAAAAGCTCAATTCGCCGCCTCTTGAAAGCGCAAACCCGCGGGGGGCCGCGGGTCGTGTGCGCAAGGCGCTCTGTTTTCCAGGGTCTAGATGCGCATCGGCATCACGACGTACTTGAAAGATGCGTTCTCGGGGATGGTTAACAAGGCCGAGCTGTTGGAGTCGGCCAGGTCCAGCTTGACCATGTCCTGGTCCATGTTCGACAGCGCGTCGATCAGGTAGGTGACGTTGAAGCCGATCTCGATGCTGTCGCCGCCGTAGTCGATGTCGAGCTCGTCCTGGGCTTCTTCCTGCTCGGCGTTGTTCGACGCGATGCGCAGCGTGCCCGGCTCGATGTTCAGGCGCACGCCCTTGAACTTCTCGCTGGTCAGGATGGCGGTGCGCTGCAGGCTGGCCAGGAGCGGCGCGCGGCCGAGCGTGACGGTGTTCTTGTGGTTCTTGGGAATCACGCGGTTGTAGTCGGGGAACTTGCCCTCGACCAGCTTGGTGACGAACTCCATGCCGCCGAAGCTGAACTTGGCCTGGTTGTTCGCGAACTGCATCTCGATGGCGCCTTCGGCGTCGGACAGGAGGCGCTGCATTTCGAGCACGGTCTTGCGCGGCAGGATCACTTCCTGGCGCGGCACTTCGACGTCGAGCATGGCCGAGGAGAACGCCAGGCGGTGGCCGTCGGTGGCCACCAGGCTCAGCTGCTTGCCTTCGGCCACGAACAGGATGCCGTTCAGGTAGTAGCGGATGTCGTGCACGGCCATCGCGAACGAGACCTGCGAGAGCAGGTCTTTCAGCGTTTTTTGCGGCACGCTGAACACGGGGCCGAAATTGGCGGCTTCCTGCACCAGCGGGAAGTCTTCGGCGGGCAGCGACTGCAGCGTGAAGCGGCTCTTGCCGCCCTTGAGCACGAGCTTGCTGGCGCTCGACTCGAGGCTCACGGTCTGGTCGGCCGGCATGGTGCGCAGGATGTCGATCAGCTTGCGCGCACCGATGGTGGTCGTGAAGTTGCCCTCGTCGCCACCGAGCTCGGCGGTGGTGCGGATCTGGATCTCGAGGTCGCTGGTGGTCAGCTGCAGCTGGCCGCCGGTCTTGCGGATCAGCACATTGGCCAGGATCGGCAGGGTGTGACGCCGCTCCACGATGCCGGCCACCGACTGCAGCGCGGCAAGAACTTTGTCTTGGGTTGCCTTCAAAACGATCATGTCTTCTTCCTCTTCTCTTATCTCTTTGAATCAGCTTTCAGGACGCCATTCTCCGCTGTCGCGAGGGGCGTTCTTGATGACATTCGGCTTCAGCCTTTGAGGGTCTGTTCGAGGACGTGCAGCTGCTGGTTGAGTTCGGTGAGCTGCTGGCGCTCGCCCGAAATCTTTCGCACTGCGTGGAGCACCGTCGTGTGGTCGCGACCGCCGAACAGCTCGCCGATTTCCGGCAGGCTCTTCTGCGTGAGCTCCTTGGCCAGGTACATCGCGATCTGCCGCGGCCGCGCAATGCTGGCCGGGCGTTTCTTGCTGTACATGTCGGCGACCTTGATCTTGTAGTAGTCGGCCACCGTCTTCTGGATATTTTCGACCGATATCTGCCGATTCTGGATCGACAGCAGGTCGCGCAGCGCCTCGCGTGCCAGGGCGATCGAGATCTCCTTCTGGTTGAAGCGCGAGTACGCCAGGATCTTGCGCAGCGCGCCTTCGAGCTCGCGCACGTTGGAGCGCACGTTCTTGGCCACGAAGAAGGCGACTTCCTCGGGCATTTCGGTGCCTTCGACGCGGGCCTTGTTGATCAGAATCGCCACGCGCATCTCGAGCTCGGGCGGCTCGATCGCCACCGTGAGGCCCGAATCGAAGCGCGACACCAGCCGCTCGTGGATGTCGGCCAGCCCCTTGGGGTAGGTGTCGCTGGTCATCACGATGTGCGACTTCTTGGCCAGCAGGGCCTCGAAGGCGTTGAAGAACTCTTCCTGCGTGCGGTCCTTGTTGGCGAAGAACTGCACGTCGTCGATCAGCAGCAGATCGAGCGAGTGGTAGCGTTCCTTGAACTCATCGAAAGTCTTGCGCTGATAGGCCTTGACCACATCCGACACGAACTGCTCGGCGTGGATGTAGAGAACTTTGGAATCGGGCCGGTCGGCCAGCAGCCGGTTACCCACAGCGTGCATCAGGTGGGTCTTGCCCAGGCCGACGCCGCCGTAGATGAAAAGCGGGTTGTACAGGTGCCCCGGCATGCCGGCCACGTGCATGGCCGCGGCGCGCGCCATGCGGTTGGCCGTGCCCTCGACCAGGGTGTCGAAAGTGAGCCCCGAATTGAGACGGTTCTTGAAGCCGGCGGCCGCCGGTTCCTCGCCCGGGCCGGCCACGTCGCGCGGCACATCCGTTTCGGCCATGATGGCCATGGGTGCAACACGGACGGGGGTTTCTCGCGGAGCGAGCGCTAACTCGATGGTGACCGGCTGGCCGTACATCTTCTCGGCCATGGCCGCGATCTTGCCCGCGTACTGGGCACGGATCCAGTCGAGCTTGAAGCGGTTGGCGACGAACACCGTCATGCGCGAAAGGTCGTCGGCGACCTGCGCGGTGAGGGGCTTGATCCAGGTGTTGAACTGCTGCTCGGACAGCTCCTGCGCGAGCTGGTCGACGCAGGCCTGCCACAGGCTTTCGCCGATGCCGTCAGTCGACATGGGCGCTTGAAAAAGTGATGGAACCCTCGGGCATTTCTTGTATAGGTATTGTGGATATTCTCTGCTGGAAGGCGCTGGGCATTCTAACTTGTCAAAACCTTATCCACATGCTGCGCTGCACATGGAAAGGCCCGCAAATCCAGTCGAAGATTGTTCCGGCGGCCAATGTTTGCGATAATTGCGGGTTTCCCTGAAAAGCCTTCACAGCGTCTTTCGGGGGCCATCCGAAACTCGCTCCCCCAGCGCTCGCCGGGTTTTTGCATGCCTTCATGCGGAAACCGGCGCAAACAGGGAATCAGGAAACCATCATGAAACGCACTTACCAAGCATCCAAAGTCCGCCGCGCCCGTACCCACGGCTTTCTGGTCCGCATGAAGACCCGTGGCGGCCGCGCCGTGATCAACGCACGCCGCGCCAAGGGCCGCAAGCGCCTGGCCGTCTGACGGCACCCCACCTGCCGTTGTCAGCCGCCGACACGTCCGCGCAGGCTCCTGCAGCCTCTGCGCCTGGCCCCGCCAGCAGCGACGTCCGCGGCCCGGCTTCCTTGCAGCGGCTCAAGACCCGCGCGCAATTCCAGGCCGTCCTCGCAGGTGCCACCGTGGCGCGCACTGCCCATTTCGCATTGCACCGCTGTGCGCTCGATGTTTCCCCATCGGGCGCCGCTTCGCTGTTTCCGTCCGATGAGGTCTGGCTGGGCGCCATGGTGCCCAAGCGCTGGGCACGCCGCGCGGTGACGCGCAACGCCATCAAGCGCCAGATCTACGCCGTGAGCGCCGCGCCCGGCGTCGTGTTGCCGCGTGCCGCGCACGTGGTGCGTCTGCGCGCCGGTTTCGATCGCAAGGCGTTCGTGAGCGCCTCCTCGGACAAGCTCAAGGCCGCCGTGCGCGCCGAGCTCCAGCAATTGCTGGCGCGCGCCGGGCGTCCGCCGGCACCGGCCGCCGCCTCCCCCGCTCCTGCCTCCGCATGAAACGCCTGCTGATCGGCCTCGTGAAGGGCTACCGCCTGCTGCTGAGCCCCTGGCTCGGGCAGTCGTGCCGCTTCACGCCGACCTGCTCGGTGTATTCGATCGAGGCGCTGGAAGTGCACGGCGCGCTCAAGGGCAGCTACCTGACGCTGCACCGCATCGCGCGCTGCCAGCCCTGGTGCCAGGGCGGCCACGATCCGGTTCCACCGAAATCTCAGCGTCGCACTGACAAGTCAGGATCGCTGTTTTCGTCTCTTCTCTCCTCCGACAAGAAGTCTTCGTCATGAACGATATCCGCCGCACGATCCTGTGGGTGATTTTTGGTTTCTCGCTCGTGCTGCTGTGGGACCAATGGCAGGTCTTCAACGGCAACAAGCCGACCTTCCTGCCGTCGACCAAGCCCGCCGCCACGGCGCCGGCCACGGGCAGCGCTGCCAACAACGGCGTGCCGACCGCGGCTGCCGCAGCCGGCGG
Source organism: Variovorax sp. KBS0712 (assembly GCF_006323185.2). Classification (NCBI taxonomy): domain Bacteria; kingdom Pseudomonadati; phylum Pseudomonadota; class Betaproteobacteria; order Burkholderiales; family Comamonadaceae; genus Variovorax; species Variovorax sp. KBS0712. The sequence goes on along the minus strand of NZ_VCCD02000004.1, from coordinate 97,098 downwards.
CACCGCGGGCGCCGTGCCCACGCAGGCGGCCCCGGCCGCGCCGCGCGAGCAGGTCGTGGTGACCTCCGACCTGTTCAAGGCGACGATCGACAGCGAAGGCGCCACGGTCAACCATCTCGAACTGCTCAAGTACGACGAAGCCGACCGCACCAAGCGCGTCGTGCTGTTCGAAAACGGCTCGCCCGCCACGCGTTACGTGGCGCAGACCGGCCTGCTGAACCCCGTGGCCGGCGACGCCTTCCCCAACCACCTGACGGCCATGACGCCCAAGGCCGGTCCGCGCGCGATGGCCGACGGCCAGAACACGCTCGAGGTGAGCTTCGAAAGCGCCCCGGTCGGTGGCCTGAAGTACATCAAGACCTACGTGTTCAAGCGTGACGACTACGTCATCGGCGTGCGCCACGAAGTGGTCAACGTGAGCGACCAGCCGCGCGACGCGCAGCTGTACATGCAGCTGCTGCGCCACGGCACCGTGGCCGCCGGCACCATGTTCGGCACCAACACCTTCACCGGCCCGGCCGCGTACACCAACGAGAAGAAGTTCCACAAGCTCGACTTCAAGGACATCGCCAAGGGCAAGGTCGAGCCGCCGCCGCCGGCCAACGACGGCTGGATCGCGATGGTGCAGCATTACTTCGCGTCGGCCTGGCTGCTCAAGGGCGACCCGGCCAGCGAACAGCTGCGCCGCGAATTCCGCGTGAAGGACCTGGGTGACAACCTCTTCACCGTCGCCATGGTGGCCACGCTGCCGAAGATCGCCCCGGGCGCCACGCAGGTCGTGAACAGCGCGCTGTTCGCCGGCCCCGAGGAAGAAAAGAAGCTCGAAGCCATCGCCCCCGGCCTGGACCTGGTGAAGGACTACGGCATCTTCGCGATCATCTCCAAGCCGCTGTACTGGCTGCTCACGCAGCTGCACGGCATCCTGGGCAACTGGGGCTGGTCGATCGTGGCGCTGGTGGTGCTGCTGAAGGCGGCCTTCTACTGGCTCAACGCCAAGGCCTACGCCAGCATGGCCAAGATGAAGGCCATCAACCCGAAGATCATGGAAATGCGCGAGCGGCTGAAGGACAAGCCGCAGGAAATGCAGCAGGAAATGATGCGGATCTACAAGACCGAAAAGGTCAATCCGATGGGCGGCTGCTTCCCGATCGTGATCCAGATCCCGGTGTTCATCGCGCTGTACTGGGTGCTGCTGTCGTCGGTTGAAATGCGCCACGCCCCGTGGATCGGCTGGATCACCGACCTGTCGGCACCCGATCCCTGGTACATCCTGCCGATCGTGATGACGGCCACCTCGCTGTTCCAGACCTGGCTCAACCCGACGCCGCCCGATCCGATGCAGGCCAAGCTGATGTGGATCATGCCGCTCGCGTTCAGCGTGATGTTCATCTTCTTCCCGGCCGGCCTGGTGCTGTACTGGATCACGAACAACGTGCTGTCGATCGCGCAGCAGTGGTTCATCAACAAGCGGCTGGGCGTGCTGGGCAAGTAAGCCAGCCGGCCTTCGCCACCCGCAAAGGGCCGCATCCGCGGCCCTTTGCTTTTTGCTGAAAGAATCGCGCTGTCATGACCCTCGCCCGCACCACCGATCCCATCGTCGCCATCGCCACCGCCCCGGGGCGCGGGGCGGTCGGCATCGTTCGCGTGTCGGGCGCCCGGCTGGCGCCGCTGGTCGAGGCGCTGTGCGCCCGGGCGCTCAAGCCGCGCGAAGCCACCTACCTGCCCTTTCGCGATGCGCAGGGCGAGCCGGTCGACCACGGCCTGGCGATCCATTTCCCGACGCCGCACTCCTACACCGGCGAAGACGTGCTCGAACTGCAGGCGCACGGCGGCCCGGTCGTGCTGCAGCTCTTGTTGTCGCGCTGCCTCGAGGCCGCGGCCGAAATCGATCCGGCCACCGGCCGCCCGCGCCTGCCCGGCCTGCGCGTCGCCGAGCCGGGCGAGTTCAGCCAGCGCGCCTTTCTCAACGGCAAGATCGACCTGGCCCAGGCCGAGGCCATCGCCGACCTGATCGACGCCAGCACCGAGGCGGCCGCGCGCAGCGCCGGGCGCTCGCTGTCGGGCGCCTTCTCGCGCGAGATCCACACGCTGCGCGATGCGCTGATCCACCTGCGCATGCTGGTCGAGGCCACGCTCGACTTCCCCGAGGAAGAGATCGACTTCCTCCAGAAAGCCGACGCGACCGGCCAGCTGCAACGGCTTCAGGCGCAGCTGGCCGCCGTGCAACAGCGCGCCAAGCAAGGCGCGTTGCTGCGCGAAGGCATCAAGGTGGTGATCGCGGGCCAGCCCAACGCCGGCAAGAGTTCGCTGCTCAACGCGCTGGCCGGTGCCGAGCTGGCCATCGTGAGCGCCATCGCGGGCACCACGCGCGACGTGGTCTCGCAGACCATCCAGATCCACGGCGTGCCGCTGCATGTGGCCGACACCGCGGGCTTGCGCGACAGCACCGACGAGGTCGAGCAGATCGGCGTGGCGCGCGCCTGGGGGCAGATCGAAAGCGCCGACGCCGTGCTGTTCCTGCACGACCTCACGCGCGCCGGCCAGCCCGACTACGCCGCTGCCGACGCCGAGATCCTGGCCGGCCTGCGGCGCAAGCTGCCGGCGAGCGTGCCGGTGCTCGATGTGTGGAACAAGCAGGACGCGGCGGCGTCGGCCGCGCCGCCGTCCGAAGGCATCGCCCTGTCGGCCAAGACCGGTGCGGGCATCGAGGCGCTGCGCGATCAGCTGCTCGCCATGGCCGGCTGGCAGGCCGTGCCCGAGGGCGTCTACCTGGCGCGCGCACGCCACGTCCAGGCGCTGGCCCGCGTCGAGACGCACCTCGCGCTGGCGGCCGCCCACCTGGCGGCGCAGGCCCAGCTGCTCGACCTGCTGGCCGAGGAGCTGCGGCTGGCGCAGAACGCGCTCAATGAGATCACCGGCGAGTTCGGCGCGGACGACCTGCTGGGGGTCATCTTTTCGCGCTTCTGTATCGGGAAATAGCGACACATGCGTGCGCTTCGCCGGTGAAAGCGTAAACAGTTGTAGCCGAACCTCGGGGCCTTCGCGGATACTTCGGATCACTTGCGGGGGTCGAGAAAAACATGTCCATCCAGAACCTGAGCCGCGCCATCGCGGAGAACCTGAGCGCCGACGCGTTCGCGCTGACCTTGAGCGTCGCGCAGTGGGACACGCTCGCGGGTTATCTGCAGCCCATCGAGACCGGTGTCGGCGACGTGCTGATCTCGCAGGGCACGCACGACCGCTCGGTGTTCTTCGTCGAAAGCGGCGCCATCAGCGTGCACCGCGTCAGCAGCAAGGAACAGATGCGTCTGGCCGTGCTGTCGCCGGGCTCGGTGGTGGGCGAAGGCTCGTTCTTCTCGCGCGAGCCGCATGCGGCCAACGTGGTGGTCACCGGCGCGGGGCGCGTGTGGCGCCTCACCGCCGTGCGGTTCTCCGAGATGTCGAACCGACAGCCCAACATGGCGCTGGACATCGCGATGGCGCTCGGCGCCGTGATCGCCAAGCGCATGGCGCACCGCTCCAAGCGGGTGGCCGTCACCTGAGCGAGCAGAGCCTTCCGGCTCGCCGCGCGCTGCCAGCCGCCGCAACAACAAGAACAAGTCTTCGTTTTCGATCCCGAGAATTGCTGGTGAGCCATGGCCTTGATCTGCCCGGTCTGTGACGCGGACAACCGCGAGGGTGCCAATTTCTGCAGGAACTGCGGCGGCCGGCTGTCGGCCGCCGACCGCGTGCCGCCCCCGGCGCCCAGTCCTTCCGACCGCGAATGGGCCACCACCGCGCCGGCCCAGCTGCGCGCGCCGACCATTCCCGCGCCGCTGTTCGATCCTGCCGAGTCGAAGCACGCGTCGTCGCAGGCCTCCAGTGGCTGGAGGCCCGAGCCGCCACCACCTCCTCCGCCCGCGGATGAAAAGACCGTGATCGTCGCGCCGGGGCGCGGGGGCGCCGCATCGTCTTTGCCGCCTTCCCCCCGAGCCGACCGGCCAAAGACGCGGATCAAGGTCAAGCGCATCAAGCCGCCCGAACCGGTGCTGCGCCCGCGCGGCATCGGGCTGTGGCTGGGGCTGCTTGCGGTCGCGCTGCTGCTGGTCGTCGCGGGCTGGCTGGGCTATGGGACCGGCAGCAAGGCGCCCGAGCCGGCCGTGGCACCGCCTCCTGTCGCCGTGCCAGCGCCCGCCGCGACGCCGCCGGTGGTCGAAGCACCGCCTGTCGCGACCGAGCCTGCACCGCCCGTGGCCGAAGCGCCGCCCGCGGAAGCGATCACCGAGCCGGCGGAAGCCGCACCCAAGCCGACACCCGTCGCGAAGCCGCGCAAGCCGGTGACGCCTCCCCCGCCGACGCCCCAGGCTCCAGCAGCCGCGGCGCCCGTGGCGGCTGCCCCGGCACCTGCGCCCGCGTCTCCGGCCCCGCCGGCCGACCCGCAGGCCCAATGCGGCGACCGCAACTTCATCGCCAAGGCGCAATGCATGGCGGCCCAGTGCGTGAAGCCCGAGTACAGGTCGCACGCTCAGTGCGAGGCGGTGCGCCGTCAGCAGCGCATCGAAGAGGAAAAGCGCAACCCGTCGCTCTTGAACTGAGTCCGCGCCTGCGGGCTCAGCCTTTCTGCAGCCGCTCGATGGCAATCGCCAGCGCGGCGGGCTTGCCCGACAGCACGAGGGTGTCGCCGTCCGACAGCAGCGTGTCGTCGGCCGGCACCCGCGCCTGGCCGTCCTGGCGGCGCAGGCTGGCCACCCGCACACCCAGCGTCGGCAGCGCAATCCGTCCGAGCGTCTGGCCGATGGCGCGTGCGCCCGGCGTGAGCGTGAAGCTGTTCAGGCGCTCGTGGTCGATCTCGTCGGCGTTGTCGTCGTCGGCGCCGTGGAAGTAGCCGCGCAGCAGGTTGTAGCGCGCGTCGCGCTGGTCCTGCACCACGCGGATCACGCGCCGCATCGGCACGCCGACCAGCGCCAGCGCATGGCTCGCGAGCATCAGCGACCCCTCGATGGCCTCGGGCACCACCTCGGTCGCGCCGGCGGCCTGCAGCTTCTCGAGGTCGTGGTCGTCCTGGGTGCGCACGATCACCGGCACGTGCGGCGCGTGGGCGCGGGTGTTGGCCAGCACCTTCATCGCGCCGCCCACGTCCAGGTAGGTGACGACCACCGCGCTGGCGCGCGCCAGGCCCGCGGCCATCAGCGCCTGCAGCCGCGCCGCGTCGCCGAACACCACCGAATCGCCGGCGGCGGCGGCCTGGCGCACGCGGTCGGGGTCGAGGTCGAGCGCCATGTAGGGAATGCCTTCGCGCTCCAGGATGCGCGCCAGGTTCTGGCCGCAGCGCCCGTAGCCGCAGATGATCACGTGCTGCGCGGTGTTGATGGTCTTGCGCGCGATGGTCGTCATCTGCAGCGACTGCTGCAGCCAGTCGCTGGCCACCAGCTTTCGCACGATGGCGTTGCTGTACATGATGATGAAGGGCGTGGCCAGCATCGACAGCACCATCGACGCCAGCACCGGGTTGGCCAGCCACGGCGGCAGCAGGTTGCGGTCCTGCGCGAGCGCCAGCAGCACGAAGCCGAACTCGCCGGCCTGTGCCAGGTACAGGCCGGTGCGCAGCGACACGCCCGAGGTGGCGCCCAGCACCCGCGCCAGCACCGTCACCAGCCCCAGCTTGAACAGCAGCGGCACCAGCAGCAGCACCGCCACCAGCAGCCAGCGCTCGACCACGATGTGCCAGTCGAGCGACATGCCCACGGTGATGAAGAACAGCCCCAGCAGCACGTCGTGGAAGGGGCGGATGTCGGTCTCGACCTGGTGCTTGTATTCGGTTTCCGACACCAGCATGCCGGCGATGAAGGCACCCAGCGCCAGGCTCAGGCCGGCCAGCTCGGTGAGCCAGGCCAGGCCCAGCGTGATCAGCAGCACGTTCAGGATGAACAGCTCCTCGCTGCGCCGCCGCGCCACGAGCGTGAGCCACCAGCGCATGATGCGCGGCCCGCCGTACAGCAGCACGCCGATGAGGAAGGTGGCCTTCACCAGCGCGAAGCCCAGCGCCTTGGCCAGCGCCTCGGGCGGCGCGCCCAACGCGGGAATCAGCACCAGCAGCGGCACCACGGCCAGATCCTGGAACAGCAGCACGCCCATCACGCGCTTGCCGTGCTCGCTCTCCAGTTCGAGCCGCTCGGCCATCAGCTTGACGACGATGGCGGTGCTGCTCATGGTGAGCGCGCTCGACAGCGCCAGCGTGGTCTGCCACCCCAGCTGCCAGGCCGGCGGCAGCTGCGTGGCGATGATCAGCGCGCCGACGGTGGCCAGCGCCATGGTCAGCAGCACCTGCAGCAGACCCAGCCCGAACACGTGCTTGCGCATGGCGCGCAGCTTGGGCAGGCTGAACTCGAGCCCGATCACGAACATCAGGAACACCACGCCGAATTCGCCCAGGTGGCGGATGCCTTCTGAGTTCTGCGCCAGCGCCAGCGCATGCGGACCGATGAGCACGCCGGCCGTCAGGTAGCCGAGCATCGGCGGCAGCTTGAGCGACCGGCAGGCCACCACGCCGATCACCGCGGCCAACAGATACAACAGCGTGAGATCGAACGAAGACATAGGCGCCGATGCTAGAGCAATGTCCGTGCCCCGGGCTTCCCCGGGCCATGTGATCGCCGACCGCGCCCGCCTCGTAAAATCCGGCGATGAGCTCCCGCCCCGCCCCGACCCACGTGGTCGACCCCGACGCCATCCTGGCCCGGGCACGCGTCACATTCGACATCGAAGCCGAAGCCGTCCTCGGCCTGAAGGCCCGCGTCGGCCCGAGTTTCGTCGAGGCCGTGCGCAAGATTCTTGAAGTGCGCGGCCGCGTGGTCGTGATGGGCATGGGCAAGAGTGGCCACGTCGGCCGCAAGATCGCTGCCACCCTCGCCTCCACCGGCACGCCCGCGATGTTCGTGCACCCGGCCGAGGCCAGCCACGGCGACCTGGGCATGATCAAGGCGGTCGACCTCGTGCTCGCCATCTCCAACAGCGGCGAGGTCGACGAACTCACCGTGCTGCTGCCGGTGGTCAAGCGCCAGGGCGTGCCCCTGATCGCCATGACCGGCCGCCCCGATTCCACCCTGGCGCGCCATGCCGACATCGTGATCGACGCCGGCGTTGCCAAGGAAGCCTGCCCGCTGAACCTCGCGCCCACCGCGAGCACCACCGCGCAGATCGCCATGGGCGACGCACTGGCCGTGGCCCTGCTCGATGCGCGCGGCTTCGGCTCCGAAGATTTCGCCCGCTCGCACCCCGGCGGCGCGTTGGGCCGCAAGCTGCTCACGCACGTGAGCGATGTCATGCGCTCGGGCGAGGAAGTGCCGTGCGTGCCGCCGACGGCCACCGTCAGCGAGCTGATGCGCGCGATGAGCATCAAGGGCTTCGGCGCCGCCGCGGTGGTCGAGCCCGACGGCCGGGCGCTGGGCATCTTCACCGACGGCGACCTGCGCCGCCTGATCGAGGCCGGCGCCGACCTGCGCACGCCCAAGGCGGCCGACATCATGCACCGCGACCCGCGCACCATCCGCGTCGACGCGCTGGCGGTGGAGGCGGCCGAACTCATGGAGCAATGCGGCATCACCCGCCTGTTCGTGATCGACGGCGCGGGGGTGATCGTCGGCGCAGTGAACACCAACGACCTGATGCGCGCGAAGGTCATCTGATGCCGCTTGATTTCCAGGCCGAGACTCTGCTGGCCGCGCAAGATGTGCGCATCGTCTTCTTCGACATCGACGGCGTGCTGACCGACGGCGGCGTGTACTTCACCGAGCACGGCGAGACGCTCAAGCGCTTCAGCATCCTCGACGGCTACGGCCTCAAGCTGCTGCGCAAGGCCGGCATCACGCCGGCCGTGATCACCGGACGGGACTCCAAGCCGCTGCGCGTGCGGCTCGAGGCGCTGGGCATCGAGCACGTGCGCTACGGCACCGAAGACAAGCTGCCCGCCGCCGAAGCCATGCTGAAGCAGCTGGGCTTCACCTGGGCGCAGGCCGCCGCCATCGGCGACGACTGGCCCGACCTGCCCGTGCTGACCCGCGTCGGCTTCGCGGCGGCACCGGCCAACGCGCACGCCGAAGTGCGCGCGGTGGCGCGCTACGTCACCACCGCACGCGGCGGCGAAGGCGCGGCGCGCGAATTCTGCGACCTGCTGTTGACGGCTTGCGGCCAGTACCGCACGCTGCTCGACGCTGCCTTGGGCCCCCGACCATGAGCCCGCAGCTGCGACGCGCCTGGAACCTGACGCGCGATGTGCTCGACCGCACCACCATCTACCTGCCGATCATCCTGATGGCGGGCGTGGCGCTGGGCACCTACTGGCTGGTGCGCAATGCGCCCAAGCTGCTGGAGCCCACCGTCAAGGCGGCGCCCACGCACGAGCCCGACTACTTCATGCGGGACTTCGTCATCAAGAACTTCCTGCCCAACGGCGACCTGCGCAGCGAGCTGCACGGCACCGAAGGGCGGCACTACCCGGACACCGACACCATCGAGGTCGACCAGGTGCGCATGCGCTCGGTGTCGCCCGAGGGGTTGGTCACGCGCTCGTCGGCGAACCGCGGCCTGTCGAATTCCGACGGCAGCGAGATCCAGCTGTTCGGCAACGCGATCGTGATCCGCGAACCGGCGGTGAGCGCCAGCGGCAAGGCCACGCCGCGGCTGGAGTTTCGCGGCGAGTTCCTGCATGCGTTCCTCGACACCGAGAAGGTGCAGTCGAACAAGCCGGTCACGCTCATCCGCGGCAGCGACCAGTTCACGGGCGATACGCTCGACTACGACAACCTGAGCGGCGTGGCCAACCTCACGGGCCGCGTGCGCGGCGTGCTGGTGCCGTCGGCCGCCGCAGGCAAGCCGCGCTGAGCGGCTGCCACACAAGAACAAGTTCCCGGGAGACGATCCACGCATGACCACCGCCGCACCGCTCGTCTTCATCACCGGCGCCTCCAGCGGCATCGGCCAGGCCCTGGCCGCGTGCTTCTACGACGCGGGCTACCGGTTGGCGCTGGTCGCGCGGCGCACGGGCGAGATCGACACCTGGGCGACGGGCCGCCAGCTGGACGCGGGCCGCTACCAGGTCTACGGCGCCGACGTGGCGGACACCGACAGCATCGTGGCCGCCGGCTCCGACTGCATCGCGCGCCAGGGCGTGCCCGACGTGGTGATCGCCAACGCAGGCATCAGCATCGGCATCGACACGGCCGAGCGTTCGGACCTCGACGTGCTGGCGCGCACCTTCGCCGTCAACAACGTGGGGCTGGCCGCCACCTTCCATCCCTTCGTGCAGGCCATGGTGCAGCGCGGCAGCGGGCGGCTCGTGGGCATCGGCAGCGTCGCCGCCATCCGCGGGCTGCCGGGGCACGGCGCCTACTGCGCGAGCAAGGCCGGCGTGGTCGCGTACTGCGAAAGCCTGCGCGGGGAACTGCACAACAGCGGGGTGAAGGTCGTCACGCTCTGCCCGGGCTACATCGACACGCCGCTGACGCAGGGCAACCGCTACGGCATGCCCTTTCTCATGCAGCCCGAGGATTTCGCAGCTCAGGCGCTGCGCGCTATCGAGGCTGGCACGAGCTACCGCGTGATTCCGTGGCAGATGGGCGTGGTCGCCAAGGTCATGCGCCTGCTGCCCAATGCCGTGCTCGACCGCGCGGTGCAGGGCCGGGCGCGCAAGAAGCGCAGCGGCGAAGCCTGAGCTTCATTGCCGATTGCACAGCGGGCACAGCACGCAGGCAAAGAAAAAGGCTCCCGAGGGAGCCTTTTGTGTTTGTGTGCCGTGAGGCATGCGAAGGAGTGAACGGGGTTCAGTACCCACCGTTGCCGCCGCCGCCGTAGCCGCCACCGCCGCTGCGACCACCGCCGCCGCCACGGGGACCTGCGCCGTAGGGGCTGCGGAAACCGCCATCGCCACCACCGCCGCCGCCACCCGAACGACCACCACCGCCGCCGCCGTAGCCGCCGCCACCGCCGGAGCGGCCACCGCCGCCACCACCGTAGCCGCCACCACCGCCGCCGCCGTAGCCACCGCCACCACCGCCGCCATAACCACCACCGCCGCCGCCGTAGCCGCCGCCACCGCTGCGGGGGGGACGTGCTTCCATGGGACGTGCTTCGTTGACGACCACGCTGCGGCCGCCCAGGGGTTGGCCGTTCATGCCGTTGATGGCGGCCTGTGCTTCCGCGTCACTGCCCATCTCGACGAAGCCGAAGCCCTTCGAGCGACCCGTGTCGCGCTCCATCATGACCTTGGCGCTGGTCACTGCGCCGAACTGGCCGAAGGCCTGCTCGAGATCACCGTCGCGCACCGAGTAAGGCAGGTTGCCGACGTAGAGTTTGTTGCCCATCAAGGGACTCCTATAAACACATCAAGAAAAGCGATGGAGTCCCGAAAGCATCACTCAAACGAGAGCCGCCGAGCCGCGCGAAACTGACCGATCACCGAATTGCTCCCGCCCAAAATCAAGAGGGATGCTCGTGCATTATGGGTGAAATATCAAAAAAGCAAGCAGGAATTTGCGTCTTGAGGTAGCACCTTTCGAAACTAGTAGAAGTTAGCGCACGCCTACCTGTTTGAGCCGGGGGAATTGACGATGCGGCTACAATTTGCGGGTCATTGGGGAGTAGCCGCCTTCCGCATACGAGAAGGGCCCGCGTCAACAGACTTGTCCTTGCCCCACGAGGACATGGCGCGTGCAGTGAACACACCTGGCGAGACCTTTGACCGCACAACTTCGGGAATATGGCCGAAGGTGTTGTGCGGTCAATTGCGTCCTTCGGCCCAAGGAACCCCACATCCATCATGGAAGCTTTTCTCGTTGCAACGGGCGTGGTCGCGCTCGCCGAAATGGGCGACAAGACCCAACTCCTGGCCCTTCTTCTGGCCGCGCGCTTCAGGAAACCCTGGCCGATCGTGCTCGGCATTTTTGTCGCCACGGTCATCAACCACGCGCTGGCCGGCGCGGTCGGCAACTACATCACGCGCTGGCTCGGCCCCGAGGTGCTGCGCTGGATCCTGGGCGGCTCGTTCATCGCCATGGCCGTCTGGATGCTGATTCCCGACAAGCTCGATGAAGACGACGCCCCCGGCGTCTCGAAGTTCGGCGTCTTCGGCACCACGGTGATCGCCTTCTTCCTGGCCGAGATGGGCGACAAGACCCAGATTGCCACCGTCATGCTGGCCGCCCGCTTCACGCAGGACTACGCCTGGGTCGTCGTCGGCACCACGCTGGGCATGATGCTGGCCAATGCGCCGGTGGTGTGGCTGGGCGACAAGATCGTGCGGCGCGTGCCGATCAAGCTCGTGCACGGCATCTCGGCGGCGATCTTCCTGGTGCTGGGCGTCGTGATGATCGTCGGCTGGTAGCAGGAAAAAGTCACGGGGCTATACTTGCCCTGCGCCGATTTGCTTCAGCTTGCGGGCGCTTTATAAATTCTGCTAAAGACGGCTGCCGAACCCGGCTCGTTTTTGGCGAGGCCGGGTTTTTTCATTCATGTCGTCGTCACCTTTGGTCGTCACCCCGCAGTCGATGCAGTTCGCAGGCCCGCTGGCCCTGCGCAGCGGCGCCTCGATCAGCGGCTACACGCTCGCCTACGAAACCTACGGCACCCTCAACGCCGAGCGCAGCAACGCGGTGCTGGTGTGCCATGCGCTCAACGCCTCGCACCACGTCGCGGGCGTGTACGAGGGCCAGGCCCGCTCCGAGGGCTGGTGGGACAACATGGTGGGCCCGGGCAAGCCGCTGGACACCGACCGCTTCTTCGTGATCGGCGTCAACAACCTCGGCTCCTGCTTCGGCTCGACCGGTCCGATGCACGTGAACCCCGCCAACGGCCGCGTCTACGGCGCCGATTTCCCGGTGGTCACGGTCGAAGACTGGGTCGACGCCCAGGCGGCGCTGCTCGATGCGCTCGGCATCCGCACGCTCGCGGCCGTGATGGGCGGCAGCCTCGGCGGCATGCAGGCGTTGTCGTGGACGCTGCAGTACCCCGACCGCGTGCGGCACGCCGTGGTGGTGGCCAGCGCGCCCAACCTCACGGCCGAGAACATCGCCTTCAACGAGGTGGCGCGCCGCGCCATCGTGACCGACCCCGACTTCCACGGCGGCCACTTCTACGAATACGGGGTGGTGCCCAAGCGCGGCCTGCGCATCGCCCGCATGATCGGCCACATCACCTACCTGAGCGACGACGTGATGAACGCCAAGTTCGGGCGCATCCTGCGCAGCGCCGTCGAGGGCGAGGTGGCGGGGCTCGACTACCGCTATTCCACGCAGGACATCGAGTTCCAGATCGAAAGCTACCTGCGCTACCAGGGCGACAAGTTCAGCGAGTACTTCGACGCCAACACCTACCTGCTGATCACCCGCGCGCTCGACTACTTCGACCCCGCGCGCCACCACGGCGGCCAGCTCAGCACGGCGCTCGCGCAGGCCACGGCCAAGTTCCTCCTCGTGAGCTTCAAGACCGACTGGCGCTTCTCGCCCGCGCGCAGCCGCGAGATCGTGAAGGCGCTGCTCGACAACCGCCGCAACGTGAGCTACGCCGAGATCGATGCGCCGCACGGCCACGACGCCTTCCTGCTCGACGACGTGCGCTACATGGGCGTGGTGCGCTCGTACTTCGAACGCGTCGCCAAGGAATTCCAATGAGCGACCTTGCACACCAACGACTGATTGCACAGCTTGTGCCCCAAGGCTCGCGCGTGCTCGACCTGGGCTGCGGCGACGGCGCCCTGCTCGACCTGCTGCAGCGCGAGCGCGGCTGCACCGGCTACGGCGTGGAGATCGCCGACGGCAACGTGCTGCAGTGCATCCGCCGCGGCGTCGACGTGATCCAGCTCAACCTCGACGAAGGCCTGGCGATGTTCGACGACGCCACCTTCGACGTGGTGCTGCAGATCGACACGCTGCAGCACCTGCGCAATGCCGAGGTCATGCTGCGCGAGACCGCGCGTGTGGGCCGCTTCGGCATCGTCGCCTTTCCCAATTTCGCGCACTGGCCCAACCGCCTGAGCGTGGCGCGCGGGCGCATGCCCGTGACGCGCCGCCTGCCCTACCAGTGGTACGACACGCCCAACATCCGCGTCGGCACCTACAAGGACTTCGAGGTGCTGGCCGGCAAGAACAACCTGCGCGTGCTCGACGCCTTCGGCCTGCAAAACGGGCGCGACGTGCGCTGGCTGCCCAACGCGCGCGCCAGCACGGCGGTCTTCAAGTTCGAGCGGGGCGGCTGAGCACGCCGCCCTCGCACCGCACGGACATCGGGTCGGAATGAGCTTCACGCTCGCGCAGCCGGTTCACAGCGACCTGCTCATCAAGAAAAGCCGCTTCATCGGCTGCGTACAGCCGGTGCCCGACCGTGCGGCCGCGCTGGCCGTGGTCGCCTCGCTGCGCGCCGAACACCCGGGCGCTGCGCACGTGTGCTGGGCGCTGATGGCCGGCGGACAGTCGGCCGCGAACGACGACGGCGAACCCGGCGGCACGGCCGGTCGCCCGATGCTCGAGGTGCTGCGCCACCAGCAGGTGGAAGGCGCGCTCGCCACCGTGGTGCGCTACTTCGGCGGCGTGAAGCTCGGCGCCGGCGGCCTCGTGCGGGCCTACACCGACGCCGTGGCGCAGGCCCTGCTCGGCGCCACGCTGGTGCCGCTCGTGCGCCAGCGTCACCTGCAGTGCGCCGTGCCCTACGCGCTCGAGGGGCTGGTGCGGCGCGAGCTGGCCGCCATCGGTGCGGTGCTCGAAGACGTGCAGCACGGCGACGACGTGCGCTTGGCCTTCGCGCTGCCCGCGCCCGAGGCCGACGCCTTCATCGCGCGCCTCGACGATGCTGCGCAAGGGCGCGTCGTCTGGCCGACGGCGTGAGCCGCTTCGCCGGCACCTTGCCCGGGGCCGGCTCCACCGCCAGGGCGAGCACGCCGCGCGATGCGAGCGCGATCGGCTCGGCCAGGTCGTCGTCGACACCGCGCCGCGTCATCTCGGCGGTCACGATGCCGGTGGGCACGGCCAGCACGCCCCAGCCCAGCAGCATCATCACGGAGGCGATCGCGCGGCCCAGGTCGGTCTTGGGCACGAGGTCGCCGAAGCCGACCGTGGCCATGGTGGAGATGGCCCAGTAGATCGCCACCGGAATGCTGGTGAAGCCGTGCGTCGGGCCTTCGACCACGTACATCAGCGTGCCCATCACCAGCACCACGAGCATCACGAAGCCCACGAACACCGTGATCTTTCGGCGGCTCGATGCCACCGCCGACACCAGTGCGCGGTACTCCACCGAATAGCGCGACAGCTTGAAGATGCGGAACACGCGCAACAGCCGCAGGATGCGCACGTCGATCAGGTACGCCAGCTCGGGCGCGAAGGCCACGAGAAAGGTCGGCAGCAGCGCGAGCAGATCGATCACGCCGTAGAAGCTCAGCGCGTAGCGCAGCGGCTTGTTCACGCAGCACAGCCGCGCGATGTACTCCAGCGTGAAGAGAATCGTGAACACCCATTCGAGGGCATTGAACAGAGGCCGCCACTGGTCGCGGATCGACTGCACGCTGTCCAGGATGACGACCAGCACGCTCATCACGATCACCGCGATCAGCGTCAGGTCGAACCACAGGCCGGCGGGCGTGTCGGCCTCGAAGACCACGGTGAACAGCGTGCGCCGCCAGCCGCGCGCAGGCTTGTCGAACCGCGAGTCGGTGGCGGCGGGCGTGGACAGGGCTTCGATGTTCGGTCGGATCAGGCGGGTCATGCGGGGCATTGTCAGGGGCCCCGGGCGACTTATTCAGTTACGCTTATTGCGCAATGAAGTGCCGCATGCCGTGAGTGCGTTCTTACGATAGTCCCCTTTCTTGAGGAGCTCCCCATTGGCCACACAGTCCCCCTTTTTCGGCAAGCGTGATCGTGACACCGACTCGCTGACGTCCCGTCCCGCACCGCTGGTTGGTTCGGGCACCAATCTCTCGGGCACTCCCGTCAATCCCTCCTCGTTGACCGCGCAGGCCGGCCTGGCCCCGGCGGCTGCGCCCGTCAAGGAAGGCGGCAGCAAGCTCACCGTCGGCCCGAACATCAAGCTCAAGGGCGTCGAGATCACCGATTGCGACACGCTCGTGGTCGAAGGCCTGGTCGAGGCGACGATGGATTCGCGCCTGATGCAGATCGCCGAACAGGGCGAGTTCAAGGGCTCGGCCGAGATCGACATCGCCGAGATCCGCGGCGTGTTCGACGGCAACCTCACCGTGCGCGAAAAGCTCGTCATCCACTCGACCGGCAAGGTCACCGGCAAGATCCGCTACGGCAAGATCGTGATCGAAGAAGGCGGCCAGCTGTCCGGCGAAATCAGCTTCGGCGCCAAGCCGTCGCTGCAGGCCGCCGCCTGAGGCACCTGACGCGCCCGGTCTGACGACCGTCGATCAGGGCGCTTTCTTTTTCGGTGGGGCCTTCTTGGCCGCCGGCTTCGGCTTGTCCGCGGCGGCGGCCATTGCTGCGTCTGCGGCCGGCGGCGCCCACCCCAGGCGCTGCAGCAAGGCACCGGCCGCGGCCGGTGCTCTCTCCTTGGCGCCGTTGATGAAATACACGAACACGTCGCGCGCCTTCGGCGTCGTGGTCCAGCCTTGCGCGCGCGCGGCCCAGGTGTCGAGCGCCTTGGGCGCGTAGCCGGTGGCGAGCGATGCGTCGGCCATCATGAGCCGCGCGTAGGCGACGTCGCCCTCGGGCTCCTCGAACGACGGAAACTTGTCGGCGTCGGTGAACACGGTCGACACCTTGTGCTTCTTCGCGAGCGCCTTGTAGGCAGGCGTGATGAAGCTCTCGTGGCGCACGTCCATCACGTGGCGCAGCACGCGGCTGCCTTCCTTCTTCGGCAGCAGCTCCAGGAAGGCTTCGAAGTCTTCGGGGTCGAACTGCTTGGTCGGCATGAACTGCCAGACGATCGGCCCGAGCTTGTCGCCCAGCTCGGCCACACCGCTGTCGATGAAACGCTGGATCGACTCGCCCGCGGTCGCCAGCACCTTGCGGTTGGTGGTGAAGCGCGAGGCCTTCATCGAGAACATGAAGTCGTCGGGCGTGTCGTCGCGCCACTTGCGGAAGGTCTCGGGCTTGAAGGTGCTGTAGTAGGTGCCGTTGATCTCGATGGCGCTGACCTGCCGGCTGGCGTGGTTCAACTCCTTCGCGTGAGCGAGGCCCTTGGGGTAGAAGTTGTCGCGCCAGGGCTCGTAGGTCCAGCCGCCGATCCCGACCTTGATCCGCGTCGATGTTGCCTTGCTCACATTGCGCTCCGGGTTTTGAGATCGCCCGCACTCTACGCGCGCTCGCCGCGAGGCGCAAAATGCGTTTTTTCGTCCCCGCGGAGAATCCCTCGATGAACGCCCCCCTGCACCGTGAAATGCCCGCCGGCACGCTCGACGCGACGCGCGCCCTCTCTGATGTCACCGCCCGATGGGACGGCGACATCGTCAAGCAACTCACCGACTACATCGCCATTCCCGCCAAGTCGCCCGGCTTCGACAAGGACTGGTCGGCCAACGGCTACCTGGAGACCGTGCTGCGCAACGCCGCGGCCTGGGTCGAGGCGCAGAAGGTCGAAGGCCTGAAGCTGGAGATCGTGCGCCTCGAAGGCCGCACGCCGGTGCTGTTCTTCGAAGTGCCGGCCACCGGCACGAACATGGCCGAGACCGTGCTCATGTACGGCCACCTCGACAAGCAACCTGAATTCACCGGCTGGCGCAACGACCTCGGCCCGTGGACGCCCAAGTACGAGAACGGCCTGCTCTACGGCCGCGGCGGCGCCGACGACGGCTACGCCGTGTACGCCAGCGTGGCCGCGCTGCAGGCGCTCAAGGCCCAGGGCGTGGCGCACCCGCGCATCGTCGGCCTCATCGAGACCTGCGAGGAAAGCGGCTCCTACGACCTGCTGCCGTACGTCGACGCGCTGCGTCCGCGCCTGGGCGAGGTCGAGCTGGTGATCTGCCTGGATTCGGGCGCCGGCAACTACGACCAGTTGTGGCTCACGACCTCGCTGCGCGGCATGGCCAGCGGCACGCTCAAGGTCGAGGTGCTGACCGAAGGCATCCACTCGGGCGACGCCTCGGGCCTGGTGCCCTCGAGCTTCCGCATCATGCGGCAGGTGCTCGACCGCCTCGAAGACAGCGCCACCGGCCGCCTGCTGCCCGCCAGCTTCCATTGCGAAGTGCCGGCCGACCGGCTGGCGCAGGCCAAGGCCACCGCGGCCATCCTCGGCGACGAGGTCTACAAGCGCTTCCCGTGGGCGCACTACGACTGCGGCGGCTCGACCATGTTCGCGCTGCCGACCACCACCGACCCGGTCGAGGCGCTGCTCAACCGCACCTGGAAGCCCACGCTGTCGGTCACCGGCGCCGAAGGCTTCCCGGCCCTGAAGGACGCAGGCAACGTGCTGCGCCCCTACACCGCCTTCAAGCTCTCGCTGCGCCTGCCCCCGCTGGTCGATGCGGCCGAGACGGTGCAAAAGCTCAAGGCCCTGCTCGAAGACAACGCGCCCTACCAGGCGCGCGTGACCTTCGAAAGCGGCGGCGGTGCCACCGGCTGGAACGCGCCCACCATCACGCCGTGGTTCGAGGACGCACTCAACAAGGCCTCGCGCGCGCACTTCGGCGCCTCCTGCGGCTACATCGGCCAGGGCGGCACGATCCCGCTGATGAACATGCTGAGCGCCGGTTTCCCGACGGCGCAGATGATGGTCTGCGGCGTGCTGGGCCCGAAGAGCAACGCGCACGGCCCCAACGAGTTCCTGCACGTGCCCTACGCCAAGAAGCTGACGGCCGCCGTGGCCGAGGTCATCGCCGCCCTGCCCGTCGCGCACCGCGCCGCGGCTGCGGAGCCGGTGGCCGCTTGAGCGCCG
Organism: Variovorax sp. KBS0712; assembly: GCF_006323185.2. NCBI lineage: Bacteria > Pseudomonadati > Pseudomonadota > Betaproteobacteria > Burkholderiales > Comamonadaceae > Variovorax > Variovorax sp. KBS0712. The sequence continues at coordinate 79,245 of NZ_VCCD02000004.1, read as the reverse complement.
CGCCGGGCCGCCCCAAGCTAGCTCGCTCCCGCTTGGCGGGAAGGCGCGCAGCGCCAAGGGTGCACCCATGAGCGACGCGCTGCCCTTGCCAAATCGCGTGTCGCTGTCCACGCCGGACGGCGAGACGCTGGCGCTGCGGCGGCTGCCCGCCGCCGGCAGGCCCCGCGCCGTGGTGGTCGTGGTGCACGGGCTGGGCGAGCACGCGGGGCGTTACCACGGCCTGGCCAAGCAATTGCACGGCTGGGGCTTCGCGGTCTGGGCGCACGACCACCACGGGCACGGCGAATCCACCGGTGCGCGCGGCGGCCTGCCCAGCGAACTGCGGCTGCTCGACGACCTGGCCCTGGTGATCGACGATGCGCGCCGCCAGAACCCCGGCGTGCCGCTGGTGCTGCTGGGCCACAGCCTGGGCGGCCTGGTCGCCGCGAGCCTGGTGGCGCGCGGCGTGCGGCCGGTCGATGCGCTGGTGCTGTCGTCGCCGGGGCTCGATCCGGGGCTGAACGGTTTTCAGAAGGTGCTGCTGGCGGTGCTGCCACGCATCGCGCCCAACCTGCGCGTGGGCAACGGGCTCGACGACAACTACCTCTCGCACGACCCGGTGGTGGTGCAGGCCTACCGCGACGATCCGCTCACGCACGACCGCATCGGCAGCCGGCTGGCGCGTTTTCTTGCGTACGAAGGCGCCACGGTGCAGCAGCACGCGGCGCGCTGGCCGGTGCCCACGCTGCTGATCTACGCGGGCGACGACCGGCTCGTGCGGCCGGCGGCCAGTCGCGCCTTCGCGACCGCCGCGGCGCCCAGCGGCAACGTCGAGGCGAAGTGCTTCGACGCGCTGTACCACGAACTCTTCAACGAGCTCGATGCGGAGCCCGTGTTCGACACGCTGCAGCGCTGGCTCGACCGGCGGTTTCCGGCGGCGGCTGTTCCCGCGCGCGTGGCCTGAGCCTCAGGCCTTGGCCACCGGCGCACGCCGGCGTTGCGTCTGCGCGAGCCAGAGCAGCGCGGCGCCGGTCAGGGCCACCGGCACCAGCGAGCCGTAGTTCAGCAGCTGCCAGCCCTGCGTGGTCACCAGCACGCCCGACGCGAACGAGGTCAGCGCCAGCGTCGCGAACACGCAGAAGTTGAGCGCGCCCTGGGCGCGGTCGCGCTCCTCGGCCGTGTAGGCCGTGAGCGACAGCGTCGTGCTGCCGGTGAACAGGAAATTCCAGCCCACGCCCAGCAGGAACAGCGCGACCAGGAAGTGGTGCAGGTCCACGCCCGACAGCGCCACCACGATGCAGCCGAGGTTGAGCGCCAGCCCCACCCCCATCACCGGCAGCGCGCCGAAGCGGCGGATCAGGTGGCCGGTGAAGAAGCCTGGCGCGAACATGCCGATCACGTGCCATTCGAGCACCAGCGCTGCGTCGGAAAACGGCAGGCTGCAGATCTGCATCGCGATGGGCGTGGCGGCCATCAGCAGGTTCATCACGCCGTAGCTCAGCGCGCCTGCGGCGGCCGACACGATGAACACGGGCTGGCGCATGATCTCGCCCAGCGGCCTGCCGCCGCCGGCTTCCTTGCGGGTCGGCGAGGGCGGGAATTCGATGAAATGCATCACCGCCATCGAGAGCATCGCCACCGCCGCCAGCGCGATGTAGGCGCCGGCGAAGGGCACGGAGAGCGCCTCGCGCGTGAAGGTCGCCAGGTTCGGCCCCGCCACCGCGCCGATCAGGCCGCCGGCCATCACCATCGACACGGCCTTCTCGCGCCAGGCCGGCAGTGCCAGTTCGGCCGCCGCGAAACGGTAGAGCCCGGCGTTGGCGTTGTAGTAGCCCGCGACCACGGTCGCGAAGCACAGCAGCCAGAAGTTCTTCGAGGACGCCGCGTAGGCGCACAGCAGCGCCGAGCCGACCGCCACCGCCAGCCCGATCTGGAACGAACCGCGGCGGCCGAAGTGTTGCTGCGTGCGCGCCACCAGCCCCGTGCTCAGCGCGCCGCCCACCACGTAGCCCATCACAGGCAGCGTGGCCATCCAGCCCTGCGGTGCGATGCCCAGGCCGACGAGACCGTTGATGGCGATGAAGGTGACGTTGTTGGTCAGGAGCAGGCCCTGGCAGATGGCCAGGAGCCACAGATTGCGATTCATGGGGCGCGGTTCTACGCGATTGGGCGACGAAGGCAAGGCGCCGGCCAAAAAAAAGCGCCCTCGCGGGCGCCGGAATTCTGAGAATGAAATTCGCCGGGTGGCAGGTCAGGTCGGCTTGTTGCCTTGCAGCAGTCCGCTGAGCGAGCCCAGCAGGTCGTCCTGGTTGCCGAGGCCTTGCTCGGGCACCTTGCCCTGCGGCGTGAGCTGGTTGATGAGGGCCGGCAGCATGGTGGCCAGCATCGGCAGCAGCATTTGTGCGTTGATGCCGAGTTTGGAGGCGATGGCGGCGATCGTGTCGCCGCCCAGCGCGTTCTGCAACTGATCGCCCGACACCGGCTTGTTTTCACCGTTGCCGATCCACGAGCCGATCACGTCGCCCATGCCTGCCTGCTCGAATTTCGAGACCATGCCGCCAAGACCGCCCTGCCCGCCGTTGTTGGCAAGCAGGCCGCCCAGGGCGCCGGCGAGGCTTCCGAGATCTCCCAATCCCCCGAGGCCACCGCCTTGCGGTTGCTGCTGCTGTGCAGCGCCTCCTAGCACCTGACCGAGTACCGAATCGAGCAACCCCATGACCATTCCTTGGTGTGTGACAGAAACGCTCACATTTTCCAATGTGGCGACCCGCTTGCCGAAAGTGGCGCGGCCACTTTCGAACTGGCAACGTGACAAATTACTTGCTGCGTGCTGCGCGTTTCGGCAGGAGCGCGGGGCTGACGCCCTGCACGCCGACCAGACCGAGCACGGTGACGAGCGAATTCTGCGCGCCTTTCCATGCATCTGTCACGTCAATCGACTCGGCCAGCGAATGGAATCCGCCCGACTTGCCGCCGCCGCCGATGATGATGGCCGGGATGCCCAGCGAAATGGGAACGTTCGCATCCGTGCTGCCGCCGCGCAGCAGCGTCTTGTGGCCGAAAGCACTGTTGGCACGCGTGGCGGCCTCGACGATCACCGAGTCGGGCGGCGTGCGGCCGCCCGGGCGGTCGCCGATGAGCTTGGTGCTCACGCTCAGGCTGGTCACGTTCCAGCGCTTGTTCTCTTCCGCCACGGCCTCGTCGAGCGTGGCGAGGATCTTCTTCTCGGTCTCGAGCAGCGAGGCCATGTCGTCCGAGCGGATGTCGATGGCCATGCGCGCATCGGGCGCGATGGTGTTTACTGAGGTGCCGCCGCCGACGGTGCCGACGGTGAAGGTGGTTTTGGGGAAACTCGGCGTGCGCACCTCGGCGATCTTGGCGATGGCGCGGCCCATGCCGTGGATCGCGCTGGGCACCTGCCCGAAGGCGCCGAAGCTGTGGCCACCCGGGCCCTTGAAGGTGACTTCGTAGCGGTGGCTCGCGGTGCCGAGCACCAGCACGTGGCCGTCGGGCGAGGGCTCCAGGCCGACCATGCCGTCGATGTCGAGGTGGTCGCGGAAGATGGCCTTCATGCCGCGCAGGTTGCCCAGCTCTTCCTCGCCGACGTTGGCGACGATCATCAGGTCGCCCACGGTCTGGATCTTGTTGTCGTTGAGCACCTTGAGCCATGACAGCAGCACCGACAGGCCGCGCGTGTCGTCGCCGATGCCGGGCGCGAAGAGCTTGCCGTCGCGCTCCTTCACCTTGACGTCGGTGCCGGCCGGAAAGACGGTGTCCAGGTGCGCCGAAATGAGCAGCTTGGGGCCGTTGCCCGTGCCCTTGCGCAGGCCGATCACGTTGCCCTCGGCGTCGATCTTCGCGTCGGGCAGGCCGAGGGCTTTCAGGCGCGCCAGGAAGGCTTCGGCGCGCTTCTGTTCCTTGAAGGGCGGCGCTTCGATCTCGGTCAGCGTCTTCAACTCCTCGATCGTGCGTTCGTGGTCGGCCTTGACCGATTCCAGCAGCTTGCGGATCGCGGGCGACGCCATGAGCTGGGTGTAGGCCTGGTCGACCGCGGGGCTGACCTGCGCCGGTGTGGGCGCAACGGCCTGGCTTTGGGCGTGAACGGCGGGCATGGCGCACAGCGCGGCCAGGACGAGGGGGGCGAGACGAAACGCGCGGGATGAACGAGGCATGGGGGGAGCGGTCCTTCCGGGAGGCGGATTGAACAAGGAAAAACGAAGCGGCCATTGTTCCGCAGGCGCCCGGTGTGCGCCTCGCGGAAAACACCCCCCGAACCGCTCAGGCGCCGACGAGCGACACCAGCGCCGCGAGCGCCGCGGTTTCTGCGCGCAGCACCCGCGCGCCGAGCGTGGCCGGTGCGAAGCCGCGCGCGATGGCGTCCTGTTCCTCGCCGGCGCTGAGGCCGCCTTCGGGGCCGCTGAGCACGAGCGCCGGTTGCGTGGTGGGTGTCTCTGCGGCCACGGCGGTGACGGCGCGCGTGCCCTCGGCCAGGCTCAGTATCAGGCGCGTCGCTGTCGTATCCGCGGCGGCAGCGCTGCCGAGCCAGCCCGCGAAGGATTGCACCGGATGGATCACCGGCACGCGGTTGCGCCCGCATTGCTCGCAGGCCGCAACGGCGATGGCTTCCCAGTGCGCCCGTTTCTTCTCGGCGCGCTCGCCCGACAGGCGGAGCACGCCGTGCGCCGTGGCCAGCGGCTGGATGCTGGTCACGCCGAGCTCGGTGGCCTTCTCGACCAGCCAGTCCATGCGCTCGTTGGCCGGCATGCCGACCGCCAGGTGCACGGCGCGGGCTGCTTCGCGCTCGATGGGCGTGTGGGCCCCCACCGTCACCGCGACCTCGCTGCGGCCCATGCGATCGACCGTCGCGGCGTACTCGCCGCCCGCGCCGTCGAACAGGGTGAGCGTGTCGCCGGGCTGCATGCGCAGCACCTGCACATGGCGCGCGGCGCCCGGCGGCAGCGCCAGGCTGGCGCCGGCGGTCAGCGGCACGGAGCAGTGAAAACGGGGCATGCGATGAGATCAGGAGCTGATGGCGCCCGTAGTACGGGCGCTACAGCGATTTTCTTTTTTGGCTTTTTTCAGTTTCTCTTCAGACTCGGCCGTAGGCGAAGCCGGTGACGGCCGTGGTGCCCTCGACCTCGTCGATCACGCGCAGCAGCGGCTTCAGCTCGATGTAGCGGCTGGCGGTGGCGCGGATGTAAGCGATGAAGCGAGGTGTGTCGGCCAGGTAGCGCGGCTTGCCGTCGCGCAGCGTGAGGCGCGCGAAGATGCCGGCCACCTTGAGGTGGCGCTGCAGGCCCATCCATTCGACCGCGCGGTAGAAGGCGCCGAAGTCCTCGTCGACCGGCAGCCCGGCCTTGCGCGCGGCGGTCCAGTAGCGGATGGTGATGTCGAGCACGAACTCCTCGTCCCAGCTGAGGAAGGCGTCGCGCATCAGGCTGGCGATGTCGTAAGTGATCGGGCCGTAGACGGCGTCCTGGAAGTCGAGCGCGCCCAACGGCTGGCCGGCATCGTCGCCCACCATCAGGTTGCGCGGCATGAAGTCGCGGTGCACGTAGACGCTCGGCGACGCGAGGTTGTTCTCGACGATCAGCGCGAAGGCGCGGTCCAGGCGCTCTTTCAGCTGGCCTTCCACGGCCACGCCGCGGTGCTTGCCGATGTACCACTCGGGGAAGAGCGCCAGTTCACGCTCGAGCAGGGCCCGGTCATAGGGCGGCAGCACGCCGGGCCTGGAGGCCAGCTGCCAGCGGATCAGCGCGTCGATGGCCAGGTCGTAGAGCGGCCGGTTGGCGTCCGGGCGGGCCGGGTCGATCACGTCCAGCATGGTCTGGCGGCCCAGGTCGTCGAGCAGCAGGAAGCCGTGGTCGCGGTCCCATTCGAGCACCTGCGGCGCCGTCACGCCGGCTTCGGCCATCAGCTGTGCCACCTGCACGAAGGGGGCGCTGTTTTCCTTGTCGGGCGGCGCATCCATCACGATGCGCGTGCGGCCGTCGGTGGTGTCGAGGCGGAAGTAGCGGCGAAAGCTCGCGTCGGCCGACGCCAGTCGGACGGTGTCCGGGCGCAGTTGCCGGGTGTCGGCAATGCCGGCCAGCCAGCCCCGGAACGCTTCGGCCCGCTGCGGATCTGTCCAGAGAATGGCCTGGGCGGGGTGTGGGGTCGTGGACGCCGGGGTCGAAGGTGCTGTCATGGATAATCAATTCTACAAATCCGCCTGGCGCGGCACCCCTGCTCGAGGTCGATCCGACCGGGCGGGGTGGCTGCCGGACCCCGCAACCCGCCGGCTTGCCGCGCCGTCCCGACGATTTTTCGTTCCGAATCGATGCCTACGACCCCACGCGCTGCCTTGCGACGTTCGAGCCCGCCGCTGCCACTGGCCGTGCTGTCGCTGGCGCTGCTGCACGCGCATGGCGCCTTTGCCCAGCAAGCCGGTGTGCTTGAGGGGCCGCTCACGCTGAAGCGCACGCCGCTGCTCACCGAGACGCTGACGCCCGTGCAACGCAGCCAGCTGCCCAGCCTCGTCACCGGCGACCGCATTTCCGGCCGCCCCGACCTCGAGACCGTGGTCGAGGGCAACGCCACGCTGCGCCGTGGCCCGGTCGCCATCACGGCCGACCGCCTCGAGTACTACCAGCCCGACGACCGCGCCAAGGCCACCGGCAACGTGCGGGTCAACCAGGCCGGCAACGTGTACGAAGGTCCGGAGCTGGAACTCAAGCTCGAGACCTTCGAGGGTTTCTTCAACAACGTGCGCTACCGCTTCCTCGCGACCGGCGGCCACGGCGAGGCCGAGCGCATCGACTTCGTCGACTCCAACGTCTCGATCGCGCGGCGCGCCAGCTACACCACCTGCCGCCGCGAAGACTTTCCCGGCTGGATGCCGGCCTGGCTGCTGACCGCCGCCACGCTGACCACCGACACCGAGGAAAACGAGGGCGTCGCCATCGATGCGCGCATGAGCTTCATGGGCATCACGACGCCGCCGATCCCGCGCGTGACCTTCCCGCTGTCGAACGAGCGCAAGAGCGGCCTGCTGCCGCCGACCATCGGGCTGGACAACACCAACGGCTTCGAGGTCGCACAGCCGTATTACTGGAACATCGCGCCCAACCGCGACGCCACCTTCACGCCCACGCTGATGAGCAAGCGCGGGCTCAACCTGGCCAGCGAATTCCGCTACCTCGAGAAGGACTACAGCGGCAGCATCCGCCTGGACCTGATGGGCAGCGACCGGCTCGTGGGCCAGCGCTACAACGAGGCGCGTGCCGAGCAGCTGCAGAAGCTGAACAACGGCGAGATCGCGCTCAAGGACCTGAACTTCGGCAAGCCGCCCGACAGCAGCAAGCGTTGGGGCCTGTGGCTCAACCATCGCCACGACTTCGACGCCAAGGCGCTGGGCCTGGACTCGCTGTCGGCCAGCCTCACGATCAACCGTGTCAGCGACAACGACTACTGGCGCGACTTCACGCGCACGCCGACGCTTGCGCAGCGCCAGCTGCCGAATGAGGGTGCGGTGAGTTGGACCAAGGGCGACTGGAGCGGCGCCGTACGTGCCCTGCGCTACCAGACGCTGCAGTACAACCTGTCGCCGGTCGTGCCGTCGTACGACCGCATGCCGCAGATCACGGCCAACTACGCCAAGTACGACTGGCACGGCTTCGACGTTTCGCTGAACACCGACTACTCGCGCTTTCGCGTCAACACAATCCTGGCCGGCCAGCCTGGCTTCGATCTGCTCCAGCAGTCGCAGCCCGACGGTGACCGCGTGTTCGCGCAGGCGGCGATCAGCCGGCCGTTCCTCACGCCGAGCTCCTTCGTCATCCCCAAGCTGCAGTTGCACGCGACCTCGTACAACTACTACCTGCCGCAGTCGTCCATTCCGAAGGTGTCGGTCAATGGCATCGACTACGTGAACGGGATGCCGTACAACCCGAGCCAGCTGTACTTCTTCCCGACCTCGTCGAACCGCGTCGTGCCGACCTTCAGCCTGGATAGCGGGCTGGTCTTCGAGCGCGACGCCAGCTACTTCGGCCGCGCCTTCCGCCAGACGCTGGAGCCGCGCGCGTACTACGTGTACACGCCGTACCGCAACCAGAGCATGCTGCCGAACTACGATTCGGCCGCCAACGACTTCAGCTTTGCGACCATCTACACCGAGAACGCCTTCTCGGGCGCGGACCGCATCTCGGACACCAACGCGCTCACGCTGGGCGTCACGTCCCGCCTGATCGATCCGGGCACCGGCGTGGAAGCCGTGCGCTTCGGCATCGCGCAGCGCTTCCGTTTTGCCGATCAGAAGGTCACGCTGCCGGGCGTCGCGCCGGTCACCGACCGCACCAGTGACCTGCTGCTGGGCGCCCAGATCAACTGGACGCCCAAGTGGAGCCTGGACACGCTGCTCCAGTACAACCCCGATTCGCGCCGTTCCACGCGCAGCGCGATCAGCGCGCGCTACAACCCAGGCCCGTACCGCAACCTCAGCGCCGCCTTCCGCTACCAGGCGCCGAGCACGCCCACGGCCACCGACGGCAACAAGTCGATCGACTTCGGCTGGCAATGGCCGCTCAACGACCTGTGGGGCGACAAGGGCAAGGACCTCGGGCCGGGCAAGGGCGAAGGCGGCGGACGCTGGTACGCCGTGGGCCGCCTGAACTACAGCCTGCAGGACAAGAAGCTCACGGACGGCGTGCTCGGGGTCGAGTACGACGGCTGCTGCTGGATCAGCCGCGTGGTGCTGCAGCGCATCACCACCGGCCAGGTGACGGCCAACACCCGCATCATGTTCCAGCTCGAATTCGTCGGTTTCTCCAGCATCGGGTCAAGCCCGATGCAGGCGCTGCGACAGAACATCCAGCGCTACCAGCCGCTGCGTCAACCGACCGAAGCCCCGAGCCGCTTCACCAATTACGATTGAAACGACGACCGTTCACGCCATGAAACACATCCGTTCCCTCATCACCCTGGGTTGCCTTGCGGCCATCGCCGCAACGGCCGGCGCACAGGGCTTTCGTTCCGGCAGCGGCATCACGGACATCATGCGTGCCGGTCCCCGGATCGTGCCGCCGGCGGCGCGCCCGGCCGGTCCCGCGGCGGCGCCGGTGCAGCGCGCGGCCGAGTACATCGTGGCGCTGGTCAACTCCGAGCCGATCACCAACACCGAGGTGCAGTCGCGTGTCACGCGGCTGATCCGCGAGAACCCGGACGCCGAGCGCGTGCCGCGCGCCGAACTCACGCGCCTCGTGCTGGAGCGCCTGATCACCGAGCGCGCGCAGCTGCAGCTGGCGAAGGAAAACGGCATCAAGGTCGATGACGTGGCGATCGACCAGGCCGAGCAGACCGTGGCCCGCCAGAACGAGATCAGCCTCACCGAGCTGCGCAGCCGCGTGGCGGCCGAAGGCATCTCGCCGCGCGAATTCCGCAACGACCTGCGCGACCAGCTGCTGCTCACGCGCCTGCGCGACCGCGAGGTCGAGTCCAAGGTCAAGATCAGCGACATCGAGGCCGACGAGTACCTGCGCGAACAGCGCGAAAGCGCCGTCAAGAACAACGCCCTGCTCAACCTCAACATCGCCCAGCTGCTGGTGGCCGTGCCCGAGAACGCCACCGAGGCGCAGGTCGCGACCGCGCAGAAGAAGGCCACCGACCTTGCACAGCGCGCGCGCAGCGGCGAAGACTTCGCCAAGCTGGTGCGCGAGAACTCCGACTCGCCCGACCGCGCCAATGGCGGCGCGCTCGGCCTGCGCAGCGCCGACCGCTATCCGCCCGTGTTCGTCGAGGCCACGCAATCGACCGCGGTGAACGGCATCGCCGGACCCGTGCGTTCGGGCGCCGGCTTCCACGTGCTCAAGGTGCTGACCAAGGCGCAGGTGGGCTCGTCGGATGCGTCCATCACCCAGACCCAGGTGCGCCACATCCTGCTGCTGAATGACCCCAAGCGCACGACCGCGCAGGCGGTGGCGCAGCTGCAGGAATTCAAGCGCCGCGTGCAGGCCGGCACCGCCGACTTCGCCGGCCTGGCGCGCGACAACTCGCAGGACGCGAGCGCCAAGGAAGGCGGCGACCTCGGCTGGTCGCGCCCCGGCCAGTTCGTGCCCGAGTTCGAGGAAGCCATGGACCGGCTCACGCCGGGCCAGATCAGCGACCCCGTGGTGTCGCGCTTCGGCGTCCACCTGATCCAGGTGGTCGGCCGCCGCGAAGCCAAGCTGAGCCAGTCGGAGCAGCGCGAAGCCGCACGTGCCGCGCTGCGCGAACAGCGCGTCGAAGAAGCCTTCGCCACCTGGGTGCAGGAAGTGCGCGCGCGCGCCTACGTCGAATACCGCGAGACGCCGCAGTCCTGATGGCCGCGGCAGCGTCTTAGGCCGCGATGGCACAGCACATTGCAAGAAAGCGGTTCGGACAGCACTTCCTGTCCGACGGCGGGATCATCGACGGGATCGTGCAGGCGATCGCGCCGCAGCCCGGCGACGCGATGGTCGAGATCGGGCCGGGGCTGGCGGCGCTCACGCAGCCGCTGGTCGAGCGGCTCGGCCGCCTGACGGTCATCGAGCTCGACCGCGACCTGGCCAAGCGGCTGCGCGAACATCCGCAGCTGGATGTCATCGAGTCGGACGTGCTCAAGGTCGACTTCGCCGAACTCGCGGCCAAGGCCGAACCGAAACCGCTGCGCGTGGTGGGCAACCTGCCCTACAACATCTCCACGCCGATCCTGTTCCACCTGCTGGGCTATGCCCACCTGATCGCCGACCAGCACTTCATGCTGCAAAAGGAAGTGATCGACCGCATGGTGGCCCGGCCCGCCACCTCGGACTACAGCCGCCTGAGCGTGATGCTGCAGTGGCGCTACGACATGGAGAACGTGCTGTTCGTGCCGCCCGAGAGCTTCGACCCGCCGCCGCGCGTGGACAGCGCCGTGGTGCGGATGGTGCCGCTCGCGCAGCCGCCGGCGGTCGATGCGGCGCGGCTCGGCGAGATCGTGCAGGTCGCTTTCAGCCAGCGGCGCAAGATCCTGCGGCACACGCTGGGCAAATGGCTCGGGGAGCACGGCTTCACCGGCGAGTTCGACATCCAGCGCCGGGCCGAGGAGGTGCCGGTGGCCGAATACGTCGCACTGGCGCAAGCCGTTCCCCCATGAAAAAAGCCCGTCGTCGACGGGCTTTTTTGTGGCGGTGAGCGCTGCTGTTACGCAGCTGCCAGCCAGTAGCCCGCGTTGAAGGGGCTGCTCATGCGCAACGCCAGGGGCGACACGTCGACGAGCTTGTCCGTCGGCATTTTCTCGCCGGCCGGCTCGGTGCTGGCGGTCGGCGTGGCCGCAGCGGCTGCCGTGGCGGTGGTGTTGACTTCGATGCCATCGAGGGTTTCAGCGGTCGGCTGAGCCTCGTTCGCCCGTTCTGCTTGGCTGGTGGATGCAGAACGGGCTACAGAAAAGAATAGAAGCAGCGGAACGGGACCTTGCGATCGCCCCAGTAGTCCGAAGCGTCGCGGAAGATGTCGAGCAGTTGCTCGCGCGCTTCCTTGTCGAACTTGGCGTTGGCCGGGATCTGTTCGAGCACGATGACGAAACCAGGCTGCGGGCCCGATTTATGCAACGGGTCGGTCATGCAGTCGTACAGCGCGTCGAAGTTCTTGCCGAAGTGCGCCGGGAAGGTGAACTGCTGGGCAATCAGGTCGAGCACGTCCTGCTTGGTCTGGGCGTTGCCCAGGTTGGCGTACAGGAAGTGCTGGCCGGCCGCGTTGGCGGCATCCTGCAGATCGTTCACGCGGAACGCGCGGATCGATTGCACGATGTTCGGGCGTACGGCTCGAAGGGATAAGGTCATATCCGCTGGTCTTTCCATAGTCATCATCATCTCGTCGGGGCGCTTCGGGGCGCCGCTCAGGTCGTTGTCATCGCTCATGGCGCAATCCGTCTGAAACTCGCATAGTGGTCCGCCGTGTACCAGCAGGCTTCGGGCGCCGTGCGCTGCTCGCCACCGCAAACGATCCGCCGGGCACCGCGGTTGCGCGCGCCGGGCGTTGGCACCGTGTACTCGCGGTAATGTCCGCGGCGTGCCGCTGGCAGGATGCGTTCGCGATTGCCGAATACCGTGCCGTCTTTGTCGTACCGGAAGGGGCCACCGTCAAGGATGGCCTGGTAGGTTCGCTGGCCCTGGACCGGCAGATCGGTCAGGGCAATCGATGCCTCGGAGGACGTTTTGTCGGCGCCGAACCATCCGCGGGCCTCGGCCCCCGTCGTCAGAGCCACCAGCATCAAGCTGGTGAGCGCAAACTTAGTGACAGAGGACGTGATCGAGGCGTAAGCCGCCATGGGGCACCACAAGAAAAGAGCGGGGGGTTTGAATTGCGCTCAACCTCGGGGTTAACCCGCAAATTCAAGCCCGCGAGTGTGCACCACGCTGGCGAAAATAGCAAGCGACTGCCCAAAGTTTGAGCAGTCGCGGGGGCAGAAAGCGACGCCTTAAGTTGGCGTCCACTCTCGCCAAATGGCCTATCTCTCGGCGTTTGCGTCGGCCACTGTCAAGGCCGTCATGTTCACGATGCGGCGAACAGTCGCGCTCGCCGTGAGAATGTGCACAGGTTTGGCCGCGCCGAGCAGAACCGGGCCGATGGCGATGTTGCCGCCGGCCGCGGTCTTGAGCAGGTTGTAAGAAATGTTGGCGGCGTCGATGTTGGGGAACACCAGCAGGTTGGCGTCGCCCGCGAGCGCGCTGTGCGGCATGACGACCGCGCGCTGCTTGCTGTCCAGCGCCACGTCGCCGTGCATTTCGCCGTCCACTTCGAGCCAGGGCGCCTGCACGCGCAGCAGGTCGAGCGTCTTGCGCATCTTGACGGCGCTGGGCTCGTTGCTGGTGCCGAAGTTGGAGTGCGACAGCAGCGCGGCCTTCGGCTTGAGGCCGAAACGCATCATTTCCTCGGCCGCCATGGTCGTGATCTCGGCCAGTTCCTCGGGCGTCGGGTCGTAGTTGACGTGCGTGTCGACCAGGAACACCTGGCGGTCGGGCAGCAGCAGGCCGTTCATGCAGGCGTACACCGGCACGTCCTGCGGGGTGCTGGCGCAGCCGCCGGGGCGCTTGCCGATCACCTGGTCGATGTAGTGCAGGTGGATCAGCGTGGTGCCCCAGGTGCCGCAGATCATGCCGTCGACCTCGCCCTTGTGCAGCAGCATGGCGCCGATCAGCGTGAGGCGGCGGCGCATCTCGATCTTGGCGGTCTGCACCGTCTGGCCCTTGCGCTCGGTCATGCGGTGGTAGGTCTGCCAGAAGTCGCGGTAGCGGTGGTCCTGCTCGACGTTGACGACGTCGTAGTCGAGCTCTTCCTTCAGGCGCAGGCCGAACTTCTCGATGCGCTGGGCGATGATGGCCGGACGGCCGATGAGCGTCGGGCGCGCCAGGCCTTCGTCCACCACGATCTGCGCGGCGCGCAGCACGCGCTCTTCTTCGCCTTCGCAATACGCCACGCGCTTCTTCGGCGCGCGCTTGGCGGCGTCGAAGATCGGCTTCATGGTGGTGCCCGAGGCGTAGACGAAGCTCTGCAGCTTGTCGCGGTAGGCGTCCAGGTCCTTGATGGGGCGCAGCGCCACGCCGCTTTCCTCGGCCGCCTTGGCCACGGCCGGCGCGATCTTCATCATCAGGCGCGGGTCGAAGGGCTTGGGAATCAGGTATTCGGGGCCGAAGCTCAGCTTTTCACCGGCGTAGGCGGCGGCCACGCGCTCGCTCTGCTCGGCCTGGGCCAGCTCGGCGATGGCGTGCACCGCGGCAATCTCCATCTCGTCGGTGATGGTGGTGGCGCCCGAGTCGAGCGCGCCGCGGAAGATGTACGGGAAGCACAGGACGTTGTTGACCTGGTTCGGGTAATCGGTGCGGCCCGTAGCCATGATCACGTCGTTGCGCACCGCATGGGCGTCTTCGGGGGCGATCTCGGGGTTCGGGTTGGCCAGCGCGAAGATCACCGGCTTGGGCGCCATCTTCGCGACCATGTCAGGCTTGAGCACGCCGCCGGCCGACAGGCCGAGGAACACGTCGGCGCCGGCGATCACTTCCGACAGCTTGCGCATGTCGGTTTTCTGCATGTACTGGCGCTTGTCGTCGTCCATCAGCTCTTCGCGGCCTTCGTAGACCACGCCGGCCAGGTCGGTGACGAACACGTTTTCGCGCTTCAGACCCACCTTGAGCAGCAGGTTCAGGCAGGCCAGCGCCGCGGCGCCGGCGCCCGAGGTGACCAGCTTCACTTCGGCGATGTTCTTGCCGGCCACCTTCAGGCCGTTGAGCATGGCGGCCGCCACCGTGATGGCCGTGCCGTGCTGGTCGTCGTGGAACACCGGGATCTTCATGCGCTTGCGCAGCTCGCGCTCGACGTAGAAGCAGTCCGGGGCCTTGATGTCTTCCAGGTTGATGGCGCCGAAGGTGGGCTCCAGCGAGGCGATGATCTCGACCAGCTTGACCGGGTCCTTCTCGTCGATCTCGATGTCGAACACGTCGACACCGGCGAATTTTTTGAAGAGAACGCCCTTGCCTTCCATCACCGGCTTGGAGGCCAGCGGGCCGATGTCGCCCAGGCCCAGCACGGCGGTGCCGTTGGAAATGACACCCACGAGGTTGCCGCGCGAGGTGTACTTGAAGGCGTTGGCCGGGTCCTTGACGATTTCCTCGCAGGGCGCGGCCACGCCGGGCGAGTAGGCCAGCGACAGGTCGCGCTGGTTGACCATCTGCTTGGTCGCCGCGATGGCGATCTTGCCGGGGACGGGAAACTCGTGGTACTCGAGGGCGGCACGGCGCAACAGGGCGCGCTTGTCTTCCGGGGTGGGGGTCGAAGGGGACGATGCGGTCGAATCGGACATGTGCCGTTGCTCCTGGTGGCGCTTCTTCTGGGGGCGCCGATTGTAGACCTCGGTCCATACCGCCCTACGCCGCATGGCCGGTGGCAGGCATGACCAAAAGCACGGGGCACCGTCAAGGCCCTGTGGCAATATGTGTGGCTGGGACACAAACCGACAACATCTCGAGAGGAACGACCATGGCCCTGATGGATTTCATCAAGAAACAGTTCATCGACATCATCCAGTGGACCGAGTCCGGCGATGGCACGCTGGCCTGGCGTTTCCCGATGGCCGAGATGGAAATCCAGAACGGCGCCTCGCTCACCGTGCGCGAGTCGCAGATGGCGGTGTTCGTCAACGAAGGCCAGGTGGCCGACGTGTTCGGCCCCGGCATGTACAAGCTCACGACGCAGACGCTGCCCGTGCTCACGTACCTGAAGAACTGGGACAAGCTCTTCGAATCCCCCTTCAAGAGCGACGTCTATTTCTTCAGCACGCGCCAGCAGGTCGACCAGAAGTGGGGCACGCCCCAGCCGATCACGATCCGCGACAAGGACTTCGGCGCCGTGCGCCTGCGCGCCTTCGGCAACTACAGCTTCCGCATCGGCGACCCGAAGCTGTTCCACACCGAAATCTCCGGCACGCGCGACATCTACTCCGTGGCCGACCTCGACGGCCAGCTGCGCGGCCTGGTGCTGCAGAACATCAGCAACGCCATCGCCTCCAGCGGCCTGCCCTTCCTGGACCTGGCGGCCAACCAGATCCAGTTCGCGACCGCGCTGGCCACCCAGCTGGTGCCCGAGTTCGAGAAGATCGGCATCAAGCTCGAGAACATCACGGTCCAGAACGTCTCGCTGCCCGAAGAGCTGCAGAAGATCCTCGACCAGAAGATCGGCATGGGCATGGTCGGCAACGACATGGGCAAGTTCATGCAGTACCAGACGGCGCAGGCCATCCCCAAGTTCGCCGAAGGGGCGGCCGGTGGCGGCGGCATCGCGGGTGACGCGATGGGCCTGGGCGCCGGCGTGGCGCTCGGCCAGGTGCTGGCGCAGAACCTCGCGCAGGGCCTGAGCCCGAACGCCGCGGCCCAGGCCGCGGCCACGACGCAGCAGCCGGCCGTGGCCGTGGTGAGCGCCGCCGACGTGATGACCACGCTCGAGAAGCTCGGCGAACTCAAGACCAAGGGCATCCTCACGCAGGAAGAGTTCGACGCCAAGAAGGCCGAACTGCTGAAAAAGCTCGTCTGATTCGTCGCAATGTTTTCGATAGCGACTGACGCCCGCCCAGCGGGCGTCAGAGGCCTTTTTGGCTTGAATCATTCGTGGCCGGCCGCGCCATCGCACCCGGTGCGCCATGGCTGAGGAAACCGGCTCCCAACGCTACTACCGCGCGCCCTGCCCCGGCTGCGGCGCGCCGGTCGAATTCCGCTCGGCGCAATCGACACACGCGGTCTGCCCGTACTGCCAGAGCACCGTCGTGCGCCAGGGCGACACGCTCGCGCGCACCGGCAAGATGGCCGAGCTGTTCGACGACTTCAGCCCGCTGCAGCTGTTCGCCGCCGGCCGCATCCAGGACAAGCCCTTCACGCTGATCGGCCGGCTGCAGTACACCTACCCCGGCGGGCGCTGGACCGAGTGGATCGCCGCGCTCGACGGCGACCGCACCGGCGTCCTCAGCGAGGACAACGGCGCCTACGTCTTTGCGCTGCCCTTCGACCTGCAGCGCGCCGCGCCGCCGCCGGCCGACCTGCGCGTGGGCGCCACCACCGCCTTCGCGGGCCAGAGCTACACCGTCGCGTCCAACGAACAGGTGGCGCTGACCTCCGCGCAGGGCGAACTGTCGCACCTGCCCGCGCTCGGCCAAGCGTTCGCGATGGTCGAGCTGCGCAACGACAAGGGGCTGGTGCTCAGCATCGACTACGGCACCGCCCCGCCCACCGCGTACCTCGGGCGCTCGGTGCAGCTGGACGACCTGCAGCTCACCGGCCTGCGCGACGAATCCGCGAAGGACGAGAAGGGCCGCAGCTTCAACTGCCCGAATTGCGGCTCGCCCGTCACGGTCAATCTGGCCGACAGCAAGAGCATCACCTGCGGCTCGTGCAACAGCATCATCGACCTGTCGCAAGGCATCGGCGGCGAACTCAAGCACGCCGAGCAGAACGAGCCGGTGCGCCCGCTCATCGCGCTGGGCAGCGTGGGCCAGCTGCAGGGCGCGCAGTGGCAGGTGGTGGGCTTCCAGCACCGCATGGGCCAGGAGCCCGGCGACGACGAGCAGTTCGGCTGGGACGAGTACCTGCTGTACAACAAGAAGCGCGGCTTCAGCTTCCTGGTCGATGCCGAAGACGGCTGGAGCATGGTCAAGCCGACCACCGGCGCGCCCGTGATGGCCGAGAACGGCACCACCGCCACCTACCTCAACAAGCGCTACCAGCAACAGTACGCCTACAACGCCGAGACCACCTACGTGGCCGGCGAGTTCTACTGGCAGGTCGAGCGCGGGCAGAAGACCTTCAACCGCGACTTCGCCAGCGGCGGCGCGCTGCTCTCGATGGAGCGCTCGGCCAACGAGCTGACCTGGTCCTCGGGCAGCAAGATCGACAGCGGCGCGGTGGCCACGGCCTTCAAGCTCGACGCCAAGAAGGACCTGTTCTCGCGCGGCGACGCGCTGCCCGTGAGCGCCGCGTCGGGCATGGGCTGCGGCACGATCATCCTCGTCATCGTGGTCATCCTCTTCGTGCTGATCATGATGAGCAACTGCAGCGGCGGCTCCTCGAGCGGGTACCGCAGCTCGGGCGGTTCGTACGGCGGCTACTCGAGCGGCGGCGGCCACAAATGACGAAGATCGCGCGCAGGCGCTCTCTTGTTTCTCTCTTTATTGCTACGACTGGAGGTCCCCATGGGAATTGAATGGCTGAAACCGGGCGTGGTCCTCGGATCGCTCGTGTATGCGCTGATCGGCGTGGTGGTCTTCTGGATCTGCTTCTTGATCATCGACAAGATCACCCCCTATGACCTGTGGGGCGAGATCGTCGAGAAGCAGAACAGGGCGCTGGCGCTCGTCGTGGCCGCCATGTGCCTCGGCATCAGCGTCATCGTGGCCGCAGCAATCCATTGAGCGACGCGGCCCTGCCCGCGCGCACCCCGGATGCGCGGGGGCCGCAACCCGTGGAGATCGCGCTGCTCGCCAGCGTGTTCGTCGTCGCGGCCTGCGGCCTCGTCTACGAACTGAGCGCGGCCGCGCTGAGCTCCTACCTGCTCGGCGACTCGGTGCTGCAGTTCAGCACCATCATCGGCACCTACCTGTTCGCCATGGGCGTCGGCTCGTGGCTCTCGCGCTACTTCGACCGGCAGCTGCCGGCGCACTTCCTTCGCATCGAACTGCTCGTGGCGCTGATCGGCGGCGCGCTGCCGGCGATCCTGTTCCTGGCCAACGCCTACGTGCCGGGCGCGTTCCGGCTGCTGCTGTACGGCCTCGTGGTGGTGGTGGGCACGCTGGTGGGGCTCGAGATTCCGCTGGTGATGCGCATCCTCAAGCGCAACATCGTGCTCAAGGACCTCGTGTCGCAGGTGCTGACCTTCGACTACCTGGGCGCGCTCGCCGTGTCGGTCGCGTTCCCGCTGATCCTCGTGCCGCAGCTGGGCATGATCCGCACCGGCCTGCTGTTCGGCGTGATGAACGCCGCGGTGGCCGTGTGGGCGCTGTGGCTGTTCCGCCATGAGCTGCGCCGCGCCGGCGCGCACGCGGTGGCCTGCTTTCTCACGCTGGCCGCGCTCATCGGCGCCTTCTGGGGCGCGGACCACATCACCACGCTGGCGGAAGACAAGTTCTACCAGGACCGCATCGTCTTCAGCGCCAGCTCGCCCTACCAGCGCATCGTGGTCACGCGCGGCGCGCTGGGCCACCGGCTGTTCCTCAACGGCAACCTGCAGTTCGCCGAGCGCGACGAGTACCGCTACCACGAGGCGCTGGTGCACCCCGCGATGGCCGCGCACGGCGCGCCCAAGAAAGTCGCCGTGCTCGGCGGCGGCGACGGCATGGCGGTGCGCGAGATCCTCAAGTACCCCTCGGTCGAGTCGGTCACGCTGGTGGAGCTCGATCCGAACATGACGCAGCTCTTCACCACGCACGAGACGCTGGCCGCGCTCAACGGGCACGCGTTGTCGTCGCCGAAGGTGAAGGTCGTCAACACCGACGCGTTCCAGTGGCTGCAGCAGGAGGGCGACACCTTCGACGTCATCGTGGTCGACTTTCCCGATCCCACCAACTTCGCCATCGGCAAGCTCTACACCAACAGCTTCTACGCGCTGCTCGACCGGCGCCTGTCGGCCAGCGGCTACGCCGTGATCCAGACCACCTCGCCGCTGGTGGCGCGCAAGAGCTACTGGACCGTGGCGAGCACCATCGAGTCGGTCGGCCTGAAGGCCACGCCGTACCACGCGCACGTGCCCAGCTTCGGCGAATGGGGCTACATCATTGCGAGCCACCGGCCCTACCGGCAGCCCGACGCGCTGCCGGGCGGCATGCGCTTTCTGACGCCGGCAACGCTGCCTTTGATGTTCGACTTTCCGCTCGACATGGCACGCGTGCCGACCGAAGTGAACCGCCTGTCGAACCAGACCTTGGTCACCACTTATGAGCAGGAGTGGGGCAAGGTCATGGCTCACTGATATGGCTCGCCCCCAGGCTGCGCGCACTTCGTGTCGCTTCGCCAACCCCCTGCCGGGGGCAACACCTGCGGCCCGGCAAAGCCGGTTCCGCGGTGTTCCACGAAGGAACCGTGTGCCATGAGGCGTCGTGGCTTTCTTGGCGTCGCTGCCGGTGCAGGCGCTCTGGCGTTGGCCGGCTGCGAGGCGCCACCGCCGGTCATTGAAGGCGGCTTCACCGGCATCGATGTCGCGCGCGGCCACGCGATGCGCGACGGCGCGCTCAAGTCGCAGGCCCCGGCCACCGTCAGGCGCACGCGCGTCGTCATCGCGGGCGGCGGTGTCGCGGGCCTGGCGGCGGCGCGCGCGCTGCGCCTCGCGGGCATCGACGACTTCGCGCTGCTCGAACTCGAGGACACCGCCGGCGGCAACGCGCGCGGCGGCTCGGTCGGCGGCATCGCCTGCCCGCTCGGCGCGCACTACCTGCCCACGCCCGGCGACGACGCGCACGAGGTGCAGGACCTGCTCGAAGAACTCGGCCTGCGCCGCCGCGTGGCCGGCCGCTGGACCTACGACGAGCGCCACCTCTGCCACAGCCCGCAGGAGCGTCTGTTCTTCCGCGGCGAGTGGCAGGACGGGCTGCTGCCCGTGCACGACGTCGGCGCCGGCACGCAGGCGCAGTACCGCCGCTTCGCGCAGCGCATCGACGCGCTGCAGCACGCCGCCCACTTCGCCATTCCCACGCTGCGCTTCGCCGTCACGCCAGAGCTGCTCGCGCTCGACGCCCTGCCCTTCGCCGGCTGGCTCGACCGCGAAGGCTTCGACGACGCGCACCTGCGCTGGTACCTCGACTACTGCTGCCGCGACGACTACGGTGCCGGCATCGCGCAGGTGTCGGCCTGGGCCGGTATCCACTACTTCGCAAGCCGGCACGGCTTTCATGCGCCCGGTGATGCGAGCGGGAGCGTCAACGACACCAACCCCGACCGCGACGGCGTGCTCACCTGGCCCGAAGGCAACGGCTGGCTCACGAAGCAGCTGGCCGCGCCGCTGGGCGAGCGCCTGCGCACCGGGCAGGTCGTCACGCGCATCGCCGAAGGGCGTGCGGGTGTCGAGGTCGATGCGTGGGATGCCGCGTCGAAATCGATGGTGCGCTGGCAGGCCGAGCGCTGCATCGTCGCGCTACCCGTGTTCATCGCCGCGCGCGTGGTCGAGAACCCGCCGTCGCTGCTGACCAGCGCCGCCGCGCACGTGCGCTACGCCCCCTGGCTGGTCGCCAACGTGCACCTGCGCGGCCCGCTGGCCGACCGCGTCGGCGCCGCGCCGAGCTGGGACAACGTGATCTACGGCACGCGCGGCCTCGGGTATGTCGATGCGCGCCACCAGACGCTCGACCCCACGCCGCGTGGCACGGTGCTGAGCTGGTACCGCCCGCTGGGCCCGAGCGGCTACGACACCGGCGACGGCCGGCAGTTGCTGCTCGAGCGCCCATGGACCGCATGGCGCGACGAGCTGCTGGCCGAGCTGTCGGTGCCGCACCCCGACCTGCCCGCGCTCGCCACGCGCGTCGAGATCACGCGCTACGGACACGCCATGTCGATCCCGCGACCCGGGCTGCTCGCGCAGATCGGCGCGCACGGCGACCGCGTGGCCGCGGGCCGGCTGTCGTTCGCGCACGCGGACTGGTCGGGCTATTCGATCTTCGAGGAAGCCTTCACACGCGGCCACATCGCCGGAGCCAGCGTCGCATGAAGACGCTGGTACTCGGCGGCTATGGCAACTTCGGCGCACGCATCAGCCGCGCGCTGGCGCAGGACCCGGGCGTCGAGCTGTGGGTCGGCGGGCGCGACCTCGAACGGGCCACGGCCTTTGCGCAATCGCTGGGCGGCAGTGCACGCGGTGTGCGCGTCGATGCGCAGTCGCCCGACCTCGCGCAGGGCCTGGGCTTTCTGGGCGTCGACCTCGCCATCCACACCGCCGGCCCGTTCCAAGGCCAGGACTACCGCGTGCCGCAGGCCGTGGCAGCCGCCGGCGCGCACTACATCGACCTGGCCGACGGCCGACGCTTCGTCTGCGACTTTCCCGCCGCGATGGACGCGGCCTTCCGCCGCGCAGGCCGCATTGCCGTGGCCGGCGCCAGCACTGTGCCCGCGCTGTCGTCGGCGGTGGTCGATCACCTCGCCGCCGGCTGGCAAGGCATCCGCAGCATCGACATCTGCATCGCGCCGGCACAGGGCGCGCCGCGCGGCGAAGCCACGCTCGCGGGCGTGCTCGCCTACTGCGGTGCGCCGATCCGCGTCTGGCAGGGCGGCCGCTGGACCGAGCAGCCCGGCTGGGCGCATCCCGCGAAGGTGCAGTTCGCGCGCATGAAGCCGCGCCGCGGCGCCTTGTGCGACATCCCCGACCTCGAGCTCTTTCCCGCGCGCTACGCCGGCGTGCAGTCGGTCATGTTCCGCGCCGCACTCGAAGTCGGCCTGACCCAGCACGCCTTCGCCTTCCTGGCTTTCCTGCGTCGCACAGGCCTGCTGCGCGCACCGCAGAAGCTGGCGCCGCTGTTGCACGCGACGGGCGGTGTGTTCGATGCGTTCGGCACCGCGCTGGGCGGCATGGTGGTGCGGGTCGAAGGCACCGATGCGCACGGCGCCATCGCGCGCCGCGCCTGGCACATCGCGGCCGACGACAACCACGGCCCCGAGATTCCCTGCATGGCCGCCATCCTGCTGGCCCGCCGCCTCGCGCACGGCGAGGCCTTGCCGGTGGGCGCGCACGCCTGCGCCGGCCTGCTCACGCTGCCCGAGTTCGACCCCGAGTTCGCGCGCTGGGGCATGGTGACGGATGTGGTCGACGAAGGGGCGCCCGCGCCATGACGCGCCCTGCTGCTGCCGACGGCGACGACCGCCTGCTGCGCCTGAGCCTCGTCGCCGTCTGGCTCTTCACCGCCGTCGCCAGCATCGTCGAACTCGACGGCCAGAGCCGCCGTGTGCTGGCCGACGCGGGCATCGCCTCGCCGCCGTGGCTGGTGCAGGCGTTGATCGTCGGCGGCGCGGCGGCCGATCTGGCGGTCGGCCTGGCGCTGTGGCTGCGACCCGGCCGCACCGTCTACCTGGCCGCCTTCGCCCTGATGCTCGCCATGACGCTCGTGGCGACCGTGCTGCAACCGAGCCTGTGGCTGCACCCGCTCGGCCCGCTGCTCAAGAACCTGCCCATTGCCGCGCTGCTCTGGCACTTGTACCGACGCGCCACGCCATGAACACCTACCTCGTCCTCAAGTGGTTGCACATCGTCTCCAGCGTGCTGATGGTCGGCACGGGGCTGGGGTCGGCCTTCTACATGTTCTTTGCCAACCGCAGCGGCAGCGTGCCGGCGCAGGCGGTGGTGAGCCGGCTGGTGGTGCGCGCGGACTGGTGGTTCACCACGCCCACGGTGATCCTGCAGCCGGTCACCGGCTTCGCGCTGGCGCACCTGGCGGGCTGGCCGCTGTCGACGCCGTGGCTGGCGTTGTCGCTGGGGCTGTTCGCGTTCGCGGGGGCGTGCTGGCTGCCGGTGGTGTGGCTGCAGATCCGCATGGCGGCCCTGGCGGCACAGGCGCATCGCGAGGGCGCCGCGCTGCCGTCGCTGTATCTGCGCTACCAGCGCTACTGGGAACTGCTCGGCTACCCGGCCTTCGTGGCCATGGCCATCGTGTTCTGGTTGATGGTGAACAAGCCCGCACTTTCGTTCTGACGTTCGGGACGGACCGGTGCGCGGGCCCTGTGCGGTTTTCACGCAGACTTCACACACAGCGCCATGGCTTCACAGACCGGGCAGAGACTGTCAGGCGCCAACAAAAACATCGGGGGAGCGTCCATGCTTCAAGTTGCCAATCGAAAACTCGCGTCGCTCAGCGACGTGCTCTTCACCGGCCTCAGCCGTGTGCTCGGGTTCCTGCGTCCGCTGGCACGCGGACTCATCGGTTCCTGGCGACCCCCGGGGTGGCTGCGCATCGTGGGCGCCTTTCTTCTCTTCGGGCTGCAGTGGTTGCAGCAACGGCTGGCCTGGGTGGTGCTGCTGGCGCTGCTGGTGCTGGCCGGCTGGTTCGCCAGCCCGCAGGTGCTGAAGTGGTGGCACGGCCTCACGCCCGACCGCGTCGAGCCCGTCGTTTCCACCGCGCAGATCGTGCCGCCGCCGCGCACGCAGATCGAGAACGACAAGGGGCCGAACCCGGTCGTCATCAACTTCTCCGCCTCGGTCGCGCCCATCGCGCGCATCGGCCAGGAGGCGACCGGCGTCAGCATCGAGCCCGCCATTGCGGGGCGCTGGTCGTGGAGCAGCCAGAAGAAGCTCGAATTTCTTCCCGCGCAGGATTGGCCGGTCGGCCAGCCCTACAAGGTGCAGCTGGCGAAGGACGCGCTCGCGCCGCACATCGAGATCGAGCAGCGCAAGTACGAGTTCACCTCGCCCGAGTTCAACGCGCGCATCGCGGGCGCGGAGTTCTACCAGGACCCGGTGCAGGCCAACGTGCGGCGCGCGCTCTTCCAGGTGCGCTTCTCGCACCCGGTCAACACGGCCGAATTCGAAAAGCGCCTGGTGCTGACCTATGACCAGGCCTGCGGCACTTCGATCTTCAGCGTGGGCAAGTGCGCGAGCGAGAAGTTCACCGTCAGCTACGACAAGCTGCGCCTCACCGCCACCCTCCAGTCCGAGCCGCTGCCCATTCCCGAGAAGACGCGCCCCGTGGTGCTCAGCCTCACCTCCGGCGCGGTCGCGCAGAAGGGCGGCCCCGGCCAGCGCAGCGACCTCTCGCGCGCGGTCGACATCCCCGGCCTTTTCAGCCTCGACATCTCGAGCATCGACCCCACCATCGTCACGGGCGAGAACGGCGAGCCCGAGCATGTGATGCACGTCACCGCCTCGATGCCGGTGCACGAGCGCGAAATGGCGCGTGTGGTGCAGGCCTGGCTGCTGCCTGCCACGGAAGAAGCCAAGGGCGACCCGGAAGAAAAGTTCGACTGGTCCGCCGACCCCTCGAAGGTCACCGACGCCGTGCTGCGCCGCGCGAAGAAGATCAATCTGCAGCCCATCGCCAGCGAACGCGAAGTGACCGAGATGGTCAGCTTCCGCCTCCCGCAAGCCGAGGGCGGCCGCTACCTGCTGGTGCGTGTGGCCAAGGGCCTGAAGACGCCGGGCGGCTATCAGCTCGGCGCGGCGCGGCAGGACGTTCGATTGCTCAAGACCTTCGCGCCCGAGCTCACCATCATGAGCCAGGGTTCGCTGCTCGCACTTTCCGGTGAACGCAAGCTGCCGATCCTGGTGCGCGACCTGCCCGGCATCCGCCTGGAAATCGGGCGCCTGCTGCCGCAGCAGCTGCAGCACCTGGTCACGCAGACCAACGGCGACTTCGCACATCCGCAATTCAACAGCGGCCTGCAGTCGGACAACCTCGTCGACCGCTTCCAGAAGGAGATTCCGCTCAGCATTCCCGCCGGCAAGGCGCACTACGAGACCGTCGATTTCGCCGAGTACCTGCGCAGCGACGTGGCCGACCGCCGCGGCGTGTTCCTGCTCGAGGTGCAGGGCTTCGACCCCAAGGCCAAGAAGAAGGCCGAAGGCGATGCGACGCAGGCCCAATCCGAAGAGGAACAACAGGAAGAACAGCCCTCGGAAGGCGAAGGCGACCCCGAAAGCGGCAACCCCGAAGACCAGAAGGACCAGCGCCTGGTGCTCGTCACCGACCTGGGCATCGTCGCCAAGAAGTCGCTCGACGGCACGCGCGACGTGTTCGTGCAGAGCATCGCCAACGGCCAGCCCGTGGCCGGTGCGCTGGTCGAGGTGTGGGGCCGCAACGGCATGATCGTCGCGTCGCAATCCACCGACGCCACGGGCGCTGCCAAGCTGCCCAACCTCGCCGGCTACCAGCGCGAGAAAGCGCCCGTGGTGCTGGTGGTGCGCAAGGACGGCGACCTGAGCTTCCTGCCCTTCAACCGCAGCGACCGCACGCTCGACATCTCGCGCTTCGATGTCGGCGGCCTGCGCGCGGCCGGCGTGCCGAACCAGATGACCGCCTACGTGTTCAGCGACCGCGGCATCTACCGCCCGGGCGACACCATGCACATCGCGATGATGGTCAAGGCCGGCAACTGGGCCACGTCGCTGCGCGACCTGCCGCTCGAGGCCGAGATCATCGACGCGCGCGGACTCAGCGTGCGCCGGGAGAAGCTCAAGCTCGGCCCCGGCGGCGCGGCGGAAATCGCCCACGCCACGCAGGACACCTCGCCCACCGGCAACTACACCGTCAACCTCTACCTGCCGCGCGAATCCTCGCCCGGCAACCCCGAGGTGCAGGGCCTGCTGATCGGCAGCACCACGGTGAAGGTGCAGGAGTTCCTGCCCGACCGCACCAAGGTCGTCGCCAAGCTCAGCAGCGAAGTGGCCGAGGGCTGGGTCAGGCCCAAGGACCTGAAGGCGCTCATCGATGTGCAGAACCTCTTCGGCACGCCCGCGCCCGACCGCAAGGTCGAAGGCACGCTCACGCTGAGTCCGGCCTTCCCGGTGTTCCGCGCGTTCGCCGACTACGCCTTCTTCGATCCGCAGCGCGCCACCGAGAAACAGGTCGACGACCTGGGCAGCGTGCAGACCAGCGCCGAAGGCAAGGCCGAGTTCGACCTGCGCCTCTCGCGCTTCGATGCGGCCACCTACCAGGTGCACGTGCTCGCCAAGGCCTTCGAGCCCGAGGGCGGGCGCAGCGTTTCGGCCGAGGCGCAGACGCTGGTGAGCGACATGCCCTACCTCGTGGGCGCGAAGGTCGATGGCGACACCAGCTACGTGAGCAAGGGCGCCGCGCGCAATGCGACCGTGATCGCGATCGACCCGCAGGCGAAGAAGACGGCCGTGGACGCCCTGAAGATCGAGCGCGTGGAGCGCAAGGTGCTGTCGGTGCTCGTGAAGCAGGACAACGGCCTTTACCGCTACGAATCGCGCAAGAAGGAAATCGTGATCGACGAGAAGCCGCTGGCCATCGTCGCGGCCGGCAACACCATTGCGCTGAACACCTCCACGCCCGGCAACTTCGCTTATGTGGTGCGCAATGCCGGCGGGCTGGAGCTGAACCGCGTCGAGTACAGCGTGGCGGGCAACGCGAACGTCTCGCGCTCGCTGGACCGTAACGCCGAACTGCAGCTCACGCTCGACCGCAAGGACTACGAGCCGGGCCAGGAGATCGAGGTGAGCATCCGCGCGCCGTACGTGGGCGCGGGCCTCATCACCATCGAGCGCGACAAGGTCTATGCCCACGCATGGTTCAAGACCGACAAGACCGCCTCGGTGCAGAAGATCGTGCTGCCCAAGGACTTCGAGGGCACCGGCTACATCAACGTGCACTTCGTGCGCGACCCGGCCTCGGACGAGGTTTACATGAGCCCGCTGTCGTACGGCGTCGTGCCCTTCGCGACCAGCCTGGCCAAGCGCACCGCCAACCTGCAGCTCACCAGCAGCGAACTCGTGAAGCCCGGGCAGACGGTGAAGATGAAGCTCACCAGCGACAAGCCCACGCGCGCTGTGCTGTTCGCGGTGGACGAAGGCATCCTGCAGGTGGCGCGCTACAAGACGCCCGATCCGCTCAAGCACTTCTTCCAGAAGCGCGCGCTCGAAGTGGGCACCCTGCAGACGCTCGACCTGATCCTGCCGGAGTTCAAGAAGCTCATGCAGGGTGCAGCGCCCGGCGGCGATGGCGAAGGCGAGCTCGGCAAGCACCTGAACCCGTTCAAGCGCAAGCGCGACAAGCCGGTGGCCTACTGGTCGGGGCTGGTCGATGTGAACGGCAGCCGCGAGTTCAGCTACACCGTGCCCGAGAGTTTCAACGGCAGCCTGCGTGTGATGGCCGTCGCGGTGAACGACGAGACCACCGCCGCCAAGAGCACCCGCACCGTGGTGCGCGGCGACATGGTGATATTGCCGAACGCACCGCTCGCGATGGCGCCCGGCGACACGGTCGAAGTGGGCGTGGGCCTCGCGAACAACATCGTGGGGTCGGGCAAGGACGTGCCCATTGCGCTCACGCTCACCGCCTCGGGCGGGCTCGAAGTGGTGGGCGATGCGACGCAGACGCTCAAGGTCAACGAGCGCGGCGAAGCGAGCACCAGGTTCAACGTGCGCGCCAAGCCGGGCGAGCAGGCGGTGCTGGGTTCGTCGGCGCTGGTGTTCACCTCGACGCACGAGACCTTCAGCGCGCGCCTGTCGACCGAGGTGAGCGTGCGGCCTGCATCGCCGTTCGTCACGCTGGTGCAGGCGGGCAGCTTCCAGCGCGCGGGCGAGCTGAGCAGCAAGGCCGACCTGTATCCGAACTTCCGCAAGAGCGATGTCGCGGTGTCCGCCGCGCCGTGGGCCTTCGCGACCGGCCTCATGCAGTACCTGGAGGTGTACCCGCACGGCTGCACCGAGCAGATCACGAGCCAGACCTTCCCGGCCGTGCTGCTGTCGGGCCGCCCTGAGCTGGTGAAGGAAATGGCGCGCGGCCGCACGCCCGAGCAGGGCCCGATGCCCGAGGCGCGCAAGACCTTCGAGCGCTACCTCGTGCAGCTGCGCGCACGGCAGACGGCCGACGGCGGCTTCTCGCTGTGGCCCGGCGCGGGCACCGATGCCTTCGCCACGCTCTACGCAGTGCACCTGCTGATCGAAGCCAAGGACCACAAGCTGCCCGTGCCGCAGGACCTGCTGCAGAAGGCCAACACCTACCTGCAAGGCTGGCTTGGCAGCGGCGACACCTCGCTCGACGGCTGGCGCCAGCGCACGCAAGCGGCCTACCTGCTCACGCGCCAGGGCATCATCGCGCCGGCTGCATTGGCCAACCTGCGCGAAGCGTGGCGCAATAAGCAGACGCAAGGCTGGAGCGACGACCTGGGCGCCGTGTACCTCGCCGCGAGCTACCAGCTCGTGAAGCAGGAGCAGGTCGCCAACGAGCTGCTCAACCCGGTGTGGTCCGACCTGCTCGCGCGCACCGAAAAGAAGCAGCGCCGCAACGTGTGGGGCGCGTACTACGACCCGCTGGTGCACGACAGCATGACGCTGCACCTGGTGGGCCGCCACTTCCCTTCGCGCCTGAAGACGCTGAAGCCCGAAGTGTGGGAAGGCATGGGCGCGATGGTGCGCGACGGTTGGTACAACAGCCTGTCGTCGGCCTCGATGCTGCTTGCGGTCGATGCGTACTTCGAAGCGGTGGCGCAGAACGCCGAGGGCAAGCTCACGGCGCAGAGCGTCAACGCGCAAGGGCAGGCCGCGGCACTCGCGCTGGGCTCGGTGAACCCGATCACGCGCGCTGCGGTGCCCACCGGCACGGCCAAGCTCAAGCTGTCGAACGACAGCGACTTCAACCTGTACTACAGCTGGGCCGAACAGGGCTTCGAGCGCAATGTGCCCACCACGCCGGTGAACCAGGGCCTGGAGATCTTCCATGAAGTGCTCGATGCCAAGGGCAACCCGATCACCAAGGCCAAGCTCGGCGAAGAGGTCACGGTGCGGGTGCGCGTGCGCAGCCTGGAGCGCGCACAGCTCAACGACGTGGCGCTGGTCGACCTGCTGCCCGGCGGCCTGGAGCCGGTGCTGCAGGCCGTGGGCGACGACGAGGAAGCCAATGCCGATGCGCCGATCTGGAAGAAGCGCCTCGGCGGCGGCGGTTCGTGGAAGGTGCAGTACGCCGACATCCGCGAAGACCGCGTGGTGTTCTACGGCACCGTCGACAAGAACCTGCTCGAAGTGACCTACAAGGCGCGGGCGACCAACGTCGGCGACTTCGTGGTGCCGGCGGCGTATGGCGAGGCGATGTACGACCGGCGCGTGTATTCGCGCTCGGCGGGTGCGCGCTTCCAGGTCGTCGCGAACTGACGCAGGGCAGCGGAGGCCGTCATGCGCTTCAGCGTGAAGTTGGGAAGGCTCCGCAAGCCTGCGCTGTGGGCGCTGGCGGTTGTCGTCCTGCTCGCGCTGTTGCGCCTGTGGCCGCACGCCCCGCTCAGCGAAACCGTCGGCAGTTCGCGCGCCGTGTACGCGCAAGGCGGAGAGCTGCTGCGCCTGACCCTCGCAAGCGACGAGCAATACCGCCTCTGGGTGCCGCTCGACCGCATCTCGCCGACGCTGGTCGATGCGGTGCTGCTGTACGAAGACCGCCGCTTCTACGCGCACCCCGGCGTCAACCCCGCCGCGCTCGCGCGCAGCGCGTGGCGCATCGCCAGCGGCGAACGCAGGCAGGGCGGCTCGACGCTCACGATGCAGCTCGCGCGGCGTGTCTACGGCATCGACAGCCGCACGGCCATGGGCAAGATCGCGCAGATCGGCGCGGCGCTCTGGCTCGAAGCGCGTTTCGGCAAGCGCGAGATCCTCGAGGCGTACCTCAACACCGCGCCCTACGGCGGCAACATCGAAGGCGTGCAGGCCGCGAGCCTCATCTACTTCCGCAAGGACGCGGCCAAGCTCAGCCTGCCCGAGGCGCTGACGCTCGCGGTGATTCCGCAGAACCCCGTCAAGCGCATCGCCGAGCGCGGTCGCAATGCCGAGCTGCAGTCGGCACGCGAACGTTTGTGGGCGCTGTGGGCCGAGCGCGATCCGACCGCGAAGCAGCATGCGCCGGATGCGCAGCTCGCGCTCTCGGCGCAGTCGCGCGGCAGCCTCCCTTTTCTCGCGCCGCACGCCACCGACATGCTGCTCGCGCAGGAGCGCGGCGTGCAGGAAGTGCGCACCACCATCGACCTGCGCATGCAGGCCACGCTCGAACGCGTGATGGGCCAGTACCTGCGCACGCACGCCGATGTGGGCATGACCAACGCGAGCGCACTGCTGCTCGACGCCTCGACCATGCAGGTGCGCGCGCTGATCGGTTCGGCCGACTGGCACAACGATGCCATCGCGGGGCAGGTCAACGGCACGCAGGCCAAGCGCTCGCCGGGGTCCACACTCAAGCCCTTCATCTACGCACTCGCGCTCGACCAGGGCTTGCTGCATCCGAAGACGATGCTGAAGGACGCACCCACCTCCTTCGGTCCCTACACGCCCGAGAACTTCGACCACCGCTTCGCTGGCCCGCTGCCCGCGCAGGAAGCGTTGATCCGCAGTCGCAACATCCCCGCGGTGGCCGTCGCTGCGAAGCTGTCGAAGCCGGGGCTCTACGACTTCATGCGGCTTGCGGGCGTGCAGAAGCTGCAGAGCGAATCGCACTACGGCCTCGCGCTGGTGCTGGGCGGC
Organism: Variovorax sp. KBS0712; assembly: GCF_006323185.2. Classification (NCBI taxonomy): domain Bacteria; kingdom Pseudomonadati; phylum Pseudomonadota; class Betaproteobacteria; order Burkholderiales; family Comamonadaceae; genus Variovorax; species Variovorax sp. KBS0712. The sequence goes on along the minus strand of NZ_VCCD02000004.1, from coordinate 48,609 downwards.
GGAGAGGTCACGCCCGAGGAGCTTGCGGGTCTCTACGCCACGCTGGCGAACGGCGGCATCTCGCAACCGCTGCGCTACACGCAGCCCGCGCCCGACGAGCGGCCGGTGCAGCCGCTGCGCCTCTTGAGCGAAGAGGCCTCGTTCATCACGCTGGACATGCTGCGCCACACGCCGCGCCCCGACACCACGCTGCCAGCGCGCCCCGCCATTGCATGGAAGACGGGCACCTCGTGGGGCTTTCGCGATGCGTGGACCGCGGGCGTGTTCGGCCGCCACGTGCTCGTGGTGTGGGTCGGCAACTTCGATGGCACGAGCAACCCCGCGCTGGTGGGCGTCGATGCGGCCGCGCCGCTGTTCCTGCGCATGGTCGATGCGCTGCGCGCGGAGCGGCTCGACCCTGGCGAGATCGCGACGCGCCAGCCGCCCGACCTGCGCCAAGTCGAGGTGTGCACCGCGACGGGCGGGCTGCCCGATGCGCTGTGCCCGGTGCGCACCACCACATGGTTCATCGCCGGCAAGTCGCCGATCCAGGTGAGCAACCTGCACCGCGCCGTGTGGGTCGATGAAACCACCGGCAAGGTGGTGTGCGGGCCGCAGCCCAACGCGCGCCAGCAGGTGGTCGAGCAATGGGGCAGCGACATGCGGCGGCTGTTCCGCCAGGCGGGCCTGCCGCGCGCAAGCCTGCCGACCGACGGCTGCGAGAAGGGCGAGGCTTCGGAGACGGCGCCGCTCATTACATCGCCCTTGCGCGGCGTGCGGCACACGCTGCGCGTGAAGAAGCCCGAGCCGCTCGTGCTGCGCGCCGAAGCCGCGGCGGGCACGCAGACGATCTACTGGTTCGCTGACGACGCCCTGGTCGGCAAGGCCGCGCCCGGCGAAGGCATCACCTGGATGCCGGACATGGCCGATTCGGGCCGGCGCTACGTGCTGCGCGCGGTCGATGACCAGGGCCGCGCCGAGTCGCGTGAAGTGACGGTGGACATCGCACCTTGAAGCCGGTGGATGTCACGGCGCCGTCACGCGCAATCGGCATGGTCTCGCGTTTCGACTGAAACCTTTCTTCTGCCCATGACGCGTCTCGCTTCCCTCTCCTTCATCGCCCTGGCCACCGCACTCGCCTGCGGCGGCGCGGCCGCACAGACCGCCTTCCCCGCCACGCTCTCCGGCCACGCCGTGCTGCCCGCGCAGAGCTTCGTCGCCGCCCCGAAAGACGCGCCGGCCGACCTGCAGGTCAGCGGCAAGTTCACCTCGGGCAAGCGCGTCGAGGCGCTGGGCACGGTCGAAGGCCTCTCGGCCGGCCGCGGCACTGGCGTGTCCGTGCCCTTCAAGGGCCAGCCGCTGCAAGGGCACTCGGGCATCAAGAAGATGGACGACGGCACGTTCTGGATCCTCACCGACAACGGCGCCGGCGCGAAGGCCAACTCGCCCGACTTCATGCTCTACCTGAACCACTACAAGGTGGACTTCAAGAGCGGCAAGTTCAATCGCATCAACACCATCTTCCTGCACGACCCCGACAAGAAGGTGCCGTTCCGCATCGTTCACGAAGGCACGAAGCAGCGCTACCTGACGGGCTCGGACTTCGATCCCGAGAGCTTCCAGTTCGCCGGTGGCGCGCTGTGGATCGGCGAGGAGTTCGGCCCCTTCCTGATCAAGGCCGACCTGAAGGGCAAGGTGCTCGCGGTGTTCGACACGCAGGTGGACGGCAAGGCCGTGCGCTCGCCCGATCACCCCGCGGTCACCACGCCGGGCGCGCCGGGCGGCGCGGTCGACTTCCAGATCAAACGCTCCAAGGGCTTCGAAGGCATGGCTTCGTCCAAGGACGGCAGCAAGCTCTATGCGCTGCTCGAAGGCCCGGTGTGGAACGCCGAGGCCAAGGACTACGAGAAGGTCGACGGCAAGGAAGCGCTGCGCGTGCTGGAGTTCGACGTGGCCTCCGAAAAATGGACGGGCCGCCATTGGAAATACGTGCTCGAAGCCAACGGCCACGCCATCGGCGACTTCAACATGATCGACGGCACCACCGGCCTCATCATCGAGCGCGACAACGGCGAAGGCACGTCTGACAAGGCCTGCCCCGAAGGCCAGAAGCGCGCCGACTGCTTCCATGACATCGCGAAGTTCAAGCGCGTCTACAAGGTCGAGCTGAGCGACGCGAACGTGGGCGGCGCGGTGCGCAAGATCGGCTACATCGACCTGCTGAACATCGCCGACCCGAACAAGCTCGCGCGCAAGCCGCTGAACGACGGCGTGCTGAAATTCCCGTTCTTCACCATCGAGAACGTCGACGTGGTCGATGCCACGCACATCGTGGTCGGCAACGACAACAACCTGCCCTTCTCCAGCAGCCGCGAGCCGAACAAGGCCGACGACAACGAGCTGGTGCTGCTCGAGGCCGGCGCGTTGCTGCAGGCGAAGTAAGGCGTACGGCGGCGCCCGCCTTTCAAGGCCCCGCTCGCGGGATGGGCGGGGGCGAGAAAAACCGAGAAGATGAGTATGATTCTCATTCTCCAGGTTTTCCCTCTCCCTCTGTCCCATGAATTTCCGAACGACCTCGCACGTCGTCCGGCGCCCGTCGTGAGCGCCGGCCTCCGCTACCGGATGGGCGTCGCGTCGCGAGCCGTCGCCGCCATCGCGGGCGGCTACGGCGTCGCCGCGCTGTCGGCCGCCGTGCTCGCGCTGGGCCTGCCCGCCCTCTTCGACATGGCGCGCAGCGAAGCCGCGCTGACCGGCACGCTGGCCTCCTTCCTCGTCTATGCCGTGGCCGTGATGTGGGTCTTCGCGGCGCGCTCGGCGTGGCGCGCCTGGACCGGCCTTGCCATCGCGGCGGCGTTGCAGGGCCTGCTCTTGCTGCTGTGGACGCAGGGCGGCGGAGGTGCCGCATGAAGGAAGGATTCCGTCAGTCGATGGCCTGGCTGCACACCTGGTCGGGCCTGCTGGTCGGCTGGGTGCTCTTCATGGTGTTCGTGGCCGGCACGGCCTCGTACTTCAAGGACGAGATCACCTTCTGGATGAAGCCGGAGCTGCACGCCGTGTCGCACGCCAGCGTGGCCCAGCCGGTCGCGGCCGAGCACGCGGTGGCCTACCTGGAGCGCAACGCGGGCAACGCGGCGCGCTGGTTCATCACGCTGCCGACCGCGCGCGAGCCGTCGGTCAGCCTGCTGTGGCTCAAGCCCCCGCCGCCGGCCGGTTCGCCGCCCGTGGACCGACGCCGCAGTTTCGACCGCGCCATGCTCGACCCGGCCACGGGCCAGGCGATCACCGCGCCGCGCGAGACGCGCGGCGGCGAGTTCTTCTACCGCCTGCATTTCGACCTGCACTACATGCCCGCGCTCTGGGCCCGCTGGATCGTCGGCTTCTGCGCGATGTTCATGCTCGTGGCCATCGTCAGCGGCATCGTCACGCACAAGCGCATCTTCAAGGACTTCTTCACCTTCCGCCCGAAGAAGGGCCAGCGCTCGTGGCTCGACGCGCACAACGTCACCGCCGTGCTCGCGCTGCCGTACCACGCCATGATCACCTACACCGGGCTGGTCACGCTGATGTTCATGTACATGCCGTGGGGGCCGCAGGTGGCCTACAAGGCGCACGGCGGCAACGACACCTTCTTCGCCGAGGCCTTCCCGGGTGGCGTGCGCACGCAGATCAAGGCCTCGGGCACCAAGGCCGCGCTGGCGCCCCTCGCGCCCATGGTGGCGCAGGCCACGGCCCACTGGGACGGCGCGCCCGTGGGCCGCATCGTGGTGCATCAGCCGAACGACGCCAACGCCGTGGTCTCGCTCACGCGGGCCGAAGGCCGGCACCTGTCGTACGACCAGCCCAGCATGCAGTTCAACGGCACGACCGGCGCGCTCATCGGCACCTTCGGCGACGTGCCCAAGGCCGCGGCCGAGACGCGCGGCGTGCTCTACGGCCTGCACATCGGCCGTTTCGCCGATCCGCTGTTGCGCGCGCTGTTCTTCGTCTCGGGCCTGGCGGGCTGCCTGATGGTGGCCACGGGCCTCTTGCTGTGGGCCGTGAAGGAGCGTCAGAAATACGCCAAGACCCTCAAGCAGGGCGGGCGCATCGGCGTCGGCCTGCGGCTCGTCGACGGGCTGAACCTCGGCGCGATCGCCGGCCTGCCCGTGGCCATGGCCGCTTTCTTCTGGGCCAACCGCCTGCTGCCGGTCGACGTGGCCGGCCGCAACGAGGCCGAGATCCGCTGGTTCTTCATCGTCTGGGGCGCCACCGCCGTGCTGGGCCTGCTGCGCCCGACCCTGCGCATGTGGCAGGCGCAGCTCGCGCTCGGCGCGCTGCTGTTCGTGCTGCTGCCGGTGCTCAATGCCTTCACCGGCCCTGCGCCGCTCACCGTGAGCCTGCGCACCGGCCCGAGCTCGGTGGCGGGCTTCGACCTCGTGGCGATCGCGCTCGGCCTGGGGTTGGCGGGTGCGACCTGGCTGGTGGAGCGCAAGCGCCGCAAGGCGCTGGCCGCGCCGAAGAAAGCCGTCAAGCCGCCGCCGACAGAACTCGCTGCGTCGGGTCAGGGATCGTGATGCCGCTGCTCGGGTTGGTGTTCGCCGCCTCGCTGGCCGGCTTCTGCGCGCTGAGCCTCGCGATGGACCGTCACAGCGAAGACGTCTTCGGCCGCGGCAGCACGCCGAGCGCCTGGCGCCGATGGCTGCAGCTCGGGGGCACGGCGTTGCTGTGCCTGTCGCTGTGGGCCAGCCTGGAGGCGGCGGGCGGGTCGGTGGGATGGGTGCTGTGGCTCGGAGCGCTGACTGCGGCGGCGCTGGCGACGGTGGGGCTGTTGAGCGGGTTGCCGCATCGCTTTCACTGGATCGCGTCTGCAGCAGGGGGCGTTGCGTTTCTCAGTCTGCTGTTCTGCCTGTGATCGCGCGGGCATCCGGGCCCGCACCCGTCCGCGCACTCAGTGGACGATCTTCCAACCCACGATGAGGTAGGTCGCGAAGGCGGTGGCGATCCAGATCCACGCCAGAGCGCGTTGCTCCTGATCGAGCGGCGCGTGCAACGGCCGGCTGCCCGCGGGCACGGCCAGGCGGGTCGTCGGCGAATCGATCCCGACCGCCTGCAGGGTGGCTTCTGACCATTCGCTCGGCCGACGCCGAAATTCGGCGAGCGCATGCAGCCATTGCGGTGGCAGCAGGAGCGGTGCGGCCAGTGCCATCAGCACGGCGCAGAAGGCGCGCAACGGTCTTGATGCATGCGCACGAGGCCCGGCGAAAAAATTCAGGGTGCCAGCCAGGTCCAGGAACAGGCGTTCGCGGTCGTGTTCCGGTGTCCGCCAGTGGGTGGCGGGCAATTGCTCGGGGCCGTGACGCATGAACACCGCGATGAAGTCGACGACGGCCTTGCACGTCTCGTTCTCATGCGATTGCGTGCATCGATGACCGAAGCCCCAGCTCGGCAGCGGCAACGTCAATGGCTCCGTGCCCTGCTCCACGGTGGTGACGAGGGCATCGTCCTTGTTCAGCACCAGCAGACGCAAGTCTTCGGAGGTCTGCGTCGCGGGGCATCCCTTGCGATGGGCGACACGGATGCGCTCCCACGCGACCCAGCGGTCCTTCCCTTCCTCGCGCCACCACAGCCTTTGGTTGCGCCGGTCGCACAGAATCCCGACGGTCAACGGCGAGGGGCGCAGCACCTCCCTGAAGGTCAAAAAAATCGAGCGCGCGCCGAAAATCACGGCGTACAGCGTCACGCCGATCAACCAGAGCGCGATCAGCGTGCCCATGATCGTCTGGGGTATGTCTACATGGAACAGCAATGCCACCAGCGGCGCGGCCATCAGCAGACCGAACCAGACCGCATAGGCGGACACGACGGACTCGGGCTCCCGCAATTCCAGTGCGGTATCGCTGATCCGCGAAATCACGCCTTCGGCGCAGACCGAGGACAGTGGCGGCCCTTTGGACGCGTGGACGTCGTAGATGCGGTACTCACGTCCATCGAACCGGTCCGATTCCTTGTGATGCAGCAGCCACTGCTGCATCCAATACGGCGGGCGGTCGTCCACCAGCCTGGTGCGCCGCTTGCGGACCGTGCTCACCCCCGCATCAACGCCTCGATCTCATCCGCCTTCACCGGCACCCCCCGCGAAATCAGTTCGCAGCCCGTGGCCGTGACGATCGCGTCGTCCTCGATGCGGATGCCGATGTTGTGGAATTTCTCGGGCACGCCTTCGCCGGGCCGCACGTAGATGCCGGGCTCCAGCGTCAGCACCATGCCCGGGTGCAGGATGCGGCTCGGGCGGTTCTTGATGAGTTCGTTGGACAGCGGGTCCTTGCGCTCGCTCACTTCGCCCACCTGCGTGGGTTCGACATAGCTGCCGCAGTCGTGCACGTCCATGCCCAGCCAGTGGCCGGTGCGGTGCATGTAGAACTGGAAGTAGGCGCGCGAGTCGATCACGTCGTCGACGCCGCCGACCTTGTTGCCGTCGAGCAGGCCCAGGTCGAGCATGCCCTGCGCCAGCACCTTCACGGCCGCGTCGTGCGGGTCGTTGAAGCGGTTGCCGGCCTTGGTGGCGGCGGCCGAGGCGTCCTGGCTGGCCAGCACCAGGTCGTACAGCGCGCGCTGCGGGCCGCTGAAGGTGCCGTCGGCCGGGAAGGTGCGGGTGATGTCGCTCGCGTAGCCGTCGAGCTCGCAGCCGGCGTCGATCAGCACCAGCTCGCCCTTGCGCACGGGCGCGGCGTCTGCGCGGTAGTGCAGCACGCAGGCGTTGGCGCCGGCCGCGACGATGGAGCCGTAGGCCGGGTACTGCGAGCCGCCCAGGCGGAACTCGTGCAGCAGCTCGGCGTCGAGGTGGTACTCGCGCACGTCCTTGCCCTCGCGCAGCATGCGCGCCGACAGCTGCATCGCGCGGATGTGGGCGCGGGCGCTGATCTGCGCGGCGCGGCGCATGATGTCCTGCTCGTGCGCGTCCTTCACGAGGCGCATCTCGTCGAGCGGGCCGCACAGGTCGCGCTGCTCCTCGGGGCACAGCGCGCCGTAGCGCACGCGCGCGCGCACCGACTGCAGCCAGCCGTCGATGCGGGTTTCCAGGCCCTTGTGGGTGGCGAAGGGGAACCACACGGTCGAGCGGTTCTCGAGCAGCTTCGGCAGCTTGGCGTCGAGGTCGTTCACCGAGAAGGCCTCGTCCACGCCCAGCGCGGCGGGGGCGGCGTCGGGGCCGAGGCGGTAGCCGTCCCAGATCTCGCGCTCCAGGTCTTTCGGTGCGCAGAACAGCGTGGCGCGGCCGTCGCCCGCCAGCACCAGCCACGCGTTCGGCTCGGTGAAGCCGGTCAGGTAGTAGAAGTAGCTGTCGTGGCGGAACAGGAAGTCGCTGTCGCGGTTGCGCTGGCGCTCGGGCGCGGTGGGAACGATGGCGATGCCGTCCTTGCCCAGTTGCGAAGCGAGGCGCGCGCGGCGCTCGGCGTAGATCGTGGTGTCATTGAGCATGGGATTTCACTTTCGATACGGTGCAAGTCCGGGGTCCGCGGGTACCAGATGCCGCCATGGGAACACATCCTGCGCAAAGTGGCTGACGTAGCCGCCGATCGTTGACTGGATGACCATGAATTGCAGCCGCTGCCGCACGCCCTGCAGCCGTTGCAACTGGGCCAGGTCGAGGCAGGTGTTGCGCAGCCTCAGCACGCGCAGCTGCGCGCCCACGGGGCTGTGCAGCAAGGCCTCGTAGTCTTCGAAGGCCGTGATGCCGCCGGGCGTCCGGTCGGCCGGCCACGCCATCTGCTGCTCGGTGGATTCGGAAAAATCCAGCAGCCTGAGGCTCGGCAGCTGCGTTGCGGCGGCCATGTGGTGGATGAAGTGCTGCGTGGCGAAATGGGCGCCGACGCACAGGCTGGTCAGTTGCGGCAGCGGCACGGCGAAGAAGTCGGCGTTCGGCGCGTTCGGCACCGTCAGTTCGCTCAGGTGCGGCGTCTTGCGCACCCAGCGCGCGATGTCGCCGCCTTCCTCGAGGATGCCGTCGCTGGTGCAGACGAGCGACTGGTTGTGGTCCTCGGGCTGCGTCGGCTTGATGAACAGCGAGCGCAGGCGGGGAAACATCACCGGGCTGTCGAGCAGCGGCGCGAGTGTCATGCGCCCGCTGCCGGCGCGACCCCGGCGTTGAGTTGCTGCAGGCGCTGCGGCGTGCCCACGTCGGTCCAGTCGCCGGTGTAGAGCTCGGCACTCACCTGCTGGTTGTCCATGGCGGCGCGCAGGATCGGCGCCAGCGGGGCCTTGATGCCGCCCGGGTTGCCGGCCGGGATGTCGCAGTACGGCGGCGCGAACAGCGCGGCGCGGTACAGGCCGATGGTCGAGAAGGTGTACTTCTCGGCCGCCTGGTTCAGCGCGAGCCCGTCGGCCGAGAGGCCGAAGTCGCCCTTGGGGTGGTGCGCCGGGTTCGGCACCAGCCACAGGTGGGCGAGCTTGCCGCTGGCCAGGAAGCGGTCGACCGCGGCCTGGGTGAAGCGGAAGTCGGGCGCGAACACGTCGCCGGCCGCCACCCAGAACACCTCGCCCAGCAGCGGCAGCGCGCGCACGATGCCGCCGGCCGTTTCGAGCGCGCCGCCGAAGTCGCGGCCCTCGTCGGAATAGGAGATGGACAGCGCGCCATGCCCCGCCAGCACGGGGTTCGCGCCGAACCGGGCGGTGACCTGCGCGCCCAGCCAGTCGGTGTTGACCACCAGCTCGGTGACGCCACCCTCGGCCAGCGCTTCCATCGGCCACTGCATCAGCGGCTTGCCGCGCACTTCGAGCAGGGGCTTGGGCGTGGCGTCGGTCAGCGGCCGCATGCGTTCGCCGCGGCCGGCGGCCAGGATCATCGCGCGCACCGCCATCACTGCACCGACCCGGCCACACGGCCGCGTTGCAGTTCGTTGCGCTCGCTGTGGCGGGGCTGGAACAGCGCCACCAAGCAGGCCATCAGCGCATGCGCCTTGGCCGAGTGGTCGGCGCCGAAGTTGCAGACGTACACGTCGAGCGTCACGCCGCGCTGCTCGGGCCAGGTGTGGATGCACAGGTGCGACTCGGCCAGCAGCAGCGTGGCCGTCACGCCGCCCGGCCCCTGCGGCGTGGCCGGAAAGCCGTGGACCAGCTTGCCCACGGCCTGCAGCCCGGCGGCGGCCACGGCCTTGGTGCAGACCTCGCCGAGCGCGCGCCCGTCGGTGAGCCATTGGAGGCCGCATTGGCAGTCGTGGAGATCGGCGGTGAGGTGCAGCCCTTGCATGGGGGGCAACTCTAGCAGCCGGGCCTGCGACACAAGAGAGCATCAGTGGGGTGTTGGCCCTGTATCGAGGCCGGGCGCGGCTCGCCCGGTAAAATCTCGGGTTCTCCCGTATCCCCCACCCACCCTTTTCCCCCGAAAGCCCACTGCCCATGGCAAACCAAGCCCTGATGGCCAACGCGATCCGCGCGCTGGCAATGGATGCCGTTCAACAAGCCAATTCCGGACATCCGGGCGCACCGATGGGCATGGCCGACATGGCCGTCGCCCTGTGGGGCGAGCACCTGCGCTACAACCCCGCCAACCCGCACTGGTTCGACCGCGACCGCTTCGTGCTGTCCAACGGCCACGCCTCGATGCTGATCTACGCGGTGCTGCACCTCACGGGCTACGACCTGCCTCTGGCCGAGATCAAGAACTTCCGCCAGCTGCACAGCAAGACCGCCGGCCACCCCGAAGTCGACGTCACCCCCGGCGTGGAAACCACCACCGGCCCGCTGGGCCAGGGCATCACCAATGCCGTGGGCTTCGCGCTGGCCGAGAAGCTGCTGGCCGCCGAGTTCAACCGCAAGGACCTGGCCATCGTCGACCACCACACCTACGCCTTCCTGGGCGACGGTTGCATGATGGAAGGCATCAGCCACGAAGCCTGCGCCCTGGCCGGCGCCTGGCACCTGAACAAGCTGATCGCCCTGTACGACGACAACGGCATCAGCATCGACGGCCAGGTCAAGCCCTGGTTCATCGACAACACCGAAGAACGCTTCAAGGGCTATGGCTGGAACGTCGTCGGCCCGATCGACGGCAACGACGCTAAGGAAGTGGCCAAGGCCATCGCCAAGGCCAAGAAGGAAGCCACCAAGCCGACGCTGATCGTCTGCAAGACCACCATCGGCAAGGGCAGCCCGAACCGCGCCGGCACCGCCAAGGCGCACGGCGAGGCGCTGGGCGCCGAAGAAATCAAGCTCACGCGCGAAGCCATCGGCTGGCCCTACCCCGCCTTCGAAATCCCGGCCGAGGTGTACGCCGACTGGGACCACAAGGCCGAAGGCGCCAAGACCGAAGCCGCCTGGAACGACACCTTCGCCGCCTACACGGCCGCGTACCCCGAACTCGCCGCCGAGTTCACGCGCCGCATGAAGGGCGAGCTGCCCAAGAACTTCCACCAGGTCGCGTTCGACACCGTGGTCGCCGCCCACACCAAGGGCGAAACCGTGGCCAGCCGCAAGGCCAGCCAGCTCGCGCTCGAGGCCTTCACGGCCGCGCTGCCCGAAATGCTCGGCGGCAGCGCCGACCTCACGGGCTCGAACCTCACCAACACCAAGAGCACCGCCGCGCTGCGCTTCGACGCCAAGACCGGCGCCGTCGTGCTGAACGCGCCCCCCGCACCGGTGGTGCCCCAGGGCGGCGAAGACGAAGCCGCACAAGGCGATGCCGTCGAGCCGCCGCACGGCGAGATCGGTCGCCACATCAACTACGGCGTGCGCGAATTCGGCATGGCCGCCATCATGAACGGCGTGGCGCTGCACGGCGGCTACATCCCCTACGGCGGCACCTTCCTCACCTTCAGCGACTACAGCCGCAACGCCATCCGCATGGCCGCGCTCATGAAGCGCCGCGTGGTGCACGTGTTCACGCACGACTCCATCGGCCTGGGCGAAGACGGCCCGACGCACCAGTCGATCGAGCACGCCGCCTCGCTGCGCCTCATTCCCAACCTGGACGTCTGGCGTCCGGGCGACACGGCCGAAACCGCCGTGGCCTGGGCTGTCGCACTGCAGAACGCCACACGCCCGACCGCGCTGCTGCTGAGCCGCCAGAACATCGCCTACGCCGCCAAGAGCGACCTGGGCGACATCAGCCGCGGTGCCTACGTGCTGTCCGAGCCCGAGAACGTCGGCCTCAAGAACAAGAAGACAGCCGCCGTCATCATCGCCACCGGCTCCGAAGTGCAGCTCGCGCTGGCCGCCCAGAAGCTGCTGGCCGACAAGAAGATCGCCGTGCGCGTGGTGTCGATGCCCTCGACCACCACCTTCGACCGCCAGGACCTGGCCTACAAGAAGGCCGTGCTGCCCAAGAAGATCCCGCGCGTCGCGGTCGAAATGGGCTGCACCGACGGCTGGTGGAAGTACGGCTGCGCGGCCGTGGTCGGCATCGACAGCTACGGCGAGTCGGCCCCCGCGCCCGTGCTGTTCAAGCACTTCGGTTTCACGGCGGAGAACGTGGCCGCCACCGTGGAAGCGGCCCTGCGCGACTGAGCGTCGCGCGGTTCGTCCTCTTCCCGTCCGATCAAAAGTTTTTCAACCTTAGGAGCAAGTCAGATGGCTATCAAACTCGGTATCAACGGCTTCGGCCGCATCGGTCGCAACGTGCTGCGCGCAGCCGTGCAGAACTTCAAGAATGACATCGAAATCGTTGCCATCAACGACTTGCTCGAGCCGGAATACCTGGCTTACATGCTCCAGTACGACTCGGTGCATGGCCGCTTCAAGGGTGAAGTCACGGTCGAAGGCAACACGCTGATCGTCAACGGCAAGAAGATCCGCCTGACGCAAGAGCGCGACCCGTCGCAGCTCAAGTGGAACGAAGTCGGCGCCGACATCGTGCTCGAGTCGACCGGCCTCTTCCTCACGAAGGAAACCGCGCAGAAGCACATCGACGCAGGCGCCAAGAAGGTGATCCTGTCGGCCCCCTCGAAGGACGACACCCCCATGTTCGTCTACGGCGTGAACGACAAGAAGTACGCCGGCGAAGCCATCATCAGCAACGCCAGCTGCACCACCAACTGCCTGGCCCCGCTGGCCAAGGTGCTGAACGACAAGTGGGGCATCAAGCGCGGCCTGATGACCACCGTGCACGCTGCCACCGCCACGCAGAAGACCGTGGACGGCCCGAGCAACAAGGACTGGCGCGGCGGCCGCGGCATCCTGGAAAACATCATTCCGTCGTCGACGGGTGCGGCCAAGGCCGTGGGCGTGGTGATCCCCGAGCTCAACAAGAAGCTCACGGGCATGAGCTTCCGCGTGCCGACCTCCGACGTGTCGGTGGTCGACCTGACCGTCGAACTCGTCAAGGACGCCACCTACGCCGAGATCTGCGCCGAAATGAAGGCACAGAGCGAAGGCGCACTGAAGGGCGTGCTGGGCTACACCGAAGACAAGGTCGTCGCCACCGACTTCCGCGGCGACCCGCGCACCTCGATCTTCGACGCCGAAGCCGGCATTGCACTGGACGGCACCTTCGTGAAGCTCGTGAGCTGGTACGACAACGAATGGGGCTACTCGAACAAGTGCCTCGAGATGGTGAAGGTCGTCTCGAAGTAAGACTTCGCGGCTCCCACGAAAAACGCGCCCTCGGGCGCGTTTTTTTATTGGGCGGCTGGGTGTCAAACGGCTCAGCGCAGCTTCTCGTTGCGCCGTATCTCGCTGCTGAGCTGCGCCGTCATCCGCGTGGCCGCGCGCCGGGCGGCCAAGCCGTAGTCGCCGTTGAACTCGCCGAACTCCGCCGTGCCGTTGCCGGCCGCGCGCACGCGTGTGACTTCGGTGCCCGCGGTGTCGGTCACCACGCAGGCCACCTCGGCCGTGAAGGCGGTGGGCGGCCAGGTGATCCATGAGGACGAGCTCGAATCGGTCTTGATCTGCGGCGTGAACACCAGCGACACGCCCGCTGCCTCGTTGGCCTTGGCATCGCCGGCGGTGCGCAGCACGACCACGTTGCGGTAGACCGCGCGCAGCGCGTCGCGGATCGATTTTTCGAGGTCGCGGTACGGGTAGTAGCTCACGCGGTCGCCGCTGCCGCCGGCGGTGGTCACCTGCAGGTCGCGCTGCGCGTCGGTCATCACGTAGGCCACCTTCTTGGGGATGAGGTGGGCGGCCGACCGCGGCGGTGCGGTCTCGGTGATCATCGTGATCGGGTGGGCGCAGCCCGCCAGCAGCACGGCGGTTGCCAGTGCTGCGGCCAGCCGGGGCGTCAGGGAAGAAAGAAGCGTCATGGTGCGTTCCCGGCCTTACTGCGCAGGCGGCGCGATGGCCGCGACGAATTGCGGATCGGCATACACCTGCCGCAGCAGCGCCCGCACCAGCCGCGGGTACGCGGCCTGCCCGGCGGGCACGGCCACGATGTTGGCGTAGCTCGAATCGAAGGCGATCTCGCCGCGGTAGGTCTTGCGCAGCGTCTGCGCGGCGTTGCGCGTGACGGTGACTTCGACGTCCATGCGGCCCGAGCCGTTGATCACGCCCAGGTCGAGCTCGTTGACGAGGATGCGCGCCGCGATGCGGGTCGGCGCCTTGGGGTCGTAGACCGAGATTTCGCCCAGGTCGCGCATCAGCGCGTCTTCGAGGTACTGGGCGAAGGTGCCGCTGGGCGACACGAGCCTGGCGCGGCGCAGGCCCAGGGTGTTGATCTTGTCGTTGGGGTCGGTGGGTTGCACCTTGGCCACCGCGACCTTGCCGGGGTTGTGCGCCTCGAGCCGGTCGAGCGCCTCGTAGTCGGCGGCATAGGGCGGCGCGCCGAGCTGTGCGCAGCCCGTGGCCAGTGCCGCCAGCAGGAGCGCGCCGGTGCGCCAGCGCAGACCCTGCGGTCTGGAGACGATCGCCATGTCTTGAACCCCCTCGTCCGAGATGTCTTCTTCTCCCCGGCGCGAGGGTAGCAGGCATCGCGCCGCGCGCGAAGGCGGCGCGAAAGACTCAGATCGGTTCGAGCACGTGGATGCGCTTGCTCTCGGTGAGCTCCCTGGTCTGGGCGCTGAAGGCCGCCATGTGCGGCGCGACCGCGTGCGCCTGCAGGGCCGGCAGCGAGGCCCACTTCTCGATCACCACGAAGGTGTCGGGCCCGAAGCTGGCCTTCGACGGGGGGATGCCCTGCGCGTCGATCGTGGCGGCGTACTCGATGCAGCCTTCTTCGGCCAGCACGGCGGCGCGGTTGGCCTTGAAGGCTTCGAGCAGAAGGGCGCGCTGGCCGGGCTTGGCGGTGATGACGGCAACGACTTGGATCATGGAACAGGGTCTCCGGTGAAGTGACATGAACAGAGGAATGCAACGACCGAATCTACGAGATCGCACGCCGGTGCGCAGGTCCGGTGGGCGACAAGGCCGGCATGCACATGCCGCATGCGACAGTTACCCGCGAGACACACTCTCGCCCCGCCACGGTCGTGCCGAGGTCATAGGATCGGGTCATCTTCCGCATCGACCTGCCTTTGCCATGTTCATCGTCACCCTGACCTACATCCGTCCGCTCGAGGAACTCGACGCGCTGATGGATGCGCATGTCACCTGGCTCAAGAAGCACTACGCCAGCGGCCTGTTCGTGGCCTCGGGGCGCCAGGTGCCGCGCAAGGGCGGCGTGATCCTCGCGCGCTCGGGCGACCGCGAGGGGCTCGAGGCGGTGCTGGCGCGCGACCCCTTCGTGCAGGGCGGCGTCGCGCGCACCGACGTGATCGAGTTCATCCCCAGCATGACCGCGCTGAGCGTCGAGGTGCTGCGCGGCTACTGAGACCCGCGCGGCCGGGCCGGCAGATCAGGCCCCCGGCATTTCCTCGCGCCCGTCGGGGTGCCGCGCAAAGCGCGCGGCCTCGGCGCCATGCACCGGCGCCGGGTCGACCCAGGGCCAGCCGCCGAACTGCGTGCGGCGGTAGTCGGCCATCGTCTGGGCGATCTCGGCCTGCGTGTTCATCACGAAGGGGCCGTACTGCGCCACCGGCTCGCCGATCGGGCGGCCCTGCAGCAGCAGGAACTCGCCGTCGCCCTCGGGGCCGTTGCACAGTTCCACGGCCGCGTCGGCGCGCAGCTCGATGGCCGCCGGTCCGTCCACGCGCCGCCCCGCCACCTGCGCGGTGGCGCCCTTGAAGAAATACAGCATGCGCCGCGTGCCCTCGCCAGCGGCGGGCGGCAGCGTCCAGCGCGCGCCGGGCGTCATGCGCAGCGTCCAGATCGCGAGGTCGGCGCCGGCCTGCGCGGCCCACGAATCGGGCGGCGGCGCGAGCGGGTCGATGGCCGCCTGGGCCTGCGCGTCATCGCCGCCGAAGCGCCCGGCGATCACCGCCACCTCGGTGCGGCCGCCCTGCGCGTCGTCCGAGGCGAAGCGCGGAATCGCCTCCGACCAGAACATCGTGAAGTGCGGCTCGGCCATCTTGTTCTTCGCCGGCAGGTTGAGCCAGATCTGGAACAGCTCCAGCGGGTTCGGTGCGCCGGCGTCGAGCAGCGGGAACATCTCCGAATGCACGATGCCCTTGCCGGCCGTGAGCCACTGCACGTCGCCGCCGCCGAAGCGCGCCGTGGCGCCCAGCGAGTCGGAATGGTCGACCAAGCCCTTGCGCACGATGGTCACCGTCTCGAAGCCGCGGTGCGGGTGCGACGGAAAGCCCGGCACCGTCTCGCCGTGGTACATGCTCCAGCCGTCCTTGCGGCTGAAGTCCTGGCCGATCTGGCGGCCGGCCAGCGAGGCCTCGGGGCCCATGCGGCCGTTGCCCTTCGGGTACGCGTCGTCGTGGTAGACGCAGAACAGGAAGGGGTCCAGCGTCTGCCACGGGAAGCCGAGCGGCTGGACCTGGACGATGGGAGACGCGCTGCGGTTGTCGTTGCTGTCGGACATGTCGGTATTCCTTGGTGAGGCAGGCACGGCCGCCATGCGGGCCGTGCCGGAACCAGGAATATCGGGGCGCCGCCGCCTTTCGGTAGGTGCCTTGCGCGCAACGATCAAGAGCGCATATGGAACGATGGGCATCGTCCGACCCCCGCGTTCACTGCGAGGGCATCTCGGCGTTCGGGTCCATGTAGACCAGTTCCCAGATGTGGCCGTCCAGGTCCTGGAAGCCGTGGCCGTACATGAAGCCGTAGTCCTTCGGCTCGCGCGGCGTCGTGCCGCCGGCGGCCACCGCCTTGGCGACCAGATCGTCGACCTCGGCCCGGCTCTCGCACGACAGACACACCAGCACCTCGTTCTCCTTGCGGGCGTCCGCGATGCCCTGGTTCGTGAAGGTCTTGAAGTAGTCCTCCATCAGCAGCATCGCGTGGATGCTGCCCTCGTGGATGACCATGCAGGCGGCGTTCGCGTCGGTGAACTGCGGATTGAAGGTGTAGCCCAGCGCGCCGAAGAAGGCCTTGCTCTTGTCGAGGTTCCGGACGGGGAGGTTCACGAAGATCTGCTTGGTGGCCATGGTGTCTTTCCTGTATCGATGAAGGGTGGATCGGGTGTGTGCCGGCGTCTTTGTGTACGCCGTCCACAAAAGATATCAAAGAAAATGGACGGTGTCCACATGATTTTTTGGCGCACCGGAAATCGGCCGGCACCACCTCTTTGAGGGGGAAAAAGAGCGGGCATCATGAACACCATGGAAATCGAGTTCAAGTTCTGCATTCCCGCCGGCCACCTGAAGGCCGTCGAAGCCGCATTGCGGCGCGGCGCCGTCGTGCGCACGCGCCTGCAGGCCCGCTATTTCGACACCGCCGACCAGCGTCTCGTCGCCGACGGCATGGTGCTGCGGCTGCGCAAGGAGGGCCGGCGCTGGGTGCAGACGGTCAAGGCCGCCGGCGACAACGCGCTGCACCGGCTCGAGCACAACGTCGACCTGGGCACCGGCGCGGCCGCGCCCGCCATCGACCCCGCCCGCCACGCCGGCACGCCCGTCGGCGAGCGGCTGGCCCGCCTGCTGCAAGCGGCCGACGGCGGCGCGGTGCCGCTGGTCGAGCGCCAGTCGACCGACATCGTGCGGCTCACGCGCGACCTGCGCGTGAGCGGCCCGGCCGGTGCCGTGGTCGAGATGGCGCTGGACGTTGGCAAGGTCGTCGCGCACGCGGGCACGCCCGCGCAGCGCGCCTCGCCCGTGTGCGAGCTGGAGCTCGAACTCAAGAGTGGCGACGTGCAGGGGCTCGTGGCGCTCGCGCGGCGCTGGTCGCAACAGCACGGCCTGTGGTTCAGCACCGTCTCGAAGGCTGAGCGCGGCATGCGCCTGCTGGCAGAGCAAGAGACGGTGCCTGCCGTCAAGGCCGAGGCGCCGCGCTTTCCGCAGGGCCGAGACGGCCGCACCCTCCAGCAGGCCGTGGTCGCGTCGTGCCTGGACCAGATGCTGCCCAACGCCAGCGAGATCGCCGCGGGCAGCACCGATGAGGAACAGATCCACCAGCTGCGCATCGGCATCCGCCGCCTGCGCACCGCGCTGCGCGAACTGGCGGGGCTCGATGCCGACACGAGCCGTTTCGACGCCGCCGCGTGGGAGCCGCCGTTGGTCGACGCCTTCCGTGCGCTCGGCGAACTGCGCGACCGTGAGCAGGTCGTGAAGCTCGCGCAGCCGCGGCTGCGTGAGGCGGGTGCGCCGGAGGTCGATCCGCTGGCGGGTGATGCCAGCGATGCGTCTGCCGCGCCGGCATCGACACCCGGCGACATCGTGCGCGCCGCCGCGTTCCAGGACGTGCTGGTGTCGCTGATCGGTTTCACCGCCGCCACGCCGCCGTCTACGGGATCCGCACCGCTCGCCGCCGACGAGGCCCGCCAGCAGTTGCGCGAACGGCTCCAGCGTCTGCACAAGCAGGCCGTGCGCGATGGCGAGCGCTTCGAATCGCTCGCCACCGAGCACCAGCACCGCGCGCGCAAGCGGCTCAAGCGCCTGCGCTACCTGGCGGAGTTCGTCGCGCCGTTGTTCGCCGAGGCGGAAGGCGGCAAAAAGAAGAAGGACGCGGCCGGGCGCTACCTGAAGGCCCTGCGCCCCGCGCAGGACGCGCTGGGCGCGTTCAACGACGAGGCCGTGGCGCTCGCGCTGTACCGCGAAGTCGCATCGCGCGATCCGCGTGCGTGGTTCGCGGTCGGCTGGTTCAGCGCGCGCCGCGCGGCGGGGGCGACGGCGTGCTGCGAGGCGCTGGAGAGAATTAGCGAGGCGCCGAGGTTCTGGAAGAAGTGACGGTGCGGTTGCGGCACCGTCAGCGCTGACATCAGGTCGAGAGGCCCAGGCTCAGCTGGGTGCCCGGCACGGCCGGGTCGATCTGCCTCCCTGCGAGTTTCTTGGCCGAAACCCCTGCGATCCAGGAAAAGAAGCTCATCCAGAACAGCACGGCGCTCACGCCGAACAGCTTGACGGACGACCAGAACTGTTCGGCAAGCGTGCGCTTGAGAAAGGCATTGGCGCCGCTGTCCGTGAGGATCGAACAGAGGATGCCTACCTCCTGCTCGGTGAATCCGCTGCGCTGTGCGTTGGCGCTGGCAGGGCGTGTGCAATCCGCGGCCTTCAACGATCTGGGGCCGAACGGAATGATCGAACCGAGACTACCGACCTGTGTGGGTGTCGCGAAAAAGTACCGTTGTGTCGCGTTGAGGGTCATGAGAGTTCGGTCAAGAAACAAGCTGCCGAAACTCAGTGCGGCGACAAGCAGCCACCAGAACAGCCCTGCCGCCCTCAGCTTTTGAATGAACCCTGACGGCAGCTTGTCCACTCTGACCTGCCGGGCATCCGGATCGAAGAAATCACCGCACAGGCGCAGGCGGTACATCTGCACATCATTCAGCTTCGTCCAGCGAATGAGCTCATGTGCCTTCTCGAGCGACGAAACGGGAACGCCTGCCAGGATGCGGAACGAGATGAAGCTCGCCTCTTCCTCGGCGAACGCCCGGATTTCGGGGTCGGCAATTTCTTGCTTCCCGCGAACAAATTGCCAGAGGCGATGGACAACGACCTGCCGTGATCCTGCGCGCAGGATGGCCCAGACGAACGCAAATGCGATCAGCGCTGGCGGCAGGAGGCCCAGAAACCCGGAAACGCTGGAGAACTCCATCGGGTTCGCGGCTGCTTCTTAGTGATGGTGCCCATGCGCCCCATGCACATGCCGGTGCTCGATCTCCACCGGCAGCGCTGCGCGCACGTCCGTCACCTGCAGGCTGAACTTCAGCGCCTTGCCGGCCCACGGGTGATTGCCGTCGAGCAGCACGACCGGACCCTTGATCTTGGTCACGGTGAAGACGTGCTCGGTGCCGTCGTCGAGCCGGCCCTGCAGCTGGCCACCGACCTTCACGCCGGGCGGGAACTCGGTCTTGGGGATGGTGCGCACCAGTGCCTCGTCGCGCAGGCCGAAGGCATCTTCGGGGGCGAGGTTCAGCGTGGTCTGGTAGCCCTTTTCCTGGCCGTCGAGCGCCTGCTCGATCTTGGGCAGGGTGTTTTCGTAACCGCCATGCAGGTAGGCCATCGGCTCGGGGCTGGCTTCGATCAGCTTGCCCTGGGCGTCGGCGACTTTGTACTTGAGGGTGACGACGGTGTCTTTTTCGATTTTCATGGCGGGCATTTTCTGTGGAAATCGATCCGAGTCCGAAGTCAGGTCATCCGCGCCCGCCACACATCCGGCAACGCCTCCTCCTCCCGCAACTTCTGCGTCACCATCCCGATGAACGCCGACACCGCCCGCGGCAGGTGCTTGCGGCTCGGGTAGACCACGCTGAGCCCGTGCCCGGTGCGCTGGTACTGCGGCAGCACCGGCACCAGCCGCCCCGCCTCCACGTCGAGCCGCCCCATGGCCGGCGGCAGCAGCGCGATGCCCAGGCCGGCGATGGCGGCTTTGCGCAGCGCCTGCGCGGTGTTGCCGCTGAAGCGGCCGCCGACCTGCACTTCTTCCTCCTTGCCGCCGGGACCGGTCAGGCGCCAGGTGGTGCGACCGCTGGGGTGGGCGGGGGTCACGCAGTCGTGGTCGGCCAGCTCAGGCAGCGTGGCGGGCGTGCCGCGCGCGGCCAAGTAGGCGGGGCTGGCGACGAGGCCGTCGGTGCGCGGGCCGAGCAGCTGGCGGGCGACGTACCCCGAGTCGGCCAGCGCGCCGCCGCGGAAGGCGATGTCGATCTGCTCGGCGATCAGGTCGGCCTTCGCGTCGCTGAGCACGAACTCGACGCGCACCAGCGGGTACGTGGCCAGGAAGTCGGCCACCCAGGCCATGGGGAAGAAGTCGAAGAAATCGGCCGTGGCCGCCACGCGCACCCGGCCGCTGGGTTCCTGGCTGCCGGTGATGAGCGCCTGCCCGGCCTCGACCAGCCCGTCGACCGCCTCCGCGCACTGTTCGTGAAACGCCTGCCCGGCGCCGGTGAGCGTGAGCTTGCGGGTCGAGCGCTGCAGCAGCCGGGTGCCGAGCTGCGCCTCCAATTGCTGGATGCGCCGGCTCACGGTGTTGGGCGGCAGGCCCAGCCGGCGGCCGGCCTCGGCAAAGCTGCCGTGGCGCACCACCTGCACGAAGACGGCGATGTCGTTGAGGTCGAGCATGGCGAGGCCTATTCCTTCTGTTCGTGGACGAGTGCAATCCGACTCTACCGTCTAGTCGATCAATGCGTGCGTGCCTAACCTTCAGTCCATGGCCTTCCCGGCCTTCGACCACCCCATTTCATTCAGGAGCACGCCCCCCATGAGCGCACCACAACAACCCCGCATCGGCATCGTCATCGGCTCGACCCGCGAAGGCCGTTTCGGCGAAAAGCCCGCGCACTGGATCCACGAGATCGCGAAGCAGCGCACCGACCTGGCCTTCGAGCTGGTCGACCTGCGCGACCACCCGCTGCCCTTTTTCAACGAAGCCGGCGCGCCCGCCTGGGGCCCGGTGAAGAACGAGGCCGCGCAGCGCTGGCAAGCCAAGCTGGCCACCTTCGACGGGCTGATCATCGTCACGCCCGAGTACAACCACGGCCCGAGCGCGGTGCTGAAGAACGCGATCGACTGGGCCTACAAGGAGTTCATCCGCAAGCCGATCGGCTTTGTGGGCTACGGCGGCGTGGGCGCGGCGCGGGCGGTGGAGCAGCTGCGGCTGGTCGCGGTCGAGATGCAGATGGCGCCGGTGCGCCACGCGGTGCACATCGGCATGGTCGAGTTCCTGGGCATCTGGCAGCAGGGCAAGTCCTTCGACGACTTCCCGCACTTGGCGCAGTCGGCCACGGGCCTGCTCGACGACCTGGCGTGGTGGACCCGCGCACTGAAGACCGCCAGGGAGGCCGCATGACCACCGCTGTTGCCACCGACACCCGCGCCATCGTCTACCGCACGCGCGGCGCCAGGCACGGGCCGATCACGCGGCTCATGAGCCCGGGCGACCTGGGCGAATACCTCAAGCCCTTCGTGTTCCTCGACCTGTTCGGCTTCGATGTCGACGGTGGCCACAAGGGCTTCGGCCTGCACCCGCACTCGGGCATCGCCACGCTGACCTGGCTCATCGAAGGCGACACGCTGTACGAGGACACGACCGGCGAACAGGGCGTGCTGCGCGGCGGCGGCGTCGAGTGGATGCGCGCCGGCAACGGCGTGTGGCACACGGGCGCACCGGCGCCGGGCGTGACGCGCGTGCAGGGCTTCCAGCTCTGGGTGGCGCTGCCGGCCGCCGAAGAAAACGCGCCCGCGCAGAGCATGTACCTCGCGCCTTCGCAGGTGCCGCAGGAAGGCCCGGCGCGCGTGCTGCTCGGGCGCTACGGCGCGGCGCAGAGCCCCATTCCGGCGCCCTCGCCGATGAACTACCTGGCCGTGCAACTGAAGGACGGCGAACGCTGGCGCTACACGCCGCCCGCCGGCCACACGGTGGGCTGGGTGGCGGTGAATGCGGGCCGGCTCGACGCGGGCGACGGCACCGGCGGCCCCATCGGCACGGGCGAGCTCGCGGTGTTCGAGGAGTCCGGTGCGGCCATCGACGTCGTGGCGCAGGGCGACACGGCCTTCGTGCTCGGCTCGGCGGTGCCGCACCCGCACGAGCTGGTGATGGGCCACTACTCGGTGCACACGAGCCGCGCGACGCTCGACCGGGGCGAGGCCGAGATCCGCCGCATCGGCGCGAAGTTGCGCGAGGAAGGCCGGCTCCGCTAGCCTGAACCGCGCGTAAGCCAGCATGCGCCGCACGGGCGGCTGCGCCAGAATCGTTCGCTTCTGTTTTTCGCGAACGATCCCGCAGCTGCCCGCCATGAATCTCGTCGATGCCTTCGCCGCCCACGCCACCCGTTTCATCGACATCCGGCGCGACATCCACGCGCATCCCGAACTCGGTTTCGAGGAGCACCGCACCTCCGAGAAGGTCGCGAACCTGCTCACCGAATGGGGCATCGAGGTGCACCGCGGCATCGCGGGCACGGGCCTGGTCGGCGTGCTGCGCAAGGGCACGGGCAACCGCACCATCGGCCTGCGCGCCGACATGGACGCGCTGCCGCTGCACGAGGCCAACGAGTTCGCCCACAAGTCGACGAACCCCGGCCGCATGCACGCCTGCGGCCACGACGGCCACACGACGATGCTGCTGGCCGCCGCCTGGCACCTGTCGCAACAAGGGCCTCATGACTTCGACGGCACCGTGCATTTCATCTTCCAGCCCGCCGAGGAGATGGGCAAGGCCGGCGCCAAGAAGATGATCGACGAGGGCCTGTTCGAGCGCTTTCCGTGCGACGCGGTCTTCGGGCTGCACAACTTCCCCGTCGGCGACGTCGGCCGCTTCGCGCTCAACGAAGGTGCGCTGATGGCGTCGAGCAACACCTACAAGATCACCGTGCGCGGGCGCGGCACGCACGCCTCGATGCCGCACACCGGTATCGACCCGGTGGCCGCGGTGGTCACGCTGGCGCAGCAGCTGCAGACCATCGTGGCACGCACCATTCCCAGCACCGAGCGCGCACTGTTGGCGGTCACGCAGCTGCAGGGCTCGGATGCGCCGAACGTGATTCCCGATGTGGCGACGGTGGGCGGCACGATCCGCACCTTTTCCATCGAGGCCATCGACAAGCTGGAGGCGCGGCTGCGCGAAGTGGCGGCCGGCGTGGCGGCGGCGCATGGCTGCACGGCCGAGGTGTACTTCAACCGCTCTTCGCCGCCGACCGTGAACCATCCGGCCGAGGCGCGCTTTGCCGCCGGCGTGATGCGCGAGGTGGTGGGCGACGACATGGTGACCGACGACTTCCCTGCCGTGATGGGCGCCGAAGACTTCGCGCACATGCTGCTCGCGCGGCCCGGCTGCTACGCCTTCCTGGGCAATGGCGACGGCGACCACCGGCTCGATGGCCACGGGCCCGGCCCTTGCATCATCCACAACACCTCGTTCGACTTCAACGACGAGATCATCCCGATCGGTGCCAGCTACTTCGTGAAGCTGGTGCAGCGCTGGCTGCCGTCGGGCACCTGAAAAACGACTTTTTTGTTGACGATGAAAGCGGCCACCTCGATGACTTTTCCCCTGTTCACCCGACGTTCGCTGGCTGCAGTTGCAGCCGCCGTGGCCCTGGGCGGCCTTGGTGCCGCGCACGCGCAGCAGCGCGTGATCCACATCATCGTGCCCTTCGGCACGGGCGCCGTGCAGGACACGGTGGCGCGCGCCTTCAACAACGAGCTGGGCGTTGCGCTCGGCGGCAGCGCCATCGTCGAGAACCGCGCGGGCGCGGGCGGCACGGTGGGCGCGGCGGTGGCGGCCAAGGCGCCGGCCGACGGCAACACGCTGGTGCTGGCGGCGGCCAGCCACAACATCGCGGGCTTCCTGTACAGCAAGCTGCCCTACGACCCGCTGAAGGACTTCGTCGGCGTGGCCAACGTGGGCAATGCGGGCTACGTGCTGGCGGTGGCCAGCGGCATGAACGTGTCCAACACGGCCGACTTCATCAAGGAGGTCAAGGCCAACCCCGGCAAGTACAACTACGCCTCGGCGGGCAACGGCAGCGCCACGCACCTGGCGATGGCGTCGTTCCTCGCGAAGGCGGGGCTGCAGATGACGCACATCCCGACCAAGTCGACCGGCGAGGCCGTGAACGAGGTGCTCGCGGGCCGGGTGCAGGCGGTCATCTCGTCGAGCATCGGCGTGATGGGTTTCCAGGACGACGCGCGCGTGAAGCTGCTGGCCTCCACGGGCCAGGCGCGCAGCCCCTTCCTGCCGAAGCTGCCGACGGTGGGCGAGAGCGGCCTGCCGGGCTACGCCTTCGATTCGTGGATTGGCCTCTTGGCCCCGGCGGGCACGCCGAAAGCCGAGGTCGAGCGCATCAACGCGGCGGCCAACAAGGTGCTGGCCGATCCGGCGATCCAGGAACGCTTCAAGCGCCTGGGGGTGGAGCCACGCAGCCAGAGTGCCGAAGCCTTCCAGAAGCTGCTGCGTGCGGATTGGGATGCGATGGGGGCGGTGGTGAAGGCTTCGGGGGCGAAGGTCGACTGACCTTCTTGTTGTTGTCCGGGTGGGTGCTCCTGTTCGGGGCGCGTGCCCGGGCCACCGGGTACTTCCCTCCGCGAATGTCCCCCGGGGCTGCGCCCCTCCTCCTTGATTTCGCTGCGGGAAGCACCCAGTGTCCCGGGCACGGGACACGCTGTGGGTTCTCCGCTGATCAACCACCGCACTGACCCGATCACGTCGATGGGGTGCCTTGCGCAGCGAAATCAAGGAGGAGGCCGCAGGCCGGGGGACATTCGCGGAGCAAGGCTCCCCGTCGGCGGGATCGCGCCCCGAACGGCCCGTTCGTTCACAGATATCACAGAACCCCAGCCACCGAAAGAGCGCTTGCCCCACAGATATCTACAAGATATGTACTTAATATATTTAAACTGAGACAGATCTCCCATGCACTCGGGCCCTGTCGTTTTTCATTGTTCCCAACCCTAGGAAGAAGCATGAAGTCACAAGCAGGCATGGTTTCCTCACTCAGTCTCGCGGGCCTGGTCGCCCTGGCCGTGGCCAGCCCCGCGCAGGCCCAGGAGCAGGTGGTCAAGATCGGCCACAGCGGTCCGCTGTCGGGTCCCAACGCCTTCGCGGGCAAGGACAATGAAAACGGCATCCGCCTGGCCATCGAGGAGCTCAACGCGAAGAAGCTCAGCGTCGGCGGCAAGACGCTGAAGTTCGAGCTGGTCTCCGAAGACGACCAGTGCGACGCCAAGACCGGCGTCAGCGTGGCGCAGAAGTTCGTCGACGACGGCGTCAAGTTCGTCATGGGCCCGTACTGCTCGGGCGTGGCCATTCCGGCCTCGCGCATCTACAGCGACGGCGGCACGCTGGTGTCCACCGTGGGCACCAACCCGAAGGTCACGCAGGGCGGCTACAAGAACCTGTACCGCATCATCGCCAGCGACAACCAGATCGGCGGCGCTATGGCCGTGTACGCGGCCAAGGAACTGAAGGTGAAGAAGGTCGGCGTGATCGACGACCGCACCGCCTTCGGCCAGGGCCTTGCCGAAGAGTTCACCAAGGAAGCGAAGAAGCAGGGCCTCACCATCGTCGGCCAGGAGTTCACCACCGACAAGGCCGTGGACTTCACCGCCATCCTGACCAACATGAAGGGCAAGGCGCCCGAGGCGATCTTCTTCGGCGGCTACGCGCCGCAGGCCGCGCCCATGGCGCGCCAGATGAAGCAGCTGGCCGTGCCCGGCAAGCTGCTGGGCGGCGACACCGTGTGCAGCCCGGCCACCGGCAAGATCGGCGGCGACGCGGTGAACGACCTGGTGTTCTGCGCGCAGGGCGGCTCCATGCTCGAGAAGGCGCAAAGCGGCCCGGCCTTCAAGGAGAAGTTCAAGAAGCGCTTCAACATCGACCCCGACGCGTACGCCGCCTCGTACTACGACCAGGTGCTGTTCATCGGCGAGTCGATGAAGAAAGCCAACGCCATCGACCCCGACAAGGTCGGCGCCGAGCTCTACAAGGCCACCTACAAGGGCGTGGCCGCCACCTACGCGTACGACGACAAGGGCAACATGAAGCAGGCGCCCATCACCGTCTTCACCTTCAAGAACGCGGCCCCCGTGCCCATTGCCAGTTACTGAGTGAGCCGCACACCCATGCAACGCATCCAGGTCATCGACTCGCACACCGGCGGCGAGCCCACGCGCCTTGTGATCGGCGGCTTTCCCGATCTGGGAAGGGGCTCCATGGCTGAGCGCCGCACGCTGCTGGCCGATCAGCATGACAAGTGGCGCGCCGCCGCCGTGCTCGAGCCGCGCGGCAGCGATGTCGTGGTCGGCGCGCTGCTGTGCGAGCCGGTGTCGCCCGATGCGGCGGCCGGCGTGGTCTTCTTCAACAACGCCGGCTACCTGGGCATGTGCGGCCACGGCACCATCGGGCTGGTCGCGAGCCTGGCGCACATGGGGCGCATCGGCGTGGGCGAGCACCGCATCGAGACGCCTGTGGGCACGGTCACGACCACGCTGCACGCAGACGGTTCGGTGAGCGTGCGCAACGTGCCCGCGTACCGGCACCTGCACCAGGTGGCGGTCGAGCTGCCGGGCCACGGCACGGTGCGCGGCGACGTGGCGTGGGGCGGCAACTGGTTCTTCCTCGTGAGCGAGCACGGCCAGCGCGTGGCGAGCGACAACCTCGTGGCGCTGACCGACTACACGGCCGCCTTGCGCAAGGCGCTGGTGGCGCAGGGCATCACGGGCGCGAACGGTGCGGAGATCGATCACATCGAACTCTTCGCGAACGATGACCAAGGCGCCGACAGCCGCAACTTCGTGCTGTGCCCTGGCAACGCCTACGACCGCTCGCCCTGCGGCACCGGCACCAGCGCCAAGATCGCCTGCCTCGCGGCCGACGGCAAGCTCGCGCCGGGCGCGGTGTGGCGGCAGGCCAGCGTGATCGGCAGCGTCTTCGAGGCGAGCTACGCGATGGACGGCGACCGCGTCATTCCCACGCTGCGCGGCCGCGCGCACATCAGTGCCGAAGCCACATTGCTCATCGACGACGAAGACCCTTTCGGCTGGGGCATCCGCCTCTGACACCGGGGCGCATGGACGCGGACGTCATCGTCATCGGCGCCGGCATCGTCGGCGCGGCGTGCGCCCATGCGCTGGCGCAGGCCGGGCGCCGCGTGTGCGTGCTCGATGCACGCCTGGGCGGTGCCACCGGCGCGGGCATGGGCCACCTCGTGGTGATGGACGACAACGCGGCCGAGCTCGAACTCAGCCGCCATTCGGTCGCGCAGTGGCGCGCCCTCGCGCCGCGCCTGGGCGCCGACTGCGCCTACAGCCCCTGCGGCACGCTCTGGATCGCGGCGAACGACGAAGAGATGGCCGAGGCCGAACGCAAGCAGCAGCGGCTGGGCGCGCTCGGCATCGAGAGCCGGCTGCTGGGCGCGACCGAACTCGCGCGCGCCGAGCCTGCCCTGCGCGCCGGCCTGTCGGGCGCGCTCGAAGTGCCGGGCGACGGCATCCTCTATGCGCCGAACGCGGCGCGCTGGCTGCTCGCGCAGCATGCGGCGTCGGTGCATGTCGAACACGCGAAGGTCGAGGCCCTTGAAGACGACGGCACGCTGCGCCTGGCCGACGGCAGCCGCCGCACCGCGCCGCAGGTCGTGCTCGCCAACGGCATCGAGGCGACGACGCTGTGCCCCGAGCTGCCGATCCGCCCGAAGAAGGGCCACCTGCTCATTACCGACCGCTACCCGGGCACGGTGCGCCACCAGCTCGTCGAGCTTGGCTACGTGACCAGCGCGCACCACAGCGACGGCGACTCGGTCGCCTTCAATGTGCAGCCGCGCCCCACGGGGCAGCTGCTGGTGGGCTCGTCGCGCCAGTTCGATACGACCGACCTGGCCGTGGAGGCGCCGATGCTCGCGCGCATGCTGCAGCGCACGCTCGACTACCTGCCGGGGCTCGCCGACCTGAACGCCGTGCGCGCGTGGACCGGCCTGCGCGCCGCCTCGCCCGACGGCCTGCCGCTGCTGGGCAGGCACCCGTGGCGCGAGAAGCTCTGGCTCGCGGTAGGCCACGAAGGGCTGGGCGTGACCACGGCACCGGGCAGCGCGCACGTGCTCGCGGCGCTGATGACCGGCGCGACGCCCGATTTCGACGCCGCGCCGTATGCGCCGCGCGGCCTGCGGGAGAGGGCATGAGCGATCAGACCTTGCTGCACATCGATGGACAGCCCGTGCGCGTGAAGGCCGGCAGTTCGGTCGCCGCCGCCTTGCGCATCGCGGGCGGCATGGGCGCGGCGCGCACCTCCGTCACGGGCCAGCCGCGCGCGCCGTTCTGCGGCATGGGCGTGTGCCAGGAATGCCGCGTGCAGATCGATGGGCGGCGCCGGCTCGCCTGCCAGACCGTGTGCGCCGAGGGCATGCGCGTGGAGACGACGGCATGAGCGGCGTGGCGCTCGACGCGTGCGATGTGCTGGTCGTCGGCGCGGGCCCCGCGGGCATGGCCGCGGCCGTGGCGGCGGCGTCCAGCGGTGCATCGGTCGTGGTGATCGACGACAACCCCGTGCCCGGCGGGCAGATCTGGCGCGACGGCCCCGGCGCGTCGCTGCCGCCCGTGGCGCATCAGTGGCGCGAGGCGCTCGCACGCCACGCGAACCTGCGCGTGCGCAGCGGCACACGTGTGGTCGCTGCGCCTGCTTCGCATGAACTGCTGCTCGAAGACGCCGAGGGCGCGACGCGCATGCGATGGACAAAGCTCATCCTGTGCACCGGCGCCCGCGAGCTGCTGCTGCCCTTCCCCGGTTGGACGCTGCCCGGTGTGACGGGCGCGGGCGGGCTGCAGGCGCTGATCAAGGCCGGCCTGCCGGTCGAGGGCGAGCGCATCGTCATCGCGGGCAGTGGGCCCTTGCTGCTGGCCGCTGCTGCCACGGCCAAGGCAGCGGGCGCGCAGGTGCTGCGCATCGCCGAGCAGGCCTCGTTCGCCTCGGTCGTGGCCTTCGGTGCCAGCCTCGGGCGCTGGCCCGGCAAGGCCGTGCAGGCGCTCACGCTGGCCGATGCGCGCTACCGCACCGCGTCGCGCGTGGTCTCGGCACAGGGCACGGCGCAGGTCGAATCGGTGCGGCTGCGCCAAGGTGATCGCGAGGTCGAGATGGCCTGCGACCGCATCGCCTGCGGCTTCGGCCTCACGCCGAACACGCAGCTGGGCCAGTTGCTCGGCTGCGCGCTCGCGGGGCCGGGGCTCGCGGTCGACGCACTGCAGGCCACGAACGTCGAGGGCGTCTACGCGGCCGGCGAATGCACCGGCTTCGGCGGCAGCGAGCGCGCGCTGGTGCAGGGCACCATCGCCGGCCACGCGGCCGTCGGCGAGACCGCCCAGGCCCACGCGCACGACCGCGAACGCGCCCGCTGGGACGCCTTCGCCGCGCAGCTGCACCGCCGCTTCGCGCTGGCCGACGACCTCAAGGCCCTGCCCCGCCCCGACACGCTTGTGTGCCGCTGCGAGGACGTGTCCTTTGCCGCGCTCGCGGCCTGCACCGGCTGGACCGATGCCAAGCTGCACCGCCGCTGCGGCATGGGCGCCTGCCAGGGGCGGGTGTGCGGCGACGCGGCGCAGTTCCTGTTCGGCTGGGCGCCGCCCGCGCCGCGCCCGCCGCTGGTGCCGGTCCGCATCGAGACACTGGCCGGGCTCGCAGCGCCCGGCGACGCCCGACAATGACGGCCCCGCATCTGTACACGCACGAGCACATCCACATCCCCACCATGGCCGCCCCGAAGACCGCTCCCCGACCCCCGCCCAAGCGCCGCGCGGCCGACCTGGCCTACGACGCCATCGAGGCGCTGCTGTCCACCATGCAGCTGGAGCCCGGCAGCCAGATCGTCGAGGCCGAGCTGGCCGAGCGCACGGGCCTGGGCCGCACGCCGGTGCGCGAGGCGCTGATGCGCATGGTGTCGATCGGCCTCATCGTGCAGCAGCCGCGCCGCGGCCTGCTGGTGTCGACCATCGACCTGGCCGACCACCTGGACGTGATCCAGACCCGCCGCGTGCTCGAACAGCTGATCGCGGCCTGCGCCGCGCGCCGCGCCACCGCGCCGCAGCGCCAGGCCATCGTGCGCTGCGCCGAGGCCATGGTCGAAGCCGCCGGCCGCGGCGACCTGAACGACTACATGCAGGCCGACCGCGCGCTCGATCTCGTCACGCATCACGCGAGCCACAACGACTCGGCGGTGAAGGCGGTGGTGCCGCTGATCGTGCAGTGCCGGCGCTTCTGGTACGCCTACCAGCACGAGGGCGAGATCGTCGAGGGCGCCAACGCGCACCTCGAACTGGCGCAGGGCATCGCCACCGGCGACGAGGCCGCGGCCATCGCGGGCGCCGAGCGGCTCATGGACTACCTCGAAGTCTTCGCCCGCAAAATCATCGACAAGTAGGCCGAAGGGCCTCGCCTGCCCCCGCCCACACCGGGGAACTACGCGTGATCTGCCGGCGCCTTCGCCGCATACTGGCCCGATGGCCGCTGCACCCCGCGCTCGACCCGAAGACTTCTTCACCCCCGACGAGTGGCAATCGCTCACCGCGCGCTCGTCCTGGCGGGGCCTGTGGCTGGTGGCGCACTGCTGGGGCGTGATCGGCGCCGCGATGCTCGTGGGCATCGTGTGGCCGTGGACGATCCCGCTCATGGTGCCGATCGTCGGCACGCGCCAGCTGGGCCTGTTCATCCTCATGCACGACGCCGCGCACGCGGGGCTGCACCGCAACCGCAAGGTCAACGACTGGGTCGGCTACTGGCTGTGCTCGCCCACGCTGCGCGACTACCGGCCTTATCACCTGCAGCACCACCGCTTCGTGCAGCAGACCGAAGACCCCGACCTCGTGCTGTCGGCGCCCTTCCCGATCTCGCGCGACTCGATGTGGCGCAAGGTCGTGCGCGACCTCAGCGGCCAGACCTTCTACAAGCAGCGCTTCGGCCACATCGCCGACGCCCTTCGTCAACGTGCACCGGGCGAATCGGCGCTGCGCGTGTTCGGGCGCGAGCTGGCGAAGGACAAGCGTTTCCTCATCGGCAACGGCCTGGGCCTGCTGGCCTTCGCCGTGGCGGGCTACTGGTGGGCCTGGGTGCTGATGTGGCTGCTGCCGATGGCGACCTGGCTGCCGCTCGTGAGCCGCGTGCGCAACATCGCCGAGCATGCGCTGGTGGCGCAGAACGAGGCCGATCCGCTGCGCCAGGCGCGCACCACGCACGCCGGCTGGCTCGAACGCATCTTCGTGGCGCCCTACTGGGTCAACTACCACTGCGAGCACCACATGTTCACCAACCTGCCCTGCTGGGCGCTGCCGAAGGCGCACCGCCTGCTGCAGCGCCAGGGCGCGACGGCGCGCATGGAAGTGCAGCCTGGCTACCTGCAGCTGCTGCGCCGAGCCGCGCCGGTGGGCTGAAACCTCAACGACTCGGTGCGGGCTGCACCGCCGGCACCGGCTGCGCACCGCGCTGCGCCTGCTGGCTCAGCCAGATGCTCGCGATCACGATGCCGATGCCCGCCATCTGCCAGCCCGAGAGGCTCTGGCCCAGCAAGGCCCAGCCCAGGATCACCGCCGTCACCGGGCTCAGGAAGGCCAGCGGTGCGATCGCCGAGGGCTCCAGCCGGGCCACGCCGCGGAACCACACGATGTAGGTGAGCGCGGCGCCGATCAGGCCGAGCCAGGCGAAGCCGACCCAGTTCATCGCCGTGAGCGCCGGCAGCGGCGGTTCCAGCCACAGCGCCACCGGCAGCAGCAGCAGGCCGCCGGCCGTCAGCTGCCAGGCCGTGAAGGTCAGCGCCGACACCGGCGGCTGCCAGCGGCGGCTCAGCACCGTGCCGAAGGCCATCGACACCGCCGCCGTGAGTGCCGCGGCGATGCCCAGCGCGTCGAGCGCGGCGTTCGGCGTGAGCACCAGCAGCGCCACGCCGCCCATGCCGATCACGGCCGCCGCCACCGACAGCGCGCGCACCGGCGCGCCCAGCAGCAGGCCGGCCAGGAACACCACGAACAGCGGCTGCACCGAGGTGATGGTGGCCGCCACGCCGCCCGGCAGCCTGTAGGCGGCCAGGAACAGCATCGCCCACAGCACCGAGAAGTTCAGCGCGCCCAGCAGCAGGATGCGCCCCCACCACGCCCGGGGCGGCAGCTGGCGCACGATGAGCATCAGCAGCAGGCCTGCCGGCAGTGCGCGCAGCAGCGCCACCGTCAGCGGGTAGTTCGCCGGCAGCAGCTCGGTGGTCACGATGTAGGTGCTGCCCCAGACCGCAGGCGCGATCGCGGTGAGCAGGACGTCGGTGGTGCGGTTGGTGGTGGAGGTCATGGCTCGAATCTAGGCCGTTGACCTGTGGTTGTGAATGCTCGAATAATGAATTGATTATTTACTGACAGTCGTCAATCGAGCGCCGGCCCATGGACCATCTCACCGCTCTCAAGGTTTTTCGCACCACCGCCGCGGCGGGCAGCTTCGCCGGCGCCGCGCGGCAGCTGGGGCTGTCGGCCGCGGCCGTCAGCAAGAACATCGCCGAGCTGGAGGCGCACCTGAAGGTGCGGTTGATCAACCGCACCACGCGCAGCATGAGCCTCACCGAGGCCGGCGCGGCCTACGTCGAGCGGCTCGCGCGCATCCTCGACGACCTGGACGAGGCCGACGCGGCGCTGGCGCCCGTGGGCGCGAGCCCGGGCGGCGTGCTGCGCGTGAGCGCGCCGCTGACCTTCGCGCTGACCTGCATCTCGCCGCACATCCCCGCCTTCATGGCGCGCCACCCCAACCTGCGGCTCGAGCTGAACCTGCAGGACACCCGCATCGACCTCATCGGCGAAGGCTACGACCTCGCGATCCGCGGCAGCGACCGGCTGGAAGATTCGAGCCTGGTCGCGCGCGAGCTCATGACCATGACCCACGTGCTGTGCGGCGCGCCCGGCTACTTCGCGGCCCACGGCCGGCCGGCCGCGCCCGAAGACCTGAAGGCCCACGAGTGCGTGCAGTTCACCCTGTCGGGCCACGCGAACAAATGGACCTTCCGCCGCGCCGGGCGCAGCGTGGCGGTGCCTATCGACGGGCGCTACAAGGTCAGCTCCAGCATCGCCGTGCGCGACGCGCTGCTCGCGGGCTTCGGCCTGAGCCTGGTGCCGCGCATCTATGTCGAACAGGAACTGGCGGCGGGCCGGCTCGAAGCCGTGCTCGCCGACTGGGAGGCCGACCGCACGCCGGTGTACGCCGTGTACCCCTCGCGTCACCTGGCGGCGAAGACGCGCGCCTTCGTCGACTTCCTGCTGGAGCGGTTCGCGGCGCGTTGAGGCGCGCGCAGGCTAGTCGCCCGCCGGCTCGGCGATCTCGGGCGCTTCCCACCCCAGCAGCTCGGCCAGCCGATGCACGATCCAGCCGGCCTCGGGCACCGACACGCCCGATTCCGGCGTGGCGAGCCCGGCGTGGATGCGCCGCAGGATCTCGCTTTCGACCGGCACCTCGGTGTGGTGCTGGATCTGCGCATGGCCCACGAGGTGGCCGGCGAGGTCTTCGCAGATCTCGTAGCGCGCGCGCACCACGCCGATCGGCTCGCTCAGGCGCTGACGCGTGTCGCTGTAGACCGCGAAGAACGAGGGCGGGATGTAGATCTGGTTGTCGTCGGACATGGCGGCGCGTGATGCAGGGCAGGCCCCAATGACAAAACGCGCCCGGGGGCGCGTTCGTCGTGGCTCCGAAGAAAGAGCCGCGGGGGCTGGATCAGCCGCCCTTGCTCGGGCGCTTGCCCGGGTTCTTCTTGCTGCGCGTGGCGGTGCCGCGCTCGAGGCTGATCTTCTGGCCGCCACCGTTGCGCGGCACGGTGTAGCCGGGCATGGGCGTCGGCTTCGGGCTGGCAAGACGGTCGGCTTCGGTACGGATTTTCTTGGGCATGGAAAGCTCGGATAAAAAAGATGTTCGACCCCCGATTAGGCCACATCGGCAGATTTCGTCTGCCAAGCGCCCAAACAGGAGCATGGGAGGGATGTCAGGTCGACTGCGGTGTCAGCAGGCGCACCTTGACGCTCTTGCCCTTCACGCGGCCGTTGCCGAGCTTGCGGGCGGCTTCTTCGGCAATGCCGCGGTCCACCGCGACATAGGTCGAAAACTCGTTGACGTTGATCTTGCCGACCTGGTCCTTGGTGTAGCCGCAGTCGCCGGTCAGCGCGCCCAGCACGTCGCCGGCGCGGATCTTTTCCTTGCGCCCGCCCACGATCTGCAGCGTGGCCATGGGCGGCGTGAGCGGTGCGCCCTTGGCGGGCGTGAGCTCGGTAAGCTGGTGCCATTCGGACTCGCGGCCCTGCAGCTGTTCGATCTTCCCGACGAAGCCCATCTCGTTCATGCTGGCCAGGTTCAGCGCCAGGCCTTCCGAGCCGCCCTGCTGGCCCACGCGGCCGGTGCGGCCCACGCGGTGGATGTGGATCTCGGAGTCGGGCGTCACGTCGACGTTGATCACGGCTTCGAGCTGCGCGATGTCCAGGCCGCGCGCCGCCACGTCGGTGGCCACCAGCACCGAGCAGCTGCGGTTGGCGAACTGCACCAGCACCTGGTCGCGCTCGCGCTGCTCCAGCTCGCCGAACAGCGCCATCGCGCTGAAGCCCTGCGCCTGCAGCACGTCGACGAGGTCGCGGCACTGCTGCTTGGTGTTGCAGAAGGCCAGCGTGCTCACGGGACGGAAATGGTCGAGCAGCAGGCTCACGGCGTGCAGCCGCTCGCTGTCTTTCACCTGGTACCAGCGCTGGCGGATCTTGCTGCCTTCGTGCTGGGCCTGCACCGTGATCTGCTCGGGGTTCTTCATGAACTGCTGCGCGAGCTTGGCGATGCCTTCGGGGTAGGTGGCCGAGAACAGCAGCGTCTGGCGTTCCTTGGGGCACTGGCGCGCCACCTTCACGATGTCGTCGAAGAAGCCCATGTCGAGCATGCGGTCGGCCTCGTCGAGCACCAGCGTGTTGAGCGCCGAGAGGTCGAGGTTCTCGCGCTCCAGGTGGTCCATGATGCGGCCCGGCGTGCCCACCACGATGTGCGCGCCGTGCTCCAGGCTGGCGATCTGCCCGCGCAGCGCGACGCCGCCGCACAGCGTGACGACCTTGATGTTTTCTTCGGCGCGCGCCAGGCGGCGGATCTCGGTCGTGACCTGGTCGGCCAGCTCGCGCGTGGGGCACAGCACCATCGCCTGGATGGCGAAGCGGCGCGGGTTCAGGTTGGACAGCAGCGCCAGCGCGAAGGCGGCGGTCTTGCCGCTGCCGGTCTTGGCCTGGGCGATCAGGTCCTTGCCGAGCAAGGCGGGCGGCAGTGCGGCGGCCTGGATGGCCGTCATCTGCGTGTAGCCGAGCTGGGTGAGGTTGGCCAGCATCTGGGGCGACAGCGCCAGCGTGGCAAAGCCGTGGGGTTCGGCCTGGAGGCCGCCGGCTGGGGAGGTGGTGGAGTTCATCGTTCGGCAGCCGGAGACAGACAGACAGGAAAACGCAAAGGGGAAAAAGTGACGGCCCGGAAAAGACAAAGGCCTTGCAGGGCCCCCTCCGGGAGGGCGCTCTGCAAGGCCGGCCGGGCGTCGCTCAGCGGCGGGGCGTGTTGTTGCCCGAGTTGGTCGGCGGGGGGCCGCGGCGTTCCAGGTGGCGGAACGTGATGCGGCCCTTGGTCAGGTCGTAGGGCGACAGCTCGAGCGAGACCTTGTCGCCGGCCAGGATGCGGATGTGGTGCTTGCGCATCTTGCCGCCGCTGTAGGCGATCAGCTGGTGGCCGTTGTCGAGCGTGACGCGGTAGCGCGAGTCGGGCAGGACTTCGGTCACTGCGCCGTTCATTTCGATCAGTTCTTCCTTGGGCATGTGTGATTACCTCTGAATCGTTCGATGTGTGTTGGAGATGAAGATGGGCGTGTTGGTTTCAGTCGGCCGGCGGGTCAGCCGGCGTCCAGGAATCTGTCGTTGCGGTGCGGGAAGCAGAAACCTGCCCACCGCGATGCTGTTGCGAAAGTGTCCATGAAGCCTGGGGCGCTGCGTGCCGGTGCGGGGCGCGCAATGCCGAAAAATTAGTGAGAACGGACGCGCCGCACGCGCGATTCGCTTCAACAGGAACGAAGGCAGTGGTGGCATTCATGGGCGCCCGGTCTGGCGCTCCAACACACTGTGAAAGCCGGCGTGGCCCGAGGGCTGGAAACGAGAAGCCTGATGAATCCTGGATCCCGGATTCAGATGGCAACGCAGATCGGCCGGCGGGGGTGACGAAATTCTTCGTCGTGGTATCGAAACGAACCCGACATTATAGCTTGCAGGGCATGACAGTTGCTTGTCTTAAAAACAACGCCCGCATGAAAAAGGCCCCGAAGGGCCATCCATCCTGCAAAGGTAGCTATTGAAAATATAGCAACCCGCCGCAGAGTCAGGCGCAGGCCGGCGCCGTCGACGCCGCAGGCGCGGCCGACCGGGCCCGCCGCGCCGCGCGCCACAGCAGCACCAGCCCCGCCAGCTGGGCGGCGGCGCCCACCCAGCCCACCGCGCTCACGCCGAACCACGCGATGGTCGCGCCGCCCAGCCCCGAGCCCGCCGCGATGCCCAGGTAGACCGCCGAGGCGTTGAGCGACAGCGTCATCGGCGCGCGATCGGGCGCCAGCCGGATCAGCCGCACCGCCTGCGCCGGCCCGAAGCCCCAGCCGGCGAAGCCCCACAGCGCCGACAGGCCCACGATCAGCGGCAGCGCCAGCCCGCGCGGCAGCACCTGTGCGGCGAACGAGAGTCCGCCCATGATCACCACCAGCGCCAGCGCGAAGCCGCGCGCCATGCGGTCGGCGCCGAAACGGTCGGTGGCCCAGCCGCCGGTCGCGGTGCCCAGCGCGGCGGCCACGCCGATCGCGAAGAACACCGCGCCCACGCCCTCGGCCCCGAAGCCCAGCGTGTGGCCGAGGAACAGCGCGATGTAGGTGTAGAAGCTGAAGCCGCCCGTGGCCCACAGCACCGTGGCCAGCAGCGCCGGCGCCACGCCGGGCTCGCGCGCCACGGCGAAGGCCGCGGCACGCGGGGCCGCGTCAGTGGGGGCCTGCGCCAGCGTGCGCGGCAGCCCCACGAACAGGCCCCAGGTGGCCAGCGCCGCCACCGCGGCGATCAGCAGGTAGGCCGTGCGCCAGCCGCCCCAGCCCGCGATCCAGGCGCCCAGCGGCACGCCGAGCGCCACCGCCACGGTGCCGCCGCCGGTCACGATGGCCAGCGCCCGGCCGCGCAGCGCGGGCGACACCATCGCCGCCGCCACCGCGCTGGCCGTCGGCAGGAACACGCCCGCCACCAGCCCGAGCGCGACGCGCGCCAGGGCCAGCTGCGCGATGCCGTGCGCCATCGAGGCCGCCGCCGTGAGGCCCGCGAAGGTCGCCAGGCTGGCGATGAGCAGCGGGCGGCGCCCGAAGCGCGCGAGCAGCGCGGCCATCAGCGGCGAGCCGATCGCATAGCTCAGCGCGAACAGCAGCACCAGCTGGCCGGCCTGCGCGGCGCTGACCTGCAGGTCGGCCGCCAGCACCGGCAGCAGGCCGGCGACCATGAAGCTTTCGGTGCCGATGGCGAAGGCGCCCAGCGCGAGCCAGGCCAGGCCCAGGGGCAGGCGTTCGGCGGGCGGTTGCTGCGGGGTTTCAGGAGCGGTGTGCATGGTGAAGGACTCCATGGGTGGGTGTTCCAAGGCCTCCAGAATAGGATTGCAGGCGGCTCTTCAAAAGAACCACAATCGGCAAAGATCATGGAGCCACTTTTCGAGCTTGCCCTGCGCCTGCCGGTCGCCGGTTCGCGCGACCTGCTGCGCGCGCTGCACCGCCAGCTGCGCGACGCCATCCTCGACGGCCGGCTGCAGCCCGGCGCGCGCCTGCCCGCCACGCGCGCGCTGGCGCAGCGGCTGGGCGTGTCGCGCAACACCATGCTGGCGGCCTACGACCTGCTGCTGAGCGAGGGCTACCTGCTGGCGCGCCGGGCTCCGGCACCTACGTGGCCGACACGCTGCCCGCGTTGCGCCGCGGCCGCGCCGCGCCAAGAGGCGGGCGCCGCGCCCCGGCGCGATCCGCGGCTGGTGCCGCTGAACGTGCCCGGCGCCGACCTCGCCCCACGCTGCAGCCGCGGGCCGCGCGCGACGACTTCCGCGTCGGCCTGCCCGATGTCGGCGCCTTCCGTTCGACATCTGGCGCCGCCTGTCCGACCGCGCGCTGCGCCGCGTGGCGCGCCAGACCGCCGACTACGCCGACCCCCAGGGCCAGGGCGCCCTGCGCGAGGCGATCGCGGTGCACGTGTCGTTCACGCGCGCGGTCGGCTGCACGGCCGACGACATCGTGGTCACGGCCGGCGCGCAGCAGGCCTTCGGGCTGCTCGCGCGCATCCTGGTGGTGCCGGGGCGCACGGTGGTGGCGGTCGAGCAGCTGTTCTATCCCTCGCTGCGCGAGGCCATGCTGGCCGCCGGCGCGAAGGTGGTCACGGTGCCGACCGACAACGAAGGCCTGTGCGTGGACCGCATCCCGCCCGAGGCGCGCGTGGTCTGCGTGACGCCCTCGCACCAGTTTCCCACCGGCGTGGCCATGTCGCCGCCGCGCCGGGCCGCCCTGCTGGCCTTTGCGCGGGCGCGCAACGCCGTGCTCATCGAGGACGACTACGACAGCGAGTTCCGCTTTGCCGGCCGCCCGCTCGACGCGCTGCAGACGCTCGACCGCGCCGGCTCGGTGTTCTACGTCGGCACCTTCTCCAAGAGCCTGTTCCCCGCGCTTCGCCTGGGCTTCGTGGTGGCGCCGCCCTGGGCCCGCGCGGCGCTGGTGCGGGCGCGCGAGCTGGCCGACTGGCACGGCCCGGTGCTCGGGCAGGAGGCGCTGGCGGCCTTCATCGCCGAAGGGCACCTGGCGCGCCACATCCGCCGCATGCGCAAGCTGTACGGCGCACGGCGCAGCGCCCTGCTCGACGCGCTGGCGCGCCACGGCGCGGGTCGGCTCGAGGCGATCCCGTCCGATGCCGGCCTGCACCTGTCAGCCTGGCTGCATGGCGGCGCGCGCGACCATGTGGTGGTCGAACGCGCCGCGGCGGCCGGCATCACCTTGCCGCCGCTGTCGCGCTTCGCGCCCGAACCGCAGGCGCCCGACGCGCCCAACGGGCTGGCCTTCGGCTTCGGGTTGATCGCCGAGTCGCAGATTGACGGCGCGATCCGGCGGTTGGTGCGACTGCTGTAGCGGCGGCG
The DNA here is from genome assembly GCF_006323185.2 of Variovorax sp. KBS0712. Classification (NCBI taxonomy): domain Bacteria; kingdom Pseudomonadati; phylum Pseudomonadota; class Betaproteobacteria; order Burkholderiales; family Comamonadaceae; genus Variovorax; species Variovorax sp. KBS0712. The sequence goes on along the minus strand of NZ_VCCD02000004.1, from coordinate 9,630 downwards.
CCCTCAGGTGCTGTCCAGCGGCAGCCGCGTCGTGAACTTGGTGGTCGACAGCACGATGTCGCTCGAGTAGTTTTCCAGCTCCAGCGCGTCGCCCAGCTGCTCCTGCGCGAAGGCCTGGTAGTCGGGCAGCGAGCGCGCGCAGATCACGAGCACGAAGTCGGTCTCGCCGGCCACGCAGTGGCATTGCAGCACCTGCGGCAGCGCATGCACCTTGCGCTCGAAGGCCCCGATCGCCTCGCGCGTGGTGCTGCGCAGCGACACGCGCGAGATCACCAGCACCGGGAACCCCACGCGCGCGGCGTCGAGGATCGCCACTTCTTCGCGGATCACGCCCGCGCGCCGCAGCCGCTGCACGCGCTTGAGGCAGGCCGAGGGCGAGAGGTTCACGCGCTCGGCCAGCGTCTGGTTCTGCAGGCCCGCGTCGGCCTGCAGTTCGGCCAGGATGCACTGGTCGATGCGATCGAGGGTGCCGGTTTTCATGGTGCCGCCAGTGTGGCGCAAGGTGCGCGCAATCGGCTTCGTTTTCGGGCCCGCACAACGACACCGGATTTCGCGGCCGATGGCTACGCTGGGGCTCCCCCGACGAACAAGGAGCATCCGATGGCCGAAGGCGCAACCTACGACCCCGTGGTCAGCAAGCACCTCGTGCGCTACGGCATGGGGCTGAGCCCGCATGTCATCGTCAAGGCGCGCGGCGCCACGCTGTGGGACGCGAGCGGGCGCGAGATCCTCGACTTCACCTCGGGCCAGATGTGCGCCACCATCGGCCACAACCACCCGCGCATCGTCGCGGCGATCGAGAAGGCCTGCGAGGGCGCGCTGCACCTGTACAGCGGCTTTGTCGGGCCGGCCGTGCCGGCGCTGGCCGGGCGGCTGGCGGCCATGCTGCCGCCGTCGCTGTCGAAATCGCTGTTTTTGTCCACCGGCGGCGAGGCCAACGAGGCCGCCGCGCGCATGGCCCGCGTGACCACCGGCCGCTACGAGATCGTGGGCCTGAACGGCGGCTGGCACGGCGTGAACGGCGGCATGGCCGCACTCACCTTCGCGGGCCGGCACCACGTCGACTACGGGCCGCGCAAGCCCGGCACCATGTCGATCCCCGCGCCGAACTGCTACCGCTGCCCCATCCGCCATTGCCGCGACGCCTGCGACACCACGTGCCTCGATGTCGGCTTCGACATGGTCGATGCGCAGTCCAGCGGCTCGCTCGCGGCCTTCATCGCCGAGCCGGTGCTGAGCTCGGGCGGCGTGATCGTGCCGCCGGCCGGCTACTTCCCGAAGCTGCAGGCCAAGTGCCGCGAGCGCGGGATGCTGCTGATCCTCGACGAAGCGCAGACCGCCTTCGGCCGCCTGGGCAGCAACTTCGCGTTCGAGCAGGCGGGCGTGGTGCCCGACTTCCTCACCGTCTCGAAGACGCTGGGCGGCGGCCTGGCGATCGGCGCCACGGTCACCAGCGAGGCGATCGAGCAGGACTGCCACGAGAAGGGCTTCGTCCACGTCACCTCGCACGTGTCCGACCCGCTGCCGGCCGAGGTCGGCCTGGCGGTGCTCGACGTGCTCGAGGAAGAAGGGCTCAACCAGCGCGCCGTCGCCATGGGCGAGCGGCTGAGCCGGGGCCTGGCCACGCTGAAGGCGCGGCACGAGGTGATCGGCGACGTGCGCGGCCACGGCCTGCTGCAGGGCGTGGAGCTGGTGAAGGACCGCGAGACCCGCGAACCCGACGCCGAGCGCGGCCGCGCCATCACCGACGCCTGCATGGCGCGCGGCCTGAGCATGAACATCGTGGCCGTCGGTGGCATGGCGGCCGTGTGGCGCATCGCGCCGCCGCTGAACGTGAAGCCGGAAGAAATCGATCGCGGCCTCGAGATCCTCGACGACGCGATCCGTTCGACGAGGTAGGGCCTGTTCACCCTATTTCCGGGGTCGCGTTGGCAAGCCAACCCTTCGGGAAGGTCCGCCAGCGCGGGCCACTCGGCGTTGCGCTCCTTGCGCGTGCGCATGCACGCGCGGCGTCACGCGCCTTGATTGGCCCGCGCTGGCAGACCTTCGCGACCCCGGAAATAGGGTGAACAGGCCCTAGATCCCGAGCATCCGCCGGTTCGCCGCCACGTCCGCCCCGCCCGCTGCGAAGTCGTCGAAGGCGCGGTCGGCCACGCGGATGATGTGGTCGCGGATGAAGGTGGCGCCTTCGCGCGCGCCGTCTTCCGGGTGCTTGATGCAGCACTCCCATTCGAGCACTGCCCAGCCCGGGAAGTCGTACTGCGCCATCTTCGAGAAGATGGCCTTGAAGTCGACCTGCCCGTCGCCCAGCGAGCGGAAGCGCCCGGCGCGGTTGATCCAGCTCTGGAAGCCGCCGTACACGCCCTGCTTGCCGGTCGGGTTGAACTCGGCGTCCTTCACGTGGAAGAGCTTGATGCGCTCGTGGTAGTGGTCGATGTAGGCCAGGTAATCGAGCTGCTGCAGCACGAAGTGGCTCGGGTCGTACAGCAGGCAGGCGCGCGGGTGGTTGCCCACGCGCTCCAGGAACATCTCGTAGCTCACGCCGTCGTGCAGGTCTTCGCCGGGATGAATTTCGTAGCCCACGTCGACGCCCACGGCATCGAAGGCATCGAGGATCGGGCGCCAGCGGCGCGCCAGTTCGTCGAAGGCTTCCTCGACGAGGCCGGCCGGGCGCGGCGGCCACGAATACAGGTACGGCCAGGCCAGCGCGCCCGAGAAGGTCGCGTGCGCCGTGAGCCCGAGGTTCGCCGAGGCCTTGGCCGCGTGGTGCAGCTGCTGCACCGCCCACTGCTGGCGTGCGACGGGGTTGCCGCGCACCTCGGGCGCCGCAAAACCGTCGAAGCCCGCGTCGTAGGCCGGGTGCACCGCGACCAGCTGGCCCTGCAGGTGGGTCGAGAGCTCGGTGATCTCCAGACCGTGGCCCGCAAGCGTGCCCTTGATCTCGTCGCAGTAGGTCTTGCTTTCGGCGGCGCGCTTGAGGTCGATGAGGCGCGTGTCCCAGCTGGGGATCTGCACGCCCTTGTAGCCGAGGCCCGCGGCCCATCCGGCGATGGCGTCGAGCGAGTGGAACGGGGCCGTGTCGCCCGCGAACTGGGCCAGGAAAATGCCCGGCCCCTTGATCGTCTTCATGCGTGTCTCCTGATGCGCCGCACAGCATACTTCGGGGGTTCGGCTGACACACGACCGAAGTTCGATGGGCGCACAATGAACTTTGTCCACAGGGAACCCATCGACATGTCTCAGCCTGTCGCCGCCCGGCTCAAGATCGGCTTGTCCGCCTGCTTCTCGCACGCCGACCCGGCCCGCTCGCTTTTCACGAACAAGACGCTGCAGTACGTCGAACAATCGATCGCCCACTGGCTCATGTCGGCCGGCGCGATGGTGGTGATGGTGCCCTGCCCCACCGGCGAGACGGCGCGCGGCGACACCAAGCTGTCGCACTACGCCGAGTGGCTCGACGGCGTGGTGATGCACGGCGGCGCTGACGTCTGGCCCGGCAGCTACGGCGAGGAGCCCCTGAAAGACGCCTGGATCGGCGACCAGATCCGCGACCTGTACGACCTCGCGCTGGTCGAGGCCTTCGAGCAGGCCGGCAAGCCGATCTTCGGCGTGTGCCGGGGCCTGCAGCTGATCAACGTGGCCTTCGGCGGCACGCTCTACCAGGACATCGAGGAGCAGCACGGCCACCCCGAGACGCTGCGCCACCGCGACCCGGTGACCTACGACCAGAACTTCCACCAGATCGAGATCGTCGAAGGCACGCGCCTGGCGAAGCTGTACCCCGAGGTGCGCACGGCGCGCGTCAACAGCATCCACCACCAGGGCATCAAGGGGCTCGCGCCCGGCTTCGAGATCGAGGCCTGGAGCCTGCCGGACCGCGTGCCCGAGGCCATCCGCCGCCGGCCCGAGAAGGGGCGCGGCTACATCGCGGCGACCCAGTGGCACCCCGAGTTCCACAAGTACGGCAGCACCGAGACCGTGGACGACACGCCGATCCTGCACGACTTCCTGTGGGCCTGCGCCACCGCCCGCGTGGCGCCGCGCACCAGCATGCGCGAGATGCAGGGGCGCATTCGCAACCGCGCGGCGCGGTTGCTGCGGCAGGCGTTGTTGCGGCGCTGAGTGTTGCTGTTCGGGGCGCGTGCACAGGCCACCGGGTACTTCCCTCCGCGAATGTCCCCCGGCCTTCGGCCTCCTCCTTGATTTCGCTGCGGGAAGCACCCAGTGTCCTGCGCCCGCTGAGCGCTGTCGTTGTGCCGGTCGATCAACGACTGCACTGCCCAACGCTCACGCCGCGTCGCGCAGCAGGTGCTTGAGCAGCTTGCCCGTCGCCGTGCGCGGCAGGCTCTCGCGCACTTCGAAGATGCGCGGGATCTTGTAGCGCGCCAGCCGGTCCTCGAGAAAACGCACCAGCTCGCGCGCTTCGAGCGCGCGTCCGCCGTGCGCCACCAGCACGGCCGTCACGGTCTCGCCCCACTCGGGGTGCGGGCGGCCGATGACGGCCACGTCCTGCACGTCGGGGTGGGCGCCCAGCGCGTCTTCCACTTCCTTCGAATAGACGTTCTCGCCGCCCGTGATGATCATGTCGCGCAGCCGGTCGACGATGAACAGGAAGCCGTCCTCGTCCACCCGCGCGAGGTCGCCCGTGCGGTACCAGCCTTGCGCATCGAAGGCCTCGGCGCTCGCCTGCGGGTTGTCGAGGTAGCCCTGCATCACGGCCGGCGAACGCAGGTGGATCTCGCCGACCTCGCCCGCGCCGCAGCGCCGGCCGTCGGGGTGGCGCACCTCGATCGCCACGCCGGGCACGCCCGCGCGGCCGATCGAGCCGGCCTTGGCGATCGCGTCTTCCGGGTAGAGCACCGTGCCCAGCGGGCCCGATTCGGTCATGCCGTAGACCTGCACGAAGCGGTCGCTGCGGTAGCTGTCGGCCAGCTTGCGCGCCATGTCGGCGCCGAGCGGGCCGCCGCCGTAGGCCCACAGGCGCATCGCGCTGAAGTCGTAGCGTTGCACGTCGGGCACCACCGACAGCGGCGCCAGGAAGGCGATGGGCGCGCCGAAGGTGAAGGTGATGCGTTCTTCGGCCAGCGTGTCGAGAAAGGCCTTGGGCGCGTACTCGCGCAGCAGCACCACGGTGCCGCCCATCAGCAGCGTGCCCAGCAGCCAGTTGTTGAGCGGCGACGAATGCCACACCGGCATCGCGACCAGCGTGCGCTCGTTGCGCGACAGCGACATGCCCGCCGCCGTGCACACCGCCGCCATGAACACGTTGCGGTGGCTGTGCAGGCAGCCCTTGGGCTTGCCCGTGGTGCCCGAGGTGTAGAGCACCTGGGCCAGCGTGTCGGTGCCGGGCGCCGGGGCGCTTGTGTCGTCACCGCCCAGCGGTGCGGCCTGCGCCATCAGCTCGTCGAGCATCGGCAGGCCGTCGGCGGCACTGTCGGTCGCGAGCCAGTCGCAGCGGTGCGCGATGCGCGCGGCGACCTGCGTGGCGAGCGTGCCGTCGGCCACGCACAGGCGCACGCCCGCGTGGGCCAGCACGTAGTCGATCTCCGGCGCCTGCAGCTTGTGGTTGACCGGCACCACGGCCGCGCCGAGGCGCCAGGCGCTGAACATCGCGGCGACGAAGCCGACCGTGTTGAAGCACAGCAGCGCGACCTTGTCGCCGGCGCCCACGCCCTGGTCGCGCAGCACGGTGGCGGCACGGCGCGAGAGCTCGGCGAACTCGGCATAGGTCCAGGCGCGGCCTGCGGCGCGCAGGCATTCGTGGTCAGGCTGGGTGCGGGCGTGCTGGTCGAGCAGGGAAACGAAATCCATCCGTGTCGGCTCCGTGCTCAGTGCCAGGCGGCGCGCACCAGCGCCGCGGGGTCGCTGGTGCCGGCGCTGATGCCGGTCACGGGGCCCCAGTCGGGATCGAAGCGGCTGGACACGAACGCGGCCGCCGCGAGCGGGCTCGCGTGCTGCAGCATCAGGCCGGCCTGCGCCGCGCGCACCAGCCGCTGCGTGAAGCGGCGCGCCTGGCGCTCCAGGTCCTGCGGCGCCAGCTGCACCATCTGGCGCAGGGCCTGCACCTCGGTCTGCAGGCGCGCTTCGCCGGCGGTCACTTCCTGCAGGTGGTCGAGCACGAGGTGCGCGTCGTCGGGGTTGCGCGACACGGCGCGCAGCACATCGAGGCACATCACGTTGCCCGAGCCTTCCCAGATCGAGTTGACGGGCGCCTCGCGGAACAGGCGGCCCATCGGACCGTCTTCCACGTAGCCGTTGCCGCCGAACACCTCCATCGCCTCGCCCGTGAGCGCCACCGCGCGCTTGCAGTTCCAGAACTTGGCGGCCGGCGTGAGCAGGCGGCGCCAGGCCGTGTCCAGCGGCGCGGGCGAGCCGAAGCGCGACGCGAGTTCCATCGCCAGCAGCGTGGCGCTTTCGGTTTCGAGCGCCATGTCGGCCAGCAGCTCGGTCATCACGGGCTGGTCGACCAGCGCCTTGCCGAAGGCAAAGCGGTTGCGCGTGTAGTGCAGCGCCTGCGCGAAGCCCTGGCGCATGAAGCCGGCGCTGGCGAGCGCGCAGTCCAGCCGCGTCACGGTGGCCATCTCGATGATGGTCGGGATGCCGCGGCCCTCGTCGCCCACGAGCACGCCCCAGGCTTCCTTGAACTCGACCTCGCTGCTGGAGTTGGAGCGGTTGCCGACCTTGTCCTTCAGGCGCTGGATGTGGATCGCGTTCTTGGTTCCGTCGGGCCGCCAGCGCGGCACGAAGAAGCACGAGGAGCCGTGCTCGTCGGTCTTGGCCAGCACCAGGTGGCCGTCGCACATCGGCGCCGAGAAGAACCACTTGTGGCCGGTGATGAGGAACTCTTCGCCCCACGGTCCACTTGCCATGCTCCCCGCGGGCACCGCGCGCGTGGTGTTGGTGCGCACGTCGCTGCCGCCCTGCTTCTCGGTCATGCCCATGCCGACGGTCATCGAGATCTTGCCTTCGAGCGGGATGTCGCGTGGGTCGTGCACGTGGGCGGCGAGCTTGTCGCGCAGGTCGGCGTACAGCGCGGCGTTGCGGCGCATCACGGGGATGCAGGCCTTGGTCATGGTGGTCGGGCAGGTGGAGCCCGACTCGATCTGGCTGTGCATGTACAGCGAGGCGCCGTAGCCCACCCAGGCCGAAGGCCGCTCGTCGAAGAACGGCAGGTTGGCGATGCCGTTGCGCCGCGCGATCGACATCATGGTGTGCCACGCGGGATGGAACTGCACGCTGTCGATGCGCGTGCCGGTGCGCGAGTGCGTGTGCAGCTCGGGTTCGTGGCGGTTGGCGTCCTCGGCGGCGCGCAGCGTGGCCTCGGCGCCGTACTCGGCGCCCTGGCGCACCAGTTCGTCGTCGCGCCAGGCGGCGCCGCCGCGCCCCACCGCGCCGCGCAGCGCGGGGTCGCTGGTGTAGACGTTGTAGTCCTTGAGCTCGGGGACCTGGTTGTCGGGGTGGATGCCGGGAATGGTCATGGCGTTGTCTCCGTGAATCGGTGAAAGGGGGGCGTGTTCAGGTCGTGGCGGCGCGTTCGCGCACCACCAGCGTCTGGGTCGCGAGGCCGATGAGGCCGCGCGTGTCGTACAGGTGGGACACGGTGAGGCCCGCGCCGCCGGCGTGCATCTCGGTGCTGGCGCGCAGGCCGATCCACTCGCCTTCGGGCACGCGGAACAGGTTCAGGCTGAGGTCGGCGTTCGAGAACAGGAAGTCGGCGGGCGACAGCACCCAGCTCAGGCCGTTGCCGAAGTCGGCCGCCGCCGCCGCGCGCATCGCGGGCGAGGTGGCCACGCCGCGCACCAGCGGCACCGCGAGCCGGAACCACGCGGCGCCCGCGCCGGGCTGCGCGATGTCGCCTTGCGCGAGGCGCGATTCGACGGCGGTCTGGTGGAACGAGAGGCCGTCGGGCAGGCCGGGAATGCGCAGGCGCTCGGTGCAGTCCTCGGGCAGCGGGCGCAGTTCGCGCGGCGCGTCGCCCGCGGGCAGGGTCGCCGGCAAGGTCAGCGGCGATGTCTTCAGCAGCAGCGCGTGCGCGCGGGCCACCACCGTGTCGCCCGCGAGCAGGTCGATGCCCACGCGCACCGTGGCGCGCGAGGCCTGCGACTGCGTGCGCGTGGCCAGCGGCGCCACCGGCACCGGCTTCACCAGCTCCAGCGTGAGCCGCGCCAGCTGCCAGCCGGGGCCGGGCGCGGCGCGTTCGGCGATGTGCGCGAGCAGCGCGGCAGGCGCGCCACCGTGCTGCGCGCGCGGGTCCCACGGGCCGCGCGAGAGCGCGTCGGGCAGCCACGCCACCGACTTCCCGGGCCTGGCGCACGCGGACTTCGTGATCGGCGACCGCGACGGCAGCACGGCCGACCCGGCGCTGTCGCAGCGGCTGTGCGCGCACTTGCGCGCACGCGGCTACAGCGTGGACTACAACCACCCGTACAAGGGCGTGGAGCTGGTGCGCCGGCACGGCGACCCGGCGGCGAACCGGCACAGCATCCAGGTCGAGATCAACCGCAAGCTCTACATGGACGAGGCCACGCTGGCGCTGGACGAGGCCGGCGCGGCGCGGCTGCAGGCCGACCTGCGTTCGATGGTCGAGATGCTGCTGGCGACCGACCCGCGCGTGGCAGGCTGAACCCCGCCGCCCCTGCGGCGGCTGGTGTCTTTGTTACAGGGCGGCCGGAGCCCCCGGCCTATAGTGGGACGTCCTCAGTTTTCTGGAGTCCTGCCGTGAAGTCGATCCTTGCCGCCCTCGCCGTCCTTGCGACCGGTCTGCTGGTCTCGGGCTGCGCCGGCACCGCGCCGTCGCCGTCTTCTTCCTCCTCCACGTCTTCATCGGGCAGCGGCGTGACGGTGTTCGGCACCATCGACGCCGGCGTCAGCGGCACGACGAACAAGTCGTCGCGCTGAGCGAGAGCCTCAGGCGACCGTCGCCAGGTAGCCCCGCAGCGCATCGCGCAACTGGCGTGACAGCGTCTGCAGGTCGGGCCGCCCGCCCGTGCCGATGTGGGTGTGCGCGACCAGGCCGTAGATGATGGTCTGGCACACGCGCGCCGCTTCCTTCTTCTGCGGGCCGTCAGCCCCCACGTCCCCTGCCGCGTCGAGCACGCCCACCCATTCGGCCACGAAGCGGTCGTACATCTTGCGGTAGGCCTCGGGGCTGGAGAGGTGGCGCTCCAGCAGGTAGTGCGCACCCCAGGCCACGGGCTGCGTGCGGTGCGCGTCGAGCTGCGCATCGATCACCGCGTCGACGATCTCGCGCCACGGCCGGCCTTCGTTCGTGGCCACGACCGCGCGCATGTCCAGCAGCAGCGCCTTGGAGCGCAGGTGCAGGCACACGCGCGCCAGGTCCTCCTTGTTCTCGAAGTATTCGTAGAAGCTGCCCAGGCCCGTGCCCGCCACGGCCACGATCTCGCGGATCGTGATGGCGGCGTAGCCCTTCTCGACCAAAAGCCGAACAAAGGCTTCCTGCAAGGCCTGCGAGGTGTGGCGCGCGCGGGACTGGCGCGGCTTCCTCCTCGGGGCGGCGGCGGGTGCGCGGGCGCCGGTCATGGCCGCCGAACCCGAACACCTCGCGGGCGGGTTGTTCCTAGAATTTTTGATCCCATCGAAAGGCATTCTGCAATGACCTCGCCCGACCGC